>NZ_CP077094.1:0-1455833 GCF_014269025.2 Pseudomonas promysalinigenes | reverse complement strand
CTGCTGCTGTGTGCCCACCGGCCAGTGCTGGCGAGCTCGCCAGCACCGCTGTTCAACGCCAGCTTCATGCGCCAGGCCCCCGGCGAGTCGGTCGACGCCGCGCAGCTGGCGCTGCAGTCACTGGCCGATGGGGAAGCCCTAGCACCCGGCCGTTACCGCGTCGGCATCACGCTGAACCTGGACTACCTTGGCGAGCGCGAACTGGACTTCATGCCCGGCCTCGGCCAGCAAGGCCTGCAAGCGTGCCTGTCGGCTGAGCTGCTGCGCGAATTCGGCCTGCGCGAGGAGGCTTTGGAGCAGCCGCTGGATGAAAGCATGCCCTGCCAGGACCTGGCCAGCCTGCTGCCTGATGCCAGTACCGAACTGGACCCTGGCAAGCTGCAACTGGCCGTTTCGCTCCCACAGTTCGCCCTGCGCCGCAGCAATGCCAACGCGGTACCGGCCGAGCGCTGGGACGCCGGTATCAACGCCGCCTTTCTCAACTACCAGGTTGCTACCCAGGCCCTCAACCGCCGTGAAGGGAGCCAGGCCAGCCATGACTTGCTGCTCAACAGCGGCGTCAACCTCGGCGCCTGGCGCCTGCGCACCAGCCAGGCATTTCGCGACGACGGCCAAGGCGAACGCAACTGGACCCGCAGCAACACGTATTTGCAACATGACCTGCCTGACAACCACGGCAATTTCACCCTGGGTGAAACATTCAGCCAAGGCGAGGTCTTCCGCAGCCTGCCATTCAAGGGCGTGCAGGTGGCCTCTGACATGGGCATGCTGCCTGACGTGATGCAAAGCTACGCCCCGGTCATCCGTGGTGTCGCACAGACCCGGGCAAAACTGGAGGTGCTGCTCAACGGTTACCCCATCTACACCACCTTCGTCGCCCCTGGGCCCTATGAGATAGACGACCTGGGTATTGGTGGCGGCAGCGGTGAACTGGAAGTGGTGCTGACCGAAGCCGACGGCCAGGTACGCCGCTTCATCCAGCCGTATTCGAGCCTGGCCAACCTGCTGCGTCCTGGCGTGTGGCGCTATAGCGCCACCTTGGGTCGCTACAATGGCGCCGAACACCTCGACACCCCACTGCTGTGGCAGGCGACCCTGGCCCGCGGCGGCAGCTGGGGTACTTTGTATGGCGGCGTGCAGGGCGGCGATTACTACCGCGCCGCACTGCTCGGCATGGCCCGCGACCTGGGGAATCTGGGCGCGGTGTCGCTGGATATCACCCAGGCCAGCGCCGACCTTGGCGAGCGGCTCGGCCAGGTGCAAGGCCAAAGCTACTCTGCCCGCTACGGCAAGACCTTCAGCACCGGGACCAACCTGCGGTTCGCCGGCTACCGCTACTCGAGTGAGGGCTACCGCGACTACGACGAGGCTGTACGTGAACGCCACGCCTACAGCGGTTACCTGGGCAACCGCCGCAGCCGCCTCGAAGCTTCGGTATACCAGAGCCTGGGAAACCATGGCTCGCTAAGCCTGACCCTGTCCCAGGACGACTACTGGGGCAGCAACCTGCAGCGCAGGCAGTACCAGCTGCAGTACACCACTCAGTACCGCAACATCAATTTCAACCTGTTTGCCTCGCAATCGCTGGCCAGCAACAGTCGCCAGGACCGCCTGTTCGGCTTGAGCATGACCTTGCCGCTGGACTGGTTCAACGGCGCCAGTGCCACGTTCGCCACCCAGGCCAGTAATGGGCGTCAGAGCCAACGCGCCAGCCTCAGCGGCGGCGCCCTGGACAACCGCTTCAGATACACAGCGTCGGCCACCCGCGACGCCCAACAACAGACCTCCGGAGCACTCTCGGTTGGTTACCAGGGTGCCAGGGCCAACATTGGTGCCGGCTACACTCAAGGCAACGACTATCAGTCACTCTCGGTCAACGCCAGCGGCGCCCTGTTACTGCACGCAGACGGCCTGACCCTGGCCAGCCAGCTTGGTGAAACCAATGCCTTGGTCGAGGTCCCTGGGACGCCTGGCCTGGGGGTGCAAAACGCCCCAGGCGCCAGCACCGACAGCGCAGGCTTTCTGATCGCACCCCACCTGCGCCCCTATCGCAACAACCCATTGCACCTGGAAACCGCCAACCTCGGCCCACAGGTGCAGATCGACAACGGCAGCACCCAGGTAGTGCCCCGCCGCGGCGCAGTGGTCAAGGCAAGCTTTTCTGCCCGCAAGGTCAGCCGCCTGATCCTGACCTTGTTACAGGCCAACGGCAAGCCGCTACCCTTCGGCGCCCGAGTCAGTGATGAGCAGGGTCAGGTGCTGGCCGTCGTTGGCCAAGCCGGCCAAACGCTGGTGGCCACCGATGACAAACCTCAACTGTTGCGCGCGCAGTGGGGTGAGAAGACCTGCTTGGTGGCCATTGACCCTCACAGCATGCGCGAAGAGCAAGGCTACCACCTGAACACCCTGCAATGCCCGCAACCCACCACAGACAGCCCCCGGGACCTTAACCCATGAAACTATCCACCTGCGCCTCGTTGCCCCCCCTGTGCCTGGCATTGCTGGCCAGCGGTGAAGCATTTGCACTAGCGGCCTGCGACTGGTCGGGCGGCGTTAGTGGCGAATTAGTGCACAACCTCGATCTCAGCTCCAGATATGTAGCCCGCGATGCGCCTATCGGCTCCGTGATCGGCCAGGCCAACGTGCGCTATAACCTACCTAACGAAACTGGCACTCGGGTAATTTGTACCAACTTCGCAGCCCTGGGCCCGACCCTTACAGCCCGTGTGGACAATACCCAGCCACTGTTCACCGGTTCGCTGCCGCCGGTTAACGGCGAAGACTTGACCGGTCGAGTGATCGAGACCGGCGTCGCCGGTGTCGGGATTCATGTGCGCCTGGACGCCCCCTATCACGGCGCAGGTGGCTCGCCCGACAATGCGTGGACCTACATCAAATGGACGTCGGTCCCTTGGCAAGGCTATGCTGACCACGATCCCGGGCCTACCGGCATCCAGTTGAGCAACCTGCGTGCATTCATTACCCTGATCAAAACCGGCCCCATAGCGCCCGGGCCCCAGTCATTCAATGGCGTGCAGCTGTTCAGTGGCACCTACAGCGACGTGGGTACAGTCATGCGCTATCACCTGCACGGCACGGTGACCGCCGCACAGTGCACGCTAAGGGCTGATGCGGTCAACCCGGATCCGGTCGACCTTGGCGCACATGAGTTGAAGGCATTCGGCAAACCCGGTGACGTCACCAAAGCGATCCCCTTCCAGATCAGGCTGAACGACTGTGAGAGCGATGCGTCTGGCGGCACCCAGGCTTACGTTCGGCTCGACGGAGCCAATGGTTCGACTCCGATCGACGTCGACAAGGGCGTATTCAGCCTGTCCAGCGGTTCGGGGGCTACCGGCCTTGGCATCCAGGTATTGCAAGCGGACGGCATCACCCCGTTTCGGCTGGAAGAAGACATTGCCGTAAAACCGCTCAGCCCCGGCGACATCGCCCTGGATTTTCAGGCCCGCTATTACCAGACCGCCCCCACCGTCACTGCTGGCGACGCCAATGGCGCGCTCAATTTCACCATCACTTATCGCTAAGACCCGGCCAGCCTTAAGCCCTGCTTTGAGGTTGGCGGTTTTATTGGAACAGCGGGCGTTCCCACGCAACAACATCTGCTCGTAAAGTCGAGCAGGTGTATATCGATACCCAAGGGCCAGCTCAGCCATCGATCCGCTACGCCAACTGCGCGCAATCGCTGTACTTAGAGATGCACTCAAGGTTCGTGGCTGCCGTTGGGTTGAGGCAGACTGCGCTGAAACGAAAAAAAGACGCCGAAGCGTCTTTTTCAAGGACTTACAGAATTCCAAGGAACTCTGAAGATCGATAATTGGAGCGGGAAACGAGACTCGAACTCGCGACCCCGACCTTGGCAAGGTCGTGCTCTACCAACTGAGCTATTCCCGCATTGTGAAACCTTTACCGCTTTTGGCGTGAAGCGCCATGAAGACCTTCACCACCACTGCACCGCATAGACGCCACAGTATTTAAACTGGAGCGGGAAACGAGACTCGAACTCGCGACCCCGACCTTGGCAAGGTCGTGCTCTACCAACTGAGCTATTCCCGCATTTGGCGTCCCCTAGGGGACTCGAACCCCTGTTACCGCCGTGAAAGGGCGGTGTCCTAGGCCACTAGACGAAGGGGACACACGACACTTTTCAGTGCACCAGGCTTGAACCTCACGATTCACCCTGGATTTTCTTTTCCTGCCTCGCAATTAAGCGTTGCCGGAGAAACTGGAGCGGGAAACGAGACTCGAACTCGCGACCCCGACCTTGGCAAGGTCGTGCTCTACCAACTGAGCTATTCCCGCATTGGCGTCCCCTAGGGGACTCGAACCCCTGTTACCGCCGTGAAAGGGCGGTGTCCTAGGCCACTAGACGAAGGGGACACGCTGCTGGCATTACTGCCTGCTTTCACTCCCTGCTGCGTTTCGCTGTGTGCTTTACGCTGCAAGTGGCGCGCATTCTATGGAGCCTTCGAACAGGCGTCAACCCTTTTATAGAAATTTATTTAAATCAATGACTTCGGCTATTCCACAGGGCGCCGAGAGTGCCCGGCGATGGATTGGCGTTGATTTTCTGACACGTCCGTCGCAAAGTGCCATCACTCGAGGAAAGCAGCAGCCGGCCGACACACTGCATCAAGGGCCGAGTGCGGCATCCTTCGCGGCACCGGCCGCTACAACTACACTCTTATTAAGCAACTTCTTGATGAGGCGCTAACGGTGACACCACTTCTGATCACTCTGCTCATCGTGGCGGGTATCGCGTTGCTGATCGTGATCGGCTACCTCAATAACGTGGTCGAAAACAGCAAGCTCGAACGTGCGCGGCTCAAGCTCGACCTTGCCGACCGGGTCCGGCGCTGTGGCGAAATCACCGAGACCTTCCCCGGGCAGTTCATGACTGCGCCTTTGAAACTGCTGTTGGCACGCCTGGAGCTGAACCTCACTCAACGGCAACTGGCGCTGGACAAGCACAACGCAGTGTTCAAGGCACGCATCGCCGAGCTCGAAGATCTGATAGCCCAAGGCGAGCGGATCCCGGTGAACAACCCGCCCTGCCCGATTCAGACCGAAGCCAAGGCCAAAGATGTGCGCTTTCTGCTCGAAGCGCTGCACACCCAGATCGTCAAGGCCACCCAGGACAACGTCCTGCCCAGCGCCGAAGGCAAACAGTGGGTACGGGAGATCCGCCACATCCTGGTGTTGTTGCACATCGAGTTTTTCAACAACCTCGGCCAACAGGCGTTGCAACAGGAACAACCTGGCCAGGCGCGGCTGGCCTTCGAGCGTGGGGTGCAGTATCTGCGCAAGCAGCCTGAGCCTAAACAGTACGAAGAACAGCTGACATACCTGGAAAAGCTGCTGGCACGCGCCAACGCTCAGGTGATGGACCAGATGGAGCCCGCCGAGAACGAGCAGAACGAACTGACCGAAGGGCTCAAGACCGACGAAGACGAAACCTGGAAAAAGCGCGTGATCTACGACTGACCTGGTCCGTCCTCTTTGCGGCTCAAGCCGCTCCCGCTGATCTTCGTGGGAGCGGCGAAAAGGCCGCCACTACCAGCACAGCCTTCAGCAGTCGGTCAGTTCCAGAAAGATCGCCGCCAGCTTTTCCAACCCAGCCTGATCGGCCTCACTGAATCGCGCAAGCTTCGGGCTGTCCAGGTCCAGCACGCCAATCAACCGCCCTTGTTTGATCAGCGGAATCACCAGCTCGCTGTTGGACGCGCTGTCGCAGGCGATATGCCCTGCAAACGCATGCACATCCTCCACCCGCTGGGTTTGCCGGGTGGCCGCAGCCGCGCCGCACACACCTTTGCCGAATGGGATGCGCACGCAAGCCACCTGGCCCTGGAAAGGCCCCAGCACCAGCTCTTCGCTGCGGTTGAGGTAAAACCCGGCCCAGTTCAGGTCATCCACCTGGTTATAGAGAAACGCCGAAAACTGTGCGGCATTGGCGATGAAGTCGCGCTCGTCGGCGAACAGCGCCTGCACTTGCGCCGCCAGCAAGTCGTAGCCGTCGAGGCCGGCGCCACTGGCATTGAGATCGATCATTTTTACTTTTGCTCCAGCAATTGCAGCCCCACCCAGTAGCGGGCGAACTGATAGGCACAGCGGCCATTACGGTTGCCGCGCCCGGTTGCCCAGCGCACGGCGAGAATTTCCAGGGCTTCGTCACGCTGCCAGGCAAGGCCTGCAGGACGGGCCAGTTGGCCGATCCAGTGCTCGACAACGTCGAGGAAGTGCTCCTGGGTGAAGGGGTAGAACGACAACCAGAGGCCAAAGCGATCGGACAGGGCAATCTTGTCTTCCACCGCTTCATTGGGGTGAAGCTCACCGTCGACCATCTTCCAGTTTTCGTTATCGCTCTGTTTTTCCGGCACTAGGTGCCGGCGGTTGGACGTTGCATACAGCAGCACGTTATCCGGTGCCTGCTCCAGCGACCCATCGAGCACGCTCTTGAGCACCCGGTAATCGCCCTCCCCGGCTTCGAACGACAAGTCGTCACAGAACAGGATAAAGCGTTGCGCCAGCTTGTGCAGTTGCTCTACCACACGTGGAAGATCGGCCAGGTGGTCGCGCTCGATCTCGATCAGGCGCAGCCCGGCACTTGCATGCTCAGCCAGCAAGGCGCGCACCAGCGACGACTTGCCGGTGCCACGCGAGCCCCACAGCAGAGCGTGGTTGGCAGGCAGGCCATTGATGAATTGGTGGGTGTTGCGCCCCAATTGATCGCGTTGCTTGTCGACGCCGATCAGGTCGCTCAGGCGGATGTCCAGGCTGACGTCCAGTGGCAACAGGTAGCCACTGCGCCCATCGCGCTGCCAGCGTGCGGCCAGCGTGGTGTTCCAGTCGATGTGCGGGCGCGGCGCTGGCAGCAAGGGTTCAAGACGCGCCAGCACCGATTCGGCACGTTCCAGGAAAGCATTCAAGCGAGCGTCCATGAGGACTCCTTGCAAGACAGGTGAGATTTAACGCTGAATGTGTGACAGACACGCCAGCAGCCGAGGTTGATCGGCTATGCTTGCGCAGCGCAAGGAACGGGAAACCGGCTCGGGACTCATGGATATCAAGTTCACCAATCGCCTGTCATACAAGCAAGCCCGGTTGACAGTCCTGGTCGGCTTCATCCTGGGTACATTGCTCAGTCTCATCCAGATCGGCATCGATTATGCCAGCGAAGACGCATCCATCAACCGCGAAGTTGGGGCGTTGTTGCAAATCAGCCACAATACAGCCTCACGCATTGCCTACAACATCGACTCGGAGCTTGCGCTGGAGCTGACCCGGGGCCTTTTGCAGTCACCGGCGGTGATCCGCGCGCGGCTGGTAGACAATAACGAAACGGTCCTGGCCGATGTCGAACGCCCCCGCCTGGAGGACCGCTACCGGCCGCTGAGCGACTTTCTGTTCGGCGAAAAGCGCCAGCTCAAGGCGCGCCTGTTCCTGACCCACATGCCCGATGAAACCCTCGGCACGCTGTACCTGGACGTTGACACCTATGCGTTCGGCAGCCGCTTCCTGGACCGCGCAGGGGTTACCCTACTCAACGGCTTCGCCCGCAGCCTGGTGCTGACCGGCATCCTTTTGGCGCTGTTCTACATGATGCTGACCAAGCCGTTGGTGACGCTAATCGGCGCCCTCAGCGGCCGCGACCCGCGCCAGCCTGGGCAAACCCGAGTGGATTGCCCACCAGGCCATGAATATGACGAAATCGGCGTGCTGGTCAAAGTAGCCAACCAGCAGTTCGTCAGCATGAGTACCGAAATCCAGCAGCGGCGCACAGCAGAAAACCGCCTGACCCAGTACCTCAACGAGCTTGAAGATATCGTGTCGGCACGCACCGAGGAACTGAAGGCCAGCAACGGCCGCCTCAGCCAGTCCAACCAGGAGCTGGAAGCGGCCCGCCAACGCGCCCTGGACATGGCGCAGGCGCGGGCCGCCTTCCTGGCCAACATGAGCCATGAGATCCGTACCCCGCTCAACGGCATGCTCGGCATGATCGCCCTGGCCCTGGACAGCCCGCTGGCCGGCGAGCAGCGCCAGCAACTGTCGATCGCCCACGATTCGGGCAAAGTGCTGGTGGAGTTGCTCAACGATATTCTCGACCTTTCCAAGTTCGATGCCGGGCAACTGGAACTGGAACGTATCCCCTTCGACATGGGTGCCATGGTCGAGGACACCGCTAACCTGCTGTCGCAAAATGCTGCACAGAGCGTCGAGCTGACATGCCTGATCGCAGGGGATTTCCCAAGCTCGGTACTGGGCGACCCCACGCGGGTGCGTCAGGTGGTCAGCAACCTGCTGTCCAACGCACTGAAGTTCACCCGCTTCGGCCGCGTGGACGTGCGCCTGACGCCGATTGTCGGCGGCGTTCGCTTGGAGGTAAGCGACACTGGTATCGGCATCCCTGAGGCCGCTCAGGCACGCATCTTCCAGCCTTTCACCCAGGCTGGCGCCGGCATCACCCGACAATATGGCGGCACCGGCCTGGGCCTGGCGCTGACCCGCAACCTGTGCCAAGCCATGCAGGGCCATCTGCACATTCACTCCGAGCCTGGCTTTGGCAGCCGCTTCAGTGCCGACCTGCCACTGCCTGCCCATACCGAGGCCATTGAGCCGCCGGCACTGAGCGGCAAGGTAGCTGCCCTCAGCGATGCCGGCAGTGGCCTGAGCGAGTTGCTGCAGAGCCTGCTGCCTGGCTGGGGCCTGGACTACCAACGGCACGACAGCAGCGCTGCGCTAGACAATGGCATCGACCTGTTGATCACTGACGACCTGCAGCAGTTGTTGCAACTGCGCCCGGCACTCAAGGCGCCGATCCTGCTGGTAACCGCCTACGGCAACTTCTTGCCCGGCGAGCAGTCGGCTCAACTGGCGCCCCTGCACCAACTGGCCCGCCCTCTGTCGCGCAACGCGCTGTACCAGACCTTGAGCCGAACCTTGCAGGGCCATGCCCCTGAGCATCCGCTGGCCACTCCACTACTGACCGCCGCTGAGGGTCGCGCACGCATCCTGTTGGTGGAAGACAACCCGGTCAATCAGCTGGTAGCCAAGGGCATGCTGGCCAAGCTCGGCTGCCAGGTGCAGCTCGCCACCCAAGGCGCCGAGGCACTGGAGTGGCTGGACCGGGAAGACTTCGACCTGGTGCTGATGGACTGCAACATGCCGGTTATGGACGGCTACGAGGCCAGCCGGCGCATCCGCCAGAGCGGGCGCTGGCCGCAGTTACCGATCGTCGCCCTGACGGCCAATGCCATGCCCGAGGAGCGCGAACGCTGCCGGGCGGCCGGCATGAACGATTACCTGGCCAAGCCGTTTCGCCGCGAGGAACTGCTGGCGCTGATCGACCACTGGGTACCGCTCAACGGCTGAGCAGGCGCTCGATGTCGGCTTCCAACGCCTGCGGCTTGGTGGTGGGTGCGTAGCGGGTAACCTTGCCGGTGGCTGGATCGAGGAGGAACTTGGTGAAGTTCCACTTGATCTTCTCAGTGCCCAACAGCCCTGGCGCACGCTGCTTGAGCGCAACGAACAGCGGATGGGCGCCTGGGCCATTGACCTCGACCTTGCGGAACAAAGGAAAACTCACGCCGAAGTTGGCTTCACAAAATTGCGCGATGTCCCGTGCATCGCCCGGCTCCTGCTTGCCGAACTGGTTGCAGGGAAAGCCCAGCACTACCAGCCCGCGCTCGCGATAATGCTGCCACAGCTGCTCCAGGCCTTTGTACTGCGGGGTGAAACCGCACTGGCTGGCGGTGTTGACCACCAGCAGCGCCTTGCCGGCGAAATCGCCGAGCTTTTTCTGCTCGCCGCCTAGGGTAACGCAGGGTATGTCCAGCATCGATGCGGCCATTCTCAGGCTCCTTTACAGGGTTCGAAGGTCAGGCACACCGAGTTGATGCAATAACGCAGGCCCGTTGGCGGAGGGCCATCGGGAAATACATGGCCCAGGTGAGCATCGCACTGGGCACAGGTGACCTCGGTGCGAATCATGCCGTGGGAGGTGTCACGGATCTCGATCATCGCGCTTTGCTCGATGGGCGCGTAAAAGCTCGGCCAGCCGCAGCCGGCATCGAATTTGGTCTGCGCATCGAACAGTGGCAGGTCACAGCACACGCAACGGTAGATACCCGCGCGGTGCTCACTGTTGTATTTGCCACTGAACGGCCGCTCGGTACCTTTGAGCCGGCAGACCTGATACTGCTCGGGGTCGAGCATTTCGCGCCATTGTTCAAGTGTCTTGTCGATCTTTTGCATGTGTGAACCTCGGCAGGCTGAATTTCACCTCGCGCCGTCTTTTCCGTAACGCGGGTGGCACGTATATTAGTTGGCTTCGTGCGCAAGGCCTCAAGTCTGGCACCCGCCCGCCGCCCTTTCAAACCTTTCGATGAGCGGGCGGTGGCGGCGCGTCTTCTCAATCGGGATCACATCATGCAGTTCAGCAAATCGAACAAGCTCGCCAATGTCTGCTACGACATTCGCGGCCCAGTGCTCAAGCACGCCAAACGCCTGGAGGAGGAAGGCCACCGCATCCTCAAGCTGAACATCGGTAACCCGGCACCGTTTGGCTTCGAAGCGCCGGACGAAATCCTTCAGGATGTGATCCGCAACCTGCCCACCGCCCAGGGCTACAGCGACTCCAAAGGCCTGTTCAGCGCGCGCAAAGCGGTGATGCAGTATTGCCAACAGAAGGAGATCGAGGGCGTCACCATCGAGGACATCTACCTGGGCAACGGTGTTTCCGAACTGATCGTGATGTCGATGCAGGCCCTGCTCAACAATGGCGACGAAGTTCTGATCCCGGCACCCGACTACCCGCTGTGGACCGCTGCGGTGAGCCTGGCCGGTGGTAAGCCGGTGCACTACCTGTGCGACGAGCAGGCCGACTGGTTCCCGGACCTTGAAGATATCAAAGCCAAAATCACACCGAACACCAAGGCCTTGGTGATCATCAACCCGAACAACCCGACCGGTGCTGTGTATTCCAAAGAGCTGCTGCTGGGCATGCTGGAGCTGGCCCGTCAGCACAACCTGGTGGTGTTCTCCGACGAGATCTACGACAAGATCCTCTACGACGAAGCGGTGCACATCAGCACCGCGTCGCTGGCTCCGGATCTGCTGTGCCTGACCTTCAACGGCCTGTCCAAGTCGTATCGGGTGGCCGGCTTCCGGTCTGGCTGGCTGATCATTTCCGGGCCCAAGCATCACGCCCAGAGCTATATCGAAGGCATCGACATGCTGGCCAACATGCGCCTATGCGCCAACGTACCGGCCCAGCACGCCATTCAGACAGCGCTTGGGGGTTATCAGAGCATCAACGACCTGGTACTGCCGCCGGGCCGCCTGCTGGAACAGCGCAACCGTACCTATGAGCTGCTCAACGATATTCCAGGTGTCAGCTGTGTGAAGCCCATGGGCGCGCTTTACGCCTTCCCGCGTATCGACCCGAAGGTGTGCCCGATCCTCAATGACGAGAAATTCGCCCTCGATTTGCTTCTGTCGGAAAAGCTGCTGATCGTTCAGGGCACTGCATTCAACTGGCCGTGGCCGGACCATTTCCGCGTGGTGACCTTGCCGCGGGTGGATGACCTGGAAGCCGCGATCGGCCGCATTGGCAATTTCCTGCGCACTTATTCCCAGTAGGCACCAACCTCTTCGCGGGTAAACCGGCTCCCACTTACAGCGCAGCCCTCAAGCACTGCGACAGCCGCTTGGGAGCCGGCTCTGCCGCGAATGGGCCGCACTGCCGCCCTGCCATGCTCAAAGGAAATTTCTTACATCCTGCAACGCTCTATCCCAGAGCCCGCGATGAATCCTCTGCCATACTGCGCCGTACACAGTTTGAAATAGTCGCCCGATTGAATCCAGGCGGCAGGCACCTTATATACCCCGCAGTAAGCAATGACTCATCCGTCAGGAGAACGTAACAACCATGATGCGCATTCTGTTGTTTGTAGCCACCAACCTTGCGGTGGTGCTGGTTGCAAGCATTACCCTGAGCCTGTTCGGCTTCAACGGGTTCATGGCCGCCAACGGGGTTGACCTCAACCTCAGCAGCCTGCTGGTATTCTGCGCCGTGTTCGGCTTCGCCGGCTCGCTGATTTCGCTGTTCATCTCCAAGTGGATGGCGAAAATGACCACCGGCACGCAGATCATCAGCCAGCCGCGCACCCGCCATGAACAATGGCTGCTGCAGACCGTCGAGGAGCTGTCACGCGAGGCCGGCATCAAAATGCCCGAGGTGGGTATTTTCCCGGCCTACGAGGCCAATGCCTTCGCCACCGGCTGGAACCGTAACGACGCCTTGGTGGCGGTGTCCCAGGGCCTGCTCGAGCGCTTCTCGCCCGATGAAGTGCGTGCCGTACTGGCCCATGAGATCGGCCACGTAGCCAACGGCGATATGGTCACCCTGGCGCTAGTGCAGGGCGTGGTGAACACCTTCGTGATGTTCTTCGCCCGTATCATCGGCAACTTCGTCGATAAAGTGATCTTCAAGAACGAAGAGGGCCAGGGTATCGCCTATTACGTGGCGACCATCGTTGCCGAGCTGGTTCTGGGCATCCTCGCCAGCATGATCGTCATGTGGTTCTCGCGCCGCCGCGAGTACCGTGCCGACGAAGCCGGCGCCCAGCTGGCCGGCACCGCCGCAATGATCGGTGCGTTGCAGCGCCTGCGTGTCGAGCAAGGGCTGCCGGTGCACATGCCTGACACTTTGAAGGCGTTCGGCATCAACGGTGGCCTCAAGCATGGCCTCGCGGGCCTGCTGATGAGCCACCCGCCGCTGGAAGAGCGTATCGAGGCTCTGCGTCGCCGCGGTTGACTCTTCACGGGCAGACAAGGGCGACTTCGGTCGCCCTTTTTTTCATCGCTACCTGCTGATCTGATAAACCCGCTCCACCAGGCTGCAAACCCCCGCCTGTGAAAACTTAGGGCTTTGCTCAATAAGCTCCACGGCCTTGAGCTCATCGACTTGCCACCCGGCCAAGCCCATTCGAACTTCTTCGTCACCTACCGAGAATGGCGGCCCGGCCAGCAGCGCCTGGTCGTAATCCAAAGTCACCAACAGCCCGCTGCAGCGGGCGGGCAGCGAACGCGACAACGCCTGCACGTACGCCAGACGCATGTGCACCGGCAGGGCAATCAGCGCCGCTCGGTCATAGAGCGCCACGCAATCAGCAAGGTCCTCTGGCTGAAGGGCAAAAAAATCGCCACACCACACCTCGACGTCGCCGTGGCGCCAGATCTCGAAGTCTCCCTTTTGCACAATTTTGGGCTCAAGCCCGTGCTCATGAAAAAACGCTGCCACCGCGCGCTGCGACAACTCCACACCCAGCACGCGATACCCCTGCCCCGCCAGCCAGGCCAGGTCCAGACTTTTACCGCACAGCGGCACCAGCACACGGCTGCCGTGGGCTAACTGCAGGTGTGGCCAGTACTGTTGCAAGTACGGGTTGACCTGCGCCTGGTGAAAGCCGATCTGGTTGTCGGCCCATCGCTGCTGCCAGAACGCTGGCTCCATGATCACTCCCAATATTTAGATGATTTACCGGTAAAACTTGATTTGGATTTCGATCGATAGCTGAACGAAGATGGTTGCATCTTAAACCTCAGGACCCTCACCATGCTGCCCAGCCTGTTCATTTCCCACGGTTCGCCCATGCTCGCCCTGCAACCTGGCGCCAGCGGGCCGGCCTTGGCTGCGCTGGCCAACGCCCTGCCAAAACCCAAGGCGATCGTGGTTGTCTCGGCGCACTGGGAGAGCCGTGAATTGCTGGTGACCAGCGCTGCACAGCCAGAAACCTGGCATGACTTCTACGGTTTTCCACCCGCACTTTACGCTGTGCAATACCCGGCACCTGGCGAGCCCGCCCTGGCCAGCCGCGTGGCCGAACGCCTACAGGCACGCCAGGACCTGCAACGACCATTCGATCACGGCACATGGGTGCCGCTGTCACTGATGTACCCAGATGCGAGCATCCCGGTGATTCAGGTATCGCTACCCAGCCAGTCGGGGCCGGACCTTCAGCTCAAGGTCGGCAAGGCGCTGGCTGAGTTGCGCCAGGAAGGTATTCTGCTGATTGGCTCTGGCAGCATCACGCACAACCTCGGTGAACTCGACTGGCACGCCGGGCCCGACGTGATCGAACCCTGGGCGCTGGCATTCCGGGACTGGGTTGTAGAGCGACTTAAGGCTAACGACCAGGCAGCGCTACTGGATTACCGCAAACAGGCGCCTTTTGCCGCTCGCAACCACCCCAGCGAGGAGCATCTGCTACCGCTGTTTTTCGCGCTAGGCGCTGGAGGCAAGTTCGGCATCGTGCACCAAGGCTTCACCCTGGGGGCGCTGGGCATGGACATCTATCGGTTCGACTGAGCCATGCCAGCGGCAATGCCATTGCGCTGAAAACACCAGAGGCAAAAAAAATCCCCGACCAATGTCGGGGATTTTTTTCGTGACAGGATCAGTCTTCGCGATAACGGCGCAGCTTCAGCTGCTTACCGGCAACACGAGTGTCCTTGAGCTTGGTCAGCAGACGCTCCAGACCATCTTCCGGCAGCTCGATCAGGCTGAAGCTGTCGCGTACCTGGATCCGGCCGATGGCATCACGAGCCAGGCCACCTTCGTTGAGGATCGCACCCAACAGGTTCTTGGCAGCGATACCGTCACGGGCACCCAAAGCGGTACGGCAGCGCACGCGGCCTTCGGCCAGCGGCATTGGCGCACGACGCTCGCGGTCACCACGCTCGCCACGCTCAGTGCGCTCGCCACGTTCGGTACGCTCGCCGCGCGGTGCGAAGCTTGGCACCAGCGGTTGCTCGCGCTCTACCGCAGCCAGGTCCAGCGCCTGACCATTGGTGGCCTTGCGCAGCAGGGCCGAAGCCAGGGCACGGGCACTGCAACCGAGGTCGGTAGTCAAGCGGTCGAACAGCTCGCCATGGGTGGCCTCGGCTTCGGCAACCAGCGGCGCCAGGCTCGAGGTGAGCTTCTTGATGCGGGCATCGAGCACAGCCTGGGCGTTCGGCAGGCGCGCCTCGGCCACCTTCTGCCCGGTCACACGCTCGATCACCTGCAGCATGCGACGCTCGCGCGGGGTGACCAGCAGCAGCGCACGGCCATCACGACCAGCACGACCGGTACGGCCGATACGGTGCACGTAGGACTCTGGGTCGTACGGCATGTCGACGTTGAACACGTGAGTGATACGCGGTACGTCCAGGCCACGGGCAGCGACGTCGGTGGCGACGACGATGTCCAGACGGCCGTCCTTGAGCGAGTCGATCACGCGCTCACGCTGGTTCTGGGCGATGTCGCCGTTCAGCGCGGCAGCCTTGTAGCCTTTGGCTTCCAGGGCGGCAGCCAGGTCCAGGGTGGCTTGCTTGGTACGCACGAAGGCGATCAGCGCGTCGAATTCCTCGACCTCCAGCAGACGCAGTACAGCCGGGATCTTCTGGTCAGCGTGGACCATCAGGTGGGCCTGGTCGATCGCGGTAACGGTCTGGGTCTTGCTCTGGATCTTGACGTGCTTGGGCTCACGCAGGTGGCGTTCGGCGATCGAGCGGATCGACGATGGCAGGGTCGCGGAGAACAATACGGTCTGACGGCTGGCCGGGATGGCGTCGAAGATCACTTCGAGGTCGTCCATGAAGCCCAGCTTGAGCATTTCGTCCGCCTCGTCCAGCACCAGGTACTGAACGGTGGAGAGGACTTTTTCGTCGCGGCGCAGGTGGTCGCACAGGCGGCCTGGGGTAGCGACGACGATTTGCGCACCGTTGCGAATGGCACGCAGCTGTGGGCCCATTGGGGCACCACCGTATACCGCCACTACATTAACGCCCGGCATCTGCTTGGCGTAGGTTTCGAAAGCGGTGGCTACTTGCAGCGCCAACTCACGGGTTGGCGCCAGGATCAGGGCTTGCGGCTCGCGCTTGCTCACATCGATCTTGTTGAGGATCGGCAGGGCGAAGGCAGCGGTCTTGCCGGTGCCAGTCTGCGCCTGGCCGATCATGTCGTGACCGGCGAGGATGATCGGGATCGATTGTTGCTGAATAGCGGACGGCTCTTCATAGCCGGTAGCCAGAACGGCAGCAACAATGTTCGGATTAAGATCGAGAGCGGCGAAGCCGCCGGTTTCCTGGGTCATGGGTCTGCCTCTAAGTGCATCCGCAAAGACCCATGCTGCAAAGCTGCACGTGCCTTGAAAGACCGGAACGGTCACCCAGGCAGCTTTGTCGGCGGGGATTTGCGAAAACGATTGAAAAAGAAAACTTTAGGAAGGTCCGCCTAGCGGACGTGCAGCCGAAGCTGGACTCGGGGGATTTGCACCACCTGATTTTGAGGCCCGCTAAAAGACCGGCGCGTACTATACCTGAAATACACCAGGGAGTGAGGAAATTTTTCTGGCCCTTCGGCCAGTATCTCGCCATCAATGCTTATTGACTGAATCGTTTTTGCATAAAGGCACCGCCTTGGCTTTTTCGCGGGTGAACCCGTTCTATTGGGTCCGCCCAGCCAGCTAGAAGCGGGTTGACCCGCGAAGAGGCCAGCACGGCCTTCAAGTGGCAGGCCGGATCTCGCGGATCAGGCCTTCCAGGCTATATCCCAACCGCGGCGCCAAGGCCTCGGCCCGCGCCCGCAGGCCGTCGATGTCCAGTGCTTGGTCCAGGTCTGCCGGCACCAGCAAGATCACATTGCCCTCCTTGACCGGCAGTTCCCAGTAGTGCCGATGGTACAATCCTCGCAGCAACGCGGCACCCAGCGGCTTGCCATCGTCAGTAGCCCACTGGTTGATCACCAGCCAGCCGCCCGGGTTGAGCTGCTTCTGGCAGTTTTCGAGAAAATTCCACGCCAGGTGCCCGACACCCGGCCCATGGTCGGTATACAGGTCGACGAAAAGCAGGTCGGCCTGCTCTGCGGTGGTCAGTAACTGCACGGCATCGCCAATGCGCACATAAAGGCGCGGGTCATCGTCCAGCCCCAGGTATTGCATGGCCAGGCGCGGCACGTCTGCACGCAACTCGATGGCCTCGATGTCCTCCAGCGGCAGAAATTTCATACACGCTTGAGTCAAGGTGCCAGCGCCCAGACCAAGAAACAGCGCGCTTTCCGGCTGCTCATGACATAGCGCGCCCACCAGCATGGCACGGGTGTAGTCGTATTCGAGCCAGCTTGGGTCTGCGGTGAACACACAGCTTTGCTCGATGGCGTCACCAAACTCGAGGAAGCGGTAATCGTCCACCTCGTACACGCTGATCACACCGAACGCATCCTCCACCCGGGCCAGCAGCTTTTCTTCCCGCTCCGTCGCCATTTACCTGCCACTCACCCGCGCAAAAACGCGCATTGTCCGCCAACACCCCGGATGCAACAAGCGCGGTGCCAACTGTTACCATGGCAGTCAGCCCAAACAGCCAATAATCGAGCCTGTGATGAACCGACCGTGGAGCCCTGACAGCTGGCGTGCCCTGCCGATCCAGCAGCAACCGACCTACCCCGATGCCGCGCACCTGCAGCGGGTCGAGCAGACCCTGGCCAGCTACCCACCGCTGGTATTCGCTGGCGAGGCCCGCGAGTTGCGCCGGCAGTTCACCGAGGTCACCGAGGGCCGCGCCTTCCTGTTGCAGGGCGGCGACTGCGCCGAAAGCTTTGCCGAGTTCTCGGCGGCCAAGATCCGCGACACCTTCAAGGTGCTGCTGCAGATGGCCATCGTGATGACATTCGCTGCTGGCTGCCCGGTGGTCAAGGTCGGCCGCATGGCCGGGCAGTTCGCCAAGCCGCGCTCAGCCGGTGATGAAACCATTGGCAACGTCACCCTGCCCGCCTACCGTGGCGATATCGTCAACGGCATCGGCTTTGACGAAAAAAGCCGCGTGCCGGACCCGGAGCGCCTGCTGCAGGCTTACCACCAGGCCACCGCCAGCCTGAACTTGCTGCGCGCCTTCGCCCAGGGTGGTTTTGCCGACCTGCATCAGGTGCATAAATGGAACCTGGACTTCATCGCCAACTCGGCGCTGGCCGACAAGTACCACCAGTTGGCCAACCGTATCGATGAAACCCTGGCTTTCATGCGCGCCTGCGGCCTGGACAGCGCGCCGCAGCTTCGCGAAACCAGTTTCTTCACAGCCCACGAAGCCTTGCTGCTCAATTATGAGGAAGCTTTCGTACGCCAGGACAGCCTGACCGGCGACTACTACGACTGCTCCGCGCACATGCTCTGGATTGGCGACCGCACCCGCCAGCTGGACGGGGCCCACGTCGAGTTTCTGCGTGGCGTGCACAACCCGATCGGGGTCAAGGTTGGCCCCAGCATGAACCCCGACGAGCTCATCCGCCTGATCGACACCCTCAACCCGGCCAACGACCCTGGTCGTCTCAACCTGATCGTGCGCATGGGCGCGGGCAAGGTAGGCGCGCACTTGCCTGGGCTGATCCGCACCGTCGAGCGCGAGGGGCGCAAGGTGCTGTGGAGCTGCGACCCGATGCACGGCAATACCATCAAAGCCAGCAGCGGCTACAAGACTCGGGACTTTGCGCAGATCCTCGATGAGGTGAAGCAGTTCTTCCAAGTGCACCATGCCGAAGGCAGCCATGCCGGCGGCATCCACATCGAAATGACTGGGCAGAACGTCACTGAGTGCATCGGTGGTGCTCGTCCGATCACCGAGGACGCTTTGTCCGACCGCTATCACACCCACTGCGACCCGCGTATGAACGCCGATCAGTCGTTGGAGCTGGCCTTCCTAATCGCAGAGACCCTCAAGCAGGTGCGGCGCTAAGCGCAAGCTGTGCAGTTGCCTCGCCGCTCAAGCCGCTCCTACCGATTAGCGCTCGCCGCAAAGCGTGCGCAGCGCTAGTAGGAGCGGGCTCACCGGCGAATCGCCCATTGCAGCCTTGGCCTATTTGCGCAGCGGGTCATCCCAGAAATGCCGCTCGGACTCTTGCTGGATGTCCGCTCGGCTCAAGCCCAGGTCATGCAGTGTCGCGTCACTCAGGCTGGCAAGCTCCTGGCGCTGGCGATAAAGCTGCACCCACCTGGCCGGGCGCTCAATGGCTACATGCCATAGGTGGGTCAGGGAAAAGGCAGGTTGCTGAATATTGCTGACATGACCTTTCATCGTGAAGCCCTCCGTGTTGATGGCTTCAGTCTCGGCTCAGGCTTAAGATCAATCCAACGAATGTTTCTGATGCAATGCATCTCGGAGATTGATGCAATGTCCCAATACCAGAGCCTCGACGCTGATGTACTGCGCACCTTCGTTGCGATTGCCGAGCAAGGTGGGTTCACCCGCGCCGGTGAGGTGGTCAACCGTACCCAATCGGCGGTCAGCATGCAGATGAAACGCCTGGAGGAGGACATTCTTCAGCGCCAGTTGTTCGAGCGCGATGGCCGCCAGGTGCGCCTGACTGCCGAGGGGCAGGTATTGCTGGGCTATGCCCGGCGCATTCTGAAACTGCACGGGGAGGTGTTCAACACGTTACGCATGCCGCACATGGTCGGCCTGGTGCGCATCGGCACGCCCGATGACTACGCCATGCGCTTTCTGCCAACCATTCTCTCCAGCTTCGCCCAGGCATACCCACTGGTTCAGGTAGAGGTGCATTGCGACTCGTCCCGGCAACTGCTGCTGCGCCAGGACCTGGATTTGACCATCGTCACCCGCGAGCCAGGCAACGAGGTTGGCCAATTGCTGCGTCAGGAGCGGCTGGTGTGGGCCGCTGCCGAGGGGTTTTACCCCCAGGAGCAGCGGCCGATCCCCTTGGCACTGTTCAACACCGACTGTTTCTGCCGCGCCTGGACCTGCAATGCTCTGGAAGCCCAAGGCATCGACTACCGCATCGCCTACACCAGCCCCAGCCTTGCCGCGATTTTTGCCATCGTCACCGCCGGCCTGGCGGTGACGGCGCAACTGCAGAGCCTGATTGGCGGCAACATTCGCATTCTGGGCGAAAGCGAGGGGCTACCCCAACTGCCGATGGCCAACGTGATGTTGCTGCGCAACAGCCAGAGCCAATCGCCAATCACCGATTGCATGGCCGACTACATCATCGAAGGGTTCATGTAAGCCCTACAGCTCGAAGCCCAGCATCACCGCACAAACCACCAGGAAGACACAGAACATCCCCCGCAGCACCTTCTCGGGCAATGCATGGGCCAGCTTGACCCCCCAGCTGATGCTCAGCAGGCCACCAATCGCCAAAGGGATGCCCACGTGCCAGTCCACACTGTGGTGCACCCCATAGGTCACCAGGGTAACCAACGTGCTCGGCGCCGCCAACGCCAGCGACAAGCCTTGAGCCACCACTTGGGTAGTACCGAACACGCTGGTCAGGATGGGCGTGGCCACCACCGCGCCGCCTACGCCGAACAGCCCGCCCATGGTGCCGGCGAAGCTGCCCAGTACTGCCAGCCACGGCCATGGGTAGCGCAACTCAGTGCTGGGCGGTGCGACCTTGAGGAACATTCGCAGCACGTTCCACACCGCCAGCGCGACCAGAAAACCGACAAAACCCAAGCGCATGGAATGGGCATCGATACCCACCGCCCAGATCGAGCCCAGCCAGGCGAACAAAAAGCTGCATAGAGAAAGCGGCAACGCGTGGCGCAATTCGATGCGGTTGCGCTGATGATAGCGCCACAGTGCCAGCAGCACGTTTGGCACCACCATCACCAACGCCGTGCCTTGAGCCAGTTGCTGATCAAGGCCAAACAGAACGCCCAGCGCCGGAATGGCGATCAGGCCACCACCAATGCCGAACAATCCCCCCATGGTGCCAAGGGCTGCGCCCAGCACGATATACATCAACCACTCGATCATCAGGGCCTCATCCGCCGGTTATCAATATGAGCATGCTAACGACTGCGTGCTGGCAGGGAAACGCACAGCAACGCACAATGGCTGTGCGTTCTTCGCAAAAGCACCGAGATCATGAGCCCCGATATTCTGACCGACCAATTGAGCCTGTTCCTCGACGTGTTGGAAACCGGCAGTTTTTCAGCAGCCGCACGCCGCCACCCGTTGACTCCCTCCGCCGTTGCCCGGCGCATCGACAGCCTGGAAAACGCTGTCGGCAGCCGCCTGTTCACCCGCAGCACCCATGCCGTACGCCCGACCCCTGCCGGCAATGCGTTCGCCGAGCGTGCCCGGCGCATCATCGAGGAGTTACGCCTGGCACGCGCCGAGGCAGTGTCGCTGAGCAGCGCCCCCGAAGGGTTGATCCGCATCGACGCCCCAGCCGCCTTCGGGCGCCGCCACCTGGCACCGGCGATCGCCGACTTTCTGGTGGCCTATCCGGGTTTGGACGTACAACTGCGGCTGATAGACAGCTTCGTCGACCTGCATGGCAGCCATCTGGGCGAAGTCGACCTGGTGCTGCGCGCCGGCCCACTGGCGGATACCCGGCTGGTCGCAACAACCCTGGCACCGATGGTGCGCATAGCTTGTGCCAGCCCGGGCTATCTGGCCAGCCGTGGCTTGCCCGCTTGCCCCAGCGAGCTGCCCGGCCACGACGGCCTCGACTGGGATGGCCTAGCACCACCGTTCGCCTGGCGCTTCGCAGTAGACGGCCAAGTGCGCCTCTACCGCCCGGCGCGCATGCGCATGGCGGCCAACAATGCCGAGACATTGTTATTCGGCGCGCTGGCAGGCTTGGGCATCGCCCACCTACCTACTTGGCTGATCAGCGAGTACCTGCTGCGTGGCGAACTGTTGCCTCTGTTCTGCGAAGCGGGGCTGCCAGCAGCCGAGAGCAGCGGCATTTATGCACTGCGCCTTGAACATGAAACGAACTCTCGCAGCCGTTTGCTGCTCGAATTTCTCAAGAGCCGCTTCAGCCCCATTCCACCCTGGGACCTGGCGCTGCGCAGCGAGCTGCGCTGGCAATGAGCGCCCCTACCTTGAGCGTGGTAGATTCCCCAATTGATGACATTCAAGGACCTGCATGAACGCCAACAACCAAGCCTCTTGTGACGAGCTGCTGCTGGACAACCAGGTCTGTTTCGCCCTGCACTCCACCTCGTTGCTGATGACCAAGGTGTACAAACCTCTGCTACAAGCGTTGGGTCTGACCTACCCGCAATATCTGGCCATGCTCGTTCTGTGGGAACAGGATGGCCTGACCGTCGGAGAGATCAGCCAGCGGCTTTTGACCGACCCAGGGTCACTCACCCCGTTGCTCAAACGCCTGGAAAGCGAAGGCCTGCTGCAGCGCAACCGCAGCCGCGAGGATGAACGGGTAGTGCTGGTGCAACTGACGGATAAAGGCCGGGCGTTGCAACAACAGGCACGGGAAGTACCACAGTGCATCCTCAAGGCCAGCGGCCGCAGCCTGGAGCGCCTCCAACAACTGCAAACCGAGCTGCTCGAGCTGCGCGAAAGCCTGCAGAAAAACCTCTGACGGCTAGGCTGTGTGTCGGGCATTCCGATGAATGGCAGGTTTTTATCTTGCACGCTAAATAATTGCGCGCTAATTTAAACCCTGTGTTCACCCGATGCCCCAGGATGCCCAGGGGCGCAAGCTCACTTAGCGAGGCTCAAAATGCAAAAGGTCACTGCGCTGTACATCGCACAAGCTACTTCCACCGGCGGTCGCGACGGCAAATCCCAGTCCAGCGACGGTAAGTTGCAGGTCAAGCTGAGCACCCCCAAAGAGCTCGGCGGCGCTGGCGGTGACGGCACCAACCCCGAGCAGTTGTTTGCCGCTGGTTATTCGGCCTGCTTCATCGGCGCACTGAAGTTCGTCGCCAGCCAGGATAAGAAGGCCCTGCCCGGCGAAACCTCCATCACTGCCAAGGTCGGTATCGGCCAGATCCCTGGAGGCTTCGGCCTGGACATCGACCTGCATATTGATCTGCCGGGCCTGGCACCGGCTGACGCCCAGGCACTGGTGGAAAAGGCGCACCAGGTTTGCCCGTACTCCAACGCTACCCGCGGCAACGTCGATGTACGGCTGCATGTGACCGTATAAATCGCAGGCAAAAAAAAACCCGGCCAAGGCCGGGTTTTTTTGCGTTACTCAAGAAATTACTTCTTGGAGCGACCTTTGAAGCTGTTGTCGCGAGTGTCGATGTCGATCCACTCGTCGATCTGGATGAAGTCAGCGACCGAGATCTCGGTACCGTTCTTCAGTTTGGCAGGCTTCATCACCTTGCCCGAGGTATCGCCACGTGCAGCGTTCTCGGTGTAGACAACCTGACGGCTGATGGTGGTCGGCAGTTCAACCGATACCAGGCGGCCTTCGAAGAACACCGCTTCACAGACGTCATCCATGCCTTCTTCGATGTACGGCAGAACGGCTTCGATGTCCTCGGCGTTCAGCTCGTACATGGTGTAGTCGGTGGTGTCCATGAAGGTGTATTCGTCACCGTTGATGAACGACAGGGTCGCTTCTTTGCGATCCAGGATCACGTCGTCCAGCTTGTCGTCTGCACCGTATACGGTTTCGGTCTTGTAGCCGGTCAGCAGGTTTTTCAGCTTGGTCTTCATGATCGCGCTGTTGCGACCCGACTTGGTGAACTCGGCTTTTTGAACCAGCCACGGGTCATTGTCGATCCGCAGTACGGTGCCGGGTTTCAGTTCTTTACCAGTTTTCATTACGAAGTATCCGAATCTGGATGGATTTATAAAAATCGAGGCCGCATATCATAGCCAATTTCGGTAAAACTGTACCAGCGCCTTGGCAAGGTCCGGCCGAGCGGCCTGGGCCGTGATCCAATCACGGGCGTGCTGCTGCAGTTCTGCCCAGTATTTACGGGCAGTCTGCCAGGCCGCGTGCATGTCGCGATCCATGTTCCAAGCGCGCCATAACGCCATCAGTGCGTCGGCCGCGGGGGCTGACAAGCCCTGTCGGTACAAGGCGAGGAAGGCTTCGAGCTTGTCCCAGTGGGCATTTTCATCCTGGACATAGATGTGCCATAGCATCGGCCGGCCAGCCCATTGGGCACGTACAAACGAATCTTCCCCGCGAACGGCGTTGAAATCACAGCTCCACAGCAGGCGATCATAATCGTCCTGGCTGACGAATGGCAAAATCTGTACCGTCAGGCTGGCGCACTGATACACCTGCCCAACTTGCAAGTGCGGCTCACCCAGCCAGGCACCCAGCTGACCGAGAATGCGCCCTTGCGGGACCAGTAGGTGAACCGGCTGAGTGTCTGCGCGCAGCGCATCGAGCCAACCGCCCAGCCGCTCATTTTCGTAGGCGAACAGCGACACCAGCAAAGCATCCGGCTGCGGCTGTACACCCAGCCCCTTGAGAAAGCCCGCACGTGCCTCGGCCGATCCCTCGAAAGCCTGCCTGCGCTGCAGCAAGTTAGCTTCACGCAACAGGCCACCTGTCTTGGCCGTGAACCCTGGGAAGAAAAATAGCTTGCGCAGGCCATTGGGCTGGGGCGAAGGCAAGCCATGGCAGCCCTCTACCCAATCCTCGGCGCTCAGGTATTCAAGGTTCAACCATAACACCGGCTGAGGGCGTGAGTGCATCGCATCGACGTAGGCTGCGGGCAACTGGCAGGCAAAGGCGCCGATCACCACGTCGGCAGGCACCACTGGCTGCCATTGCGCAGGCCAGGCGCGTACCTCGACCCCCTGCTGCCATTGCTGCAGCGCATCGGCATCGGCTTGCGGGCACAGCGGCACGAAGGCCCGCAGGTCATCTACCCACAGGCGCACCGCGACACCATGTTCGGCGACCAATTGCCGAGCCAGGCGCCAGGTCACCCCGATGTCGCCATAGTTGTCGACGACGGAGCAGAAAATATCCCAGGTGGTTTTCATGTGCCTGCCTTGCGCCGCGCAAAAAACGCGCATTTTGCGGATAAATGGCCACTTACAAAAGCACAGCGCGGAAAAAAGCCCAACCCATGCGACAATGCCCCACCACCCCGCTCCGCCAGGAGGCCCCATGCCGCGCCACCGTGAACTGACAATCACCCTCAAACCGCTGCAACTGGTTTTGTGTATAGCCTTGGGCTTATGGCTTGGCGCCGTGGCGATCGGCCTAAGCGTGGCGCTGGCCTTGCATCTGTGGCCCGAGCAGCTCGACCCGGAGCTACCGCCATCTGCCTATCGCGAGCCGGCTCCAGCGGCGGCGCCCAAGCAACCGGCCGATGCACAAACCGAGATGTTCGAGCGCTACAAGGACATCCTGCACAAACAGGAAGCTCAGCAGGCTGCTGAAGCCGCCCAGGGCAACCCGCGCAATCTCAACAGCCCCAAGTGTCAGTTCTGGCTTGCGCAGAATCGCACCGCGCCAACCGACAAAAGCCAGGCCAACGTGCTTGAGTTCTGCTACTGACCATGAACAAGGCCACCCTGCTCACATGCATTGTGCAAACCCTGGAAAACGACATGCAGGTGCTACGCCGCGCAGCGCAGGCCGCCTATGAGGCGGCAACCGCCGAAGAAAACATCGCCGAGAACAAGTACGACACTTTGGGGCTTGAGGCGTCGTATCTGGCCACAGGCCAAGCGCGACGTACAGCCGAAATCCGCCAGGCGCTGCTGACTTACCAACAGCTGTTATTGCGTGATTACGACGACTCTCTCGGGGTGCAGGTGAGCAATCTGGTGACCCTTGAGGATGAACAGGGTGAGCAGCGGTTGTTGTTCCTCGGGCCAGAGGCAGCGGGGCTGAAGATTGGCGAAGGTGATGAGCAGGTGACCGTGATCACCCCGCGCTCCCCCTTGGGCCAGCAACTGCTGGGCAAGAAGGTCGAGGATGAAGTGAATCTCGGGGCTCAGGTGTTCTTCATCATCGGTGCTGCCTGACCCGTGAAATGACAAGAACAACTTTCTGAGTTACCGGAACTAGCCTCTTCGCGGCAAACGCCGCGCCCGCTGCTTGAGGCTCACGCCTACCCGTGCTTGCAGGCGCTGCGAAACGGCCAGCGCTAGCGATAGCCTTCTAGGCCAAGGCATCGAAGCGCTCTGCCAACCGCCTTTCGGCAAACTGCTCCACCACAAAGTCGATGAACGCTCGGGTCTTGCCGGGCAACAGTTTGTGCTCGGCGTAGTACAGGCTTATCGCCCCGTCATCTACATACCAGTCCGGCAGCACCCTTTGAAGCTGCCCCGCCTGCAGATAGGGCACGGCGAACGGCAAGCTTACCAAGGCGATGCCCAGGCCCTGCTGCGCAACCGCACAAGCGGCATCCGAGTCGCTCATGGTCATCGCTTGACGTAGCATCAACGGCTGCTGTTCTCCCCAGCGGCTGGTCAATGGCCAGGAGCGAACGCGCCCGGTCTGTGGCGAGCGGATCAGAACCCCGTCGTGGCCCTGCAATGCCTCAGGGCCATCGATATCGGCATGCTGGCGCAGGTAACCGGGCGCTGCCACCAACACCCGATGTGCCGGGGTCAACCTGCGCGCCACTACTCCCAATGGCAGCTCGAAACCGCCACCAATAGCGGCATCGAAGCCCTGGCCGATAAGGTCGACCTGGCGGTTGTCAAAATGCCAGTCCGGGGTGATTGCCGGGTAGCGACGCAAAAAATCACCCAGCAACGGCAGCACGTACAGGCGCCCGAACACAGTGCCCATACTGACCCTCAACAACCCGGCAGGCTGGCCCTCGGCGCTGGCGAGGTTGGCCACCGCGTACTGGATGGTACGAAAACTGTCGCTGACCTCACCCAGAAAACGTTGCCCAGCCTCGGTCAATGTCAGCCTGCGCGTACTACGCTGAAACAGCCGCACGCCAAGACGCGCCTCCAGTTGAGCCACATGCTTGCCGACCGCCGCAGGCGTGATGCTCAGGCGTCGCGCCGCCTCGGCGAAACTGCCCACCTCGGCGCTGCGGATGAAGCACTCGAGGGCGTTGAAAGATTCCATGGCCATGATTGCCAACCAAAGGTTTACTCTGATGATAGTGATTGCCATCTTATCAGCAGGTAATCATCGGTCGATACTGCGTGCATCCAAGGCATTCGGCCTTGCTATTCGAGCAGGAGATCAGCATGTCCCAGCAACTTACCCTGGAAGGCAAAGTCGCCTTCGTTCAAGGCGGCTCGCGCGGTATAGGCGCGGCCATCGTACGGCGACTGGCCCGCGACGGTGCGCAGGTTGCCTTCACCTACGTCAGCTCCGCTGGCCCTGCGCAAGCACTGGTCGAAGAGATCCAGGCCAGCGGCGGAAAAGCCCTGGCTTTGCGTGCCGACAGCGCCGAAGCCGCTGCACTGCAGCTGGCGGTCGACGATACCGTGAAGGCCTTCGGCCGCCTCGATATCCTGGTGAACAACGCAGGCGTGCTGGCAGTGGCACCGGTGGCCGAGTTCGACCTGGCGGAATTCGACCGCATGCTCGCTGTCAATGTGCGCAGTGTGTTCGTCGCCAGCCAGGCAGCCGCGCGCTACATGGGCCCCGGCGGGCGCATCATCAACATCGGCAGCACCAATGCCGAACGCATGCCCTTTGCCGGGGGTGCTCCATATGCCATGAGCAAATCGGCGCTGGTTGGCCTGACCAAAGGCATGGCGCGAGACTTGGGGCCCCAGGGGATCACCGTAAACAATGTGCAGCCTGGGCCGGTGGATACCGACATGAACCCCGCCAGTGGCGAGTTCGCCGATAGCCTGATCCCGCTGATGGCGATCGGGCGCTATGGGCAGGCCGATGAAATCGCCAGCTTCGTCGCCTACCTGGCCGGACCTGAGGCCGGCTACATCACCGGCGCCAGCCTGACCGCCGATGGTGGGTTCGCCGCCTGATGAACCGGGGGCCTTACGCCCCCGGATTCACCTTTGAATATGAGAGACGCATGAAATCGCCAACCCTCAGCCGCGCGCTGATCCTGCTGATGGCGACCGCCACCGGCCTGGCCGTGGCCAGCAACTACTACGCGCAACCGCTTCTACACAGCATTGCCGAGCAATTGGGGCTGAGCACTGCCAGTGCAGGGAGCATCGTCATCGCTGCCCAGCTCAGCTATGGCGCCGGCCTGCTGCTGCTGGCGCCGCTGGGGGATCTGTTCGAGCAACGGCGGTTGATCGTGTTCATGACAGCTCTGTCCGCTTTGGGCCTGGTCATCAGTGCCTGCTCGCCCAGCCTGCCCTGGCTGCTGCTAGGCACCGCCCTGACCGGCCTATTCTCGGTGGTAGCGCAGATACTCGTGCCGATGGCCGCCGCGTTGAGCGAGCCGGACCTGCGCGGGCGCGTGGTAGGTACGCTGATGAGCGGGCTGTTGCTGGGCATCTTGCTGGCACGTACCGCGGCGGGGTTCATGGCAAAACTGGGGGGCTGGCGCAGCATTTATGTGCTGGCTGCAGTACTGAT
This sequence comes from Pseudomonas promysalinigenes, assembly GCF_014269025.2. Taxonomy (NCBI): domain Bacteria; kingdom Pseudomonadati; phylum Pseudomonadota; class Gammaproteobacteria; order Pseudomonadales; family Pseudomonadaceae; genus Pseudomonas; species Pseudomonas promysalinigenes. The sequence continues at coordinate 1,427,551 of NZ_CP077094.1, read as the reverse complement.
GGCGCTGACTGCACTGGCTCTGTACCGCAGCCTGCCAGAGCACAACAGCCATGCAGGGCTCAAATACCCAGCGCTGATTGGCTCGGTGTTCCGCCTATTCATCGAAGAGCCGGTGCTACGTCTGCGCTCGTTACTGGGGTTGTTGGCATTCAGCCTGTTTGCCTTGTTCTGGACGCCGCTGGCCTTTCTGCTGGCGCGCGAGCCTTATCACTATTCAGACGCCGCCATCGGCCTGTTCGGCCTGGCCGGGGCGGCGGGGGCATTGGCTGCCAACTGGGCTGGGCGCCTGGCCGACCGTGGCAAGGGTTCGCTGGGGACCACCGTTGGCCTGGTGACGCTGCTGGTATCGTGGGTGCCGCTGGGCTTTGCCGAACACTCGCTGCTGGCGTTGCTGGTCGGCGTGCTGCTGCTGGACCTGGCCGTGCAACTGGTGCATGTGAGCAACCAGAACGCGGTGATCGCTTTGCGACCTGAAGCACGAACTCGGCTCAATGCCGGCTACATCACCTGCTACTTCATCGGTGGTGCGCTAGGCTCGTTGCTGGGCACCCAGCTGTTCCAGCGGCAAGGGTGGATGGGCATCGTGGTAGCAGGACTGGTGATAGGCACCCTGGCCTTGGCGGCATGGGGCATGGCGCAGCGCAAGGCAGCTGCGCAGTTGGCTTGAGCCAGCGTAGGTCGCGACATCGCGCCGCATTACCCTCTGTCGCTTGCTCGTTGACTTGCCTGCCCCGGTGGCGCTGAGTAGACGCAGGCCAAGGACCTTTCACTGACAGGATGAAGCAATGACAAGACTCACGGTGCAATCCGGCGATTTCTTGCAAGGTGAAGGCGAGTTTCGCAATGGATCGCTCACACTCAAGACTTCGCGCAGCCCGTCACCCGGCGAGCGAATTTCATTGGCGCGTATCGCTGACCTGCGCCTGGCGAGCCTTGAATCCAACCGCAGCCTGGGCAGCGCCTTGGGCTGGGGCGTGGCCGGTGCGCTGGTGGCCGGCCCGGTGGGCCTGCTGGCCGGGCTTTGGCTGGGCGGCAAAGAGGAAGAAGCCACCTTCCTGGCCACCTTCAAAGATGGCCGCAAACTGATGGCCATCACCGACGGCAAGACCTGGTCGAAGATCGACGACACTTGGCGCCAGCACCGCCCTGTCAAAGCGCCTGATTGAGCCCCCACGCGGCTCGCGCAGGCCGTGGGATAAGTCCCAACCGGTAGGAGCGGCTTTGGCCGCAATGCAAAAAGCCCCCGGCTTTTCAGCTCGGGGGCTTTTCGGAATGTGGCGGTGAAGAAGGGATTTGAACCCTTGATACGATTTCTCGTATACACACTTTCCAGGCGTGCTCCTTCGACCACTCGGACACTTCACCGTTTTCTCTCCAAGGCTTTCACCCCGTCGAGGCGCGCTAATTTAGTAGAAGAGCTTTTCTTTGGCAAGCATTTTTTTCAATTTTTTCATGTATTTAAGCCAACCCACGGAAAAACCTTGGCAGCCAGGGCATAGCTGCCAATCTGGCCAGCGCTTTTCCAAGGCTGGGGCACGCATTCCTGGCCCGGCAAGGGCTTGCGCCCTGACGCTGACTGCCCAGTCAGCCTTTGCGCTTTACCTGGCTCACCGCGCTGGGTAACGTCATCGCCACGCCAATTCAAGGACTGCGCCATGAGCGAGCTGATCAACTACCACGCCGAAGACGGCGTCGCTACATTGACCCTGAACAACGGCAAGGTCAATGCCATCTCCCCCGACGTCATTGCGGCCTTCAACGCTGCCCTTGACCGTGCCACCCAAGAGCGCGCCGTGGTGATCATCACCGGTCAGCCGGGCATCCTTTCCGGCGGTTACGACCTCAAAGTGATGACCTGCGGCCCAAAGGAAGCTGTGGCCTTGGTCACCGCAGGCTCCACTTTGGCGCGGCGCCTGCTATCGCACCCGTTCCCGGTGATCGTCGCCTGCTCCGGCCATGCCGTGGCCAAAGGTGCCTTCCTGCTGTTGTCGGGGGATTACCGCATCGGCGTCGAAGGCCCGTACAAGATTGGCCTGAACGAAGTACAGATCGGCATGACCATGCACCACGCCGGCATTGAGCTGGCTCGCGACCGCCTGCGCCGTTCAGCCTTCCACCGCGCGGTGATCAATGCCGAGATGTTCGAGCCCAAAGACGCGGTGGACGCCGGCTTCCTCGACCGCCTGGTGCCAGCTGAGCAACTGCTGGAAACCGCACAAGGCGTAGCCCATGAGCTGAAAAAGCTGAACATGTTGGCGCACAAGAACACCAAGCTGAAAGTGCGCAAGGCGCTGCTGGACGCCCTGGACGAGGCGATTCTGCTGGACCAGGGCCATATGGGCTGACTGCCTGCGGCTCACACCGGTTTGCCCCGGCCAGTGCACGGTCGTACACTGCGCCACGACTGTCTGGTGTGAGTCGTACCATGCTCTACTCCCTTCGCATGCTCCTGCTGGGGCTGCATTTTCTGCTGGTGGGCGCCGTTGGCTTGCTGATCGGCTTGCTGCGCCCCTTCAACCGTGACAACAGCCGTATCTTCGCTCGCCTCTACAGCCTGCCGGCCACCTGGCTGCTGCGCATCAGGGTCAAGGCCGAAGTTGGCCCACTATGGGACCAGCCGCCCGGCTGTGTGATCGTCGCCAATCACCAGTCCAACTTCGACCTGTTCATCCTCGGCCATGTGGTGCCGCAGCGCACCGTTGCCATCGGCAAGAAAAGCCTAGGCTGGATTCCACTGTTCGGCCAGCTGTTCTGGCTGGGCGGCAATGTGCTGGTCGACCGCAAGAACGCCTACCAGGCGCGCAAGGCGATGCAGACCACCACCCGCATCCTGCGTGAAGACACCTCGATCTGGATCTTTCCTGAAGGCACCCGCAACCCTACGGATCAGTTGCTGGCATTCAAGAAAGGGGCATTTCATATGGCTGTCGAAGCCGGGGTGCCGATCGTGCCAGTGTGCGTCAGCCGCTATGCCCGGCGCCTTGGCTTGAACAGCTGGCGGCGGCGTAGCGTGATCGTGCGATCACTGCCGCCGATCGCTACCAGCGGCCTCAGCCAGCAGGACCTGCCAGCATTGATCGAACAGTGCCGCACCCAGATGCAGCAATGCATCGATCACATGGAAAATGAACTGGCCGGCCTTTAGGTTGCTCTACGCTCAACTACAGCCCAAGCTGTAAATTGTGTGCAACCGGATAAGTGGACAACCATGGGTCGAGTCGTGGCATCGGCGGTGTATGCCGCAGGCAGAAAGGTCACCAATATCAGTATCGACGAAGGCAGCGAGTGGGCTCGCAAGCCTGGGCACTTCGTGTGGATCGGCCTCGAAGAGCCCAACGCCGAGGAACTGGCCAACCTGCAGTGCCAGTTCAATCTGCACGAACTGGCTATCGAGGATGCGCTGGAAAAACACAGCCGGCCCAAACTGGAAACCTTCGGTGACGCGCTGTTCATCGTCACTTACTCGCCGGTACGCCACGAGGGCAAGCTGGAGTTCATCGAAACTCATATCTTCGCCGGCAACGGCTACATCATCACCTGCCGCAACGGCCACTCCAAATCCTACGCCCTGGTGCGCCAGCGCTGTGAGGCACGCCCGCTGCTGCTCGAGCACGGCGAGGACTTCGTGCTCTACGCCCTGCTCGACTTCGTCACGGAAAACTACCAGCCGGTCAGCGAGGCCATCCATGGCGAGATCGAAGCCCTGGAGCAGAGCGTGTTGAGCAACTCGCTGCGCGAATCGGACATTCAGCGCCTGCACAGCTTGCGCCGCGACATTCTGCGCCTGCGCCGCTACGTGGCGCCGATGGTGGAGATCGGTGAAGAACTGCAGCGCTTGAGCTTCCCGTTCATCGACAAGAACATGCGCCCGTACTTCCGTGATGTGCAGATCCACGTCACACGTCAACTGGAGGACCTGGCAGGAATCCGCGACATCGCCAGCCAGACCATCGAAATCGGCATGCTGCTGGAGGCCTCACGGCAAAGCATCGTGCAGCGCAAATTCGCCGCCTGGGCGGCGATTCTTGCCTTCCCCACGGCGATTGCGGGGATCTACGGGATGAACTTCCAGAACATGCCAGAGCTAAGCTGGCACTACGGCTACTACGGGGTATTAGGCGTGATAGTACTGGGCTGTACCGGCCTGTTCGCCAGCTTCAAGAAGTCTGGCTGGTTGTAGGGCCCTAGGCGGGCCCCTTCCCTACGCTGCGCTGCTACCCAGGGTCGATCATGCAGCGCTGTCGCGGGCTTTGGTCGGCTGCTGGATGAACCGCATCATCCACTCACCCACCAAGTCACCCTGGTGCTCGGCGGCCAAGCTGGCGACAGCTTTGTGATAGACCTCATCGCCCAAGTACTGCTGACGCGCATCGAGCAGCGCCCGTGAGTAGTCATGGACGAACTCTGGATGCCCCTGGAAGCACAGCACCTGGTCACCGATGTGGTAAGCGGCGTTCGGGCAGAAGTCGCTTGAGGCAATGACCGTAGCGCCTTCAGGCAGCTCTGTGACCTGGTCCTGATGGCTGATCAGCAGGGACAGTTCGCAAACCTCTGGATCCATCCACGGCGCGTGGGCCGCCAGCGAATAGCGGTGGATCCCTACGCCCCAGCCCTGATCGGCACGTTCGGCCTTGCCGCCCAGAGTCAGCGCCAGTAACTGGTGGCCAAAGCACACGCCCAGCAGCTTCTCGCCGCGCTGGTATAGCTTGAGCAGGTACGCCTTGAGAGTTTGAATCCACGGATCGCTACCGAACGAATCGGCCTTGCTGCCGGTCACTAGATAAGCATCGAAGCGCTCGCCCTCGGGCGGGTAATCGCCGTTCATTACGTTGTACACGCAAAACTCGGCTGCGATGGGCTGACGCGAAAAGAGCTGCTCGAACATCCTTCCGTAGCCCTCGTACTGCGCGGTCAACTCCGGTCGCAGGACATCGGTTTCAAGGATGCAGATGCGTAACGACATAGGGATAGTCCTGAACGACATGGGTGGAAATCAGCTGTAGAGACTGCCGCGAAAGCCACGTACAAGCAAGTAGGCTGCACTGACGAACGGTCACATTCTGTCGGACGAGGGTGAAGGTATTTGCGGGTGTCTACGCAGCAGCTGTCAGCGGTATGGCCCAATGCTTCATAGCCACCAGCGCTAAAGATGCAGTCTTTTAGCACAAAGGGTTCTCAAGTGAGGGTAACGCTAGTTCTGTGGGTGGTTTATATCCACCTATACGACACAAGCAGACCCGACAAGGAAGCCACCGGGTAATCAGGAATAACAACAAAAAGGCGGTCCGCCATGTTCAGACATTCGAAGCTTCGCCAAGCTGGGCTGATATTGTTCGCTACGACATTGCTGTTGATTCTCCCCAACCTTACACGCTTGTTCGGCTGAGAGCGCCAAGTGCCTTGCTTGGGTTAATCTCCCGTGTTTAAGACTGGAGAGCACCCATGCGCCAATGTCTCGCCGCGCTTGCCCTATCGTTGAGCCTGCCGTTATCGGCGGCGCAGTTGCACCTTGAATGGGGCGACCACAGCGTGCAGTGGTCCAGTGAGCAATTGCTGCAGCACCCACAGGCGCGCGACATCGATATCGACCAGGATGTGGCCTACAAACACCCCATGCGTTATCGCGCCGTACCCGTGGCGTCACTGCTGCAAGGGGTCAAGCCAGAGGACCATCTGCAGGCCGTTGCACTGGACGGGTTCGCCGCGGAAATGCCCGCCGCCCCGCTGCTCCAAAAAGGCCCCGCACAGGCGTGGCTCGCGGTGCAAGACCCAGCCAAACCCTGGCCACCCCTTGGCAAGGGCAAACCCAGCGCAGGGCCGTTCTACTTGGTGTGGACCAATCCGCAGGCAAGCGGTATCCGCCCCGAACAGTGGCCCTTTCAGATCGCCACCATCCGCAGCCTTGCTCCGGTAGAGCAACGTTTTCCCGCGCTGCTGCCTGACCCGCGGTTGCCGGCCAATGACCCGGTACGCCAAGGGTTCGCGCTATTTCAGCAGAACTGCCTGGCCTGCCACCGGCTCAATGGTGCGGGCGATGCGCAGTTCGGGCCAGACCTCAATCTGCCGCACAATCCCACTGAATATTTCCAGCCGCAATACCTACGTATGTACATTCGCGACCCACAGCGCCTTAGGCAATGGCCTCAGGCGCGCATGCCGGGCTTCGCCGAGAATGTATTGAATGAACAGGAGCTCGATGCTGTGCTGGCGTATCTTGCGCACATGGCTGAGCGCAAGAAGCATTGAATGTGCAGGGCTGCAAAGCAGCCCCATAACCTTAGGCAGTCTGCCTTTCGTGCTTGACGCCCCACCCTTCGACTTCGCCGCCGTAGGGTGAAACCAATTGCTCGAAGGCCTCCTCGAAGTCACCAATCCCGCAGTATGTGGCATACATGACCTTGCTCAGCTCCAAGTGCCACGCACCATCGTCGCGCTCATGCACCTGGGCGTTAAGCGACTCGCCCCGAAACTGCCTGGCCGCGCGGCGGGCCCCTGCTTCATCTGGAAATACCGCGTAGAACTCGATGGGGTGAATGCGAGTGAAATCGAAACCGCCAGCTTTCATCTGGCGCAAAACGTTGCTGCTGATATCGTCGTTCAGGCTGCTCATGAATCGTCCTCCCGAGTAAAGCGATGGATAGACTTTCCGTGCACTACGCACCTGCAGGCACTGCCGGCAGATCGAGCTGATGAGAGACGCGAATTGACGCAGGTGCAGGCCTGCAGAAAAGACCGGCACCTTCAAACAGCGTAGTGCCTGCACAGGCACCACGCCAACCGTTGATTCAAGGGGCTTCTTGGATGCTGGTGATGATCACGCCGTTCTGCTCCTTGAGCCAGCGTGCGGTTGGTGATGTAGCGCGGTCCTGGAAGTCGTTGAGGTCCAATTCATCCATGATCGGAAACAGATGCGAACGGATGGCGCGTGCGGCCTCTTCCTCGCTAGGGCGTTGCTCACCGTGCATCAGCAAGGTGGTTGGCTCGCCCTTCTGATCGGCAAAGATGACTTCCCACTCTTTCATTGAATAGCCCTCTGGATCGTACAGCGCCTGGTGTGTAGCGCCTGTAGAAGCAGACCCTGGGCCAGGGCATTCGTTCAGGCAAAAAAAAGGGCCGCTATGCGGCCCTTTGGGTTCAGCGCCAGGGTTGCGGCTTATTTCTTTGGAGTGCCGTGGACCACACCGGCAGTGTTGTCCAGCAAGCTCTTGGTAGCGGTCTGGATGAAGGCTTCAAGCTGCTGCAGCATTTGCGTCTGCTCCGGGCTTTCGATCAGCTCGGCCTTGAACTCCTTGCCCAGCTGGTAGCGGTACATGCGAGGGCTCATGTCCTTGGATTCGATCAGCAGGTGGTCGCCCTTGACCAGGCCTACGATCTGTTCACTGCCCGACGGCTTGATCATGCCAATGCCCGGGTCGCCCTCAGGCAGGTTGAGCAGATCGCGCCCCCAGCACTGGTGGCGGGTCTGGCCACCCAGGCGGCCCATGATGGTCGGCACGATGTCGACCTGGGTACCGACGGTGTGGTTCACCGCACCGAACTTCTCCTGGATGCCCGGCGCAATCAGCAGCAGCGGCACGTTGAAGCGCCCCAGGTCCAGCTCGGTGACCTGCTGCTGGTTGCCGAACCCGTGGTCGCCGACGATGACGAACAGGGTGTCCTTGAAGTAAGGCTCTTTACGCGCTTTCTCGAAGAACTGGCCCAGTGCCCAGTCGGAGTAGCGCATGGCGGTCAGGTGCTCGTCCAGGCGGCCCTGGCCTGTGACTTTCTCCACCGGCAGGTTGGCAGGCAGCGCGTACGGCGTGTGGTTGGACAGGGTTTGCAGCAGCGCATAGATTGGCTTCTTGCCATCGTGCTTGGCCAGCTCCTCGTTACCACGGTCGAACATGTCCTGGTCGGACACGCCCCAGGTGGGGTCGGAGAACACTGGGTTGACGAAGTCGTTACGGCCAATGAAGGTGGTCATGCCCTGATTGCCGAAGAACCCGGACTGGTTATCCCAGGCGAAATCACCGTTGTAGACATACACGTCGTCGTAGTCACGGGCACCGAGCAGCGCCGGCAGGCCCGACAGCTTGTGGCCACCCTCCGGGGTCTGCATCAGGTATTCGAAGCCTGGCAAGTTGGGGAAGCAGGCCATGGTGGCGAACATGCCCTGGTGGGTGTGGGTGCCGTTGGAGAAGAAGCGGTCGAACAGCAGGCCCTCTTTGGCCAACTTGTCGAAATACGGGGTGATGTTGTTCGGGCTGCCCAGGGCGCCGACAGAATGGCCGGCGAAGCTTTCCATGAGGATCACTACGACGTTCTTGATCGGCAGGGTGCGGTCGGCCGGTGGCAGGAAGTCACGGCGCACGGCAGCCTCGTCGGCATCGACCAGGGTGTCATGGGCGGTCAGCAGTTGCTTGCGCACGGTTTCGGTAGCCAGCTCTTGCTTCAACACGGGCTTCCAGATATTGGCGCGGTCTTCGCCGAAGCGGCTCTTGGCAGCGTCGATCAGGGTAAGGGTGCCATTGAGGCCCAACTGGTTGACGAAGTTGGAGTCGGTAGTGAAGGCGTCACCCCAACGCATCGGCGGGCCCTGGCGCAGGGTGCCACGGGCAGCGACCACCGCTACCAGCAAGACCACCATGAATACCGCCAGGCGGTTGTACCAAGGCGCCACGCGCTGGCGCCCGGTACCCCGGGTCAAGCGATCGATGCCCTTGAACAGCAGGCTCAGCAGCCAGGTGCCGAAGGCCCAGGCCAGCAGATAGCGCACGACCGGGAAGCCATACCAGAGCATGCTGAGCACGGTCTTGGGGTCTTCCTTGATGTACTGGAACACCAGGCCATTGAGGCGCTGGTGGAACTCACGGTAGAAGTCCATCTCCATCAAGCCGAGGAACATCACCACGCTGGAGGTGAGGGTCAGCCAGAAACGGAACAGCCCACGCCGGGCCATCAGCCAGGGGCTGAGCATCGCCAGCAGCAGCGGGATGCTCAGGTAGACCACCACGCGCAGATCGAAGCGCAAACCATTGAGGAAGCCTTCGGCGACGGTCGAGTAAGGGGTGTCGCCGATCATGTCGCTGTTGTAGACCAGCAGCGCGAGGCGTACCAGGCTGAGCATCAACATGATCACCAGGGCGCTGAGCAGCGTGTAGGCCAGGTGCGATTTCAAGGTCGGCGTATAGGCTCGCGCGCCCTGTTGCTTCAAGGCATCCGTGTTAGCCATGAATGGGAATGTCCTAGGATTGCGGTTTGCGAAGGTGGCGTTGGGGGGTGCCCAACGCTGCGTTGTGCGGGTGCGGATTCTGTTTAAACCAGTGTGAAAATTTTGTCACGCCACTATTGCAGATTTTGTCTGCCAAGCAGGTTTCATAAACGCACGTTGCCCCGCGGCCCGGCGATCGCCCAGATCACCAGGCCCACCACCGGGAGCAAGGCGATCAGCAGAATCCACAGGACCTTGGCGCCCACTTCACTGCTGCTTTTGATGACGTTGAGGATCGCCCAGATGTCCAGAGCGAGGATGATCAGGCCGACCAGGCCATTGAAAGTAGAGCCCATGTTACGTTCTCCTTGAAAGGCTGTTGCTGAGCATAGCCTTCTATCGCAACGATAGAAGGGAATCCTTGGCCAGCTGCACAGGTCACTGCTTAGACTGCCAGTACTGATGGATTTCGAGGTTTCTATGCCACCCGCTCACAGCCACAGCGCCACCCCGCTCTCTATGATCAACGCCTGGCGCCAGCAAGCCCACGACGCTCCGTGGCTAAGCGCAGGCTTGGCGTTAAGCTTGCTGGCAGTCATCGTGTTGCTGGCGGCCAGCTTCTGGAACGCCTTCACCGGTGACCATGCCGAAAACCTGCACCTGGCAGCTATCGGCGGGCTGTCCGGCTTCGCGGCCACGGCACTGGGGGCAGTGCTGGCGGTGGTACTGCGCGATGTAAGCACCCGCACCCAGGATGTAATGCTGGGTTTTGCGGCCGGCATGATGCTCGCCGCCAGTTCGTTTTCGCTGATTTTGCCGGGCCTGGACGCAGCTCGTGAAATCACCGGCAATGGCCCTGCTGCGGCTTTCACCGTTGTGCTGGGCATGGGGTTGGGTGTGCTGCTGATGCTGGGCCTGGACCGCTTCACCCCACATGAGCACGAGAGCACCGGCCCCTGTGGCCCGCAGGCTGAACGCATCAACCGGGTATGGCTGTTCGTGTTGGCGATCACCCTGCATAACCTGCCAGAGGGTATGGCGATCGGGGTGAGCTTTGCCAATGGCGATTTGAACATTGGCCTGCCACTGACCAGTGCCATCGCTATTCAGGACATCCCTGAGGGCCTAGCCGTGGCCCTGGCTTTGCGGGCGACGGGCCTGTCGAACATGAAGGCTGCGCTGGTGGCGATAGGCTCCGGGTTGATGGAGCCATTGGGCGCGGTGATTGGCCTGGGGATTTCCACCGGCTTCGCCCTGGCCTACCCGATCAGCATGGGGCTGGCGGCGGGAGCGATGATTTTCGTGGTGTCTCATGAGGTGATACCGGAAACCCATCGTAATGGGCATCAGACGTCAGCCACCCTTGGGCTGATGGGTGGGTTCGCGGTGATGATGTTCCTCGATACCGCATTGGGCTGAGTTACCGTTGGCCTGTACTGCCCTGTTCGCGGGCTCCCGCGAACAGGCAGAACGTGAAATCAGACGTGAACGGCGACCTTCAACGCCTCCAGCGCCGGCTCCACCTTGATGTTGAGCGCTGCGCCCAGCTCCAGGACCCGCGCCAGGTCCTGTTGGCCAACCATCACCATTTGCAGCTCGTCATCAAGCAACTGGCTGAAGTTCAGCAACACATACCCCCCGGCCTCTTTGTTCAATGCGCCCATCTGCACCTGGATACGATTCAGGGCTGTCAGCGGTTCGGTGCGCGCCAGTTGCTTGGGCTTGAGGGTGAACGGCACGCTCTGGTCGAACGAATCACTGATTTGCTGGAACAGCGCTTGATAGCTATCGGCCTGGAACACCACCGTATCCGGCAGGCTGCCAAGCACTACCCATTCGCCGAGCGGAATCGGGAAGCTGTCGTCGTAGTTGATGTCCGGGTTGGCGGCCAGGAAGGCGGCCGGGTCGGCGTAGGCGTGGGCGGCCTCATCGGCGATGCGCTCGATTTCCTCAGCGCGCATGCAGCCGGCGCCAATCAGGCTGATGAATTCGAGCAACTGGTTTTTCATGAGGGGGGCCTGCGGCAGGTCAAAGGCGCCAAGGATAGCCGCAAATGCCCCCGAACCGTTAGCTGGCCAGTGCTTGCAGGCGCGCGGCAGCGTCCTGTGCGCCCATGGTCTGCGCAGCCATCAGTGCCGTAGCGCCTCTAGCATCGCGCCGTGCAGGATCAGCGCCTTGCGCTAGCAGGTGGTCGAGGATCTCGATTCGATTGAACATGGCCGCCAGCATCAGCGCCGTGCGCCCGTCCTGGGCAGCAGCATCCACCGGCACACCGCTGTCGAGCAGCAGGCGGATCATTGCCAGATCACCCTTGAACGCCGCCCCGGCGATGGGCAACTGGCCGTTATCATTGGCGATCAGCGGGTCGGCACCGTTGGCCAGAAGCACCCTGACTGCGTCGTGCTGACCGTGGTAGCTGGCCAGCATCAGCAAGGTGTCACCTTTATGATTGCGCAGGTTCGCAGGCAAGCCACTGGCTAGCAGGCGCTCGAGCATTTGCGCATCGCCCTGGCGGGCGCAGTCGAACACCTGCTCGGCGAAAGCGGCGGCTTCATCATTGGTCATCGCAGATGCGGCGGGTTGAGCGGACATCGGGAACCTCCTGGCATAATTCGTTGCCCTAGTCTTAGTCAGGCATGCCATGTGGTCAAAGGTTCAGATTCTATTGCGGCGATAGGCAAATCCCGATCCGTGCAAAATGCACTGTGCAAAATGCATGACCATGCAGGCTGCACGATATCACTTCTCGAATTCCGCTCTAACCTACTGAATTTACTGGCTTTTTCATTAAGCCAAAACCTGGCACGGTCACTGCAATATTCAACTCACGTCTGCCAACACATCAGTCAGGAGTTGATATGGACCTCATCCAGGAAAAATTCGTTTCGGTCTTCCCGGCCTATCAGGTTGCCACCCAGTCCCGTCCTGATGGTGGCGTATTGCTGACCCTGCGCGCTGCTGATGGCAAGGTCACTCGCCGAGTGCTGACCTACGGCCAACTGCACAGTGCCGAACAGCTGTCCTGGGCGATCAGTGCCATTCGCCGCGACTTGGCCGAGCAGGCCAGCGAGCTGCCAGTAATTTCGATGTTGCAAAGCCAGCAGCGTTTCGCGCTGCCGACTTACCGCTGAGATTTGTCTGTACTGGCCCTTTCGCGGCCAAGTTGCCACCGCTAGTACTGCATTGCCCTTAGGGATGGCGGGGTGCTTGTGGTAGCGGCTCTAACCGCGAAAAGGCCAGGGCAGGCATTACAACTCGTCGATACCCAGAAACGCCCGCGCACTCACATCGCCGGTGAAGTCTGGCTCGACATCCCGTTCGCTACCGAACAGGCGCAACGCCAAGCAGAACGGGTTATCACCCAACTCCACCCACCGCCGCGTACCTTCTGGTACGACCAATTCATCACCTTTTTCACACAATACGGCATAAACGTATTCGCCCAGGCGCAGGCCGAGCTGCGCACGCCCTGTAACTACGGCAAACACCTCTTCGCTGTTGTGCACATGTTCATCGCGCACATCGACCTGCGTTGGCGCGGGGCCGTCACGGTTGAGCAGGGTGAACGCCGCACTACCGTGGGCTGTCATCAGGTGGTCCAAGTGTTCCCGGCAAACCTCCAGCACCTCAGCCTGGCTGCTGCCAGGGCGCACCCGCAGCGCCAGCGGGTTATGGGTCAAGCGCACACCCTGCTCAGCGAGGGTAGTGACGATATCGTCGTGGTGGGTCAGCACCTTGTGCGGCAAGCCAGGGTTGGACGGGTGGAAAACACAGAGGATGCTCATCGGCGGCTGGTCCTGGTCGATTGCGAACGAGTGGCAATGATAACGGCTGCAGCCAGCGCTGCGGCGCTGGCCATACCAAAGGTGAAGCTCGGCCCCAGCAATTTCCAGCTGTAGCCCGAATACAAGGCGCCCAAGGCCCCACCCGTACCCGACAGCGCGGCGTACAACGCCTGGCCCTGGCCCTGCTGCCGGGCGCCGAAGCTGGCCTGCACGAAGGCGATGCTCGCGGCATGGAAGCAGCCGAAGGTGGCAGCATGCAGCAGCTGAGCGAAAATCAACACCCCTGGTTCACCTGCCAGATTACCCAGCAGCAGCCACCGCAGCGCGGCCAACAGGAAGCTGGCCAGCAACACTCGCTGCACGCTGAAGCGGGCGAACAGGCGGCTCATGCCCATGAACATCAAAACTTCGGCCACCACGCCCAGTGCCCACAGCAAGCCAATGGCGCCACGGCTGTAGCCAAGGTGCTCAAGGTGCAGGGTGAGAAATGTGTAGTAAGGGCCGTGGCTGAGTTGCATCAACGCTACGCACAGGTAGAAGGCGATCACCCCCGGAGCACTCAGCTGGCGCAGGAAACCACCCGCACCAGCGTGCTCGCCCTGCTCTACCGGCTGTGCATTAGGCACCCACAGGCTGGCGGCAACGATACCGGCCATGATGGTCACCAGGGCTATGGGGTAGATGTCCAGGCTCAACCATTCGAACAGCCGGCCCAGCCCAACCACAGTGAGAATGAAGCCGATCGAGCCCCACAGGCGTACCTGGCTGTAGCGCGCGGTCTGGCCATGCAGGTGAGCCAGGGTGATGACTTCGAACTGCGGGAGCACCGCATGCCAGAAGAACGCATGCAGCGCCATCACCAATGCCAGCCAGGCATAGCTCTTGCCGAAGAAGATCAGCGAGAAGGTCGCCAGGGTGCACAAGGCCCCCAGGCGCACGATGAGCAGGCGCTGCCCGCTGCGGTCACCCAGCCAGCCCCACAGGTTAGGCGCGACGCAGCGCATCAGCATGGGGATGGCCACCAACTCGCCGATGCGCGCCGGGGGGAAACCCAGGTGGTCGAAATACAGCGCCAGAAACGGCGCAGTGGAGCCCAGCAGGGCGAAGTAGAACAGGTAGAAGCTGGACAGGCGCCAATAAGGAATCGGGTGCATGGAGTGGCCCTCTAGGGACCTGTATCGGCCCTTTCAAGGCCAACCCCCTCCCACAGATTCAGTGCTATCGCTGTAGGAGCGGGTTCACCGGCGAAGCGGCCGACACAGGCTGGATCAGAGCTGGCCTAATACCGGTGTGTTCACCTTCACCTCGGCATTCTGCGCACGATGGCGCAACAAATGGTCCATCAGCACGATCGCCATCATCGCTTCGGCGATCGGTGTGGCACGGATACCCACGCACGGGTCATGGCGGCCTTTGGTGATGACGTCGACGGGGTTGCCATCTACATCGATCGAACGGCCTGGCGTGGTGATGCTGGAGGTCGGCTTGAGCGCCAGGTGGGCGACGATCGGCTGACCGGAGCTGATGCCACCGAGGATGCCGCCTGCGTTATTGCTGAGAAAACCTGCAGGGGTCAGCTCGTCACGGTGTTCGGTGCCGCGCTGGGCAACGCTGGCGAAACCCGCACCGATTTCAACGCCTTTGACCGCGTTGATGCTCATCAGCGCGTGGGCCAGTTCCGCATCGAGACGATCGAAAATCGGCTCGCCCAGCCCTGGCATGACGCCCTCGGCCACTACGGTGATCTTCGCCCCAACCGAATCCTGGTCGCGGCGCAGTTGGTCCATGTAGGCCTCAAGCTCCGGCACCTTGCTGGGGTCGGGGCTGAAGAAGGCGTTTTCTTCAACCGATTCCCAGCCCTTGAAGGGGATTTCGATCGGGCCCAATTGGCTCATGTAGCCACGCACCTGAATGCCCTGGGTAGCCAGGTACTTCTTGGCGATGGCGCCAGCAGCCACACGCATGGCCGTTTCGCGCGCCGAGCTGCGCCCGCCACCACGGTAGTCGCGAGTACCGTATTTGTGGTGGTAGGTGTAGTCGGCGTGGGCGGGGCGGAACAGGTCCTTGATCGCCGAGTAGTCCTTGGACTTCTGGTCGGTATTACGGATCAGCAGGCCAATCGAGCAGCCGGTGGTGCGGCCTTCGAAGACGCCAGAGAGGATTTCAACCTCGTCGGCTTCCTGGCGCTGGGTAGTATGCCGGCTGGTGCCAGGCTTGCGCCGGTCAAGGTCGTGCTGCAGGTCGGCGAGGGAGATCTCCAGGCCAGGTGGGCATCCATCGACAATGGCGACCAACGCCGGGCCATGGCTTTCGCCAGCGGTGGTGACAGTGAACAGCTTGCCGTAGGTATTGCCGGACATGGACGCTCCGCGAAATCTGCCTGAGGTGAACGAAAGCCGGCAGTATACAGATGGATGAAGGGGCTGTGCTGGCCTGTTGGTGGTTAACCAGCCCCCCGCCCGCCTGCACGGTGCTTATCGAGGCTGCGAACCTTCCCTCCAGCATCGAGTCATACGTTCATCTCCCTATGTAGTAACCCAAGATGTCGCGCCTGGTCGCTCTGTTCCTTTTGCTGTGTACCGGCCTGGCCCAGGCCGCCGCCCCTACCGTACTGCAACGCCCTATCGACCTCGATACCGGCCAAGGTGTGCTCCACGGCAGCCTGCTGTTGCCGCAACAAGCCACCCCGCCGCCAGTGGTGTTGATCATTGCCGGCTCCGGCCCCACTGATCGAGACGGTAACAACCCAGCCTCAGGCCGTGTCGACAACCTCAAACGCCTGGCCCTGGTGCTGGCCAACGAACACATAGCCAGCGTGCGCTACGACAAACGCGGCGTGGCCGCCAGCCAGCCAGCCACGCCTGACGAGCGCAACCTGAGCGTGCAGCGTTACGTCGACGATGTCGTGGCGTGGAGCCAAAAGCTCAAGGCCGACCCAAGGTTTGGCCCGCTGATCCTTGTGGGCCACAGTGAAGGGGCGCTGATCGCCACCCTTGCCGCCGAACGCGCCGGTGCCAGTGCAGTGGTCACCCTGGCCGGCATGGGCCGCCCCTTGGCGGACGTGTTGCGTGAGCAATTGGCTCAACGCCTGCCACCTGCGCAGGTGGCTCAGGGCAGCGCCCTGCTCGACCGCCTGCAAGCTGGGCAGACCAGCCTGGACATACCTGCCCCGCTACGCCAGGTGTTTCGCCCAAGCGTGCAGCCTTACCTGATCACCCTGCTGCAGCAGAACCCAGCCCAGGCTTTCGCGCGCTTGCCGATGCCTGCTCTGATCGTACAAGGACGCAACGATGTGCAGGTCGATGTAGCCGACGCTGAACGCCTCAAAGCAGCCAAGCCGGATGCTCAGCTGGTGTTGATCGACGGCATGAACCACATGCTGCGCATCAGCCCGAAAGACATGCACCTGCAGCGTGACAGCTACCTCAATCCAGAGCTGCCCCTGGCGCGGGAGCTTGGCGAACGACTGGTCAGCTTCATTCACCAGTTGCCATCGGCCTGACCCTCAAACATCGGCAATCCCTGCCGATAAAGCGGTATCGGCAGTGATCTGGGCGGCATGCAGCCCAGTTCGCTACCTGCCCGTCCCCGAGGAAATGCCCCAATGACCGATGCCCCCGCTGCCGTAGAGCCCGGCCAAGAGCCGCCCGCCCCGGAGCCAGCCGCCCTGCCTTGGGCAGACCTTGCTGTTGAACACTTCCAACTGCTGCGCCTGGCGCCCCTGCCCATCGACCGCAACAGCGGCGCACGGCCCTTGCGCTTCGTCGAGTTCGCTTACGCCGAACGCCATGACAAGGCCCACAGCCTGCTGCGCATGGAAATCCGCCTGCCAGGGCAGAAAGTTCGCAAGGAGCAGAACCAACTGGATGTGCGGGTGGACCACGGCGAGCGGCGGGTGACCCTGGGCAGTGACAGCGGGTTGCAACTGGAGCCGCTGAACCGCGGGGTCGGCCGCTTCATGCTGGCCCAGGCGGTGCAGTGGCTGCAGCGGCGCTGGTCGAACTACCGGGTCGAAGGCATGGCGCTGCCGAACAAGGATGCGCTGAACGAAGACACCCGCCTGCGCCGCGACCGGTTCATCACCGCCACGGGCCTGGAAGTGGAATACGCCGACCCGCAGCACCTCAAAGGCCGCACCCTGGATACCACCGTGAACCAGCTCAAAGGCGGCTGGAACACCGAAAAAGTGCAGCAGGTGAGCATGCTCGATGCAGCCGGCATGCTGCAGCAGGCCGAGCAGCAACTGCAGGAGAAAGAGGGGCAGCTGCGCGAACGCGACGAGCGGGTGGCCAAATATCGACGCGAAGACAGCGGGCTGCGCTTTACCATCACTTGCCTGGTGGCGTTCGCGGTGTTCCAGGCCGGGCTGCTGATCTGGATCGCTACCCGGTGAGCTGCGGGGCCGTCGTGCGGCCCACCCTGCCCGGCCTCAGACGCGCGACTTGAACAGCGCCTGGTGCTGACGGCATTGCTCGGCGGTGAGCATGAACACGCCGTGCCCGCCACGTTCGAATTCCAGCCAAGCGAAGTCCACTTCAGGGTAAAGGGCTTCGACATGCACCTGGCTGTTGCCGACCTCGACGATCAACAACCCCTTTTCAGTCAGGTGATCAGCCGCATCGGCGAGCATCCGCCGGACCAAGTCCAGGCCATCGTTGCCGCAGGCCAGGCCCATTTCCGGCTCGTGGTGGTATTCGGCCGGCATGTCGCCAAAGTCTTCGGCATCGACATACGGCGGGTTGGACAGGATCAGGTCGAAGCGCTGCCCAGGCAGGCCAGCGAAGCCGTCACCCTGCACGGTAAACACTCGCTCGTCCAAACCGTGGCGTTCGATGTTCTGATTCGCCACTTCCAGTGCATCGAACGACAAGTCGGCCAGCACCACTTCAGCCTCGGGGAATACCTCGGCGGCCACTATGCCAATGCAGCCCGAGCCCGTGCACAGGTCCAGAATGCAAGCGGGCTCGGCCGCCAGCCATGGCTCGAAGCGTTTTTCGATCAGCTCGCCAATGGGCGAGCGAGGTACCAGCACGCGCTCGTCGACGATGAACGACATGCCGCAGAACCACGCCTCGCCCAGCAGGTAAGCCGTCGGCACGCGGTCTTCGATACGGCGCTTGAGCAGATGCTGCAGGCGCACCCGCTCGTCGTCCTCGAGCTGGCAGTCCAGGTAACTGTCGGCAATCTCCCAGGGCAGGTGCACGGCGCCCAGCACCAGCAGACGGGCCTCGTCCCAGGCATTGTCGGCACCATGGCCAAAGAACAACTCATGCTCGTGGAAGCGGCTGACCGCCCAGCGGATGTAGTCGCGCAGCGTGCGCAGACGAGATGTGATCACGGGAAACTCCTATTCAGACCGTACAAAAGTCTAACAGCCCTACCGGCACAATTGTTCGTCACCATGCCCTGATGGCAAGCCACAGGCCAGTATCCATGCCGCTTGCGATGTCAACCATTCCCATTGGCGCCAAGGCAAGGGAGAATAGGTATACAAAAGCCCTACCCGAGGAGCCCTTGATGTCAGTTCCACCCACGATGTTCCGCCTCACGGGCCGCGACTATCCGCCGGCCAAGCTGAGCCAAGCCAGCTTGATCATCATCGATGCGCAGAAAGAGTACCTGAGCGGGCCTCTGCAGCTGTCGGGCATGGACGAGGCCGTGGCCAACATCGCCCGGTTGCTCGACGCTGCCCGCAAGGCAGGCCGTCCGATCATCCACGTTCGCCACCTCGGCACCGTTGGCGGGCGCTTCGACCCGCAAGGCCCGGCCGGCCAGTTCATTCCGGGCTTGGAGCCGCACGAAGGTGAAATCGTCATCGAAAAACGCATGCCCAACGCGTTCAAAAACACCCAACTGCATGACACCTTGCAGGCTCTTGGGCATCTGGACCTGATCGTGTGCGGTTTCATGAGCCACTCCAGCGTCAGCACCACCGTGCGCCGTGCCAAGGACTATGGTTATCGTTGCACCCTGGTAGAAGATGCTTCAGCCACCCGCGACCTGGCGCTGAAGGATCAGGTGATCCCCGCCGCGCAGATCCACGCGTGCGAAATGGCCGTGATGGCCGATAACTTCGCCTGTGTCGCACCCACCGCCAGCCTGATCTGAGCCGGTGTTGCGATGACCGCCCGGCAGCCGCGCGGAACCCTTGTACCAGGGCCAGGTCGAATTCCGGATGTCCACAGAGGTGACTGGAATGAAGCTTAAAGGCAGTTTCGACGCCAAGCGTCTGCGCCCGCGAGAACCGCGCAACTGGGGCGCGCGCATTGCCGCCGGCCTGTCGGCCCTGATCGCTACCTTGGGTGTGTTGCTAGCCATGGCAGGCGTGTCCGGGCTACTTGGCAACTACGCGGCCCTGGCCGACCTCAACACAAACCGCCCGCTGGCCAGCATCGTGGCGCTGGTTGGGCTGTTGCTGCTGTATCTGGGCGTGCGCCTCTGGCGTCGTAGCCGCATCCGCCTGCGCCGCGGGCGCGAACTGAACATGTCACCGCACTTGATGAAGAAGCACGATTAGCGGTTTGTGCTGCGGGCCTATTCGCGGGTGAACCTGCGAAGGGGCAGTACTGACGCCACAAGGCTGATGGCGTAAACTACGCCTCCCACGTGGAGGCACCATGCAAGACGACGATTTTTCCCTGTTCAGCGCAGAGGTGCGCGGCGTCAAGCCGATCAAGCACGACCGCGCCGATGTGGGCAAACCGAAAACCGACCGCAAGCAACTGGCCGGCCTGCGCCAGGCCGCGACCGTGCGCAGCGACCAGACCTTGGTAATCGATGGCCTGTCGGACCAGTTCGTCATCGACGTGGGCGCCGAAGACGAGCTCATGTGGCGCCGCGACGGGGTGCAGGAAAGCCAGATCCGCAAGCTCAAGCTTGGCCAGATCGCCTTCGAGGGCAGCCTCGACCTGCATGGCATGAGCGTTGAAAAAGCCCGCGAAACCTTGTGGGCATTCATCGCCGAAGCTACCCAGCTCGAAGTGCGCTGTGTACGGGTGACCCACGGCAAGGCTGCGCGCCTGGACGGCAAGCGCCCGATGATCAAGAGTCACGTCAACACCTGGCTGCGCCAGCACCCGCAAGTGCTCGGTTTCACCTCATGCCAGGCCCGCCATGGCGGCACCGGCGCTGTGTATGTGATGCTCAAGCGAACCATGATGGAAGGGCGCGACGAGTAACGCCGTGCTTGCAGCGCCGCCCGCGCCGCCGTAACCTTCCTTTTTGCGATTTTTTACCCACAGGTAGATACATGTCCCTGGAACAGAACTACACCGAGATCCTCAGCCAACTCGGCGAGGACGTCTCCCGTGAGGGCCTGCTCGACACGCCCAAACGGGCTGCAAAGGCCATGAAGTACCTTTGCCGCGGTTATGAGCAGACGCTGGAAGAAGTCACCAACGGCGCGCTGTTCACCTCCGACAACAGTGAGATGGTGCTGGTCCGGGACATCGAGCTGTATTCGATGTGCGAACACCACATGTTGCCTTTCATCGGCAAGGCCCACGTGGCTTACCTGCCCAAGGGCAAAGTCCTGGGCTTGTCGAAGGTCGCCCGCATCGTCGACATGTTCGCCCGCCGCCTGCAAATCCAGGAAAACCTCAGCCGCCAGATCGCCGAGGCCGTGCAGCAGGTTACCGGGGCTGCCGGCGTGGCCGTGGTGATCGAAGCCAAGCACATGTGCATGATGATGCGCGGTGTGGAAAAGCAGAATTCGACCATGCTCACCTCGGTGATGCTGGGTGAATTCCGTGAAAACGCCGCCACCCGCAGCGAGTTCCTCAGCCTGATCAAGTGATCGGTGCCTATCCCGAGCCGGCCCCCAGGGGTCGGCTTTTTACTTTCAGGAGTAGCCCATGATCGTCAAAGCCCTGCGGGTTGGCCTTGGCCAGCTTATCGTGTTCGGCGACTGGATCAGCCGCCCGGCCAAGCAGAAGCGTGACGCGGCGGCCCAGTCGCGTGTCGAGCAGCAGGCCAAGAGCCTCGCGCTCTATCAGTTCCATGCCTGCCCGTTCTGCGTGAAAACCCGCCGTACCCTGCATCGTTTGAACGTGCCAGTTGCGCTGCGTGATGCCAAGAACGACCACGAGCACCGCCAGGCGCTGCTCGAAGGGGGTGGCCGGGTCAAAGTGCCGTGCCTGCGCATCGAAGAACAGGGCAACGTGACCTGGATGTATGAGTCCAAGGCCATCATTGATTACCTGGACAAGCGTTTCGCGTCAGCCTGAAGCATAAGCGTCGGCTTTATCGCCAGTGAACGCCCACAGGGATCACGCAGTGCGCGAGCCCTGTGGCTAGCGGGTGAGAGCAGGTTCACCCGCGAATAGGCCGAACTCGCCTTACTCAACCATCGGCACATGCTTTGGGTGGCTCGCCACCCGTTCAAGCCAGGCCCGCACTGCCGGATAGTCGGCCAGATCGAAACCGCCCTGATGCGCCACGTGGGTGTAGGCGTATAACGCGACGTCGGCGATCGAGTACTGGTCCCCAACCAGGTACGGCGTCATCTGCAACTGCCGCTCCATCACCTTCAGCGCCTTGTACCCGCCTTTGTGCAGCTTGCGGTATTCGTCCACACGCTCATCCGGCAAGCCCAGGTAGAACTGAATGAACCTGGCCACGGCAATGTACGGCTCATGGCTGTATTGCTCGAAAAACTGCCACTGCAGAACCTGCGTGCGCAGGCGCGGTTCGCTGGGCAGAAACGCGCTGCCATCGGCCAGGTAGTTGAGGATGGCGTTCGACTCCCAAAGGCAGGTACCGTCCTCGAGCTGCAGAACCGGCACCTTGCCATTGGGGTTCATGGCCAGGAACTCTGGGGTTTCGGTTTCGCCCTTGAGGATGTCCACCGCTTGCCATTGATACGGGCGGTCCAGCAGGCTGAGCATCAGCTTGACCTTGTAGCAGTTGCCCGACTGGTAGTCACCATACACCTTGTACATCGCCCCTCCCCTCCCATGCAGTTACGCAGATTTGCTCAATAGTTGGCGACTGTACGGCCAAAAGCAATGCCTGCTGTATGGCAAGGATCAATCACCGCCGCGTTAGGCTGCAAAAACAGCTTACACATGGACAAGGACCCCTCCAATGACCGATGCCACCTCCGCGCGCCTGAGGCCCCTGGCAGACAGCTCCCCGTCGGCCGTGGTCGCCGGCTTCATCGCCATGCTCACCGGTTACACCAGCTCCCTGGTATTGATGTTCCAGGCAGGGCAAGCTGCCGGGCTGACCAGTGCACAGATTTCTTCGTGGATCTGGGCCTTGTCGATCGGCATGGCGGTGTGCAGCATCGGCCTGTCACTGCGCTACCGCACGCCTATCACCGTGGCCTGGTCTACCCCCGGTGCAGCGCTGTTGATTACCAGCCTGGGCGGTGTCAGCTACGGCGAAGCCATCGGCGCTTACATTACCTGTGCACTGCTGGTGGTGATCTGCGGCGTGACCGGCAGCTTCGAACGCCTGGTCAAGCGTATTCCCGCGTCATTGGCCTCGGCGCTGCTGGCGGGGATCCTGTTCAAGATCGGCAGCGAAATCTTCGTGGCCGCCCAGCACCGTACCTTGTTGGTATTGGGCATGTTCTTCAGTTATCTGTTGGTCAAGCGGCTATCGCCGCGGTATTGCGTGCTGGCTGCCTTGCTGGTGGGCACCGCGCTGTCCGGCGCCCTTGGCCTGCTGGACTTCAGCGGCTTCAAGCTCGAGGTAGCGGCACCGGTCTGGACCACGCCGAGCTTCTCTCTGGCCGCGACCATCAGCATCGGCATACCGCTGTTCGTGGTGGCCATGACCTCCCAGAACATGCCGGGCGTGGCTGTGCTAAGGGCCGACGGCTACCAAGTACCTGCATCGCCGCTGATTTCTGCCACTGGCTTTGCCTCGCTGCTGCTGGCCCCTTTCGGCTCCCACGGGGTGAATCTGGCGGCGATCAGTGCGGCGATCTGCACCGGGCCGCATGCCCATGAAGACCCGCAAAAACGCTACACGGCGGCGGTTTGGTGCGGGATTTTCTATGGCATAGCCGGTACGTTCGGCGCAACCCTGGCGGCGTTGTTCGCCGCGCTGCCCAAGGAGCTGGTGCTGTCGATTGCCGCCCTGGCACTGTTTGGTTCGATCATGAATGGGCTGACCGTGGCCATGGCCGAGGCACGCGAGCGGGAAGCGGCCTTGATCACCTTCATGGTCACGGCATCGGGGTTGACGCTGTTCTCGATTGGTTCGGCGTTCTGGGGGATTGTGGCGGGGGTTTTGACCTTGTTGATTCTGAATGCTCAGGGGGCTCGGCGGTAGTTCAGTGTTGCGGTTGAGATCGAGCGCCGCGCGGGCGGCGCTCGGTCTCGAACCCCACGAAAATCCACCGCCAGCCACTCACAGCCTAAAATGCCCGACCATGCCTTTGAGGTCACTGCCCAGTTGCGCCAATTCGACACTGGAGCGGGCATTGTCCTGCATCGCCAGCGCCGCCTGGTCGGCACTGCCGCGGATCTGCGTCACGCTGCGGCTGATCTCTTCGGCTACCGAACTCTGCTGCTCGGCTGCCGCAGCAATCTGCTGGTTCATCTGCTGAATCAAGGACACCGCCGCGGCAATGCTGCCCAGCGCGCTTTCGGTCTGTAGCGCGTCGGCTACGGCCAGGCGTACCAGCTCGGTACTGCCACGGATCTGCGTCACCGACTGCTGGGCGTTGCCCCGCAGGCTGGCCACCAGCCGTTCGATTTCCTCGGTCGACTGCCGGGTACGCCGGGCCAGGGCGCGCACCTCATCAGCCACCACGGCGAAACCACGCCCCTGCTCACCGGCCCGGGCCGCCTCGATAGCCGCGTTCAGCGCCAGCAGGTTGGTCTGCTCGGCCACGCTTTTGATCACCTCCAGCACATCGCCAATGGTGTGGATCTCGGCGCTCAAGCTATCGATACCCGCGCTGGCAGTGTCTGCGGCACTGGCCAATTGCTCGATGCGCTGCATGCTTTCGCGCACCACACGCTGGCCAGCGTCGACCTTCTCGTCGGCCGCCTGTGCCGCCTGCGCGGCTTGCTCGGCGTTACGCGCCACATCGTGCACGGTGGCAGTCATCTGCTGCATGGCAGTCGCTACCTGCTCGGTCTCTTCCTTCTGGCTGCCAACTTCACGGTTGGTCTGCTCGGTCACAGCCGACAGTGCCTGGGCGCTACCTGCCAACTGCTCGATGCCCTGCTGCAGACCACTGACCACGCCCGACAGCCCGGCAGCCATCTGCTGCATGGCCTGCATCAACTGGCCCACTTCGTCGCTGCGCGGCGCTTCGTGCTCCAGGCTCAATTCCCCGGCAGCGATGCGCTGGGCACGGCTGATTACGCGTTTGAGTGGGCCGATCACCGCGCGGGGAATCAGCCAGGCAGCGAGAATGCCCACCAGCAGCGCAAGGCCAGTGGCCAAGGCGATCGCCAGGCTATTACGCGCAAGTTCCGACTGCATGGCTTGCTGGTCGGCCACATAGGCCTGGTCGACCCGGCTGGTGACCTGCTCGGCACTGGCTTGCAACTGTGCCTTGATGCCCTGTTCTTTACCCAGCAGATCGGTGTATTCGTTAAGTTTGTCGGAGAAACTGGCAATGTGCCCAGCCACTTCACCCAGCACACTTTGGTAGCCGGGGTCACTGACACTGGCCTTGAGCTGCTCGACCAACTGCGCTGCGTCGACAGTCTGCGCGATGCGCCCTTGCTCGACTTCTTCACCCTTGCGGCTCTTGTCCAAGCGCACCCGCGCCTCTTCCATGGCTTGCAGCATCAACCGCGAAACTTGCGCCACCTGCCCGGCCTGTTCGAGGAACTCGCCACCTTGTTGGCCTTGGGATTGCTTAAGGGTGTAAGTGGCATCATCGGCCAAGCCCGATTGCAGCACATCGAGGTTATTGGCCACGCTGGACACCGACCAACTGGCCATGTCCAGCGCCAGCTCCTTGGCCTGCACCGCTTCGACGAAGGCTTCAAAGGCCTGGCCGTACGCCGCCAGGTCAGCCTCGGCCGCGCTCATTGCCGGCAGGGTGCGGGCGCGCTCGGCGAGGTTCTGCAACCCGCTGCGCAGAGCCTCGGCTTCCTTGATATCCGAACGCAAAGCAAACGCCTGCTCGCGCTGACGCAACCGCAGCAGGTCGGTATTGAACTGGCCTAGCTCACGCAGCCCGTCGAAACGCTGGCCGACGCCATGCAGCGCGGCTACACCGATGGCCGCCACCGCCACGGTCAGCAGCAACACCAGGGCAAAGCCAAGGCCCAGTTTGCGGGCCATGCCCAGGTTAGCCAGAACACCGCGCCTGCTCGCCGCCATCGCCGATCCTCTTCACCGTGCAAGGTTTGCCGAAAGCTAAGCGTTGCAACGTTCTTGGCCTGCAAACAAGGGGGCGACAGAAAAATGGTGTCAAATAGCTATGTACTGTCGTTATCAGCTAACTAAGGGTCGCCCTGCAGGGGAAATTGCAGGGCTGATCGGGGCCGGCTCAAATGGCCGTGGCTCCGCCGTCCACAGCAAGGCTGTGCCCCGTGGTGAAGGCCGCCCCATCGCTGCACAGGTACAAGACGGCACTGGCCACTTCGTCGACCTTGCCGATACGCCCCACCGGATGCATGGCAGCGGCAAATTCAGCCTTGCGCGGGTCAGCTTCATAGGCACGGCGGAACATATCGGTATCGATCACCGCCGGGCACACCGCGTTGACCCGGATACGCTTCTTGGCATATTCGATGGCCGCCGACTTGGTCAGGCCGATCACCGCATGCTTGGAGGCGGCATAAATGCTCATCTTCGGTGCTGCGCCCAGGCCCGCCACCGAGGCGGTATTGACGATCGCCCCGCCGCCTTGAGCCACTAGCAGCGGCAACTGGTACTTCATGCACAGCCATACGCCTTTGACATTGACGCCCATGATGGCGTCGAACTCGGCCTCACTGCCCTCGGCCAAACGCCCTTTTTCAATTTCGATGCCTGCGTTGTTGAAGGCGTAGTCCAAGCGCCCATACACCTCGATGACCCGCTCGTGCAGTTGCCGTACCTCGGCGTCCTTGGTCACGTCACAGGCCACGAACAACGCCTCGCCCCCCGCTTGATGCAGCAGGTCGACGGTAGACTGGCCTGCGACCGGGTCAAGATCGGCTACCACCACCTTCAGGCCTTGGCGGGCAAAGGCCAGCGCCGTAGCCCGGCCGATCCCCGCGCCAGCGCCAGTGACCAGGGCTACCTGGCCGGAAAAGGTCATGCTCATCGTCTGCTCCAGAAGGGGAATGGATGGGCTGAGAGTCTAGTCAGCCTACCACCGGGCTGGGCAGCATCATCAGGGCAGCGGTTGAGCTACCATGCTTACCAGTGATTTTGCGGACCAACCAGCATCAGCAGGTTAAATTGACCGCTGAGCCTCATTCCATCACAAGGACCTGCCATGACCCAGACCAACCGCCGCTTCCTGCTTGCCAAACGCCCGGCCGGCGCCGTGCGCCGTGACGACTTCACCTTCGAGACCGTGCCCGCCCAGGCGCCTGCCGAAGGGCAGATCCAGGTGCGCAACCTGTACCTGTCCCTGGACCCAGCCATGCGCGGCTGGATGAACGAAGGCAAGTCTTACATCCCACCCGTTGCCCTGGGCCAGGTGATGCGTGCCCTGGGCGTTGGCGAGGTGGTGGCTTCCAACCATCCCGACTACAAGCCCGGCGACCATGTCAGCGGCGCCCTTGGTGTGCAGGACTACTTCACCGGCGAGCCCCAGGGCCTGCACAAGATCGACCCCAATCTCGCCCCGCTGCCCCGCTACCTGTCGGCCCTGGGCATGACCGGCATGACCGCCTACTTCGCCCTGCTCGAAGTCGGCCAGCCCAGGGCCGGTGACACCGTGGTCATCTCGGGCGCAGCCGGTGCGGTGGGCAGCATCGTCGGGCAGATCGCCAAGCTCAAAGGCTGCCATGTGGTCGGCATTGCCGGTGGTGCGCAGAAATGCCAATACCTGAAAGACGAACTGGGCTTCGACGGCGTGATCGACTACAAAGCCGAGGACGTGCTGGCCGGCCTGAAGCGCGAATGCCCGAAAGGGGTCGATGTGTACTTCGACAACGTCGGCGGCGAAATCCTCGACGCGGTCCTCACCCGCATCAACTTCAAAGCACGCATCGTGATTTGCGGCGCCATCAGCCAGTACAACAACAAAGAAGCGGTCAAAGGCCCGGCCAACTACCTGGCGCTGCTGGTGAACCGCGCACGCATGGAAGGCTTCGTGGTGATGGACCACGTCAAGGACTATGGCAAGGCCGCGCAGGAGATGGCCGGTTGGCTGGCCAGCGGCAAGGTCAAGAGCAAGGAGGATGTGGTCGAAGGGCTGGAGACGTTCCCAGAAACATTGCTCAAGCTGTTCAACGGGGAAAACTTCGGCAAGTTGGTGTTGAAGGTGTGACGCGGGTGTAGCCCTGGACTGTGCCGCGCCCCCTTAAAGGGCCGGCACAGGCAGCACAGATCTTGTAAGATTGCCCCTCGCCACTGAAACCAGTGACAAGGGATTTGTAGAGATGACCATGATCAAGATCACCCCCACCATCGAGTGCTCCAACACCGCCCCGTTCGTCCTCTTCGGCGGCGTCAACGTACTCGAGTCCGAGGACCTGGCCCTGACCGCCTGTGCCGAGTACGTTCGGGTTACCGAGAAACTGGGCATCCCTTACGTGTTCAAGGCCAGCTTCGATAAGGCTAACCGCTCCTCGATCCACTCCTACCGCGGCCCCGGTATGGAAGAAGGCCTGCGTATCTTTGAAAAAGTTAAGGCCGAATTCGGCGTACCGATCATCACCGACGTGCATGAAATTCATCAGTGCGCCCCGGTTGCCGAAGTGGTCGACGTGCTGCAGCTGCCCGCCTTCCTGGCCCGCCAGACCGACCTGGTGGTAGCCCTGGCCAAGACCGGCAAGCCAGTCAACATCAAGAAGCCGCAGTTCCTCAGCCCTTCGCAGATGCAGAACATCGTGCACAAGTTCAAGGAAGCCGGTAACGACCAACTGATCCTATGCGACCGTGGCACCTGCATGGGTTACGACAACTTGGTCGTCGACATGCTGGGCTTCGGGGTAATGAAACGTACCTGCGACGACCTGCCGGTAATCTTCGATGTCACCCACGCGCTGCAGAATCGCGACCCATCTGGCGCGGCTTCCGGTGGCCGTCGCGAGCAGGTCGTGGACCTGGCCCGCGCTGGTATGGCGGTGGGCCTGGCTGGGCTGTTCCTGGAGGCCCACCCTAACCCAGACCAAGCCAAGTGCGACGGCCCGAGCGCTCTGCCGCTGGACAAGCTGGAGCCGTTCCTGGCGCAAATCAAAGCCCTGGATGACCTGGTCAAAGGCTTCGCCCCGTTGGTCATCGCCTGATTCGAAAGCAATGAAAAAAGGGCCGACCTGCACATTGCAGGTCGGCCCTTTTTCATTTCGCCTGTGAATATGGGCAATGCCCGTGGCGCTCACGCTCAAACTCAGGTATTGATGTGCGCGCTTTCATGAGGAGAACATTGTGGAGTGGTACGAATCGTTGTTTCTGCAGGCCTGCGCCCATGTGATGACCCAGGCGAAGATAGCCCAGCGCCATACACCGCAAGGGGGCCTGAACCTGAATGTGACCGCCACCCACGAGCTGGTCGAAGCCTATCAGCGTGGGGTAGCGTTGGCGTTCAATGCCAAAGCCTTACAACAGGCTTTCGCCCAAGGCGCAGATTGCGCTCTGCTGATAATGACGCATGAACATCAGTTCGCCAGCACCTTGCAGGACATCAAGCGCCAACACGATGTGGTCTTGAGCGCCACCTTGGGCACCACCCTGCGTTCCAGCGACTTCGCCACCTACCATGTGGACGTCGCCCTCATACGTGCAACCCAAGCCAGCACCATGGATATTGCCCATTGAAGCTATGGGCTACCCGACGGTAGCCCGGTTGCCAGTTCAGCCGCGAATCTCGGCCACCACCGCGGCCAGTGCCTGCGCGGGGTCGGCTGCTTTGCTGATAGGGCGGCCGATTACCAGGTAATCGGAGCCTGCATCCAATGCCTCGCGCGGAGTTAGGATACGGCGCTGGTCGTCCAGGGCGCTGCCAGCAGGACGAATGCCTGGAGTGACCAGTTGCAGTGCCGGGTGCGCGGCTTTGAGCGCGGGTGCTTCCAGCGCCGAGCACACCAGGCCGTCCATACCCGCCTTCTCTGCCAGCGCGGCCAAACGCAGCACTTGCTGCTGCGGGTCCACATCCAGGCCGATGCCCGCCAAGTCCTCACGCTCCATGCTGGTCAACACGGTCACCCCGATCAGCAGTGGTTGCGGACCCGTGCGCTTGGCCAGCGCTTCGCGGCAGGCGGCCATCATCCGCAGGCCACCGGAGCAGTGCACGTTGACCATCCATACCCCCATCTCGGCAGCAGCCTTCACAGCCATGGCCGTAGTATTGGGGATGTCATGGAACTTCAAATCCAGGAATACTTCGAAGCCTTTCGCGCAGAGCGTTTCCACAATTCCCGAGGCGCTGCTGGTGAACAGTTCTTTGCCAACTTTGACCCGGCACAGGGAGGGGTCGAGCTGGTCAGCCAGCTTCAGGGCAGCGTCACGGGTGGGAAAATCCAGGGCGACGATCAGGGGCGTCTGGCAGGCGGACATGGTCGGGGTCTCTTGGCAAGTCGTAAACGGCGCGCATTGTAAACGAAGTGGCGCAGGCTTTGGGGGCCGCAGGTCATCGGATTGGCCCAGAGGTGGGCGCTGCCTATAATTGAACCAACCCAACCGGGTGATGCTCGATATGAGTACAAGCATTGCCCCATGGTGCTGACAGGAGAATACAAATGCCCTGGTACGCCTGGCTGATACTCATCGTAGCCTTGGGTTCTATCGTCGGCGGGTTGATGATGCTGCGCGATACAGCCAAAAAACTCCCATTGACTGATGAACAACTGCGCAAAGTGCATGAACGCAATGCACAAGCCGATGCCAAGGACGCGCAGGACAGATAATGCGGGCTTCAGCGTGACGGCGGCAGGCAATCATGCTGAGAGCCGTTAGGCTGATGCCTGAAACTAAGGTTTCATGCTTATCAATTGGGCCGCTTTGCGGCCCAATTGATTTAACTGACTGCGATGAGCCCGATGAGCGTAGTCATTCAACGCTTAACTTATCGCGGTTACGCTCCAGCAATGCATTGCCGATGCCTTTTATTTCCAGTAACTCGTCAACCGTCGCAAACGGCCCGTTAGCCTCGCGGTACGCAACGATGGCCTCAGCCTTGGCCTTGCCAATGCCAGTGAGTTCTTTCTGCAAAGTAGCAGCGTCGGCCTGGTTCAAGTTTACAAGTGCGGGCCCGGTGCTCTTCTGGCTCATCGCCGCTACCGGCTGAGTCATTGGCCCCTCGGCAGGTGCGGCGTTAACCGAAAACGCAAGGCCCGCGAACAGGGGCAGCAACAGATACGAAAGCACGGTATTACGCATAGAAGCACTCCTTGGAGTAATTGGCGAGGCAGCGTTTCCTTGGCTGCCAGGCCAGATTATCGATCCCCAAAGTGCCCGCGAAGGGGGCTAATCCCCTTGTTTTGTAGGAAGCCGCTTTATCGGTCTTGATGCTGCTGCAAGTACAGCCAATCGACGATATCGCCCTCCGGCGAATAGCCGCTGACCAACTCGCGCAGCAGGTGCCTGATGCGGCTGAAATCATCTTCTGCAACCGCTTTGAGCAGCGCTGCCAAGCGCTCGCGCAATACATCCCACGCCAGGAAGTCTTCCTTGGCCGTCATGATCATGGGGTGCACGGTGGGCGATACGTCATCACCGATCAGAAGCTCTTCATACAGCTTTTCACCCGGCCGCAAGCCTGAGAATTCAATGGCGATATCGCCAGTGGGGTTGCCTGGGCTACGCACGCTCAGGCCCGACAGGTGAATCATTTTTTCGGCCAGCTCGACGATTTTGACGGGTTCGCCCATATCCAGGACGAAGACGTCGCCCCCCTGCCCCATGGCCCCGGCCTGCAACACCAGTTGGGCAGCCTCGGGGATGGTCATGAAGTACCGCGTGATCTTCGGGTGGGTAACGGTGAGCGGCCCACCAGCCTTGATCTGCTGGTGGAACAACGGTATCACCGAGCCCGAAGAGCCCAGCACGTTACCGAAGCGCACCATGGTGAAACGGGTTTTGTTCACCCGTGAAATTTTGCCGCTGTCGCCATACATCACTGGCGCAGCTTCCCGACTCAGAGCCTGCAGGATCAGTTCGGACAGGCGCTTGGTACTGCCCATCACATTGGTAGGCCGCACCGCTTTGTCGGTGGAGATCAACACGAAGTTGGCCACTCCCGACTGCAAGGCAGCTTGCGCGGTGCATAGAGTACCGAACACATTGTTAAGCACGCCTTCGCCCATATTGTGCTCGACCATCGGCACGTGCTTGTATGCAGCTGCATGGTAGACAGTGTCCACCCGCCAGGTGCTCATGATATCGGCAAGGTGCTGCTGATTGCGCACCGAGCCCAGAATCGGCAGCAAGCGAACCGAGAGCGACTCACGGGCGGCGTGTCGTTCCAGCTCACTGAGGATGCTGTAAAGGTTGAACTCGCTGTGGTCGAACAGCAGCAAGGTCTTGGGGCCCAGGCCGATGATTTGTCGGCACAGCTCCGAGCCGATCGAGCCCCCTGCGCCAGTGACCAGCACTGTCTGCTTCTTGATGCACCGCTCGAGCAGTTCATCCTGAGCTGGCACTGGGTCACGCCCGAGCAAGTCGGCGATGTCGACGTCCTGAATGTCATCGACCTTGACCCGACCACTGGCCAAGTCGGCAAACGCAGGCACGCTTCGCACGTGCAGCGGGTACGGCTCGAGGAAAGCCAGGATTTCCTTGCGCCGCGCACGGGAAGCGCGGGGCAAAGCCAGGAGGATTTCCTGGGCACCGGTTTCCTTGATCATCTGCTGTAAGTGCTTGGGCTTGTAGACCTGAAGCCCGGAAATGACTCGGTTGGCGAGGTCACCATCGTCATCGATGAAGGCCACCGGCCGCATCACCCGGCCCATGCGCAGCGCAGCCAGCAATTGGTTGCCGGCCGTACCAGCGCCGTAGATGGCGACCTTGATCTGGCCATCGTCGCGGTTGGTGAAAGGAATCTGGTGGTTGCCAGTGAACCAATCGCCGAGGAAGAACTGACGCATCACCAGGCGCAAGCCACCGATGATGACCAGGCTCAGCCACCAGTAGTTGAAGATGATCGAGCGGGGAACCACCACTTTGTGGTTGCTGTACCAGTACACCACTACGGCAAGAATCAACGACGAGAGGGTGACAGCCTTGATGATGGTCACCAGGGCATCGTTGCCAAAATAGCGCATGACCGCCCGGTACATGCCAAACCGAATGAACAACGGCACTGCCACGACCGGAGCGGCCAGGAACAGCCAGGTATGCTCCAGAATCGGGTTGTACATTTCATCGATGCCTAGCCGCACGATGAACGACAACCACAAGGCCAGCCAGATGAGCAGCATGTCGGTGCAGACTTGAATCAGGCGCTTCTGCCGCCGTGAGAGGTTCACGAGGAACTGGCGCAGCCTGTCTTTGTTTGCATCGCTCATCCAGCTCTCCTCAACGTGCCAAGTGCGGTTAGCTCGATCATGTTATTCCCGCTTCCCGGCATGGTATTTGATCGCCAGCATTATAAGAGGGAAATATGCGACCAAGGTTCCCGTCGCACCATCCAGGCCAAACGCCACCACCGCCAACGCCACCGGCAATAACCAGCCCAGGTTGATGGCCGCTACGGCAAGGCTCACTGGCCGGTGACTGCCATGCTGGCGGACAGCATACTGATAGGCATGGCTGCGATGCGCCTCGTAGATGCGTTCGCCGCGCAAGAGCCGACGCAGCAACGTAAAGGTGGCATCGACTACAAATACCCCCAAAAGTATTAACCAGCCCCAGAAGAGTAGCGGGTTTATCCAGGTTGCCTGCAACGCCATCAGGCCCAGCATGATGCCGAGGAAGCCACTGCCGGCATCGCCCATGAAAATCCGTGCTGGAGGAAAGTTCCAGAATAAAAAGCCCGCCACCGTGGCGGCCAGCAGCAGCGGCAGCCACGTGGCTTGCGGATACCCGCCCAGCCAGTAAAGCAAGCAGCCGCCTAAACAGACGCAGATGGCTTCAAGGCTGGCGATACCATCGATACCATCCATGAAATTGTACAGATTGAGCAGCCATACCAAGTACAAGGCACCAAACAGCCCACCCAGCCAAGCGCCATCCAGTGACCAGCCCAATACCATGACAGGCGGCATGCCCCCTAGCCAGTAGAGCCCCCAGGCGGCGGCAAGAAAGTGGCCAAGCAGACGCCAGCGTGCGGCAATATGGCCGTGGTCATCCATGAAGCCGATGACCGCTACCAGGCTACCGGCCCCCAGCAGGCCGACCAGTACCGGCGGCGCGACGGCCCCAGCCCAGCCCAAGCCCAGGGCTCCCAGCAGGAAGCAGACAACGAACGCCAGCCCCCCTCCCCGCGGGGTTGGCAGGGTATGCGAACTGCGGGCATTGGGGATGTCTAGCAGGCTGCGCGCCAGAGCGTAGCGGCGCAAGCCTGCGGTCATGGCCAGCGCAGCCACGCCAGCGACAAGTATCAGCCAGGTCATCGGTGGGGGTTATCCAGAAAATCGCGAGCGGTGAGCTTCAGCCCTTGCTCCAGCGTATGAGGTGGGGTCCAGCCGAGCAGTCGGTGGTTTTTTTCGATATCGACCTGCAACCAGCCCAATAGGCGCTGGGCCATATCACCGCGCCCAAGCAGGCGAGCCAGCGCGCGCAGCAGTGCAGGAGGCACGGGCAGCAAGCGAGCCGGCCGGCCCAGCGCGCGGCCCAAGGCGCGAAGCAAATCGCTCAAGGTCACGTCTTGCCCATCGCTGCCGAGAAACACCTGGTTGGCAGCCAGCGGGTGATCGATGCAAGTCAACACTAGGTCAACCAGATTATCGACAAAAATCAGGCTGCGACGATTGCCAAGCGCGCCCAGTGGCAGCGGTATGCCGCGCTGAACCCAGCCCAGCATGCTGCGGAAGTTCGCCTTGACCCCCGGCCCGTACACCAGCACCGGGCGGATCACCACCAGCTCCAGGCCAGTGGCCGCTGCCAGCTGCTGCAACCCCTGCTCGGCCTCCAGTTTGGACCGCCCGTAGGCATCTTGCGGGGCGGGCGCATCATCAGCGCGCAAAGGCTGGCCGGGCGAGCTGAGTTCGCCGTTGACCTTGATCGAGCTGATGAAAATGAAACGACGAACACCCGCCTCGGCAGCCTGCCTGGCGAGGTTGAGGGTACCCTCGACATTGACCTTACGAAACTCGCCCAAGCTGTCGCTGGCTGTTTCCTGCATCACGTGCACGCGGGCTGCCGAGTGTATGACCGTATCGACGCCGGCAAGCGCAGCGGACCAATCGGTAGCGGCGGCCAGCGGGGCCTCCTGACGAGACGGGGCGCGCACGATGAAAACGCCAAGGTCGTGCAACTGACGGCTTAGGGCGCTGCCAACGAAGCCGCTAGCGCCGGTGACAAGAATCGTTCGGCTATCCATGAAAGTCGTTCTTATGCGAAAGCTTGGGCAGGCAAAATCCGAGGGTTACAACAGGCTACGGTACAGGTCGGCGTAGGCGGCCGCCATAGCCGGTGCGGTAAACACCGCTTCGTAGCGTTCCAAGGCCTTAGCGCCCATAGCCCTGGCCATGCCAGGGTCATCCCAGAGACGCTGCATGGCCAAAGCCAGTGCCGAGGCGTCACGCGGCGGTATCACCAGGCCCGTCTGGTCCGCCAGGTTGATGAAGGTCGTACCGGAACCCATCTCACAGGAGATCAAAGGTTTGCCATACATCGCCGCTTCCAGCAGCGAGATGCCAAACGACTCGGAGCGCAGGTGCGATGGGAACACGAAGCCATAGCACAGCTCGAGCAAGGCAGCTTTGTCTTCATCGGGCAAGCCGCCTAGAAAATGCACATTGCTCAAGCCCAATTCTGCAGCCTGCTGCTTGAGCTCAGCCTCAAGAAAACCGCCGCCCATGATGACCACTGGCAAACCGTTGAGCTTGGCGGCCTGCAGCAGGTAGTCCAAGCCTTTGTAGTAGCGCAGAGCACCAACGAAAAGGAAGAAGCGCTCCCCCAGCCGCCCGCGCCAGTAAGCCAGTTTGCTCTGCGAAGGCTGCGCATAGGTGGCGCGGTCAAGCCCGTAGGGAATGATCGAAACCTTGCTCTGGAAACGCGTCAACACCGGGCTGTGCGCTGCGTAGTTGGGCGAGGAGGCAACCACACGGTCGACACTGGTGAAAAAACGGTGCATGAGCGGCTGATAAAGCTTGAGCAGCCATTTTTGCTTGACGATATCGGAGTGGTAGCTGACGACGGTCGGTTTATTCAGGCCCGCCAGAAAATGCACCAGGTCCATGTAAGGCCATGGGAAGTGGTAATGCACGATGTCGGCCTGCGCAGCCAGCTCGCGGAAGTCCTTCAGCGCCGACACTGAAAACCCGGTAGACGCCACATGCAGGTCGAGTTTGGAACGGTGAGTCAAATGGTTGGCAACCGGCTCGTTGCGCGCAGCGCCCCGCTCGCTGAGGTAAAGCACTTCAGAGTCGATACCCTGGGCGCGAGCGCCTTCGGCGATCTGAAAGATCACCTGCTCGATACCGCCCATGGAGTCGGGGTAATAGGTTTTGAAAAAGTGCAGTACCTTGATCATCGTTTGTCGCTGACCTTGCGATAGACCTCGATGGTTGCCTGGGCACAACGCTCCCAGGAAAAACCAGCGGCATGGGTAAGGCCCTGCTGCACGGCTGCCAGGCGCCAATTTTCGTCTTCCAGGCCCTGACGCAGCAAAGCGCTGAGGCCATCCACGTCACCCGGCGCGCACATCAGCGCGGCTTGGCCTGCAACTTCTGGCAATGACGAGCTGTTGGAGCAGACTACCGGCACGCCCGAGCTCATCGCTTCGAGTACGGGCAAGCCAAAGCCTTCGTAGTGCGACGGGAAAGTGAACAGCCGCGCACCGGCATACAGTAGCGGCAAGTCTTCGCTGGCCGCGAAGCCCAAATAGCGAGCCCAACCTTGCTGTTGCGCCTGGGCGATGCGCTGGTGAATGGCTTCGCTGCGCCAGCCATGATACCCGGTGAGGATCAGCGGCCAGCGTTGGCGAAGCGCCACCGGCAATTTGCCATAGGCGTCCAGCAGCGTCTCAAGGTTCTTGCGCGGCTCTATGGTGCCGACGAACAAGCTGTAACCGCCCGCTTGCAGTCCGTAACGGGCAAGTGCTTCACGCAGGCTATCGGCGCTTCGCGGGTGGAACTCCGGGGAGCTGGCCAACGGCACCGCATGGATACGTTCGATGGGCCAGCCGAAATAGTCAGCCAACTCCTGACGGGTGTAGTGCGAGTCGGTGATCAGCGCGTCGGCCCGCTGCAGTGTGAGCGTGAGCTCTTTTTGCAGAAAGCGCGCGATCTGTGGCGCATGGCAATGCGCCCAGGTAAATGGCGACAGGTCGTGGAAGGTCGCCACACTGGGCCCGGCGAACGGTGGCAGGTAATAGTTGGGGCTGTGATACAGGTGATCCTCATGCCCCTTCAGCGCCCGCTTACGCAGGTAGGGCATCAGCCGCCGGTAGGCTTCCACGGCCACCGCGTTCTTCTGAACCAAACGCTTGAGGCCATGCACCGCGTCGGACTGATCGGCCGCGGTGGGCAACGACGGCAAAAAGCGGCGCCCAGCGAAAAGCTGCAAATCGTTGATTTCGCTACTGCGCTGTAACCGAGTGGCCAGTTCGTAGGTGTAGCGCCCAATGCCGGTCAGCGGGAAGCGAACCGGCTCGACGGAGAGGATGAGCTTCATTTACCCGCAAGCATCCAACCCAGCGTTTCATCCAGAGAGGGGGTTTGCCAGCCCGGCACCAGAGCCCGCAGGCGGCTGTTGTCGCCGCAGAGGGTTTTGACCTCGTTGGCGCGCACGAACGCCGGGTTCACCTGGACGTCGATGGCGTGGCCGGTAATGGCCGAGCACTTGGCGATGACTTCGCGCAGCGAATGGGTTTGCCCGGAGCTGACGTTGACCGTCTGCCCCACAGGGCGGGCCTCGATGAGGCCACGATAAGCCTGCACCACTGCACGTACGTCACTGAAGTCGCGCCACACATCGAGGTTACCGAGCTCGATGGTGCCGGCCTGACGTTGGAAGTGCGAGACGATCTTGGGCAGCAGGAAGTTCTCTGCCTGCCCAACCCCTGTGTAGTTGAACGGGCGGGTGATGACGATCGGCAAACGATCGAACCACAAGCGTGCCATGTACTCCATGGCCAGCTTGCTGACTGCATAATCGTTGGCCGGCGCCGGCAAGGTCTGCTCGTCGAGCAGCCCTTCGGAAACGTTGCCATAAACGTTGGCGCTGCTGGCAATCAACACGCAATCAGGTGTTTTGCCGCAGGCCGCAATGGCTTCGAGCAGATTGCGTGTACCCACCAGATTGACCTGGTAGAACGCGTCGGCTGCACCATGCCCGACGAAAGCGATGGCAGCCAGATGCACGATGACATCCGGCTGCAATTCGGCCAGCAATGCACGCAGGCCCGGGCCGTCGGTAAGATCGACCTGGTGGTAGTCAGGCGCCTGCAACGGCTGGCTGCCGGTCCCTATGACTTCATAGCCACGGGCTCGCAGCTCGGCCGCCATGTAGCGACCGGTGAAGCCCTGAATCCCTGTGATGAGCGCGCGCTTGCTGGCCATTTGCATCAGAACGAGAACCCTTTTTCGTTACGACGCAGGTCGGCTTCGACCATCATGCGGCACAGTTCTTCGAGGCTGGTTTTCGGCTCCCAACCCAGAACTTCCTTGGCCTTGGCAGGGTTGCCGATCAGCAGCTCTACCTCAGCTGGGCGGTAGAATTTCGGGTTGATCACGACCAGCACTTTGCCAGTGGCAGCGCAGGTGCCCTGCTCCGCTTCGTCCTTGCCACTCCACTTGATTTCGATGTCGACGGCCTTGAACGCCATCGAGACGAAGTCACGCACGGTTTCGGTACGGTTGGTGGCGAGTACGAAAGTGTCTGGTACATCAGCTTGCAGCATGCGCCACATGCCTTCGACGTACTCTTTGGCAAAGCCCCAGTCGCGCTTGGCGTCGAGGTTGCCCAGCTCGAGCTTGTCGAGCAGGCCGAGCTTGATCTTGGCTACCGAGTCGGTGATTTTGCGGGTCACGAACTCACGGCCACGCAGTGGCGACTCGTGGTTGAACAGGATGCCGCTGGTGGCAAAGATGTTGTACGACTCACGGTAGTTGATGGTCATCCAGTGGGCGTACAGCTTGGCCACGCCATAGGGGCTGCGTGGGTAGAACGGGGTGCTTTCGACCTGTGGAATGGCTTGAACCTTGCCGAACATCTCCGAAGTCGACGCCTGGTAGAAGCGGACCTTCGGGTTGACGATGCGAATGGCTTCGAGCAGGTTCACCGCACCCAGGCCAGTGATTTCGGCGGTGGTCACAGGTTGTTCGAAGGACACACCCACGAAGCTCTGTGCGGCGAGGTTGTACACCTCGGTAGCTTCGGTGGTTTGCAGCAAGCGGATGCTGGCGGACAGGTCGGTGAGGTCGTATTCGACCAAGTGCAGATTAGGATTGGTGTGGATGCCCAACTCTTCGATGCGCCAGAAATTGACCGAGCTGGTGCGACGGTAGGTGCCGTAGACGGTATAACCTTTTTCGAGCAGCAGTTCTGCCAAATAGGCGCCGTCTTGACCAGTGATCCCAGTAACGATTGCTTTCATGCGACTTAACCAACTCCGATAGTGCCGTGCGGGCATGTGTGATTATTGGGCTTGACGCGGCAGCTCCAAGCCGCGCGTACTTGCTTGCATACGGCAGTATACATAGGTCGGAGGGAGTACTCGACTCACAAAATACTGGCGCGCCGCCAGGTGCCGGTCAGGCCTTATTGAACGGATTAGTAACCGGCGCGGGAGAATAAGTTCCAGGGTGGGAGATGGCCAGTGATTGGCTTGTAGGAAAAGTCTGAAGTTTGCGAATTCTGGGGACGGGCGACTGCGTTGCGGCGTAGCTGAGGGCTAGCGATTATTCGTGTATCGGCGGCCTTGCCGGGGCCGTGAACAAGCGGCGGTGGACAGCGCAGCAGACCCGGCGCCATCAGCTAAGACGCTGAAACCCCAGGGCCGCTGCGCATCACCAAGCCCGATCAGCGGCGCGCATCCAGCCGCGCCACATCACCCCCCGGCAAGGTAGGCTCAGGCACAGGGCTCAGCCACACGTTCACATTGTCCACACTGTCCTGGTTGAGCTGGCCCGCCCAACGGTTAAGCAAAAACAGGTTAGTGATGAAGTCGTACTGGGTCTTGAGCAAGTCTCGACGAGCCTTGAACTCGTTCTGCACGCTGGTCAGTACATCGACCGCATTGACCACACCGTAACTGAACGCCTTCTGCGCAGCCAAGCTGGACTGCTGAGCCGAGGACAGCGCGTTGCGGTTGGCGCGAATCTTTTCGACCGCCGCCTGGGCTGTGAGGAAGGCCGTGGTGGTTTCCTTCACTACCTGCCGGCGGATGCCTTCAAGCTGTTCCTCGGCAGCGACCTGCTCGTCATACAACCCGCGTACCCGCGCCGACGTCGAGCCCCCGCTGTAGATCGGGATCTTCACCCCAAGGCTTGCCACATAGCTGTCGCTGCGCGGGGCCTGGGTGTTGTCGTACCCCTGGTCACTCTGCTGGGCACTCAGGCTCAGGGACAGTTGCGGATAGTGCTCGCCCTTCCCTTCACGCACGGCGGCCATGGCAGCCTCGGCACCACTACGGGAGGCCTTGAGCTGCGGGTTGGCTTCAACGGCTTGAGCCAACCACTCCTGCAAAGGCCGAGCAGGTGCCTGCAATGCCACATCGTTACGCACCCGGCTCAAAGGCTCGGTGATCGGCCGACCTACGATCTCGGCCAATGCCTCACGGCTGACCAGCACCTGATTGCGGGCTTCCACCTCTTGGGCGGCGAGAAAGTCCACACGCGCCTGCATGTCCAGCTTGTCGGTGATCTTGGCCATCTGCCGGTCGAACATGCTAGTGACCCGGTCCAGGTTCTTTTGCGTAGCACGGCGCTCGGCCTGCACCAGCGCCAGCTCATCGTCGGCCGCCAGGGCCACGAAGTAGCGCTTGGCCAGGTCTACCGTGGCTTCGGCCAGAGTGTCCTCGGCCTGCTGGCCCTTCTGGTCCTTGACGCTCTTGGACTTCTGGTAGCGCTCCCAGGCCGGCTTGTTGTACAGGTATTGGGTCAGGCTCAACGAATAGGTTTCGTTGTTGTAGATGTCGCGGTCGATTTCGTTCTTGCGCAGTACGCGGCTGGTGTTGGCGTTGGCCGACACCTGCGGCAGCAGCCCGCCCAAGGCTTCACGCTGTTGGGCCTCGGCAGTTCGCGCACGAGCATAAGCTGCCAGCACCCGCGGGTCTTCCAGACGCGCCTCACGATACAGGCCAGCCAGGTCCAGCGTGTAGGTAGAGGCCGATACCGCCTTGGGCATGTCCGCCGGCTCGCCCTTCCCTTCCACGGCCACCGCCTGGCAGGCGACCATGCACATCAGCATTCCAGGTAGCAAACGCAGCACAGTCATTCCTCGATCAGCGATTCGGCGAACATGTTGCGGGCCGGTTTGAGCAGGTACTGCAGCATGGTGCGGTCGCCGGCGTTGATTAGCACTTCGGCAGGCATGCCGGGGTGCAGCTTGCGGTCGCCAAGTTTCTTCATGCCATCCTCGGTCACCTTCACACGCACCAGGTAATAGCTGTCGCCGCTGCGCTCGTCGGTCAGGCTGTCTGCGGAAATGCGCACCAGTTTGCCCTCGATGACCGGCGTGGTGGCCTGGTTGAAGGCGCTGAAACGAATATCTGCAGTTTTACCCAACTCCAGACGGTCGATGTCGCGGGTGGCCACCTTGGCCTCTACCACCAACTCCGACTGTGCAGGCACGATATCCAGAATCGGCGTGGCTGCACTGATCACACCGCCAATGGTGTGCACCTTCATGTCCAACACCATGCCGCTTTCGGGTGCGCGGATCACCACACGCGAAAGGCGGTCACGCAGCGCTGCTTCTTTTTCCTGAAGGTCGAAGACCTGGGCCTGAACGTCTGAAAGCTCGTTTGCCACGTCGGCGTCGAATTTCTTCTTCAACTGCACAATCTGCAATTCGGTCTCGCCTATCTGCAGGTTGGTCTTGGTGATGCTCGACCGGTGGTCGGCGACTTCGGTCTTGAGCATGTCCAACTTGCGCTCCTGCTCGAGCAAGCGCTGGTTATCCACGAAGCCCTCGGCCAGCAACTCCTTGAGCTGCTTGATTTCGCCGGAGTAAGACTTTTCCAGGCCGCTCTTGGTGCCGATCATGTCGTTCAGGCCGGCAATCTGCTGCTTCATCTGCTGGATGCGCTCACGGTTCACCGAGATTTCACCCTGCAACGAATTGCGCCGCGCATTGAACACCTGCAACTCACCCGCCATGGCCTCCTGAGCCCGGGCCGAATCGGTGCCGTCCATCTTCACAGGCGGGATTTGGTCCAGCCCGTCGCGCTCAGCGCGCAAGCGTGCTTCTTTATAGCGCGCCACGATCAGTTGGTTACGGGTGGACTCGTACTCGGCGCTGAGCTGAGACTCGTCCAGCACGATCAGCGGGTCACCCTTCTTGACCAGGTCACCGTCACGGGCCAGCAGCTCCTTGACGATGCCGCCCTCCAGGT
This sequence comes from Pseudomonas promysalinigenes, assembly GCF_014269025.2. Lineage (NCBI taxonomy): Bacteria > Pseudomonadati > Pseudomonadota > Gammaproteobacteria > Pseudomonadales > Pseudomonadaceae > Pseudomonas > Pseudomonas promysalinigenes. Next base: position 1,385,838 of record NZ_CP077094.1, on the reverse strand, counting down.
GTTGCACGGTCTTACGGTAGTTCTGCACGGTGACCACGCCGGAGCCGTGCACAGCGTTGCTGAGCGGTGCAAACGCCGCCCAGCTGCCGAAAATGCCGAAGGTGACGAAGACGATGGTCAGGCCGATGCGACGGATGCCGCGATCGGACGTAGGCATGTCGTCGAAGTTGTGATCGAAAGTGGTGATCGCTTTACTGCTCATCTAGAAATCCTTTCAAACGCCGGTGCTGGTGGTGGCGGCAGGCGCCGCCGCGGGGGCGGCAGGCGGCGCGGCGTTGGGTGCCGCGGGCGGCGAGGCAGGAGGCTGGCCAGGCGCAGGCTGAGCGACCCGCTGCTGAGTCTTGGCCTGTTGCGCTGCCAGCTCGGCGATGACGCGGTCGCGCTCGCCGTACAGCGAAATGGTGCCGCCGGACATGACCAGGATGCGGTCCAGGCGGGTCAGGATATTGGGGCGGTGCGAAACGATGAATACCGTGGCACCGGTCGCCTTGAGCTTTTGCAGAGCAACGCCCAAGGCCCGCTCACCGACGTCGTCGAGGTTGGAGTTGGGCTCGTCGAGCACAACCAGACGCGGGTTGCCATAAATAGCACGGGCCAGACCAATACGCTGACGCTGGCCGCCGGACAGGTTGACGCCATCGCTGCCGATCACCGTGTCGTAGCCATCGGGCAGCATGAGGATCATCTCGTGTACGCCGGCCATCTGGGCCGCTTCCACTACCTTTTCCGGGTCTATCTTGTCGAAGCGGGCGATGTTCTCGCTGATACTGCCTTCGAACAGTTCGATGTCTTGCGGCAGGTAGCCCACGTAAGGGCCTAGGGCCTGCTTGTCCCAACTGGCGATGTCGGCCCCATCGAGGCGGACCACGCCGTGCTGCGGGGGCCAAATGCCCATCAAGGCCCGTACCAGCGTGGATTTACCAGCGGCGCTTGGGCCGACGATGCCGACGATGGAACCAGCCGGGGCCACGAAGCTGATACTGCGAATGACCGGTGCCTTCGCACCCGGTGGGGCGACGATCAGGTTTTCGACCTGAATGTGCCCTTCTGGCGCAGGGAGCGGCATGCGCTCGGGTTCGTTTTTCAGGTCGTCCATGACCTTGCTGAGGCGGTCGTATTGGACTTTGGCGGCGACGAAGCCCTTCCAGCTCCCGATCATTTGGTCGATGGGGGACAGCGCCCGGCCCAGTAGCAGCGAACCTGCCATCAGAAGGCCAGGGTTGATTTCGTGCGTCACCACAAGGTATGCGCCCATCGCCAGCATGATGGACTGTGACCAGATCCGGAACGTTTTGGAGGTGGAGCTGATCACGCCGCCTTTATCGCTCGCATTGGACTGCAGCAGCATGATGTTGCGCTGCCGCTTGGCCCATCGGTTCATCAAGGTCTCGAGCATGCCCATCGACTCGATGACCTCGGCATTGCGCAAGGTCCTGTTCGTCACCACGTTGGACGCCACATTCTGCTTGTTGGCTTCTGCCAGTGCACCGCCTGTAGAGCGGTGATTGACGACTGCCAGCACGGTCAAGACTGCGCCGCAGAACAATGTCATCCAGCCGAACCATGGATGGAATAGGAACATCACGATGGTGTAGATGGGAAACCACGGCGCATCGAAAAACGCAAAAAGCCCGGGCCCTGTGAAAAACTGGCGCAGCGAGGTGAGGTCATTGAGGGACTGCGCCGTAGCATCGGAGCCACCGCTGGTCAGGGCACGCTTGAAGCTAGCCCTGTACACATCGCGGCTGAGCATCACGTCCAAGCGGTTACTGATGCGCACCATGATGCGCGAGCGCACCCACTCCAGGGCGCCCATTGTCGCGACCAATACGGTCATGATCAGCGTAAGCATGAGCAAAGTGGAGGTGCTGCTGGAGGGTACCACGCGGCCCGATACCTGGATCATGAAGAACGTGGGCACCAGCATGAGTGCGTTGACGAAGAAACTGAAGAAGCCTACCGAAAGGAAGCTGCTCTTGCAGGCTCTGAGGGCGGCTTGCAGATTGTTTTCGGATTGATAACTCATGGTGTCCGTACTGAAGAGTGGCGAAAGCGGCGGGCAGTGTAACACCCACCAAAGAGGGCAGCGTGTCAGATTGCTCCTCGAACGCCTTCGTTCAGCGACGAACAGCAGAATTTCATGAAATGTTTGAGCAGAATTGGCAACGGCCACGTGCACTGGAGGTCAGAGCGACCAACGGCAGAGACTCGCAACTGTGCCGAAAAACGGGCGCCATAAAACCACCGCCTCAAGACTAAAAAGCGCAAAAAAAATACAAGCATATGAATTTACTGATTTTTTTTGACTACTAGAGAATCCTAGCATGGCACTCAGTTAAGAAAAAAAAACGTTCAAAGATCCCGTTCCTTATAGCTAAGTTCCCTACAGACATGAATTTTTTTTTAGATTTCTTGGTTGACATCCTCCCCCTCCGGCGGCATCTTCGCCACTCGCAAGGAGCCATCGATGGCCGTTCAGTGTATGCACGGGTTTGAGCACGTTAGCTGCCAGTGTTTTTGCTTAAAAGGAGCTTAACAACGCCATGTCTATCCCTTCGCAGACCCTTGACGGCCTGAAAATCAGCTCACGGGTCACGCTGCTCGAACCGGGCATGTATATCTTCAGGTACGCCTCTCAGCCCCCGGCTGACAAGCCTGTATGCATCGCGTTACAGCAAGCGCCCCTAGGCAAAGGCTCGATTGATTTCTTCCCCGCAGAGGGTGTCAGCAAAAACATGCTGACCAAGCTTGGCGACACTATCGTCGCTAGGGTCAAAGCCGGGGTAGCAACCGTACTGATCACCGAGTATCACATGTTCGATGAAGTGATCGAACCTGTGGACCTGCGCATCGATCGCATCGACACCTCCCCCGCCATCATGCGTACTTTCGCAGTAGTGGCCAGCAGCGACCCTTCGCAAGCCATTGCCGCCAGCAGCAAGCCACTGCCCATCACCCTCACCGCTCACCTGAGCCAGAGCGGTGAAGTCGCGTCCAGCGAAGGCTGGGTAGGCGAACCCGGTGCTGATGAATTCATCGACTCCTTCGCCATCGACTGGGCAGAAAAGCCGGTGGGTGTCGATCTTCTTTACACCTGCATGGTGGCCGGCTCCGGGCCATGCCGCAATGTATCGACAGGCACCGTGGTAGGTGCCCGTGGCCAGGGGCTACCGCTGATCTGTGTTGGTTTCAGCCTGGTAGGCCCGCTGCGCAAGCATTACGAATTGACTGGCCTTGTTGTTTTCAAAAATACGGAACCACAACGCCTGGTCGCAAATCAGATGATGCACGGCCCCACCGGCAACGAGCCGCTGGTGGCCTTGCACCTCGCCCTAACACCCGTAACGAAGATGAACGCTGCCCGCCTTAAGTCTCCGTGGGAAAACTCTGCGTCTCAGCAGAATACTATTGCAGCGGGCCAATTGGCCTGAAGTAACAGGAATACATCATGCAATACGATAGCCCTCAGTCGAGCAGCGATCTGCAAGACACCCTGACCGCCGAAAGCGCCAACCTGTCCGAAAACACCATCGCTGCCATCAGCAGCCTACTGAACCTGGACACCGTTGAAACCGTAAACATCGCTGGTATCGAAGGTAACGTTGTTCAGCTGCCGACTTCCGGCCAAGCTGACGTCGTTATCGGCGAAGTCGAAGGCGCTAAAGGTGACCAAGTCGTCGTTGACCTGGCTGCTGCCGAAGCCGCTGGCGTTAGCGCCTACGTGCTGCAGAGCGATGCCAACCTGGTTGTTGACCTGCAAGGTCAAGCAGCTGCTGGCGACGTTCAAACCTTCGCTGCTGCCATCGCTCCAGCTGCCGTTGATACTTCGGCGATCGAGCTGGTAGTTGCAACTGGCAACGGTGACGACGTCATCACTGTCAAAGGCGACCAGAACACCCTGATCGACGCTGGCGACGGCAACGACACCATCGTGACCGGCAACGGCAACAATACCGTTATCGCTGGCCTGGGCAACAACAACGTGACCACCGGTTCGGGCGATGACACCATCATCCTGAGCGGTAGCAACCACGCTGACATCGTCAACGCCGGTGCTGGCTACGACGTCGTCCAGCTGGACGGTTCGCGCGACGACTACACCTTCACCGTCGGCAACAACTTCAACGTCAACCTGACCGGCAACCAAACTGCCGCCATCACTGACGCTGAGTTCCTGACCTTCGTTAACGGTGACACCACCGAAACTGTAGCCCTGGCTCACAGCGACGAAGAAGCAGCCGCCCTGCGCCTGTACCAAGGCATCCTGGGTCGTGACGCTGACCTGGCTGGCGCGAAGAACTTCGTTGAAGCTGTCAACGCTGGCGTTTCGCTGACTGACATCGCTAACACCTTCCTGAACTCCTCCGAGTTCGCCGGCGCCAACAACGCTACCGACATCAACGAGCTGTACAACGCTCTGCTGGGTCGTAACGCTGAAGAAGGCGGCACTCAGGTATGGCAAGAAGTGCTGGCTGCTGGCGGCTCGCTGGCTGACGTCGCTGCTGCTATCGCAGTATCGGCTGAAGCTCAGGAGCTGGACGCTTCCAACGCTACCTTCGTGAACGACCTGTACTCCAACGTACTGGGCCGTGACGCCGAAGAAGCTGGCCTGAACGCTTGGGTAGAAGCTCTGTTCAACGGTGCAAGCCGCGCAGAAGTTGCCAAGGCCATCGTTGGTTCGGCTGAAGCTACCGACAAGTCCAACAGCGACTTCGTCGACTCCCTGTACCAGTCCGCTCTGGGTCGCGAAGCCGACACAGCTGGCAAGGCCGCATGGACCGAAGCTCTGGCTGCAGGCGTTTCCCACGCCGACGTCGCCCTGGGCATCGTTGGTTCCGCCGAAGCTGCAGACCACATCGACAACGTCGTTGTACTGCACGGCCAGGTGTAACTAGCCCTGCCGTAGCGCAACGTACACCCGGCCGCAAGGCCGGGCGTATGGCAAAGGGGGCGGCTCTCGAGTCGCCCTTCTTTTTATTTTTTGTAGCCAAGCCAAGCTTATGTCCAGACAACTCGACCATGGGCGAGAAACGCTCATGGACATCTTCCACCGCCACCGTCAGGCCAATGAGCACGACGCGGCGGCAACTGCACTCGAACGTGCGTTGCAGATTCCCGAGTACCGGGCCGAAGCACTCGTATGGAAAGGCATCGCGGCCATGCCGCAGAAGCCCCAGCTGGCTTTTTTATTTTTTGCCAATGCCGCCAAGGCTTTGCCCGACCGGGCAGATATCCACGCGTTGGTGGGGCGTAGCCTGTTGGCGCAAGGCCAGCCTGCATTGGCCACGCGCTACCTGACCGATGCCTGGAAACTTCAACCCAACGACCTTGGCCTGCGCCTGACCCTCTGGGAGGCCCGCAGCTTTTCGGAAACACCTGCGGTGCTGCGCCGGATGATTCTGGCTCACCTGCCCGATATCCATACAGGCAAAGAGCTGGCGGTCGTGCTGAAGCTGCTTGCCGCACAAAGTGATGCTCCCGGTACTGTCGGGGTTGTGCGTTATCTGCCTGATCATAAGGAAATCCAGGGCTGGGCAGTCGATTTGCAGAACCTTCAAGTACCCGCCTCTATTCAAATCGAAGCCAATGGCAGGCGCATCAACGCGACCGCAACTGTCAGCCATCCGCTGCTCAGCGCTGCAGGTCTGCCAGCAAGCCATGGCGGGTTACGGGTGAGCGTGCCCAACCCAACGCCTGCGGTTACTCTACAGTTCGCCAATGGCACTCCCCTGCTCGGCAGCCCGGTTTACGCCATGCCAGTCTTCGTCCCCCCCGCCAGTACGGGTGATGGGGAAAACAACCCGGTGGATGTGCTGATACCGGTCTATAACGGCCTCGAGCAAACACTGGAGTGCATCAATAGCGCGCTGGACGCGCGCAAATTGAACCGTACAGCGCATCGTTTGGTGGTGATTGAAGACAAGACGCCCCTCCCAGCGCTGGCCAAGGCGCTCAAAGTGCTAGCTGCCAAAGGGAAAATCACGCTGATACAAAACGCAGTGAACCTTGGGTTCATCCGCACGATGAACCGCGCCATGGCCCTGAGCCCGGACAAGGACGTGGTGTGGCTAAATGCCGATACCCGCGTGCACGGTGCCTGGCTGGATCGCTTGCGTAAAGTGGCCTATAGCGACGAACGCATCGCATCGGTCACGCCGTTCACCAACAACGGCGAGTTGATGAGCTTCCCTCGCAGCCAGATTTGCCATGACATGCCCAGTGCCAAGGCGCAGGCCGAACTGGATGAATTGGCCCACCAAGTCGACAGCCCGCCGGTGGAAATCGAGACGGGCTGCGGCTTTTGCCTGTACATCAAGCGGGCGGCAATCGACGAGGTGGGCTACCTCGATGAGGTCCACTTGGCCCGCGGTTATGGTGAAGAAACCGATTGGTGCCTGCGCGCCCGCAGCCACGGTTGGCGCCATATGGGCGCGCCAAATGTGTTTGTGGCGCATCAGGGCGGGATTTCGTTCGGGGCCGAGAAGGCACTGCGTGTCGCGATGAACAACGCCACACTGCGCAAACGCTACCCCGACGCATCGGCGCGCTATAAAGCATTTTGCCTTCGCGATCCCATCAAGGCTGCACGCCAAGCCTTGCAGCAGGCGCGCATGGAGTGCCTGGCTAACAAGCCTGCGTGGAAGCGAGTTGCAATTTGGCACGCATCGGTAGAGGAAACGCTTTACATCCACAGACACAATAACGAGGATGCTGCCTTTAGTCTTACATATCACCACAGCAGCCATCGTACCTGGGTGATACTAACGGCTCCGCTGGCCCCTTTGCCTTTGCATCTAGAATTCGACCTACCTGAGGATTTCAATCGTCTCGTCGAAAGCATGCACCTTCTCCCGATTAAAGCAATCGCGTTCCAGAATCTTGCCCGCTGCCCCTTGGAGTTATGTGATCTACCAACAATGCTGAAAGTCCCATACAGAATCCATTGCAACGACGATTGTCTTATCGATCCGCATAGCGATTATGACTGGCGCTCTTTTGTAAGCGGGGCTGATAGCGTGCAACTGCCACGTGCAGCGCTGAAACACAGCTACACTGATCTACTGCCGGACGCTAAGCTGACGGCAGCAGTAACTCCGTTGTGCAGCCGAGAAGCTACACACCAGCCTCAGTGCCTGATAATTGGAGACAACCTGCGTGAACCCGCCATTGTTCAGAGCTGGCTGGCTTTTGCGCGGTACATAAACCACGCGAGGCTGCCCATTCGTCTGATTGCGCCGAACGATGGACCTGTAGTGGATCATTTGCAATCGACAGCAATCATTCATGTACTACCCGAACTAGATGACTTCACTTTAGCCGAACGAGCCCAGGCTGCTGGAGGTGAAGCCGTTCTGAGCTTGGTAGAGAACCCCAACAAAGATTGGGCTGCACCCAGATTAGCGGCTCTACTAGACTTGCCGTTATTCCACTGCACCAACCTGCCGCCAAGCGAAACAGTGGCTACTGCCATTGCCTCTTTGCCATTTACCCTGAGTCTGGCCCAATGATCGAACACCTGCTGGATCAACAAATGACCGCGCCCGTCACTCTTCCCGCTTATGATGGCGCCATTCTTGGCCTTCAGGGCGACGTGCTACACGGCTGGGCCATGGACAAGACGCAGCCACAACTTCGTCCGGTTGTTGAGATTGTCATTGATGGCGTAAGCGTTGCACTGGTACGTGCCGACCAGTATGAGCCGAAGGCACCTATGGGAGATAAATACCACGGCTTCGCAGTACAACTGCGTCAGCGCTGGCTTGATGAAGCTCTGTTGATAACTGCTCACATAGCCAACCAATCATTTGCATTGCAGGGGAGATTAAATATACCAACTGCGATCAGGAAAGATAGCGCTGGAGTCTCGTCCCAGGTATGGCATACGGGCGGCCTGAGTGTCGGCGGTTGGTGCTGGGATCCTAGCGAGCCAAGCCGGCATGTCCAAGTCACCGTCCGGGAGGGCGGCCAACAGATCGTCCATACTGTGTGTAATAAGCACAATCAGGCTCTGGCATATAGAGCGACAAGTGACCATGGGTTTTCCATCGACTTACCTTGGGATTTAGCCGATGGCGAAGTACATCAGCTTGAAATAATTAACGATATGGGTCAACCACTAGCCGGAAGTCCCATTCGCTTGTGCTGCTGGCCAGAGGGGATCCAAGGAATGATTGGAAGGCTGCGCTCAGCGCAGGATGCCCCTGTACTTGATCTGCTGATGAGGGTTGCAAAGGAACATGACTTGCGGCAACCCAAGAGCGCAGGCTGGAATTGTTACCCAGAATGGTTTAATGCTTTTCAAGTCCTCGACGAAGATCTCACGCCCTCCATGCAAGGTAAGCTTGGATTATTATTGATTAGCGGGGGCGATCGTGAATTAGAGGAGCGCACGGAAGCGAGCATCTCCGCTTATGGTCGGGATATACATAAATTGGCTAAAGCTGAATTCGGCGATCTAAGATTCGCGGTTGAGAAGCTAATCGCCTCTGGGTGTGATCGGATATTGCCTGTGCATGCAGGTGATCGCTTAGCCAACTTTGCGCTTGGGCACTTGAGCGCTTTGCTGGACGACGGCGCAGCTTGGGCCTATGCGGATTGCGATCAAGATGGCGGTGAAGGCGAAAGAACTTTGCCTTGGTTAAAACCGGTTTGGGATATCGACCTTTTCATAGGAGCTGACGTCTTCACGCCTGGAGCGATCTTTAGCGAGCGAGTCGTCAGTGAGGCCATGGGCCTGCTGCCAGATTATGTTGATAAACACGTTGGATGGCATGACCTGATCGCCGCGATTGCCTTAGTTACCCACCGCAACGAAGCGAAAGTTGTGAGGTTGCCTCGCGTCCTTTATCACCGCTCTAACCACCTGCCGGGAAGTCCCGAGCAAGCGGCGCTCTCGCTGGAGCGACTAAAGGCGGTGAAATGGTTATGCGAATCGCTAGCGCCGGGAACTAGTGTTAACCCTATCCCGGAATATCCTGCCTTATTCAGAGCTCAATGGCCACTACCCAGAGTGGTACCCCGCGTAAGTCTGATCGTGCCCACCCGCGACCAATACAAGCTGCTGCACGCTTGCGTAGAGGGTTTGCTGGGCGAAACTGATTATTCAAACCTCGAAATAATAGTCGTAAACAATCAGTCAACAGACCCTGAAACTTTAGATTACTTGGACGAAATAAAAGCTAGGGGCGTTATAGTCATCGACCATGACGATTCATTCAATTACTCAACCATTAACAATCGTGCATCGCAGATTGCCACAGGCACTGTTATTGGTTTAGTCAACAATGACATAGAGGTAATCGAACCTTCTTGGCTGAAGGAAATGATAGCTCAATTACTGCAGCCCAACGTTGGCGCAGTAGGTGCAAAGCTCTTATGGCCTAACAACATGGTGCAACACGGAGGGGTTGTTGTAGGAATTAATGGCTTGGCAGCGCATACTGGTAACAACTTACACCGGGATGATGCCGGCTACCTTGGAATGAACCAATTAACACGTCGCCAAAGTGCTGTAACCGCTGCTTGCCTGTTAATGCATAAAGAGTTATTCGATGAATTAGGAGGACTAGATGAAACGGCGTTCCCAGTTGCGTTCAACGATGTAGATTTATGTATGCGCATTCTTCAACAAGGCAAACATATTATCTGGAGCGCATCGAGTCAACTGATTCATGCTGAATCGGCAAGTAGGGGAAAGGATGTTTCAGCAGAGAAATTGGCGCGAGCACAGAGAGAGCAACAACAGTTTATTGCAAGATGGAACGACTGGAGTGATCCGCACTACCATCCTGGCTTAAGCACTGATTATCTGAGCGGCCCATACGGAGGCCTTTCTCTACCGCCTCTACTTGATAGAAATGCAAAAAATTGATAAGTTTTGAAGCGACTACAGTTAGGCAATACCACTCACTCTGAGGGTTGTAGTCCGCGCTTTCTAACAAGAAAAATCGACCGTAATTATTTACCGTCTGAGCCAATTGGTCATAGCAACTATGGCACAAAGCAAAGACGTTGATAAAGGAAGACAGCGACTTGAAATTAGCCATTTGCTCCATTTTTAAAAATGAAGGGCCTTACATACTCGAATGGCTCGCCTATCATCGCACTATTGGAGTCGACAGATTTTTTATTGCTGACAATGGCAGTACAGATAACGGTAAAACTTTGCTTGAAGCCTTGAGCACATTAGGCTTGATACATTTATTGAAATTCCCAACACCTCCCGATCGAGCACCACAGCTTCCCGCCTATGAAAAGCTAATGAAAGAAAATTATGCATCAGCTGATTGGTTTGCTTTTATTGACGCTGACGAGTTCCTTCTTCCAGACGAGGGTGACCTCAAGCTTGTTATTCAAAGAATAGTAGGAAAGAGAATCACAGCTGGAGCGATCGCAGTAAACTGGGCCAGTTATGGGTCGTCTGGAGTCAAAGAATTTGATCCGCGACCAGTCATACAAAGATTTCAAGGAAGAGGCGAGAAAAATTTTGGAGTTAACAGGCACTACAAGTCCATAGTCAAAGCTGCTGCCTATGATGGCACTGAAGAAAATCCACATCTATTCAAACTCAAGCCTGGATTTACGTATATTGACACCGCCGGCGGTGACTTGAAACAAGACCTGAGCGGAATCAAGGGATTGAGTGAAGTGGTGTGTTGGGAGAACCTCAGACTCAATCATTACATCATAAAATCATATGGCGAATTTCTTTATAAAAAAAGCAGGGGTCGAGCAACAGTTAAAAATAATTCCAAACTTGACAGAGACATCAATTTCTTTAATGCTCATGATGTAAACGAGATTAATGAGTCTTTCGACCAAACGCTGCTTGACAAAACATGCATGGAACTTGATCGGCTCAAAGAACTGTTGTCAGCAAATGGCGTGCCGGACAGCGTAGTGAATGTGGTTCCACCAAGAATCCCGGATATTCGAGTAGCTATCGATAAAACAGAGCACAACAGAAACTTAACAATTGTCGGCTGGGCATTCTCTGACGACGGCTCTGAGTTAGGTTTTTCTCTAGGTATCAATGGCAAGGACTACCCCTTCGATACCGTGGAATCAATCACGCGCGAAGACGTGGCGCTGCATATCCAGGGTGCACCAACTAACTGCGGATTTGCATGTAAGATCAATCTCGATACAATTGAGCAAGAGCCCGACGCAGCAGACCTCTTCTTAAGGATGCATGCTAATGGATATATGCAAGCAATCTCGGTTGGTTCTTTATCGTCGCTACGCAGGTAATTGAAAAAGTTATGGAAATTCGTATTGGGTCTATTTTTAAGAATGAATACGACTACGTGCTCGAATGGTTGGCTTGGCATCGATTAGCTGGATTCAAGAATTTTATAGTTGCTGACAATGGCTCAAATGACAAAACACTGCAATTGCTTGAAGCATTAAGCAGTAAAGGAATTACCGAGGTAATGTATCAGCCTAAGTTGCAAGGAAATTCTCAGCTCACTGCTTATCGTAGAATTTCCGAGCGTTTCGTGAGTGACCAAAATGCCATTCTATTCTTAGATGCTGATGAATTTTTAGTACATGATTCATTTGAAGATGGCTCTGAGTACTTAGAGTTAGAGAGATTGATTAGCAAACCCGACGTTGGGATGGTCGGTATCAACTGGAGATGTTTTGGGTCATCCGGTCTTGAGAAAAAAGATGGCCGCCCTGTTCTTGAGCGTTTCAAACATTGCTCAAATGATGAAATGCACGGGAAAAACTGCCATCTGAAATCTGCGACCAAACTTGCATTTGCTTACCAAATAGGCCCACACATTTCTTATCTTTACCCACCTTACAAACGTGTGGACACCACTGGAGATCCCTTGACCGACTTTATAGAAATTGAAGCAGGCGTGGTTGAACCAGCAACTAATATGCCAAAGGGTATAGCGAAGCATGTTGTTAAGGGACCGCTAAGAGTCAACCATTACGTCATAAAATCCAAAGAAGAGTTTATTCTCAAGAAGCTGAACCGTGGTGATGCGATGGGTGGCGAGCTTACCCTAAAAGACTCGAGCTATTTTGAAATTCATGACTTTAAGGACAGCTTTTATCAACTACCTGAAACAAAAATAACTTCCTTGAAGAAAGAAATAAAGCTCCTCGAAGAAATAGTTGGATCGTCAATATTCAATGAAAAGCTAATTGGCGCAGTCGACAAGTCTAATGAAAAATTCATATCCGGGTGGGTATCCCGCCAGGACGGCGAAAGTTGCGAGATACAGTTGAGCGTATTTGTTAATGGTAGTTTTCGGGGCCGCTCCAACGCTAAGTACTTTAGGCCCGACCTTAAAGATAAAAAAATTTCGAAAGATGGAATGTGCGGTTTTTACTTTCATCATGAGTCCACTCTCAAAAAGGGCGATGAAGTCGAGGTGAAGGTCTTTGGGAACACCTGTGGCCTAATGGGCTGTCGCACGAGCGTAATAGATAAATGAGAATTTACAAGCTAGTATTTTCACGCCAAAAACCTTTGACTTCCGTTTGTACTAGATTGGTGACAGCGTGAACGAACCATCTGATTTTGAATATGCTAAAGGTCTCAGTGAGATAGCAGTGATCTTCGATAAAATCGAGACTGCTTGCTCTACGCGCTTAAAAACTCTCACTGACCATCACCTAGAAGAGCGGAATATGCTCATACGTGAACTATTCAAAGTGCAAGCCGCTTTAGAGGAAGCTCAGGCAAACGCAAAAGATTTGCAATACCAAATTGACAATTCGCTGCGCTATATAGACCGTCTAAATTCTGCACTACCGCATCGTTGGTTAGGGTCAGCTGTAGCCATAAAAGATGTGAGCGCAAGCAAAAAGGTTAGAGTTTTACATTGGCATATATCTGACGTTTTTGTAGGTGGCCGGTTTTTTGATTCCATTCAGTTCTATACAAGTTTTGTAAATGGCATTTTACATTTAGAATTCCCCAGAGCAGCTTACAAAAATTCAAATACTCCTTTCATGCGCTGGCCAGCATGTACTCATGAAGCCAATAAGCTATTGATCACCGCATCCGAACATTCCGGTGTGGAAAAGATATTATCGAGCTTTGGCCCAAGTGATTGGGTACTCGTCCAAGAAATAGTTGAAGACCTTTTGAGATTCATCTCGAATTCTACAGAAAGGCTTGGTGAGCAGTATAGTACCGAACTGAACTTTGGACTTCGATATCTTGCTAAAGCGATCGCAACACACCCCCCGGTATTGAGATTCGATCATATTTCGTTAGTGGAACTTTCCCATAACGGGGGATATCACGGATTGAGGTTAAAGCTGGAAAATGTAGTTCAGGGCGAGACACATTGGGATGCAGTAGAATACACTTTATCAACAGTAGACGCCGCCGGGGAGCCATTTGGCGGACATCCTCGAATTGAGTTTTCGAGAGTCCCTGATCCGTTTCTTTCATGTTGGTATCCCGAGCAAGTAGATGATCAGGGGGAACGATTTGAACTCCGGTTTGAAACACCTGCTCTGATGGATATCAAAGTTTGGAGGAGTTTACCTGAACAAGACAAAATCCGTCTTGTAAGTTTGCTGAGTGCGCTTGATGCACAATTTTCCGAACTCGAAGTTCAACATCCTCATATTGAGTGGAGAAAATGGCGTGAGCTAGGGGAGTGCATGAAGAACATCATCGCTAAAACAATGTTTAGCTATCGTCAGTCAGCCACGGTATAGAAATGAAGCCCAACTCGATTAGCAAATCTACCCTGGTAAACGCCAATGAATTCTTCCAACGTCAAGAATACTCTAAAGCCCTAGGCCTCTATGCACAAATTATCGAAGATAAACCTGAACTAGCCGAATATATCAAATTCAATGTTGGCCTAGCAATATCTTTGCTAAGCGATTCAAAGGACCCACAACTTAAATGCAGCTCAATCGACAAACTTTTGCCTGCCCATGACATTGAACCCAATTTAGACTCCGGACCAGAGTGGACTTCAACGGGTAATGATCCGTACTTTTTCTTAGATCGTAGTCACCTCCCTCTTATAAAAGGCTGGTACGTAGTACATGTATTGATCAGTTGTAAAAAGAGAAAATCCATATCAAGAATATATGCTGACTATGGCACTGGATTTTCAGAGCATGGCTCATATAGTCTGAAGATCACAAACAACCAACTCTGCTCACGGATTATTTATTTTAGCGAAAACGTCACATCCTTTCGATTTGACCCTCTTGAGTACCCGGGTCGTTTTAGCGTTCATGCGTTTCAAATTCGGAAGTTGAGCGAAGTTGATGCGAGAAAGGAACTCACGCTGCTGAGCAAGCAGCGTGAGAACATTTCAGAGGTTACAATTCCGAAACCTAGTTCATTGCCTACCTTGGAAAGTACCCATGATCTCTATAAACGGTACTCGGAAAGTCTGGCAGTAGACAACGTTGACTCAACTTATGCTGATTGGATTGAGAACGTTGAGCTTTCCACCGCGATAAGCAGAGAAGATGCTAAAATATCAATAGCTAAACTTAAAACAAATCCGAAAATCTCTATTTTGCTTCCCACCTACAACAGCAATGGCCCGTTGCTTGAAGAATGTATTGAGTCAGTTTTATCGCAAAGCTATGAAAACTGGGAGTTGTGCATCGCTGATGATGCATCCACTGATCCTTCGGTTGCCAAAATCTTGAGCTCGTACGCAAATAAGGATGGCCGAATTAAATACACTGTCCGTCGAAAAAATGGACATATCTCAAGATGCTCGAACTCAGCGTTGGCACTCGCCACAGGCGATTATTGCGCTCTACTAGATCATGATGATCTGCTGGCGACTAATGCTCTATTTCATGTTGCAGTTGCAATCAATGAAAATAACGGCTGCAAAGTAATTTATAGCGATGAGGACAAGATCGACATCTTGGGTAGGCGGTTCGACCCCCACTTCAAAAGCGACTGGAACCCCGAACTATTTTACTCTCAAAACTACGTATCTCATCTCGGGGTGTACCAAACGTCTCTATTAAAAAAAGTGAAGGGCTTCAGAACAGGTGTGGAAGGCAGCCAAGACTACGACCTGATTTTGCGTTGCCTTGAGCATGTGGAAGCTGAAGAAATTGTACATATTCCCCACATCCTCTATCACTGGAGGGTCCTCGAAGGTTCCACCGCGATGGACGCTGGCGAAAAATCGTATACGTCAGATGCTGGAGTCAAAGCGCTTAGGCATCATTTTGCAAAAATAAATCGCAGCATACGTGTCGAGCTCGGTCCCGCCCCAAATACTTTTAGGGTTCGTTGGCCTATCCCTAAGAACCCTCCGCTCGTAAGCTTGCTCATCCCTACACGAGATCGCAGGTCATTAACTGAGGTAGCCGTCCGTAGTATTCTTGAGAAGACAAGCTATAAGAACTTTGAAATCATCATCCTCGATAATGGAAGCGTGGAACTTGAGACCCTAGAATTTTTTGCGGAAATACAACTCGAATATGAAAATGTGAAGGTTATCAAATATGATTTTCCTTTCAACTACTCAGCCATTAACAACTATGGCGCTAAATTTGCCAAAGGCAAATTAATCGGTTTAGTCAATAATGACGTAGAGGTTATCAATGAAGAATGGCTCACCGAAATGGTGTCGTATGCCATACGCAAAGAAATCGGTTGCGTTGGTGCAAAACTTTACTACAGCAACGACACTATTCAGCATGCGGGAGTCATTTGTTCATTAGGTGGTGTTGCAGGGCACAGTCATAAGCATTTCGATAGGCATCATCCGGGTTACTTCTACAGGTTAAAGCTTCCACAAACCCTGTCGGCCGTTACCGCGGCATGTCTACTAATACGGAAAGAAGTTTTCGACGAAGTTAGAGGCTTAGACGAGGAAAACCTTAAGGTTGCATTCAATGATGTTGACTTCTGTCTTAGAGTCCGTGCAGCAGGATATAGAAACATGTGGACTCCTTATGCCGAACTCTATCACTACGAGTCAATTAGCAGGGGAGCAGAAGACTCTCCAGAAAAAATCAGACGTTTTCAGAGTGAAATCGATTTTATGAAGTCACGCTGGTCAGAAATCCTTAATAGAGATCCCTACTACAGCCCTAACTTGACTAAAGATCGCGAAGATTTTTCACTTAGTCAAGTGTAAATCCTAATCCGATACTAAACTATAACGAAGATACATTTATGAAGATTACTGTGGTTGGAACCGGATATGTCGGAATGTCAAACGCCGTGCTACTCGCGCAGCACAACGAAGTCACTTGCCTCGACATTGACCCTGAGCGCATAAACCAGATCAATTCTGGTCTATCCCCAATAATTGATCCCGACATTAAGACCTACTTAGAAACTTCTAAATTAGCGCTCGATGCCACACTTGACAAACATAGAGCCTACGTCGGCGCGACATATGTGTTTATTGCTACTCCAACAGACTATGACCCCGTCACTAATTATTTTGACACTAGTTCAGTCGAACATGTCATTGAGGATATTAGAGAAATCAACCCCGATGCGTTGATTGTCGTCAAGTCCACGGTACCGGTAGGCTTTACAGCACGCATGCAACTGCGCTATGAAACAAAAAATATTCTATTTTCTCCCGAATTCTTAAGAGAGGGTCGAGCACTCCATGATAATTTGTACCCGTCGCGAATCATTGTAGGTGATGTTACTAATGTAGGCAGGGCTTTAATTGACCTTTTACTTACAGGAACTGCGAATAAAGATTGTCCAGTACTGCAAGTAGAACCTAGCGAAGCCGAAGCAATAAAGCTTTTCGCCAATACATATTTAGCTATGCGAATAGCTTTTATCAACGAACTTGACACGTACGCTGAGGTTCACGATTTAAATCCTCGACAGTTAATCGAAGGAATTGGCTTGGATCCCCGGATTGGAAGCCACTACAACAACCCATCTTTTGGATATGGTGGTTATTGCTTACCCAAGGACACTAAGCAGCTACTCGCCAACTACAAAGACGTTCCGCAAAAGCTAATAAATGCCATTGTCGACTCGAATACAACACGTAAAGACTTTATTGCTGAAAGCATAATCAAACGTAAGCCTAGAATCGTAGGGATTTACAGGCTAGTGATGAAGACCGGATCCGACAACTTTAGATCTTCATCCATTCAAGGGATAATGAAAAGAATTAAGGCCAAGGGCATTGAGGTACGCGTATACGAGCCGACCCTTAAAGCTAGAGACTTTTTCAACTCTCCAGTTCTCAACGACCTGTCTGAATTTAAAAGAGCTTGCGACATAATAATAACAAACAGGCATTCAAGTGAGCTGACAGATGTCATTCATAAAGTCTATACAAGAGATCTTTTCGGCGGAGATTAATTTCACATCAGTCATGGATGCCACTTAGACTGACTACAGTTAATCAGCAAATTAAAGGCAGCGCTTCCAAAACATGAGGAACTCCAACTCAGCTCTAGAGACACCAACCGGTCGGATGAGTTACGGCCTAAAGCGTAACTCCCGGCTTAAATATTTTATGGATTTATGCGAACCGCACGGAGAATTCGATGTCTGAATACCATAAATCAGTATCTCCTTGATGGAAAATCAGTCCAGCTATAATTTTTTAAGCCAAATGGACTTGCTTTATCCTTTAAGCATAGTTATGACTCTTATCTTATAATGTAAGGAGGCGCTAGTCGTGAAAATTTTAGTAACAGGTGGTGCGGGGTTCATCGGCTCGGCAGTGATACGTCACATTATTGATAATACTGCCGACTCCGTAGTCAACGTCGACAAGCTTACTTACGCAGGCAATCTCGAGTCTTTACATTCTGTCGATAGTAATAACCGCTACGCATTTGAACGTATTGACATTTGCGACCGGATCAAAATAGATAAAGTTTTTCGAGAGCATCAACCTGATGCAGTAATGCATCTAGCTGCAGAATCTCACGTTGACCGCTCTATCTCCGGACCCTCTGAATTCATTCACACCAATATCATCGGAACATACACCCTACTTGAAGCCGCCAGAGCTTACTGGATGTCGCTGGATCCGACTCGGAAAGCGTCCTTCCGTTTCCACCATATTTCCACTGACGAAGTCTACGGTGACTTGGAAGGCCCTGAGGAGCTGTTTACAGAGATCACCCCCTACCAACCAAGCTCTCCCTACTCGGCCAGCAAAGCCAGTTCCGACCACTTAGTACGGGCTTGGGCAAGAACTTACGGTTTGCCGACCTTAGTGACGAACTGTTCGAACAACTATGGACCTTTCCATTTCCCCGAAAAGCTGATTCCACTGGTGATTCTGAACGCGCTGGAGGGCAAGCCCCTACCTATCTACGGCAGAGGCGACCAGATCCGTGACTGGCTGTATGTTGAAGATCACGCTCGGGCGCTCTATAAAGTTGTAACCGAGGGCGAAGTAGGCCAAACCTATAACATCGGCGGCCATAACGAAAAGCAGAACATAGAGGTTGTGCAGACCGTCTGCTCCCTGCTCGATGAACTGCGTCCTGATTCGAAATTCCGCCCCCATGTTGAACTCCTCACTTACGTTCAAGACCGCCCTGGTCACGATTTGCGTTACGCGATAGACGCCAGCAAGATCCAACGCGAACTAGGATGGGTGCCAGAAGAAACCTTCGAGTCGGGTATTCGCAAGACTGTGCAATGGTATCTGGACAACTCTGAATGGGTTGCGCACGTTAAAAGCGGCAGCTACCAGCAGTGGATCGACAATAACTACGGTACACGTACAGGCCAAGCATGAAGATCCTGCTACTCGGAAAGAATGGCCAGGTCGGCTGGGAGCTTCAACGTGCGCTAAGCGTTGTCGGAGAGGTGGTAGCGCTTGATAGACACCTTGCAAGCACGCCTTACGGCGACTTGGCAGGGGATTTATCAGACCTAGACGGATTGCGTGATGCCATTCAAGCAGTTGCCCCTGACGTGATTTTCAATGCAGCCGCCTACACAGCGGTGGACAAGGCTGAGATCGAACGTGATGCAGCGCATGTCGTCAACGCACTCGCTAGCAAGGTGATCGCCGACGAAGCGAAACGCCTTGATGCCTGGCTGGTTCATTACTCTACCGATTACGTGTTTGACGGTACAGGTTCCATTCCTTGGAAAGAAACCGACAGCGTCGCCCCTGTGAACTATTACGGAGCCAGCAAGCTTGAGGGTGAACAGCTAATCCAGGCATCGGGCTGCAAGCACCTAATATTCCGCACTAGCTGGGTGTACGCCGCTCGAGGCAACAATTTCGCGAAGACCATGATCAGGCTCGCAAAGGACCGCCCTGTGCTCAACGTCATCGCTGATCAGGTAGGCGTCCCCACTGGGGCTGATCTACTTGCAGATGTCGCTGTCGCTGCGCTCCAACAAGCATGGGCTAAACCTGAGTTGAGCGGTATCTACCACCTGGCACCTATGGGTGAAACGACATGGCACGCATACGCATGCTGTGTTATTCAGTTCGCTAGGGATCACGGTGAGAATCTTGAGGTCCAAGCGGTGAATTCAATAGCTACTACCGATTATCCTACCCCGGCCAGTCGCCCATTGAATTCCCGCTTGGATACAACGAAGCTTCGCAAATCCTTTAAGCTGCACCTGCCTGAGTGGCAAAGTGGCGTTACTCGTATGCTCATGGAAGCTCTTAACAAATGAACGCAACCAATCGCAAAGGGATCATTCTGGCTGGTGGTTCCGGAACGCGTCTGCACCCTGCCACACTTTCCGTTTCGAAGCAGCTCTTGCCGGTTTATGACAAACCGATGATCTACTACCCTCTGGGCACGCTGCTGCTGGCTGGCATTCGCGACATCCTGATCATTTCCACACCTCAGGACACTCCGCGCTTCGAGCAACTTCTTGGCGATGGTAGCCAGTGGGGCATCAATCTGACTTACGCAGTGCAACCGAGCCCAGACGGCTTAGCGCAGGCATTTACCATTGGCGCTGACTTCATCGGTGATAATCCATCTGCGCTGGTGTTAGGTGACAACATCTTCTACGGTCATGATTTCCAGTCGCTGTTGCTCAACGCAGACAAGCGCGGTTCTGGCGCGTCCGTCTTCGCATACCATGTGCATGATCCTGAGCGTTACGGTGTGGCTGAATTTGATTCCAACGGCCGTGTACTGTCCCTTGAAGAAAAGCCGACCTCACCGAAATCCAGCTATGCCGTAACCGGGCTTTACTTCTATGACAACCAAGTAGTGGACTTGGCGCGCAACCTCAAGCCTTCTGCCCGCGGTGAGTTAGAAATTACCGATCTCAACAACCTGTACCTGCAGCAAGAACAGCTGCATGTGGAAATCATGGGCCGCGGTTACGCATGGCTTGACACAGGCACCCACGACAGCCTGCTCGATGCCAGTCAGTACATCGCGACCATGGAACGCCGTCAGGGCCTCAAAGTTGCTTGCCCGGAAGAGATCTGTTTCCGCGCTGGCTGGATCAACGCCGAGCAACTCGAGCGACTGGCTCAGCCTCTGCTCAAAAACGGTTACGGCCAATACTTGCGCAACCTGCTTAACGAAAAGGTGTTCTGATGCACGCTACATCCTTGGCAATTCCGGAAGTCTGCCTGTTTACACCGAAGGTGTTCGGCGACGAGCGTGGCTTCTTCTATGAGAGCTACAACGCCAACGTCTTCAAGGAAGTCACCGGACTACAGCCTGACTTCGTTCAAGATAACCACTCGAAATCGGTCAAGGGAGTGCTTCGTGGCTTGCATTACCAGCTCGCGCCCCATGCCCAGGGCAAACTGGTACGTGTGCTACAAGGCGAGGTCTTTGACGTAGCCGTTGATATCCGTCGCTCTTCCCCTACTTTTGGCAAATGGGTAGGTGCAGTGCTTTCTGCGGAAAACAAGAATCAGCTGTGGGTCCCCCCAGGGTTCGCACACGGCTTTGTCACCCTGAGTGAAACCGCTGAGTTCCTGTACAAGACCACAGATTTCTACTCGCCCGCCAGTGAGCGTTGCATCGCGTGGGATGACCCGGAAATCGCCATCGAGTGGCCGATTTATTTCAGCCCTAGCTTGTCTGGTAAGGATCAGCTCGGCGTGGCGTTGGCTAACGCTGAAGTGTTCGAGTAATCCTTCAACGGGGCCAAGCCGCGTAAGGCTTGGCCTTGTCAGCAATTGCAGCCTAAGCAGTTCTGATTGCCCGGCACCTGGACTCGCCTTAGTAAGAAACGCTTGTGAGCGATTCACCCGCTTCGATGATTGCAGCGGCGCCGCTTTCACGGTAAACCACTGTAAGCGCTCCACAAACCCCACCGAACTCAATATGGATGGCGCTCAGCTGAGCGATGCGGGTGAGCAGTTCCACGGCAGCAAGGCTTCGTAATCTTCGACCGATGTCGCCGTTGGCAGACGTTCGAGTGCGTGGCGCAGCCACGCATAAAGCTCTTTGCTGTTGGCTTTGACGGTCTCAACCAGGCTGTAAAGTTGCGCCCTGGGGCGTGTCGCTTTCTTCCGATGAGGAAGGAGCGGATCGCGCGTTCAGCGGCGTTGGTGTCGAGCGGCAGGTAGCATTCCTCGACATATCGCTCCAGCTTGCTCCAGTTACTTGCGAGATAACTGATGGCTTTGCCCAGGACATTCTGAGCGGTGACTTGTGGTTGTGCCTTTTTCGATCCAGCTTTTCAACTGAGCTAGTATCGGTACGCTGTGTTCGTGACGACCGATTTTACACTCGGTGTCACGGCAGGTCTTCGAGTCGCGCCATGCAGTAAAGCTTATTGATCAGATTCAGCGCGATATCCGCACGCCCGGTTCTGCATTTAGGCTGTACTTTCTGTGCTTCAACGAACTTGCGACGAGCATGAGCCCAGCATCCTAAGCGCTCGACTCCAGCGTAAGCGCTCCATAAACCCCACCTAACCAAAGATGGGCAGCGCACCTAGCTGTGTATTTGAGGTGTACAATTCCACGGCAGCAGCGCTTCGTAGTCTTCCACTGAGGCCGCATGCGGCAAGCGTTCCAGTGCGTGGCGCAGCCACGCATAGGGTTCTTGGCCGTTGGCTTTGGCCGTTTCTACCAAGCTGTAAAGTTGTGCGCTGGCAGTGGCACCTTTGGGCGTGTCACTGAACAACCATTTCTTTCTGCCGATGACAAACGGGCGGATCGCTCGCTCGGCTGCGTTGTTGTCGATCGGTAAGCAGCCGTGCTCGACGTAGCGTTCCAACTTGCTCCAGTTGCTGGCCAAGTAGCCGATGGCCTTGCCCAAGGCATTCTGCGTCGTGACCTGAGGTTGCGTTTTCTCTACCCAGCTTTTCAGTTGAGCCAGCAATGGCAGGCTGCGCTCCATGCGGGCAGCCTTACGATCTTCATCGCTGCCGTCCTTAAGGTCGCGCTCAATGCCATACAGCTTGTTGATCAAATTCAGGGCGATGTCTGCGCGCCCGGTTTTACCCTTGGGCTGCACTTTCTGCGCTTCGACGAACTTGCGGCGTGCGTGCGCCCAACAGCCCAATCGCTCCACGCCGTCCTGCGCGGCCAGCGCGTTGTAACCGGCGTAGTCGTCGGTCATGACATAGCCGCGATAGCCATCCAACAGGCGCGTCGGCACCTCCTGCGCTCGGCTGGTGGCTTAGTCGAAAAGGATCACCGGGCGATCAGGTGGGCCGCCGGTTTGTACCCACATCCAGGATTGGCTGCTGGGCTCACGACCCGGCTCTTTCAACACCTGCACACGTGTTTCGTCACAGTGGATGATCCGACTGCTCAACAGGCTTTCGCGCATCAGATTCAGCAGCGGTTGGAAGTGCTCGCTGCATTGAATCACCCAGCGCGCCGAGGTTTGGCGCGAGATATCGATACCGTGGCGCCCCAACACTTTTTCGAAGCGATGAAGCGGCAAGCCGTCTACGTATTTGGTGGTGAGCAGCATGGCCAGCACACTCGGGCTAGCCGTGCTCTTGTCGATCACCTGGGCAGGCTTGTCCGCCGTTACGGGCGCTGACTCGCAGTTGCGGCAGCCGTACACCTTGCGAACAAGTTTGATGACGGGAATCTGCATCGGGACGGTTTCAAGCTGTTCGCTGACCTATTCACCAATGGCATGTTTGCGGCAGCCACAAGCGCACGTCAGCTCATGCTCGGGCAGTTCGTGGACAACCTCGATACGCGGCAAATCAGCCGGCAGTGGTTTGCGTTTACCACGGCGCTTGGTCGGCGCAACGACTTCTTCATCGCCAGCCTCATCCAAGGGTTCTGCCAGGCTTTCCGCTTCGTCGAAGAGCGGCAACTATGGCGTCGCCGCATCGCCTGTCTACTCGGTCTTGCGCCCGAACAGGCGCTGGCGCAACAGCGCAACTTCCTCTTCGAGATGAACGATCTTGCCCTTGTCGGACGCGCGCTCGTTGATCATCTGCTCAAGCAGTTGCTTGAGCAGAACAGGATCGTCAGAGAGGTCTTCGGGCATGGAAATCATGCCGCGGATTATACCGAATCAGGCGACGTATCGAGGCGTCAAAACCTGATGCGGACGGTTGCGCCAGAGGTCGAAGCCGTCGAGTAGCCAGTTCAGTTCCTGAACGGTCAGTACGATGGCCACGTCAGTCGGATCGGGTGAGGTTTTAAACCGTTCGGAGTCCAGGCGTTTGAGCCAGAGGCAGAAGCCGTTGCGTTCCCAGTACAAGATCTTCACGCGGTTGCGTGGCTTGTTGAGAAAAACGAAAAGCACCGGGTCGAACACCGCCATTTTGATATCGAGTTCGACCAGCGCAGCGAGGCCATCGATGGACTTTCGGAAGTCGACGGGCTTGGGGTAGAGGTACACTTTTTCGACTTTGGCGTCGGGTCGCATCATGGTCGGCGAACTCCAGAAAGAAATCGGGAGCACAGCATCGGGGATTAGTAAGCGCTTTGAATGTGGGGTTCATGGAGCGCTTACGCTAGTGCCAGCTCGGCGTCCATTCCCTTGGCTGATGCCCAGGCCATTGCACAATGGCCAGGCTGTTGGCCTGAAAACTAATCGCCCAGCGTGGCGCTATGGATCGGTTCCGATCCTTGACGATCGACATCGCACTCATGGGTTGCAGTACTCCAACCTGCTCCCAAAGGCTGCTAGCAATTGGCTTCTCCTAAATGGGACTGATAACTACAATGCCCTCACTTAAAGGAGAACCCGCATGCAACCAGCTTCAGACAGAGCGCTTTTCGCCAATCAGCTAAGGGGTGTGGCAGTCATTGCCGTGCTCATCGTGCATTGGTGCGGGGTGTATTGGTTTTCACGGGATGTAGTGGCTTCCTACATCCACGCCCCGATCGTGGAGGGGCCATCGTCCAGCATGATCTACTGGCTAACGATCCCGACCTTCAACTATGGCCCTTTCGGCGTGTCGGTCTTCTTCCTGATCAGCGGCTTCGTTATCCCATTCTCCTTGAACCGTCTGGCACCGCTCAAATTTCTGGTAGCCCGTTTTCTGAGAATCTACCCCACTTATATCGTTGCTTCGCTGATCATGTTGGTGCTGGTCTATCTGTCCAGCCGATACTGGGGCCAGCCATTTTCCATGGCACTGGACAGGCTGTTCGCTAATCTGTTCCTGTTACAGGGCAATCTGCACTACCCCTCGATCGACATGGTCAACTGGACGTTGGCCATCGAAATCAAGTTCTACATCATTGCTGCCTTGCTCTATCGGTGCATCAAGGGCGGCAATGCGATGCCCTTGATCCTGTTCTCCGTTGCGGTACTCGCAGCGTGCGAAGCGCTCCCTGCGTTGGTGACCGGGTGGGAGTTGCGCCCAGGCTTGGTGGAGTCCTTGGAGACTGAGCTGATGTGCGTGATCTTTATGTTCATTGGCACAGGCTTCTACCACCACTACACCGGCACGTACACCACACGTCAGCTGCTGGCCTATGTAGCCATTCTGATGCTGGTGTTCCTGGTGTGCTGGCCGCACACAGACTGGGTCGTACAAATGCCGTCAGTACCCCAGAACTACGTCTACGGCCTGGTGCTCTTCAGCCTTAGCTATATGATGCGCCGGTATTTCCGACCATTTGCGCCACTGGATTTCATTGCCAACATCAGCTACTCGATCTACGTGACGCATTCGATCATTGGTTACCTGTCGATACGGATTTTGATGGACCAGGGCCTGTCGTTTCCGGTGTCAGGGCTGTTGACACTAATTTTCGTGCTCACGTTGGCCTATGCGCTTTACCGCCTGGTCGAAGTGCCCACTATGCATCTGGGCAAGCGGATTTTCGGAAAGCGCGCCGGCCCAGCCCCTGCAGCAAGCTTGAATATGGCACAAGCAAATAACTGACTGGCGTGGGCATGAGCATGTTCAACGCTCATGCCCGCTCCGCCCTGAGCGCACCTGCGGCCCATCGCATACGAGACGTAACTGAACAAGCCGATCAGGAAGCTGGCTTGAAAGCCCAAAGCTTCATGACGAGGTAGTTCAACACTGGTACCACAAAGATCACCATCACCAGGCCCACCGCGTAATGCAGCCCAAGGTACTCAACCACGGAGGTGATCAGCAATGTCAGGCCCAGCGACAACAACGACACCGCCAAGAAGCGCCGGTAGCCCAAGAAGCTCGCCGGCGTTTGGAATGTGAATCGACTGTTGAGCAAGTAGGACATTACGTTGGCAAAGCCGAATGCGATGCCATTGGCGATGAAAGCCGGTGGCGCCAACGTTTCCATAAGCGCAACTACGATGCCGGCATGCACCACGGTATTGGCAACGCCCACCAGGCCAAAACGGATGAATTCGTGGTAACGCGATGGGATAAGTTTTATCACTTGATCACATCACGCACGATATACACGGGCCGGTTTTTTGACTCCGTGAAGATCCTTCCCACATACTCCCCCAGCACGCCGATGCCGATCAACTGCACGCCACTGGCGAACAGTACCGTGATCATGATCGAAGCGTAGCCCGGCAGGTCCACCCCAAAAAACATGGTCTTGATCAACAGGTAGGCCGCGTAAACGAACGAAAGCGCCGATACCACACAGCCCAGATACGTCCAGATACGCAGCGGCACCGAACTGAAGCTGGTAATCCCTTCGATGGCGAAGTTCCAGAGCTTCCACGTGTTGAAACTTGAACTGCCGTGTTCGCGGGCGGCCACTTTATACTCCACCGTGGTGGTGCGGAAACCCACCCATGCGAACAACCCCTTCATGAAGCGGCGGCTCTCTGGCAAGGTCTTGAGTGCCTCTACCACCTTACGATCCATCAACCGGAAATCGCCGACGTCGGCAGGAATATCGATATCAGAAATTCGGTTGTGCACCCGATAGAAATAGTTGGCAGTCAGTTTTTGAATCGGTCGATCAGTTTCGCGATCAACTCGCTTGGCCAGCACGACTTCTGCGCCCTGCTCCCATTTCTCGACCAGCTCAAGGACGACTTCCGGAGGATGCTGCAGATCGGAGTCAATTGGTACCACAGCATCGCCAGTCGCAAAATCCAGCCCGGCCGAGATAGCTGCTTCCTTACCAAAGTTGCGCGACAGATCGACCACGGTCAAGTAAGGATTGTCGGCCTTAGCCTTCAGCAACTGGTCGTAGGTGTTATCGCGGCTGCCGTCATTCACAGCGATTACTTCCAGCTCATATCTATCCGCTAAGCCGGCGAAGACTTCATTGATGCGCTGGAAAAAGGCATGCACGCCTTTTTCTTCGTTGTAGAAAGGCGACACCAGTGAAATCACGCGCTTTTTCATTTCGGTCATGGGTTCACCTGCCCTGCTTGGACGACGCGGCAGACCTGAGCGAAGTCGAGTACTTTGCATTCAGGCTGGCGGTTGGATGGGAAAAGCTGTTTCAACTGCTCCACCTGCGGGAAGTCCCCGGTGTTGAATACGTAGACAGAGCTACTGAAATCTGAAGCAGCGATATCCGCCTGGGTGCTTTCGGTGCTGCAGTCGGAACTAACGCGCGATACATAACCCGTATTGATTTTGATGTTATGCACGGCAGCGTAACGCATGGTTGGCATGAGGGTCTGCAGCACTTGATCGCCACGGCCACATTTGAATTTCGGGAAGAAATACAGGTACTGAGTATTGTCTGCGACCTGCTCATTCCATGCGGCCTGGTTCAACACAACCTCTGCCGGGCGGTTGGCGACAGCAACGAGCAGCCGACGGAATGCCGACAGGTCGATTATCTGAACGATGAGCATCGCTAGCATGCAAGCGGCGAACAGCTTGGTGCCCAAGCGGCGATACAGGTAGGCGATGGAGAAAATCACGATGCAGAAGCCCACCGGCCAGAAGAATCGCCCAGAGGCACGGAACTGGGAGGTGATGGGCTTTAGAATCGAGGGGTAGTCGATCGACACCAAATGACTGGTACCCAGATAGATTTCATTAGAAAGCGCATAGACTGTGAACAGCACCATCAGCCAGGTGAGCGCTTTGTGACGGCTGAACGTATCATCTACGTCGTTGCGCTTGAGCACCAGGCACAGTGCAAACGCAAGCAGCACACCCATGCCCAAGTAGTTGAAGCCCTCACCCTGCCCAGGCATTTCAGGGTTGGGGAAATGCAGGTATTTGCCGCCATGCAATGGCGACAGCAGGTTCATGGAAAAGACGCCGAAACCGCCTTCCTTGGCCACTGCTCCCCCGCCCATGGGGAAAATGGTCAAGAACAGGCTTACGCCAATCACCACGAAAGGCACCAATGCTCGGGCCATGGACGCCAGCGCAAAGCGATCAGTGCGCCCCAGATAGCTGGCCACGTAGATGGCACTGGCCATCGCGAACAGGTAAATATTCACGTAGAACCCAGCTACCAGCAGCACACCCCACGCCCAGCCGTGCAGCAGCCCCGTGCGGCGGCAGCTAACGTACATCGCCAATGCGCAAAGTACAATCCATTGCGACATCAACGAGACGTGAGCAATGCGCGAGGTGAACTCCGGCATGCTCACCAGGCACACCACTGCAGCCGCCAGCGCCAACCACGAACGGACCTTCAGCTCACGCAGAATCCACCAGGCACAAACGGCCTGGGCGATAAAACAGCCGGCGATCCATACGCCAAACGGGTTGAACGGCGCAAAGCTTTTGGGCACGAATACCTTCAGCAAAAACGCATACAAAGGTATGGCGTCCACGAAGGTGGCTCGAGTGCCCTGGGGATAGTTGATACTGTCGAACGCCAGCAGCGGATAGCTGAACGGGGCATTGAAGAATGCGTTGAAGCCTGCGAAATACTGGGTGACGTCTTCTACCTCGGTCTGCCAGTAGGCGTTGGTACCGAGAATGAAGTCCAGCGGAAAATGCCGAAGCACAAAGAACAACCCGAAAGCCACAGCAAATGCCAAGCCGGCTCGGCCTGTTGAGTCAAGCTTGAAACTCATTATCCTGTTTTCCCATCCATGTATTTTTCCAGCGCTACGATCAAAACGCGTGCCTGCTGAGTTCACCAATCAATTGCTGCGCGCTGCCTTTCCAGGTAAGCCATGGCATATCGACCGAGGTTGGGTGCTCACCTGTCGCGTGCAGCGCCAGCCAGTCTACGATGCTGTCGGCGACATTGCGCGCATCGGTGCCTGCAAAGAACCACGCATGCTCACCGGCTACCTCACGGAAGACAGGCAGATCGCGCGCAATGATCGCAAGCCCATGCTGTGCAGCCTCGATCAGCGGTAGACCGAAGCCTTCGCCGTAGGAGGCAGCTATCAGGCAGTCGCACTGTTGGTAGAGGTGTTCCAGGTACTCGTCACTTGCACTTTCGAGCCAGAGCAGGCGCTTGCCACGCTCAACGTGGTTCAGCAGCCTGTCGGCCAGCTCTTCCACCAGCCAGCCGTGCTTGCCAACGATCACCAAGTTGGCCTCTACACCTTGTTGCCAGAGCAACTCGAAAGCATCCAGCGTCTGCAAATGCCCTTTACGCGGCTCCAAGGTCCCAACCATCAAAAATGTCGGGTTGGCCTGTAACGCTTCAACTCGCATGGCAGGATCTTCAGGAACTCCTTTGGTAGGTACCGACTGATCAATATCGGCGCCGAGGTGGAAAACACCAATACGGAACGGCCGTGCGCGCTGAGGTGCATTTTCATCCATCCAGGCCTGCAGCTCATCACCAACTGCTCTGGAGATGCACATTGCGCCGTCATATCGAGCAATGGTGTTGATCCAGTCGACATAGAATGGGTGCAGGTGATCTGAGAAGAAATGACGCATCTGCAAGATCAACAGGTCGTACACCACAAAGAACAGGCTGACGCCATGGGCACGCATGGTGTCGAGGTAGGGCTGGCGTTGCGGCAACATATCCAGCAGCAGGTCCAAACAGATGTAAACATCCCCAGCCTTGTAACTGATAGCTTCGTCGAGATCGTCTTCCCCCGGTGTGTTGCCGAGGAAAGTAGCCGTGAACTGCCTGGCGTACCGATAGAACGACTCTTCGACTTTGCTGTAGATCGGCGTAACGGTGTAGCCCTCGGGCGGGGTCGTCAGCCACTCCAGCAGAATGCTGCGCACAACCCGCTGGATGCCGCTTTTGGCGTCGTGTCGGCAAAGCTGCGATATGTCCACCAGCAGGTTCGGCTTGCCGCTTGGGCCTTGAAGCGAGTAATCAATTGCTTTGGCCAGGCGCTTTACATCGATTTCACCTTTTTCCAACTCGCCTGTGGTAGCCAGCGCGGTGGCCAGATGCTCGATGCGTTGTTCCGTGGGCAGGTCTTCGTCCACTTCTTGATCGGTCGCTGGCAGGTTTTGCAGCATTTGCTCGAACGCAGCGATTGCCGCCTTGCCTGTCAGGTCCCAAGAAAACAGCTTGGCGCGCTCCAGGCCATGCTTGATCATCGCTTCGCGGAAGCTCTCGTCGACAAGCGCCTGGTTCATTTTCTGGGCGATTGAGGCCGTGTCCAGAGGGTCGAACGTCGCTTCATCCCAGCCAATCACTTCGGGCACGCTCGAGGTATTGGCACCAATCACAGGTGCGCCGCACTTCATCGCTTCCAACGGCGGAAGGCCAAAGCCTTCATGCCACGACGGGAAAACGTACAGGCGGCAGGTGTTGTACAACGCCACGAGCTCATCGTCGGTGATGAAGCCAGTGAATACCAGGTCCTCTGCTGCGAGGCCCTGAGCAAGCGCTTCGCCACGGTAGCGTTCAACGATGTGCTGGGACATCTTGCCAGCAAACACCAGTTGCACGTCGTTCACCTCGCGCTTGACGTCTGCAAACGCAACGATCAAGCGCGAAAGATTTTTTCGCTCGTCTGCACCGCCTGAGTACAGCACGAATGCGTCACGCAGCCCGAACTTGGACTTGAGCGCGATACGGGCCTGCTCGGTCAGCGTGACAGGTTTGAATATCGCATCTGCGGCACCTGATACGTTGAACACCTGATCCTGATCCAACGGTAGCAGCGACAAAGCTTCCTGACGTGCGCACTCAGAGATAGCCAGCAGTACGCCGTGGTCCTTGAACGACCCGACGATGTCCATGTAGTACTGCTTGTACTGGGCATGATCCAGATACTGCTGCGGGTTGGTGAGCGGAATCAGGTCGTAGAGCGTCACGCTGAGGATTGCGCGTTTGTGCTCGAGTGGCTGGCCGATTACCGCATCATCGATAAAGCCCTCAACTGCACTGGTGATGTGCACCACATCCGGCTTCAACTCATCGATAGCAGCTTGACGAATAAGCTTGGCAACGTGGTGCCGACCGTTGTTGGCCGGGTCGATCCCTGCCACAGGGCCTTGGGCATACCACACACGGATATGGCTTTGGGGTAGCAGCCCCACGAAGGCGGCGCGTATAGCCTCTATGCTTTCACTGAGCATGCCGTTCAACAGCAAATAAACTTCATGCTCGCCGCGATTTCGCGCGATGCCTTGAGCCAGCGATACGCTATAGCGACCAATACCACGGAAGCGGCTTTCGGTTTGTGCGCCTTGCATGTCAATTACGATACGCATTCAGTGTCAGCCCTTTCTCATTACTGCTCGGAGGGCGTTCTCAATAGCGCGGCCTCGCGGTGTCAAAGGGGCGTGATCGATCACGCCATGTTGCGGGTCAACCACTACGCTAACCGGATCGGGTGCCAACAGATTGCGCAGTTTTGCACTTAGCCAAGGGCTACGATTCAATACTGCCAGTGCCAAACGCCGCGCGGCCGGGCGGCGCGCGACCCACAGCTTGGCGTGGGGTGCGGCATGGCGCAGCTTCAGGCGCAACCACGGCTTGCCATGGCGTGCCGGCCACAGCGCAGCCCGCGTCGCTGTTCGTAGAGGGCCGGTAATTCGCCACGATGTGCTAGTTCGCATGGCCTCGACTTGTTGTTCTGCACCCTGGGCGCGCATGTGCTGCCAATGACAGTTTTCCAGCGCCGCGTTACGCTCCTGGGTCATGGCATCGGCTTGTGCCTGGGCCTGGGCCAGCGCTTCCTGCATAGCACCACATTGACGCTGCAAGGCCTCGGTGGTGGCCTCGTAATGCTCCTTCATCGCCAACAGCTGCTGAGTTTGCTGCTGGTTGATTTCAGCCATGAGCCGCTGGAACTCATTAGGCTCGAAAAAGGTAGCCCGAACTTCGTCAACGCTGTTTTGCAGCTCATTGAGACGGCGGTCCATCCCTTGGTCATAGCGCACTGCCAGATCGTCGAGCGACAACCCATAAGGTTTGTCGAATGCTGCCTCGAACTTGTCAAGCACACTGGCATCGGCTGCTTTCTGGGCCACTACGGCATAGTCGGGGCTTGCACCTGTGAGCACCTCGCGCACACCTACCTGGCCCTGCTCATTGTGAAGTTCAAGTGACTCCTGCAGACGTACTACTTTGGAACGGGCGAAGCCTATGTGTTCGGTGAGGAACGACATCAGCAAATTGGGAATGGGCTGAGTGTGGGTTGGGTCTAGGTAAAAGTTATTGGTACCCACCATGACGTTTTCAGCATTGGGGGTTTCTAGGATCAGGATCCCACCCGGTCGCAATACACGCAACGCCTCGCCAACCAGATCGCCCAGCACCGGAAACGGCACATGTTCAGCGATATGGAAGCCACTGACTACCACTTGGCTGGCATCGGGCAGCGACTGGAGCGCCTCTAGGGCATCGCCTTTCTGCGCGGGTAAGCCCAACGCGTGACAGGCCTCCAGCATTCCATCGTCCAAGTCCACGCCCATCGGTTCGAAGCCTTCGCGCTTCATCAACTCCAGCCATTCACCTCGGCCACAGCCGATGTCGAACACCGCGGCGCCGGCGTAAATTTCCTTCAGGGGTTGCAGAAACGGCAAGTAAGCTTCGAGCCGCTGGGTGATGAGCGCCCTCGAGCCGCGATAGCGGTCCTCGAAAGCGCGATAGAAACCAGCATTCATCAATTACACTCCACGGTCGGCGGGATCCACGCCAGGCCTACGAAGGTTCGTTCGGACATGTTCACTACGTTGAAAACCAACGCCAGGTCACGCCATTCATAGTTGTCGGCAATGTGGGTGTCGCTCGCATGCAGCGCGATGGCTACGGAATAGGAGCCAACCCCGAGATTCGCAGGAAAGCGGAAACTGTATTTCAGCAACTCACCTTCGATCAAATCGGTACGGATGCACTGCAGATGGTGGGTATTGGTACCGAACACATCCTGCCCGAGACGGTCTTTGATCACGTAGCCGACCACCAGCTCGGGCAAAGCCGCATTGACTCTAACCTGAATGTTCAGGCAGACGTCTTCGCCCACGGACACGTACTCGACCGGGGCGCCCTCGGCATTATGCAGCGAGACTGTCTCGATGCTCGCCTTGCCGCTGCCTGAGCGCGTCTGCTTGGTGCCATCGGACAATGTCTGAACTTCGACCGTGGCATTTTCCTTTTGAGCAATGATGGCATTGTAGTAATCCATCACCTCTTCAGGAGGCCCATCCTTGATGACAGTCCCCCCGTCCAGGAGGATTGCGCGGTTGCAAAGCGCCTGGATCGATCCACGGTCGTGGGACACTATCAGCAACGTGGTCCCGGCTTTCTGAAATTCCTTGATACGACCGAAGCTCTTGTGCTGGAAGTAGCTGTCGCCAACCGACAGGGCTTCGTCGATGATCAGGATCTCTGGGCGAAACGCGGTGGCTACGGCAAACGCCACCCGCATCTGCATACCACTCGAATAGGTACGCACAGCCTGGTCGAAGTACTCGCCAATCTCGGCGAACGCCTCGATGTCATCAATGACTGTATCTATCTGTTGGGTGGTGAAGCCCATCAATCCAGCCGCGTGGTAAGCATTCTGCCGGCCGGTAAGCTCACCATTGAAGCCCATGCCCAATTCGAGAATGGCGGCGATGCGCCCGTTGACATGAACCTTGCCTTCCGTGGACTGCAAGGTACCGGTGATCATCTTCAGCAAGGTCGACTTACCGGCACCGTTTTGTCCAACCAGGCCAATCGCTTCGCCAGCTTGAATGTTGAAGCTAATGTGCCTGAGCACCCAGTGTTCACTACTGGCTTTGACCGGTAGGTAGAACCAGCGAGCGATGCGCTGCCATTCGGAACGATAGCTCCGGTAGGCCTTGCCTACATTGTTGACGGCCAATAGGGTCATAGGGAGTCCACCATTTCAGCAGAAGCGCGGCGGAACAGGAACAGGCCTACTGCCATCAATCCAAGGGCGATAGCAAGCACTAACCCGAGCTCGGTCACTTCGGGCGCCTGTTTGTAGACCAGCACGTTGTGATAAGCGGTAACGATGGGGAACATCGGGTTTACGTCCAACGTCCCTTTTAGGTATTCCGGCACTATGTTCACCGAGTAAACGATCGGCGTGAACCAGAACCAGACCTGCATAACGATTGGCACCACCTGGCCGATGTCGCGCAGGAACACGTTCAGCACGCCCAAAACCAGGCCGATCCCTACCGCAAGCGCCACCACTAGCAACGTGAGCGGCAGCAGCCAGATCATCTGCATGTTCGGCGCATGACCCAACACAGCGAACACAACCATGACCGCTGCGAACAACAACAGGTTGTT
Source organism: Pseudomonas promysalinigenes (assembly GCF_014269025.2). NCBI lineage: Bacteria > Pseudomonadati > Pseudomonadota > Gammaproteobacteria > Pseudomonadales > Pseudomonadaceae > Pseudomonas > Pseudomonas promysalinigenes. The sequence goes on along the minus strand of NZ_CP077094.1, from coordinate 1,351,924 downwards.
GAGCAGGCACGAGCCCACCACGATCACCGGCAGTGCAATGCGCGGAAAGCGCATCTTCTTCATCAGGTTGCCCTGGTCGATGAACACCGTCAGGCATCGCCCGACGATCTCCGCGAAAAGGTTCCAGGCCAGGATGCCGGCGATCAGGTAGAGCGCATAGGCGTATTTGTTGTCGATACCGGGCAGGCGTGCGCCCAGCACGTTGGACAGGATCAATGCGTAGATCGCCACTTGCGCCAGAGGGTGGATGATCATCCACAGGCCGCCTAGCTTGCTGCGGGCGAAGCGCGAGATGAACTCGTTCTTGATGGACGTGAGGATGAAGCCCCGGTAATCCCAGACGCCCCGAAACATGCCTAACATAGTTATCCTTGAATCAAGCGCGCGATTTGCGCGACGTGCTGCGCCACCAGCGCTTCATCGCCGCGGCTCTCCACGTTCAGCCGCAGCAGCGGCTCGGTGTTGGAGCCGCGCAGGCTGAAACGCCAGTCGGCGAAAGCCACGCTGATGCCGTCGGTACGGTCGACGCTGGGGTTTTGCGGCAGGTAATGGTTCAGGATCTTGTCGATCGTGCCTTTCACATCGGCCACTTCGTAGTTGATCTCGCCGCTGCATGGGAACTTGGCGATACGCTCGTCCACCAGCTGGGCCAGGGTCTTGCCGGTCACGCTCATCAGCTCGGCCACCAACAGCCACGGGATATTGCCGCTGTCGCAATAGGCGAAGTCGCGGAAGTAGTGGTGGGCGCTCATTTCGCCGCCATATACGGCGTCTTCGGCGCGCATGCGCTCCTTGATGAAGGCATGGCCGGTCTTGCTCTGGATGGCTACGCCGCCGGCTGCCTCGACCTGTTCGATGGTATTCCAGGTCAGGCGCGGGTCGTGGATGATCTTGCTGCCAGGGTGCTTGGCCAGCAGCATTTCGGCCAACAGGCCGACCACGTAGTAGCCTTCGATGAAGCGGCCTTGGTTATCGAAGAAGAAGCAGCGGTCGAAGTCGCCGTCGAAAGCGATGCCCATATCGGCATTCGTATCGAGCACGGCCTGACGGGTCAGGTCGCGGTTCTCTGGCAGCAACGGGTTGGGAATGCCATTAGGGAAATTGCCGTCCGGCTCACCATTGATGATGGTGATATCCAATGGCAGGCGAGCTTTCAGCAATTCCAGCACGGGGCCAACTGCACCGTTACCCGGGTCGGCCAGTACTTTCAGGGGCTTGAGCGCAGCGAGGTCGATGTAGGTCAGCAAGTGGTCGATGTATGCGGTTTTGTCGAACGCTTCGCGGATGTTGCCTGGCTGAGCGGCCTGGTTGCCCAGGTCGCCGGCTTCGACACGCTGGCGAATGTCGTTCAGGCCGGTATCGCCGCTGATTGGGCGCGACTGCTCACGCACCAGCTTCATGCCGTTGTAACCCTTGGGGTTATGGCTGGCGGTGACCATGATACCGCCATCGGCCTGATAATGGCTGGTAGCGAAATACACTTCTTCGGTGCCGCACAAGCCGATATCGATAACATCGGCGCCGCCTTCGGTCAGGCCTTTCATCAGGGCGCGGGACAGACCTGGGCTTTCCAGGCGCATGTCACGCCCTACCACATAACTGCGCCCACCCAGTTGGGCCACCAGGGCACGGCCAATGCGGTAGGCGATATCGTCGTTCAGGTCGGTCGGCACTTGGCCGCGAATGTCATAGGCTTTGAAGCAGCGGGTCTGAATAGGAGCGTACATACATCTCTCTCGGTGCGGCGCCGCATAGGCGTGCGCCGACTGGAAGGGGATGACCGGCGAATGGTTTGCCGCATTAAGATCGGCCCGGTGCTTTGCACAAGCACGCAGGGCCGACGAGAAAGGCTTGATCTAGCCGTCGCAACGACCGTATTTGTCCTCGAAGCGGACGATATCATCCTCGCCGAGATAGTCGCCGCTCTGCACTTCGATCAAGACCAGGTCTATGACACCTGGATTTTGCAAACGATGCTTGTGGCCCGCACGAATGAATGTCGATTCGTTGGTGTTGAGCATCAGCTCCTGATCATCGTTGACCACGACGGCCATACCGCTGACCACGATCCAGTGCTCACTGCGGTGATGGTGCATTTGCAGCGAAAGCGAGGCCTTCGGCTTGACCACGATGCGCTTGATCTTGAAGCGCTCACCGTCTTCCAGGGTGGTGTAGGTACCCCAAGGGCGGTGCACGGTCTGATGCAGCAGGTGGGCCGAGTGGCCATCGCTTTTCAGGCGTTTGACGATATGCTTGACGTCTTGCGCGTGGTCCTTGTGGGCAATCAGCAGCGCATCTGGGGTATCGACCACCAGCAGGTCCTGTACGCCAACCAGCGCTGCCAAGCGGTCCTCGGTGCTGACGTAGTTGTTGCTGGCGTTATAGGCCATTACCTCGCCTTCGAAGCGGTTGCCTTGCTCGTCCGCGCAGGTCAGCTCGCTGACTGCATTCCACGAACCAATATCGCTCCAGCCGATGTCGCAAGGCACGGTGGCAACCTTGCGTGAACGCTCCATGAGGGCGTAGTCGATGGAAATGTCCGGTACCTTGGCAAAGCTATCAGCGTCCAGCGCCAGGCAGCTGTAGCCTTTGGAGGTGGAGCAGCGCGAGGCATCAAGGGTTTGAGTGACGGCTTCGAGCACATCTGGCGCATGTGCCTCGAACTCTGCGATCACTGCACCAACCTGGAAGCAGAACATGCCGGCGTTCCAGAAATAGTTACCCGCTGCCACGTAGGACTCGGCAGTTTTCAGGTCAGGCTTTTCGACGAAGCGTTCGACTTTCAAGCCGCCGGCCAGTACACCGCCGGTGGCAGCCTCGATGTAACCGAAGCCTGTTTCAGGGTATTGAGGCTTGATGCCGAAAGTGACCAACCAGCCTTGCTCGGCCAGGTGCACAGCCTTAGCGACTGCATCGGCGAAGGCGGTTTCGTTCTGGATCAAGTGGTCCGCTGCCAGTACCAGCATGTAGGCTTGCGGGCCGTGGGTCTGGCGCAGTTGCAGCGCAGCCGCAGCCACTGCAGCTGCAGTGTTGCGACCGAAGGGCTCGAGAATGAAGCCCTGGGCGTGGCCACGGGTATTGATGCTGCGGTATTCATCCTCGGTCTTGAACAGCAGATCGCGGTTGGTGACGGTCAGCACTTCGACCACGCCCTCGAGGCGCGCAGCGCGCTGGAAGGTCTTCTGGATCAGATTCTGCCCGTCTGGCAGGGTCATGAATGGCTTGGGGTGAGCCTCACGAGATACTGGCCACAATCGGCTGCCAACGCCGCCGGATAGAATTACCGGGATCAATTCCATAATCGAGTCCTTAACGGCCACTTGAAGTCATCAACCTCAGGGAACCTGCATGTGTCTGTGTTTGACCGCCGCCGCGATGATCGCGCCGGCGCTAAATGTACGCGCCCAGCGTATTTATTCCCTGGCCATTCCATAGGCTCAAGACGCAAGCTTCGGCCAGTAGAATACCAGAGTTTTTTCGCTGTAGCTTGCCCAGCCAGCGCAAGAACCGGGGCTTGCAGCGGGGTTGTGGGCATGTCGCCAGCAATGTGTAATTGCACTGCGACACGCCCCGGCGGGAATAAGACAACAGTGTTCGTCAATGTTCAGTCAAAGGACGCGTTAAAGTGCAATAAAAACACTCGTCGATGCATTACTTTGCACCAGTACTTGCTCCAAGGCGCGCTGTAACGCACGTTTCGCACGCGGCTCGCCATGCACCAATACAACCTGCCGAGGCGGGCTCGGCATAGCCTGAACGAATTCTACCAACCCCGCCTGATCGGCATGCCCGGAATAACCGCTCACACTCATCACTTTTGACCGTATCTCAAACAGCTCACCATCGAGCACAATCTGCACAAACCCTTCCGCCCCTTCGCTAGCCTGGATCACTGCCCCCGGCGTGCCCTTGGCCTGATACCCGACGAACACCACTTCGTGCCGAGGGTCCCCCAGCATCGCTTTCAGGTAATTGACGATGCGCCCACCGGAGCACATGCCGTTACCGGCAATCACGATCGCCGGCCGCCCGGTACTCTTGAGGTGGTTGACTACAGCCTGATGCTTGCCATGGGTATCCACACACACCAACTGGTCGAAGGCCAGCGGCCCCCTGCCCTCGCCCAGCCGCTGCCGAGCTTCGTCATTCCAGAACTCGTGCAGTTCGCGGTAGGCCTTGGTAATGCGTTGCGCCAATGGCGAGTCGAGGATGACCGGCAAGCGCGACCAGTCGATCGCCTGTAATGGGTCGTCGCCAGGCAACTGGCGCCCATCGTTGAGCAATGCCTTGCGGTGAAGGATGTCTTCGATTTCGTACAGCAGCTCCTGGGTGCGCCCTAGGCTGAATGCCGGTATCAATATGGTGCCGTTATCAGCCAGCGCCCGATCGATCACCGCCTCGAGCCGTTGCTGACGGTCGCTGCGCCCCGAGTGCAGCCGGTCGCCGTAGGTGCTTTCCAGCACGAGAATATCGGCGCGTTCTGGTGACTGAACTGGGCGTAACAAGGGATTGCCCGGGGCCCCCAAGTCACCCGAGAAAACGATACGCGAAGCAGATTGCGCCCCATCGATGCGTACATCGCATTCTACGTACGCAGAGCCAAGCAGGTGGCCGGCGCGCTGAAGGCGAATGTTACAGGCAAGCCCACCCTGCTCGACCACGCAATGCCACTGCTCATACGCGAGCGGCACGACAAGACGCTGCAACAGCGCCAGGTAACGCTCGACCTGAACGGGGTCTGAGCTTACGCCGAGCTTGTACGCATCCTCCAGCACCAGGGGCAAAAGCTTGGCCGACGGCACGCTGCAGATGATGGGCCCACGGAAGCCGGCAGCCAGCAGTGCCGGGATGCGCCCCACATGATCCATGTGCACATGGGTGATGATCAGAGCCTCAATGCCGGCGATGTCAAAGCCGATAGGCGCAAATTCAGCGCCAGGCGCCGCCTCGCCACCCTGTTCAAGGCCACAGTCGATAAGCAGGCTAGTGGTTGGGCTTAAGTGAAGCTGATGGCACGAGCCGGTGACACTTCGAGTACCACCATGATGGGATAGGGCGGGAAATTGCATGCTGTCGCGCGCTCGCCTAGGGCAAAAATGAAGCGCCTATTACTTCATTTCAGAGCGCGGACGCCTAGGAGGAGATTTCCTACATGGTTGTAGGACTAATCATCAATTCTGGCTCAGTGCTGCCTGGCGAGCGGAGGCGCGAATTTTGCGCTTGCTGCGCTGTACACCGTAGGCACCGAGCAGCGGGCCGACCGCTAGGCCAACCACCAGCGCGGCCAGAACCGGCACTGCTACTGGCATTTCTGGTGCAGCCCAGCCAAACAACACCAGCGCCACCGGTTGCTGGTTCTCCAACACGAAGAACAGCACCACAGCCGCCAACAGCAGCACGAACAACGCCGCCAGGGCGCGCTTGAGGTTACGCATCAGAATTGCTCCTTTTTATAACTCAAGGGTGCTCGTGCTCTTCTTCATTGACCCGGTCACGCAGCTCTTTACCTGGCTTGAAGTGGGGCACGAACTTGCCCTCGAGCTCCACCGACTGGCCGGTCTTGGGGTTGCGACCAACGCGCGGTGCGCGATAGTGCAGGGAAAAACTGCCAAAGCCACGGATCTCGATGCGATCGCCAGTGGCCAGGCATTGGGACATCTGTTCAAGCATGGTCTTGATGGCCAGCTCCACGTCCTTGGACGAAAGCAGCCCTTGATGGGTGACAATACGTTCGATCAGCTCCGACTTCGTCATATTTTTCCCTTCGTTATCAAGCAGCTAGATCATTGCTTAATCAGGTTGTAGCACGCTCGGAGGGATTTGAACAGGGTGGTTCTTGACTTAATAAAAAAATTCAAGAATGAAAAGAAAAGAAATATGTCGGGACATGGCTGAGAAGTGCATGGCCTAAGGGGCGGTAGAGGTGAGTGGCGCAAGGGGGATGGCGGTAGAGGTGCAGCGCCTTTGAGATCGAGCGCCGCCCGCGCGGCGCATCGTGAGCTGCGCTCGCTCCTACGTTTGTTTCGGGCCAGTTATTCCTGGGGGATTTGCGCGCGTGCGCCTGGGCGTGTGGCGTGATATCGCGTCGTATTGACCAGGCGGTCGCGCGCACCTGTCACTGGCGTTACTGGCCAGAAACAAACGTAGGAGCGAGCGCAGCTCGCGATGCGCCGCGCGGGCGGCGCTCGATCTCCAAACCACCACACATCTCACGCCATCCACTCACATCCTGAAAACCTCATTCCCATCGCCACGCCAACACCATAACTACGCTGTTCCAAAACACACTCATCTAGGATGATTTGCAATGACCAGACACCATGGCTGTAGGCTTCGCCATGCCCGATGCTCGGTTCCCGGCAGGCTTTATATGCTGACAACCGTTACTCACCAGCGTCGCCCACTGTTTCGCGATCTGCGCTGTGCGCGACTAGTCGTTCATAACCTTCGCCATGCCGAGCAGAAACACCATTGTCGTTCGCTGGCCTGGGTCGTCATGCCGGACCACGTGCACTGGCTGCTCGAATTGAAAGATACGACACTTGGCATGCTGATGCAGCGCTTCAAGTGCCAGTCCAGCAATGCATTGCACAAGGCCGGAATCAAAGCGTCGCCGATATGGCAGGCCGCCTACTATGACCGGGCCTTGCGTCGAGACGAAGATATTCTAAAAGCTGCCAGGTATATCGTTGCTAATCCGATCAGGGCAGGACTGGTCGCCAAGGCCGGCGATTATCCTCATTGGGACGCGGTGTGGGTGTGAAGGGAGGGCGGTAGAGAGACTGCGCCTGGTAGATCGAGCGCCGCCCGCGCGGCGCTCGACCTCAAAACCGCAACCCCCTTCACGCCGAAACCCGCCGCCCAAACACATTTCCAACACGCATAAAAAAAGGGTGGCCCGAAGGCCACCCCTTTTCACCGATCAAACAGAACTCAGTTCTGCTTGGCCATTGCTTCGCGCAGCAGCGCAGCCATGGTGGTATCGGCAGCCGCTTCCGGAGCGTTTTTCAGGCTCTGGATGGCTTCACGCTCTTCAGCGTCGTCTTTCGACTTGATCGACAGGCTGATGACGCGCGATTTGCGGTCAACGCTGATGATCTTGGCTTCGATCTCTTCGCCTTCCTTCAGGACGTTACGCGCGTCTTCAACGCGGTCACGGCTGATTTCGGAAGCTTTCAGAGTGGCTTCGATGTCGTCGGCCAGAGTGATGATGGCGCCTTTGGCGTCAACTTCTTTCACGGTGCCCTTGACGATAGCGCCCTTGTCGTTGACAGCAACGAAGTTGGAGAACGGATCGTCTTCCAGCTGCTTGATGCCCAGGGAGATGCGCTCGCGCTCTGGGTCAACCGACAGGATGACGGTTTCCAGCTCGTCGCCCTTCTTGAAACGACGCACGGCTTCTTCGCCGGTTTCGTTCCAGGAAATGTCGGACAGGTGAACCAGACCGTCGATGCCGCCGTCCAGACCGATGAAGATACCGAAGTCGGTGATCGACTTGATGGTACCGGTGATCTTGTCACCCTTGTTGAACTGGCCGGAGAAATCTTCCCATGGGTTGGACTTGCACTGCTTGATGCCCAGGGAGATACGACGACGCTCTTCGTCGATGTCCAGAACCATGACTTCCACTTCGTCGCCAACCTGAACGACTTTCGACGGGTGGATGTTCTTGTTGGTCCAGTCCATTTCGGAAACGTGTACCAGACCTTCAACGCCTTCTTCCAGCTCAGCGAAGCAGCCGTAGTCGGTCAGGTTGGTAACGCGAGCCTGTACACGAGTACCTTCTGGGTAACGTGCAGTGATAGCTACCCACGGATCTTCGCCCATCTGCTTCAGACCCAGCGAAACGCGGTTGCGCTCACGGTCGAACTTCAGAACGCGTACGTCGACTTCGTCGCCAACGTTAACGATTTCCGATGGGTGCTTGATGCGCTTCCAAGCCATGTCGGTGATGTGCAGCAGGCCGTCGATACCGCCCAGGTCCACGAATGCGCCGTAGTCGGTGAGGTTCTTGACGATACCTTTGACTTGCTGGCCTTCCTGCAGGGTTTCCAGCAGGGCTTCGCGCTCGGCGGAGTTCTCGGCTTCCAGCACGCTGCGACGGGAAACGACAACGTTGTTGCGCTTCTGGTCCAGCTTGATGACCTTGAATTCCAGCTCTTTGCCTTCCAGGTGGGTGGTGTCGCGCACAGGGCGGACATCAACCAGGGAGCCCGGCAGGAACGCACGGATGCCGTTAACGTCGACAGTGAAGCCGCCCTTAACCTTACCGTTGATAACGCCCTTGACCACTTCTTCGGCGGCGAAAGCTGCTTCCAGAACAATCCAGCACTCGGCGCGCTTGGCTTTTTCACGGGACAGCTTGGTTTCGCCAAAGCCGTCTTCGACCGCGTCCAGCGCAACGTGAACTTCGTCACCGACCTTGATGGTCAGCTCGCCAGCTTCGTTGTAGAACTGCTCGAGCGGGATGACGCCCTCGGACTTCAGGCCAGCGTGTACGGTAACCCAGTCGCCGTCGATGTCGACAACGATACCGGAGATGATGGCACCCGGCTGAAGATTGAGGGTTTTCAGGCTTTCTTCAAAGAGTTCTGCAAAGCTTTCGCTCATTTTAATTCCTGTAGATTCGGGCGAAACAGACGCCCATCGCCACATTCCAGACAATGTGGGTTTGTTTTAAGTAAAGGAAAGCGGGCAGGACGTTGACTGGTGCCCCTGCCTGCTTTCCTGGCTATCAGACCAAGCCGCGCTGGGCGAGCTCGTTCCTGATACGTTGCAGCACCTGCTCGATGGACAACTCAGTGGAGTCCAGCTCAATGGCATCGGCCGCTGGCTTGAGCGGGGCCACTGCGCGCTGGGTGTCGCGCTCATCGCGCGCACGAATCTCATCTAGCAGACTCGACAGACTAACATCTTCACCCTTGCCCTTCAACTGCAGGTAGCGGCGGTTCGCACGCTCCTCGGCACTGGCGGTGAGGAATACCTTGAGCGGCGCATCTGGAAACACCACGGTCCCCATGTCGCGGCCATCGGCGATCAGGCCCGGCGCTTCACGGAAGGCGCGCTGACGCTGCAAAAGCGCTGCGCGCACCGCCGGTAGCGAAGCGACCATCGAGGCGCCGGCACCGACGGTTTCGGTGCGGATGACATTGCTGACGTCCTCACCCTCCAGGATGATCTGCTGAAGCTTACCTGGCTCGGCCGCGATGAACTGCACATCCAGATGGGCGGCCAGGGCCTTGAGCAGCTCTTCGTTGGTCAAATCGACGCCGTGGTTGCTGGCGTTGAACGCCAGCAAGCGGTACAGCGCGCCAGAGTCCAGCAGCCTCCAGCCCAATTCACGCGCGAGGATGCCAGCGACGGTCCCCTTGCCCGAACCGCTCGGGCCATCGATGGTGATGACCGGCGCTTGCGAATTCACAGCTTGCCCTCTTCGGCGACGCGGATACCCACATCGGCACACAGTTTCAGGAAGTTCGGGAACGACGTGGCAACGTTGGCGCAATCATGGATGCGGATTGGCGCACTGGCACGCAGCGACGCGACGCTGAAAGCCATGGCGATACGGTGGTCACCGTGGCCATGGACTTCGCCACCACCCAGCTGGCCGCCCTCGATGATGATGCCATCCGGGGTGGGCTCGCACTTGATGCCCAGGGTGACCAGGCCGTCGGCCATCACCTGGATACGGTCGGACTCCTTCACCCGCAGCTCCTCAGCGCCACGTAGCACGGTGCGCCCTTCGGCACAGGCGGCAGCCACGAACAGCACAGGGAACTCGTCGATGGCCAAGGGGACCAGCTCTTCAGGGATGTCGATCCCTTTGAGCTTGGCGCCACGCACGCGCAGGTCGGCCACAGGCTCACCGCCGACTTCACGCTGGTTTTCCAGGGTGATGTCGCCGCCCATCAGGCGCAGGATGTCGATCACGCCGGTACGGGTAGGGTTGATGCCAACATGCTCGAGCACCAGCTCCGAGCCTTCGGCGATGGATGCCGCCACCAGGAAGAAAGCAGCCGAAGAGATATCCGCCGGCACTTCGATACGGGTTGCGGTGAGCTTGCCACCAGACTGCAGCGACGCGACCGGGCCGTTGCTCTGCACCTCGTAGCCAAAGCCGCGCAGCATACGCTCGGTGTGGTCGCGGGTCGGTGCAGGCTCGGTAACGGTGGTGGCGCCCTCGGCATACAGGCCTGCCAGCAACAGGCAGGATTTGACCTGGGCACTGGCCATCGGCAGCGTGTAGGTCAGGCCCTTGAGCTTGCTGCCACCGCGAATGGTCAGCGGCGGGCGGCCATCGGGGCCGGTCTCGACCACGGCACCCATCTCGCGCAGCGGGTTGGCCACACGGTTCATCGGGCGCTTGGACAGCGAAGCGTCACCGATCATGGTCACATCGAACGGCTGGCCGGCCAGAAGCCCCGAAAGCAGGCGCATCGAGGTGCCAGAGTTGCCGACGTACAACGGGCCAGGTGGCGGCTTCAGGCCGTGCAGGCCAACGCCATGGATGGTTACGCGACCATGGTTGGGCCCTTCGATGACCACACCCATGTCACGAAATGCCTGCAGGGTCGCCAGGGCATCTTCGCCCTCGAGGAACCCTTCGACTTCGGTCGTGCCTTCGGCCAGCGAGCCGAGCATGATCGAGCGGTGAGAAATCGACTTGTCGCCCGGTACGCGGATTCGCCCGGTCAGGCGGCCACCGGGTTGGGCCAGGAAAATCAGATCGTTGGCGTTCATAGCGTCCACATAGGCCCGGCGGGCCAGGATTTTACTGAAATGCTCGCGGGCAACCCGTGCACGGGTGAATACACCCAGCAGTTGGTGCCCGTCCCCAGCATCGACCGCGTCGCGCAAGGCGTCGAGGTCGCTGCGAAAAGTGTCCAGGGTGCGCAGGACGGCCTCGCGGTTGGCGAGGAAGATGTCATGCCACATGGTCGGATCGCTGCCGGCGATTCTCGTGAAATCGCGGAAACCTCCCGCAGCGTACCGGAAGATGTCGAGGTTTTCATTGCGTTTGGCCAACGAATCGACCAAGCCGAATGCCAGCAGGTGCGGCAGGTGGCTGGTGGCTGCAAGCACTTCGTCATGGCGCTGCACCGGCATGTGTTCCACATCGGCATCCAGCGCACGCCACAGGCGGTCGACCATGGCCAGCGCGGCCGGGTCGGTTTCTTCCAACGGCGTCAGGATGACCTTGTGGCGGCGGAACAGGCTGGCATTGGCCGCCTCTACCCCGCTCTGCTCGGAGCCGGCGATAGGATGACCAGGAACGAAGCGCGGCAGGCGCTCGCCAAATACGGCGCGCGCCTCGCGCACGACGTTACCTTTGGCACTGCCCACATCGGTGATGATCGCATCGCCAAGCTCCAGCTGGGCCAGGCGCGCCAGCACCTTCTCCATGGCCAGGATCGGCACGGCAAGCTGAATGACGTCGGCGCCGACACAGGCTGCGGCGAGGTCCGCTTCGCAGCGGTCAACCACGCCCAATTCTACCGCCAGCTTGCGCGACGGCGCATCGAGATCGACACCGATCACCTCGCGGCACAGGCCGCTTTCACGCAGGCCCTTGGCGAAAGAGCCGCCGATCAGGCCGAGGCCGACCACAACCAGGCGGTCGATGATTGGCGCGGCTTTGGTTTTTGCTGCATTTACCACTGGTGCGAACCCTGTTCAGAAATCTAGGCAGCCTGTGGGCCCCACGGGGCTGCATTGCAGCCCGTCGCGACTCAAAGCCGCTGCTACAGGGCCCAACTCTGTCGAATCAAAGCACTGCTTTGGGATAGGAACCCAGCACCTTGAGCGCCACGGCCTCCTGGCTGATCTTCTCGAGCACCGCCTTGATCAGCGGGTCACGGTGGTGGCCAACGAAGTCGATGAAGAACACGTAGGTCCACTTGCCGCTGCGCGAGGGGCGAGTTTCGATACGGGTCAGGTCGATACCGTTCTCGTGGAACGGCACCAGAAGCTCATGCAGCGCACCTGGTTTGTTGCTCATCGAGACGATGATCGAGGTCTTGTCGTCGCCGGTAGGCGGCACTTCCTGCTGGCCGATCATCAAAAAGCGCGTGGAGTTGTCCGGGCGGTCTTCGATTTTTTCGGCCAGACGGGTCAGGCCATACAGGTTGGCCGCCATGTCACCGGCGATCGCGGCTGAATTCCACTCGCCCTTGACCCGCTTGGCCGCCTCGGCGTTGCTGGAAACCGCCACACGCTCGACGTTCGGGTAATGCGCATCCAGCCATTTACGGCACTGGGCCAAGGACTGGGCGTGGGAGTAGATGCGGGTGATGCTATTGGTCTTGGTGCTCTCGCCGACCAGCAGGTGATGGTGGATACGAAGCTCGACCTCGCCACAGATCACCATGTCGTGCTCGAGGAAGCTGTCCAGAGTGTGGCTTACCGCGCCTTCGGTGGAGTTTTCCACCGGCACCACGCCGAAGTTGACGGCCCCGGCCGCCACCTCACGGAACACTTCGTCGATAGCCGCCATCGGGCGGCTGACCACGGCGTGGCCGAAGTGCTTCATGGCCGCCGCCTGGGTAAAGGTGCCCTCAGGGCCGAGGTAGGCGACCTTGAGCGGCTCCTCCAGGGCCAGGCAGGACGACATGATTTCGCGGAACAGCCGCGCCATCTCCTCGTTGCCCAGCGGGCCTTTGTTGCGCTCCATCACCCGTTTGAGCACGGCAGCTTCGCGCTCAGGGCGGTAGAACACCGGCTTTTCGCCCTCGGCCAGTGACGCCGTCTTGACCCGAGCCACTTCTTCGGCGCAGCGGGCACGGTCGCTGATCAGCTCGAGGATCTTCTCGTCGAGGCTGTCGATGCGTACCCGCAGGGCCTTGAGTTCCTGTTCGGACATCAACCGTGCTCCTTCTCGAATTCGGCCATGTAGGCCACCAGGCACTCAACGGCCTCCAGGCCCAGGGCGTTGTAGATCGAGGCGCGCATGCCACCCACCGAGCGGTGGCCCTTGAGGTTGAGCAGGCCCCGGGCGTCAGCGCCGGCCAAGAAGGCTTTGTCCAGGCGCTCGTCAGCCAGGCGGAACGGCACGTTCATCCACGAACGGGCGTTGTGGCTGATCGGGTTGGTATAGAACTCGCTGGCGTCGATGAAGCCGTACAGACGGTCCTTCTTGGCGCGGTTGCGTTGCTCCATGGCCTCGACGCCGCCCTGCTGCTTGAGCCACTCGAACACCAGGCCCGAGAGGTACCAGGAATACGTAGCCGGGGTGTTGTACATCGAGCCGTTGTCGGCAGCGACCTTATAGTCGAGCATGGTCGGGCAGCTGCTGCGAGCGCGGCCAATGAGGTCCTCGCGAACGATCACCACCACCAGGCCGCTTGGGCCGATGTTCTTCTGCGCGCCAGCATAGATCATGCCGTACTGAGAGACATCGATCGGGCGCGAAAGAATGTCGGAGGACATGTCCACCACCAGCGGAACGTCGCCGGTTTCAGGTACCCAGTCAAACTGCAGGCCGCCAATGGTCTCGTTGGACGCATAGTGGACGTAGGCTGCGTTCTTGGTCAGTTTCCACTCGTTCTGGCCCGGGATCGCCAAGTAGTCGTAGGGCTTGGCACTGGCAGCGATGTTGACAGTACCGAAACGGCGCGCTTCTTCGATGGCCTTTTTCGACCAGATACCGGTCTCGACATAGTCGGCAGTGGCGTTTTCCGGCAGCAGGTTCAGTGGAATTTCAGCGAACTGCTGGCTGGCGCCACCCTGCAGGAACAGGACTTTGTAGTTGGAGGGGATGGACAGCAGGTCACGCAGGTCCTGCTCGGCCTTCTCGGCGATGGCCACGTAATCGTCGCTGCGATGGCTCATCTCCATCACCGACAAGCCCTTGCCGTTCCAGTCCAGCATTTCGGCCTGGGCGCGCTGCAACACAGCGTCAGGAAGCGCAGCAGGGCCTGCGCAGAAGTTAAAGGCTCGTTTGCTCACATCCACTCTCGCTCTGCCAAATAGTACAAATCTTGATTCGGTTGCTACATACCCTGCAGGAACAGTGGCGCCTGCATCGCGAGCTGCGCTCGCTCCTACACAGTCAAACGGGGCGACCTTGGTCGCCCCGCTCGGGTTTTACACCTGTTTATTCCTGTGGAGCCTCTTCGGCGCCCGCAGCTTCATCATCGGGTGCATTGGCCTCGATACCGTCCTCGCCCGCCTCGATCATGTCGTCGAGCTCGTCCTCGGATGGCTCCTGGATACGCTCAAGGCCCACCAGGGTTTCGTCGCTGGCCAGCTTGATCAGCGTCACGCCCTGGGTGTTACGGCCCAGGCTGGACACTTCACCCACCCGCGTGCGCACCAGCGTGCCTTGGTCGGAAATCAGCATGATTTCCTCACCTTCCTGCACCTGGATAGCACCGATCAGCAGGCCGTTGCGCCCTTTGGTCCCCATGGCGATCACACCCTGGCCACCACGGCCGCGACGCGGGAACTTGGAAAGCGGCGTGCGCTTGCCGAAGCCACGCTCCGAAGCAGTGAGGATCTGCGCGCCGGATTCGGGGATCAGCATCGAAATGATCTGCTGCCCTTTGCCCAGCTTCATGCCCCGCACACCACGGGCGGTACGGCCCATTTGGCGAACCACGCTTTCGGCGAAGCGGATCACCTTGCCGGCGTCGGAGAACATCATCACTTCCTTGGCACCATCGGTGATCGCAGCAGCGATCAAGGTGTCGCCTTCCTTGAGCTTCAGGGCGATCAGGCCACTGGTGCGCGGACGGGCGAATTGCGCCAGCGGCGTTTTCTTGACCGTACCGGAGGCGGTAGCCATGAAGATATAAGCGCCGGTCGGTTCGGCCACCCACTCAGGCGTGTCGCCGTCCTCTTCGTCGATTTCTTCCGGCTCGACGATTTCACCTTCGATGACACCGTCGTCGCCGTCTTCCAGCTCTTCTTCAGGGTCGGCGTTCTGCTGCAGAGCCTCGAGGTCGATCTGCAGCATGGCGGTGATGCGCTCACCCTCCTCCAGCGGCAGCAGGTTGACCAGCGGGCGGCCACGGGCGGCGCGGGAGGCTTCAGGAATGTCGTAGGTCTTGAGCCAGTACACTTTGCCCTTGCTGGAGAACAGCAGCAGCGTGGCATGGCTGTTGGCGACCAGCAGGTGTTCGATGTAGTCCTCGTCCTTGACGCCAGTGGCCGACTTGCCCTTGCCGCCACGGCGCTGGGCCTGGTACGCGGACAACGGCTGAGTCTTGGCATAGCCGCCGTGAGAGATGGTCACCACACGCTCTTCTTCGGGGATCATGTCGCCGTAGTTGAGGTCGTGGCGGGCATCGAGGATTTCGGTGCGACGGGCATCGCCGTATTCGGCACGGATCGCTTCGAGCTCTTCGCGGATCACTTCCATCAGGCGCTGGGCGCTGTTGAGAATGCGGATCAGCTCGCCGATCTGCTCCAGGATTTCCTGGTACTCGGCCAACAGCTTCTCGTGCTCCAGACCAGTCAGGCGGTGCAGGCGCAGGTCGAGGATGGCCTGGGCCTGCTCCGGCGACAGGTAGTACTTACCATCACGCAGGCCGTACTGCTCTGGGAGGTCCTGCGGGCGGCAGGAGTCGGCACCGGCACGTTCGACCATGACCTGCACGGCACTGGATTCCCAGGCCTTGGCGATCAGCGCCTCCTTGGCTTCGGACGGCGTCGGCGAGGCTTTGATCAGGGCGATGACCGGGTCGATGTTGGACAAGGCAACGGCCTGGCCTTCAAGGATGTGGCCACGCTCGCGAGCCTTGCGCAGCTCGAATACGGTACGGCGGGTCACCACTTCACGGCGGTGACGCACGAAGGCTTCGAGCAGGTCCTTGAGGTTGAGCAGGCGCGGGCGCCCGTCGACCAGCGCGACCACGTTGATCCCGAACACGCTCTGCAGCTGAGTTTGCTGGTAGAGGTTGTTCAGCACCACCTCGGGCACCTCGCCACGGCGCAGCTCGATGACGATGCGCATACCGTCCTTGTCGGACTCGTCGCGCAGCTCGGTGATGCCTTCGATTTTCTTTTCTTTGACCAGCTCGGCGATCTTTTCGATCAGGCGAGCCTTGTTCAGCTGGTACGGCAGCTCGGTGACGACGATCTGCTGACGGCCGCCGACCTTGTCGATGTCTTCGATGTGGGAGCGGGCGCGCATGTAGATGCGGCCACGGCCGGTGCGGTAGGCCTCGATGATGCCTTGGCGGCCATTGATCAAACCTGCGGTCGGGAAGTCCGGGCCGGGGATGTACTGCATCAGCTCGTCGACGGTGACCTCAGGGTTGTCGATCAGCGCCAGGCAGCCATCGATGACCTCGCCGAGGTTGTGCGGCGGGATGTTGGTCGCCATGCCCACGGCGATACCACTGGAGCCGTTGACCAGCAGGTTGGGGATGCGCGTTGGCATGACCGCCGGGATTTGCTCGGTGCCGTCGTAGTTGGGCACCCAGTCGACGGTTTCTTTGTGCAGGTCGGCCAGCAGTTCGTGGGCCAGCTTGGCCATGCGCACTTCGGTGTATCGCATGGCCGCGGCGTTGTCGCCGTCGACCGAACCGAAGTTGCCCTGGCCATCGACCAGCAGGTAACGCAGCGAGAACGGCTGGGCCATACGTACGATGGTGTCGTAGACCGCAGTGTCGCCGTGGGGGTGGTACTTACCGATCACGTCACCGACCACACGGGCGGATTTCTTGTACGGCTTGTTCCAGTCGTTGCCCAGTTCGCTCATTGCATAGAGGACGCGACGATGCACGGGCTTCAAGCCGTCACGCGCATCGGGCAGCGCTCGCCCGACAATCACGCTCATCGCGTAGTCGAGGTAAGACTGTCTCAGTTCGTCTTCGATATTGACCGGGAGGATTTCTTTGGCCAGTTCGCCCATGAGAAGCCTGATTCCTTTTTCTGGTGAAACTTCGCAGCTCCATCAAGGGCCGAACGAAGCTCGCCGCCGCAACGCAAAGGGGTGCGACGACTTACGACAAATCAATGAGTTGTAGCATGGATCTGCGCAATGAAGGCCGCCTTCGTGGGCGGTCTTGGAAACTGCCGGATGTTACCACAAAGGCGGGGCGGTGGGGAGATGGGGCGCTGGGGGATGGCGTGCGTTTTGTGGTGCCTGTGGGATCGAGCGCCGCCACCACAACCCTCCCGCCCTACCCTGATCAATGCAACCGCTTACGGCACACCAACTGAGCCAGCTTGGCAGTGTCTGGCCGCTCGACGATGCCGCGCTCGGTAACAATCACATCGATCAAATCAGCCGGCGTCACGTCAAAAACCGGGTTGAACGCCTCGACCTGCGGCGCCACACGGGTGCCGGCGTAATCCAGCAACTCGTCCGCCTCGCGCTCTTCCAGTGGAATGTCTTCGCCGGTGGCCAGATTGAGATCGATACTGGTGCTCGGTGCCACCACCATGAAGCGTACGCCGTGGTGCATGGCGCTGACGGCCAGCTGGTAAGTACCGATCTTGCTGGCCACATCGCCGTTGGCAGCAACGCAATCGGCCCCTACCACCACCCAGGTGATGCCCTTGGTCTTCATCAGATGTGCCAGCGCCGAATCGGCGCACAGGGTGACCGGGATGCCTTCATGGGCCAACTCCCAGGCGGTCAGGCGCGAGCCTTGCAGCCACGGGCGGGTTTCGCCGGCATACACCCGCTCCACCATGCCTTCGAGATACCCGGCGCGGATCACCCCCAGGGCCGTGCCGATACCGCCGCTGGCCAGGGCCCCAGCGTTGCCGTAGGTCAGCAGGGTCTGGGCGTTGCCTTGGTGGCGACGGATCAGCTCGGTGCCGAGTTGGGCCATGGTCAGGTTGGCTTCGCGGTCGCTTTCATGGATTGCGATCGCCTCGGCTTCCAGAGCGGCCAGCACGCTCTGCTCGCCACGCACGCGCTGCAAACGCTCGCGCATGCGGTTCAGCGCCCAGAACAGGTTGGCCGCGGTAGGGCGGGCTTCGGCCAGGGTGAGGAAGTCTTCTTCCAGGTCCATCTCCCAATCCCCACCCTGGGCCAGGCGCTCCTCCAGGGCCAGCACCAGGCCGTAAGCCGCGGCAATGCCTATGGCTGCGGCGCCGCGCACCGCCATGTCGCGGATCGCCTGGGCCACCTGTGTAACCGTGTCGCAGGTCAGCCAACGCTCTTGCGACGGCAGCGCACGCTGGTCGAGCAGGTGCAGGGCGCCGCCTTGCCAGCGCATCCCGGTCACCTTCTCTGCTCCCAAAAGTCGCTCGCGCATCGCCTCTCCCCGTCGTTCGGATATCAAAAGCCGGCGATTATAGCGACCCTGGCCCGCAGACGCTCGGTTATACTGCGTCCCATTTGAAGTGCAAGTTCCAGAGGATTGTTCAATGAGCAACGTCGACCACGCCGAAATCGCTAAATTCGAAGCCCTGGCCCACCGCTGGTGGGACCGCGAGAGCGAGTTCAAGCCGCTGCACGACATCAACCCGCTGCGCGTCAACTGGATTGACGAGCGCGTGGGCCTTGCTGGCAAGAAAGTGCTGGACGTCGGCTGCGGCGGCGGCATCCTCAGCGAGGCCATGGCCTTGCGTGGTGCTCGCGTTACCGGTATCGACATGGGCGAGGCGCCGCTGGCTGTGGCCCAGCTGCACCAGCTGGAGTCGGGCGTCGAGGTCGAGTACCGGCAGATCACCGCTGAGGCGCTGGCCGAAGAAATGCCCGAGCAGTTCGATGTGGTCACCTGCCTTGAAATGCTCGAGCACGTACCCGACCCCTCTTCGGTCATCCGCGCGTGCTGTCGCATGGTCAAACCTGGTGGCCAGGTGTTCTTCTCGACCATCAACCGCAACCCCAAGGCCTACCTGCTGGCCATCGTCGGTGCCGAATACATCCTCAAGATGCTGCCGCGCGGTACCCACGACTTCAAGAAATTCATTCGCCCGTCCGAGCTTGGCGCCTGGAGCCGCAGCGCAGGCCTTGAGGTCAAGGACATCATCGGCCTGACCTACAACCCGCTGACCAAGCACTACAAGCTGAGCAGCGATGTAGACGTCAACTACATGATTCAGACCCTGCGCGAGGAATGAGCATGCGTTTGCGAGCAGTACTCTTCGACATGGACGGCACCCTGCTGGACACGGCGCCGGACTTCATCGCCATCTGCCAGGCCATGCTCGCCGAACGGGGGCTGCCGGCCATCGATGATCAGGCGATTCGCGACGTGATCTCCGGCGGCGCACGCGCCATGGTCGCAGCGACTTTTGCAATGAACCCGGAAGATGAAGGCTTCGAAGCCCTGCGCCTGGAATTCCTCGAGCGGTACCAGCGTGATTGCGCAGTGCACAGCAAGCTGTTCGACGGGATGGGCGAGCTGCTGGCCGACCTCGAGAAGGGCAAGCTGCTATGGGGCGTGGTCACCAACAAACCGGTGCGCTTCGCTGAGCCGATCATGCAGCAGTTGGGCCTGGCCGAGCGTTCGGCGCTGTTGATCTGCCCGGACCACGTGAAGAACAGCAAGCCCGACCCAGAGCCTCTGATTCTGGCCTGCAAAACCCTGAACCTGGACCCTGCCAGCGTGTTGTTCGTCGGCGACGACCTGCGCGACATCGAATCTGGCCGCGACGCTGGCACCCGCACGGCTGCGGTGCGCTACGGCTATATTCATCCAGACGACAACCCTAACCACTGGGGCGCCGATGTGGTGGTGGACCACCCATTGGAGTTGCGCAAGGTCATCGACAGCGCCCTGTGCGGCTGCTGAACTCCGGTCGATGCCCCGGCCCTGAACCCTGCGTGAGCGGGTTCACCCGCGAAAGCGTGAGGCCGGGCAATACCGCCGCCTGATCATGCACAGTCGCGGGTACACCTGCCCCCACAAGGGGCCAGGGACGCCCCGACGAATTCAAAGGACAGAACCATGTTCGATTACACCGCCCGCCCCGGCATGCTCGCCGGCCGCGTCATCCTAGTTACCGGTGCCGGCCGTGGCATTGGCGCCGCCGCCGCCAAGGCTTATGCCGCGCTGGGGGCCACTGTGCTGCTGCTAGGCAAGACCGAAGCCAACCTCAACGAGGTTTACGACCAGATCGAGGCTGCTGGCTACGCGCAGCCTGTGGTCATCCCGTTCAACTTGGAAACCGCCCTGCCCCATCAATACGATGAGCTGGCGGTGATGATCGAGGAGCAGTTCGGCCGGCTGGACGGGTTGCTCAACAACGCCTCGATCATCGGCCCACGTACGCCGCTGGAGCAACTTTCAGGCGAGAATTTCATGCGGGTGATGCATATCAATGTGGATGCCACCTTCATGCTCACCAGCACCCTGCTGCCACTGCTCAAACTGTCCGAAGACGCTTCTGTGGTGTTCACCTCCAGCAGTGTCGGGCGCAAGGGCCGGGCTTACTGGGGCGCCTACGGCGTCTCGAAATTCGCCACCGAGGGGCTGATGCAGACCCTGGCTGACGAACTGGAAGGTGTCGCCCCAGTGCGCGCCAACAGCATCAACCCAGGCGCCACACGCACCGCGATGCGGGCGCAGGCTTACCCTAGCGAAAATCCGCAGAACAACCCGTCGCCCGAAGAAATCATGCCGGTTTACCTGTACCTGATGGGGCCAGACAGCAAGGGCGTGAACGGGCAGGCTTTCAACGCGCAGTAAGTATTGCGTCGCCTGCACCGGGCGCTTGGCGGGTAGCTCCGCTCCCAAGGCCTATACCGCCGTAAAGGCTTTTGTATTTGCTGTAGGAGCGGGTTAACCCGCGAACAACGCAGGGTTTCAGCCAGCTGCCAGAGCCGGGCGCAGGCGCCCTTGCTGGCGCCCTTCGAGCTGCATGCAGCGTTCCAGGAACAGGTACATGCAGTCGTAGCTTTTGCAGATTGCCTTGCGCAACTCGTTGCGCAACCCCTGGGTCGGGTTCTCGCCGGCCAGCGTGCAGATGATTTCCAGCGCCTCCCAGGGGTGTGCATCATCATACTGGGCATGCATCTTCAACCACTTCATCGCCCGCTTACGCTGATCCTCCGGGAACCCCATGGCGTAGGTATCTTCGGCGCACACTACCGCCGACCATTCGCCGGTCGCCCCCTCGATTGCATAGTTGGTCGCCGCCATGGCAATGGCCAGCGACTCGGTGGTGCACACGCGCCAGCACCAGTCGTTCAGGCCATTGAGTTCAGGCGGTACGTCCTGGGCCTGCAGATCGTGCAAGTGAACACCATGGGCCTGGCACCAATGTACCCAGTAATCGGCATGGTTGAGCTCTACGCGAATGTTACGCATCAGCCAACGCCGCGCCATGTCCTCGCCGGGGTGGCGAGCGTAGCGGGTCTTGGTGAGGTTGTAGGCCATGTACAGGGAAAACTGCTCGACCACCGGCCAACCACCGATCAGGTACTGGCGGATCGTCGACTGACGCAGCTGGCCATCACGCAGGCGCTGATAGAACTCGTGCTCGACCACCCGACGCTTGCTTTCGCGGCAGTCCTCGATCAACTGCTGGGCCCACTGGGGATAACTGGCCGGGTCCATCAAGGGCCCGATACGTACGAATGCGTCAATCACTTTCAGCTCCTTGATCCTTGTGATTTAGCGGACGTGTTTTCAGCGAAATGTTCCTGGCGCCCGATGCAGCAAGGGCCGCGCAGCAATCCGTTGGCGCTGCAGACTGTCACAGGTGAACACCTGTGGTCGTTCAATCAAATAGCCCTGGGCGTAATCCACGCCGATCTCCTGCAAGGCCTGCTCGATCAACGGTGTTTCGACGAACTCGGCGATGGTCCGCTTGCCCATGACATGACCGATGTGATTGATCACCTCGACCATGGCACGATTGACCGGGTCGTCGAGCATATCTTTGACAAAACTTCCGTCGATCTTCAAGAAGTCGACGGGTAAATGTTTCAAATAAGCGAATGACGACATCCCGGCACAGAAGTCGTCCAGCGAGAACTTGCAACCTAGGCCTTTCAATTCGTTGATAAAGCGGATGGCACTACCCAGGTTGGCGATGGCACTGGTTTCGGTGATCTCGAAACAGATCATTCGGGGCGGAATGGCGTATTCGACGAACAACCGCTGCAGGTACTCAAGGAATTTGTCATCGCCGATGCTGGTACCCGACAGATTGATCGCGCACATCGCCAGAGGCCCGTCCCGGCCCTCGTCCAGGCACTGGCGAATGACCTGGAACACGCTGCGGACCACCCAACGGTCCAGCGCCGTCATCAACCCGTACCGCTCGGCCGCCGGGATGAAACTGTCCGGGAGGATGGTTCGGCCACTTTCGTCGTGCAGGCGTATCAATATCTCGATATGGCCGGGCCCTTCGCCGGGGTTGAGTGCGGCGATCTCCTGGCAATAGAGGCAGAAGCGGTTTTCTTCCAGAGCCACATGCAGGCGCTGTATCCAGGCCATTTCGCCAAAGCGCATGGACAGCTCGCTGTCGTCGGCATGGTACACCTGCACCCGGTTGCGGCCCTTTTCCTTGGCCATGTAGCAGGCCATGTCGGCAGCGCGCAGCGATGCCTCCAATGTGCACGGCGCCTGGGCCATGTGCACCAGCCCGATACTGACAGTGGTTACGAAGGGCCTGCCTTTCCACACGAAATGCAGGCTCTGCACGGCTTGGCGCAGGCTTTCGGCCAAGCGCTCGGCTTGCTCGGCCGGGCAGTTCTCCAGCAACACCCCAAATTCATCGCCCCCCAGACGGGCCAAGGTATCGCCTTCACGCAGCCCCGACTGCAACACTGCGCAGATGTGCCTGAGCAGTTCGTCGCCAGCGGCATGGCCGCAGGTGTCGTTGACCAATTTGAACTGGTCAAGATCGAGGAACATCAACGAGTGCCTGCCGGTCTGGCGCGCCAGGCCATTGAGGGCCTGTTCGAGGCGATATTCGAACTCGCGGCGGTTGGCCAGCCCCGTCAGGGCGTCATGGGTCGCCTGCCATGACAGGTTGGCGATGTACTGACGCTCCTGGGTCATGTCGTGCAGCACCAGCACGATGCCGGCGACCTGATCGTTATTGATGATCGGCGAGCCGACCAGGTTGACCGACACGGTACTGCCATCCAAGCGCTGGATCAGCCGGGCATGCTCGGCGCCACCTTTGAGGCTGCCGCTGAGCACCTGCTCGACCAACGAGCCGCTCTCGCATTGCTCCTGCTCGTCAAGCAGGCTGAACAGCGCTCCGAGCGGCAGGCCATGGGCCTGGTCAGATTGCCAGTTGGTCAACTGTTCCGCGGCCGGGTTCATGTAGCCGATGTTGCCATCGACATCGGCCGTGATCACCGCATCGCCAATCGACTCCAGGGTGATCTGCGCCCGCTCCTTTTCCTCGCGTAAGGCACTGGCGAACGCCTGCCGCTGGGCCAACAACTTGCTGGAACGGCGCCAGGCAATGGCAATCAGAAACAGCGCGGTCAGCAGATTGGTCACCAACAGTACCCGCAACAGCATGCGCGAGCCTTCGCCCAAGGCATCACTGAATGCTTTGGCAGCCGGCGTGACGCCTTCATTGATTGCCACGATGCGGGCTTTCCATTCGTCGAGCCGAGCTTGGCCAACGTTCCCGGCGGCGAAACCGCTGTGCATCTCGTCAGCCAGAACGTCGAGCTTGTTCAGGTACGCATCGCCAATGTTCCAGTAGTCGATCGCCGTCTGCATGTAGCTGACATGCCGGAAGTTGCGATAGAACCAGATGATGCTGTCGGCATCGTCAGGGTGATTGCCACCTTTGAGCACGGCCTGCCGAGCGCCTGCCAGGTCCGGGCTTGCCTGGTCGAGCAGCTCGCGCAACTCGTGGTCGCCCTGGGGAATGGTCATGACCTGGCGGTAACGCTGGTAGGTACCCTCGTCACGGTCATCGGCATACAGGTTGAGGTAGTAGATCGCGTCTTTCTGGGCCTTGGACCACAGGCTTTCCCCGGCCACATAGGCACGCACAGCCGAAAGCGCATAGAGGCTGAGGCTTCCCAAAAGCACCTGGAAGACGACGACGGCGATGAAGGGCCAAATGATACCCACCAGTCTTGGCGCTTCTAGAGTGCGATTTCCCTTCATTGAGTCCCTGTCACAGAGCAGATAAGACTTGAATCAACCCAGACCAGTTCAGCGTAGGCCATTTGCCATCGACAAGGAGAGGAATATTTAGACCTAAAAGCTGCGGTGCCGCGCAGCCGCAACACCGGGAGCGGGTCCACCCACCAACTGGCCCGCACCGGCCACGCTGTCAGGTCTGCTGCAAGTGCCCATACAACTTGGCATAAAGGCCGCCCTCGGCAATCAGCTGCTGATGGTCGCCATCTTCGGCCACACGCCCACCGTCGAACACCAGCACCCGATCGGCCTGCTTAACCGCCGACAAGCGGTGGGCAATGATCAGTGTGGTCCTGCCACTGAGAAAACGCGCCAGAGCCTGGTGCAAGTTGTACTCGGTAGCGGCATCCAGCGCAGAAGTGGCTTCATCGAGAATCACCACCTTTGGCTCGGCCAGCACCATCCGGGCAATCGCCAAGCGCTGGCGCTGGCCACCGGACAGACGCACCCCGGAACGCCCGACCACGCTGTCCAACCCCTGGGGCAAGGCGGCGATGGTGGCGTCCAGCTGGGCAATACGCAGCGCCTGCCAGCAGGCTTCATCGGTGCACTCGCGCCCCATGGTCAGGTTGGCACGCACGCTGTCGTTGAACAACGAGGGGTGTTGCAGCACCACGGCGACGTTTTCGCGCAGGGTTTCAAGGCCGATTTCCTGCAGGCTGGCCCCGCCAAAGCGGATGGTTCCCGCCTGGGCGCTGTAAAGGCCAAGCAGTAGTTGCACCAAGGTACTCTTGCCACCGCCACTGGCCCCGACGATGGCCACCTTCTCGCCGGGGGCAATGGTGAGATCCAGCTGGTCGAGCACCGGCTCATCGGCATAGGCAAAGCGCAGGTCGCGCACTTCGATGCCCACCGTTTCGCGACCGACGAACGGGTCGCAAGCGGCCGGGTACTGCGGCTCGTCAGCGCGCGACAGCAGCTCGTTGAGCCGGCTCAGGGCGCCGCCTGCGGCGTAGTAGGCGTATTGCAGGTTGAGCAGCTGCTCCACCGGGCCGATCATGAACCAGAGGTAGCTGAACACCGCCAGCATCTGGCCGATCGACAGGTCGGAGAACAACACGGTCAGCATCGCCGCCGCCCGGAAGATATCGATACCGAACTGGAACAGCAGGCCACTGGCGCGGCCGCTGGCATCGCTTTTCCATTGCGATTCCACGGCATAATCGCGCACTTCACGGGCGCGCAAGCCAAGACGGCCTAGGAAGTAGCCCTGGCGGTTGCCCGCGCGGATCTCCTGGATGGCATCCAGGGTTTCCGACAACGCCTGGGTAAAGCGCGAGGTGCTGTCGTTTTCGAGCTTTTTCAAGTGCTTCACACGCTTGCCCAACTGCACGGTGAAGTAGATCACCAGCGGGTTGAACAACAGGATCAGCAGCGCCAGTTTCCAATGCATCCAGATCAGGATCGCGGCGGTGCCGGTCAGCGTCAGCATGGCCACCAGAAAGCGGCTCAGGGTTTCCCCGACGAACTTGTCGAGGGTATCCAGGTCGGTGACCAGGTGCGTGGTCACGGTACCGCTGCCCAGGCTTTCGTACTCTTTCAGCGAAATGCGCTTGAGGCGCTCGATCAGGCGGATGCGCAGACGGTAGACGATATCCTTGGCAAGGCCCGCGAACAGCTTGGCCTGCACCACGTTGAACGCCAGCGCCGCAAGGCGCAGGCTCAAGGTGGCCGCGAGCATCAGGCCGATGTAGCCGGCCGCGACCTGCCACCCGCTGGGCAACAGATGGTTCATCCATTTCAGTGCGGCATCACCATGGCCCAGCAGCACTTCGTCGACCAGCAGTGGCAACAGAAGCGGAATTGGCACACTGCAGCAGGCGGCCAGCACGGCCACCAAATTGGCAGCCCAGAGGTTTTTCTTGTGGTGCAGGGCCAGGCGGCGTATTTCTGCCCAGCTCAGACGATCAGCCGCAGCCGCAGGCTTCCCTGGCACAGGGTCTGGCGACCCTGGAAGTTCAAGCACAAGCAGCCTGCTGCAGCCAACGGCCCAGCAGCGGTTGCAGGGTGGCCTGTGACTGGTAGCCGTTGGTCAGCAGTGCCAATTGACCATTGCGCTCAGCCAGCAAGGTTGGGAACCCAGCGATGCCCAAATCTTGCACCCAGGTGAAATCGGCGGCGGTGGCGGCGCGGATGTCGTGGCTGGCGAACTGCACAGCGAAGCGCTCGCGATCGAACCCCACCTGCTGGGCCAGCTCCACCAGTTGCGGCGCGCGGGTCACATCAACACCCTGCTGGTAAAAAGAACGCTGGATCAGCGTCAGCAGCGGCCACACCCGTTCGGCATCCAGCTCACGCGCGGCCACCAGGGCACGGCAGGCAGGCTCGGTATCGTAGACGAAGCCGTCAGGCATGGCGCCGTCGTAACGAAACGGCTGCCCCGTGGCCTCAGCCACGGCCTGCCAATGTTCCAGAATGTACTTGCGGGTCGAGCCATCCAGTGCGTTGCCGCCCCTGCGCAGCCCACCTGGCACCACGCGCGTGGCGACGCCCGCCGCGGCGGCCTGGGCGATCAGGGCCTGGGCAACCGGCGCGAAACCCCAGCACCAGGAGCACATCGGGTCCATCACGTAGAGCAGGCGGGCAGTCATAGGTCAGGCCTCGGCTTTGTAGTTGTAACCGATCGGGTGTGGCAGGTTGCGGGCCTTGGCCAGTTCGATCTGCTTTTGCCGATCGATGGCGCTACGCCGGGTCTTTTCGCTCAGGGTGTCCCAGCAGTGTGGGCAGCTCACGCCTGGTGAATAGTGCTCGGACTCGCGATCCTTGGCATCGACCGGGTGGCGGCAGGCATGGCACTGGTCGTACTCGCCTTCGCTCAGGTCATGACGCACCGTGACGCGGTTGTCGAAGACGAAGCAGTCGCCGTCCCAGAGGCTTTCTTCCTGAGGCACTTCCTCGAAGTATTTCAGGATGCCACCCTTGAGATGATAGACCGCCTCGAAGCCTTCACCGAGCATATAGCTGGAAGCTTTTTCGCAGCGGATACCGCCGGTGCAGAACATCGCCACCTTCTTGTGCTTGCTCGGGTCGAAGTTGGCTTTGATGTAGTCGGGAAATTCGCGGAAGGTTTCGGTCTTGGGGTCGATCGCACCTTTGAAGGTGCCGATGGCCACTTCATAGTCGTTACGGGTATCGATCAGCAGCACTTCAGGGTCGCTGATCAGCGCATTCCAGTCTTTGGGCTCGACGTACGTGCCGACCGTCTGGTTAGGGTCGACGCCTGGCACGCCAAGGGTGACGATCTCTTTCTTGAGCTTGACCTTGGTACGGTAGAACGGCTGCTCGTCGCAGTAGGATTCCTTGTGGTCGACATCCACCAGGCGCGGGTCGTTGCGCAGCCACGCGAGCAGGCCGTCGATGCCTTCGCGGGTGGCCGAAACGGTACCATTGATGCCTTCGTGGGCCAGTAGCAAGGTGCCTTTGACGCCGTTGTCGAGCATGGCCTTGAGCAACGGCTCACGCAGCTCGACGTAATCTTGCAGGGTGACGAACTTGTACAGCGCCGCCACGACGATAGCTTGGGACATTCAGGTGGATCTCCAGGTGGTTGCCCTCGTAAGGGGCAGACCGGGTTTGACGAAAAACGCGAGGGCCGCATAGCGGCCCCCGGATGTTGCAGAATTGTACCAGAACGAAAAAGCGGTTTCAGTGGCCACCACCGGCACACACCGGCGAGGCCGGTGCTACGCCCACCTTGGCCCACTCCTCGGCCGTATAGGTGTGAATCGCCAGGGCATGGATCTGGCCCATCAGCTCACCCATGGTGGCGTACACCTTCTGGTGCCGCTTGACGCTGTTGAGCCCGGCGAACTGCTCGCTGACGATCACGGCCTTGTAGTGGGTCTGCTGGCCACGGCTGTGCATGTGGCTCTCGTCGATCACTTCAAGGTGCTGTGGGGCCAGCGCGGCCAGTTGCTGCTCGATGCGTTGCTGCATGCTCATTGGCTGAAACTCACTTTTTCGCAGGGGCCGCGGCCTTGCCAGCGTTCGGGTCCAGCTCCTTGGTCATGTCGTCGAGCAGCTTGTTGACCACAGGGACCGCTGGTTCCAGGCTGGTCTGGGTCAACTGCGCCGATTGCTGGGTGACCTTGGGCATTTCACGCAGCACTTTCTTGCCCAGTGGCGACTCGTAGAACTTGACCAGGTCCTTGAGCTCCTGCTCGGTGAAGGTCTGAGTGTACAGGTCGACCATCTTCGGTTTGAGCTTGTTCCAGCCGATGGCGTTGTCCAGCGCGGCGTTGGCCTTGGCCTGGTAGCTCTCGAGCACCGCCTGCTTGGAGGCAGGAGCTTTGGTCTGGGCGAAGCGCTGGGCAAACATCTGCTGCACCTGCATGTACACCGGGGTGCCCAGTTTGTCGGCATTGGCCAGGGCCAGGAATTTCTCGGCGGCAGCGTTGTGGCTGGCGGTGGCAGCGAACACCTGGCCGCTGGCACAAGCCAGGGCAACGGCAGCGCAGAGGACACGGAGACGGGTCATTGCATTTCCTTCAGGGAGGGAGGCGGTACCTCAGAGTGGAGCATTCTGCTCCCGCAGAGGCATAGCGCTCAAGTGGCACGACGAGCGAATGAACCGCTCGCCCATATGAGGGCCTAAACTGCTGATTCTGACTGACAATGGAGTGAATGCAGCATGAGCCGTATCGAGACAGACAGCCTGGGCCCGGTCGAAGTTCCTGAGGACGCCTATTGGGGCGCCCAGACCCAGCGCTCGCTGATCAACTTTGCCATTGGCAAGGAACGCATGCCGCTCGCGGTGCTGCACGCCCTGGCGCTGATCAAAAAAGCCGCCGCGCGGGTCAACGACCGTAACGGCGACCTGCCCGCCGACATCGCCCGGCTGATCGAACAGGCCGCCAACGAAGTGCTCAACGGCGAACATGACGACCAGTTTCCCCTGGTGGTGTGGCAGACCGGCAGCGGCACCCAGAGCAACATGAATGTCAACGAGGTGATCGCCGGGCGTGCCAACGAGCTGGCCGGCCAAGGCCGCGGCGGCAAGGCGCCCGTGCACCCCAACGACCACGTCAACCGCTCGCAGAGCTCCAACGATTGCTTCCCCACCGCCATGCACATCGCCGCTGCCCAGGCGGTGCATGAAAAGCTGTTGCCGGCGGTCGCCGAGTTGTCTGCGGGGCTGGCCGAGCTTTCGGCGCGCCACAGCAAGCTGGTCAAGACCGGCCGTACGCACATGATGGACGCCACCCCGATCACCTTCGGCCAAGAAGTCTCAGCTTTCGTCGCCCAACTCGAGTACGCCCAGCGCGCCATCCGCGCCACCTTGCCGGCAGTGTATGAACTGGCGCAAGGTGGCACTGCTGTGGGCACGGGGCTGAACGCCCCGCATGGCTTTGCCGAAGCGGTTGCCGCTGAACTGGCCGCTCTGTCAGGCCTGCCCTTCGTCACCGCCCCCAACAAGTTCGCGGCTCTGGCTGGGCACGAGCCGCTCACCAGCCTGGCCGGTGCGCTCAAAACCTTGGCGGTGGCGTTGATGAAAATCGCCAACGACCTGCGCCTGCTCGGCTCCGGCCCACGCGCAGGGGTGGCCGAAGTACGTCTGCCGGCCAATGAGCCGGGCAGCTCGATCATGCCAGGCAAGGTCAACCCGACTCAGTGCGAAGCGCTGTCGATGCTGGCCTGCCAAGTGCTGGGCAACGATACGACGATCGGTTTTGCTGCAAGCCAAGGGCATCTGCAGCTGAACGTGTTCAAGCCGGTGATCATCCACAATCTGTTGCAGTCGATCGAACTGCTGGCCGATGGCTGTCGCAACTTCCAGCAGCACTGCGTGGCGGGGATCGAACCGGACGCCGAGCAGATGGCGGCGCACCTGGAACGGGGCCTGATGCTGGTGACGGCGTTGAACCCGCATATTGGCTACGACAAAGCAGCCGAGATTGCCAAGAAGGCCTATGCCGAGGGCAAGACGCTGCGCGAAGCGGCCCTGGAGCTGCAGTACCTGACCAACGAGCAGTTCGACCAATGGGTGCGGCCGGAGAACATGCTGGCGCCAGGCAGCAAGGGCTGAATGATAGTGCGCTTGTGCCGTAGAGCTGCTCACTCAAGCCTAGAGGCTCGGCGTGAGCTCTTCGGTGGAGCGCAGATCGAGCGCCGCCCGCGCGGCGCGTTGCGAGCTGCGCTCGCTCCTACGTTTGTTTCGGGCCAATTATGCCTGCGGGATTTGCGCGCGGACGCCTTGGCGCATGGCGCGGTATCGCGTCGTATGAACCAGGCGGTCGCGCGCGTCTGCCACAGGCGTTACTGGCCCGAAACAAACGTAGGAGCGAGCGCAGCTCGCGATGCGCCGCGCGGGCGGCGCTCGATCTCACAGGCGCTAAAAATCTCAGATTGCCCCCCAAAAAAATCCGATCCCAGATCACGTGTATCGGATTTTACAACCCCAAGCCTGGACTCAAATGCTCATGTGAACAGCATTACGCCTGTGCCGGCCCCTCCGCAGGTATACCCGCGCCTACCGGCTGTGTGAGCTTTCGGGAGCAGCGGATTCACCCGCGAAGTCCTAGTCTACCCACTCAGGCCAGGCGCGCCCGCCTGGCCTTCCACCCCGCCACCAGCGATGGCCCAAGCGCCACCAGGCTCGATCCCGCCACCACCGTCACCGCCCCCACATACCCCAATGCGTTGATATCTTCGGCGTGGACGTACTCAGGCCATGCCAAGGCCGCCAGCGCTACCGCAACGAAGGTCACCAGCGGTGTCAGCGCCAGGGTGGCACTGACCCGCGATGCCTCCCAGTGCGCTAGCGCCTCAGCGAATGCGCCATAGGCCACCAGGGTGTTCAAGCAACAGGCTAGCAGCAGCCAACCCTGCACCCCAGTCAGTTGCAACACCTGCAACGGGTGTACCCAGGGCGTCAGCAGCACCGCGCAGCTCAGGTAAATGACCATCATCACCTGCTGCGAATGCCACACCGTCAGCAACTGCTTCTGGCTCAAGGCGTAGAACACCCAGATACTGGTCGCCAGCAGAATGGTCAGCACGCCGGTGGTGTAGGTGCCCAAGGAGGTCAGGAGCTCCTCGAGCCGCTGGTTGAAGAACAAGCCGAACCCGCACAGCAATACGACCAAACCAATGCCCTGCCCCAGAGTGAACCGTTCCTTGAACACGAACACGCTGGTCACCAGCAACAGTACAGGGCCCATCTGCACCACCAGTTGGGCGGTGCCTGGGCTGAGCAACTTCAAGCCGATCAGGTACAGCACATAGTTGCCCATCAGGCCGAGCACAGCCAACGCTACCAGGCCTTTGCCCTTGCGCCCCAGCTTGCGGGCCGATGGCAAGCGGCGCTGGGCCGCCAGCCAGGCGAACAGCAACCCGCCAGAAACCAGCAACCGATACCAGGTGACGGTCAGTGGGTCGACCACCTGCAACACCTGCTTGAGCTTGATCGGCAGGATGCCCCAGAGCAGTGCTGTCAGCAGCGCCAGGAATAGGCCATAGCCCCAGCGGCCGGAAGTTGTGTGCATACAGTCCTCGAACCAGAGCCCTTGATGGGTTTAGGCCGATTCTAAGGGCTCAGCGCTAGGCCCCGGTGGAAAATGCGGGGAAATAAATTCATAGGGTCATTCCGTGGCGGCATGCTGGGTCATTTCTTGCCTTTGGCGAAAGCGCCCTCCAGCGCCTCGTTGATCGTGCGCAGCACCTTCACCCGCGCCCAGCGCTTGTCATTGGCCTCAACCAGGGTCCAAGGGGCAATTTCGCTGCTGGTGCGGTCGACCATGTCACCCACCGCCTGGGTATAGTCGTCCCACTTCTGGCGGTTGCGCCAGTCGTCCTCGGTGATCTTGTAGCGCTTGAACGGAATCTGCTCGCGTTCTTCGAAGCGTTCGAGCTGGGTCTGCTGATCGATTGCCAGCCAGAACTTGACCACCACCACACCGGCATTGACCAGTTGCTCTTCGAAATCGTTGATTTCGCTATAAGCGCGCATCCAGTCGGCCGGGCTACAAAAGCCCTCCACCCGCTCCACCAACACGCGGCCATACCAGGAGCGGTCGAAGATGGTGAATTTGCCGCGCGCCGGGATATGCCGCCAGAACCGCCACAGGTAGGGCTGGGCGCGCTCCTCTTCGGTGGGCGCGGCAATTGGCACGATCCGGTACTGGCGCGGGTCCAGCGCGGCGGCGACCCGGCGGATGGCACCGCCCTTGCCGGCGGCGTCATTGCCTTCGAACACCGCCACCAAGGCGTGCCGGCGCATGCGTTTGTCGCGCAGCAGGCCAGCCAGACGCGCTTGTTCGGTGACCAGCTGTTCCTGGTAGTCGTGTTTGTCCAGGCGCAAGGTCATGTCCAGCGCGCCGAGCAGGCTGCGATCGTCGATGCTGTGACTGAGCGGGGCGACGTTGCCCTGGTGCTTGCCCTTCGGGTTGTTGGCCAGTGCCGCCTGCAGGCTCTCGAGCAGGATGCGCCCCACCGCCAGGCTGCGATAGTTCGGGTCGACGCCTTCGATGATGTGCCATGGCGCGTAGTCACGGCTGGTGCGGCGCAGCACGCGCTCGCCAAAACGCACGAAACGGTCGTAGGTTTGCGACTGCTGCCAGTCCAAGGGGCTGATCTTCCAGCTGTGCAGGGGGTCGTCCTTGAGCGACTTGAGCCGCGCCTTCATCTGCTTCTTCGACAAGTGGAACCAGAACTTGATGATCAGCGCCCCTTCGTCGCAGAGCATCTGTTCCAGCCGCTCGGCACCGGTGATGGCCTGGTCGAGCACGGCATCCTTGATCACACCATGTACCCGCCCCTGCAGCATCTGGCTGTACCAGTTGCCGAAAAACACGCCCATCCGCCCCTTGGGCGGCAAGGCCCGCCAGTAGCGCCAGGCCGGTGGCCGAGCCAGCTCCTCGTCGGTCTGCTGGTCGAAGGTGAGCACGTCGATCATGCGCGGGTCCATCCACTCGTTGAGCAGCTTGACCGTTTCGCCCTTGCCGGCACCTTCGACGCCGTTGATCAGCACGATCACTGGGAAACGTGCCTGCTGCTTGAGTTCGTACTGTGCATCGAGCAGTGCCTCGCGTAACGCGGGGACCTCTGCGTCGTAGGTGTCCTTGTCGATGCTGTGGCCGATTTGCGCGGATTCGAACATGCACTGGCTCCTTGATTGGATAAGCAAGACTAGCGGATTTGCGTTGTGCCTGTGCAAACCCTGCAGATGACATAAAATCCGCACATCCGCTGCAACCGAGCCAACCATGTCCACCCTTCTTCAGCATGCCCAGATCGACTGGGACGACCAGGGCCGCCCTCACTCGCGGCAGTACGACGACGTCTACTTCTCGAAAAACGAAGGCACCGACGAAACCCGCTACGTATTTCTCGAGCAGACCCGCCTGGCGCAACGCTTCGCCGAGCTTGAGCCACAGGCGTGCCTGGTGATCGGGGAAACCGGCTTCGGCACCGGCATGAATTTCTTCTGCGCCTGGCAGCTATTCGCCGAAACGGCAGACCCTGATGCACGGCTGCATTTCATCAGCGTCGAAAAGTACCCCCTGGCCCATGACGACATGGCCCGCGCTGCACGCCTATGGCCGCAGATGGCCGGTTTCACCGAACCTTTCCTGGCTCAGTACGTGGCGGTTCACCCAGGCTTCCAGCAGTTCAGCTTTGATAACGGCCGGGTAACCCTGACCTTGCTGATCGGCGACGTACTGGAACAACTGCCGCAACTGGATGCGCGCATCGATGTGTGGTTCCTCGACGGTTTCGCGCCCGCGAAAAACCCCGACATGTGGACCCCCGAGCTGTTCTCGCAGTTGGCGCGGCTGGCCCATGCAGGCACGGCGCTGGCGACCTTCACCACCACCGGGTGGGTGCGCCGGGGGCTGATCGAGGCCGGTTTCGCCATGAAGAAAATTCCTGGCATCGGCAAGAAATGGGAAGTGATGAGTGGCCTGTACACCGGGCAACCTTCAGCCACCGACAGCGCCCCTTGGTATGCCCGCCCGGCACCGCTAGCCGGGCCGCGCCAGGCACTGGTGATCGGGGCAGGCCTGGCGGGCAGTGCCACTGCCGCCAGCCTGGCCAGGCGAGGTTGGCAGGTGACGGTGCTGGAGCGCCACTGGGCTGCGGCCCAGGAAGCCTCCGGTAACCCTCAAGGGGTGCTGTACCTGAAACTGTCTGCCCATGGCACCGCCCTGTCGCAACTGATCCTGTCCGGTTTCGGTTATACCCGGCGCCAGCTCGAGCGCTTGCAGCGCGGCGAACAGTGGGACGCCTGCGGGGTTCTGCAATTGGCCTTCGACGGTAAGGAAGCCGAACGTCAGGCCAAGCTTGCCCAGGCCTTCGACAGCGGGTTGCTACAGGCACTGGAGCAGGCTGAGGCCGAGGCAGTTGCGGGGGTGGCGCTGCCAGCGGGCGGGCTGTACTACCCGGAAGGTGGCTGGGTGCACCCGCCGTCTTTGTGCCAGGCACAGTTGCAACACCCCAACATCCGCGTACAGCCTCACCAGCATGTGCTGCAGCTGCGCAAAGTCCAAGGCCTCTGGCAAGCGTGGGACGGCGAGCGCCAGCTGGCCAGCGCGCCGCTGGTGGTGCTGGCCGCGGCTGCCGATGTACGCAGGTTCCCCGCCTGCTCGCAGTTGCCGCTCAAGCGCATTCGCGGGCAGATCACCCGCCTGCCGGCAACCTGCGCCAGCCGAGCACTGCGCACCGTGGTCTGTGCCGATGGCTACGTTGCGCCGCCCCGACAGGATGAACACACCTTGGGCGCCAGCTTTGACTTCAGCAGCGACGACCTGACGCCCACGGTAGCCGAGCACCAAGGTAACCTGCGGTTATTGAATGGGATTTCCGTTGACCTAGCATCTCGCCTGGGCGCAGACACACTGGACCCGACGCAGTTGCAGGGGCGTGCGGCGTTTCGCTGTACCAGCCCGGATTACCTGCCGATCGTCGGGCCCCTGGCTGACCCTGCCCTGTTCACAGAGGCCTATGCCGTGCTTGCCAAGGATGCCCGGCAGGTGCCCGATGTAGCTTGCCCTTGGTTGGACGGGCTGTATGTGAATAGCGGGCACGGCTCACGTGGGTTGATCACTGCGCCGCTCAGTGGCGAGCTGATTGCGGCCTGGGCCAGCGGGGAGCCACTGCCTTTGCCTAAAGCGGTGGCCGAGGCGTGCCATCCGAATCGATTCATGCTGCGACAGCTGATTCGAGGAAAGTGATCGGCAGAACTCAGAGCCGCTGCCAACCGGCGGATGCTCATGAACATCGATCGGTGAACATGACCTGCCACTTCGTCATTTATAACCAATCGATCTAAAACTCACACAAAGCGCATAGGTCAGTTCCTTACAGGGTGCCCTAATCCGGGGCACTCATTCCCCAACGGAAAAACCGGTAAGGACCTATGTGCGGATTAGCAGGAGAGTTGCGTTTCACCCCCATCGATCAAGCCCCTCGCCCAGCCGACTTGGCTGCGGTAGAGCGCATGACCCATCATCTGGCGCCGCGCGGCCCCGACGCCTGGGGCTTCCATAGCCTAGGCCCGATTGCCCTAGGCCACCGCCGGCTGAAGATCATGGACCTGTCCGACGGCTCGGCGCAGCCGATGGTCGATAACACCCTTGGCCTGTCGTTGGCGTTCAACGGCGCCATCTACAACTTCCCCGAACTGCGCCAGGAGCTGCTGGACCTGGGCTACAGCTTCTGGTCGGACGGCGACACCGAAGTGTTGCTCAAGGGCTACCACGCCTGGGGTGCAGCCTTGCTACCCAAGCTCAATGGCATGTTCGCCCTGGCCATCTGGGAACGTGACAACCAGCGCCTGTTCCTGGCCCGCGACCGCCTTGGCGTCAAGCCGCTGTATCTGTCGCGCAACGGCGAGCGACTGCGCTTCGCCTCAACCCTGCCAGCGTTGCTCAAAGGCGGCGACATCGACCCAATGATCGACCCGGTAGGGCTCAATCACTACCTGAACTTCCATGCTGTGGTACCCGCGCCACGCACGCTGCTGGCCAATGTCCAGAAGCTCGAACCCGGCACCTGGATGCGTGTGGACCGGCATGGCGAGGTCGAGCGCCAGACGTGGTGGCAACTGCAATATGGCCCGAACCCCGACGAACGCGACCTCGACCTGGAAGGCTGGACCACCCGCGTACTCGACGCCACCCGCGACGCCGTGGCAATCCGCCAACGTGCCGCCGTGGATGTGGGTGTACTGCTGTCTGGCGGAGTTGACTCAAGCCTGCTGGTCGGCCTGCTGCGTGAGGTGGGTGTGGATGACCTCTCCACCTTCTCCATCGGCTTCGAGGACGCAGGCGGCGAGCGTGGCGATGAGTTCCAGTACTCTGACCTGATTGCCAAGCATTACGGCACGCGCCATCACCAGCTGCGCATCGCTGAGCATGAAATCATCGAGCAACTGCCGGCCGCGTTCCGCGCCATGAGCGAACCGATGGTCAGCCATGACTGCATCGCCTTCTACCTGCTATCGCGAGAGGTGGCCAAGCATTGCAAGGGCGTGCAAAGCGGCCAGGGCGCTGACGAGCTGTTCGCCGGCTACCACTGGTACCCGAAAGTGGACGGCGCTCAGGATGCTTTCGCAGCCTACCGTGATGCCTTCTTCGACCGCAGCCACGCTGAGTATCGCGACACGGTCCAAGCGCCATGGCTGCTGGAAACCGACGTGGCCGGCGACTTCGTGCGCGAGCACTTCGCCCGGCCGGGTGCACCGGAGGCCGTAGACAAGGCCCTGCGCCTTGACAGTACGGTGATGCTGGTGGACGACCCGGTCAAGCGGGTGGACAACATGACCATGGCCTGGGGGCTGGAAGCGCGCACGCCGTTCCTCGATTACCGCCTGGTAGAGCTGTCGGCGCGTATTCCGGCACGTTTCAAGCTGCCTGACGGCGGCAAGCAGGTGCTCAAGCAAGCGGCGCGGCGGGTGATCCCACATGAAGTCATCGACCGCAAGAAGGGCTATTTCCCGGTGCCCGGCCTCAAGCACTTGGAAGGTGCGACATTAGGCTGGGTGCGCGAGCTGCTGACTGACCCCAGCCAGGATCGCGGCCTGTTCAACCCGACCATGCTCGACCGCTTGCTGAGCAACCCACACGGTCAGCTCACCCCATTGCGCGGCTCCAAGCTGTGGCAGTTGGCGGCACTGAACCTGTGGCTCAGCGAACAAGGAATCTGACCGATGAAAGCCCATGAAATCGCTTACGGTCAGCGTTTGCTGCGCGGCCAGGCACCGTCCTACGAGCGCCTGCAGGCGCGCCTGGCCGGTGATGGCAGCGAACCCCACGACCAGCCGCGAGCCTTGCACTGCGGTTGGGGGCGCCTGTTGATCGGCCACACCTACCCGGACCCTGCCAGCCTGGCAGCGGAGCTGCTGGACGAGCGCCCCGGCGAGCGCGACATCGCGCTGTATGTGGCCGCCCCCCAGCAGTTGTTGGCCCAAGCCCCACAGCAGCTGTTTCTCGACCCCTCCGACACCCTGCGCCTGTGGTTCACCGACTATCGCCCAGCGCAGCGGGTGTTTCGCGGGTTCAGGGTGCGCCGGGCGCAAAATGCGGGCGACTGGCAGGCCATCAATACGTTGTATCAGGCGCGTGGCATGCTGCCAGTTGACCCAGACCTGCTCACCCCTCGTCACCTCGGCGGCCCGGTGTACTGGCTGGCAGAAGACGAAGACAGCGGTGCGGTGATCGGCAGCGTGATGGGCCTGAACCACAGCAAGGCCTTCGACGACCCCGAGCATGGCAGCAGCCTATGGTGCCTGGCAGTAGACCCACAATGCACCCGCCCAGGCGTCGGTGAGGTGCTGGTACGGCACTTGATCGAACATTTCATGAGCCGTGGCCTTGCCTATCTGGACTTGTCGGTACTGCACGACAATCGCCAGGCCAAGCGCTTGTACGACAAACTCGGCTTTCGCAATTTGCCAACGTTCGCCGTCAAACGCCGCAACGGTATCAATCAGCAACTGTTCCTTGGCCCGGGGCCTGCGGCCGGGCTCAACCCCTATGCCCGGATCATCGTCGACGAGGCGCTGCGCCGGGGGATCGAAGTGCAGGTCGACGATGCTGCAGGCGGCTTGTTCACCCTCAGCCTGGGCGGGCGACGCATTCGCTGCCGCGAATCGCTGAGCGACCTGACCAGTGCCGTGACCATGACCCTGTGCCAGGACAAACGCTTGACTCAACATGCCCTGCACAACGCCGGGTTGCAGGTTCCGGCGCAACAGTTGGCAGGCAACGCCGACGACAACCTGGCGTTCCTGGATGAGCATGGCGCAGTGGTGGTCAAGCCGGTCGATGGCGAACAGGGCCAGGGTGTCGCGGTGAATCTTACCTGCATCGAGGAAGTGACCCAGGCCGTAGAGACCGCCCGCCGCTTCGACAGCCGCGTGCTGTTGGAGAGCTACCATGCCGGTAGCGACTTGCGCATTGTGGTGATCGGTTATGAAGTCGTGGCTGCAGCCATCCGCCATCCTGCCCACGTGGTGGGTGATGGCAAGCACAGCATCCGCCAGCTGATCGAAGCGCAAAGCCGTCGCCGCCAAGCGGCCACCGGAGGCGAGAGCCGTATTCCGCTGGATGATGAAACCGAGCGCACACTGCAGGCCGCAGGCCTGGGCTATGAAGACATTTTGCCTGCGGGTAACCGCCTGGCGGTAAGGCGCACAGCCAACCTGCACACCGGCGGCACCCTGGAAGATGTGACCGACCGCCTGCACCCGGTGCTCGCCGATGCGGCTGTGCGAGCAGCGCGGGCGCTGGAGATTCCGGTGGTAGGCCTGGATTTCATGGTGCGCGATGCTGAGTGCCCAGAGTACGTGATCATCGAGGCCAACGAACGAGCTGGCTTGGCCAATCACGAGCCGCAGCCTACTGCAGAGCGGTTCGTCGATCTGCTGTTCCCCCAGAGCCGGCCGTTGGCTTAAGACAGTAAAGGCCCGTACACGGGTTAATCCGCTCGCATGGCCTTCGGCTTGCCGTGCGAGCGGGTTCAGCCGTGAACAGACCCGCAGAAGAACCAAGGAGTACCCATGTCTGAACGACTCCCCGAACCCGACCTCGATTACCTAAAGCGCGTGCTTCTGGAGATGCTCGCCATCCCCAGCCCGACTGGTTTCACCGATACCATCGTGCGCTATGTGGCCGAGCGCCTGGATGAACTGGGCATTCCCTATGAGCTGACCCGCCGTGGCACCATCCGCGCTACCCTCAAAGGCCGGCAGAGCTCGCCTGACCGCGCCGTCTCGGCTCACCTCGATACCATTGGCGCCAGCGTGCGTCAGTTGCAGGACAACGGGCGCCTTGCCCTGGCCCCGGTCGGCTGTTGGTCGAGCCGCTTCGCCGAAGGCAGCCGGGTCAGTGTGTTCACCGACACCGGAGTATTTCGCGGTAGCGTACTGCCGCTGATGGCCAGCGGGCATGCGTTCAACACCGCCATCGACCAGATGCCGGTGAGCTGGGAGCACGTGGAGGTCCGCCTGGACGCGTACTGTGCCACCCGTGCCGACTGTGAAGCGCTGGGCATTTCCATCGGCGACTTCGTCGCCTTCGACCCACTTCCGGAGTTTACCGAT
Source organism: Pseudomonas promysalinigenes (assembly GCF_014269025.2). Taxonomy (NCBI): domain Bacteria; kingdom Pseudomonadati; phylum Pseudomonadota; class Gammaproteobacteria; order Pseudomonadales; family Pseudomonadaceae; genus Pseudomonas; species Pseudomonas promysalinigenes. The sequence goes on along the minus strand of NZ_CP077094.1, from coordinate 1,312,354 downwards.
AGCGGTCACATCAGTGCCCGCCACCTGGATGACAAGGCGGGTGTGGCAGCATTGCTGGCGGCACTGAAGGCAGTGGTTGAAAGTGGCCAACAGCCGCTGATCGATTGCCACCCGCTGTTCACCATCACCGAAGAAACCGGCTCGGGTGCGGCCGGCGCCCTGCCCTGGGATGTCAGTGAGTTCGTCGGCATCGACATCGCCCCGGTAGCGCCGGGCCAGGCCTCCAGCGAACATGCGGTGAGTGTGGCCATGCAGGATTCGTCCGGGCCTTACGATTACCACCTTTCACGCCATCTGCTGAAGCTGGCGGGCGATCAGGATGTACCGGTGCGCCGTGACCTGTTCCGCTATTACTTCAGTGACGCCCACTCGGCTGTGACGGCCGGGCATGACATACGCACCGCACTGGTAGCCTTTGGCTGCGACGCAACCCACGGCTACGAACGCACCCATATCGACAGCTTGACCGCCCTCAGCCGATTGCTGAGTGCTTACCTGCTCAGCCCACCGGTATTTGCCAGCGACTCGCAACCGGCCAATGCATCGCTGGAGCGCTTCAGCCATCAACTGGAGCACGATGCGCAGATGGAGAGCGACACCCGGGTGCCGGCCGTGGACAGCCTGCTAGGAAATAAAAGCTGATGGCACTGCAATCGCGTAGCATGCAGCGCTCATGACTTGGACTGTGCGCTGCCCATGCTGATCCCCTACGACCAACTGCAAGCCGAAACCCTCACCCGCCTGATCGAGGACTTCGTGACCCGCGAAGGCACCGACAATGGCGATGACACGCCACTGGAAACCCGCGTATTGCGGGTTCGTCAGGCGCTGGCCAAAGGCCAGGCGTTCATCCTGTTCGATGTGCAAAGCCAGCAGTGCCAACTGCTAGCCAAGCATGACGTGCCACGGGAATTGCTCGACTGACCTCTGGCCTTGAAGCCACGCGGCCGAGGCAGGTCAATCAGCCTTGCGCTCGGCCTGCTCTTTGATGCGCCGATAGACCTCCGCCCGGTGCACCGGCACTTTGCGCGGCGCATCCACGCCAAAACGCACCAGCCCATTGTGGGTATCCACCACCTTGATTCGAATATCGTCACCTATGGTGATGACTTCGCCGACTTCTCGTGCGATCACCAGCATGCTGCGCTCCTTTTTGGCATCAGGAAAAACCGCAGCGTGCTTGGGGATATTCTGCTAGACAAGGGCTAGCCAGCAATTCAGAGCAAGCCTACGCGCCGTTGTAATTTTTCCTACGGGCTGCGCTGGGCAATCACCGGGGTTGCGCCTTAGCTCGCATTTTTACCGCCATCTCGGCCATCTCATCGTATAACCGCTCTGGCGCCTTACGCTTGAGCTCCCAGGCCAGGCGCCCGGCTTCATGGGGCAGAATCAGAAACTCGCCGGCCGCGACCTGCTGGTGAATGTAGTCGGCAATATCCACCGCGCTGATCGGGGAGCCTTCCAGCAATTTGCCGACCTGCACTTTCATCGCCGGGTTCGGGCCTCGGAAGGAGTCGAGCAGGTTGGTCTGGAAGAACGACGGGCAAACCACGTGCACAGCCACTTCGAGCTGGCGCAGCTCCACCAGCAGGCTCTCCGACAACGCCAGCACCCCCGCCTTGGCAACGTTGTAGTTGCTCATGCCCGGCCCCTGCATCAATGCCGCCATCGAGGCGACGTTGATGATGCGCCCTTTGCTGCGCTCCAGTTGCGGCAGGAACGCCTTGCACCCCTTGACCACGCCCATCAGGTTGACTGCGAGCTGCCAGTCCCAGTCTTCCAGGGACAGCTCGGCGAAAAAACCACCTGAGGCGACGCCGGCATTGTTGACGATCACATCGATGCCTGCGAAACGCTCTTCGCAGGCCTGGGCCAAGGCGGTCAGCTGGCTGTAATCGCGAACATCGCAGCGCTGGACGAAGCCATCGCCGCCTGCCGCCCGTACCCCCTCCAGGGTTTCGCGCAGGCCCGCTTCGTTGACATCAGCCAGCGCCAAGCGCCAGCCCTCCCGGGCCCAACGCAGGGCGATCTCCCGGCCAAGGCCGGAACCTGCGCCAGTGATCATGATGCGGTTTTGCATAGTGGCACGCCTTGTTCTGACGGGTTGTGTCAGGAGTCTAATCAAGGCCTTGGTCCACAGCAGGGTTAATCAGGATAGTGAATGGGCGAACATGACTGCATGGTGCTCAAGCAAATGGAATCTTTCACAAGCGGCAACGGTCGGAATTACAAGAGGCCGGCAGTGTGAGGCCCTTGACCCCTAAACACACAAGGATTTCTTCATGACCACGATTCTGATCATCATCCTGATCCTGTTGTTGATTGGCGGCTTACCGGTCTTCCCCCACTCGCGCAGCTGGGGCTACGGCCCGTCGGGCATCATCGGCGTGGTGCTGGTGGTACTGCTGGTGTTGCTGCTATTGGGCAGAATCTAGCCGGCACGCAAAAAAAACCGCGCCTAGGCGCGGTTTTTTTTTTGCGTTATGAATCAGTGCGAAACGGCGCCGGAAGCCCCAAGGCCAGTCTGCGAGCGAACGAACTGTGGGAAGAACTTGGCACGTTCGTCATCCGCGGCTTTGGAGGTATCGGTGATCGAGAAGAACCAGATACCGACGAAGGCAATCAGCATCGAGAACAGCGCTGGGTACTCGTACGGATAGATGGCTTTTTCATGACCGAGGATCTGCACCCAGATGGTCGGGCCCAGGATCATCAGCGTCACCGCGCTCACCAACCCCAACCAGCCGCCAATCATGGCACCGCGGGTGGTCAGCTTCTTCCAGTACATCGAAAGCAGCAGCACCGGGAAGTTGCAGCTGGCAGCGATGGAGAATGCCAGGCCAACCATGAAGGCGATGTTCTGCTTCTCGAACAGAATGCCCAAGCCAATCGCCAACACGCCAAGGGCCACGGTGGTGATCTTTGACACCCGAATTTCATCCTTGTCGTTGGCCTTGCCTTTACGCCAGACGCTGGCATACAGGTCGTGGGACACTGCCGATGCACCGGCCAGGGTCAGGCCGGCCACCACCGCCAGGATGGTGGCGAAGGCCACGGCCGAGATGAACCCGAGGAACACGCTGCCACCCACGGCATCGGCCAGGTGCACCGCGGCCATGTTGTTGCCGCCGATCAGGGCGCCTGCAGCGTCCTTGAATTCAGGGTTGGTGCTGACCAGCAGAATGGCGCCAAAGCCAATGATGAAGGTCAGGATGTAGAAGTAACCGATGAAGCCGGTGGCATACAGCACACTCTTGCGCGCTTCTTTGGCGTCACTGACGGTGAAAAAGCGCATCAGGATATGCGGCAGGCCGGCAGTACCGAACATCAGGGCAAGGCCCAGCGAGAACGCCGAGATGGGGTCTTTCACCAGCCCGCCAGGGCTCATGATCGCCTCGCCTTTGGCATGGACCTTGATCGCTTCGGAGAACAGCGTGTTGAAGTCGAAGCCCACATGCTTCATCACCATCAACGCCATGAAGCTGGCACCGGACAACAGCAGCACAGCCTTGATGATTTGTACCCAAGTGGTTGCCAGCATGCCGCCGAACAGCACGTACAGGCACATCAGGATACCCACAAGGATCACCGCAACGTGATAGTCCAGGCCGAACAGCAGTTCGATCAGCTTGCCCGCGCCAACCATTTGCGCGATCAGGTAGAACGCGACCACTACCAGCGAACCAGACGCCGACAGGGTACGGATCTGCTTCTGCCCCAGGCGGTATGAGGCGACGTCGGCGAAGGTGTACTTGCCAAGGTTACGCAGGCGTTCGGCGATCAGGAACAGGATGATCGGCCAGCCGACCAAAAAGCCGATCGAGTAGATCAGGCCGTCGTAGCCGGAGGTGAACACCAGGGCCGAAATACCCAGGAACGAGGCGGCCGACATGTAGTCGCCGGCAATCGCCAGGCCGTTCTGGAAACCCGTGATCTTGCCACCAGCTGCATAGTAGTCCGCCGCCGATTTGTTGCGCTTGGAGGCCCAGTAGGTGATGCCGAGGGTGAAAGCAACGAAGGCCACGAACATGGCGATCGCCGGTACGTTCAGCGGTTGTTTCTGCACCTCGCCGGTCAGGGCATCGGCGGCCCACACGGCGGGTGCGAAGGCTCCGCAGGCCAGTACGGCCAGGGCTTTGGCGTGGCGAATCATTGTTGCGCCTCCTTCAGGATGGCCTTGTTCAGCTCATCGAACTCGCCGTTTGCGCGGCGAACGTAGATGGCGGTCAGGACGAATGCCGAAACGATCAGGCCCACGCCAAGGGGAATGCCCCAGGTGATGGATGAATCAGGGCTGAGCTTGGTACCCAGAATCTGGGGGCCGTAGGCAATCAGGAGGATGAAGGCGCAGTAGAGGCCGAGCATGATCGCCGAAAGAATCCAGGCGAACCGCTCACGTTTGCTGACCAGCTCCTTGAAGCGGGGGCTGTTTTGAATCGAAAGGTAAATGCTGTCGTTCATTGTTTTTGTCCTAGCAGCACGAGTAGGGGAAACCCACACCCTTACTTTATGCGGCTAGCGAACACCAACCAGACGACCTTAGTCTTAGATGCAACGGTGTTTTACCGATTGCGTAACAAACTTTTGGGTGGGAGGGTGAGTGCTTGGCTTGGGATGCGCGGTGGCGCGCAAATCGAGCGCCGCGCGGGCGGCGCTCGATCTCACAGGCGCTGAAACACCACCGCCGAGCACCAGGCAATTACTTGCCTGTCCACTCCTCCACACGCTCAGGGTGCTTGGCAACCCAATCCTTGGCGGCAGCATCAGGCTTGGCACCTTCCTGGATGGCCAGCATCACTTCGCCGATCTCATCCTTGGACTGCCAGCTGAATTTCTTCAGAAATTCTGCAACTTCCGGCGCCTTGGTCGCCAGTTCCTTGCTGCCGATGCTGTTGACCGTCTCAGACGCGCCATACACGCCCTTCGGGTCTTCGAGGAACTTCAGCTTCCACTTGGCGAACATCCAGTGCGGCACCCAACCGGTAACTGCAATCGGCTGCTGCTTGGCATAGGCGCGGCCCAGCTCGGCGGTCATCGCCGCACCAGAGCTGGCCTGCAGCTTGTAGCCAGTGAGGTCGTAATCCTTGATAGCCTGCTCGGTCTTGATCATCACCCCGGAGCCTGCATCGATACCGACGATCTTCTGCTTGAAGCCCTTGTCGTTCTTGAGGTCAGCAATGCTGACGTCCTTGACGTACTCAGGGACGATCAGGCCAATCTTGGCATCCTTGAAGTTCGGGCCGTAATCGACCACGTTGTCTTTGTTCTTGGCCCAGTATTCACCATGGGTGACCGGCAGCCAGGCCGAGAGCATGGCGTCGAGCTTGCCAGTGGCTACACCCTGCCACATGATGCCGGTGGCCACGGCCTGCAGCTTCACGTCGTAGCCGAGTTTCTGCTTGATCACTTCTGCGGCCACGTTGGTAGTCGCCACACTGTCAGCCCAACCATCCACGTAACCAATGCTTACTTCTTTGGCCATGGCCTGTGCAGCGCTCATGGCCAATACCAGGGCGCTACCCACACCCAGGAAACGGCGCATTATTGTAAAAGTAGCCATCAAAGCATCCCTCGTCAGGTCTTGGAGATTGCATCATCTTCCTGCAACAAAGCCGGACCTGCTCCCACTGCGACCTGTAACTGCCCCATATGCGACAGCACTGTGCCATTAGCGGCATAGAGTGACACGGCCCTGCGCGATCCTTGCATGCCAAAGCTTTGGCGCCGGGCTATCATCCTACGTTTTGCGCCTGATGATGGACCGCCCGATGCCCGTTGCTTCCCGCCTGCTGTGGCCGCTCTACCTGCTCGCTTGCCTGCTCGCCCTGCTTGGCCTTGGAGGGCTCTGGTATGGGCTGGGCAAGCCTGTGCTGCTGCCTGATGCGGCAAGCCCTACCCACAAACTGCAATGCGCGTCCTACACCCCGTTCGACAAGGACCAGTCGCCCTTCGACCAGCCTTTTCGCCTGCGCCCGGCGCGGATGGATGCCGACCTGGCGCTGCTGGCCGAGCGCTTTCGGTGCATCCGCACCTACTCGATGACCGGTCTTGAGGCAATCCCGGCGCTTGCTCGCAAGCATGGGCTGAAAGTGATGCTCGGGGCCTGGGTCAACGCCAACCCTGGCGACACCGACAAAGAGGTGAACGCGCTGATCAGCGCCGCCAATGCCAACCCGGATGTGGTCAGCGCAGTGATCGTGGGCAACGAGACGCTGCTACGCAAGGAAGTCACTGGCGAGCGTCTGGCCGCATTGATCGAGCGGGTAAAAAGCCAGGTCAAGGTACCAGTCACCTATGCCGATGTCTGGGAGTTCTGGCTGCAGCACCCGCAGGTAGCCCCGGCGGTAGACTTTTTGACCATTCACCTGTTGCCGTACTGGGAAGATGACCCCCGCGGTATCGACGATGCCCTTGCCCATGTTGCCGAGGTGCGGCGGGTATTCGGCCAGCGCTTTGCGCCTAAAGACATTTTCATCGGCGAAACCGGCTGGCCCAGCGAAGGCCGCCAGCGCGAGACTGCCGTGCCGAGCCGGGTCAACGAGGCGCGCTTCATCCGTGGCTTCGTGAACATGGCCGAAGCCAATGGCTGGCACTACAACCTGATCGAAGCATTCGACCAGCCGTGGAAGCGTGCCAGCGAGGGCGCGGTGGGCGGCTATTGGGGGCTGTTCGATGCCGACCGGCAGGACAAGGGAGTGCTCGAGGGGCCGGTCAGCAATCTGCCGAACTGGCCGCAGTGGCTGCTGGCGAGCGGGTTGCTGGCAGCGCTGGCGTTGCTGATCGCAGGGCGCCCCGCTACTGCGCAGGCCGCCTTGCTGCTACCGCTGCTGGCAGGCGTAGGCGCGGGCTGCCTGGGGTTGTGGGGCGAGCTGATGCGCACCCATGCACGGTTCGCCGGGGAATGGGTTTGGGCAGTGCTGCTGGCTGCGTTGAACCTGGTGGTGCTGGCCCATGCAGTGCTGGCGCTGGCACGGCGCAGCGGATGGCGTGAACGGCTGTTCGCCTGGCTACAGGCACGGGCTGGCTGGCTGTTGCTGGCTGCCGGGTTCGCGGCGGCGGTGAGCATGCTGGCAATGGTGTTCGACCCGCGTTACCGCAGCTTCCCCACCGCAGCCTTGACGCTGCCGGCGCTGGTTTACCTATTCAGGCCGGTGCCTGTACGGCGAGCGGAAGTGGCGTTGCTGGCCTTCATCATTGGGGCTGGGGTGCTACCGCAACTGTATCGAGAAGGGCTGCAGAACCAGCAAGCCTGGGGTTGGGCGGTGGTCAGTGTATTGATGACAGCAGCCCTGTGGCGCTGCTTGCGTCTGCGCCAAGCTTGAGAAGGGGCTGGCGTCTTAGGGCGGGGTAGCACCGGCAACATACAGGCGTTTACCTGACCAACCGCAACCCCGCCAGCACCACAGCGAACACTGCAATGCTGGCGGTGTACAGCACCAATGCCGGTATCGCGAACACCAATGCCAGCACGGCCAGCCACCACCCGGCACGCCCGGCTACGAACTGGGCCACCAACGCCAGCCCTATCCCGCTCCACGCCAGCACCTGAAAGTGAATGGTCAAGCCAAGCAAGGCGCGCACCTGGCACTGCCAGTGGTCGCCTGGCCCGGCGCATAGGCCTACCCACTGCCCCGCTTCCATCAACTGGTAGCGCACGCCATAACTGGCGCTGAGCCAAAGGGCCAGAAACATTAGCGTTAGAGCGGCCGGCAGCGCTCGAGGCATGCTGTTCTCCAATACCCGTAATCGAAACCGTGAATGATCGCTTAAGACCTGCCTTAAGGCAAAATCGGCGACGCACCACTACATTTGCAGATAACCAGGGCACCAAAGGCCACCGCACTTGGCAACTTTGCCGAGGCCAGTGTGGTCATAGCCTGCGTACTGCACGAGCTTGAATCTTCTGGGGGAATACATGCTTCGATCTTGGCGCCTTGCCGCCCTTCTGGGTGGCCTATTAATGGCTGCTGCCGCTTCGGCGCGGGATATCGACGCCGCAAGCTACGGCTACCCCTTGACCAACCCATTCGAGGCGACCATCGCCACCACGCCGCCGGAGCAGCGCCCGACCCTGCCCAGCGACGATGACATCGACCAATCGGACTACAGCCTCACCTTGCGCCCGGAACGGGAGTTCACCCTGCCCGACAACTTCTGGGCGGTGAAAAAACTCAAGTATCGACTGGCGCGCCAGGACCACCGAGCGCCGCTGATCTTCCTCATTGCCGGCACCGGTGCGCCGTACTCCAGCACCATCAACGAATACCTCAAGAAGCTGTTCTACCAGGCCGGTTACCATGTGGTGCAACTGTCCTCGCCGACCAGCTACGACTTCATGAGCGCTGCATCGCGCTTTGCCACCCCCGGAATCAGCCAGGAAGATGCCGAGGACCTGTACCGGGTGATGCAGGCCGTGCGTGCCCAGCATCCGCGCCTGCCGGTCAGTGACTTTTACCTGACAGGCTACAGCCTAGGGGCGCTGGACGCGGCCTTCGTCAGCCGCCTCGACGAAACCCGCCGCAGTTTCAACTTCAAGCGCGTACTATTGTTGAACCCGCCCGTGAACCTGTACACCTCGATCAACAACCTCGACAAACTGGTGCAGACCCAAGTCAAGGGCATCAACCGCAGTACCACTTTTTATGAGCTGATGCTGACCAAGCTGACCCGCTACTTCCAGGACAAAGGTTACGTCGACCTCAACGATGCGCTGCTGTATGACTTCCAGCAATCCAAGCAGCATCTGTCCAACGAACAGATGGCCATGCTCATCGGCACCTCGTTCCGCTTCTCGGCAGCTGACATCGCCTTCACCTCCGACTTGATCAACCGCCGCGGTTTGATCATCCCGCCCAAGTACCCGATCACCGAGGGCAGCAGCCTGACGCCCTTCTTCAAGCGGGCCTTGCAATGCGACTTCGATTGCTACATGACCGAACAAGTGATCCCGATGTGGCGCGCCCGCACCGATGGCAACAGCATCCTGCAGCTGGTCAACCAGGTCAGCCTGTACGCGCTCGAAGACTACCTGCACAAGAGCGACAAGATCGCTGTGATGCACAACGCCGACGACCTGATCCTCGGCCCTGGGGACATCGGCTTTTTGCGTAAGGTGTTCGGTGATCGCCTGACCCTATACCCTCATGGCGGCCATTGCGGCAACCTCAATTACCGCGTCAACAGCGACGCCATGCTGGAGTTCTTCCGTGGCTAACAAATTTCTCCTTGCCAGCGCTCTATTGGTAGTCGCGGGTAGTGCCATTGCCGCTGAAACCGCGCCTCGGGCCAGTGTCGTCGAAGCCGATCCGCAAATTGCCGGGCCTGCGCCCCTGGCACCGGAATCCGACGGCTTTCTGGACCCACTGCGCGAGCTGAAATTCAACCCCGGGCTCGACCAGCGCGAGTTCGAACGCTCGACCCTGGAAGCATTGAACGTGTACGACCCACTGGAGTCGGTGAACCGGCGGATCTACCACTTCAACTACCGGCTTGACCAATGGGTGCTGCTGCCGCTGGTCAACGGTTACCAGTACGTCACACCCAGCTTCGTGCGCACCGGGGTAAGCAACTTCTTCAATAATCTGGGCGACGTGCCGAACCTGTTCAACAGCATTTTGCAGCTCAAGGCCAAGCGCTCGGCAGAAATCACCGCGCGGCTGATGTTCAACACCATCATTGGCGTTGGGGGCCTGTGGGACCCGGCAACCAGCATGGGCCTGCCGCGCCAGAGCGAGGACTTTGGTCAGACCCTGGGCTTCTACGGCGTACCGGAGGGGCCCTACCTGATGCTGCCACTGTTCGGCCCATCGAACCTGCGCGACACCGCCGGGCTGGCGGTGGACTACACCGGCGAGCAGGCCATCAACTACTTGAACGTGGCCGATGCCAGCAAGCGCTACCCGGAAATCTTCGCACTGCGCGTGGTGGACAAGCGCTACACCACCAAATTCCGCTACGGGCAGCTCAACTCGCCGTTCGAGTATGAAAAGGTACGCTATGTCTACACCCAGGCGCGCAAGCTGCAGATAGCCGAGTAGCCGACAGGCCGGGCAGGCATGGCGGCGCCAATACCGTCAAAGAGGTCGGCCGGCACAGGCGGCCTCAAAGGCCCAGGAACTGGCGCAACTCACGCTGTTTGGCCTACGCATCGCGCCGCCCCAGTTCGATCAGCTCGCTGCAGTAGCTGGCCTCGAACAGCAAATAACTCAGCACCCCGGCGCCGCTGGTGCGGGTAGCCCCCGGCCCACGCAGAAACAGGCGCAGCGCTGCCGGCAACTCGCTTCGGTGCCGTGCGGCAATCTCATCCAGTGGGTGACTCGGCGCGACCACCAGCACTTCGATCGGTGCCAACCCAAGACGCCGCGCGTCCAGGTGCGCGGGTAAGAGGCGCCCCAGGTGGTTCAGCCGCTGGAGCAGTTCGATATCGTCTTCGAGGCTGTCGATGAAGGTGCTGTTGAGCATGTGCGCGCCGATTTGCGCCAAACTCGGCTGCCGGCCGCTGTACGCGCGCGGGCTGGGTAGCGGGGCGGTCGGGCCCTGCGGGTTGCCACTCACGCCAACCACCAGTACCCGGCTGGCCCCTAAGTGCAGGGCTGGGCTGATAGGCGCGGATTGGCGCACTGCACCGTCGCCATAGAATTCCTCTCCTAGCCGCACCGGGGCGAACAGCAGCGGGATAGCAGCACTGGCTAGCAGGTGGTCGAGAGTCAGTGCCGTAGGCACCCCGATGCGGCGGTGTCGCAGCCAGGGCTCGATGGTGCCCCGGCCTTGATAGAAAGTCACAGCCTGCCCACTTTCATAACCAAACGCCGTCACTGCCACAGCCCGCAGTTGCTCGGCAGCGATGGCGTGGCCAATGCCATCAAGGTCCAGGTGTTCAGCCAACAATCCCCGTAACGGGCTACTGTCGAGCAAGGCCACCGGCACTTGGCTACCAATGCCCAGCAGGTTGTGGCTGACGAAGCGACTGGCCTGGCGTACTACGCCGGGCCAGTCGCTGCGGATCACCAGGTGGCTGCGAAAGTGCTGCCAGAAGCGGGTCAGGCGTTGGACCGCATCGCCAAAGTGAGTGGCGCCGCTGGCCAAGGTGACCGCGTTGATGGCGCCGGCCGAGGTGCCCACGATGACCGGGAACGGGTTACGTGCGCCCGGCGGCAGCAGCTCGGCGATCCCTGCCAGCACACCGACCTGATACGCGGCACGGGCGCCGCCGCCAGAAAGAATCAGGCCAGTGGTTGAGGTCATCGATGCCTCCCTGGATCAGTGGGTTTCAGGCTCCGAACAGGCTCAGCGCTGTTTTTTGTCATACAACCGCGGCTCACCCTCGGGCCGCGATTTGAAGCGCCGATGCGCCCACAGGTACTGCTCTGGGCACTCGCGCAGCACGCTTTCGACCCACTGGTTGATGCGCAGGCAATCGGCCTCTTCGCTTTCACCTGGGAACCCTTCGAGCGGTGGGTGGATAACCAGACGATAGCCGCTACCGTCTTCCAGCCGCCGCTGGGTGAACGGAATCACCTGTGCCTTGCCCAACCGGGCGAACTTGCTGGTGGCGGTGACCGTGGCTGCTGGGATACCGAACAGCGGCACGAAGATACTTTGCTTGGTGCCGTAATCCTGGTCCGGCGCGTACCAGATCGCCCGGCCCGAGCGCAGCAACTTGAGCATGCCACGCACGTCATCACGCTCCACTGCGAGCGAATCCTGATTGTGTCGCTCCCGGCCATTGCGCTGGATGAAGTCGAACAGCGGGTTGCCGTGCTCGCGATACATGCCGTCGATGGTATGGGCCTGGCCAAGCAGCGCGGCGCCGATTTCCAGGGTGGTGAAATGCACCGCCATGAGGATGGCGCCCTGCCCGGCCTGCTGCGCAGCCTGCAGGTGCTCGAGCCCCTCGATGTGGGCAAGACGCGCCAGGCGGGCTTTGGGCCACCACCAGCTCATGGCCATTTCGAAGAAGGCGATACCGGTGGATGCGAAATTGGCCTTGAGCAAACGCCGCCGTTCGTCGTCGGACAACGCCGGGAAGCACAGCTCCAGGTTGCGCGCTGCGATTCGCCGGCGCTCGCCAGCCACACGGTACATCAGCGCGCCCAAGGCACTGCCCAGCCATAGCAGGGCACGATAAGGCAACTGCACCACCAGCCACAGCAGACCCAGGCCAAGCCACAGGCCCCAGAAACGCGGGTGCAGAAAGTAGGGTCGAAAACGCGGGCGGTCCATTGAAGCTTCCGGTAAGACAAAGGCCGAGCATTCTACATCGGATCGCCACCGGTTGCGGCCAACCGGTCTTATCGCTATAAGTCAGGGCACTTTTTTCGCAACAAGCCGTCTATGCAGACCATGAGCCCAAACCAAACACCCGACACCGCCTCCGTGTTCCAGCTCAAGGGCAGCATGCTCGCCATCACCGTGCTGGAACTGGGGCGCAACGACCTCGAAGCCCTCGACCGCCAGTTGGCGGCAAAGGTGGCACTGGCCCCCAATTTCTTCAGCAATACACCGCTGGTGCTGGCGCTGGACAAGTTGCCGGCCGACGAAGGGGCGATCGACTTGCCCGGGCTGATGCGCATCTGCCGCCACCATGGCCTGCGCACCCTGGCCATCCGCGCCAGCCGCATCGAGGACATCGCCGCAGCGATCGCCATCGACCTGCCGGTGCTGCCGCCGTCCGGCGCCCGTGAGCGGCCGCTGGAACCTGAGCCTGAGGTGAAAAAAGCCGAACCTGCCCCGGCGCCGGCACCCGAACCCGAGCCGCAGGTACGCCCGACCCGCATCATCACCTCGCCAGTAAGAGGTGGTCAGCAGATCTACGCCCAGGGTGGCGACTTGATCGTCACCGCCTCGGTCAGCCCAGGTGCGGAACTTCTTGCCGATGGCAACATCCATGTGTACGGCGCGATGCGTGGCCGGGCATTGGCTGGCATCAAAGGCAACACCAGGGCACGTATCTTCTGCCAGCAGATGACCGCTGAAATGGTTTCGATCGCCGGCCAGTACAAAGTGTGCGAAGACCTGCGCCGCGACCCGTTGTGGGGCGCTGGCGTGCAAGTCAGCCTGTCCGGTGACGTGTTGAACATCACCCGTCTTTAACGGATACTTGCCGTCATTTTTAGAGCAACTTTTTTAACGGTTGCCATTATTTGCATTTTGCATGGGACATGCGTCCCAACTTATTTAGGGGTGAAACACCTTGGCCAAGATTCTCGTCGTTACTTCCGGCAAAGGGGGTGTGGGCAAGACCACCACCAGCGCCGCCATCGGCACCGGCCTCGCACTGCGCGGCCACAAGACGGTCATCGTCGACTTCGACGTGGGCCTGCGTAACCTCGACCTGATCATGGGCTGCGAGCGCCGCGTAGTGTACGACTTTGTCAACGTGGTCAACGGCGAGGCCAACCTGCAGCAGGCCCTGATCAAGGACAAGCGCCTCGAGAACCTGTTCGTGCTGGCTGCCAGCCAGACCCGCGACAAAGACGCGCTGACCCAGGAAGGCGTGGAAAAAGTGTTGATGGAACTGAAAGAACAGTTCGATTACGTGATCTGCGACTCCCCCGCCGGTATCGAAAAAGGCGCCCACCTGGCGATGTATTTCGCCGACGAAGCCATCGTCGTGACCAACCCTGAAGTTTCTTCGGTACGTGACTCCGATCGTATGCTGGGTATCCTGTCGAGCAAGTCGCGCCGCTCCGAGAACGGCGAAGAGCCGATCAAGGAACACTTGCTGATCACCCGCTACCACCCAGAGCGCGTCGAGAAAGGCGAAATGCTCAGCATCGCCGACGTCGAAGAAATCCTGGCGATCAAACTCAAGGGCGTGATCCCCGAGTCGCAAGCCGTTCTGAAGGCCTCCAACCAGGGTATCCCGGTGATCCTCGACGACCAGAGCGATGCCGGCCAGGCTTACAGCGACACGGTCGACCGCCTCCTGGGCAAAGAGAAACCCCTGCGTTTCATCGAAGTGCCGAAGCAAGGATTCTTCGCGCGCCTGTTTGGAGGCAAATAAACCATGAACCTTTTTGACTTCTTTCGTGGCAGACAGAAACAGTCCAGCGCGTCGGTAGCGAAAGAGCGTCTACAGATCATCGTGGCGCATGAGCGCGGCCAGCGCAGCGAGCCGGACTACCTGCCGGCGCTGCAGAAAGAACTGCTGGAAGTGATCCGCAAGTATGTGAACATCGGCAATGACGATGTGCATATCGAGCTGGAAAACCAAGGCAGCTGCTCGATTCTGGAGCTGAACATCACCTTGCCTGATCGCTGATTTGGCTTGAAGCTGGGGCCGCATTGCCGCCCTTTCGCGACCCAAGGCCGCTCCCACACAGGTTATGCAATGCCCTGTGGGAGCGGCCTTGTGTCGCCAAGGGCGGCAATGCGGCCCCGCTGTTTTTCCCTGATTTGACCGAGACCCTGCAATGCCGCTGTCGAACATCCAGATCCTCCATGAAGACGCCGCCATTCTGGTGATCAACAAGCCAACCCTGCTGTTGTCGGTGCCAGGCCGCGCCGAGGACAACAAGGACTGCCTGATCACTCGCCTGCAGCAAAACGGCTACCCGGACGCGCTGATCGTGCACCGCCTGGACTGGGAAACTTCCGGCATCATCCTGCTGGCGCGAGATGCCGACAGCCACCGCGAGCTGTCGCGACAGTTCCATGACCGCGAAACCGAAAAGGCCTATACCGCATTGTGCTGGGGCCAACCTGCGCTGGACAGCGGCAGCATCGACCTGCCGCTGCGCTACGACCCGCCTACCAAGCCGCGGCATGTCGTCGACCATGAGCAGGGCAAGCATGCGCTGACCTTCTGGCGTGTCGTGGAACGTTACCAGGATCACTGCCGGGTCGAGCTGACGCCGATCACTGGCCGCTCGCATCAGTTGCGCGTGCACATGCTTTCGATCGGCCACCCGCTGCTGGGCGACCGTCTCTACGCCAACCCGCAGGCGCTTGCAGCACATGAACGGCTGTGCCTGCATGCCTCGATGCTGAGCTTCACCCACCCAGTCAGCGGTGAGCGCTTGAAGTTCGAGTGCCCTGCCCCGTTCTGAAGTCAACTGCGTTAAACTCGCGCCACTGCTGTCTGGAGTGAGTTATGCGCGAAGCACTGAATACCGGCCTGATCGAATTCCTCAAGGCCTCCCCGACGCCTTTCCATGCCACCGCCAGCCTGGCCCAGCGCCTGGAGGCGGCCGGCTATCAGCGCCTGGACGAGCGTGACAGCTGGGCCACGGTGCCGGGCGGGCGCTATTACGTTACCCGCAACGACTCCTCGATCATCGCCATCAAGCTGGGCAAGCAGCCAGCGCTGCTCAATGGTATCCGCATGGTAGGCGCGCATACCGACAGCCCGTGCCTGCGGGTCAAGCCGCAGCCTGAGCTGCAACGCCAAGGCTTCCTGCAACTGGGCGTAGAGGTGTATGGCGGTGCGCTGCTGGCGCCGTGGTTCGACCGCGACCTGTCGCTGGCTGGGCGGGTCACCTTCCGCCGCGATGGCAAGGTCGAAAGCCAACTGATCGACTTCAAACTGCCGATAGCCGTCATCCCCAACCTGGCCATTCACCTGAACCGCACCGCCAACGAAGGCTGGCACATCAACCCACAGAACGAACTGCCGCCGATTCTGGCTCAGGTCGCCGGGGACGAACGCATCGACTTTCGCGCCGTGCTCACCGAACAGCTGGCTCGCGAGCACGAGCTCAATGCAGACGTGGTGCTCGATTACGAGCTGAGCTTCTACGACACCCAGGACGCCGCATTGATCGGCCTGCACGGCGACTTCATCGCCGGCGCCCGCCTGGACAACCTGCTGTCATGCTACGCCGGCCTACAGGCCCTGCTGGCGGCAGACAGCGATGAAACCTGTGTGCTGGTGTGCACCGACCATGAAGAAGTCGGCAGCTGCTCGGCCTGCGGCGCCGACGGCCCGATGCTCGAGCAGACCTTGCAGCGCTTGCTGCCGGACGGCGACGCCTATGTCCGTACGATTCAGCGCTCGCTGATGGTTTCGGCCGACAACGCCCACGGCGTGCACCCCAACTACGCCGACAAGCATGACGGCAACCACGGGCCCAAGCTCAATGCCGGCCCGGTGATCAAGGTCAACAACAACCAGCGCTACGCCACCAACAGCGAAACGGCCGGGTTCTTCCGTCACCTGTGCATGGCCGAGGAAGTGCCGGTGCAAAGCTTCGTGGTGCGCAGCGACATGGGCTGTGGTTCGACCATCGGGCCAATCGCAGCCAGCCACCTTGGCGTACGTACTGTGGATATCGGTTTGCCGACCTTCGCCATGCACTCGATCCGCGAACTGTGCGGTAGCCACGACCTGGCTCACTTGGTGAAGGTGTTGAGCGCGTTCTATCGTAGCCGCGAGTTGCCTTGACCCTGCGCAGGGCCCGCTGCAATCGCACCGGCGGGCCCTGTTGGCGAAGGGTCAGGCAAGGCGTCCAGGTTCAGGCGAACTGTGGGAGCCTGCTTGCGTGCTCGAACAATATTCACCAGCCATTCAGACCCTGCTGACACTCAGCCGGTAGGGCCATCTATCGCTCATGCGTCTGGACTATGCTCTAAGTACAGCCACGCGAACGCAGAAGGATTACTGCCATGTCCCCCTTCGTTTCACTATTCGTACCGGTATTTCTGTTTCTGATGCTGCTGACCATTGGCTTCAGCCTGCGCGAGCGCAATGCAGGGGTGGTGATGATGTGGATCGGCACCTTGGGCATCTTCGGCCTCACGTGTTGGACGATCCTGGAGAAACTGCCGGCATAAACCTCTACACTCGGGCAATCGTTTTACCTGAGGTAGATTTCCCGGTGCCAGCCTTCCTGCGTTGCCTAGCCCTGTTGCTATTCTTCTTCATTGCCCCGGCCCACGCCGCGGGCTTGCCCAGCCTGCTGGGCTCGAGCGCCCCCGCCCAGCCCGAAGCCACCGAGCCACTGGGCAAATCGTTGGACGAGGTGATCAAGAACCTTGAAAACGACCAACAACGCGCCAAGCTGCTGGCGGACCTGAAGAAACTGCGCGACGCCACTAAGCAGTCACAACCTAGCGTGGAACAGGGTGTTCTTGGCCTGATCGGCAGCGCCCTTGGTGACTTCGAAAAACAGTTCAGCGGCGACTCCAGCCCCTTCCATCGCTGGTCACAGGAAATCGAGCAAGCCCAGGCAGAGCTGGTCGAGCTGATCGTGCCGGTGCACCAGTGGCCGGCCATTCTGTTCGGCTTTGCTGCCGTGATCGCGGTCTGGAGCCTGCTGGCCTATGCCTTCAACTGGGTCGGCCACCGCGTGCGGGTGCGGTTCGGCCTCACCGAAGAGCTGCCGCAACACCCACGTACCTGGGACCTGGTGCGCTTCGCTTTGCGCAAGCTGGGACCCTGGCTGGTAGCCCTTATCTTCACGGTATACCTAAGCTTCGCCCTGCCGCCGTCGCTGGGTAAATCGCTGGCCATGGTGCTGGCCTATGCCTTGGTCGTGGGCACCTGCTTCTCGGCCATCTGCGTGATCGCTTTCTCGCTGCTCGACGGGCCCCACCGGCACCGCGCACTGCACATCCTGCGCCACCAGGCGTTTCGCCCGCTGTGGCTGATCGGCAGTTTCGCCGCCTTTGGCGAAGCCATGAGCGACCCACGCATGCTGGTCGCCCTGGGTACCCACCTGGCCCACGCTTTGGCAACCTTGGCCAACGTGATCGCAGCGCTGTCCTCGGGCCTGTTCATCCTGCGCTTTCGCAGGCCGATCGCTCACCTGATCCGCAACCAGCCGCTGAACCGGCGCCTGACCCGGCGCACCCTGAGCGACACCATTGAGATTCTCGGCAGCTTCTGGTTCGTGCCGGCTCTGATCCTGGTAGCCGTATCGCTATTCGCTACCTTCATCTCCGCAGGCGACACCAGCACGGCCTTGCGCCAGTCGCTGATGTGTACCGTACTGGTAGTGGTGTGCATGGTGCTCAACGGCCTGGTGCGTCGCCACGCGGCGAACCCCAAACGTGCCACCAAGCGCCAGGCGGTCTATGCCGAGCGCCTGCGCAATTTCGGCTACCTGCTGGTGCACTTGTTCATCTGGCTGATATTCATCGAGTTGGGGCTGCGCGTGTGGGGCCTGTCGATGATCGGTTTCGCCCAAGGCGACGGGCATGACGTAAGCGTGCGCCTGATGGGCCTGGCCGGCACTCTGATCGTCGCCTGGCTGGTGTGGATTCTCGCCGACACCGCCGTGCACCACGCCTTGGTGCGTTCGCGACGGGGCATGGCCAACGCCCGCGCGCAGACCATGATGCCGCTGATCCGCAACGTGATGTTCGTGGTGATCTTCATCATCGCGCTGATCGTCGCCCTGGCCAACATGGGCATGAACGTCACCCCGCTGCTGGCCGGTGCCGGTGTCATCGGCCTGGCCATCGGTTTTGGCGCGCAGTCGCTGGTGGCCGACCTGATCACCGGGTTGTTCATCATCATCGAAGACTCGCTGGCGATCGACGACTACGTCGATGTGGGTGGCCACTTGGGCACGGTGGAGGGCCTGACCATCCGCACCGTGCGCCTGCGTGACATCGACGGCATCGTGCATACCATTCCGTTCAGCGAGATCAAGAGCATCAAGAACTACTCCCGCGAGTTTGGCTATGCGATCTTCCGCGTGGCCATTCCCCACAGCATGAACATCGACCAGGCGATCACACTGATCCGTGAAGTTGGGCAGAAGCTGCGCAACGATCCACTGATGCGTCGCAATATCTGGTCGCCGCTGGAATTGCAGGGAGTGGAGAGTTTCGAGTCAGGCTCGGCAGTCTTGCGGGCACGTTTCAAGACCGCGCCGATCAAGCAGTGGGAAGTGTCGCGGGCGTTCAACCTGGCGCTCAAGCGCCAGCTCGATGAGGCCGGGCTGGATCTGGCTACCCCACGCCTGTCGGTGCAAGTCGTCACCGCAGGTGGCGGTGGCATGGCCGAAACCGGCGACCGCAGCTAGCGCCTCAACCGGCCTGGGCACGAATGCAGATCGCATCGTGCCGCCAATACTCCAGGTCACAGTCGATCAAGCGCCCATGCTGGTCGCTGTTGACCCGGGTGATGTGCAAGCCTGGGCTCCCCGCCGACACCCTCAATGCTCCGGCTGCGGCCACCGGCAGCGCAGTCGGCAGGATTTCGAAACATACCTGCCCATAGCGGATGCCGTAGACGCGCTCGTAGAGCTCGGTCAGCGAGTGCGCCAGTTCGTGCTCGAGTATGTCAGGGAAATAATTCGGGTTGAGGTAGTGCTCGGCATACAACACCGCCCGCCCATCGATGCGCCGCAAGCGGCAGATGCGCACCACGCTCGATAACGCTGGCAGCTGCAACCTTGCGCAGATCGCCGCAGACGCAGGTTGAAGGCGCGCCGAGAGCAACTCGGTACTCGCTACCCGCCCCTGGCTGCGCACCATCGCGTGAAAATGGCTACGCTCGATCAGGTCGTAGGTCAGCCGTTGCGCAGCGACGAACCAGCCGCGCCGCTCCTCCCGATAGATCAAGCCCAGCGCTTCGAGCTGCACCAACGCCTCGCGCAGGGTAATGCGGGTGGTGGCGAACACCTCACTGAGCTTGCGTTCGGCAGGTAGCTTCCCGCCCGGTGCCAACAGGCCGTGCTCGATCTGCTCCTGCAAGGCATGGCAGATAGCTGTTACCGCCCGTGGTGGCGTCGATTGCATCAAAAGGTTACCTATCTGGACTAGTCCAGCCCCATAACGGGGCCTTTGGAGAATAGTGCAAGCCTAGGCAGGGCTGATGAACATCCCATGACAAAGGCTGTGTCCAGCCATTGCCAGAAACGCGCCAAGCCAGCAAAACCACGGGCGGTGCTTGGTCTACGCTGTAGCTTCAGGGCGGGCGACGGCCCCGCCCTACATCAAACTGTCACGCAAACGGCCTACCTTGGCTCAAGCTTTGCTGACCTAGACCAACGGTCGGCATTAACCGCTTCACTCATAACAACGATCGCTTTAGGCACCCACCCAAGGAGCTTCGGATGAAAAAGTTGTTCATGGCGTCACTGCTTGGCTCGGCCATTACCCTGTGCACCTCGGCGATAGCCGCCGGCCCCGACCTCAAAGCCCTGGAAGATGCAGCCCGCAAGGAAGGCACAATCAACAGCGTGGGCATGCCCGATGCCTGGGCCAACTGGAAAGGCACCTGGGATGATCTGGCCAGCCAATACGGCCTCAAACACAGCGATACCGACATGAGTTCGGCACAGGAAATCGCCAAGTTCGAAGCCGAGAAAGACAACGCCAGTGCCGACATTGGCGATGTGGGTGCCGCCTTCGGCCCGATCGCCGCCGCCAAGGGCGTCACTGCGCCGTACAAGCCCAGTACCTGGGACCAGGTACCGGTGTGGGCCAAGGATCAGGACGGCCACTGGGCGCTGGCCTATACCGGCACCATCGCCTTCATCATCAACAAGGACCTTGTGAAGGAAGGCGATCGCCCGACCAGCTGGCACGACCTGGAAAAAGGCAAATACAAGGTCGCCATCGGTGACGTCAGCACGGCTGCGCAAGCTGCCAATGGCGTGCTGGCGGCGGCCATCGCCTACAAGGGTGACGAGAAGAACATCGAGCCGGGTCTGCAGTTGTTCACCAAGCTGGCCCAACAAAAGCGACTGTCGTTGGCCAACCCGACCATCCAGACCATCGAGAAAGGCGAGGTCGAAGTGGGCGTGGTTTGGGACTTCAACGGCCTGAGCTACCGAGAGCAGATCGACCCCAAGCGCTTCGAGGTGCTGATCCCCTCCGATGGCTCGGTGATCTCCGGCTACACCACCATCATCAACAAGTACGCCAAACACCCCAATGCCGCCAAACTCGCGCGTGAGTACATTTTCAGCGATGCCGGGCAGATCAACCTGGCCAAGGGGCACGCCAGGCCGATCCGTGCCGAGCACCTGAAGCTGCCAGAGGACGTGCAGGCCAAGCTGCTGCCTAACGAGCAATACAAGGCCGCCCAACCGATCAAGGATGCCGCTGCATGGGAAACGACTTCCAAGGCGCTGCCGCAGAAATGGCAGGAGCAAGTGATCATCGAGATGGACTGAGGCGCCGGCTTCTCTAGTGCCTGACCCGCCCCTTTCGCGGTGGTTCATCGAGTGCCGAACCACCGCGCAAAGCCTGATTGGAGTAAGCATGCAACACAACGTCATTCTGGTCCTGCTCGACGGCCTCAACTATCAGGTGGCCCACCATGCCATGGGCCACCTGCACGCCTACGTCGAGGCCGATCGCGCTGCGCTGTACCGCGTGGAATGCGAGCTGCCGTCGCTGTCCCGGCCGCTGTACGAGTGCATCCTCACGGGTGTGGCCCCCATCGACAGCGGCATCGTGCATAACAACGTCAACCGCCTGTCCAACCAGCGCAGCGTGTTCCATTATGCCCGGGAGGCCAACCTGGGCACCGCGGCGGCGGCCTATCACTGGGTGAGCGAGTTGTACAACCGCTCCCCTTTCGATCCACAGCGCGATCGACACACCCATGCGCCAAAGCTGCCGATCCAGCATGGGCTGTTTTACTGGGACGACCGCTACCCGGATTCGCACCTGCTGGCCGATGCCGAGTATTTGCGTCGCCGGCATGCGCCCAATTTTCTCCTGGTGCACCCTATGAGCATCGACGATGTCGGCCACCACCACGGCCTGGACAGCAGCCAGTACCGTAACGCCGCGCGCAGCGCGGACATCCTGCTGGCCGACTATTTGCCCGGCTGGCTGGAGGAGGGTTATCAGGTGATGGTCACCGCCGACCACGGCATGAACAATGACCGTTCGCACAACGGCCTGCTGGCTGAGGAACGTGAAGTACCGCTGTTCGTGTTCGGCGATGGCTTCAGCCTTGACCCGGCCGCCAAACCCCTGCAGACCGAGTTGTGCGGCACCATCTGCGAACTGCTGGGTGCGGCCCATGACAAGACCGTCTGCCGGGAGCTGCTCAAGTGAAGGCCGGCAATCGTAGCCGTTACCTGGCGCTGCTGTGTCTGCTGCCGTTCGCAGTGTTCTTCATCATCTTCCAGATCGCACCGCTCGCCTGGGTGGCCATCAACAGCCTGCAATCGCAAGCAGGCTGGGGCACGGAAAACTTCAGCAAGGTGTTCGCCTCGAAATTTTATTTGCAGGCCCTGCAGCGCAGCCTGGAGATCAGCTTCTGGTCCAGCCTGTTCGGCATCGTCATCGCAACCCTTGGCGCCTACTCGCTGCGCCAGGTCGACTCGAAGCTGCGCGACTTCGTCAGTGCCTTCGCCAACATGACCAGCAATTTCGCCGGGGTGCCGTTGGCATTCGCCTTCATCATCCTGCTCGGTTTCAACGGCGCGCTGACTCTGCTACTGAAACAGGTCGGCCTGCTGGAGGACTTCAGTATCTACTCCAAGAGCGGACTGATCCTGGTGTACACCTACTTCCAGATCCCCCTTGGCGTATTGCTGCTCTACCCCGCCTTCGACGCCTTGCGCGAGGACTGGCGTGAATCGGCGGCGCTGCTGGGGGCCAGCCACTGGCAGTTCTGGCGCCATATCGGCCTGCCGGTGCTGACCCCAGCGCTGCTCGGCACCTTCGTCATCCTGCTGGCCAACGCGCTGGGTGCATACGCCACCGTGTATGCCCTGACCACCGGCAACTTCAATGTGCTGCCAATCCGTATCGCCGGCCTGGTGGCCGGTGACATCAGCCTTGATCCGAACCTGGCCAGTGCCCTGGCGATGGTGCTGGTGGGCCTGATGACAGTGGTGACGGTGGTTCATCAATGGCTGCTCAAGAGGAGCTACCATGCGCGCTGAAAAATCATCTTCCGGGCTCTACCACCGGGTGGTGGTGTACTTGCTGTTCCTGATCTTGCTGCTGCCGCTGGCCGGTACGCTGTTGTATTCGCTGGCTACCAGCTGGTCGGCAAGCCTGTTGCCCAGCGGCCTTACCTTCAAATGGTACGTCGCACTGTGGAGCGAACCGCGCTTTCTGGCTGCATTCGGCCAGTCGCTGCTGGTCTGCGTGGGTGCACTGCTGCTCTCGGTGGTGCTGATCCTGCCGCTGTTGTTCGTGGTGCACTATCACTTCCCGAAACTTGACGCGCTGATGAACATCCTCATCCTGCTGCCCTTTGCCGTACCGCCAGTGGTGTCGTCGGTAGGCCTGCTGCAGCTTTACGGCAGTGGGCCCATGGCAATGGTTGGCACGCCGTGGATCCTGATCGGCTGCTACTTCACCATCGCCCTGCCATTCATGTACCGAGCCATCACCAACAACCTGCAGGCGATAAACCTGCGCGACCTGATGGATGCCGCCCAGCTACTCGGCGCCAGCACCTGGCAGGCCGCCATGCTGGTGGTACTGCCAAACCTGCGCAAAGGCCTGATGGTCGCCCTGCTGCTGTCGTTTTCATTCCTGTTCGGCGAGTTCGTGTTTGCCAACCTGTTGGTCGGCACTCGCTACGAAACCTTGCAGGTGTACCTGAACAACATGCGCAACAGCAGCGGGCACTTCAACAGCGCATTGGTGATCTCGTACTTCGCTTTCGTGCTGGTGCTGACCTGGGTCGCCAACCGCCTGAACAAGGACAAAACCTGACATGAGCTTCGTCAGCGTACAGAAATTGCAAAAAAGCTACGCCGGCAGCCCGGTGTTCGAGAACATCGACTGCCAGATCCAGCGGGGCGAGTTCGTCACCCTGCTGGGCCCCTCCGGTTGCGGCAAGTCCACCCTGCTGCGCTGCATCGCCGGGCTGACCCCGGTGGACGCTGGGCAGATCCTGCTGGACGGTGTCGATATCGTGCCCTTGAGCCCGCAAAAGCGCGGCATTGGCATGGTTTTCCAGAGCTATGCGCTGTTCCCCAACATGACCGTGGAACAGAACGTCGCGTTCGGCCTGCGCATGCAGAAGGTCAAGGCCGATGAAAGCCAGCAACGGGTGCACGAAGCCCTGGAACTGGTAGAGCTGGGCAGCTTCGCCGGGCGCTACCCGCATCAGCTGTCAGGCGGCCAGTGCCAGCGCGTGGCCCTGGCCCGCTCGCTGGTCACTCGCCCACGTCTGCTGCTGCTCGATGAGCCGTTGTCGGCGCTCGATGCACGCATCCGTAAACATCTGCGCGAGCAGATCCGGGCGATCCAGCGCGAGCTTGGCCTGACGACCATTTTCGTCACCCATGATCAGGAAGAAGCGCTGACCATGTCTGACCGGATCTTCCTCATGAACCAGGGCCGCATCGTCCAGAGCGGCGATGCCGAAACACTCTATACAGCGCCAGCGGACCTGTTCGCCGCAGGCTTTATCGGCAACTACAACCTGCTTGAGGCCGACAGCGCCAGCCGCCTGCTGCAGCGCACGGTGACCAGTCGCCTGGCGATCCGCCCGGAGTCGATCACCCTGGGTGCCCACGGTGAACTGGACGCCCAGGTGCGCAGTCACAGCTTGCTGGGCAACGTCATCCGCTATCGCGTAGAGGTGCGTGGGGTGGAACTGGTGGTCGATGTGCTCAACCGTTCGCCTGAAGACCTGCATACCGATGGCCAGCGGGTGTCCCTGTCGATCGACCCCACGGCGCTGCGTGAAGTGGCCTAAGGAGACTCAACACCATGGCACTGGCAATTTTCGATCTGGACGAAACCCTGATCAATGGCGACTGTGCGTCGCTGTGGAGCGAGCAGATGGCACGGCTGGGCTGGGTTGACGGCAAGGCCTTCCTGCGCCGCGACCATGAGCTGATGCAGGCTTACGGCAAAGGTCACCTGCAGATGGAAGACTATATGGCGTTCAGCCTGGAGCCCATCGCCGGGCGCACGCTGGAGGAAGTGGAGCACCTGGTTGAGCCGTGGGTCGAGGAGGTGATCGAACCGATCATCTACAGCGATGCGTGCCGTTGCATCGCCGAGCACCGCCAGCGCGGCGACCGGATTCTGATCATCTCGGCTTCTGGGACACACCTGGTCGGCCCTATCGCGGCGCGGCTAGGGGTGGATGAGTACTTGGCGATCGAGCTGGAGGCGGTGAACGGTGTATTCACCGGCAGGACCCATGGCGTGCTGACCTACCGCGAAGGCAAGATCACCCGGTTGCTGGAGTGGCTGGACCAGGAGCAGGAAAACCTAGAGGGCGCGAGTTTCTATTCCGACTCGCGCAACGACCTGCCGTTGTTACTGAAGGTCGATCATCCATATGCGGTGAACCCGGATGCGGTCTTGCGCGAGCACGCCCAGATAAATGGCTGGCCGATCTTGAACTGGAGCTGAAGCATTCAAAGGGCCGGCCCGGCCTGCTCGCGGGCGAACCCGCTGCCACCGGGCCAAGGCCTGGGATTTGAGTGACGGCGGGTTCACCCCGAAAGCATCAAGCCCGCTTAAGAAAGGCTTGGGTCAATGACCATTACCAGCTTGCCGGAGACCTGATTGCTTTCGAGCTCCGCATACGCCGCCTGGGCAAACTCAACCGGGTAGGTGTCGACCAGTTGCGGCGACAGGCGCCCTTCGCTGAACAGCGGCCATACCTGCTGTTGCAGTTCGCGCAGCAACTCGGCCTTGAAGCCATCGTCGCGGTTGCGCAAGGTAGAGCCGGTGATTTCCAGGCGCTTGCCCAGCACCTGAGCCAGGTCCAGTTCGAACGTGCGCCCGCCCATCAGGCCGATGATCACCCAGCGGCCATCCCGGGCCAACAGCTTCAGGTTCAGTTCGCCGTAGCTCGCACCGACCGGGTCGAGAATCACGTCGAACGGGCCGATGTCCTCGAGCGCGTCGAGGTTTTCGTTACGCACCACGCCACCGGCGGCGCCCAGCGCCTCGCAGTAGTTCAGGCGATCCTTGGAGCCGACGCTGACCCACACCGGGCTACCAAAAGCCTTGCACAGCTGGATCGCTGCAGAGCCCACACCACTGGCACCGGCATGCACCAGCACTTTCTCCCCTGCCTTCACCTTGCCCAGCTGGAAAATGTTCAACCACGCCGTGGCATACACCTCCGGCAGCGCCGCCGCTTCGTGCAGGCTCAGGCCTTCGGGCACCGGCAGCACATGGCGGGCATCGACCACCACCTCTTCGGCCATGGCACCGCTGGCCAGCAGTGCGCAGACGCGGTCGCCCACCCGCCAGTCGGAGCCGGCACCCACCTCCTCGATCACCCCGGCGCACTCCAAGCCCATGTAAGGGCTGGCGCCTGGCGGTGGCGGATAAAGACCCTTCATTTGCAGCAGGTCGGCCCGGTTCAGACCGGCAGCAGCCACGCGAATGCGTACTTGGCCCGCGTCACAGGCTGGGCGCTGCGCTTCGACCCAGTCCACATGTCCTTCAACGCCTTGCAATGCCTTCACAGTGCCTCCATAGTTGAATCACAGACTGAGCCTGAGGAGCCCGCTCCTCAGGCTTTTTTGCAGTATTTGACCGGTTCCCATGGAACCGGCGAACGGAAAAGACGGCCTACTATGCGTGATCAATTGCCTCCACGTCGAATCAGCATGAAGCATTTCCTTCCAAGCACCGCCCTGGCCATGATGATCGGCCTGGGTAGCCTCACGCTCGGCGGCAATGCGGCGGCCGCCAATAAATGGGACAGCCTGCAGCCGGATCGTGACGAAATCGTCGCCAGCTTGAACGTGGTGGAGTTGCTAAAACGCCACCACTACAGCAAACCACCGCTCGATGACGCCCGTTCGGTGATCATCTACGACAGCTACATCAAGCTGCTCGACCCGGCTCGCAGCTACTTCACCGCAGCCGACATTGCCGAATTCGACAAGTGGAAGACGCAATTCGACGATTTCCTCAAAAGCGGCAATCTCGAGCCCGGTTTCACCATCTACAAGCGCTACCTCGACCGGGTCAAGCAACGCCTGGACTTCGCCCTGGCCGAGCTGGCCAAAGGCGTCGACAAGATGGACTTCACCACCCACGAAACCTTGCTGATCGACCGCAAGGATGCACCGTGGGAGAAAGACCAGGCCGCGCTCGACGAGCTGTGGCGCAAACGCGTAAAGGATGAGGTACTGCGCCAGAAAATCGCCGGCAAAGAGCCCAAGCAGATTCAGGAGACCCTCACCAAGCGCTACAAGAACCAGCTCGCACGTCTGGACCAGACACGCGCCGAGGATATCTTCCAGGCCTATATCAATACTTTCGCGCAGTCCTACGACCCGCACACCAATTACCTGTCGCCAGACAATGCCGAGAACTTCGACATCAACATGAGCTTGTCGCTCGAAGGCATCGGCGCAGTGCTGCAAAGCGACAACGACCAGGTCAAGATCGTACGCCTGGTGCCTGCCGGCCCGGCCGCCAAGACCAAGCAGGTAGCGCCAGCCGACAAGATCATCGGTGTGGCCCAAGGCAACAAGGAAATGGTCGACGTGGTCGGCTGGCGCCTGGACGAAGTGGTCAAGCTGATCCGTGGCCCTAAAGGCTCGGTGGTACGCCTGGAGGTCATCCCGGCCAGCAATGCGCCAAGCGACCAGACCAGCAAGATCGTCTCGATCACCCGTGAGGCGGTCAAGCTTGAAGAACAGGCGGCGAAGAAGTCGGTGCTCAAACTCAAGCAGGACGGGCGCGATTACAAGCTGGGCATCATCGAAATCCCGGCCTTCTACCTGGACTTCAAGGCTTACCGCGCCGGCGACCCTGAATACAAGAGCACCACGCGCGACGTGAAGAAACTGCTCACCGAACTGCAGAAGGAAAAGGTCGACGGGGTTGTCATCGATCTGCGCAACAATGGCGGCGGTTCTTTGCAGGAGGCCACCGAACTGACCAGCCTGTTCATCGAGAAAGGCCCGACCGTGCTGGTACGCAACAGCGATGGGCGTGTCGATGTACTGGAAGACGAAAACCCAGGCGCCTTCTACAAAGGCCCGCTGGCGCTGCTGGTCAACCGCTTGTCTGCCTCGGCTTCGGAAATCTTCGCCGGCGCCATGCAGGACTATCACCGTGCGCTGATCATCGGTGGCCAGACCTTCGGCAAAGGCACGGTCCAGACCATTCAGCCGCTCAATCATGGCGAGCTGAAACTGACCCTGGCCAAGTTCTACCGGGTTTCCGGGCAGAGCACCCAGCACCAGGGCGTGCTGCCGGACATCGATTACCCGTCGATCATCGACACCAAGGAAATCGGCGAAAGCGCTCTGCCAGAAGCCATGCCATGGGACACCATCCGCCCGGTGGTCAAGCCGACGTCCGACCCGTTCAAGCCGTTTTTGGCTGACCTGAAGGCCAAGCATGATGCACGCAGCGCCAAGGATGCCGAGTTCACTTACATCCGCGACCGCCTGGCGCTGACCCAGAAGCTGATGGACGAGAAGACCGTAAGCCTCAACGAGCAGGAACGCCGTGCCCGTCACGATGAAGTCGAAGCCAAGCAATTGGCCATGGAAAACATCCGCCGCAAGGCCAAAGGCGAAGAACCACTCAAGGAACTGAAGAAAGTCGACGAAGATGCTCTGCCGGAAGAAGACGACAAAACCAAGCCGGAGGATGACGCCTACCTGGCTGAGACCGGCCGCATTCTGATCGACTACCTCAGCGAGAGCACGAAGATGGCGAAAAAGTGACTCGAACGATGATGGCAGATTAGTACGACCTGTCATCAAACAGTCATGCCACTGTCGTGAAATAGAGGGGCCGGGTATGCAAATGCCCGGCCCTTTCATTTTCAGGATATCGTCATGACCATCGCCGAACAGCTCAGTGCCTTGAGCGCCATTCTGGCTCAGCGCAGCATCCACAGCTTGTTCCAGCCGATCGTTTGCCTGCGTGAGCGGCGCGTCCATGGCCATGAAGCCTTGAGCCGCGGCCCTTCCAACAGCCCACTGCATTCCCCCCTAACCCTGTTCGCGACCGCCCGCCAGGCCGGGCGCTTGACTGAGCTGGAAGCCGTCTGCCGAGAAAGCGCCTGTCGCGGGTTCAGCGCACAACACCTTGAGGGCAAGCTGTTTCTCAACATCTCGCCTGAATCGCTGCTGGAGCCTCACTACCCTTCCGGGCGCACCCTTAAGCTGCTCGAGCAGATGGGTATTGCGCCAAGCCGGGTGGTGATCGAATTGACCGAGCAGACTCCGACCGACGATATCCGGCTACTGTCCAATGCGTTGCACCACTACCGCGACATGGGTTTTTCCATCGCCCTGGACGACCTCGGCGCGGGCTATTCCAGCCTGCGCCTGTGGTCCGAGCTGCGTCCGGAGTATGTGAAGATCGACCGCCACTTCATCGACGGCATCCACCACGACCCACTCAAGCGCGAGTTCGTCGGCTCCATTTTGCAGATAGCTCGGGCAGCGAACACACAGGTAATAGCTGAGGGTATCCAATTACCAGAAGAACTCGCGGTGTTGACCGACATGGGGATCAACCTGGTACAGGGGCATTTGCTGGGGCGGCCGCAAGCACTGGGTGTGCGGGCAGATCAGCGGCTCTTGGCGCAGGTGCTGCCCGCCGCGCTGATGCAACAGCCGACAGTCCGGCTCAATGCTACGCTTGGCCAGATCATGGAGTTGTTTGGTCGCCATGAAGAGCTGACCACTCTGCAGATACAGGCGCCTGACGGCACGCACTGTGGCGTGATTCATCGAGATGCATTGTCAGTGCTGGCCTTGGAGTGCCCACCGCCCATGGCCGGGAATGCTCAGGCATGCGCAGGGTAGCTGTACTCGAATACCCTGACTACCTCCGAAGCATGCCAGGACGCCGCTTCCATCCCATCGACCGGCCCCGAGAAACGCCCCAGGCGCTCGACACATTCGAAAAAACCGGTGCGCGGCAAACGGCTGGCACCTTGGCTGATCACCAGCGAGCTGCGCAGCGGCTGCTCGGCTCTGGCATCGATCACCGCCAGGTATTCCAGTGCGGCAGTCAGCGTCTGCATCGCCGGGCTGGGCAGTTGCAGGCGCTCGATCAATGCGCGATAGGTGAGCAAGTGACGTTGACGGCGGGCCATATCAAGCTCGTCCAGCAGGTTTTGCCAGTGCTCTCGGCTGATCCTGACCTGGCTCATGAGGGCTCGCTCCAGCCGGCCACCCCCAAGTGCCAGGCCAAAGCGCGCCGGATCGCAGCGTCCGGTTGGCGCTCGCCCGATTCGATCATGGCAAGGTAAGCCGGGCTGACCCCGACATTGCGCGCTAGCTGCTCAGGTGCAATCCCCTTCGCCTGACGCAGCTGCGCCACTTCACTGAATGCTGGCAGGTTGGCTGGCTGGGAACTTTGCGGCGGCGATTCGTCGGTTACCTGCGCAGGTGCCTGCCCAGCCGCCTCGAGCAGTGCCTGATACTGCTCCCAGGGAACGACCGCGTACTCGGGCTGACCGTCCCGGCTGATGACCTGAATACCCATGACAACCCCCTTTGTTAGGACTACCGCATGCAATCCGTAGGCATAATGCTTATGCCAATTATATTAGCAAGCGTGGCAGTCTGTGAGGGCTTGCACGTATTCAGTGCGTTTTGCGCTCCAAGCGCAGCGCTTCGGGAGTATCTGGAAGGCGCTCGACCACCCGCAGGCGCTCGGGTGCCTGGCTGTCACGCCAGGCCTTGAAACGCGCCAATTCATCCGCCACGGTCTTGAGCACCCAGCCAAGCACGGCAATGTCATCAAGAAAGCCTACGCCAAGAATCCAGTCAGGGATGGCGTCGATTGGGCTAACGAAGTACAGCAAGCCTGCGACGATGGTTACCAACGCCTTGGGGCTGATAGCGCGGTACTCACCACGCCACCAGGCCAGGCACAACGACTGCAACAGCTTGACGTCGCCGCGCAACTGGCCGATGCGCGGGCCTTTGCGTGCCACGGCGAACAACAAGGCTGGCAGCCGACCGCGGCTGAGCAAGCGCTCGGCCAAAGGCAGAAAACGGGCGAAATTCCAAGGTGCGCTCATAAGGCCTCCAGCACGGGGAGGTTATCCACATTTATTGTGGATAACCTTGTGAACAGGGTGAAGTTTGTGACGGCGCGCGCCCACAAGGCAAGGGCCGCGGTCAGATCGGGCGTTTTTTACACAGTCGTTTCAGACTCGCAAACGATTTGCGTCAGAAGCTTCCGGCTTCTTCACACTGCACTTGCTCGGACAATGCTCACCTCGTGAGGTTCGCAGAATCCTGACTCACAAACGACAACGCCCCGTCAGGACGGGGCGTTGTGCAGGTGAGCGCGGCTTATTGCTTGGCGGGGGCTTCAGCTGGAGCTTCGGCCTCTGGCGCTTCGCCACCCTGCAACTGGGCTGGGTCTTTGATGGCGATCAGTTCCAGATCGAATACCAGCACCGAGTTGGCCGGGATCAGCGGGCTCGGGCTCTGCGCACCGTATGCCAGCTCAGCCGGAATGAACAGCTTGTACTTCTCGCCAACGTGCATGAGCTGCAGGCCTTCGACCCAGCCTGGGATGACGCCGCTGACAGGCAGGTCGATCGGGCTGCCGCGCTCGACGGAGCTGTCGAACACCTTGCCGTCGATCAGCTTGCCTTCGTAGTGAACGGTGACCACGTCGGTGGGCTTGGGCTGAGGGCCGTCGGCCTTTTTCACGACTTCGTACTGCAGGCCCGAAGCGGTCGTGACCACACCTGGCTTCTTGGCGTTTTCTTCGAGGAATTTCTTGCCGGCGCTGGCAGCTTCTTCGCTAGCCTTGGCCAAGCGTTCTTCGGCGCGCTTCTGCAGCGCGGTGAAGGCCTCTACCAGCTCTTCGTCCTTGATACGTTGCTCTTTCTTGCTGACAGCGTCATCGATGCCCAGAGCGACCGCTTTGGAATCAAGATCTTCCATGCCTTCCTGAGCCAGGCTCTTGCCCATGTTCAGGCCGATACCGTAGGAAGCTTTCTGTGCCGGGGTCTTGAGCTCCGGGGTGCTGGCTTGTTTATCACAGCCAGCCAGTACCAGGCCTACCAGGGCAACCGCAGCCGCCAGACGATGCTGTTTCATGCTATTTCCTTGTTCATGCGCCATAAGGGCAATCAGGGTAAAGCCGCGAGCTTAGCAGCGGCCATCACCAATGGCTACCGGCATAGGAGCGGGTTTTCGTAAGGAAGTTCAGTACTTAAAGCCTTATTCATCAAAGCCAATGAGCCATTGGCCAGTATTGATGCTTCAGGAGGCTTTTGCCGGATTTTTGTGGCTGTTTGTTTCTTCAACCAACCGTCACGGATATTGGCCTTGGCGATACTGTTCAGCCAGCTCTCGCAGTACCTCGCAAACCCATTGCCCAGGCAGACTCAATGGCAATGCAGCATTGCGGCAGATCCCCACCGAACCACCCGGCTCACGCACGCCCAGGTCGAGCTCGGCCAACTCACCCCGGCGCAGATCCAGCAGTACCGCATCCCGCGGGGCAACCCACAGTGCATCGCTCCCCAGCAGATAACGCCGGCTCAGCGCCAGCGACAAGGTTTCCAGGCGCTGAGTGGGCATTTGAATACCACACTGCACGAACAGGCTGTCGGCGTGCTTACGGATGGTGGTACCTGGGGGTGGCAGCACCAGTGCGAACTGACCAACGCGCTGGCGCTCCACGGGCGTACTTGCCAGCAATGGATGGCCAGGACGCACCACCAGAGCCATGGACTCGCTGTACAGGTGCTCGAATGACAGCCCTTGAATCTGCGGGCTTTCGGTCATGCGCCCGACCACCAGTTCCAGCTCACCGACGTGCAGTTGGCTGAGCAACTGCGCGCTGACCCCGGTCACTACGCTGATCACCAACGCTTGGTGACGTTGATGCAAACGGCACAGCACCTCTGGCATCAACAGCCCCTCGACGGTCGACAGCACGCCGATGCGCACCTGCGAAGGCGCCAGCGCCTCACCGCGCAGGCTGCTGACACCATCGCGCAGCGCCTGCACGCTGGGGCCGGCGTAACGCATGAAGCGGGTACCGGCCAAGGTCAGTTCGACCCCCTGACGGCTGCGCTCGAACAAGCGCGCCTGGAGCAGATCTTCGAGTTCCTTGAGCGTCTTGGATATCGCGGGTTGGCTGATGGCCAGAATATCGGCTGCCCTGGCCAGGCTGCCTTGTCGAGCAATCTCCAGAAAACACAAGAGGTGGCGATACTTGATGCGGCTGTCGAGGTTCATGCCAGCAAGCTTAACGCATCGCAGCCTGTGGCGTATCCGGGTCACGTTGCTGGCGGCGAAACTGCCCAGGCGGTAGCCCGTGGATCTGGCGAAAGCGCCGGGAGAAGTAGGCTTCGTCGGCGAAGCCACACAGCCGCGCTACCTCGCCCACAGGGCGGCTGCCATTGAGCAGGAAGTTGCGCGCGGTGTGCATGCGCCGCTCCAGCACCAGTTCGCTGAAGCTTTTGCCGATTTCCTTGCGCAGCCAATGGGTCAGGTAGGTTGGCGACAGGTAGGTGGCCGCAGCAACTTTCTGCAGGTTGAGGTCCGGGTCATCGATATGTCGGCGCAGATACTCGCTCATACGGCCTAGAGCGGCGCGACGGCTCAGTTGTGCCGCATTACTGTCGGCCAGTTCTCGCAACGGCTCGGCGTACAGGCTGCAGACCTGGCCGATCAACTGCAGCAGCAGGCCCTTGAGGACTTCGCGGCTACCGAAACGGCGGTTGGCATCGAGCTCGCGCATGCGCTCAAGCATCTGCCGCACTTCGCTGAAGTTGCTGTCATCCAGGCAAAAGTCCAGATGCTCCTGAAAGCGAAACGGTGAAAGCTCCGGCGCCTGCAGGATCGATACTTCTTCAAGGTCCATCGGGTCGCAGGCCAGGTGCGGCAGCAAGAACGTCTGGGAAAAGTTGATCACCACGAAATCGCTGTCGGCCGGGTGCGGAATCACATGCACCCGATGGGGCAGGATGAAGGCCAGGGTGTTGCGCTTGAACGGGCGCTGCACGCTGCCGATGTGCTGCACGGTGTCAGCGCCGAAGTTGATCTGGATCTGAAAGTACTCGTGACGATGCGGCGCAGTTTCGGCAGGCCGGCCGCGCTGGTCGCGGATGTAGAAATCCATCAACTCACTGCGCTGCTGCATGAAGTAGGTCGGAACCTCGCGCTTGGGGGGCATGGGTCATCTCCGGTTAGCAGAGCGATAGTTGTACGATGTCTAAGCTTTGCCATTAAACATCTTCTGCAAAAACCTGTGCAACAGCAAAATCACAGGGCCCTTGTAATACGGGGCTTCTAGCGAAAATCGCAGGCCAAACCCTCACTAGGTTTTTTTTGGACGCCGCAGCCTCACCTCGCTGGATGTGGAAAAAACGGTCTAAAACCCGCATTGCATTCACTTCGTTGTACGATCACCCTGAATAAGGGACTGCAGCCCACCTCTACCAACAACAACAAACGAGGTCGACTCATGTCGAGCACGCCTACCCCCCGCGCCGCGTCTTCGTACACGCTGGACGCGGCCCCTGCCCAGCGCCTGCCTACCCGCCGCCGCTGGTTCATGCTGTCGCTGCTGCTGGTGGCGACCATCATCAACTACGTCGACCGGGTGAACATCTCCATCGCAGCGCCGTTCATGGCCAAGGACCTGGGCCTGGACAAGGTCGAGATGGGCTTGATCTTTTCGGCTTTCGCCTGGACCTACGCCCTGGCCCTGGTGCCGGCCGGCTTCATTGCCGACCGATTCGGCTCGCGCCTGACCTATGGGGTATCACTGATCAGCTGGTCGGCAGTCACCGTGGCCCAGGGGCTGGCCAGTGGCTTTGCCTCGCTGTTCGGCCTGCGCCTGGCGGTCGGTGCCATGGAGGCCCCGGCCTTCCCGGCCAACAGCCGTGCGGTAACGGTGTGGTTTCCCGCCCGCGAACGCGGCATGGCCAGCAGCATCTACGTGTGTGGCCAGTACCTGGGCACCGCCCTGTTCACCGGCGCGCTGCTCTGGCTGGCCACCACTTATGACTGGCGCCATGTGTTCTACAGCACAGGCCTGGTCGGCATTGTGTTTGGCCTTGTGTGGTTGTGGCTGTACCGCGATCCGCTGAACTGCAAGAAGGTCAGCAAGGAAGAGCTCGCCTATATCGAAGGTGGCGGCGGGTTGGTGAAAAGCAGCCAGGAGCGAACCCGCTTCGACTGGCGCCAGGTCGCCGAGCTGTTTCGCTATCGCCAGGTCTGGGCCATTTGCCTTGGCAAGTTCGCCAGCACATCGGCGCTGTACTTTTTCCTCACTTGGTTCCCCACTTACCTGATCGAGGAGCGCCATCTGACCCTGATCAAGGTGGGCATCTTCGCGGTCATGCCGTTCATTGGCGCAACCGCCGGCATTCTGCTGGCAGGCATCGTGTCGGACCTGCTGATCCGCAAGGGCTATTCGTTGTCGTTCGCTCGCAAGTTGCCGCTGGTGATCGGCTCGATGCTGGGTATGTCGATCGTGCTAGTGAACTTCACCGACTCCAACGTGCTGTGTATTGCCATCCTTACCCTCGCGTTCTTCGCTCAGGGTATCGCCTCGTCATCCTGGGCAGCGGTATCAGAAGTGGCGCCCAAGCAGTTGATCGGCCTGACCGGTGGGATCACCAGCCTGGCAGCCAACATTGGCGGGATCGTCACGCCGATCATGATTGGCATGATCGTGCATGCCAGTGGCTCGTTCGCCATGGCGTTCTGGTTCATTGGTGGGGTGGCACTGATGGGCACCCTGTCTTATTCGCTGCTGCTTGGAAAGCTCTACCGCATCGAGCTCAAGTCGGCGGCATGAGCCCCGATTAGTCCAAGCCGCCCCCGCTTTCGTCCAACTTTGCCGGCCAGCCTCTGCCTTACGCTGGCCACTCCATTACGGAGGACTCACCCATGACCTACCTGTTCGACCCGCCGGCCATCGTCAGCCTGCCGATCCGCGGCAGCGCTGCGCACTTCCCGGTCGGCCGGGTGTTCTGCCTGGGGCGCAATTACCCTTGGCCGGACGCCTACGGCCCAGCCCCCTTGGAGCCGGTGTTCTTCATGAAACCGGCAAGCAACGTGGTCCTGGCTCAGGGCGAGCTGCCGTTCCCGCCGCAGACCGAAGAGTTCTGCCACGAGATCGAGCTGGTCGCTGCTATCGCCACAGGGGGTGTCGATATTGACCCGGAGCATGCCCTGCGTCACGTGTTCGGGTTTGCAGTCGGGCTGGACCTGACACGCCGCGACCACCAGCGTAAAGCCAAAGCCCAGGGCCTGCCTTGGGAAAGCGCGAAAGTGTTCGAAGCCTCGGCACCGATGAGCGCCATCGTGCCAGCCAGCGAATGCGCCTGGCCGCTGGATGCCGACCTGTGGTTACAGGTCAACGGGCAGCCGCGCCAACGTGCCCACCTGAGCCAACAGACCTGGGCCCTGGCCGAGGTCATCAGCCGCTTGTCCCGGCAGCTACCCCTGCGCCCAGGCGACCTGATCATGACCGGCAGCCCGCCGGGAGTAGCGACACTCAACCCCGGCGACACCTTGCACGCCGGTATCGACGGCATTGGCGAACTTAAGCTGCGCGTCGGCCCCCGCCCGGCCCGGCAAACGGTCAACGCAGCCTGACACGATGGAAGCCAACATGACACAACACAAGAAAATCGCGCTGGTCACTGGCGCCGGCAGCGGTATCGGCCGCGCGGTCGCCCTCGCCTTGCTACAGGACGGCTTCAGCCTGGTCCTGGCCGGACGCCGCGCAGAACCGTTGCAGGCACTGGCGGAACAAGCGCGGGCAGCGGGGGGCGAAGCCTTGGCGGTGCCCACCGATGTCCGCGATGAACATAGCGTGGCCGAGCTGTTCGCGACCATCGAGCAGGTGCATGGCCGCCTCGATGTCATCTTCAACAATGCGGGCGTCAATGCCCCGGCCGTGCCGATAGACGAACTGGCACTTGAGAACTGGCGCAACGTTATCGCCACCAACGTCGATGGTGTCTTTCTGTGCGCCCGTGCAGCCTTTGGCCTGATGCGCCGGCAGCAGCCACAAGGTGGGCGGATCATCAACAACGGCTCGATTTCGGCGCACACCCCAAGGCCGTTCACCGCCCCCTACACCGCCAGCAAACATGCAGTGCTGGGCTTGACCAAGGCCCTAGCGCTGGATGGCCGGGCCTACAGCATCGCCTGCAGCCAAGTGGACATCGGCAACGCCCTGACCGAGCTGTCCGAACGCATGACCCGTGGCGTACGCCAGGCCAACGGCCAGATCGCCGCCGAGCCAATGCTCGACGTACGCCATGTGGCAGACGCTGTGCGCTATATCGCTGCGCTGCCGCTGGAGGCCAACGTACTGAACATGACGGTGATGGCCAGCAATATGCCATTTGTTGGCCGCGGCTGAACCCCTTTCCCTGATGGAGTGACCGATGAAACCTGAAGTCCTGCAACTGAGCCCGATCCTCATCCCGCACATTCGCGAGCGCCTGGAGCAGCTATTCACCTTGCGCCGTTACTACGAACAGGCCGACAAGGACGCCTTCGTCAGCCAGCATGCCGAGCAGATCCGCGGTGTGATCACCGGTGGGCATACCGGTATCAGCCAGGCCCTGATGGCGCGGCTGCCTAACCTGGAGGTGGTCGCGATCAATGGTGTTGGCACCGATGCCGTTGACCTGGCCTACGCCCGCGACCGCGGTATCCAGGTCACTGCCACCATCGGCGCCCTCACCGAAGATGTCGCCGACCTTGCCATTGGCCTGCTGATCAGCCTGTGCCGTGGTATCTGCACGGGCGACCGCTTCGTCCGCGCAGGCCACTGGGCTACCAGTACCACGCCCTTGGCACCGCTGCCGCTGGCCCGCCAGGTATCGGGCATGCGTGTTGGCATCGTAGGCATGGGGCGGGTCGGGCGCGCGGTGGCTCAACGTGCGGCAGCGTTTGGTTGCCCGATTCGCTACACCGACCTACAGGCACAGCAAGTACCTTATGAATTCGAGGCTGATCTGCAACGGCTTGCGCAAGACAGCGATGCGTTGATCCTGGCGGCGGCGGCCGACAAGGGTGAAGCCCTGATCGATCGCCAAGTGCTCCAAGCGCTGGGTTCGCAGGGCTATCTGATCAACATCGCGCGCGGCAAGCTGGTGGACGAGCCGGCGTTGATCGCCGCGCTGGAGGCTGGCCAGATCGCGGGCGCGGCATTGGATGTGTTCGATGACGAACCACGGGCGCCAGAAGCCTTGTTCGGGCGCGAAGATGTGGTGCTGCAGCCCCATCGCGCCAGCGCAACCCTACAGACTCGCACACGCATGGGCGAAATGGTCGTGTCCAGCTTGGAAGAGGTATTCGCCGGGCGCAAACCTCAAGGGTTGGTCGTCTAGCCAATGTAGCGGCTACCCGCGCAGGCGGGTTAATCGTCGAGCAACCCCGGTAGCGCACTCCAGCCATCGGTGTGGCGAGCGATGAAGGCTTCTTCGCGGTTAAACCCACCCACCGGTAATGCGCAGCCTGCAAACCGGTAGCGAGCCCGAGGCAGCGGGTTCACACGCGAAGAGGCCAGCACAGCCAGCACGCCAGGTGCTGGCAAGCGGGTTGTCCATGGCGCTATGCTGGACTGCACCCCAATACGAGCCTCTGCCTGTGTCTAAGGTAATCCTCAAGACCCCCGCACAACTGGCGCTGATGCGTAACGCAGGGCATCTACTGGCCCAGGTGTTCGTCGAACTCGACCGTTTCGTGCGCCCCGGGGTGACGACCCTGCAGATCAATGACCATGCCGAGGCGTTCATCGTCGACACCCTCAAAGCCCGCCCGGCCAGCAAGGGCCAATATGGCTTCCCCTACTCGCTCAACACTTCGGTGGACCACGTGGTCTGCCACGGCATTCCCAAAGCCCATGAGGTGCTCGAAGAGGGCTCGATCGTCAACGTGGATATCACCCTGGAGCAGGGTGGCTACATTGCCGATTCGTCGAAGATGTACGCCATCGGGGCGATCAGCGATGACGCCAGGCGTTTGGTCGATACCACCTACGAGGCCCTGTGGAAAGGCATCGAGCAAGTACGCCCAGGGGCGACGCTGGGTGATATCGGCCATGCCATTGAAGTGCACGCGCAAACCGCAGGCTACAGCGTGGTGCGCGAATACTGCGGCCATGGCATCGGCCAGCAGATGCACGAAGCTCCTGAAATCCTGCACTTCGGCCAACGCGGCATGGGTATGAAGTTGCAACCGGGGATGGTATTCACCATAGAGCCGATGATCAACCAAGGCGGGCGCGGTACGCGAACGCTCAAGGATGGCTGGACAGTGATCACCCGCGACCACAGCCTTTCGGCGCAGTGGGAGCATACCGTGGCG
The DNA here is from genome assembly GCF_014269025.2 of Pseudomonas promysalinigenes. Lineage (NCBI taxonomy): Bacteria > Pseudomonadati > Pseudomonadota > Gammaproteobacteria > Pseudomonadales > Pseudomonadaceae > Pseudomonas > Pseudomonas promysalinigenes. Next base: position 1,273,205 of record NZ_CP077094.1, on the reverse strand, counting down.
GTTACCGCAGAGGGCGTGGAGGTATTGACATTGCGCCCCGAAGAGCGTCGCGGCTGAACGCCAGAAACAAAAAAACGACCCTAAGGTCGTTTGTTTGTGGCTTCCGGGTGTTCAGTGGGCCCTGGAAGCGGAATATGGCGCAGCGGACGGGACTCGAACCCGCGACCCCCGGCGTGACAGGCCGGTATTCTAACCGACTGAACTACCGCTGCGCTAATCATCGAAACGAGTGGTGGGTGATGACGGGATCGAACCGCCGACCCTCTGCTTGTAAGGCAGATGCTCTCCCGGCTGAGCTAATCACCCATTCGTCTCGGTGAGGCGCGCATTCTACGGACGAAGCAGACGGCTGACAAGCCATTTATGAGATTTTTCGCAAAAAATATCACTGCCAAATCGCAGGCACAAAAAAAGCGACCCTAGGGTCGCTTTCTTCGTTACTTCCGGGTGTTCAGTGGGCCCTGGAAGTGGAATATGGCGCAGCGGACGGGACTCGAACCCGCGACCCCCGGCGTGACAGGCCGGTATTCTAACCGACTGAACTACCGCTGCGCTATACATCGAGTGGTGGGTGATGACGGGATCGAACCGCCGACCCTCTGCTTGTAAGGCAGATGCTCTCCCGGCTGAGCTAATCACCCTTCGTCTCGGTGTGGCGCGCATTCTACGGACGGGCCGCTACCCTGGCAAGCACTTTCTTGATCTTTTTATAAAAAAAATCTCAAATCTTTCAAAGACCTAGCGCAGCCGAGGGTTTTGCATACCCATGACTTTCTAATGGCCCTCTGACAGGGCTGGCCTCAGAGCACCGCTCGGAGAATAATGCCCGCCTTATGCATTAAGGAGAGATTGCCCCTCATGTGGTTCAAGAACCTGCTGTCCTACCGCCTGACCCAGGAAGTACCGTTCGAGGCACAAGCGCTGGAAGACGCGCTGGCCAGCAAGCCGGCCCGCCCCTGCGCCAGCCAGGAGCTGACCACCTATGGCTTCATCGCGCCGTTCGGCAAAGGTGAAGACGCTCCCCTGGTGCACGTCAGCGGCGAGTTTCTGCTGATTGCCGCGCGCAAGGAAGAACGTATTCTGCCAAGCAGCGTGGTCAACGATGCGGTGAAAGAGAAGGTCGAGGAAATCGAGACCGAGCAGATGCGCAAGGTCTACAAGAAAGAACGCGACCAGATCAAGGACGAGATCATCCAGGCATTCCTGCCACGCGCGTTCATCCGCCGCTCGATGATCTTCGCCGCCATCGCCCCGCGCCTTGGGATGATTCTGGTCAACTCGGCCAGCGCCAAGCGTGCCGAAGACTTGCTGTCGACGCTGCGCGAAGTGATGGGTTCGTTGCCGGTACGTCCGGCCACCGTGAAAATCGCACCCACCGCGACCATGACCGACTGGGTCAAATCGCAACAGGCCGCCGAAGGCTTCTATGTCCTGGATGAATGCGAACTGCGTGATACCGCCGAAGACGGCGGCATCGTACGTTGCAAGCGCCAGGACCTGACCGGCGAGGAAATCCAGCTGCACCTGAGCACCGGCAAGATGGTCACCCAACTGGCGCTGGCCTGGCAGGACAAGCTGTCGTTCGTGCTTGACGACAAGATGGTGATCAAGCGCCTGAAGTTCGAGGAGCTGCTGCAGGAGCAGGCCGAACAGGACGGTGGTGATGAGGCCGCCCAGCAGTTCGATGCCAGCTTCCAGCTGATGATGATGACCTTCGCCGAGTTCCTGCCAGCCTTGTTCGAAGTGCTGGGTGGTGAAGAGATCCCTCAAGGGGTCTGATGTGAGTTGAAGTAGCACCGCTGGCCTCTATCTGAACGGTAGCCAGCAGTGGCCCATAGGCGGTTAAACCCGCTGTCACCCAGTGGCAGCGGGTTTAACCGCAAGTGGCCAATGAAATACTCAAAGCTATAAATAGAAAAGGAATTGCCCCATGCGCGCACTCGCCGCCCTCAGCCGCTTCGTCGGCAATACCTTCGCCCTGTGGGTGCTGGTGTTCGCCGTGCTGGCCTTCCTTGAGCCCCAGTGGTTCATCGCGCTCAAGGTCGCCATCGTGCCACTGCTGGGGCTGGTGATGTTCGGCATGGGCCTGACCCTCAAGCTCGACGACTTTGCCGCCCTCGCCCGCCAGCCCTGGCGCGTGGCGCTCGGCGTGGTGGCACACTTTCTGATCATGCCGGGCGTGGCTTGGTTGTTGTGCCAGCTGTTCCACCTGCCTGCAGAAATTGCCGTTGGCGTGATCCTGGTCGGCTGCTGCCCCAGTGGTACGGCGTCGAACGTGATGGTATGGCTGTCCAGGGGCGACCTGGCGCTGGCAGTTGCGATCGCCGCGGTGACTACCCTGCTCGCTCCCCTGCTGACCCCGGCACTGATCTGGTTGTTGGCATCGGCGTGGCTGCCGGTGTCTTTCATGGATATGTTCTGGTCGATCCTGCAACTGGTGATGCTGCCGATCGTGCTCGGGGTAATGGCCCAGCGCCTGCTGGGCCCGCGGGTGCAGGTAGCGGTGCAGGTGCTGCCGCTGGTTTCGGTGGTGAGCATCGTGATGATCGTTTGTGCCGTGGTTGCCGCCAGCCAAGCCAAGATCGCCGAATCGGGGCTGCTGATCATGGCCGTGGTGGTGCTGCACAACAGCTTCGGGTTTGTGCTGGGCTACCTTACCGGCCGGCTCTGCAAGCTGCCGCTAGCCCAGCGCAAATCCTTGGCGCTGGAAGTGGGCATGCAGAATTCAGGGCTTGGGGCGGCGTTGGCGGCAGCGCATTTCTCGCCGCTGGCAGCGGTTCCGAGCGCGCTGTTCAGCGTATGGCACAACATCTCAGGGGCCTTGCTTTCAACCTGGTTCCGCAAGCTGGAGGAGCCATCGGCTGCCACGCAAGAGGTTGGACCGGCTCGCCATTGATGTGTACCCTGAGGGCAACGGTGAGGACGACCTCACGACGCACCGCGTGACCCTCCCGGGGACGGCCCCATCCTTTGCAACGATGGAGACGCATCATGTCCTGGATCATCCTGTTCTTCGCCGGCCTGTTCGAGGTCGGTTGGGCCGTCGGCTTGAAGTACACCGACGGCTTCAGCAAACCCCTTCCTACCGTGCTCACCGTCGCTGCCATGGCGGTCAGCCTGGGCCTGCTGGGCCTGGCCATGAAAGAGCTGCCGTTAGGCACCGCCTACGCCATCTGGACTGGCGTCGGTGCCGTCGGCACAGTGATTGCCGGGATCATCCTGTTCGGCGAGTCGATGGCACTGGTCAGGCTGGTCAGCGTGGCGCTGATCGTAACCGGCCTGATCGGCCTGAAAGTCAGCGCCAGCTGATACCCCTGCCTTAGCGCAGCCCCCCGCGCAGTCGGCTGACCTGCTCTCGCAAGGCTTCCGGCTGCGCAGCCTGCACCGCAATGGGTGCGCCTGCCACGATGGTCACCCGTGACCACAGGCGCTTGAAAAAGCCTTTGCTCGGGTCACGACTGAAGAAGCTCCCCCATAACCCCTGCAACGCCAACGGGATCACCGGCACCGGAGTCTGTTCGAGGATGCGGCTGACCCCGCCCTTGAACACATCGATCTCGCCGTCACCGGTCAGTTTGCCTTCCGGAAAAATACACACCAATTCACCGTCGGCCAGGTATTGAGCGATGCGTGCGAAGGCGCGCTCGTACGTGGCGAGGTCTTCGTTGCGCCCCGCAATGGGAATGGCGCCAGCGGTACGGAACACGAAGTTGAGCACCGGCAAGTTGTAGATCTTGTAGTACATGACGAAGCGAATCGGCCGGCGAATCGCCCCACCGAGCAGCAGCGCATCGACGAACGATACGTGATTGCATACCAGCAAAGCTGCGCCTTCATCTGGAATGCGCTCAAGGCCCCGGTGTTGTACGCGGTACATCGAGTGGCTAAGCAGCCAGATCAAAAAACGCATGGTGAACTCAGGCACGATCCTGAAGATGTAGGCGTTGACCAGCACATTCAGTAACGACACGACCAAGAACAATTGAGGGATAGTCAGCTTGGCCACACTCAGCAGAACGATGGTCAGTACTGCTGAAACCACCATGAACAGAGCATTGAGGATGTTATTCGCAGCAATCACCCTCGCCCGCTCATGCTCGGCAGTGCGTGCCTGGATCAAGGCATACAACGGCACGATGTAGAAGCCGCCGAAGACCCCTAGGCCGACGATGGACAGCAAGATCCACCAGGCCTGATGCATGCCCAGCAGCGCCAACCAATCGTGAGGCGTGGCAGCGGCCGGAACGTCCCCGGAGTGCCACCACCAAAGCAGCCCGAACAGGGTCAGGCCAAACGAGCCGAAGGGCACCAGACCGATTTCCACCTTGCGTCCACTGAGCCGCTCGCACAGCAAAGACCCCACAGCAATCCCCACCGAGAATAAGGTCAATACCAGGGTGACCACGGTTTCGTCACCGTAAAGCCATTCTTTGGAATAGGTTGGAATCTGGGTGAGGTAGATAGCGCCGACGAACCAGAACCACGAGTTACCGACGATCGAACGGGACACCGCCGGGGTCTGCCCCAGCCCCATGCGCAGGATCACCCACGATTGCTTGAAGATGTTCCAGTCCAGTGCCATCTGTGGCGAAGCAGCCGCGGCCCTGGGGATCCAACGGCTGGCCAGGTAGCCCAGTACCGCGGTGCCGACCACGCCACCGGCCACCACCATGGCGTAGCTGTCAGTGGACATCATCACGCCCGCGCCGATCGTACCGACCAGGATGGCGAGGAAGGTGCCCATCTCCACCAGCCCATTACCGCCGACCAGCTCGTCCTCGCGCAGCGCCTGCGGCAGGATGGAGTATTTGACCGGGCCGAACAGCGCCGAATGGGTGCCCATGCCGAACAAGGCCAGCAACATCAGTGGCAGGTGGTTGCTAACAAAGCCGAGGGCGCCGACCGCCATGATGCCGACTTCGGCCAGTTTGATCGCGCGGATCAGTGCGTCCTTGGCAAATTTTTCGCCGAACTGCCCGCCAAGAGCCGAAAACAGAAAGAACGGCAGAATGAACAGCAGTGCACAGAGGTTGACCCAGATCGAACGGTCGCCGTCGCCCAGGCTGAGCTTGAACAGGATCGCCAGGATCAGTGATTGCTTGAACAGGTTGTCGTTGAAGGCACCCAGCAGCTGGGTGACGAAGAACGGCAAGAAGCGCCGCTTGCCGAGCAAGGTGAATTGCGAGGGGTGACTCATCGTCCTTGTTCCTGAGTGTCTTTTGTCATTGGAGGTACGCACAGCGCCACAAGCCACAAATCTGCACGGGAAAGATCCGCCCTGACAAGCGCTGAGGGCATCCCCTCACGGCATCGATCCTCAGGGTGCCAACAACTTCCGAACCCAAACGGTTCAGATTTGGTTACACATGCCGATAATTCATACAGATGACTATATCTGAAATAAGGAATGGACCTCAGGTCTCCTCCATCGCGCAGGAAAAGGAGCTCGGCAGTATATGTTTACTTGGTTCGGCAACCTCAGAATCGCCCACAAACTCTTGCTCGGTTTCGGTCTGGTACTGGGCCTGACCCTGGTGCAGTCGCTCATCAGTTGGGATGGCATGGGCAGCCTGGTAAGGCGCAGTGAAGTGATCAGCGACGTGTCGCGGCTCAACGATGCGCTGGGCGACCTGCGCGAAGCGCGTCTGCGTCACGCCATGACCAATGGCGCCCCGGAGCAAAGCGAACAGCTGCAAGCCGCACTGCAAGCGTTGAAACCGACCTTGGCAAAATTGCGCCAGGTGATGCAGAGGGCGAAGAACCAGGCTCTGCTCAGCTCTGCCGAACAGAGCTTGCAGAGCTATGCCGATAACCAGGCTGCCAGCATGGGTGCGTATGAGAAAATGCACGCCGCGCAAAAGCAGATGGGCACGCTGGCAAGCCAGTCCTTTGCCAGCATCGAGCAGATTCGCAATCAGCTGCGGGCCATGGCCGACCCTGAACAGCGCCTGGTGCGTAGCGAGGCCATCAACCAAGTCCGCGAGAACCTGATACTGTTGCGTTACCAGGTGCGCGGCTACACGGGCAATACCAACGCTCAGACCGAGAAATCGATGAACGCGCAGATCGCCACCACGGTGAACGAACTGCCTGGGCTCATCGCCCGCTTCAACGGGGCTTTCTCACAGCAATTCCAGCAACTGCAACAGCAGGTAACCGCTTACGCCAGTGCCGTCGAGGTATTCCGTGGCGAGGCTAGCAAGCTGGTCGGCTACCAGGCTGCCATGGGTAAGGATATCGACACCCTCACCGCCGTGATCGGCCAATTGCTCGATGACCAGGCCGAACTGGTTGCCAGCGACAGCCGCTTTGCCCGCATTCTGCAAACCGCCACAACGTTGCTCGCCTTGCTGATCGGTGCCCTGGCCGCAGTCATCATCGCCCGGCAGATCAGCCAGCCGCTGCGCCAAGCTCTGGCCGCCATGGAACAGGTCGCCGCCGGAAACCTCAGCGAACAGCCGTCCAGCCGCCGCCGCGACGAGGTGGGCCAGTTGCAGAATGCCTTGCAGGGCATGACGTGCAACCTGCGTGAGTTGATCGCCCAGGTACGCGACGGCATTTCGCAGATAGCCAGCGCTACCGAGGAGCTGTCGGCGATCACCGAACAAACCAGCGCTGGGGCCAATAACCAGAAAGTGGAAACCGACCAAGTGGCCACAGCCATGCAAGAAATGGCCGCCACCGTGCACGAAGTCGCACGCAATGCTGGTGAGGCCTCGGTGGCCGCCAGCGCCACCGATGAAGAAGCCCGTGAAGGTGACAGCGTGGTCAACCGCGCAGTCGCACAGATCAGCCGCTTGGCAAGCCAGGTGGATGCCACAGGTCAAGCGATGGGGGCGCTACGAAGCGAGAGCCAGCGTATCGGTAAGGTGATGGACGTGATCAAGGCTGTGGCCGAACAGACCAACCTGCTGGCGTTGAATGCGGCCATCGAGGCGGCGCGGGCGGGTGAGGCTGGCCGTGGGTTTGCCGTGGTGGCCGATGAAGTGCGCAGCCTGGCCCAGCGCACCCAGGCATCGACGTTGGAAATCGAGTCGGCCATTGGCAGCCTGGAAGAGGGTACGCGCTCGGTCAGTGAACTGATGGAACAGAGCCAGAGCCTGACCGAAAGCAGTGTGGCCTTGGTGCGTGAGGCAGGCGTGGCGCTGGAGGGGATCACCCGTCGGGTGTCGGCCATCGAGTCGATGAACCAGCAGATTGCCGCAGCCTCCGAGCAACAAAGCGCTGTAGCCGAAGAGATCAGCCGCAGTGTGGTCACCGTGCGGGATATCTCAGAACAGACAGCCCAGGCCAGCCTGCAGACCTCGGCATCGAGCGTCGAACTGGCCCGCCTGGGCGGGCACTTGCAGCAGATGATTAGCCGGTTTCGCCTGTAACTGAGCGCAACGAAAAACGCAGCCAGGCTGTAATGCTGTTCACTTGAGCCTTGAGGCTCGGCGTGAGTTTTTCGGTGAGGCGCAGATCGAGCGCCGCCCGCGCGGCGCATCGCGAGCTTTGCTCGCTCCTACGTTTGTTTCGGGCCAGTAACGCCTGTGGCAGGTGCGCGCGGACGCCTGGTTCATACGACGCTATCTCGCGCCATGCGCCAAGGCGTTCGCGCGCAAATCCCGCAGGCATAATTGGCCCGAAACAAACGTAGGAGCGAGCGGAGCTCGCGATGCGCCGCGCGGGCGGCGCTCGATCTCACAGGCGCTAAAAAGCTCAAATTGAACCCCAAAAAACCCGACACCAGTATCGGATTTTTCGACCCCAAGCCTGGACTCAAATGCGTAAGTGAACAGCATTACAGCCAGGCTGCGGTTTTTTTCGAGTACCCGTATTCAGAGCACGAAGGTCAGCAGCACATTGAACGCCAGTGCGGCCACGAAACCAATCGGCGCAGCCTTCAACAGCAGCTGCGGGAACAGAGAAGCACGGTGCTGCTCATTAGTGCACGAACCCAGGATCAAGCTGCCACCTGACGAGAACGGCGATATCGAGGTGGCTTGCGCGCCAGCGACGATGGCGATGAACAGGATCATCGGCTCGATGCCCAGGTTGTTGGCAATCGGCAACACCATCGGGAATAGCGCCGGGGTCACGACACCCAGAGTACTGGAGAAGATCGACATGAACGCCGCCACCGCACCGAACACCACCGGCACCATGATTGGTGGGATACTGCCCCCGATCCACGAAGCAAGGATGCCGATGGTGCCTGCCTTGATGGCTACCGAAATCAGCATGCCCACACCACAGATCATGATCAGCGTGCCCCAGGGGACTGTCGCCATGGCCTTGCGCTCGTCGCCCAGCTTCAGCAACAGCGCGATCACCGAGAACAGGCTGGCAATCAAACCGATGTCCATCTTCGCGTTGATAAATGCCACCGTGGCATTGCCCGGCAAAGCGATAGCCGCCACCGGTGCGACCAACACGATAAGCATCATCGCCAAGGTCAACCACAAAGTAGTCTTCTGCTGGCTGTTCAGCGGCGCCGGTGCCACGGCGGTGAAGGCCGAAGCTTTCAGGGCCCGCCCCTGCCCGGCAACGAAGACAAACACGGCAATGACCAGCAATGGGATGATCAAGGTGCTGAGGAAAATCCCGGTTGCGTTGATGAACGCTTGGTTGTCACTCACGCCGGCATTGGTCATCAAGCCACGGAAGATGATACCGCTCTGGCTGGACATGAAATTGGCCCCGCTCAGCGCCCCGTAGTTCACCGCCATGCCACCGACGATCAGGCTCATGCCCGTGCGCTCGCACAGCAGCAAGGTGATCGGCGCCATGAAGGCCAGCACGGTGTAGTAGCCCGCGCCCATGGCGGCGATCACGGTGGCTGCGAAGAACACGGCGAAGGGCAGCAAATGGGGCATGCTGCGGCAGCGGTAGATCATGTGTTCGGCGAGCTTCTCCAGCGTGCCGTTGACCGAGGCGAAGCTGTAGAACAGGCAGACCGAGAAAATCACGAAGAAGATCTTCAGCGGCCACATGCCGATGACTTCAGATGGGCTCAGGCCCATGCCGAAACAGCCAATCAAGTACGCAAAGGCGATGGCGAACAGACCGATGTTGATCTTGGTCTTGTAGCCAAGGGCGACGGCGGCGACGATGGCCGCGACGACGAGCATGCTCATCATGGTGAGGTGTCCTGTTGTTGTTATCGGATTATCAGCGGGAACGGTCGAAGCCGAACAGCTTCGCCGGGTTGTCGCGCAGCACCTGGGCACGCTCCGCGGCATCGGGCAGCAGCGCTTGGAAGAAAGCGAACTGTTGGCCATAGTCGGTGTGCTGTTCGAACTGGGTATGCGGCCAATCGCTACCCCAAAGCAGACGCTGTATACCTCCGGCAGCCTCGCGTATCTGCGCCAGCAGCCCTTTGGCCTTGGCCAGGTCCGACTGGCTGCGGTAACCGGCAGACACCTTGAGCCACACCTTGGGCTCGGCAAGCAGGTGCAGGAAGATCCGGTGGCTGTCCAGGCTCGGGTCTATGCCTTCGTTGGGCAGGCCGAAATGATCGACCACCACGTCCACACCGCAGGCAAGAATCGCTGGCACGATCAGCGCCAAATCGTCGAAGCCGCGCTGAATTTCCACCTGCCAACCGCGCTTGGCCAGGCGCTTGAACAGCGAAGTCCACTCGGGGCCTGCGTAGTCGGCAAGCCGCTTGCCGATCAGGTTCAGACGAATGCCGACCACACCGGCGTCGGCCAGCGCGTCCAGTGCCGGGTCGCTGATGGCGGCATCTACCACGGCCACCGCGCGCAGGCGTTGGGGATAACGGCGCAGGGCCTGAAGCATGTAACTGTTGTCGGTCCCCAGGAAGCTGGGCTGGATCAACACACCGTGAGACAGCCCATGATGGTCCAAGTGCGCAAGATACTGCTCCACCAAGGCGTCGTAGGCCGGGCTGTAGCGACGGTTGGGCACCATCGGCAGGTCTTGGCGAAAGATGTGGGCATGGGTATCGATGCCGGTGAGGGCGGGCAGGAGGGGGCTGGTCATGAAGATCACCCTGGTCGATTTGTTATGGCAACGTGGGCACGCCGCGGTTTTTATATAAACATACAGTCATATATATGAATGAATGACCATATATTCAGCCACCCGGATCTGTCAATCCGGGTGCCGACGCATGGCGGGGAAAGCGCAGCGGTGTTTCGGAGGGTGGGAACGCGGTCAGCGAATGTCGACGCGGTAGCGGAAGTGCTGGGCGTGACCTACGGATCGGCGCCACTCCAGAGGCTGGCCTGCATAATTGCAAGCCAGCCGTTCGATCACCACCACCGGGCTGCCATTGGCCAGTTGCAGCAGCCGAGCATTGGCAGCATCGACCGCTTCGGCGGTGAGCACTTCCTGGGCGGATGCAACCACCTGCCCGCAGAGTTCTTCATAAATGGGGTAAAGCAAAGGACCTTTATGATTCAGGTCGACTTCCAGCAGCGGCTGAAACGGCTGACGCGGCAACCAGATTTGCTCGGCCAGCACAGGTTGAGCACCGAGCGAACGGGTACGCAGTATACGAATGGCAGCGCCACCTTCGGGCAAGTCCAAGGCCTGTGCGACCTGCTCGGGGGCTGATACGGGCTCGACGCTGAGGATCTGGCTGTCAGGCATCAGCCGCTCGCCGCTCGCCGCTTCAAAACGGAAAAAGCGAAACAGCGAGGACTGGAACTGTGGGCGGCGAATGAACGTTCCACGGCCTTGCTGGCGCTCCAACACGCCCTCGGCGACCAGCGCATCGACCGCCTTGCGCACCGTACCGACAGACATTTCGAACTCACTGGCCAGCGCAGCTTCGGTAGCGATGGCCTCGCCTGGGCGCCAACGGTTGTTGGCGATCTGGGCAAGCAAGTGATCGCGCAACAGTTGATAGCGAGGCAGTCGAACGTCACCGGACAGTTGGGGCATGTTATGCAGACATCTATATGTGAAATTGTCCGAAAGGATTCCTGCTGAGCGCAGTGCTGTCAATCCTTCGCCATTTTGTCCGGATAGCCACCTACAACTACCGCCGGCCCGGCACCCAAGCCATGGGTTACGTCCTGCGCATGGCATATGCTTGTAGCCGGCAAATTCGAACAACAAGGACGTAGCAATGCTCGCTGCCTTAAAAGGCTACCCCGCCAGCATACGCCTGCTGCTGGCGACCACGTTCGCACTGACGGTCGCCCGAGCGCTCACCCTGCCCTATCTGGTGGTCTACCTGGCTGAAAACTTCCAGCTCTCGATCGCCAGCATCGGCTTGCTGGTCGGTGGCGCGCTGCTCGTCGCGTCCGTGCTGAGCCTGTATGGTGGGCATCTGGTCGACACTGTTCACAACCACACTTTGATCAGCGCCAGTACGCTGATTTTTGCCTGCGCCTTCATGGTTGCCGTTGCCAGCCGAACGGCGTGGCTGTTCTTTCTCTGCCTGGTGCTGATCAACCTGGCCCTGGCAGTAGTCGACATCGCCGCCAAGGCCGGTTTCTGTACGCTGTTGCCCGTGGCGCAACGCGCCGAGGCGTTTGCCATCAAATACACCCTGAGCAACGTTGGGTATGCCGCCGGCCCTTTGCTCGGCGTGGCAATGTTGGAGCTTGACGACCATCTGCCATTTTTTGCCTCTGCGCTGACCGGGCTCGGTACATGCCTGGCCTACTGGCAACTTGGCGACCGTGGGCTGCAAACCACCGCCGTGACCGAGCCAAGCGCGGGCTTCACTCAGGTGGCAGTTAGCCTGGTACGTGACCACCGGCTCGTGTGCTTCACCGTCGGTGGCGTACTGAGTGCGGTCGTGTTCGGCCAGTTCACTGCCTACCTGTCGCAATACCTGGTGGTGACCAGCAGCGCCAGCGAGGCGGCAAGGCTGATTGGATACCTGGTGACCACCAACGCGGTAACGGTGATCGCCTTGCAGTACCTGATTGGCCGGCGTATCGGCCGCCAAAAGCTGATGGCTTGGTTACTGGCTGGCATGGCGCTGTTCATCGTCGGTTTGCTGGGTTTCGCCATGGCGGGCTCAGTGGTGGCCTGGTGCCTGGCGATGCTGGTGTTCACATTGGGCGAAATCATCGTGATACCCGCCGAGTACATGTTCATCGACCTGATTGCTCCGCAGCATCTGCGTGGGGTGTATTACGGGGCTCAGAATTTGTGCAACCTGGGGGCAGCGCTCGGGCCGATGCTGGTGGGCTTCGCCCTGGGGCACTGGTGGCCGGGAAGCATCTTCTACCTACTGATGCTGTCGGTGGTATTGGCGGGGATGTTCTACTGCCTGGGTACACGCAACAGTTGAGCCCACCTGCGACGACGCGCCGCTGCGACCATCGTCTGCGCTGACGAACCGCCGCCAGCGTGCCAGACTGTTCGACCGGGACCGCTATCTTATTGCTTCGGAGTTTTCATGTCGTTGTCCAGCGGGCTGATCGCCATGGTCGCCTTGGCCTATATGGCCGTGATGTTCGCCATCGCCTTTTACGGCGACCGGCGCAGCACTGCGTTGCCACCGCGCCTGCGGGCGTGGGTATACAGCCTGTCGCTTGCGGTGTACTGCACCAGTTGGACCTTCTTCGGCGCGGTCGGCCAGGCCGCCGAACAGCTCTGGGCATTCTTGCCGATCTACCTCGGGCCCATCCTGCTGCTGATCTTCGCGCCTTGGGTGCTGCAGAAGATGGTGCTGATCAGCAAACAGCAGAACATCACCTCGATCGCCGACTTCATCGCCGCCCGTTACGGCAAGTCACAGTCCCTGGCCATCGTGGTGGCGCTGATCTGCCTGGTCGGGGTACTGCCCTACATCGCGTTGCAGCTCAAGGGCATCGTGCTCGGTGTCAATCTGCTGATCGGCGCCAATGCCGACGCCACCGGCACCCGCGTGCAGGACACCGCCCTGGTGGTTTCGCTGGTTCTGGCCCTGTTCGCCATCGTTTTTGGCACGCGCAGCCTGGACGTCACCGAACACCATCGCGGCATGGTCCTGGCCATCGCCTTCGAGTCATTGATCAAGCTACTGGCGTTCCTGGCCGTGGGCGTGTTCGTGGTGTTCAACCTTTACGACGGCTTCGACGACCTGCTCACCCAGGCGCGCCAGTCGGTGCACCTGGACAGCTACTGGCAGGAGACCATCAACTGGCCGTCGATGGTGGTGCAAACCGCCGTAGCAATGATGGCGATCATCTGCTTGCCACGGCAGTTTCATGTCACCGTGGTGGAAAACATCGAACCCCAGGACATGCGCATGGCGCGTTGGGTGTTCCCCCTGTACCTGGCCTTGGCCGCGCTGTTCGTGGTACCGATTGCCCTGGCCGGGCAGATGCTGCTGCCGGGCACGGTGATATCCGATTCATTCGTCATCAGCCTGCCGCTAGCCGAAGCGCACCCAAGCCTGGCCCTGCTGGCCTTCATCGGCGGTGCGTCCGCCGCGACCGGCATGGTCATCGTCGAGGCCGTGGCGCTGTCGACCATGGTTTCCAACGACATGCTGCTGCCCTGGCTGCTGCGTCGCACCAACGCCGAGCGGCCTTTCGAGGCCTTCCGCCACTGGATGCTGACCGTACGCCGGGTGACCATCGTGGTGATCCTACTGTTGGCATACGTCAGCTATCGCCTGCTAGGTTCCACCGCAAGCCTGGCGACCATCGGCCAGATCGCCTTCGCCGCGGTCACCCAGCTGACCCCAGCCATGCTGGGCGCGCTGTACTGGAAGCAGGCCAACCGTCGAGGTGTGTTCGCTGGGCTGACGGCGGGCATCTTTCTGTGGTTCTACACCCTGGTGCTGCCGATCATCGCTCACAGCCTGGGCCTGCCATTAAGCGTGTTCCCCGGTTTGGCGTGGCTTCACGGCAACCCGCTGAATTTGCCGATCAGCCCTTTGACCCAAGGCGTGGTGCTGTCACTGGCGGGCAACTTCACGCTGTTCGTGTGGGTATCGATGCTGTCGCGTACACGGGTCTCGGAGCACTGGCAGGCTGGCCGTTTCATCGGCCAGCAGACCAGCGCCCGCCCCAGCAGCAAACCATTGCTGGCGGTACAGATCGATGACCTGCTCAACCTGGCTTCGCGCTTTGTCGGTGAGGACCGCGCGCGGCAGAGCTTCATCCGTTTTGCCTACCGCCAGGGCAAAGGCTTCAACCCCAACCAGAATGCCGACGGCGACTGGATCGAACACACCGAACGTTTGCTAGCTGGCGTACTGGGCAGCTCCTCGACCCGCGCGGTGGTCAAAGCCGCCATCGAGGGGCGCGACATGCAGCTGGAGGACGTGGTGCGGATCGCCGACGAAGCCAGCGAGGTTCTGCAGTTCAACCGGGCACTGCTGCAGGGCGCCATCGAGAACATCAACCAGGGCATCAGTGTGGTCGACCAGAACCTGCACTTGGTGGCCTGGAACCGCCGTTACCTGGAACTGTTCAACTACCCCGAAGGCCTGATCAGCGTTGGCCGGCCGATCGCCGATATCATTCGCTACAATGCCGAGCGCGGCCTGTGCGGGCCTGGCGAAGCACAGGTGCATGTGGCAAGGCGCCTGCACTGGATGCGCCAAGGCCGGGCACATTCTTCTGAGCGGCTATTTCCCAACGGGCGGGTCATCGAGCTGATCGGCAACCCGATGCCCGGCGGCGGCTTCGTGATGAGCTTCACCGACATTACCCCATTCCGCGAGGCCGAACAGGCGCTGCGCGACGCCAACGAGGGCCTGGAGCAGCGCGTGGCCGAGCGTACCCATGAGCTGTCGCAACTGAACCAGGCGCTGTCGGAAGCCAAGAGCCAGGCCGAGGCGGTGAGCAAGTCCAAGACCCGTTTTCTGGCGGCCGTCAGCCATGACCTGATGCAGCCGCTCAACGCCGCCCGGCTGTTCTCCGCCGCCCTGTCCCAACAAGCTGAGGGGCTTAACGAAGAAGCCCAGCAATTGGTGCAGCACATGGACAGCTCGCTACGCTCGGCCGAAGAACTGATCAGCGACCTATTGGACATTTCGCGTCTGGAAAACGGCAAGATCACGCCCGATGCCCAGCCGTTCGAGCTGAACCAACTGTTCGACACCCTCGGCGCAGAGTTCAAGCTACTAGCAGCCGAAAAGGGCCTGGAGTTTCGCCTGCGCGGCAGCCGCCTGCGGGTCAATAGTGATATGAAACTGCTGCGCCGGGTGTTGCAGAATTTCCTGACCAATGCCCTGCGCTACGGCAAGAGCCCGATCCTGTTGGGCGTGCGGCGCGAGGGCGCAAGCCTGTGGCTGGAGGTCTGGGACCGCGGGCCGGGGATAGCCGATGACAAGCTGCAGGTGATTTTCCAGGAGTTCAAGCGTCTGGACAGCCACCAGACCCGCGCCGAAAAGGGCCTGGGCCTGGGCCTTGCGATCGCCGACGGCCTGTGCCGAGTGCTTGGCCACCGGCTGCAAGTGCGCTCTTGGCCAGGCAAGGGCACGGTCTTTCGGGTCAACGTGCCGATTGCCCGCACCGGTGCGGCGGCTCCCAGTGCCGCCGCAGAAACCGCGAGCCAGCCCCTGGCCGGCTTGCAGGTACTATGCGTGGACAACGAAGACAGCATTTTGATTGGCATGAACAGCCTGCTCAGCCGGTGGGGCTGTCAGGTCTGGACCGCACGTAATCGCGCCGAATGCGAAGCGCTGTTGGCCTCCGGCATGCGCCCGCATCTGGCCTTGGTGGACTACCATCTGGACGACGGTGAAACCGGCTCGGGGCTGATGGGCTGGCTACGTGCGCGCCTTGGCGAACCGGTACCCGGGGTAGTGATCAGCGCCGACGGCAGCAAGGAAACCCTGGCCACCGTTCATGCCGCAGGCCTGGACTACCTGGGCAAACCGGTCAAGCCAGCGGCCTTGCGTGCCCTGCTCAACCGCCATCTGAGCCTGGTTCAGTGACCGCCATCTCTGCCAGCGCTTGATCCGCCAGCGCCCGCTCCAGGAGCTCGGCCGGCAGACTCTTGCTGGCGCGAGCCCCGAGCATTTTGAGCTGCTCGCTGCGGCTGACCAGGTTACCGCGCCCTTCGCAGAGTTTGTTGCGGGCTGCGGCATAGGCCTTGTCGACCTGCTGCAAGCGATTGCCCAGTTCGTCCAGGTCCTGAATGAACAACACGAACTTGTCGTAAAGCCACCCGGCGCGCTCGGCGATTTCACGGGCATTCTGGCCTTGGCGTTCTTGCTTCCACAGGCTGTCGATCACCCGCAAGGTCGCCAGCAGGGTCGTTGGGCTGACAATCACGATCTGCCGGTCAAAGGCCTCCTGGAACAGGTTCGGTTCAGCCTGCAGAGCCGCTGAGAAGGCCGCTTCGATGGGAACGAACAGCAGCACGAAATCCAGGCTGTGCAGGCCTTCGAGGCGGCTGTAGTCCTTGCTGGACAACCCTTTGACATGGCTGCGCAGCGATTGCACGTGCTGTTTGAGCGCGGCCTCATCGTTGTTGCCGACAAACTGCTGATAGGCCGTGAGGCTGACCTTGGCATCGACCACCACCTGCTTGTCACCGGGCAGCATGATCAGTACATCCGGCTGGAACCGCTCGCCATCGGCGCTTTTGAGGCTGACCTGGGTCTGATATTCACGGCCCTTCTCGAGCCCCGCATGCTCCAGTACCCGCTCAAGAATCAGCTCGCCCCAATTGCCCTGGGTCTTCTGGCCTTTGAGTGCCTGAGTCAGGTTGGTGGCCTCGTCCGAGAGGCGAAGGTTCAGCTGCTGCAGTCGCTCCAGCTCCTTGCCCAACGAGAAGCGCTCACGGGCCTCTTGCTGGTAGCTCTCCTCAACGCGCTTTTCGAACGCTTGAATGCGTTCCTTGAGAGGGTCGAGCAACTGACCAAGATGCTGCTGACTGGTCTGTGCGAAACGTTGCTCACGCTCGTCGAAGATTTTCGTGGCCAGGTCGGCGAACTGCGCACGCAGGGTATCACGGGCCTCCTGCAGGTCCTCGAGACGCTGTTGATGGCTGTCCTGCTGCTCGCGCAGCTCTGCTTCCAGGCGCGCGGCCTGGACTTCCAAGCGGCGCAATTCAGCCTCACGCGTGGCCCGCTCAAGGTGCCAGGCGTGGGCAGCATCGCGGGCATTGTCGCGGTCGATCTGCAGCAGTTCCAGTTCTCGGCCCTGAGCGGCCAACTGCGCCTGCTTGAGCGCATTGGCTTCGCTCAGATCGCTGACTTCGTCGCGGCTGGCCTCCAGCTGTGCCTGCAGCCCGGCCTGCGCCAACTGCGCGCCGCTCAGGCGTTCCTCGAGCAGCGCCTGTTCGCCCAGGCGCGCAGCCTGACGGCGCTGCACCAGCAGGACCCAACCCAGGCAAGGCAAGCCGCCTGCCACCAACCCCAGCAGAACGCTGGTCAGATCCACTGCCATGCTTGACCCCGATCACACCGTTGCAAGTTGCACGCAGCTTATCAGTCTGCCGGGGCAGGCGCCTGCTCCGCCTGAGCATCCTCGAACAGCCGCGCATACTCCAGTTGCGCGCGGCGATCGCCGGCGCGCGCGGCCTGGCGCAACAATTCATGGCCAATACGCCGGTCTCGAGCGTTGCCGCAGTCACGGCAGAGCATTTGCCCAAGCCGGCTCTGCGCCACCACCACGCCTTGACGTGCAGGTTGTTTGAGTAGGCGCCCGGCAATGTGCTTGACCTGCTGCTTTTCACCAAGCCGCGGGCTGTCGAGCAACCAAAGAGCAACTTTCAGGGAGAACCGCTTGGGCGTTGATACCGACGAGGCGACAGCGGAGCTGGCGAGGGATTTACCGCGAAACTTCATGACGACAGGGATAGCAGTTCGAAAAGCGCGCCACTGTACTCCTTTTTTTCGTGCATGACGCTGGTGATTTACAGCGCAGCGGAATTATTTTTTGTGATTTTTTCTTGACGTTTTCAGGTGGGTGGCGAGCCGATTGGCAGATGCCGACAGATTGTAGGACAGTTCGCTAAATTGCTGGTACGCCCGTCCTAGAGCAAGCGCTTGGGACAATCCACAGTTCCTGTGGATAACTCGGTGGACAACCCCCTCTAGGCGCCCGCAAACCCCCGTGAAATGGAGCTTACAGTCAAACTGACGATTTTTTCACCAGCTAAAATTAGTGTTTTTTTTCATTGACTTAAGCCATCAGTCAAGTCATTGGCGGGGTCCCTAGGATGTGTTGCCAAGCCGTTACAAGTGCTGCCTCAGATGTGAACATCTGCACCGAAAGCCTGCATTTGCGTGCACGAACATGGGACATCCCGCCAATCGAGCCCGTTGCTACCCCCTTCACATCGCGCTAAAGACGCGCCATACTGCTCGGCTAGCTTCGAGAAGAATTTTAAGCTTGCATTAACCGTTCAACGGCGGTAAGGTGCACCCCGTTAGTACCAAGCTGAAAGTCAATTCTGGCCTAAAGCGTCCTTGCAGCCCAATCGCTCTCCCGACCGATAGCTGCTGAAACCAGGACCGGCCCACTCGATGATTCCCTCGCCAGCACAGCGCTGGTCCAGAACGAATCAACCGGAAGATTGATCAGGATCCCACCCCGACGGCCTAGAACCTTGGCCCCGGTGTGCTGCCTGCCTTCTGAAGTACCTACCAGTCAGCCCAAGCGCCCAAACATTGATTGCGCTCTCTCTGGCTGCCCTGTTCCAGTCAGGTTCGTTCGTCCCTTAATAAAGGCGTCACTGGAACGTTTCTATCATGCACGGATCCTAATCCCCGTGTTTAAAGCAGGAACATCCAAACAATATGCAAACTCATCAGCAAATTCAGGCTGCCATTGGCACCCTTTCCCAGGCCTTCTCACCACTCAAGTGCCTAATCACCGCTCCACGCAAAGGTAACTTCAGCTTCACCCTGGTAGACGAACATGGCGTCGCTTGCCACACCGAACGCCTGTACCCCGACCAGTACAGCCGCTCGGAGCCTTTGCAGGCCGTGATCGCCCGCACTCGTCAATCCCTGACCGCGTGAATGGCGAATATCAGGGTATTCACTCCCTGAATCGCGCCGCTATAGAGCTGTCTGACTGTTACTGGGCTAATTGCTGTAGGGCATATGGCACCGATGGTCAGGCAGCAATCGATTTAAAAACAGCCCTTTACACCACGATTATCACACTACACTTCAACTCGAGCGGTGCTTGCCGCTTCCGGCGGGCCTGACCGAATACCAGCTGCCAAGCTCCAGTGCCCGTCGGCCCTTACCTGCTCGAGGCCATCATGGGTATTGCGGCGAATGAATTGTGTCAGTACGTGATTCGACCAACCCTGGTCTATCTGAACCGCCATTGCGCCAGCGCTGAGGCCCTGCTTCTGGGAATAGCCGCCAGCCAGTCGGCTCTGGGCTCAGCCTTGCAGGACCGCCGCGGCCACGGCCTGTATCGTATTGGCGAAGCCCGTCACCAGGCCGTCTGGGACCATTTTCTGGCCCGTGATCCGGAGTTGGCCAGCCTGGTGCGTGGCCTGGCCAGCCAACACGCCTTCCTGGGCGGGCCGCACCTGGAGCTTACGGTAAACCTGCGCTATTGCACTGCCATTGCCTGGATGCTCATCGAGCAGCAGTCCCTGCCAATGCCAGCAGTGGACGACCTGCTGGGTCAGGCACGTATATGGCGGCAGATATTCAATCCCCATGGGCGCCTGCGTGACTTTGCCAATGCCTGGCATTCCTGCGTGGAACAGAAAGTGCCCCAAGCATCTTAGGAAGCACCCTACATAGTTTTCGAACAAAAGGGATTCTGGTCGGATTGTCCTACAAAACCGCTCTATCTCCTGCGATCTGGGCTATAGCGCGGCGAGTGATTTGTTGGTAGCTTTTCGCCTCGGAGATCACAAGGAGTTTCTAATAATGAAAAAAGCAATGCTCAAAACCTCCCTCGGCGTAGCCGTTGCCCTGGCATCCAGCCAACTCTTCGCTGCCGGCTTTGCACTCAACGAGCAAAGCATCAGCGGTATGGGTACAGGTTTCGCAGGTCGGTCTTCTTCCGCCGATGATGCCAGCACCGTTTATGGCAACCCGGCCGGTATGTCGCGTCTCAAGCGCCAGCAAGTGACGGTGGGGGGCGCTGCCGTTATCGCCAAAACCGACATTTCTGGCCGTGGCAGCAGCCCGCTGCCCGGTGAAACCGACGGTGACATGGTGCCAACGGTAGGTGTTCCGATGGGCTACTACGTCAAGCCTATCGATGAACACTGGAGCGTCGGCTTCGGCATGTACGTCCCGTATGGCCTGGTGACCGATTACGGCAGCGGCGATGCTGCGCGCTACTGGGGCAAAAAGAGCCACGTTGAGGTCATCACCTTCCAGCCAACCGTCAGCTATGCCTTCAACGACAAGGTATCGATCGGTTTCGGCCCTACGATCAACAAGATCAAGGGTGAACTGGGTTCGAACACCATCAACCGCTTCACGCCTGGCACCAATGATGGCGAGGTGAAAATCAAGGGTGACGACACCGCCGTCGGCTACAACGTTGGTATCCTTGTACAGGCTACGGATCGCACCCGTGTCGGCCTGACCTACCACTCGATGGTGGACTACAAGCTCGAGGGCAACACCAAGGTCAACAACGCGCTGATCGGGCCTTACAGCGGCAGTAAGTTCGACGCCACCTTGAAGATCAAGACACCGGAGTCTGTCGACTTCTCGGTCACCCATGAGCTGGACGACCACTGGACTCTGTATGCTGGCAGCACCTGGACCCGCTGGAGCCGCCTGAAAGACATTACTGTCAACAACGAAGTACCGGCACCGCTGGCCGCTCAGTTCGGTACCATCACCGAAGAGCAAAACTGGCATGACACGTGGGCTCACGCCATTGGCGCGTCCTACAAGGTCAACAAGGAGTGGGTACTGCGTACCGGTTTCTCCGTCGACCAGTCGCCAACCAACAACACTGACCGTTCGCCACGCATTCCAACGGGTGATCGCAAGGCGATCAGCATCGGTGCCGGTTACAGCCCAACCGATGACATGACCATCGATGTGGCCTACTCCTACCTGTGGGAAGAAGACACCAAGGTCAACCTGGCAAGCGCCACCAAAGGGCGTTACCAAGCCAAGTACGAAAACAGCGCTCACGGTATCGGTGCATCCCTCACCTACCGTTTCTAAGTTGTAATCGCTGCGAAAGAAACCGCCCTAGTGGCGGTTTTTTCAATTCTGGCTAACCAAACTCCGCTGTTCCTGTTCCTGTTCCTGTTGCTGTTGCTGTTGCTGTTGCTGTTGCTGTTGCTGTTGCTGTTGCTGTTGCTGTTGCTTTTGCTTTTGCTTTTGCTTTTGAGCGCGCGGTAGTTCAGCAAACGCCGAATGCGACTTCAGGAGGCCGAGCGCAGGTCTTGCGGAGGGAGGTGACGGGCATGGATGCCCGTCAAGCGCTGGGCCCCAGGATGGGGCCTGCAGCGCGGTCCTCCCGGGAGCAAGGCCGGAGCGAGGGAACCCCGGAGCGCAGCGTAGGGGCCGGATGATGGGAGCCAGCGTTTTTTGGTTACTTTTTGTCGCGTTTGACAAAAAGTGACCCGCCGTAAGGGCGGAAAGGTGACTGTGCGTCGCCACCGCAAATGAATGTTTTCAGCTGAGTCAAAACCGCTGCGGTTTGGCTTTTGGCTTTTGACTTTTGACTTTTGACTTTTGACTTTTGACTTTTGACTTTTGACTTTTGACTTTTGACTTTTGACTTTTGACTTTTGACTTTTGACTTTTGACTTTTGACTCCGGGGATGGGGCCTTGAAAGCGCACACACATTCAATTGCGATGCTGGCGCACAGTCACCCTTCCGCCCTTACGGCGGGTCACTTTTTGACGGGTCAAAAAGTAACCAAAAACCCCTCGCTCCCATCATCCGGCCCCTACGCTACGCTCCGGGGTTCCCTCACTCCGGCCTTGCTCCCGGGAGGACCGCGCTGCAGGCCCCATCCTGGGGCCCAGCGCTTGACGGGCATCCATGCCCGTCACCTCCCTCCGCAAGCCCTGCGTTCGGCCTCCTGAAGTCGCAATCTGCGTCGCCTGAACTACCGTGCGCTTAGAAGCAAAAGCCAAGAGCAAGAGCAAGAGCAAGAGCAAGAGCAAGAGCAAGGATCCAGCAATTGCTGCCTTCGTTAGGGATGCGAAGCTATCGCTTTCTCGATCGCGGCGCGGAATTCAGGATCATCAGGTTTGGTCAGGCTCGAGAAGTTGCCAATCACCCTACCCTGGCGATCTATAACGTACTTATAGAAATTCCACTTTGGCGCACTGCTCTGATGGGCCAGCTCAGCGAACAGCGGTATCGCATCCTTGCCCCTAACCGCCTGGGCCTTGGTCATGGTGAACGTCACACCGTAGTTGGCATAACACACCTTGGCCGTCTTCTCACTGTCCGCATCTTCCTGCTTAAAGTCATTCGATGGCACCCCCAACATCTCCAGGCCCTTTTCGTGGTACGCCTTGTAGGTCGCCTCCAGCCCCTCGAATTGCGGCGCGAAACCGCAATAACTCGCCGTATTGACTACCACTAACGGCTTGCCGGCAAAACGCTGGCAAAGGTCCACCTGCTCCTTGCCACGCAATTCCGGCAGGCTACCCTGCAACAACGCCGGACATTCGGCAGCCCAAGAAGCACTAGCACCCATCAAAACCAGCAAAGGCATCGTCAACCAATGAGCACGCATCGTTCGTTTCTCCTGCAAGCCAATTCTTCACTTGCAGGGTAGCGCCTAACAAACACTCATGCCCAGTTGCATCAACGCCAGCCCACCTCGCTGCCAGCCCCACCACACCAGCGCCAGCAACAAGGCCAAGGCTGCCAGCAGCAGCCCACGAGCCAGCAAGCGGCTCATGCGGCTTGTGCCTGCAAACGGGCAACGGGGCGCTCGCGCACCGGCCAGTTCAACCCCGCCGCCAACAGGCTGAGCAGAATGGAAATTTGCCAGACCAAGTCATAGTTGCCAGCCTGGTCGTACACCACGCCGCCCAGCCAGCCACCCAGAAATGCCCCCAACTGATGGAACAGGAAAACGATGCCACCGAGCATCGATAGGTTACGCACGCCAAATACCGTGGCTACGGTACCGTTGGTCAACGGCACGGTGGACAGCCAGAGCAGGCCCATGGCAATACCGAACAGGTAGGCACTGACCTGAGTGATCGGCGCCCACAGAAACAATGCAATTACCACGGCGCGCAGCAGATAGAGCGCGGTGAGCAAACGAGGTTTGGACATACGACCGCCCAGCCAGCCGGCAGTGTAGGTCCCGACAATATTGAACAGCCCGACCAATGCAAGCACGGTGGTGCCAGTGGTCGCCGGTAGGTGTTGATCGACTAGGTACGCCGGCAGGTGCACGCCAATGAACACCACCTGAAAACCACACACAAAGAACCCCAGGGCAAGCAGCCAGAACCCGGAATGCGAGCAAGCCTCACGCAAGGCTTGGCCCAGTGTCTGCTCCACACCGTGGCTTGCCAGCGGCCGATCACGCAGCAGCCCGACAAAAGGCACGATCAGTGCCACCAGCAAACCCAGCACCAAAAGCGCCGACGACCACCCCAGCCATTCGATCAGGCCGAGGGTGCCTGGGAGCATGGCGAACTGCCCGAAGGAGCCGGCAGCGCTGGCAATACCCATTGCCATACTGCGCTTTTCCGCGGGCACAGCGCGGCCCACCACGCCGAGAATCACCGAAAAAGAAGTACCCGACAGCCCCATACCGATCAACAGGCCGGCGCTCAGGGACAGCGACC
Organism: Pseudomonas promysalinigenes; assembly: GCF_014269025.2. Taxonomy (NCBI): domain Bacteria; kingdom Pseudomonadati; phylum Pseudomonadota; class Gammaproteobacteria; order Pseudomonadales; family Pseudomonadaceae; genus Pseudomonas; species Pseudomonas promysalinigenes. The sequence goes on along the minus strand of NZ_CP077094.1, from coordinate 1,249,572 downwards.
AGGCCGAATCGGCGGTACTCATCAAAAGCAGGCCAGCGGCGTAGAGGATGCCACCGATGATCACCACGCGCGCCGCCCCGAGGCGGTCAGCCAGCGCGCCAGCAAACGGCTGTGCCAGCCCCCAGATCAGGTTCTGCAGGGCAATGGCAAAAGCGAACACGCCACGGCCCCAGCCAAAATCGGCGCTCATCGGCGCCAGGAACAGGCCAAAGCCGTGACGCACGCCTAAAGACAACGCCAGGATCAACGCCGCCCCCACCAGTACCCAGCCGCTGGTTCGCCACACCGAAGCCATTGTCGTTATCTCCAGTCCATCGCAAGGTGTACGGGTGTGAGCCCGCTATTTTTGGTCTTGATTCACGCCAGGCGCTCAAGCAAGCGCACGAGTGTCTCACGCTGGCCCTCGCCCAGCTGGTCCAGCAGCGACGACTGCGCCTGCTCCCACGCCGGAAGAGCGGCTTGCAAGCGTGCCGCGCCAGTGGCTGTCAGCAGCACAACACGGTTGCGCTGGTCGTCACCCTCGACCAACGCAACCAACCCCTCTGCCTGCAGCACCTTCAGGTTACGGCCCAAGGTACTGCGCTCAAGGCCCATGGCCTCGGCCAATACCGTGATGCTCGGGCGATCGAGCCTTTGCAGGTGACGTAGCAAGGAAAACTGGGCGACATTGATCCCGGCGCTGGCAAGCGCCTCGTCGTAATGCCGGCTCACCCCGCGGGCAGCACGGCGCAGATGCGTGCAGATGCAATCACTGGTCAACATGAATACGTGTATATACCCGCATGAGTCGATGTTGCAAGAAGTTTCAAAGGATGGGCCAAGTCACTTCACCAGCGCCAACCCGAGTACAACCGTCAGTTCCAGCAACTCCAGCATCGCGCCCGCTGTGTCACCCGTGGTCCCACCCAACCGCCGGCACATCAGATGTCGCAACCAGCAGAACCCAGCAACCGCACCCAGCAAAGGCCACAGTGCTTGCCAACCGCCGATCAGCGAGCACAGCAGCAAACTGCCCAGCAACATCCAAACCGCTTCACGGCGCGGCAAATGCTCTGCCAACGCCTGCCCCAGGCCGCCCTTGCGCACATAAGGTGTCACAAGAAACAGCCCAAGCATTGCGCTGCGCCCAACGACAGGCGCAAGCACCAGCGAAGCGCCTGCGCCTCGCTCGACCAGCACCCACAGCGCACAGAACTTCAGCAGCAGGACCAACACCAGAGTGACCACGGCAATCGGCCCACTGCGCGGGTCTTTCATGATCTGTAGCGTACGCTCACGGTCACCGAACCCACCTAGCCAGGCATCGGCACTGTCGGCCAGACCGTCCAAGTGCAGCGCCCCACTGAGCAAGACCCACAAGGTCAACAGCAGCGCTGCCTGCAAGGGCGCGGCGACGCTTTGCAGCAGGTAGCTGGCCAACCACAGCAACACCCCGAACAACAGCCCGACCAAGGGGTAGCACAATATTGAGCGGCCCATTTCGCGGGGCGCTGGCATCCCCGGCAAACGCACCGGTAAGCTGCTCAGAAACTGCAAGGCAATCCAGAACGCCAGCATGTCAAAGCACCTCCTGCAGCGTGCCGTCTTCACTCACCCTCAGGTGCAGCAAGGCCCCGTGGCCCACTTCTACTTGCAACAACTGCTCTTTAGGCAACCCACGGGCACGCGCCATCAGCAGGCGCATGACGCCGCCATGGGTAACCAGCAATACGCGTTTGCCTGCGTACCGCTGGCGCAGGCGGGCGATCGCCATTAGCACACGTTCGGCAAAAGCTGCCACAGGCTCCCCAGCTGGTGGCGTGTAACTGTAGGGATCGGCCCAGAAGCGCCCCAGTTCATCAGCCTGGGTTTGCATGATCTGCAAGGCCGTGTGCCCCTCCCACTCGCCAAAATGCAATTCCTGCAGCCCTGCTTCCAGTTGAACCGGCATGCCAAGCTGCTGGGCAAAACGTGCACAACGCTGCAATGGCGAGCTGACCACCGCATCCCAAGGGCCTGCGCCTGCAACGGCCTCGCGCATCTGGCGCCAGCCCTTGTCTGTCAGGGCATCGTCCAGGCTGCCACGCAGGCCACCACCCAGCTCGGTTTCGCCATGACGCAGCAGGTCCAATATCATGCCGGACGATCCGCTACGGCGGCTTCTGCGAAGGTCGCCATCTGCCCGTGCAGGGCACAGGCCAGGCGCATCAAGGGCACGGCCAGGGCAGCACCGCTGCCCTCGCCCAGACGCAGCCCCAGCGCCAGCAACGGCTCGGCCTGCAGCTCTGTCAACACGGCTCGGTGGCCAGGCTCCGCGCCTTGGTGGGCGAACAGCAACCAGTCACGGCTCTGCGGGTTGATGCGTACCGCCAGCAGTGCCGCGACACTGCAGATGAAGCCATCTACCAGCACACCTATACCCTGCTGTGCGCAGGCAAGGTAGGCACCGGTCAGCGCGGCGATTTCAAAGCCGCCGACGCAGGCCAGCGCCTGCAGTGGTTCATCCATCGGCAGGTTGTGCAGCACCAGGGCACGCTCAATCACATCGGCCTTGTGGCTGACTCCCAAGCTGTCCAGGCCAGTGCCCGGCCCGCTCAATTCCCGAGCCGGGCAGCCCAGCAAGGCGCTGGCTACGGCAGCGGCGGCGGTGGTATTGCCGATGCCCATCTCGCCACCGATGAACAGCTGCGCGCCAGTGGCCGCTGCACGCAGGGCACTGTCACGACCGGCCTGCAGCGCAGACTGCAGTTGGGCCTCGGTCATGGCACGCTGGCGGGCGAAGTTAGCGGTGCCAGCACCCAGGCGTAAATGGCGCACCCCAGGCAGTTCCAGTTCGGGGTCGATGGTGCCCAAGTCGACCACTTCCAGGCTCGCCTGCAACTGACGCGCCAGCACGCTGATCGCCGCGCCACCCCCTACGAAGTTGCGTAGCATTTGCCCAGTGACCGCTTGCGGATACGCCGAAACCCCTTCTTCGACCACGCCGTGGTCGCCTGCGAAGAGGGTAATGGCGACCTGCTCCAGGCTTGGCCGCTCCTGGCCTTGCAACCCGGCAAGCCGCACGGCCAGGCCTTCCAGTTGGCCCAGCGAGCCGGTTGGTTTGGTCAGCTGCTGCTGACGGGCACGCGCCTGCTCCATGGCTGCATTGTCGAGGGGGTGGCAGGCGTCACGCCACCAGGCTGGGTTCATAGTGCGGGTCCTTTGAGCATGAGGGGTAAGCCGGCCACGGTCAGCACTACGCGCTGGCAGCGCTCGGCAATGCTTTGGTGCAGCCAACCGGCCAGGTCGACGTAACGACGGGTGAGTTCGCCCATGGGCACCACGCCCAGGCCGGTTTCATTGCTGACCAGAATGATCGTGCCGGGCAGTTGCTCCAGGCAGTCGAGCAGCGCATCGCGCTCTGCCGCCAGCCGTTTCGGATCGTCTAGCATCAGCAAGTTGGTCAGCCACAACGTCAGGCAGTCCACCAGCAAGCAGCGGCCCTGTAACGCCTCTGCACGCAACACTGCCGCCAGCGCCAGGGGTTCTTCGATCAGTTCCCAGTGGGCTGGCCGACGCTGACGATGCAAGCGCACACGGTCGTTCATTTCACCATCGAGCGGTTCGCTGGTGGCGATATAGGTGACTGCCAGGCCGCTGTCGATGGCCAGTTGCTCGGCCAGCCGGCTCTTGCCCGAACGGGCACCACCAAGGATCAAGTTGCGCATGTCAGGCCATTCCACAAAGCTCGCGCAGCCGCGCGGTATCCAGATGTGTGTGCACAAGGTCGGCCAGGCGCTCGATATCACGCTCGCGCAGGGCCTGGTAATCGATGCTCTGGACCTGCTCCAAGCCAGCCCAGCGCAACAGCGCGGCGCACGACTCGCTACCCTCGAACAGGCCGTGTAGATAGGTGGCAAGAACCTGGCCGTCCGCACTGATCGCGCCATCCCAGCGGCCATCGGCGAGCTGCACGGCAGGCTGCTCCAAGGCAGGGCCTGTGGTAACGCCGGCATGAATCTCATAACCGGCCACCGCTGAAGCGTCCAGGCTAAGAGTGCCGGCCACGTTGCGCAGTTGTTTGTCAGCCTCCAGCACGGTCGCATAGTCGAGCAAGCCCAGCCCAAGGCTCGAGCCCGCAGGGCCTTCAAGGCCCAGCGGGTCGTGCACTTCACGGCCAAGCATCTGCAGGCCGCCGCAGATCCCGATCACTTTGCCGCCATAGCGCAAGTGCCGGGCGATGGCCTTGTCCCAGCCGCGCTCGCGTAACTGTGCCAGGTCGCCACGCACGCTCTTGGACCCGGGCAGGATGATCAGATCGGCCGGCGGGATCGGCTGGCCTGGGCCGATGAACTGCAGGTCAACCTGCGGGTGCAGGCGCAACGGGTCGAAATCGGTGTGGTTGCTGATACGCGGCAGCACCGGGACGATCACTTTGAGCACCTGGCTGTGCTTGGCACCCTGGCGGTTATCGATGCCATCCTCGGCCTCAAGGTGCAGGTCTGTCACATAAGGCAGCACGCCCAGCACAGGCTTGCCCGTGCGCTGCTCCAGCCAATCCAGGCCCGGTTGCAGCAGCGCGATATCGCCGCGAAAGCGATTGATCACGAAGCCCTTGACCCGCGCCTGCTCGCTGGGCGATAGCAGCTCCAGGGTGCCGACCAAATGGGCGAAGACCCCGCCGCGATTGATGTCGGCCACCAGGATTACCGGGCAGTCGACCGCCTCGGCAAAGCCCATGTTGGCGATGTCACCGGCGCGCAGGTTGATCTCGGCCGGGGAACCTGCGCCTTCGACCATCACCACTGGGTAGGCCGCACTGAGGCGTTGGTGGGAGGCCAACACGGCCTGCATGGCGATGGCCTTGTAATCGTGATAAGCCACGGCATTCATGCTGGTGACCGCACGACCATGGATGATCACCTGCGCCCCAGTGTCGCTGTTGGGCTTGAGCAGTACCGGGTTCATGTCGGTGTGGGGCGCCAGCCGGCAAGCCTGGGCTTGTACCGCCTGTGCGCGGCCGATCTCACCGCCGTCGGCGGTCACCGCGCTGTTGAGCGCCATGTTCTGAGGCTTGAACGGCACCACCCCGACGCCCTGGCGCAACAGCCAGCGGCAAAGGGCGGTAACCAGCGTGCTTTTGCCAGCATCGGAGGTGGTGCCTTGCACCATAAGCGTGGTCATGCCGTTTCCTTCTGATAATCGGCCAGGGCCTGGGCCAGGCGCTGCTCGTCGGCGGCAGTCGCTGGCAAACCCAATCGCACTGCGCCAGGCTGCTCGAACAGGCGCACCAGGATGCCCCGGCGAGCGAGAAACTCATGTAAAGCCGCCGCCTGCTCGCTGCGCACATACTGAAACAGATCGCAGCCGCCACTGGGTGCAAGGCCATGATTCAGCAGCACTACGGCAAGCCGTTGACTGGCCTGGGCGCAGCGTTCGATCTGCGCCCGATGGGCCTGTTGGTCGGCAAAGCACGCTTGGGCCAACACCCGGGTAGGGCCATTGACCGTCCAGGGCCCGAGCGACTCAGCCAGACTGTGCAACAATGCAGCGGGTGCCACCACGCAGCCCAGACGTACACCGGCCAGGCCAAAGAACTTGCCGAACGAGCGCAGCACGATCAAGCCTGGGCGCTCGGCACAGTCGGCCAAGCTATCGTGCGGCGTGGTGTCCATGAACGCCTCGTCGACCACCAGCCAGCCGCCCCGCTCTGCCAAAAGCCCATGCCACGCCAAGAGCCGCTCTCGCGGCACTCGCTGGCCCGTTGGGTTGTTCGGGTTCACCAGCACCAGTACGTCCAGACCAGCCAGTGCAGCCTCCACCTCGTGTTCAGCCAGCTCGATCAGTTCATGCCCAGCGCGCCGCCAGGCGTAGGGATGCTCTGCATAACATGGCGACAATATCCCTACACGCCCCGTTGGGCGCAATGTCGGTAGCGCCTGAATCGCTGCCTGGGAGCCAGCTACTGGCAATAGTTGCGCCGCGTGGTAATAAGCGCGCGCCGCCTCTTCGAGGCCATCTTCGGTCTCGGGCAAACGCGCCCAGGCGTCCAGTGGTATCGGTGGAATCGGATAGGGCCAAGGTGCGATGCCACTGGAAAGGTCGAGCCACTCTTCGCGCGCGATTGCGTAGCGCTGCACCGCGCGCTGCAGGCGCCCGCCATGTTCAAGCATTGACGTAAGCCCCTATGCAGATCACCAGCACCCACAACCACACACCTCGCTGCACCAAGCTCCAGCCGCGCTCGATGGCATCGGCATCGGCCACAGGCCCCTCGCCCAGGCGCGGGCGCTCGTGCACTTGGCCGTGGTACACCGCTGGGCCGCCCAGCTCTACGCCAAGGGCGCCAGCGCCTGAAGCCATCACCGGCCCAGCATTGGGGCTGTCCCACAGCGGCGCCTGCTTGCGCCAGCAGGTCAATGCCAACCGCGTTTTGCCAAGCAGCGCGTAAGTCAACGCCACCAGGCGGGCAGGAATGTAGTTCAGCACATCATCGATACGCGCCGCGCACCAGCCAAAGCGCTCGAAGCGTTCATTGCGGTAGCCCCACATAGCGTCCAAGGTGTTGCTCAGGCGGTACAGCACCACCCCTGGCGCGCCAGCCACCACGAACCAGAACAACGCGGCGAACACCGCGTCGCTGCCGTTCTCCAGCACCGACTCGGTAGCCGCGCGGGCAACAGCAGGCTGGTCCAGGTCGCGGGTTTCGCGACTGACCAGAAAACCCACACGGCGCCGCGCCTCGTCCAGGTCACCGAGGCGTAAAGCATTGGCCACCGGCAACACATGCTCACCGAGGCTACGCAGGCCCAGGGCGCAATACAGCGCCAGCACGTCTATCAGCCAGCCGACACCCGGCAGCCAGGACAGGATCAGCGCCACAAAGGTCAGGGGCACCACGGCCAGGAACCAGGCCGTCACGCCGTGGCTACGCCAACCGCGCCCGCCCGCGTTCAGACGGCGCTCCAGCCCTGCCGCCAGGTTGCCGAACCCCACCAAGGGGTGCCGGCGTCGGGGTTCGCCCAACAGTGCATCCAGCGCCACGCCGGCCACGGTTAGCAGCGCTACGCTCATTGACGCTCTCCCCATCGATTCTCGAACAGCATCTCAGTCAAAGGCCGTTCCTCGGCCCAGTTTTCCTGCACCAGCATCGGTTGTGCGTAGAACTCCGTGACCGGCCCCAGGCACAGTATCGCCACCGGTTTGGCGCCGGGCGGCATACCGAGCAACGCGGCCAGGGCTTGAGGGTCGAACAGTGATACCCAACCCAGCCCCAGCCCTTCGGCGCGGGCAGCCAGCCATAGGTTCTGGATTGCGCAGGCCAGCGACGCCAGGTCCATCTCCGGCAAGGTACGGCGGCCAAAGATGTGCGATTCTCGGTTATCCATCAGTGCCGCCACCAGCACCTCGGCGCAATCGCTGATGCCCTCCACTTTGAGCTTCATGAAATCATCCGAGCGTTCGCCCAGCGCTTGGGCGGTGCGCACCCTCTCCTGCTCCACCAGCGCCTGGATGCGCCCGCGCAACTCGCACTGACTGATGCGGATGAACCGCCAAGGCTGCATCAGGCCGACACTCGGCGCCTGATGCGCAGCGGCCAGTAGGCGACCCAGCAGCTCGGGCGCAACCGTGCCACCGGCGAAGTGGCGCATGTCGCGCCGCTCACCGATTGCGCGGTAGATCGCGGCGCGCTCGGCGGCGCTGTAGGCGTGATCGCTCATGGCCGCAACAGCGCCGCCGCCGCGTCAGGGTTGGACGGGAAATAGAAGTGCACGTAAGAGGCCGTCAAACGCCCCAAGCGATACACCGCTTCGTTGCCGCGCCCGCCATTGGGGCTCAGGCCGCGGGCGAGCGGCTCAAGGTCGGTGCTGGTCAGCGAGTGATGATAGGTATGCCCACGCAGGGTGCCCTCGGGCAGTTCCACGGCCTGTAGGGCCAAGGCAGCCAGGCGCTTCTGCATGCTCGCCTCGCCCGGCAGCAAGCCCAACAGCTCAGCACGCTCGCCTGCTACGTCTGTCAGCGCCTCGAGCAGGTACAGCATGCCCCCGCACTCGGCCAGCAGCGGTTTACCCTCGGCATGATGGGCACGGATCGCTTGGCACATCGAAATGTTGGCCGCCAATGCGTGGTGATGCAACTCTGGGTAGCCGCCGGGCAGATACAGGCTGTCTACCGCGGGCAGTGCCCGGTCATGCAGAGGCGAGAAGAACACCAGCTCAGCGCCAAGCTGGCGCAACAGGTCAAGGTTGGCGCCGTAGATAAAGGCAAAGGCTTCATCACGTGCCACGCCGATCCGCACCCCATCGAGGGTTGCGGTGCACCCCTGCGGCGCCGGCGCGGCGAACGTAACCGGCGGTGGCAACGCGGCGTCGCAGCTGGCACCCAAGGCTTGCGCAGCCGCATCCAGGCGGGCATCGAGGTCATTCAACTCGCTGGCCTGGACCAACCCCAGGTGCCGGCTGGGCAACTCGATGCCACGCTCGCGCGACAGGCCGCCATACCAGCGCAGGCCCTCGGTCAGGCTACCTTCGAGCAATTGCGCGTGACGTAGGCTGCCGACACGGTTGGCCAGTACGCCAGCGAAGGGCAGGTCGGCCTGGTAACGTGCCAGGCCCAATGCCAGGGCGCCAAAAGTTTGGGCCATGGCCGTGCCATCGATGACCGCCAACACCGGCACTCCAAAGTGTCGTGCCAGATCGGCACTCGATGGGGTGCCGTCGAACAGGCCCATCACGCCTTCGATCAAAATCAGGTCTGCCTCTTGTGCGGCTTGCCACAGCAACCGACGGCTCTCCTGAGCACCGATCATCCACAGATCGAGCTGGTACACCGGGGCACCACTGGCGCGCTCGAGGATCATCGGGTCGAGAAAGTCCGGGCCGCATTTGAATACCCGTACCTTGCGGCCCAGGTTACGGTGCAAGCGGGCCAAGGCCGCGGTCACGGTAGTCTTGCCCTGGCCAGAGGCAGGTGCCGCGATCAGCACCGCTGGACAGCTGCGGGGTTCACTCACAATTCGACGCCCTTCTGTGCGCGGACCCCGGCCTGGAAGGCATGCTTGAGCATGCCCATCTCGGTGACGGTATCGGCCAGCTCGACCATTTCAGGCTTGGCCGCGCGACCGGTGACGATCACATGCTGCATCGGTGGCCGGGCCTGAATGTCAGTGAGCACCTGGTCCAGGTCGAGATAGCCGTGCTTGAGCGCGATATTGAGCTCGTCGAGCACTACGAACTGCACGTTCGGGTCTTGCAGCAGCTGGCGCGAGACCGCCCATGCCGCCTGGGCGGCAGCGATGTCACGCTGACGATCCTGGGTTTCCCAAGTGAAGCCCTCACCCATCACGTGGTAGCGCACCTGCTCGGGGAAGCGACGGAAGAACAGCTCCTCGCCAGTGCTGTTGCGGCCTTTGATGAACTGCACCACCCCGCACTGCATGCCATGGCCCAGGGCACGGGCAAGCATACCGAACGCCGAGCTGCTCTTGCCCTTGCCGTTGCCGGTGAGCACCAGCAGCAAGCCGCACTCGTTGGGGGAATTGGCGATGCGCTCGTCGATGACCGCCTTCTTGCGCTGCATACGCGCCAGGTGGCGCTCGTCGCGTTCGGTGAATTCGCTCATGGAAGGTTCTCCGCAGGCTGCGGCCACGTGGGCAGTGGCGGCAGGTAAAAGGCGGGCAGACGGAGAACGCGCAGCAGCCACGGCCGAGGCCGCGATGCACCGCACATCACCCTCCGTGATGCCGTTGGCAGTATCAGGCCGGTCTCCGGGCTCATGAGCGGGCCGTGGGCCCAGGGCTACGCGCCTTCCCGGGTGTTCACACCCAGTGGCACTGCGCGGCCGTCACTCATTTACCGTTGCGGGGGCAGCGCCGGAATCGCGCCATGCTGGCGACCACCGGCTTCCCAGTTTCACCCTGCCCAGTCGAAGCTGGCAGGGCACCTGAAACACGCCGCGAAGGTTAGAGGGTTGCACCGGGACCGTCAATCGGCGTGGCCATGCAGAGGAACCCGGTGTTCCCTCAGCGATTCTGCGCCAGGTGCTCCTGGGGAATCACACGCTTGGCCTGCAGATAGGCTTTGGCCCAGTAGCTGTTGGACAGGTAATCCAAGCGTACGGTACCGCCAGTGGAAGGCGCGTGCACGAAGCGCCCTTCGCCCACATAAATGCCCGCGTGACTCACTTGCGAACCGCCGGCAGTGGCGAAGAACACCAGGTCGCCCGACTGCAAGGCGTTGATGCTCACCGTGGGCGCGCGCATCACGATCATCTCGCGGGTCGAACGTGGCAGGCTGATACCAGCAGCATCGCGGTACACGTAACCGATAAGGCCACTGCAATCGAACCCGGAATCCGGTGTATTGCCACCCCAACGGTAAGGCGTACCCACCAGGCCGATAGCACGGATCAACACGTCGTCAGCCAGCGGCGAGCCCTCTGGCTGGCTGTAGGTGATGGTGGGCTGAACCACAGGCGCAGGCGCCGGGGCACGGCTAGAACAGGCGGCAAGTAAAGCCACCATGGAAAGGAATGCGAAGCGCGCCATCATCTTCATGGCCAGAACTTCCTGTCAAAGACCGACCGGCCGGAGCCGAAAAGAGTTGAGAATTTAGATTAGACGCTTTCTGTAAATGCGCACGGCGGCGAGCTTTTTTTATCAAGCAACACCGCCGTGGCAGGGTACATCATTTTGATATCAGTTGCGCGCGATATTGGTCGTCGGCGCCATGGCCAAGGCACGCTTGGCTTCGATGAAGGTCTTGCTCCAGTAGCGGTCACCGAGGCTGTCGATGCGCACACCGCCGCTACGACGGCTGCTGGAGTGGATGAACTGGTTGTCACCCAGGTAGATACCGGCGTGGCTCACACGGCCACGGCCATTGGTGCTGAAGAACAGCAGGTCGCCTGGCTTGAGCTTATTGCGCGCCACCTTCGGCGCATCGACGTTGATCATCTCGCGGGTGGAGCGCGGCAGGTTCATGCCAGCTTCCTCGCGGAACAGATAACCGATGAAACCGCTGCAGTCGAAGCCCGACGCTTCAGAGGTGCCGCCAAAGCGATAGCGAGTGCCGATCAGCGACATCCCACGCTCCAGAATGCTGTCTGCCAGCACCGGAAGCTGGTACGGCTTGCTGCTGGAGAAGGCCTCCAGATCGTCTTCAGTGGCCTGCTCTTCTTCACCGAAGACCGACGAAGGCGAGGCTTTGACTTTGTTGACCGACTGCGAGGCAACCGGGGTGTGATCCTGGGGCTGGGAAACTGGGCCTTGGGCCGCACAGCCAAAAAGCAGGGTCACGAGTGCGAGAGGCACGAGGGGTGCGAAGCGCTTTAGCATGGGCACGACCGTGTCAGTAATCCTTTAGAGGGAGGGAACTATGCCCTCTATCATGGCCATTTGCAAATTTTATCGAAAAAAATGTGACTTTTTCGTTTTACCCCTCAAAGCCCTGTGTTTACGGGGCTTACCAGCCGAGGGTTTCCTTCAGGAACGGGATGGTCAACTTGCGTTGTGCCTGCAGTGAGGCCTGGTCGAGGCGCTCGAGCAAGTCGAACAGTGCGCTCATGCTGCGGGTGCCACGGGTGAGGATGAAATGGCCGACTTCGTCGGTCAGGTGCAGGCCGCGGCGCGACGCCCGCAGCTGCAGGGCACGCAGCTTGTCCTCGTCGGACATGCCGCGCATCTGGAACACCAGCGCCAGGGTGAGGCGCGACTTGAGGTCGGGCAGCTTTATCGGCAGTTCACGAGGCGAGGCCGAGGCAGCCAGCAACAGGCGGCGCCCGCTGTCACGCAGGCGGTTGAACAGGTGAAACATCGCCTCTTCCCAGTCCGCCTTGCCGGCAATGACGTGCAGGTCGTCGATACACACCAGTTCGTATTGAGCGAGGTAATCCAGCAGCTCCACACCACGATCGAGCAATTGCGCCAGCGGCAAGTACACCGCAGGTTCGCCACGCTGTTGGAAGCGATGGGTCGCCGCCTGCAGCAAGTGGCTGCGCCCAACGCCCTGTTTGCCCCACAGATAGATGAGGCTCTCTGTCCAGCCAGCGTCGGCCTCGCAAAGCCGCTCGACATAGCCCAGCGCCGCGGCATTGGCGCCCGGATAATAGTTGATGAAGGTGGCGTCATCGCGCAGGCGCACACCCAGGGGCAACTGGATTGGTGGTTTCATGCTCGCGGGCAGTCGACAGGGACCGCAGGGGGCCTTTGGTGAACAATCTGCAAAGTCTATACCTGCAATGCAGGGCGCACAATCACGCAGCCGGATAGCCTTAGTAAAATCAACGGGTTACCCGGCGGCTCGGCGTGGTTACAGATCAGGGTCGATATCCCCGGCGTACATGTCCGATTCCTTGTACAGGTCGTGCACATGACGCACCAGCACCATGATCACGGCAGCCACTGGCAAGGCCAGCAGTACACCCGTAAAGCCGAACAGCTCGCCGCCAGCGAGAATGGCGAAGATCACTGCCACCGGATGCAATCCGATGCGGTCGCCGACCAGCAGCGGCGTCAGCACCATGCCTTCCAGCGCCTGCCCGACCATGAACACTGCGACGATCCCCAGCATCGGGTACAGGTCGCCGCCGAACTGGAATAGCCCCGCGATCAAAGCAGCCCCTATGCCGATGATGAAACCCATGTATGGCACGATAGCCGCCAGGCCCGCGAGCATGCCGATCAGCAGGCCAAGCTCGAGCCCGACCAGCATCAGGCCCGCGGAGTAGATCACGCCCAGTGCGAGCATTACCAACAGTTGCCCGCGCACGAACGCCCCCAGCACTTCGTGGCATTCGCTTGCCAGCGCCACCACCTGAGGTTCACGTTGACGCGGCAGCAGGCTGCGCAGTTTGGCCATCATCAAATCCCAGTCACGCAACAGATAAAAGCCCACGACAGGGATCAGCACCATGTTGGCCAGCCAGGCGATCAGCGCTAGGCTCGAGGCAGTGGCATGGGACAGCACCATGCCGACGATGTCGGTGGTCTTGTCCATGTGGGCGCCGATGGCGGCTTTGATCTTGTCGAACTTCCAGAAGCCGTCGGCCAGCCCCAGATGGCCTTGCAGCCAAGGGAGCGCCACGTGCTCCAGCCAATCGAGCATCTGTGGCGCCAGTTCGTACAGGCGCAGCAACTGCTTGGCCAGCATCGGTACCAGTATCAGCAGCAGGGCCATCAATATCAGGGTGAACAGGCCAAACACCACCACCACACCCCAGGTACGTGACAGGCCGATACGCTCCAGACGATCGACCAGCGGGTCGGCCAGGTAGGCCAGCAAAATGCCCACCAGGAATGGCGTAAGAATGTTATGCAAGCTATAAAGCAGCACCACGATCAGCAGTACTGCACCCCACCCGATCCAACGACGCATGTCAGTCATCAATAGGCCCCTTACCAGCGAAACCGCAGGCCATCGAACGGCTTGGCCGAGACAGGCGCAGGGGTGACCGGCTGGCCTGGTGCAGCACCTGGGCTTAGCGTGGGCGCTGCAGCAGGCGGGGCCTGCTCGGCCGGCACTTCCTGCAACTTGGCCAGGCCCAGCTGCGCCCGTAGCTGCTCACGATTACCGCTCACCGCATAGGTCAACGTGCCGCCATCGGCCAACTGCAGGCGCGGGCCATAGGGCTCAAGTACACGGGAAAGCTCGGCATAGCGTTGCAGGTTCATGCCTTGCACCTGCAATTGCAGCTGGCTGCTGGCACCGGCCTTGATGACGTAACGTGGCGCAAGCCGGTTACCCACCGCAAGCATCACAGCATCGGCAAGTGCAGCCTGGTCACCGGCTTCAGCAGTGCCCTGCTCATGCTGGTCACCCAGCCACAGTTGCCATTTACCTTGCCATTTGCCGTCGGCCTCCTGGGCGTGCACCGCCAACAGGGCATCGGCTCCATAGCGTTGCGCCGCATCGCGCAGCGGTGCAGGGTCATTGCTTTCGAGCTGCTTGGCATTGGCCAGCAGTTGCTCCTGCAGGTCGGCCAGTGGCAGGCGCAGAGGCAAGCCACGGTGCTGGGCGGCGCGGCGCAATGGCTGGGCACTGGCCTGGCCGTCGCCGATCAGGTTGCTGCCATCGACACTATCGGTAAGCCACCAGCCGAGGATGGAGGGCCGGTTACTGCCCCAAAGCGCCAGGCCAGCTTTGCGCAAGGCACGTTCGGTGCTGCCGGGGTCGAACTCGACTTCCACCGATTCGGGCGGCCCGGCATCGGTACCGACTTGGTTGATTAGCGGTTGCGGGTTCTTGCGCAGCTCGGCCAAGCCAGGGTTCTGCGCCGCCTTGGAGTCGCCGGTCAGGCGCAACACCAAGGTTTCGAAGGCTTTGGCAGTGGCTGCGGTACGCGCCTCGGCGCCCTGCCCTTGAATCGGTTCGCGCACCTGATAGAGGCCAGAGACGGATTCGGCCTGCGCACCCATGCTGGCCAGTGCCATGCACCCTGCTGCCAAATAAATGAAAAGTCGCATGAGGATTCCTGTCCGGTTGAGCATCGAGCTTGTGATTTGCAGCTTATACACAAGCATGGTTATCAACCACCCACTTACCTTTTTCAGCAATTAACCGCCCTGCCCGTCGGCCTGAGGATGGCCGCTGCCCGGCAACCCTGATAAAATCGCGCGCCTTCACAGACCACTGACGTTTCAGGCAGCCGCCGCTTTCGAGCCGGCCTTGGCCGTCATGGTCGTTTTTACGAATCCCTCCCTCTTAAAGGCCTGGATCAATGAGCAAGCAACCCTCCCTGAGCTACAAGGACGCCGGTGTAGACATCGACGCCGGCGAAGCACTGGTCGAACGCATCAAGGGCGTGGCAAAACGCACCGCACGCCCTGAAGTCATGGGTGGCCTGGGCGGCTTCGGCGCCCTCTGCGAGATCCCGGCCGGCTACAAGCAGCCGGTGCTGGTCTCTGGCACCGACGGCGTCGGCACCAAACTGCGCCTGGCACTGAACCTGAACAAGCACGACAGCATCGGCCAGGACCTGGTCGCCATGTGCGTCAACGACCTGGTGGTCTGCGGCGCAGAACCGCTGTTCTTCCTCGATTACTATGCCACCGGCAAACTGAACGTCGACGTGGCCGCCACCGTGGTCACCGGCATTGGCGCCGGCTGCGAATTGGCTGGCTGCTCCCTGGTCGGTGGCGAAACCGCCGAAATGCCGGGTATGTATGAAGGCGAAGACTACGACCTGGCCGGCTTCTGCGTGGGCGTGGTGGAAAAGGCCGAAATCATCGACGGCTCCAAAGTGGCCACCGGTGACGCGCTGATCGCCCTGCCATCTTCCGGCCCGCACTCCAACGGCTACTCGCTGATCCGCAAGATCCTCGAAGTGTCGGCAACCGACATCGAAAACACTCAGCTCGACGGCAAGCCGCTGACCGACCTGCTGATGGCGCCGACCCGCATCTATGTCAAGCCACTGCTGCAACTGATCAAGAACACTGGCGCGGTCAAGGCCATGGCCCACATCACCGGTGGCGGCCTGCTGGACAACATCCCACGGGTGCTGCCAGACAACGCCCAGGCCGTGATCGACGTAGCCAGCTGGCAGCGCCCGGCGGTGTTCGACTTCCTGCAGCAGCAAGGCAATGTCGATGAGCACGAAATGCACCGTGTACTGAACTGCGGTGTCGGCATGGTCATCTGCGTCGCTCAGGATCAGGTAGACGCTGCCCTGAACGAACTGCGCGCCGCCGGTGAGCAACCTTGGGTCATCGGCCACATCGCCGAAGCCGCCGAAGGCGCCGCCCAGGTCGAACTGCAGAACCTCAAGGCACACTGATGCCGAGCAAGCCCTGCAATGTTGTGGTACTGCTGTCGGGTTCCGGCAGCAACCTGCAAGCCTTGATCGACAGCTGCCACGTGCAGGACAGCCCGGTTCGCATCGGCGCGGTGGTTTCCAACCGTGCCGACGCCTACGGCCTGCAACGGGCCCAGGCAGCGGGGATCGCCACCGTGGTGCTCGATCACACCCAGTTCGATGGCCGTGAAGCCTTCGATGCCGCCTTGATGGCGCGCATCGACGGCTTTGCCCCCGACCTGGTCGTACTGGCCGGTTTCATGCGCATCCTCAGTGGCGACTTCGTGCGCCACTACCAAGGCCGCCTGCTCAACATCCACCCGTCGCTGCTACCCCGTTACAAGGGGCTGCACACCCACCGCCGGGCACTGGAAGCAGGCGACGCGGAGCATGGCTGCAGCGTACACTTCGTCACCGAGGAACTCGATGGCGGGCCACTGGTCGTACAGGCTGTGGTACCGGTACTGCCTGATGACACGGTGCAAAGCCTGGCCCAACGGGTTCACCATCAGGAACACCAGATCTACCCGCTGGCGGTGCACTGGTTTGCCCAAGGTCGCTTGCACCTGGGCGAACAGGGTGCATTACTGGACGACCAGCCACTGCCGGCCAGTGGTCACTTGATCCGACCCTAGGAGAACTTATGCGTCGCGCCCTGCTATTGGCCCTCACCGTACTCGCCCTGCCTCTGCAGGCAGCCGAGCTGAAGCCGTTCTCGGCAAGCTACACCGCCGACTGGAAGCAACTGCCCATGAGTGGCACCGCCGAGCGCAGCCTGGTCAAGAACAAGGACGGCAGCTGGGACCTTGATTTCAAGGCCTCCATGATGATCGCCAGCCTGACCGAGCAAAGCACTCTGCGCATGGACAACGACACCATGCTGCCGCAGAAATACCACTTCGAGCGGGGCGGCCTGGGCAAAGCCAAGACCGTCGACCTGACCTTCGACTGGAACAGCAAGAAGATCACCGGCACCGACCGCAAGGACCCGATCAGCCTGCCGCTCAACCGCGGCGTGCTGGACAAGTCGTCCTACCAGTTGGCCCTGCAACACGACGTGGCCGCTGGCAAGAAGAGCATGACGTACCAGGTGGTCGATGGTGACGAAATCGATACCTACGACTTCCGCGTGCTGGGTACTGAGAAAATCACCACTAAAACCGGCCAGGTCGAGGCGGTGAAGGTCGAGCGCGTTCGGGCTCCGAGCCAGAACAAACGCATTACCGAACTGTGGTTCGCCAAAGACTGGGACTATTTGCTGGTGCAGTTGCGCCAGGTCGAAACCGACGGCAAGGAGTACGTGATCGTCCTGCAAGAAGGTACGGTCGACGGCAAGTCGGTTAAAGGCAACTGATTCGCTGTAGCCCGCAATAACCGGAGCCCCGCCTTGTGCGGGGCTTCTTTTTGGCTGGCGTTCATGAAAATTGTTTCATGGCCAGTTTATTTACTTAGCCTGCTAACAAACTCTATAAAGGGGGTGTGCGACACAGCGTCGCAGCCAACTAAAGCAGTGGAGTTTACCGATGACAGTCCAAGTAACCGAACGTGACGAATCGAAAATGTCCCACGAAGGCCTGGCCGCTGGTGTGCGGATCTGGGATGTGCACCAGCAGGGCCAATTGGTCGGCATGTTCCACGACGAACAGCAAGCCCACCAGTACCGTGCCGAACTCGAAGACCTGGAAAAACAGCGCACGACGCAATAAACCGCTTCTCGATAGCAAACCCGCTTAAGCGGTGATGCCGGTCAGTGAAGCCGATTGGGGCTGTTTCGCAGCCCGGCGCAGCTGAACCCGCTCTTACAGTTGATGCGCTCGAAAGTTAGCCGACGCATTACCTGCAAGAGCGGGTTTGGCCGCGAAGGGCTGCAATGCAGCCCAAATGGATGAGCAGGACAATCAAACCGACTGGCCTTGGCCAGAGCGGGTTTTCGCGGTCACCACATCAGGTCATCAGGGATCTTGTAGGCCGCATACGGATCATCCTCGTCGGCTTCCTCCACGTGGGTATTGAGCAGCAGGATGCGGTTAGGGTCACGCTCCTGAATCTTCACTGCCGCCTCACGGGGTATTACCTCATAGCTACCGCCGTGCGACACGATGGCCAACGCGCCATTGCTCAGCTTGGTGCGCATCAGGGCATTGACTGCAATGCGCTTGACCTTCTTGTCGTCGACGAAGTTGTAGTAGTCCTCGGTGGTCAACTTGGGCAGGCGCGTAGCTTCGATCAACTGTTTGATCTGCGCCGCACGGGCCTTCTGCTCGGCCTTTTCCTGCTGCTGGCGGTTGAGCTCCTGGTCGCGCTTGGCTTTTTCGGCCATCGCCTCCTTGGCCATGCGCTGCTGGCTGTCATCGACTTCGACCTGGCCCTTGTGCTCCAGGCGCTTCTGTTTCTTCTGGGCTTTGTTGGTCTGCGAGACCTGTTTCTGGTTGACCAGACCGGCTTTGAGCAATTGGTCGCGAAGGGAAAGGCTCATGAATGTTCACTCACTTATGCAACAGCTCAGCCGCAGCTGGGCAGGTTCTTTTCCTGACGTTTGGCCTCGCCCCACAGGGCGTCCAGCTCGTCAAGGTTACAAGTTTCGATGGGGCGGCCACTGTCGCGCAATGCCTGTTCGATGAAGCGGAAACGCCGCTCGAATTTGCGGTTGGCCCGGCGCAGGGCGTTTTCAGGGTCTTGCTTGAGGTGGCGAGCCAGGTTCACGGCGGCGAACAACAAGTCGCCGACTTCATCCTCAAGTGCGTCGGCGTCATTGTCGGCCATGGCCTGCAATACCTCGTCCAGCTCCTCACGGACCTTGTCCAGCACCGGCAACGCCGCTGGCCAGTCGAAGCCTACGGTGGCCGCACGCTTCTGCAGTTTGGCGGCGCGTGACAGGGCAGGCAATGCCGCTGGTACATCGTCGAGCAAAGACAGTTGTTCGGGTGTGCTCTTTTCGGCGCGTTCTTCGGCCTTGATCTGCTCCCAGCGCGACTTGACCTGAGCTTCGTTCAGGCTGGGGGTATCCAGCGGCGCATACAGCTCGCCTGTGGGGAATACGTGAGGATGACGACGGATCAGCTTGCGGGTGATGCTGTCGACTACACCGTCGAACTCGAAGCGCCCTTCTTCTCGTGCCAGTTGGCTGTAGTAGACCACCTGAAACAACAGGTCGCCCAGCTCACCCTGCAGATGCTCGAAATCGCCACGCTCGATGGTGTCGGCGACTTCGTACGCCTCCTCGAGGGTATAGGGGACGATGCTCGCATAGTTCTGCTTGAGGTCCCAAGGGCAGCCATACTGCGGATCGCGCAGACGGGCCATGAGGTGCAGCAGGTCTTGGAGGGTGTAGGTCATTTAAGCAGGTCCTTCGGTGGTGCCTGGTTCGCGGGTCAATCCGGTCCTGCAGGGATTTGTGCAGCGTGAAAATATGCACTGTACCTGAAGGAGCGGGTTTACCCGCGAAAATGGCCACGCGCGCTCAAGGGGTACGGTTACGCCGCGTTTCGATGATATTCGGCAACTGCGATATCCGCCCCAGCAGGCGCCCCAGCGCGTCCAGGCCCGGAATCTCGATGGTCAGCGACATCAGCGCGGTGTTGTCTTCCTTGTTCGAACGGGTGTTGACCGCCAGTACGTTGATTTTCTCGTTCAGCAGCACTTGCGATACGTCGCGCAGCAACCCCGGGCGGTCATAGGCGCGGATCACGATGTCGACCGGGTAGGTCTGAACCGGGATCGGGCCCCAGCTAACCTGGATCATTCGCTCTGGCTCGCGCCCTGCAAGCTGCAGCGCCGAGGCGCAGTCCTGGCGGTGGATGCTGACGCCGCGGCCCTGGGTGATATAGCCGACAATGGCGTCGCCCGGCAGCGGCTGGCAGCAGCCGGCCATCTGCGTGAGCAGGTTGCCGACACCCTGGATCTGGATATCGCCACGCTTGCCGGTGCGCGGCCCCGTAGGCTTGCGCGGCACCAATTCGATCTGCTCGATCCGCTCGGGCTCGAGCAACTGCTGGGCGGCGTTGACCAAATGCGCCAGGCGCAGGTCGCCGGCACCGAGCGAGGCGAACATGTCCTCGGCCGTCTTGACATTGGTCTTCTCGGCGAGCCGTTCGAAGTCCACCTGCGGCAGGCCCAGGCGGCTGAGTTCGCGCTCAAGCAAGGTTTTGCCGGCAGCGACGTTCTGGTCACGGGCCTGCAGTTTGAACCAGTGAACGATCTTGGCCCGGGCCCGTGAAGTGGTGACGTAGCCCAGGTTGGAGTTCAGCCAGTCACGGCTTGGGTTACCGTGCTTGCTGGTGATGATCTCCACCTGCTCGCCGGTCTGCAGGGTGTAGTTGAGCGGCACGATGCGCCCGTTGATCTTGGCGCCCCGGCAGTTATGACCGATCTCGGTGTGCACCCGGTAGGCGAAGTCCAGCGGCGTGGCACCTTTGGGCAGGTCGATGGCATGGCCGTCGGGGGTGAATACATAGACCCGGTCGGGTTCGATATCGACCCGCAGCTGTTCGGCCAGGCCGCCGATATCGCCCAACTCTTCATGCCACTCAAGTACCTGGCGCAGCCAGGAAATCTTCTCTTCGTAATGGTTCGAGCTTGGCTTGACGTCGGTGCCCTTGTAGCGCCAATGGGCGCAAACGCCAAGTTCGGCCTCTTCGTGCATGCCGTGGGTGCGGATCTGCACTTCCAGCACCTTGCCCTCGGGGCCGATCACCGCCGTGTGCAGCGAGCGGTAGCCGTTTTCCTTGGGGTTGGCGATGTAGTCGTCGAACTCTTTGGGGATGTGCCGCCACAGGGTGTGCACGATACCGAGCGCGGTATAGCAGTCACGCACCTCCGGCACCAGTACCCGTACCGCACGCACGTCGTAGATCTGGCTGAACTCCAGGCCTTTGCGCTGCATCTTGCGCCAGATCGAGTAGATGTGTTTTGCCCGGCCGCTGATATCGGCCTTGACCCCGGTGGCCAACAGTTCGTTCTGCAGCTGGTTCATCACATCGCTGATAAACCGCTCACGGTCCAGGCGGCGCTCATGCAGTAGCTTGGCGATCTGCTTGTACTGGTCAGGCTCCAGGTAGCGGAAAGACAGGTCTTCCAGCTCCCATTTGATGTGGCCGATACCCAACCGATGTGCCAGCGGCGCATAGATGTCGAACACCTCGCGCGCCACGCGCAGGCGTTTTTCGTCATCGGCGGATTTCACGGCGCGGATCGCGCACGTGCGTTCGGCCAGCTTGATCAGGGCCACACGCACGTCATCGACCATGGCCACGAGCATCTTGCGTAGGTTCTCGACCTGCGCCTGGGAACCAAGCACCAGCGACTGACGTGGGCTGAGGCTGGCACTGATGGCGGCCATGCGCAGCACGCCGTCGATCAGCTTGGACACTACCGGGCCGAAACGCTGGCCAACCTCGGCCAGGGTCACCTTGCCTTCGCGTACCGAGCGGTAGATCACCGCCGCGACCAACGAGTCCTGATCGAGCTTCAGATCGGCGAGGATTTCGGCAATTTCCAGGCCAGCCTGAAAACTGGACGTACCATCGGCCCACGAATGCTTTGCCGGGTTACCCTTCTTTTCGATTTCCTGGGCGAACTCGCAGGCCTCTTTCAACGCCACGCGATCCAGAGCCGAATCGACGCTCACCACATGGTCCAGCCATGCATCGAGATTGATACTGCCGTCCGTATTGACCGGCTGGTGCACTCTCACCTGTACCATCTTTGTTATACCTTTCCATACAGCGCACCACACGGGTGCGCTGGCTATCACCGTACAGCTTCACTTCCGTGGAAACCGCACCAAGGGGCCAGTTTGCTAGCCCGCTTCGAATAACGCCATGGCTTCGACATGTGCCGTCTGAGGAAACATGTCGAGAATCCCGGCCCTTTTTAACCGGTACCCCTGGCCGACCAGCACCTGGGCGTCTCGCGCCAGTGTGGCCGGGTTGCACGATACGTACACCAAGCGCTTGGCGTTGAGACGGGCGATGCCTTGCACCACCTCGTATGCACCGTCGCGCGGTGGATCCAAGAGTACCGCAGAAAAGCCCTCGGCGGCCCATTCGGCGCCTGCCAAAGGCTGCGATAAATCGGCCTGAAAAAACGCGGCGTTATGCACATCGTTGTTTCGGGCATTGGCTGCGGCTCTATCGACCATGGCCTGTACACCTTCAACCGCCACCACCTCCCGGGCCTGGCGCGCCAGCGGCAGCGCGAAGTTGCCCAGCCCGCAGAACAGGTCCAGCACCCGCTCGTGCGCCTGGGGCGCGAGCCAGGCCAAGGCCTGCTCGATCATCGCGGTGTTGACCTGGGCGTTGACCTGAACGAAGTCCCCGGGGCGCCATGCCAGCTCAAGCTGCCAAGGCGACAAGGCAAAGCCCAGCGTCGCAGCGCCATCGCAAGGTTGCGGCTCCCCTTCACCCTGCAGCCAAAGCTGGGCCTTGGCTTGGTCGCAAAATGCCTGCAGGCGCAGCAGATCGTCTTCCGGCAGCGGTGCCACATGGCGCACCAGCACAGCTTCGGCGGTCCCACTGAACAGCTCCACATGGCCGATGGCCTGCGGCTTGCTCAGCGAGCGCAGCACGGTCGGCAAATGCCGGAGAATAGACTGCAAAGGCTGCACCAGCACGGCGCAGTCATTAATGGAGACAATTTCCTGACTGGCCTCGGCGCGGAACCCAACGTCCAGGTGCTTGGCCTTGGCGTCCCAGCGCACGGCCACACGTGCCCGGCGCCGATAGCCGAATTCCGGCCCACTCAGCGGCGCGGCCCAGGCTTCGGGCTGCACGCCAGCCACACGTTGCAACTGCTCTGCCAAAGTCCGCTGCTTGAGCGCCAGCTGGGCGTCGTGGGGCAGGTGTTGCAGGTTACAGCCGCCACACTGCTGATAATGGCGGCATGGAGCCTGACGGCGCTCGGGGCTGGCCTGCAGCACACGCTCAAGGCGCGCCTCGACCACCTTGCCGCGGGCATTGAGCACGCGCGCTTCGACCGCTTCACCTGCCAGGGCGCCACTGACGAACCAGGTGCGCCCTTCCACGAAGGCGATGCCGCGGCCGTCACCGGCCAGGCGCTCGATATCCAGGCGCTGCTTCTTGCCCACGGGGACCTGAGGCGTGCGGCTGCCGCCAGCTGGTTGAAAGCGCAGGCCGCTATTGCTTTTTTTCTTTGACATTTAACTTGGGTCGAACAGGCCGGTGGACAGGTAACGGTCGCCGCGGTCGCAGATGATCGCGACCATCACGGCGTTTTCCACCTCGCGGGACAGGCGCAGCATGGCGGCTACCGCACCACCTGAGGACACGCCACAGAAAATGCCCTCTTCGCGCGCCAGGCGGCGGGTTGTGTCTTCGGCCTCCTGCTGCGACATGTCCATAACCCGGTCGACACGGGTGGCATCGAAAATCTTCGGCAGGTACTCCTCGGGCCAACGGCGGATACCGGGGATGGCCGAGCCTTCCATCGGCTGCAGGCCGACGATCTGCACGTTGGGGTTCTGCTCTTTGAGGTACTGCGAGCAGCCCATGATGGTGCCAGTGGTGCCCATCGAGCTGATGAAATGGGTGACGCTGCCATGAGTCTGCTGCCAGATCTCCGGGCCGGTGCTGTTGTAGTGGGCGATGGGGTTGTCACCATTGGCGAACTGGTCAAGAACCAAACCGCGGCCCTCGGCCTGCAGCCTTTCGGCCAGATCGCGAGCACCCTCCATGCCCTCTTCCTTGGTCACCAGAATCAGCTCGGCGCCGTAGGCGGTCATCGCTGCCTTGCGTTCAGCGGTGGAGTTGTCAGGCATGATCAGGATCATCTTGTAACCCTTGATCGCCGCGGCCATCGCCAGAGCGATGCCGGTGTTGCCAGAGGTGGCTTCGATCAGGGTGTCGCCTGGTTTGATCTGGCCGCGCAGTTCGGCGCGGGTGATCATCGACAGCGCCGGGCGGTCCTTGACCGAGCCGGCAGGATTGTTACCTTCAAGCTTGAGCAGAAGGGTATTGCTGGTTTGCCCAGCGATGCGCTGCAGGCGAACCAGAGGCGTATTGCCGACGCAATCGGCGATGGTTGGGTACTGCAAGGTCATGGTGTATTTCACAATCCGGACGGCAGGGGCGACTATCATACCGGCAAACCCTTCCCGGCCATATCACGCAATCTGCGGTGACTATAGCCAACCGCTATAAGCGGCCAAATCCCTGTGCGCCCGCAGCGCTGGTACCCTTATCAACCACCCTTGCTCCCCCTCAGGCTGGCGGGTTGACCGGCAGCCGCATGCACAAGCGCAAGCCTTGGATCGCATTCTCTGCCCAAAGCGTGCCGCCCTGACGCTGGATGGCACTGCGGGCAATGCTCAGGCCCAGGCCAAAACCGCCATCCCCGGGTCGTGAGCCTTCGAGCCGGGAGAACGGTGCGAAGATCCGCTCCAGGTCTACATCGGCGACACCTGCGCCCTCGTCCTGCAGCCATAAACGCCAGTAGCCGCCCTCACGCTGGCCGCCCAGGCGCACCACACCGTTGTCAGGCGAATGACGAATGGCGTTGCGCAACAGGTTCTCCAACGCCTGGGCCAAGTAGTTGAGGTTGCCTTGTACCCAACAATCAGCTGGCAAGTCGCAGCGCAGGCGTTCAGGGGCCCAACCGCTTTCGTAGCGAGCATTCTCTGCCAGCAGGTCCCATAGCGCTTGTACCTGGATAGGTTCAAGGTTCATCGGTGTCCGCTCGGCATCCTGCCAGGCCAATTGCAGTGTGTCCTCCACCAACTGCTGCATGCAGCCCACCTCGCGCACCAGGCGTTCACGCAGGCGCACCAGGTCGGTCTCGCCGTCGCAAGCCACTCGCAAGCGGCTTAATGGCGTGCGCATTTCATGGGACAGATCACGCAGCAGCTGTTGCTGCATGGCCACGGTATCCTGCAGTCGCTCGGCCATCTGGTCGAAAGCGCGCGCCAGCTCCCCCAGTTCGTCATGCCGGGCGATCAGACGCGAGTCCAGGCGGGCGTTGAGTTGATCGGCGCGCCAAGCAGAGGCCTGCTCGCGCAACTGGTTGAGGGGCACGATCAACATCCGGTAAAGCCCCACGCACAGCAGCAAGGTAAACACACCGGGGATGATGCCGTTGGTGACGATCTGCCAGGCCAGGCGGTACTGGCCGGGGTTGAGCCGGGTGGGCAGCTCCATCACCAGCATGCCTTGCTGCGGCGCGCCGGGAAACGGTATGCGCAACCACGGCTGCTCAGTGCTGCGCCGGCTCATGGGCCAGTCGACGCCGCGCAAGCGGGTCAGCCGCTGCATCACCTCGGGCCCTGGGGCTGCGCTGTTGAGCGGTTTGAGGTTGAGGTCGAGCACGCCGATCCAGCCGTGCTCACGCTGATGCATTGCACTGACCCATCGGTCCAGGCCTTCGCGCCCACCGCCGCGCCACGCCTGCTCAGCCTCGCTGGCATAGCCGCGCAGCACCTGGCGTGCCGGCTCGTCGAGAAATGCGTTGCGGGTTTCCATATGCCGGCCCCAGCTGTAGCTAAGGCCGATCATCAACAGGCAGAAGCCCACCAGCAAAATGGCCAGCCTCCAGAACAACGAATGGCGATCGAGCATCTTCAGTCCGCCTCGCCGGCGCTCAGTACGTAGCCTTTGCCCCATACCGTGCGGACCTGCCGCTCGTGGTAACCGATGCCCTTAAGCTTGCGGCGTATCTGGCTGACGTGCATGTCCAGGCTGCGGTCATGACGCGAATAGCCGCGCTGGAGCACGTGCTGATAAAGAAAGGGCTTGCTGAGCACTTCATCGCGATTGCGGTAAAGCATATCGAACAGGCGATATTCGCTAGGGGTCAGGCCAGCCGGCTGCCCTGCCAAGCTGACGTCACTCAGGGATTCGTCGAACTGCAACGTGCCATCGTCGGCTTGCAAAGGCGGCTGATGCCGGCGCTCGAGGGCAACCCGGCGCAGGATCGCCTCTATTCGCACCTGCAGTTCGGCCATGCTGAAGGGCTTGGGCAGGTAGTCGTCGGCACCGCGCTGAAACCCGCTGATACGATCCGCCTCGGCACCCAGCGCCGACATGAGGATCACCGGGGTGGCATGGCTATGGCGCAACCGGGCAAGGGCATCCAGGCCGTTGAGGCCTGGCAGCAGGATGTCCATCAACACCACGTCGAAGGACTGCCGCTTTGCCGCTTCCAGCCCTTCAAGCCCATCGCGGCACCAAGTGACCTGAAAGCCACCTCGCTGTAACGCGTCGTGCAGGTACCCCCCCAGCACCGGATCGTCTTCGATGGCGAGGATGCGGGAAACGCAATTAGTTACAGGATTCATTAGCAACTGCCATAAATTCTCAATTGCTGGATTATTGTGTATGCCTACTCGCCAGGCAACTGCCCAGCGACAAGCGCCTCGGCAGGGCAATGAAAAGAAATTGAAAAGGTGCATTAGGGCAGCCAGCGGAGTAACTTTCCGCTTTGTCCCGTCGCAGCGACGACGGCGCAGGCACATCACAGGAGGCGACTGTGCTCGATCGTTTGGGAATCAGAAGCCGGGTGCTGCTGTTGGCGCTGCTGCCGGCCAGCCTGATGGCACTGGTGCTGGGTAGCTATTTCACCTGGCTGCAGCAAGACCAATTGCGCACGCAACTGATGCAGCGCGGCAAGCTGCTTGCCGAGCAATTGGCACCGCTGGCCGCACCGGCCCTGGCACGCCACACACCGGCCCAACTTGAGCGCATTGCCGCGCAGACCCTGGAGCAGGCCGACGTGCGCGCAGTGGCTTTTCTGGCGCCTGATCGCAGCCGCTTGGCCCACGCCGGCCCAAGCATGATCAACCTGCCCCCCAGCGGCGGAACCGGTACACA
Source organism: Pseudomonas promysalinigenes (assembly GCF_014269025.2). Taxonomy (NCBI): domain Bacteria; kingdom Pseudomonadati; phylum Pseudomonadota; class Gammaproteobacteria; order Pseudomonadales; family Pseudomonadaceae; genus Pseudomonas; species Pseudomonas promysalinigenes. The sequence continues at coordinate 1,223,005 of NZ_CP077094.1, read as the reverse complement.
GCTGCTGCAACGCACCGGCAATGATGCAACCCGCTACCTGATGCCGGTATTCGGCCACCACCGCGACTTGGCGACCGATGCCGTGCCCGACGAGGCCGAGCGGTTGCTGGGTTGGGTGGAAATCGAACTGTCCCACGACGGTATGTTGCTGCGCGGCTACCGCAACCTGTTCACCAGCGTGCTGCTGATCCTTGCCTGCCTGGCCCTCAGTGGCCTGTTGGCGATGCGCATGAGCCGCACCATCAATGACCCGATCGCACGCATCAAGCATGCGGTCAACCAGCTCAAGGACGGCCACCTGGACGAACGCCTGCCGGCCATGGGCAGCCATGAACTGGACGAGCTGGCCCGCGGCATCAACCGCATGGCCGAGACGCTGCACGGGGCACACGAAGAGTTGCAGCACAGCATCGACCAGGCGACCGAGGATGTTCGCCAAAACCTGGAAACCATCGAGATCCAGAACATCGAGCTGGACATGGCACGCAAAGAGGCCCTGGAAGCCAGCCGCATCAAGTCGGAGTTCCTGGCCAACATGAGCCATGAAATCCGCACACCGCTCAATGGCATTCTTGGCTTCACCCACCTGCTGCAGAAAAGCGAAATGACGCCGCGGCAACTGGACTACCTGGGCACCATCGAGAAATCTGCCGACAACCTGCTGGGCATCATCAACGAGATCCTCGACTTCTCCAAGATCGAGGCCGGCAAACTGGTGCTCGACAGCATCCCGTTCAACCTGCGCGACCTGGTCCAGGACACCCTGACCATCCTGGCCCCCGCCGCCCATGCCAAACAGCTGGAACTGCTCAGCCTGATCTACCGCGATACCCCCTCGTCATTGATCGGCGACCCGTTGCGGCTCAAGCAGATACTCACCAACTTGGTTAGCAACGCGATCAAATTCACCCGCGAAGGCACCATCGTGGTCCGGGCCATGCTCGAAGACGAGCATGAAGACAGCGCCCAGTTGCGCATCAGCGTTCAAGACACTGGCATCGGCCTGTCGCCGCAGGATGTGCGCACGTTGTTCCAGGCATTCAGCCAGGCTGACAACTCGCTGGCCCGTCAGCCCGGTGGTACCGGCCTGGGGCTGGTGATCTCCAAGCGCCTGATCGAACAAATGGGCGGTGAAATCGGCGTCGACAGCACGCCTGGGGAAGGCTCGCAGTTCTGGATCAGCCTGAGCCTGCCCAAGGCCCATGACGACATAGAGCAGCAACCGCTGCAACCGTTGCTCGGGCGCAGGGCGGCAATCGTCGACGGCCATGAACTGGCGCGCCAGGCCCTGCAGCACCAACTGGAAGATTGTGGCCTGAGCGTCAGCCTGTTCGCGTCCTACGACCAATTGCTCGAAGCGGTGCAGGCAGGCATGCAGGCGGGCATGCCATTCGAATTCGCGGTGCTCGGCGCTAACCTCGGCAGCCTGTCGCCGGAGCAGCTCGGCCGGTACAACCAGCAACTGGAGCGCTTGCAGTGCCAGTGCGTGGTGTTGTGCCCAACCACCGAGCAGGGGCTTTACCACCCCTACCTGCCCAATGGCCATGGGCAGTTGTTGACCAAGCCGACCTGCACGCGCAAGTTGCGCCGCCTGCTGCTGGAGCTGGTGCAGCCGCGCCGGCCACTGGCCGAGCCGGGGCTGGCCAGCGGCGGCCAGCGCAGGGCGAAGATCCTGTGCGTCGACGACAATGCCGCCAACCTGCTACTGGTGCAGACGCTACTTGAAGACCTGGGCGCGCAAGTGGTCGCGGTGGACAACGGCTATGCCGCAGTGCAAGCGGTACAGGCCGAGCCGTTCGACCTGGTGTTCATGGACGTGCAGATGCCAGGCATGGACGGGCGCGCCTGTACCGAGCAGATCCGCCTCTGGGAAAAGACCCAAAGCGGCAGCCCGCTGCCGATCGTTGCCCTGACCGCCCATGCCATGGCCAACGAAAAGCGCGCTTTGTTGCACAGTGGCATGGACGACTACCTGACCAAACCGATCAGCGAGCGACAACTGGCCCAGGTGGTGATGAAGTGGGCCGGCTTGAGCCTTGGCACCTCGGCACAGGAGCTCACAAACGAACAGCAGGGTGAAAGCCGCGAGCTGCCGGTACTGGACCCGGACGAGGGTCTGCGCCTGGCCGCTGGTAAGTCCGACCTGGCAGCCGACATGTTGGCGATGCTGCTGGCATCGCTGGAAAGTGACCGCCTGGCAATCCGTTCTGCCCGCGAGGCGCGCGATAGCACGACGCTGATCGAGCAGGTGCACAGGCTCAACGGCGCTTCGCGCTATTGCGGCGTACCCCAGTTGCGTGCGGCCTGCCAGCGCAGCGAAACCTTGCTCAAACAGGGCAGCCCCCAGGCACTGCAGGCGCTGGATGAGCTGGATGCGGCGATCGGCCGCCTCGCAGCACAGGCCCTGTAGCCGGGCGGTTGCCATTGCACTAACGGAGGTATGCCATGCGCGTGCTGTTGTTCAGTAGCCAACACTACGACCAGGAAAGCTTTACCCGGGCCGCCAGCGGCAGCGCCCTGGACCTGCACTATCAGCCCGCCCGCCTGACCCTGGACACCGCTACTCTGGCAAGTGGCTTCGAGGTGGTCTGCGCATTCATCAACGATGAACTCGACGCTCAGGTGTTGCAGCGCCTGGCCGCTGGCGGCACGCGGTTGATTGCCCTGCGTTCGGCCGGCTACAACCACGTAGACCTGCCTGCCGCGCAGCGCCTTGGCCTGGGCATCGTACGCGTTCCGGCCTATTCACCCCATGCAGTAGCCGAGCACGCCGTGGCCCTGATTCTGGCGCTTAACCGCAGGCTGCACCGCGCCTACAACCGCACCCGCGAAGGCGACTTCAGCCTGCATGGGCTGACCGGCTTCGACCTGCATGGCAAGACCGTCGGCGTGGTTGGCAGCGGCCAGATCGGCGCTGCGTTCGCGCGCATCATGGCCGGTTTCGGCTGCCAATTGCTGGCATACGACCCCTCCCCCAACCCTGAGTTGTTGGCCCTCGGCGCCCGCTATCTGGAGCTGCCCGAACTGCTGCGCGGAGCTCGGATCATCAGCCTGCACTGCCCGCTGACCGAGCACACCCGGCATTTGATAAACGCCCAGAGCCTAAGCCTGCTGCAACCCGGTGCGATGCTGATCAACACTGGCCGTGGCGCACTGGTCGACACCCCGGCGTTGATCGACGCCCTCAAAAGCGGCCAGCTTGGCTACCTGGGCCTGGACGTCTATGAAGAGGAGGCGCAACTGTTCTTCGAAGACCGCTCCGACATGCCACTGCAGGATGATGTGCTGGCACGGCTGCTGACCTTCCCCAATGTGATCGTGACCGCCCACCAGGCTTTTCTGACCCGCGAGGCACTGGACGGTATCGCCAGTACCACGCTGGACAACATCATCCGCTGGGCGGCTGGCAATCCGCAGAATGTGGTCAGTGGTTGATGCTAGGATACGCGGCATTTCTGGAGGACCCATGGTCGAACACGATTTCCGCTATACCCTTTTCAACCCGCAACACACCTTGATCGAATGCCGCGCCTTGCTGCCCGGCCGTTATCAGGTGACTGGCAATGGCGGCTCGATGCACAAAGGCGATGTCCTGATCGTCACCCTCAAGGGCAGCAAGGACCTGGCCATGCGCCTGACCGTTGAAAGCGTGCGCCACCTGATCAACCCTCGCGGGCAATGGGTTGCTGTAGCCAGCGGCCCGGTGTTCAACGAGTTGGAAATACTCACCTGGAAGGTCGAGTGCGACAGCTGCGACGCTGTACTGGACTTCGAGTTCGCCGTCGATGCAAAACTTGGCAAAGCTGCCCGGCAGCCAGCTGCCAGTGCCCGTGTCGCAGAACTGGGCTGGGCGAGCCGTGGCGACAAGCACCTGTGCCCGCGTTGCCAGGAGAGCGCCGAGTGAAGCATCTGCTGACGGGCGCACTGGTAGCCATCGGCCTGCTCGGCTGCGCCAATGAACCCAACCGGCTACAGCAAGACCGCAGCTATGTACTGGAGTGGATCGGCGAGCGCCCGCTGATCGACTACAGCCACCTCACCCTGACCTTGGCCAGCGATGGCCGCGCCTACGGTAACGCCGGCTGCAACCATTGGTTTGCCCCGTACACACTGGACGGTAAGCACTTGAGCTTCGGCAAGGTAGGCAAGACCCGCAAGCTTTGTGCGCCTGCTTTGATGGAGCAGGAAAAACAGTTCCTGCAGGCCTTGGAGAGCGTCCAGCGTTGGGATGTATCGCCCATCGAACAAATGCGCTTCTGGCCGGCCGAGGGCAAGCCGCTGCGCTTCTGGCCCGAGGAAGGCTGAAAACTCACAGGGCCGCTGTGCGGCCCTCATCGATCACGCGCCTTTGAGGGCTTTGATCTTCGCCTGCAGCCCTTCCAGGGTCTGCTCGCCCAGCAACTGCTCACGCACTTTGCCCTTGTCGTCGATGATGTAGGTGACTGGCAGTGCCTCGCTGCGCGGCAGGTCATAGCGCTCGGCCGGGTCCTGGGCCAGCACCGTGAAATCGATACCCAGGGCCTGCGCTGCCTCCTTGAGCTCAGCACCTTGCAGGCCATCGAAATTCACCCCCACCACCTTGATGCCGTCGGCCGCCCACTGCTTGGCTGCCTGATTCAGCTCCGGCACTTCGGTGCGACAAGGGCCACACCATTCGGCCCAATAATTGAGTACCACCCAGTGCCCGTCGATCTGCTGGGCTTTTACCGTCTTGCCATCTTGGTCCACGCCGTAATCGGCACCGCAACCACCGAGCAACAAGCTTGCGGTGATGGCCAGTACTGCTGCCAGACGCTTTGCCATGGGTCAATCCTTCTCGAAGTTTCAAGCAAATAGGTCAGTCGCTGCGGTTAGAATAGCCGCCACACCCAGCTGGATGCGACCCGACATGACTGACTTGACGCTCTATCATAACCCGCGCTGCTCGAAATCCCGCGGCGCGCTGGAACTGCTCGAACAGCGCGGCCTGACGCCGACCATCGTGCGCTACCTGGAAACCCCGCCCGACGCCGCGACGCTCAAAGCCCTGCTCGGCAAACTGGGCATCGCCCCCCGCCAACTGCTGCGCAGTGGCGAAGACGAATACAAAGCCCTGGACCTTGCCAACCCAGCGTTGACCGATGCGCAACTGATCGACGCTATGGTCCAGCACCCCAAGCTGATCGAACGGCCGATTCTGGTCGCTGGCGGCAAAGCGGTGATCGGCCGCCCGCCTGAGAAGGTGCTGGAGATCCTGCCGTGAGCGCCCCTTATATTCTGGTGCTGTATTACAGCCGCCATGGTTCGACCAGCGAGATGGCCCGGCACATCGCTCGCGGCATCGAGCTGACGGGCATGGAAGCGCGCCTGCGCACAGTACCGGCCATTTCCACTGAGTGCGAGGCCGTGGCGCCGGATATCCCGGCTAGCGGCGCACTGTATGCAACCCTCGATGACCTGCGCCACTGCGCCGGGCTGGTGCTGGGCAGCCCGACGCGCTTTGGCAACATGGCCGCGCCGCTGAAATACTTCCTCGACGGCACCAGCAGCCTGTGGCTCGGTGGCGAGCTGGTCGGCAAACCGGCAGGCGTATTCACCTCCACCGCCAGCCTTCACGGTGGCCAGGAAACCACCCTGCTGTCGATGATGCTGCCGCTGATGCACCACGGCATGCTGCTGATGGGCTTGCCCTACAGTGAATCGGCCCTGCTCGAGACCCGTGGTGGTGGCACTCCGTATGGCGCTAGCCACCATGCTGGTGCGGACGGCAAGCGTGAACTCGACGCCCATGAGATCGCGCTATGTCGTGCCCTTGGCCAACGCCTGGCGAACACGGCCAAGGCCCTGGAGGCGGCACGTGGCTAGAAAGCCCAAGGTGCTCCCATCGCTCGACTGGCTGGCACCTCGCCTGCGGCTGGCGCGGGCCTTGAGCCTGGCGTTCTTCCTGGGCCTGATCGCCCTGCTGGTGGTGAACAACCTGTGGTTCGCCAACCTGCACGGGGCGCGGGTCGAAGTGATTCTGGCGATCGAAGTGGTGCCGCTGCTGTTGCTGTTGCCGGGCATGCTGCTGGGCAGCGCCCGAGCGCATGCCTGGGTCTGCTTCGTGGTGAACATTTATTTCATCAAGGGCGTACTGGCGGCGTTCGACCCGGCGCGGGCGGTGTTCGGTTGGGTCGAAATAGTGGCGAGCCTGGGGTTGTTCATCGCTGGGCTACTGTATGTGCGCTGGAAGTTTCAGTTCGAACGGCGCATGGCGGGCGAAGGGCGTTAGTCGCTTTGTGGGTGGTTTCTAGGCGCGGCTTTGTGTACCTGTGCCCGGCCCTTCGCAGCGCAACATGCCGAAAGTGAGCAAAACTGTTGCTCCAATGGGCTGGCGATCAGCTCACAACATCCTCAGCCCTAGTGGGAACGGGGTTACCCGTGAAGCGGCCAGAGCAGGCCTCAATGGTTGACGGTATGCGCCAGCATCACCGACAACTGGCACAGCGGCCGGCCGCTCTCTTGGTGCCATTGATTGAACGCCTGTTGCACCAGCGCCAGGTCACGCTGGCTGGTCGGCTGTTTGTCGATCACTTTCTGCGCAATCAGCGCGGCCGCCATGTCATCGGTGGGGATGAAGGTATCCTTGCCGACCATACGCAAGAAACGCGGCGCCGAAAGCCCACCCAGCTGGTTACCGTGCTTGGCCAAGTACTTCCACAGGCCGACGATGTCGGTCACTGGCCAGTCGGCGACGAAGGCACCGAAACTACCCTTTTCTTTGGTCACATCGAGGATCATCTGTGCGTTGCGCGGCACGCTCTTGAGCTTGCCCAGATGGCGGATGATGCGCTCGTCCTGCATCAGCCGCTCCAGATGTTCGGCCCCCATCAGCACGACCTTCTCTGGATCGAAGCCAAAAAACACTTGCTCGAACGCAGGCCACTTGGCATCGACCAGGCTGTGCTTGAGCCCAGCCCGGAACACCCGTAGGGCCAGGGTCGACAGATAGCGGTCGTCAGTGATTGCGCGCAGCTGCGCAGGCGTGCGCGGCTGCGGCAAGAACGCTTCCAGGGCCTGAGCCGAGCCGAAACGGTTGAGGCAGTACTCGTGCAGCCACTGATAATCGCGCATGAGGTTAAATGTTCACCACGTCGAGAAAGCGAGGGGTAGCGCTCTCGTCGATCTTCAGGCTGGTGAAGTCGAAGAGGTTGCGGTCGGCCAGTTGCGAGGGCGCCACGTTCTGCATGGCGCGGAAGATACTCTCGGTGCGGCCTGGGTGCTTGCGTTCCCATTCAACCAGCATGTCCTTGACCACCTGACGCTGCAGGTTTTCCTGCGAGCCGCACAGGTTGCACGGGATGATCGGGAATTGCTTCATGTCCGAGTAGGCCTGAATGTCTTTCTCGCTGCAGTAGGCCAGCGGGCGGATCACCACGTTGCGGCCGTCATCGGCGCGCAGCTTTGGCGGCATGCCTTTGAGCGCGCCATTGAAGAACATGTTGAGGAAGAAGGTTTCGACGATGTCATCACGGTGATGACCCAAAGCCATCTTGGTTGCACCAATTTCATCGGCGAAGGTGTACAGGGTGCCACGGCGCAGGCGCGAGCACAGCGAGCACGTGGTCTTGCCCTCAGGTACCAGCTCCTTGACCACTGAATAGGTGTCTTTTTCGACGATGTGGTACTCGACGCCCAGTTCCTTGAGATAGGCCGGCAGCACGTGCTCGGGGAAGCCCGGCTGCTTCTGGTCCATGTTCACCGCCACGATCTGGAAGGTGATCGGCGCCACCTTCTGCAGGTGCAACAGAACATCGAGCATGGTGTAGCTGTCCTTGCCGCCGGACAGGCAGACCATGACCTTGTCGCCATCCTCGATCATGTTGTAGTCGGTAATGGCTTCGCCTGCGAGGCGACGCAGGCGTTTTTGCAGTTTGTTCTGGTTGACCGAGAGGGTGCCCATAGCGCTTGGATCCGCGAGGTGTGACAAAAGCCGGCTATTTTACGCACAAACCGCGAGCACCTGTAGGGATTCCGATAAAGACTTCAAGGTAATCAACAGCAGCCCACACAGCGCGATTTGCTCTAAAAACCGGGCTTTATGCCGGGATTGACTCCCTATACTGCGACATAAGGCCACATTACCGTTGAGCTTCGGTGCCATGGCCTCGGGCCTTTTGCGCTCCATAGGGGGGGCGACTGGCAACTACAAGAGGAGTGATCGGCATGATTCATCACGTAGTGGGGCTGTTTACCCATCCCGACCAGGAATGGCGCGAGATCCGTGGCGAAGAAGAAACCATCAGCCACATGTACCTCACCCATACCCTGATTCTGGCGGCGATACCCGCCATTTCCGCATTTATCGGCACGACCCAGGTGGGCTGGGTGATAGGTAGCCGACCGGCGGTGATGCTGACCATGGAAAGCGCTGTCTGGATGAGCATCATGTCGTATCTGGCCATGCTCGCCGGTGTCGCAGTGATGGGCGCATTCATTCACTGGATGGCCCGCACCTATGACGCCAACCCGTCGATGGCGCAGTGCATCGCCTTCGCCACCTACACTGCTACCCCCTTGTTCATCGGTGGCCTTGCGGCACTGTACCCGCACCTGTGGCTTGGCATGCTGGTGGGGACCGCGGCCATTTGCTACACCGTTTACCTGCTGTATGTCGGGTTGCCGACATTCATGAACATCCCTTCCGATGAGGGCTTTCTGTTTTCAAGCTCCGTACTGGCAGTAGGCTTGGTGGTACTGGTGGCCATCATGGCTCTGACCGTGATCATCTGGGGCCTGGGCGTGGGGCCCGTGTACACCAACTAGCGCTTCATAATTACAAGCCAACATAGGGCATCAAGCAGAGGCCGCCGTAAGGCGGCCTTTGTCTGCCTGCTGACCGGTGGCTCGGCAGGCTGGCCATGCTTGCGGCATAATGCCCGGCCAGGAGAACCGCCCCGCCATGCCCGAGCTGCTCAAACAACGCGTCGAAACCTGTTACCAGCAAGCCGAAGCCTTTTTCAAGCGGCCCTTCCCGCGCCCGGAAGTCAGTTTCAAACTTCGCGGCCAGAAGGCCGGCGTTGCCCACCTGCACGAAAACCGGCTGCGCTTCAATCTGCAACTGTACCGAGAGAACCAGGACGACTTCCTGCGCCAGACGGTGGCCCATGAAGTGGCGCACCTGGTGGCTCATCAGTTGTTCGGCGACCGTATCCAGGCCCACGGTGAGGAATGGCAGCTGATCATGCGCGGCGTGTACGAACTCCCGCCCAATCGCTGCCACAACTATGCCGTCGAGCGCCGAGTGGTGACCCGTTATATCTACCGGTGCCCATGCCCGGAAAGTGATTTCCCCTTCACGGCCCAGCGCCACAAGCTGGTACGCCAGGGGCGGCGCTATCTGTGCCGGCGCTGCCGGGCGGTGTTGGTGTACAGCGGCGAAACCCGCGTCGAATAACCAGGCACGAAAAAGGCGACCCGAGGGTCGCCTTTTCTTTTACCGGCAAGTCTTAGCGAACCGGTACTTCCGCAACGCCCAAGTCGTCGGTCGGCAGGTTCATTTCCAGTGGTGCACCACCAGAAGCGAGCTCCGAGGCCAGCTTGTCGTCGTCCATTTCCTTGACCCACTTGGCAACCACGACAGTGGCTACGGCGTTGCCAACCAGGTTGGTCAGGGCGCGGGCTTCGGACATGAAGCGGTCGATACCCAGGATCAGCGCCAGGCCTGCGACCGGCAGGTGACCAACGGCCGACAGGGTGGCGGCGAGGACGATGAAGCCCGAACCGGTCACACCGGCAGCCCCTTTGGACGCCACCAGCAGCACCAGCAGCAAGGTGATCTGGTGGGTGATGTCCATGTGGGTATCGGTAGCCTGGGCGATGAACACCGCGGCCATGGTCAGGTAGATCGAAGTACCGTCAAGGTTGAACGAGTAGCCAGTCGGGATAACCAGGCCGACGACCGACTTCTTGGCACCCAGGCGCTCCATCTTGGCCAGCATGCGTGGCAGGGCCGATTCCGAAGAAGAAGTACCCAGCACGATCATCAGCTCTTCGCGGATGTAGCGGATCAGCTTGAGGACGCTGAAGCCGTGGGCACGGCAGATACCGCCCAGCACCACCAGCACGAACAGCAGGCAGGTGATGTAGAAGCACGCCATCAGGTAACCCAGCTGCACCAGCGAACCCACACCGTACTGGCCGATGGTGAAGGCCATTGCACCAAAGGCACCGACCGGCGCCAGCTTCATGATCATGTTGATGATGTTGAACATCACATGGGCGAAGCGGTCGATCAGGTCCAGTACTGGCTTGCCGTAGCTGCCCAGACGATGCAGCGCGAAGCCGAAGATCACCGAGAACATCAGCACTTGCAGGATGTCGCCGTTGGCGAAAGCGCCCACCACGGTGCTAGGGATGATGTTGAGCAGGAAGCCAACCGTGGTCTGCTGCGCACCGGCAGCGGCGTAAGCGGCCACGCTGCTAGCGTTCAGGGTGCTGACGTCGATGTGCATGCCAGCGCCTGGCTGCACCACGTTGACCACAACAAGGCCGATGATCAGCGCGACGGTGGAGACGATTTCGAAGTACAACAGCGCGTAGCCGCCAGTCTTGCCGACCGACTTCATGCTCTGCATGCCGGCGATGCCGCTGACCACGGTACAGAAGATGATGGGGGCGATGACCATCTTGATCAGTTTGACGAAACCATCACCCAAAGGTTTGAGGGCGACGCCGGTTTCCGGGTAGAAGTGGCCGAGCAGGATGCCGATGGTGATGGCAACCAACACCTGGACATACAGTGATTTGTACAGCGGCTGACGTGTCGTCATGGCTCATTTTCCTCAAGTGTGCCGGCTCCACCCTCTTCCAGGGTGTGGGGCACCTGAATCGCTAACCCTCCTGCACCTGGAGGGATTTGTCGTTGTGTTCGAGCGGCCTTGGCTGGGCTCTGGCAATGGACATAGCAAGGGCAATGCCAAAATGCCCAGCTTGGGTGCAAAGCATGTGTTTGACTGGCGTACATGCCCAACGACGGGGCGATTTCTCTGAAAATGGATGGCGGATTTCCGCCCGATGGCGGGAAATGTACAGCGGATATGGCGGGAATCCGCCCGAAGGGCCGATCAGTCCACGTGCAGCTTGATGCAGAACGCGGCACCACCCAGCGCGGATTCATCGAGGGTCAGCTCGGCGTCATAACTGTCGACGATGTCCTTGACCACAGCCAACCCGATGCCTTGCCCTGGATGCTGACGGTCCAGGCGCTCACCGCGTTCCAGAATGCGCTCGCGCTGGTCGGGCGGCACCCCAGGGCCATCGTCTTCGATGCACAAGGTCTGCGTGCCTGGCGCCTGCTCAAGGCTCACCCGCACTTGCCCCAGGCTTAACCGATAGGCGTTTTCCAGCAAGTTACCCAGCAGTTCCAGCAACGCGCCCTGCTCCATCGGCACATGGGCCTGGGCAGGCACATCCAGCAGGACCTGCACCTGCTTGTCGCGGTAGACCTTGGCCAGGGTGCTGCAGAGGCTCTCCAGCACCGGCAACAGCGCTACGCTGTGGCGCACCAGGCCGCTTTTGCGCAGGCTTGCGCGTTGCAGCTGGTAATCGATCTGCTGGCTCATGCGCTCGATCTGGCTTTGCAGTACTCGGGCCTGCTCACGTTCACCTGCGCGCTGCTGCATGCTCTCGCCCACGCCCTGCAATACCGCCAGCGGCGTTTTCAGGCTGTGGGCCAGATCCCCCAGCGAATCGCGATAGCGTGCGCGTTGCTCGCGCTCGCTGCTCAGCAGGCGGTTCAGCGAGCGGGTCAGGCGCAGTAGCTCACGAGGGTGCTCGCCGCTCAGGCCATCGCGCGCCCCGGACTCCACCTGGTCCAGTTCGAGGCTCAACTGACGCAACGAGCGCAGGCCCCAGGTCAGGCCGCCCCACAGCAGCATCAGCAAGGCCAGCAGGGCTGCACCAAAGCCCAGATAGAGCTTTTCGCGCAAGCCATTGAGCGTAGCTTTGTACTCGCTGACCGGCTGCAACGCCACGATGCTGTAAGCGGCGCTCTGGCCACCGAGCAGTTTGATCTCGACATCGTAGACGAAGAATTCTTCACCATCGTCCTGATGGATGCGGGCGAACTCGTTACCGCGCCCGTCGTAGCGGGGCTGATAATTGATGTGCCGGTCAGTGGTTGCGCGCGAGCGCCAGACCAGGTTGCCATCACGATCGAAGATGTAGCCCAACAGGCCGGTATAGGGCAGTTTGTAGCGCTCGTCCGGCAGCAGATCGGGCATCTGCAATTGGCCATGCTCGATGCGGGCGGCGGAAATCAGCGTTGTCACATCCGATGCCAGGCGCTGCTCGATCGACTCCTGCAAGGCCAGGCTGAAGGCTTTCTGCAAGGCCGGCAACAGCGCCAGCATGAACAGCAACGCCAGCACCGCCGCCGCGAGCATCAGCCTCACCCGCAGCGAGCGGATCATCGGCAGCGCTCGGTGAACAGATAACCCAGGCCGCGCACCGTGTCGATCGGTTTGAAGCCACAATCACCTTCGAGCTTGCGGCGCAAACGGCCGACCAGCACCTCGATGACATTGGGGTCGCGCTCCTCGTCACCCGGATAGAGCTGTTCCATCAAACGCTCCTTGGCCACGACCTGCTGGTGGTGACGCATGAGGTATTCGAGAATCCGGTACTCGTACGCGGTCAGTGCCAAGGGTTGCTCATCCAAGGTCGCTTGCTTGCGGTTGAGGTCCAGCAGCAGCGGGCCGGCGGCAATGGTCGACTGGGTGAAGCCACTGCTACGGCGCAACAGGGCGTTCAGACGCGCCTCGAGCTCCTCGAACTGGAACGGTTTGACCAGGTAATCGTCGGCACCGGCGGCCAGGCCTTCGACCTTGTCCTGCCAGTTGCCGCGGGCGGTGAGTATGAGGATGGGAAAGACCTTGCCCAGGCTGCGCAGGCGGCCGATCAGCTCAAGCCCGCTGATGCCAGGCAGGCCAAGGTCGATGATGGCCAAGTCGAAATGGAAGTGTTCGGCCTGATACAAGGCCTCCTCGGCGTTGGCCACGGCCTCGACCACATGGCCGCTTTCGCCCAGACGGGTGTGGAGGTGGTGCCGCAGCAGGGCTTCGTCCTCGACCACCAGCAATTTCATGCAAGGCTCCTTTGGTATGTGCCTGTATGGGCCTGTTCGCGGGTAAACCCGCTCCTACAGGGGATCGCTGTAGGAGCGGGTTTACCCGCGAACAGGACAGTACAGGATAACTCGGCTCGCCGGTCAGAACTTGTAAGTTGCGGCCAGGTAGGTTTGTGCACTGCTGGTCAGGCGCAGGGTGCCCTCCTTGGGCCCGCCGCTGGCACCCAACTCGGTGGCGGCATTGGTGCGCAGGTAACGGTAGCCTAGCTCCATCGAGGCATTATCGGTGATCTCCTGAATGACCCCAGCCTGCAGGCCCACGGCATACCCGTAATCGGTATCGCGGCTGGCCCCTGGTGAATCCTGAGTCAGTTTGGTCATGCCCAGGCTGCCACCGCCGAACAGTTTGGTGGTATCGCCCACCGGCAGGAACAGGTCATAGCTGCCGAGCAGGTTCTCTTGGCGCAGCTTGACGCCGCTGTGGTCACCCGAGACGTTGTCATAGGTCATGTAGTAGCGGCCCTGGTCGTTGATCTTACCCAGGCGCACGCCCCAGGTATCGTCCTTGCCAATGATGCCGTCGGCATTGAGGTGGTCGGTGTTGCTCTGCAGCAAGCCAGACTTGCGCACTTTGTCGCTGGTCTGGCCGTAGGTCAGGCTGGCGAAGTTGTCATCGGCAGCCTGGACCGAGGTCATGCCTGCGGCGCAAACGGCCACGGCGGCGAGCAGGGAATGGAATGTTTTCATGGTGTGATACTCCAGATAAAGGCACTGTTGCGGTCTGGAAGCTAGAGTAAGCAGGGAGCCCTGAACCGCGGCTGAACCCTGACTGAACCACAGCTGAACGATCTGCCTGCAAACCAAGGAGTAGTGAACATGCGCGCCCTGCTGGCCCTGACCCTGATGTGCAGCGCCGCCCTCGCCCAAGCGGCAGTGCAAACCCGCGATATCCGCTATCAAGATGCCGACGGCACAGCGCTGATTGGCTATTACGCTTACGACGACGCCATCAAGGGTGAGCGCCCGGGCGTGTTGGTGGTGCACGAATGGTGGGGGCTCAACGATTATGCCAAGCGTCGTGCCCGCGACCTTGCTGCGCTGGGCTACAGCGCGCTGGCGATCGACATGTACGGCGAAGGCAAGCACACCGAGCACCCACAGGACGCCCAGGCATTCATGGCCGAGGCGAGCAAAGACCCGGACGAAGCGGCCAAGCGCTTCGACGCCGGGCTGGACCTATTGAAAAAACAGCCCTACACCGACAGGCACAAGCTTGGCGCCATCGGCTACTGCTTTGGCGGCAAGGTGGTGCTCGATGCGGCGCGCCGTGGCGCGAGGCTGGACGCCGTGGTGAGCTTCCATGGCCCGCTGGCCACCCAGACGCCGGTCACCAAGCCTGGTGTGGTTCGCGCTTATATACTGGTCGAGCACGGTGCTGACGACAGCATGGTCACACAACAGCAGGTAGACGCGTTCAAGGCGGAGATGGATGCGGCCAAGGTGAACTACCAGTTCGTCAGCATTGCCGGTGCCAAACACGGTTTCACCAACCCCGACGCCGATCGGCTGAGCCACGGTGAACACGGTGGGCCGGACATCGGCTATAACGAGGCGGCAGACAAGAGCTCCTGGGCGGACATGCAGGCATTCTTCAAGCAAGTGTTCAAGTAGCGCCCCACAGGCCGCTACAATAACGGCCATGAACAATCACCCCGCCTGCTGTGCCCCGCTCCAGCACCACTGGCCTCTACCGCGACCGCTTCCTGGTGCGGCTCTGGCCAGTTGTGCGTTCGACCCCGCCCGCCTTGCTGTGGACGATTTTCAACGCGCAGGTATCGTGCCCAGCGCCAGCTTGCAGCGCTCGGTTGCCAAGCGCCAGGCCGAATACCTGGCCGGGCGGGTCTGCGCCCGCGCCGCACTGCAGTGCCTGGATGGCCGCGATTACGTACCAGGCAGCCATGAAGACCGCGCGCCGATCTGGCCCGCCGGCATCTGTGGCTCGATCACCCATGGCAAGGGCTGGGCAGCCGCTGTGGTGGCCAGCGAAGGCACCTGTCGCGGCCTGGGCCTGGACCAGGAAGCGCTACTCGATGACGAGCGCGCCGCGCGGCTGATGGGCGAAATCCTGACTCCCGCCGAATGCGAGCGCCTGGACCCTGGGCAGATGGGCCTGACCGTCACCCTGACCTTCTCGCTCAAGGAAAGCCTATTCAAGGCGCTTTACCCCCTGACCCGGCAGCGCTTCTATTTCGAACACGCCGAGGTACTGGCATGGTCCGCCGATGGCTTGGCGCGCCTGCGCCTGCTCACCGACCTGTCAGCCCAATGGCCGCAGGGCACCGAAGTGGACGGCCAGTTTTGCCTGCAAGACGGCCACCTGCTTAGCCTGATCAGCGTCTGAGCCTTACTGCTCCGGCTGTTCGCGGGGCCAGTTGAGGCTGAAGCAGGCGCCACCGAGCGCCTGGCTGCGCCCCACCGTGGCGCGGCCTGCGTGCCAGTAAATGATCCGCCGCACGATCGACAATCCAAGCCCATGCCCGCCAGAGGCGCGGCTGCGGCTGTCGTCGAGCCGGGTGAACGGCGTGAAGATGCGGTCCCAGTAACCTTCCGCAATGCCCGGGCCATCATCCTCCACATCGATCCGGCAACGCTGCTGGCCCAACTGGTAGCTCAGGCGCACCTCGCTGCTGGCATGGCGCAACGCATTGCTCACCAGGTTCTGCAGTGCACGGTGCAGGTAGCGCGGTTCAGCCTCGACCCAGCAGCCTTCATTGGCTTGGCAGGGGCCACGCAGCAATCGGACCTGGCTGTTGAGCGGCGCCAGCTCTTCGATCACCCGGTCGAGCAAGGCATCGAGCTCGACACGCTGAAACTTCAGTGCCGGGGCGCCCTGCTCAAGGCGGGCGTAGGTCAACATCTCGTCGACCAGCTTGTCCAGGTCCTGAATGTCGCCATCCATGCCGGCCAAGTGCTTGGCACGGGCCTGATCGCTGGTGGCACTTTCGATCATTTCCAGGCCAAAGCGCAGGCGCGCTACCGGGGTGCGCAATTCATGGGACACCGCGCGCACCAGTTCGCGCTGCATGTTCAGCGAACGCTGCAGGTGCTCTGCCATGCCATTGAAGGCTGCAGCCAGGTGCCCCACGGAGTCGGCATCGCCGGCCGGCACGCGAGTGTCCAGACTGCCTTGGGCAATCCGCGTGGCGGCGATCGCCATGCCTGAAACCCGCCGCTCCAACTGGCGCACCAGCAAGTACACCACCAGGCCGATCAGGCACAGGCCGAGGAAGGTGATCAGTATCAGCAACTGCGGCGGATAGGGGTTGAGCTGATGAAGCGGGCCGATTTCCAGCACCAGCGGCGAGCCCGGCAGACCGGCGAACACGCGAACCGAATCACCGTCGCGGCCCAGGGCCATCACCGTGTCACCCTCCTCTACCCGGCGCCGCTGATCATCATCTAGCCCAACCCGTTCGATGCGCTGCAGCGCCACACCAAAACCGAAGCCTTTGCTTCGGGCCAGCTCTGCCAAGCGCTGCGGCTGTTCGGTAACCGGGTAGCGCACCAACTCATCGGCCAAAAGGTACAGGGTGGCACGCGCCAACTGCTCGCTGACCTGCTTGACCTGCGCCACCAGCAACAGGTCTTCCTGGCCCACCTTACGCAGCACCTGAGCGGCGTGCGGGCCGGTTTTTTGCACCACCACCAAGCCTCGATACAGCCGCGCACGCTGCCCTCCCTCCAGGGTGCGGGCCGACATGGGCTGCAGAGACAGCGGCACGCCCAGCAGGCGCTCCCACATCAGCAGTGAGCGCTTGCGCTCGGTGGCGTTCTGCTGCGCGAGGTTATCGGCCATCAGGCTGAATGTGCCTTGGGCCAGGCGCTCGCGGTGCTGGGCCGCGCGTACTTCGTTGACCAGATGTAGGCTGAGCACCCCGAGCAGCGCCACTAACACCAGTACGGCCAGCATGCCTCCGTATATACGCAGGAAGATCGAATGCTTCATGGTGCATCGCCGACGAACAGGTAACCCTTGCTGCGCAGCGTCTTGATAAGCCGCGGATGGATCGAGTCGTCACCGATCTTGGGGCGAATCCTGGAAATACGCACGTCGATGGAGCGGTCCTGGCCGTCGTAGCCGACCCCGCGCAGTGCTGTGAAGATCTGCTCGCGCGACAACACCCGCCCAGCATTGCTGGCCAGCAGCCAAAGCAAGTCGAATTCCGCACTCGTCAGCTCGATGGGCAGCGTGCCGAGCCAGGCTTCGCGCAGGCGGTTGTCGATACGCAGCGCACCGAAGGTAAGCGCCTGACGTTTGGGGTCTGGGCTTTCGCTGCGTCGCAGCAAGGCTTGAATCCGTGCCAGCAGCAAGCGCGGGCGAACCGGTTTGCAGACATAATCGTCGGCCCCAAGGTCCAGGCCTTGGACCTGATCGAGCTCGTCGCTGCGGGCGGTGAGCATCAGAATCGGGCCGGTATACTGGCCGCGCACGCGCCGGCATATGCTCAGGCCATCTTCACCGGGCAGCATCAGGTCGAGTATCACCAGGTCAGGCTGACTGTCGACTATGCGCCGGGCGGCGCGGGCGCCGTCGGCCTCCACGGCGACTTCGTAGCCATTGGCCTGAAGGTATTCGGCAGTGAGTTCCGCCAGGCGCTGGTCGTCTTCGACGATAAGGATGCGGTGAGTCGGGTGCTCCATGGCTTTTGCCTTTCTTGTTTTTGGATTGCGTTAGGGCTTGAGGGTAGGGCTGTAGTTGTTTGCCGTCCATGGGATCGAGGGCCGCCCGTGCGGGCGGCCCTCGATCCCATAATCACCACACATCTAATGCCATGCCCCATCGATTGAGCGCAAAAAATACTGCACACCTGTTGCCACAAGGCCTACAGCGATTACCCACTATTCACTCACAAAGTACGCACAAGTTATCCACAAGCGATCGCCTTGCAAAGACCCATGGACCGCATTATCTTGTATCCCCAGCACAGCAAACCACTAGATGTTGGGTTTCACCCATCAACACCAAGCATGAGTCAGCAGAGAAATTCAAGCGATTTTTCTGGCAGAACTCGTTGTGGTTTCTACGATCCAACCGCTCCTAGCGGACACTGAACAGCCTGCTTTGGTGTAGCCCAAAGCAAATGACTTCGGCCAGGGAGCGGCAAGGTTCTTGCCCCAAATTCCTGATCTGTCCCGAAGTCGGTACGCCCGAGCGGGCGGATGCGCGTGCACGGCGCATCCCCTGCAAAGGTCATCGAGCAAGTGGACGGAACGGTGGGCGCTCAGAAGGCGCCTGAACACTATTGAAACTGTGGAGACACCCACCCATGCAAACCGACACAACTCGCGAGAACCCGCAGGCCTTGGCGCCGCAGGCCGCAGATTCCAACCAGGATCTGGCCGCCACTGCCCCCGGCCAATTGCGCGTGATCAAGCGTAACGGCACTGTCGTCCCTTACACCGACGACAAGATCACCGTTGCCATCACCAAGGCGTTTCTCGCAGTTGAAGGCGGCACCGCCGCTGCCTCGTCGCGCATCCACGACACCGTCGCGCGCCTGACCGAGCAGGTCAGCGCTACGTTCAAGCGTCGCATGCCATCGGGTGGCACCATCCACATCGAAGAAATCCAGGACCAGGTCGAACTGGCCCTGATGCGTGCCGGCGAGCAAAAGGTCGCCCGTGACTACGTGATATACCGCGAGCAACGCGCCAAGGAGCGCGCCACCCGTGTGAGCACCGAGTCGATTGTCGAGCCGCACCCGAGCATCCGCATCACCCTGGCTGACGGCACCCTGGCGCCGCTGGACATGGCGCGCCTGAACACCATCATCAGCGAAGCCTGCGAAGGCCTGGCCGAAGTCGACGGCGACCTGATCCAGCGCGAAACCCTGAAAAACCTCTACGATGGCGTGGCCATCAAAGACGTCAACACCGCCCTGGTGATGACCGCCCGCACCTTGGTCGAGCGTGAGCCGAACTACTCGTTCGTCACCGCCCGCCTGCTGATGGACACCCTGCGCGCCGAAGGCCTGGGCTTCCTCAATGTCGCCGACAGCGCCACCCACCACGAGATGGCCGACCTGTACGCCAAGGCTCTGCCGGCCTACGTCGCCAAAGGTGTCGAATTCGAGTTGCTGAACCCGGCGCTGGCCGAATTCGACCTGGAAAAACTGGGCAAGGCGATCAACCACGAGCGCGACCAGCAGTTCACCTACCTGGGCCTGCAGACCCTTTACGACCGTTACTTCATCCACAAGGATGGTGTGCGCTTCGAGCTGCCGCAGGTGTTCTTCATGCGTGTGGCCATGGGCCTGGCGCTGGAAGAGAAAGACAAAGAAGCCCGTGCGATCGAGTTCTACAACCTGCTCTCGTCGTTCGACTACATGGCCTCGACCCCAACCCTGTTCAACGCCGGCACCCTGCGCCCGCAGCTGTCGAGCTGCTACCTGACCACCGTGCCGGACGACCTGTCGGGCATCTACCACGCGATCCACGACAACGCCATGCTGTCGAAATTCGCCGGTGGCCTGGGCAACGACTGGACCCCTGTGCGTGCACTGGGCTCCTACATCAAGGGCACCAATGGCAAGTCCCAGGGTGTGGTGCCGTTCCTGAAAGTGGTCAACGACACCGCCGTGGCCGTGAACCAGGGTGGCAAGCGCAAAGGCGCCGTCTGCGCCTACCTGGAAACCTGGCACCTGGACATCGAAGAGTTCATCGAGCTGCGCAAGAACACCGGTGATGACCGTCGTCGTACCCACGACATGAACACCGCCAACTGGATCCCTGACCTGTTCATGAAGCGTGTCTTCGATGACGGCAAGTGGACCCTGTTCTCGCCATCGGAAGTACCCGATCTGCACGACCTGACCGGTAAGGCCTTCGAAGAGCGCTACGAGTACTACGAAGCCCTGACCGAGTACAACAAGATCAAGGTGTTCAAGACCATCCAGGCCAAAGACCTGTGGCGCAAGATGCTGTCGATGCTGTTCGAGACCGGCCACCCGTGGCTGACCTTCAAGGACCCGTGCAACCTGCGCTCGCCGCAGCAACACGTGGGCGTGGTCCACAGCTCGAACCTGTGCACCGAAATCACCTTGAACACCAACAAGGACGAGATCGCGGTCTGCAACCTGGGCTCGATCAACCTGCCGAACCACATCGTCGATGGCAAGCTGGACACCGCCAAGCTGCAACGCACCGTGAACACCGCCGTGCGTATGCTCGACAACGTGATCGACATCAACTACTACTCGGTGCCGCAAGCGCGTAACTCGAACCTCAAGCACCGCCCGGTCGGCCTGGGCATCATGGGCTTCCAGGACGCGCTGTACCTGCAGCACATCCCGTACGGCTCCGACGCTGCCGTCGAGTTCGCCGACAAGTCGATGGAAGCGGTCAGCTACTACGCGATCCAGGCTTCCTGCGACCTGGCCGACGAGCGCGGTGCCTACGAGACGTTCCAGGGTTCGCTGTGGTCCAAGGGCATTCTGCCGCTGGATTCGCAACAGATCCTGATCGAAGCCCGTGGCGCCAAGTACATCGACGTCAACCTGGAAGAATCGCTGGACTGGGCCCCGATCCGTGCCCGCGTACAGAAAGGCATCCGTAACTCGAACATCATGGCCATCGCGCCAACCGCGACCATCGCCAACATCACCGGCGTATCGCAGTCGATCGAGCCGACCTACCAGAACCTGTACGTGAAATCGAACCTGTCGGGCGAATTCACCGTGATCAACCCGTACCTGGTCCGCGACCTGAAGGCCCGCGACCTGTGGGACTCGGTAATGATCAACGACCTGAAGTACTACGACGGTTCGGTGCAGCAGATCGAGCGCATTCCGCAAGAGCTCAAAGACCTCTATGCCACGGCCTTCGAAGTCGAGACCAAGTGGATCGTCGATGCAGCCTCCCGTCGCCAGAAGTGGATCGACCAGGCGCAATCGCTGAACCTGTACATCGCCGGTGCCTCGGGCAAGAAGCTGGACGTGACCTACCGCATGGCCTGGTACCGTGGTCTGAAGACCACCTACTACCTCCGTGCCCTGGCCGCGACCAGCACCGAGAAGTCGACCATCAACACCGGCAAGCTCAACGCGGTATCCAGCGGCGGCGACAGCGCCCCGGCCCAGGCAGCAGGCCCAGCGCCAGTGCCGAAAGCCTGCGCGATCGACGAGCCGGATTGCGAAGCCTGCCAGTAAGGCGTGGCTGAGGCTTCCTACGGGAAGCCTCTTTTCCATGCAGCCGTGGGGTCGGGTTCACCTGCAAAGAGGCCGGCCCTGCCGCAGCCTGCCACACGGCCAGACACAATAGACCCGGGCGCCCACGCCCAGGTTAGCCCTTCGAAGGGCATTCAGATTTGCGTGCACCGCACTACCCCACCCGGGGCCAAGCAACGCAACCAAGATCCACCGGTCATACTTCATAGATGACCCTCAAGCAGGAGACTCTCACCATGCTGAGCTGGGACGAATTCGATAAAGAAGACGGCGAAGTCGCCGCCAAAGGCAACACCCCCGCGCAGGCCGCTGCCGCCACCACCCTCGACAAGCTCGACAGCGCCGGCGGTGCTGCCGCGTTGGAAGCCCGCGCGGCCACGGCATCGGACTCCGATGCGGTCAAGCGTGCCAAGGCTGCGCTGGACGCCCTGGACATCGCCGAAGGCCTGGCCGAGCTGGAAGGCTCCTCGGCCCGCGTTGCCGTTGACGAGAAGCGCATGATCAACTGCCGCGCCGACCTCAACCAGTTGGTGCCCTTCAAGTACGACTGGGCCTGGCAGAAGTACCTGGACGGCTGCGCCAACCACTGGATGCCGCAAGAGGTCAACATGACCGCCGACATCGCCCTGTGGAAGAGCCAGGATGGCCTGACCGAGGACGAGCGCCGCATCGTCATGCGCAACCTGGGCTTCTTCTCCACCGCCGACTCCCTGGTTGCCAACAACCTGGCCCTGGCCGTGTACCGTTTGATCACCAACCCGGAGTGCCGCCAGTACATCCTGCGCCAGGCGTTCGAAGAGGCGATCCACACCCACGCCTACCAGTACTGCATCGAGTCGCTGGGCATGGATGAAGGCGAGATCTTCAACATGTACCACGAGATCCCATCGGTAGCGAAAAAAGCCGCCTGGGGCCTGAAATACACCCGCGCCATCTCCGACCCGGAATTCAACACCGGTACCGTGGAAACCGACAAAGAGCTGCTGCGCAACCTGATCGCTTACTACTGCGTACTGGAAGGCATCTTCTTCTACTGCGGCTTCACCCAGATTCTGTCCATGGGCCGCCGCAACAAGATGACTGGCGTTGCCGAGCAGTTCCAGTACATCCTGCGTGACGAGTCGATGCACCTGAACTTCGGTATCGACGTGATCAACCAGATCAAGATCGAGAACCCGCACCTGTGGGATGCGGCGATGAAGGAAGAAGCGACCCAGATGATCCTGCAAGGGACCCAGCTGGAGATCGAATACGCCCGTGACACCATGCCACGCGGCGTACTGGGCATGAACGCAGCGATGATGGAGGACTATCTCAAGTTCATCGCCAACCGTCGTCTGACCCAGATTGGTTTGAAGGAAGAGTACCCAGGGACTACCAACCCGTTCCCATGGATGAGCGAAATCATGGACTTGAAGAAAGAGAAGAACTTCTTCGAGACTCGGGTTATCGAGTATCAGACCGGTGGTGCGTTGAGCTGGGATTGATAGTCCGGGCCGAGCCTAAAGAAGGCTGCCGCATGGCCTAAAGCTGTTCATTTAAGCTTTTGAGTCCAAGCCGGGGTTGAAAAATCCGACACCAGTAATCTGGTGTCGGATTTTTTTTGGGCGTTGGCTTGAGCCTTTTAGCGCCTGGGAGATCGAGCGCCGCGCGGGCGGCGCGCGATTTGCGCCCCACAGCAAAGTCCAAGCCAAGCCCCAGGAGGGCTCAGTTCTTCTGAGACCAAAGAACGCCAAGGCTCCCATTCGCCGCCGTCATACTATGACCTTAATTTTATCCAAGGCCCTTAGTTAGAGCTTTCGCCACCACATATTCACTCGACAGCGCGAACTTATTGCACTCCGCAGCGTTGACAGTTCATTCCCAGCTTGTTAAAAATCGCCGAAGTTGTATGACAACACATAACAAAAACAACAAAGCGAATCCTCTCCATGTCGAAAATCTGCCAGAACACCCTCCCCTTTGCACTTGTTGGCGCCAGCCTGCTAGGTAGCATCCCGGGCATCAGCCTCGCCCAAGGCTTCATCGAAGACAGCAAGGCCGTGTTAGGCCTGCGCAACTTCTATATCAACCGTAATTTCACCAACCCCAGCAACCCCCAAAGCAAGGCCGAAGAATGGACTCAGAGCTTCATTCTCGATGCGCGCTCGGGCTTCACCCAGGGCCCGGTGGGCTTGGGCGTGGATGTGCTGGGCTTGTGGTCGGTGAAGCTCGATGGCGGTGGCGGCACCTACGGTACAGCACTGCTGCCACGCCATGACGATGGGCGGCCGGCGGATGACTATGGCCGCCTGGCGGTGGCGGGCAAGGCACGTATCTCCAAGACCGAGCTGAAAATCGGCGAATGGATGCCGGTGCTGCCGATCCTGCGCTCGGACGACGGGCGCTCCCTGCCACAGACCTTTCGCGGCGGCCAAGTCACTTCCAACGAAATTGCCGGGCTGACCCTGTACGGCGGCCAATTCCGGGGCAACAGCCCGCGCAACGACGCAAGCATGGAAGACATGAGTTACGCCGGTGCACTGTCCGATCGGTTCAACTTCGTCGGCGGTGAATACAAGTTCAACCAGGACCGCACTCTGCTCGGCGCATGGAACGCGGTGCTCAAGGATGTGTACGAACAGCAGTATCTGCAATTGAGCCATAGCCAACCGCTGGGTAACTGGACCCTCGGTGCCAACCTGGGCTACTTCCGGGGGGGTGAGGACGGCTCTGAGCGTGCCGGCAAACTGGATAACAAAACCTACTCAGGGATGTTCTCGGCCAAATATGGCGGCAATACCTTCTGGGTCGGGTTGCAGAAGGTCGATGGCGATACCTGGATGCGAGTCAACGGCACCAGCGGCGGCACATTGGCCAACGACAGTTACAACTCCAGTTTCGACAATGCCAACGAGCGCTCCTGGCAGGTGCGCCATGATTTCAACTTCGTCACGCTCGGAGTGCCGGGGCTGACCCTGATGAACCGCTATATCAGTGGCCGTGATGTACACACCAGCGCGGTGAACAACGGCAAGGAATGGGTCCGCGAGTCGGAGCTGGCTTATGTGATCCAGAGCGGGCCGTTCAAGGATTTGAGCGTGAAATGGCGCAACTCGAGCATTCGCCGGGACTACAGCAACAATGAATTCGATGAGAACCGGTTGATCTTCAACTATCCGCTGTCGTTGTTGTGATCCCAGGGCGCGGGCTTGGCCCGTGTTCACGGGCAAACCCGCTGCCACCAGGCCTGCTTTTGCAATTGACCCAAGCCCGTAACAGCGGCTTGCGCCGCAAAGAGAAAAACAAAGCCAGACAAGCAGCATTGACAACCCGCGGAAGCACTGTCGATAATCACCCAAGTCATACGACAACTTACAACAATTACAAGTAGAGCTGCCATGACCATCACCCCCTTCAAGCGCCTGCTGCTCACCGGAGCGGCAGGCGGCCTCGGCCAGGTCCTTCGCCAACGCCTCGCTGGCTGCGCCGAAGTCTTGCGCCTTTCCGACATCGCGCCCATGGCACCCGCCAGCGGGCCTCAAGAAGAAGTCATCACCTGTGACCTTGCCGACAAGGCTGCGGTCCATGCATTGGTCGAAGGCGTCGATGCCATCGTGCACTTCGGCGGCGTGTCTACCGAGCATGCGTTCGAGGACATTCTGGGCCCCAACATCTGCGGTGTGTTTCACATCTACGAAGCGGCCCGCAAGCACGGGGTCAAGCGCATTATCTTCGCCAGCTCCAACCACGTGATCGGCTTCTACCGCCAGGACCAATCGATCGATGCCCACGCCCTGCGCCGGCCTGACAGCTACTACGGGCTGTCGAAGTGCTACGGCGAGGATGTCGCCAGCTTCTATTTCGACCGCTATGGCATAGAAACCGTCAGCATTCGCATCGGCTCTTCGTTCGAGGCGCCACAAAACCCACGCATGCTCTGCACGTGGCTGAGCTACGACGACCTGACCCAACTGATCGAGCGCGGCCTGTTCACCCCTGGGGTTGGCCATACCGTGGTCTACGGCGCATCGGCCAACCGCACCGTCTGGTGGGACAACCGCCACGCTGCGCACTTGGGTTACCAGCCCAAGGACAGCTCCGAAGTGTTTCGCGCAGCGGTAGAGGCCCAACCTGCGCCAGCCGCCGACGACCCGAGCATGGTCTATCAGGGCGGTGCCTTCGTCGCATCCGGCCCCTTCAACTGATTCAGCGCCCGGCCAGGAGGCTTGAGCATGCACTGCGAACTGATAGTCGACGCCCGCAACGGCACCGGCGAAAGCCCCGTTTGGCACCCGATCGAGCAAGCACTGTACTGGGTGGACATCCCGGCCCGCCAGTTGCACCGCTGGAAGGATGGCAACCATCAGCAGTGGCAGGGCGACGAGATGCTGGCCTGTATTGCCCGCACGGCCCAGGGTTGGCTGGCGGGCATGGAAAGCGGCGTTTTCCAGCTGCAAACCAAGGCAGACGGTAGCCTTGAAAGCCACCTGTACAGCGCGGTCGAACACGCCCAAGCGGGCATGCGCTTGAACGACGGGCGTTGCGACCGCCAGGGCCGCTTCTGGGCCGGCAGCATGCTCATGGACATGCCGCAAGGTGCCCATGTCGGTGCACTGTATCGGGTCGATGGCGCAAACCAGGTACACCAGCAACTGACGGGCATGATCGTGCCCAATGGCCTGGCCTTCAGCCCGGACGGCACTCGCATGTACCTGTCCGACTCGCATCCCAACGTGCAGAAGATCTGGACCTTCGATTACGACATCGACAGCGCCACCCCGCACAACCAGCGGCTGTTCGTCGACATGCGGGCCTTCCCAGGCCGCCCTGACGGCGCCGCCATCGATACCGACGGCTGCTACTGGATCTGCGCTAACGACGCCGGGCAGATTCATCGCTTCACCCCGGATGGGCGGCTGGACCGCTCGCTGACGGTGCCCGTGAAAAAACCGGCGATGTGTGCCTTTGGCGGCGCCGATTTGAGCACCTTGTTCGTCACCTCCATTCGCCCGGCAGAGGGCGACCTCAGCGACCAACCCCTGGCCGGAGGCGTATTTGCTTTACGCCCCGGTGTTCAGGGCCTGGAGGAGCCGGCCTGGCGTCCTTGAACGCGGCCGGCCCGATCACCCAACACCCAGCATCACGCGCGAAACCAGATAATAAAAACCACGGAGTTTCACCATGACCTTCAAACGCAAGCTGCTTCTTGCCGTACTTCCCTTCGCTTTCAGCCTGTCCATGCCAGCCTCGGCACTGGACATCAAGTTCGCCGAAATCCACCCGGCCGGTTACCCGACCGTGGTTGCCGAACAGAACATGGGCAAAAAGCTTGAACAGGCCAGCAATGGTCAGATCACGTTCAAGATGTTCCCAGGCGGGGTATTGGGCTCTGAGAAGGAGGTGATCGAGCAAGCACAGATCGGTGCGGTGCAGATGACACGCGTCAGCCTTGGCATCGTCGGCCCGGTAGTGCCTGATGTGAACGTGTTCAACATGCCGTTCGTGTTCCGAGACCACGCACACATGCGCAAGGTCATCGACGGCGAGATCGGCCAGGAAATCCTCGATAAGATCACCAACTCCGAATTCAACCTGGTTGCCCTGGCCTGGATGGATGGCGGTTCGCGCAGCCTGTACACGAAAAAGCCCGTGCGCAAGCTTGAAGACCTCAAAGGCATGAAGATCCGCGTGCAGGGCAACCCGCTGTTCATCGATATGATGAACGCCATGGGCGGTAACGGCATTGCCATGGACACCGGTGAAATCTTCAGCGCCCTGCAGACTGGGGTGATCGACGGCGCCGAAAACAACCCGCCGACCTTGCTCGAACATAACCACTACCAGAGCGCCAAGTACTTCACCCTGACCAACCACCTGATTCTGCCGGAGCCGGTGGTGATGTCGAAAACCACCTGGAACAAGCTCTCACCCGAACAGCAGGCACTGGTGCAGAAAGTCGCCCGCGAAGCGCAAATGGAAGAGCGCGCGCTATGGGATGCCAAATCTGCTGCCAGCGAAGAGAAGCTCAAGGCGGCGGGTGTCGAGTTCATCGCCGTCGACACCAAGCCGTTCTTCGATGCCACCGCCCCGGTGCGCGAGAAGTACGGTGCCCAGTACGCCGACCTGATGAAGCGCATCGACGCCGTTCAGTAACCCTTCCCAAGATGGCCTCGGCAGTGCGACGCCCGTCGCCCTGCCGCTTTGGTGATGCCTATGAAAATGCTTGTGCTGAGCGTCAACGACGGGCTTTATCGAGCCTGCATCTGGGTGGCTGGGCTGTCGATCCTGACCATGTCCCTGATCATTCCCTGGGGCATCTTCGCCCGCTACGTACTGGGTACCGGGTCCAGTTGGCCGGAGCCGGTGGCGATATTGTTGATGGTGCTATTCACCTTCATCGGCGCGGCTGCCAGTTACCGGGCCGGTGCGCACATGGCGGTAGCGATGGTCACCGACCGCCTGCCTGAACCCCTGCGGCGACTGGTAGCGATATTCACCCAGCTGTTGATGCTGGCGGTGTGTGTGTTCATGACCTGGTACGGCTTCAAGCTATGCGCCACCACCTGGAACCAGTACATGGCCTCACTGCCCAGCGTGCGGGTGGGCATGAGCTATGCCCCGATCCCGGTCGGCGGGGTGCTGACGTTGATATTCGTGCTGGAAAAGCTCCTGCTCGGCGACCAAAGCCAGCGCAGGGTGGTGCAGTACGACCTGGTGGAAGAAACCGAGGGGGCGGCGTAAATGGATGCGTTCATTCTGTTGGGCAGTTTCATTGCGCTGATCCTGCTGGGAATGCCGGTCGCCTATGCGTTGGGATTGTCGGCGCTGATCGGGGCGTGGTACATCGATATACCGCTGCAGGCGATGATGATTCAGGTCGCCAGTGGGGTTAACAAGTTCTCGCTGTTGGCCATTCCGTTCTTCGTGCTTGCCGGCGCCATCATGGCCGAGGGTGGCATGTCGCGCCGGCTGGTGGCATTCGCCGGGGTGCTGGTGGGTTTCGTGCGCGGCGGCCTATCGCTGGTGAACATCACCGCATCGACCTTTTTCGGCGCCATCTCGGGTTCGTCGGTGGCAGATACCGCGTCGGTGGGCTCGGTGCTGATTCCAGAAATGGAGCGCAAGGGCTACCCACGTGAGTTTTCCACCGCCGTCACGGTCAGCGGCTCGGTGCAGGCACTGCTGACCCCTCCCAGCCATAACTCGGTGCTCTACTCGCTGGCGGCAGGCGGCACGGTGTCGATCGCTTCGCTGTTCATGGCCGGGGTGATGCCTGGGCTGCTGCTGAGCGCGGTGATGATGGGCCTGTGCCTGATCTTCGCCAAGAAGCGCAACTACCCCAAGGGCGAGGTGATCCCGCTGCGCCAGGCGTTGAAGATCGCCGGTGAAGCCTTGTGGGGCCTCATGGCCATGGTGATCATCCTGGGCGGCATCCTCTCGGGGGTGTTCACCGCCACAGAATCGGCTGCGGTGGCGGTGGTGTGGTCGTTCTTCGTGACCATGTTCATCTACCGCGACTATAAGTGGCGCGACCTGCCCAAGTTGATGCACCGCACAGTGCGCACCATCTCGATCGTGATGATCCTGATTGGCTTTGCCGCAAGCTTTGGCTACGTGATGACCCTGATGCAGATCCCGTCGAAGATCACCACGGCGTTTCTGACCCTGTCGGATAACCGCTATGTGATCCTGATGTGCATCAACTTCATGCTCCTGCTGTTGGGCACGGTGATGGACATGGCGCCGCTGATTCTGATCCTGACACCAATCCTGCTGCCAGTGATCACTGGTATCGGCGTGGACCCTGTGCATTTCGGCATGATCATGCTGGTGAACCTGGGGATCGGACTGATCACACCGCCAGTAGGCGCGGTGCTGTTCGTCGGGTCAGCGATTGGCAAGGTCAGTATCGAGGCCACCGTGAAAGCGCTGTTGCCGTTTTATGTGGCGCTGTTTCTGGTGCTGATGGCGGTGACCTATATCCCAGCTATTTCGCTGTGGTTACCCAGCGTCGTCTTGTAATCGTAACGAGGGGCCGCGCTGCGGCCCTTCGGTCTTACTGCAAACGGACCTGCACATGGCTACTCCCTGCTCTACTGCAATCATCTTCCCGCGTAAACTGGCCATCGCTCTGCTCGCCCTGCTGGCGTGCGCGTTCGCCGGCAACCACATCGCCGCGCGCATCGCATTCGATGACGATACCGGCGTGCTGCTGGCGATTCTCTGCCGCTCGGGGGTGACCTTGCTGGCCTTGGCCTGCCTTGTAATGTGGCAGCGCCAACCACTGGGCCTGCCCGCCGGGACACGGCGCTGGCAATTGCTGCTGGGGCTGCTGATCGCTACGCAAAGCCTGTGCCTGTATTCGGCAGTGGCACGTATTCCAGTGGCCCTGGCGCTGCTGGTAGGCAACACCTTTCCGATGATTCTGGCGCTACTGACCTGGGCCCTGGGAGGCGCACGCCCCACCCGGCGTACGGTGCTATTGATGGGCCTGATCCTGTGCGGCCTGGTATTGGCGCTGGATGTCCCTGCCCGGTTGGCCGATACCGGTGACGCCAACCCGCACTGGGCTTTAGGCGTGAGCCTGGCACTGTGCGCGGCCTGCGTATTCGCCGGTGCCCTGTGGATCACTGACCACAAACTGGCCGCCGTCCGCGGCCCGGTGCGCAGCCTTCTTACCCTGTTAATCGTGTTCAGCAGCATGCTGGTTGCGGGTTTGAGCGGGGTAATGCCTGCAGGCTTATCGTTGCCAGCCAGCACCAGCGGTTGGGTGGCGCTGGCCAGCTTGGTGGTGCTGTATGGCGTGGCCTTTACCTTGCTGTTCGTCTGCGTGCCGAGGCTGAACATGGCGCAGAACGCGCCGGTGATGAATGTCGAACCCATCGCCACCTTGTTGCTGGGCTGGGCGTTACTTGGCCAGCAACTGAGCGGGTTGCAACTGCTGGGCGGGGCCGTGGTGGTGTGCGGCATCGTTCTGCTGACCTACCGGAGGCCCTGATGCTACACCTGCAAGATCGCCTGACACGCCTGAGCCTGGCACCGGAACTGGGCGCCAGCCTGGTCAATTGGCGGGCCAAGGCGAACGGCCAGGCGCTGCTGCGCTACACGGACGAAGCAGCGCTGGCCAGCGGCAACCCGCGGCGAATGGGCTGCTACCCTTTGGCGCCCTGGTCCAACCGTATTGCCGGGGGCGGTTTTCTGCGCCCAGATGGCTGGGTGACGCTGAGCCCGAACACCAGCCATGATCCTTACCCGATCCACGGCAGCGCCTGGCAACAGGCCTGGCAAGTCGAGCAGCACAGCGATGGCCTGGCCCGTCTCAGCCTCGATAGCACTGTGCCGTTCGCCTACCGGGCAACATTGGAAGTGCGCCTGCAGGAGGGCTGTTTGAGCCTTGATCTGCAAGTGACTCATCAAGATAAGGCTGCCACGTGGTATGGACTGGGCTTGCACCCCTATTTTCCGCGCTATCGCGATACGCGAGTGCGTGCGCACGCGCGCACGGTATGGCTGGCGGACGCAGAACAATTGCCATCACGCCAAGCCGATATTCCACAGCCGTGGCGCTTGACCACAGCACAGCTTCTGCCTGCCGAAACGGTCGACCATGCCTTCAGCGGATGGCCAGGCGACTGCGTGATCGAGCATCCAAGCGCAGGGTATCGGCTGGTGTGCAGTGCCAGCGGCGCCGAGCACTTTTTGCTGTTCTGCCCGCATCAGCAGCCATTTTTCTGCTTTGAGCCAGTGAGCCACCCAATCAATGCGCACCACCTGCCAGGGCGGCCTGGGTTGAAGTTATTGCAGGCGCACGATACGACCAGTCTGGGGTTCAAGATGCAGTACCAAGCACTTTAGTTGCCCTGGGTTGGCAGGTGGCCGAGTACAGTTGGCCGGTCAGTCCAACTGTCGAGCGCGTAGGTCCTGCGCCAGCAGGTCGATGAACGACCGCACCTTGGCGGAGCCGTACTTGCTTTCGCGGTGCAGCACGTGGATGGGCCACGGGGCTTCTTCGTAATCGGCGAGAATGACCTGCAACTGGCCGCTGGCCAGTTCATCGACCACCTGATACGACAGCAGCCGGGCGATGCCCAAGCCGCCAACGGCTGCCGCGATCGCACCGTCGTTGCTGGTGACCGTCAAGCGTGGGTTCAAGCGCACCAGGGTCGGTTCGTCGGCCAGGCCAAAGCGCCAGCCGGCGCGCGGTGACAGGTTGGTGGTGGCGATCACCCAATGTTTCGACAAATCCGACGGGTGTCGGGGCTCGCCCATGCGCGCCAGGTAATCGGGCGAGGCACACAGCATGCGCCGCACTCGTCCCACGGGCAGGGCCTTGAGGCCAGAATCGGGCAGCGGCCCGATGCGCACGGCCACATCCATGCCCTCCTCGACCATGTTCACTACCCGGTCGAGCAAGTATGCCGATACATCCACCTCAGGGTACTGTTGCAGGTAGCGCACTATGCAAGGCATGACGAATTTCTTGCCAAACAGGATCGGCGCCGTAATGGCCAATTCGCCTTTTGGCGTTGCGTTGATACCGGCAGCGGCCTCGTTGGCCTCGTGAATGCTGGCCAGGATGTGCCGGGTGTCTTCCAGGTAGCGGCCGCCTGCTTCGGTCAGCCGCACGCTGCGGGTAGTGCGCAGCAGCAACTTGACCCCAATCTGCTCTTCGAGTGCGCTGACAGCGCGGGTAACCGCTGCCGGGGAAATATCCAGGCGCCGGGCGGCAGCGGCAAAGCTTTCCAGCTCGCCGACAGCCACGAACACCTTCATCAGGTGGATCTGGTCCATGCAGGCTCCTGGGCCCTGAGTGTTGCGGCATTATCAGCCATCGGTTCGCTCAGGGGCCAGCTCAAAGCTCAAGAACCAGAGCCTGAGCCGGCACCGCACAACAGATCAGCGCGGTGCCCTCCTCTGGCCGCTCGGCGGGTGGATTGGGGTAATGCACCTGCCCGCTGACCACCTTGGTTTTACAGGTTCCGCAAGAGCCACCGCGGCAGCTGAAATCCGGGGTCAGCCCCCGGGCTTCAGCCAGCTCCAGCAAGGTTCCACTACCCGGCGCCCAACGCGCCTCTTTGGCAGAACTGGCGAAGTACACGGGCACCGGCTCACTGGCAGCTGGAGGCTGCTGCCAAGTTGGCTGAGGGACTTCGCCATGCCGGCGCAAGGTCGATGGCCCAAAGGCTTCGGCATGGATGCGGGCATCCGGCACGTGCACACTGCGCAGCCCCTCGTACAGGTCCTGCGTGAAGCTGGCAGGGCCACACAGGTAGAAGTCATAATCGTCCAATGCCAGCATCGCCTTGACCTGGGCAATGCCAAGGCGCCCTGTGTGCTCATAATCACGCCCTGGCACGGCGTGGGCCTCAGGCTGGCTCAGTGAACGATGCAGGCGCAAGCGTGGCCCAGCGCGGTGCTGCAAGTGCGCCAGCTCCTGTTGAAACGGCAGGTCACTCAGGCTTCGCGCACCGTGGAACAAATAGATGCGGCGCGCCTGCCCGGCCGCCAGCAATGCCCGTAGCATGGCAAGCAGCGGGGTGATGCCCACCCCGGCGCCGAGCAACACCACGGGGCGCTCGCTTGCGCTGTCCAGCGTGAAGCTGCCCATTGGCAAACGCACCTTCAAGGTACTGCCTGGCCCAATCTGCCCATGCAAATGGCGCGACCCCGGGCCTTGCGCCTTGACGCTGATGCGCAAGAACTCGTCGCTAGGGGCGCTGGACAGGCTATAGGTGCGAATCGACGGCGCCGCGCCCTGCAACGCAATCTGCACGGGGATATGCTGCCCAGGTGCGAATGCCACTGGCGCATCGGGCGCAAGGTAAAACGAGCGGATGTCACGACTCTCCTGCTCCACCCGCAGCACTTGCCAGGTCAGCCACTGGCCTTGGCGTTGGCGCTGCTGCAACTGCTGGTCGGCCTGCTCCCAGGTGCCAGTCATCAGGCTGGTCGGCGCATACTCGTTGAATACCCAGCGCAGGCTGACTGCGGCCCGGCGCAGCACAACGCGCTCGATGTCCAGTGTCCAAAGCCGTTCAGCGCCCTCGAAAGCTTTGATCAGCGGGCTGTCCAGCACCAGCTCGGTGCGCCCGCTGAGCTGCAGCACATCGCCAGTGGTGAAGTCGACGAACAGCAAACCGGCATGCGGATTCTCCAGCAGGTTACCAAGGGTATTGAAATGCAAATTGCCGGCAAAGTCGGGGATGGTCAGGCGGTTGCCTTCAACCCTGACGAAGCCGGGGCGCCCGCCACGGTGCGAGACATCCACCGAACGCTGTGCGTTTTCATCCTCGATGTAACTGGCAACGAAGAAGGTGTCTGCAGCGGCGATCATCTGGCTCGTCACGGCATCGAGCCTATGGGCATCGACGCGCTTTTGAGCCGGCTCATCGACCCGGGTGTATTCACGCAGTTGAATATATTGCGGGCAATTGCCGAAGGCCTGTTCGACCTGCACGGTCAGACTGCCATCGGCCGCCTGAGCGATCTGCCCATTGATGCGATTGCGCCGACGCGTGTGCAGCTCGATGCCCAGCAGGCCGATAGCCCCTCCAGCCGCCAGCCCCGGCATGGCAGGGTCGTCATCGGCAGGATGAGCCGTGATCAGCAATTGCCGGGGGTCGGGTGAGTTCACGAAGCCTTCCGGGCCTTCGAGCAGGGTCGCCCAGGGGCGGCCGGCCTGATCCACAGAGCCGGCGATGATGAACGGAAGTTGCTGATAGAACGTGCGGTGCTGGTCGGGCATGTAGTCACGGATGACCTTCTGCCCGAACACTTCCATGCGCTGCGACACTCCCACCTGCTCCTGCAGGCGCTTCTCACCGGCATGCCAGGGCGAGATCCGATGGTTGGGAAGTTGCGTCATGGCGACAGTCCTCAGGTGCGTGAGTGGCTCAGATGTGGCTTTGTAGCCCCACAGCGGTGCGTGGCATGGCGACGAAGCCAGGCAGCGCTTCGATACGGGCCAGCCAGGCGCGTACATTCGGGTAGGGCTCCAGCGATACATTGCCTTCTGGTGCGTGAGCGATGTACGAATAGTTGGCTACATCGGCGATGGTCGGCTGGTCGCCGATGAGGAAGGCCGCCTTGGCCAGTTCGCCCTCCATGACCTTGAGCAAGGTATGCGCACGGCCAATCACTTCGTCGGTGTTGAAGGCTGCGCCAAACACGGTCACCAAGCGGGCAGCGGCAGGGCCGAAGGCCAGTGGGCCGGCAGCCACCGACAGCCAGCGCTGCACCCGGGCGGCGTTCAGCGGATCATGAGGCAGCCACTTGCCAGCCTTGTCGTACGTGGCAGCGAGGTAGACCAAAATGGCGTTGGAGTCGGCGATGACGTTGCCGTCATCCTCGATCACCGGCACTTGGCCGAATGGATTGAGGGCAAGAAACTCAGGTTGCTTATGCGCGCCTTTGGCAAGGTCGACGAATACCTGCTCGTTGGGAAGGTCGAGCAGCGACAGCATCAGCTCGATACGGTGAGCGTGGCCTGATTTGGGGAAGTTGTAGAATTTGATCATGATGCAGGCTCCAAGAGGGCACCACGGTGGTGCCCGGTTGGAGCTCATCTTGCGGTCATTCGCCTGGCAGGTGAATCAGCGCGGGAAGCAAACCATAATTTCGCCTAGCGAAACAATCATGCGGTCAATGCCGGGAATGCTTCTGGTATCGATAGAGACTACGCGCCGCTTGCACAACCTGTGGCACACAGGCCTGCAATTCATCAAAGCTCATGGCATCGAGCAACTCGAAATTGTCTTCTAGCCCATGCAATGAAATCGCCTTGAGCAGTTGGTCCTGTTCTGGCGGCAGTTCGCCCCACGCCGCGACCTGCGTGCCGCGCATGTAGCCAAAGCACCACTCTTCCATGATGATCGCAGGGCCCTCCTCGGCCTCACTGTGCTCGAACAGCGGCTCGAAGCCTTCGAGGTCTTGCGCAAGTTGCTCGGCGACCTGGTCGGCATAACGCAGCATCAATGCGGTATAGGCCTCCTCATGGGCAGGCTTCTTGAATTTAGGGACTTTGCCACCTGCCACAGTGGGCAGCCATTGCTCTGGTAGCACGTCGACCGGGGAGCTGGCCAACGCAGTGAAAAAGCCGTTGAGCTCGGCCAGGTTGAGCACCGAGTAGTCGTTGCCGTAGGTGATCAGCAGGTCTTCGAGGCGGGCGAGTTCTTTTTCGCTCAGTGGTGGCAGCATGGGTTCAGGTCCTGGAAAGCAAAGGTGTGTGCACCCTAGCACAGGACTGCTGCAGGTTCGCCCGCCGCCTTGGCTCGGCGGGCATTTTCCCTAGTGCGCCAGCCAGTCTGGCAATACCACTGGGTCACTCTGGCCAATCAGCAGCCACAGCAACACTCGGCATTTGCGTGGGCAGAGCATCCCGGCCATGTACACGCCTTTGGCTTGCAGGTCGATTTCAGCACCGACAAAGCCATAAGTGGCGCCAGCAGTCGGCCCACAACCGGTACGGCTGGCCACGATCACCGGCATGTCACGAGCGATCCGCGCCAGTGCCTCGGACCAGGCAGCTGATACATGGCCAGCCCCGAACCCGGCGACGACCAGCCCCTCGTAGCCCAGCGCAGGAATGGTCTCTAGCAGTGCAATATCGGCATCCAGGCAGGCCTCGATAAGTGCGACACGCTGATCGCACCGTTGTGGCGGCGCCAGGACCCTGCGCGGCGCGGCAGAGCATCGATAAAGCACTCGCCCTTCCACCACGCACCCTTCCAGCCCACATCCAGGGGATTGGAAGGCAGCCATCGCCATGCTGGCAGTCTTGCGAACATGGGCGGCCTGATGAATCTGATCGTTGATTACAACCAGCACGCCACGCCCGTGACTGTTGATCGACAGTGCCACCTGCACTGCAGCCAACAGGTTGGCCGGCCCATCATTACCCGGCTGACTGGCCGCACGCATGGCCCCCGTCATAACTAGAGGGATGTCGTAAGGCCACAACCTATCAAGGAGATAGGCAGACTCCTCAAGTGTGTCCGTACCTTGGGTCAGCACCACCGCCTGGGCTCCACGCTCCACTTCACAACGCGCCCAGGCCAACACGTCTAGCATGATCTGGAAGGTCAGCGATGCACTGGGCAGCAAGCAAAGCGTAACGCTGGTGATTTCGGCAAGCGCTGCTAGCTGCGGTATTGCAGCCAACAAATCATCGCCTTCCAGGCTCGGCGTTATCCCTTTGCCTGGCGACGCTGGCTGCATGCTGACCGTTCCCCCCAAGCAGCCTAGCGATAATCGAGGCAGACGGGTTTTCTCGCTCATACTCCAGCTCCTCTGATCAGCACGAGTAGCGATACGATGCCAAATGTGCAAATGGCCATTGATACAACGTTGCCGATATAACCGTGCATGTAACCCGGCAAGCGCTGACTGATAGCTGCCGCTAAAGGCGGCGCAAACAGCGCCCCGAGGGCGGCACTGCTCAGCACCACGAGCCAGTCACCACCCAGTGTCAGCACTGAGGCAGGCACCACCGATACGATGGGAATGTAGGTCGGATACCAACCACGCGCTCGCCAATGGCGCCGCCAAAGCAACACACCCAGTAGCGAGGCCAAGGCCTGGCCGACAAGCATGGGCAACAACAACTCAGAGCCATAGGCGGGGCCTAGCGGGGCTAACGCATAGGCGAGTAGCGCCCCAGTCAGCAGACCCAGGCTGGCCAGCTCATTACCGAAAAACGCTGCTTCGCTGAAGTCGGCAAGCACCCGACGCAACACCCAAAACGCACCGTAATCTGGTTTGTCAGTGACGAGCGCCGGCATTCGAGGACGCAAGCCGTCACGCACCAAAGATGGAAAGCGCTTACAAAGCATGAAAGCCAACAGGCTTGCCAGCGCCATGCCGCAAACGTTGCCAATCACCACCGGAACCTGCAGTGGGTAGCACAGGAAGTTGACCAACAGCAGGCTGGCAGGCGTCACCAACACGGCTCCCAGCAGCGCCCCTGAGAGGCAGACGCGCCAGCCGCCGCCGAACAACAGCACCATGGCAGCCGGCAACGAAACGAAGGCCACAAAGGTGGGTTGCCAGAGACCGCTAGCCAGTGTCCAACCCCAGAGCATATGGCTTAGCAGCAGGCCAAGCAGAGAACTCATGAACAACCAGGGCCACAGGCCGCTACCATAGCAGATAGCGAAGCCCTGCCAACGATAT
This sequence comes from Pseudomonas promysalinigenes, assembly GCF_014269025.2. Classification (NCBI taxonomy): domain Bacteria; kingdom Pseudomonadati; phylum Pseudomonadota; class Gammaproteobacteria; order Pseudomonadales; family Pseudomonadaceae; genus Pseudomonas; species Pseudomonas promysalinigenes. Next base: position 1,185,541 of record NZ_CP077094.1, on the reverse strand, counting down.
CCCTGCACATGTGCAAAATGGGCCAGGCAGGCGCCCACAAGCATGCCCAGCGCTGGCAACTCGTGTTTATAGAAGGCAACTTCACTGATATCGCCGACGATCCAGCGCAGCCGGCTCAATGGCTGATCCAGTGAAGCGGACAGCGTTGCGTAGTCAGAAAATAAGCTAACCACCACACTGGCGAGCAGCAATGCTACGAGGGTCAGCAGGGTGAACAACAGCATGTGATGCCGCGCGCAAGGAGATGTCTGTTCCATAAGACCCCCTCAGCGTGGCATCAGAGGATGCATGCGATAACCCAGCGCGGCATCGTATAAATCGGTACGACGGTCTCGCGGCAGGTCGTTGAGGCTGTTCCAGATGGGGGCCGAGCGCGCTGCACTCAGGTCGACATCGGCGTAGACGATGCATTGCTCCTGCGCATCGGCGACCTCTCCAATCGGCCAGCCATCTGTACCTGCAATCAACGAACAGCCAAGGAAGCGCCCTCCCCGCTCATTACCAATGCGGTTTGCGGCTGCGATGTAGAGATTGTTGACGTGGGCAGCGGTCATGGTGAGGTACGAAGCCATGCAGCGCCCCGCCGCATCGAAGAGTGGCGGCGGTGTCCACACCCAGTTATTCAAGCTGCAAATGATATCGGCTCCTTGACCCGCCATCAGCCGCGAAACTTCAGGGAACCAGATATCCCAGCAAATCAGCAGCCCGATGCGGCCAATCGGCGTTTCGAAAACCGGAAAGCCCAGGTCCCCTGGGGTGAACCAAAGCTTCTCCTGGTTCCACAAGTGCGCCTTGCGATAGTGCCCGAGGCGGCCTTGTGGGCCGAACAGCACGGCACTGTCATAGAGTCTCAGGCCGTCCCGCTCGGCGAAGCCGGCAGCAAGGTAGACCTGATTGCTTTGCGCGAACTCGGCCCAGGCTTGCTGACTTGGACCATGGTCCAGGACTTCGGCATGCGCATAGGCTTCGGCTCGCGAATGGAACGTGTAGCCTGTATTTGCAAGCTCCGGCAGCACAATCAGATTGGCGCCTTCGCTGACTGCACGGCAGGCCAGGGCCAAACTTCGGCTCAAGTTACTTTCAGCGTGCGCCAGACCCACTTGCGGGTCGAATTGAATGACGGCGATACGGACGGGACTTACAGCACTGCTGGATGCAGACATGACGGCTTCCTTCGTTTTTGATTGTTGTGGAAGGACGCCAAGTAGAACGGGAGTTGCCCGTGGCGCGACAGTCAGGGGACTCCCACGGGGCTTGAAGGACAAGGCGAATCAGGATGTAAGATAAAGCCTAGGGATATGCTTCGAATCCCCGCACTTACTGAACCTGGTAATGCGGATAGTGGACAAGATCGAACCCCCCATTGAAACGAGCAGAGGTGTGATTGCACAGATTGATCACGGCATCGATGGCCGTGCGAAGGCAAGGCTCCGTCCAGCCAGCGTCGACGGAGAACGATTCGCCGGCCAGGTAGAGCCCAGAAGCGCAGCTGAAGTCACGGTTATACTTCATCAGGCTGACAGCATCATAATAGGTGCCGGGACGGTACAACTTCGCACAGCCCAATGCGTTTCGGTCTGTCATCCATCGCTGTATGCGAATGTTTCGGGTATCGATGTAGGGCGAAATGGGTTCTGCAATATTGCTGCAGCGCAACAGAATGCGGTCGAGTTCTTTGATGCATTTATCGCCCAGTTCGTCATCAGTAAAAACGGCCAGTTTCGTTGCATCATCCTCCCAGGTGTAACTCAGCAGGATGCAGTCCTCTGGGTAACGGTCGTTGTAGCGGTAGGCGTAGACATCGTGCACGAAGCTGTCGGTTACCAGAATCTGAGGCAGCCGTTTATTAAGGTCTAGAAAGCTTTTGTGCAACGGTGCGTAGATTTTGCAGCTAGTTTCCCAGTGGGCATGTGTCCAGGCATCAATCACCGATCGAGGCAACATCTCTTGGCTGAAACCTTCCAGGCGCATATTTGTTTCAATGAGCCACGAAGGCGTAGTGAGGATGACGCTGTCAAACGCTGCATCGAGTAATTGCACTCGCTCTGGCTGGCTATGCTGCCAGCGATACTCAACTCGGATCTTTCCGTCGGGTTGCTTGTGAAGCCCACATACCGAACTATCGGTCAGTAGGCCATCCTTTCGTGTCAGCAAATGGCGATAGAGCGATGAGTCTGGCCCCTCGATGTCCATGAACAGCAAGCATTCATCAAGGGCAGCCAGGCCAATATATGCAGGCGCCTGAAACTGAAGCCCTCTGCTGTCAGACACGCTGCCTGCTCCAAGGTAAGGGGCGGCTAAAGGGTCGCCATCTTGATCGACTCGGCCATGGACCAACTGCAAGTGGCTACTGAAACCGAAAATGGCTGTGCGCAGCGGATATAGGCAGCAGACGTCATAGAAGGCTCCCCAACTGCCATCACCAATGCCGATTGCATAAAAAACGGCAGACTCCTCCCGCGTCATGCCCAACCCGCCGAAGTCACCTGCCTTTTTTGGGTCCCAAGCCTGCAGAACTGGCATTCGGACCAGTTCACGGAATGACAAGCGATGATAACGTTCGACTATGGCTGACCACATCGCCTGCCACTCTTGCGTACCGTACACAGCTGCCACCCGTTCTGCGAACTGCTCAGCGAAACGCCGCCATTTGTCATGAACCGACGCCAGTATGGTGCTTGGTGGTGGCGTATCACCCTCCGGGTTATGCCACAACAACAGCTCCGGCTCGCCCTTACCCTCGAGCTGACCCTCCCGCAGATAAATACCTGTGGCATTGACCCATCGTGTACCGGGATTTGGAAAATCGGAAATGTGCAGATCGAATAACTGGGCGTAGTGCGCCATCAGCGAGCGCCCGGCTTTGGGTGCCTCAACGCTTCTATTGAAGAACGGCATGCGCATGGCCCCCATCTCGAAGGGTGTCGAGGGCTGTTTGTAATCTTCACCATTGTTCACCACCGTCAGATGACGACCGCCTACACGTCGGGATTGCTCGATCAACGTGATATGGGTGAAGCCGCAGCGCAATAGCTCTCGCGCAGCAGTCAAACCGGTGACGCCGGCACCTACTATACAAATACGATGTTCATGGCGTGTGGCGCTCGCTATTCCGCCAGCCTGCTCAACCAACCGGCGATAGTCAAAACAAAGGTCTGGGGGGTTAGGGAAACGGACAGCCCATGGCTGGATGAGGCCGTCTGGCTCGATGGCCAAATCAGCGGGATGATTGTGCGTCGATCCGATGGTCATGATCTGGTGCTCCGATTAGTGGAGCATGAGCATGATGGATCAATCACACTGCAGTGCGCTGAATAGCTACTGCCAGAAAGAAACGCGGGCAAGCCCGCTCCAGTTTCCGTTGGAGCAGTCTTGCCCGTGAGAAGGGCCGTTACAGCTTAAACCGCCAGCGCGCGCTCACGCAGTTCGCTGTTGAGGATGCGGTCATTCTCGCTGTAGTCGACAGGGCAGTCGATCACATGGACACCTGGGGTCTTGATGCAGTGCTCCAGCAGCGGCAGCAGACCCTCGGCGCTTTCCACGCGGTGGCCATTGGCACCGTAGGCTTCGGCGTACTTGACGAAGTCCGGGTTGCCATAGTCCAGACCGAAATCGGTGAAGCCCATGTTGGCCTGCTTCCAGCGAATCATGCCGTAGCCATCGTCACGCAGGATCACGACGGTGATATGCATGCCCAGACGCACTGCGGTTTCCAGTTCCTGGCTGTTCATCATGAAGCCGCCGTCACCGCATACCGAGATTACCGGGCGATCCGGGTAAACCAGATGCGAGGCCATGGCCGATGGCAAGCCAGCGCCCATGGTCGCCAGGGCGTTGTCCAGCAGCACGGTGTTGGGCTTGTGCGCCTTGTAGTTACGAGCGAACCAGATCTTGTAGATACCGTTATCCAAGGCGACGATGCCTTCGGATGGCAGCACGCGGCGGATATCCGCAACCAGGCGCTGCGGGTAGACCGGGAAGCGATCGTCATCGGCGCCTTCGGCGATTTGAGCTTCGTTGGCCTCACGGATGGCCATCAGGCGGGTGAAGTCCCAGTGAGCGGTGTCGGTCAGGGCTTCGCTGATCTGCCATACAGCGTTGGCGATGTCACCGATCACCTCCACTTGTGGGAAGTAAACCGCGTCGACTTCGGCGGAACGGAAGCTGATGTGGATGACTTCGGTGCCGCCACGGACCATGAAGAATGGTGGCTTCTCGATCACGTCGTGGCCGATGTTGATGATCAGGTCGGCCGCTTCAATGGCGCGGTGGACGAAATCACCGGAGGACAGCGCGGCGTTGCCGAGGAAGCGCGGGTGGCGTTCGTCGACCACACCCTTGCCCATCTGCGTGGTGATGAACGGGATACCGGTCTTGTCGATCAACTGCTTGAGGACCTTGGCGGTCATCTTGCGGTTGGCGCCGGCGCCGATCACTAGAATCGGGCTGCGAGCTTTTTGCAGTTTTTCTACCGCAGCTTCGATGGCCACGTGCTCGGCCAGCGGACGGCGGTGCAGGCTGCGCGGGATCGGCAGCGCGTCGGTTTGCTCGGCGGCGATGTCTTCAGGCAGCTCCAAGTGTACCGCGCCCGGTTTTTCTTCCTCAGCCAGACGGAATGCTTCGCGCATACGTGCCGGGATGTTGTCGGCCGAAGCGAACTGGTGGGTGTACTTGGTGATGGGGTCCATCATGCCGCACACGTCGATGATCTGGAAGCGGCCCTGTTTGGACTTCTTGATCGGCTTTTGGCCGGTGATCATCATCATCGGCATGCCGCCCAGATAGGCATAGGCACTGGCGGTTACCAGGTTGGTCGCGCCAGGGCCCAGGGTCGACAGGCTGACGCCAGTCTTGCCGGTCAGGCGACCATAGGTGGCGGCCATGAAACCTGCGGACTGCTCATGGCGGGTCAGTACCAGCTTGATCTTCGACTTGCGCAGGGATTCCAGCAGGTCGAGGTTTTCCTCACCAGGAATGCCGAACACATACTCGACACCTTCGTTTTCCAGGCATTGCACAACGACATCGGCGGCCTTGGCCATCTTGCTTGTAACCTCAAGTGATCGGACGTTAATCGTCCAGAAATGCGCAGCACGGTACGCTGGCATCGCTCGGTTCGGGGGCCAGGATTGCCCCGAACTTAAGTCTTGACGCAGCCTAAGCGCGAACAAGTCACGTTTAATTGCGAGAAATATTATCTCACCCCACTAACGGGGCGCACAGGAGGATACAGACAAATGACCTTTGCTTGCAGCGTCAAAGCGCCGCATTATCAATACGCAATCAGCAAAAGCCAGAAAAGACAAAACCCCTACCTGCATGCGCAGATAGGGGTTTTGCGAAATGAATCTTGACGATGACCTACTCTCACATGGGGAAACCCCACACTACCATCGGCGATGCATCGTTTCACTACTGAGTTCGGGATGGGATCAGGTGGTTCCAATGCTCTATGGTCGTCAAGAAATTCTGTAGCCAGAATGTCCTGTTGGACAGCCCAGCGAATTCGGATATGCGATTTGTGATGTTACGAATTTTCGGGTCTTTCGTCTTCACCACCACAATCTGCGTTGCAGATTGCTTGGGTGTTATATGGTCAAGCCTCACGGGCAATTAGTATTGGTTAGCTCAACGCCTCACAGCGCTTACACACCCAACCTATCAACGTCGTAGTCTTCGACGGCCCTTTAGGGGATTCAAGATCCCAGTGAGATCTCATCTTGAGGCAAGTTTCCCGCTTAGATGCTTTCAGCGGTTATCTCTTCCGAACATAGCTACCCGGCAATGCCACTGGCGTGACAACCGGAACACCAGAGGTTCGTCCACTCCGGTCCTCTCGTACTAGGAGCAGCCCCTCTCAAATCTCAAACGTCCACGGCAGATAGGGACCGAACTGTCTCACGACGTTCTAAACCCAGCTCGCGTACCACTTTAAATGGCGAACAGCCATACCCTTGGGACCGGCTTCAGCCCCAGGATGTGATGAGCCGACATCGAGGTGCCAAACACCGCCGTCGATATGAACTCTTGGGCGGTATCAGCCTGTTATCCCCGGAGTACCTTTTATCCGTTGAGCGATGGCCCTTCCATACAGAACCACCGGATCACTAAGACCTACTTTCGTACCTGCTCGACGTGTTTGTCTCGCAGTCAAGCGCGCTTTTGCCTTTATACTCTACGACCGATTTCCGACCGGTCTGAGCGCACCTTCGTACTCCTCCGTTACTCTTTGGGAGGAGACCGCCCCAGTCAAACTACCCACCATACACTGTCCTCGATCCGGATAACGGACCTGAGTTAGAACCTCAAAGTTGCCAGGGTGGTATTTCAAGGATGGCTCCATGAGAACTGGCGTCCCCACTTCAAAGCCTCCCACCTATCCTACACAAGCAAATTCAAAGTCCAGTGCAAAGCTATAGTAAAGGTTCACGGGGTCTTTCCGTCTAGCCGCGGATACACTGCATCTTCACAGCGATTTCAATTTCACTGAGTCTCGGGTGGAGACAGCGCCGCCATCGTTACGCCATTCGTGCAGGTCGGAACTTACCCGACAAGGAATTTCGCTACCTTAGGACCGTTATAGTTACGGCCGCCGTTTACCGGGGCTTCGATCAAGAGCTTCGCTTGCGCTAACCCCATCAATTAACCTTCCGGCACCGGGCAGGCGTCACACCCTATACGTCCACTTTCGTGTTTGCAGAGTGCTGTGTTTTTAATAAACAGTCGCAGCGGCCTGGTATCTTCGACCGGCATGGGCTTACGGAGCAAGTCCTTCACCCTCGCCGGCGCACCTTCTCCCGAAGTTACGGTGCCATTTTGCCTAGTTCCTTCACCCGAGTTCTCTCAAGCGCCTTGGTATTCTCTACCTAACCACCTGTGTCGGTTTGGGGTACGGTTCCCAGTTATCTGAAGCTTAGGAGCTTTTCTTGGAAGCATGGCATCAACCACTTCGCGCTCTAAAGAGCACTCGTCATCAGCTCTCGGCCTTAAGATCCCGGATTTGCCTAAGATCTCAGCCTACCACCTTAAACTTGGACAACCAACGCCAAGCTGGCCTAGCCTTCTCCGTCCCTCCATCGCAATAACTGGAAGTACAGGAATATTAACCTGTTTTCCATCGACTACGCTTTTCAGCCTCGCCTTAGGGACCGACTAACCCTGCGTCGATTAACGTTGCGCAGGAAACCTTGGTCTTTCGGCGTGCGAGTTTTTCACTCGCATTGTCGTTACTCATGTCAGCATTCGCACTTCTGATACCTCCAGCAAGCTTCTCAACTCACCTTCACAGGCTTACAGAACGCTCCTCTACCGCATCACCAAAGGTGATACCCGTAGCTTCGGTGCATGGTTTGAGCCCCGTTACATCTTCCGCGCAGGCCGACTCGACTAGTGAGCTATTACGCTTTCTTTAAAGGATGGCTGCTTCTAAGCCAACCTCCTAGCTGTCTAAGCCTTCCCACATCGTTTCCCACTTAACCATGACTTTGGGACCTTAGCTGACGGTCTGGGTTGTTTCCCTTTTCACGACGGACGTTAGCACCCGCCGTGTGTCTCCCATGCTCGGCACTTGTAGGTATTCGGAGTTTGCATCGGTTTGGTAAGTCGGGATGACCCCCTAGCCGAAACAGTGCTCTACCCCCTACAGTGATACATGAGGCGCTACCTAAATAGCTTTCGAGGAGAACCAGCTATCTCCGAGCTTGATTAGCCTTTCACTCCGATCCACAGGTCATCCGCTAACTTTTCAACGGTAGTCGGTTCGGTCCTCCAGTCAGTGTTACCTAACCTTCAACCTGCCCATGGATAGATCGCCCGGTTTCGGGTCTATACCCAGCGACTAAACGCCCTATTAAGACTCGCTTTCGCTACGCCTCCCCTATTCGGTTAAGCTCGCCACTGAATATAAGTCGCTGACCCATTATACAAAAGGTACGCAGTCACCTAACAAAGTAGGCTCCCACTGCTTGTACGCATACGGTTTCAGGTTCTATTTCACTCCCCTCTCCGGGGTTCTTTTCGCCTTTCCCTCACGGTACTGGTTCACTATCGGTCAGTCAGTAGTATTTAGCCTTGGAGGATGGTCCCCCCATGTTCAGACAAAGTTTCTCGTGCTCCGTCCTACTCGATTTCATTGATAAGAGACTTTCGTGTACGGGGCTATCACCCACTATGGCCGCACTTTCCAGAGCGTTCCACTAATCTCAAACCAACTTAAGGGCTGGTCCCCGTTCGCTCGCCACTACTAAGGGAATCTCGGTTGATTTCTTTTCCTCAGGGTACTTAGATGTTTCAGTTCCCCTGGTTCGCCTCTTGCACCTATGTATTCAGTACAAGATACTCAGCTTATGCTGAGTGGGTTCCCCCATTCAGAGATCTCTGGATCACAGTCTGTTTGCCGACTCCCCAAAGCTTATCGCAGGCTACCACGTCTTTCATCGCCTCTGACTGCCAAGGCATCCACCGTATGCGCTTCTTCACTTGACCATATAACCCCAAGCAATCTGGTTATACTGTGAAGACGACATTCGCCGAAAATTCGCATGTTGCGCTTACGCGCAGAACTCACAAATTTTACCTTAGCCTGATACCCAGCAGTGAAACTGGCTATCAGTCTATATCTATCACATATCCGAATTTTTAAAGAACGATCTGACAAAGTCAGAAATCAACATTCGACGCGAATGTTCATTTCTGAATTCGATCAGGTGCAACGTCTTCAACCATGAATCAAGCAATTCGTGTGGGAGCTCATCAGCAGGCTGATGTCGTCGATTAAGGAGGTGATCCAGCCGCAGGTTCCCCTACGGCTACCTTGTTACGACTTCACCCCAGTCATGAATCACACCGTGGTAACCGTCCTCCCGAAGGTTAGACTAGCTACTTCTGGTGCAACCCACTCCCATGGTGTGACGGGCGGTGTGTACAAGGCCCGGGAACGTATTCACCGCGACATTCTGATTCGCGATTACTAGCGATTCCGACTTCACGCAGTCGAGTTGCAGACTGCGATCCGGACTACGATCGGTTTTGTGAGATTAGCTCCACCTCGCGGCTTGGCAACCCTCTGTACCGACCATTGTAGCACGTGTGTAGCCCAGGCCGTAAGGGCCATGATGACTTGACGTCATCCCCACCTTCCTCCGGTTTGTCACCGGCAGTCTCCTTAGAGTGCCCACCATAACGTGCTGGTAACTAAGGACAAGGGTTGCGCTCGTTACGGGACTTAACCCAACATCTCACGACACGAGCTGACGACAGCCATGCAGCACCTGTGTCAGAGTTCCCGAAGGCACCAATCCATCTCTGGAAAGTTCTCTGCATGTCAAGGCCTGGTAAGGTTCTTCGCGTTGCTTCGAATTAAACCACATGCTCCACCGCTTGTGCGGGCCCCCGTCAATTCATTTGAGTTTTAACCTTGCGGCCGTACTCCCCAGGCGGTCAACTTAATGCGTTAGCTGCGCCACTAAAATCTCAAGGATTCCAACGGCTAGTTGACATCGTTTACGGCGTGGACTACCAGGGTATCTAATCCTGTTTGCTCCCCACGCTTTCGCACCTCAGTGTCAGTATCAGTCCAGGTGGTCGCCTTCGCCACTGGTGTTCCTTCCTATATCTACGCATTTCACCGCTACACAGGAAATTCCACCACCCTCTACCGTACTCTAGCTTGCCAGTTTTGGATGCAGTTCCCAGGTTGAGCCCGGGGCTTTCACATCCAACTTAACAAACCACCTACGCGCGCTTTACGCCCAGTAATTCCGATTAACGCTTGCACCCTCTGTATTACCGCGGCTGCTGGCACAGAGTTAGCCGGTGCTTATTCTGTCGGTAACGTCAAAACAGCAAGGTATTAGCTTACTGCCCTTCCTCCCAACTTAAAGTGCTTTACAATCCGAAGACCTTCTTCACACACGCGGCATGGCTGGATCAGGCTTTCGCCCATTGTCCAATATTCCCCACTGCTGCCTCCCGTAGGAGTCTGGACCGTGTCTCAGTTCCAGTGTGACTGATCATCCTCTCAGACCAGTTACGGATCGTCGCCTTGGTGAGCCATTACCTCACCAACTAGCTAATCCGACCTAGGCTCATCTGATAGCGCAAGGCCCGAAGGTCCCCTGCTTTCTCCCGTAGGACGTATGCGGTATTAGCGTTCCTTTCGAAACGTTGTCCCCCACTACCAGGCAGATTCCTAGGCATTACTCACCCGTCCGCCGCTGAATCAAGGAGCAAGCTCCCGTCATCCGCTCGACTTGCATGTGTTAGGCCTGCCGCCAGCGTTCAATCTGAGCCATGATCAAACTCTTCAGTTCAATACTGCTTGGGTTTTTAAGAAACCCTAAACTTGGCTCAGCAATCTCAAATGACTATGTGATTTCTCGCATGGTCACTTGTGATGCTGATAATCTTTGTGACTATCAGTCCGTACTCACAAGCACCCACACGAATTGCTTGATTCGATTTGTTAAAGAGCGTTTGGTTAAGAGCGTTTCGTCTCAACCGAGGCGCGCATTCTACGCTTTCCTCATTTGCTGTCAAGCGTTTATTTTGAAGTTTTTTTGCGAGCCGTTTTTCTCAAAACCGTTCTACTTCAACAACTTACCGCTTGCCTCGCTGCGTTCAACGCTGCGAGGAGGCGAATAATACGCCCTTTGAAATCAGAGTCAACACCTTGCACTGAAAAAACTTCGTTTCTTCATCACAGGGCTCTGGCAACTAAATGCATCAAGTATCGCTCTGTAGAGAAACCCACCCGTGGAGCGAAGCGGCAATGAGCGACGTAGAAAGCGAGAAAACCCCTGGCCTGTCGGCAGATGAAGAAAAGGAGATCAGTGATAATCAGCCACCAAGAGCGGCCGTGCTGCACGAAACCATTCGTTTCCAGGGCGATCATGAACTGGAGCGCACATTGGGGGCACTGTGGTGGTCGGCCTTGGCCGCAGGTTTGACGATGGGCCTGTCATTGATGGCCATGGGCTTGCTTTATTCCCGCCTTCCCGAGGGCGAAAGCGCTCAGGTTATCGCCAGCCTCGGCTACAGCGCAGGTTTTCTGGCAGTGATCCTCGCACGCCAGCAGCTGTTCACCGAAAACACCATTACCGCCGTACTGCCCGTCATGACCACTCCAACCCTGGCCAACTTCGGGCGCCTACTGCGCCTTTGGGGGGTTGTGCTGCTGGGTAATCTGGTAGGCACGCTACTGGTTGCCTGGGTGATGCTCGAGCTGCCGATCTTCGACAGCAAGACCGACGAGGCATTTCTGGAGGTAGGCCGCAAGGTGATGGAAAACGACATCAGCCAGATGTTTGCCAAAGGCATCATCTCGGGCTGGATGATCGCCACCATGGTCTGGATGATACCGTCCATGGAAAGCGCCAAGGTCTGGATCATCATCATGATCACCTACCTGATGGCGTTGGGTGACTTTACTCACATCGTCGTTGGCTCAGCCGAAGTCTCCTATCTGGTGTGGGCTGGCGAGGAAACCTGGCGCAACTTCTTGTTCACCTTCGCCTTGCCGACCCTGGCCGGTAACATCATCGGCGGGAGCTGTATCTTCGCCCTGATCAGCCATGCCCAGGTGCGCAGCGAAAGCGGCACCCCGCCAGAACCGCCAGCCAAGCAGGAGAAACGCCGCGATTGAATTCAGCGTGCCAGCAGCTCCGGCTCCGCGTTCCGGCCGCGCCGAGGCACTGGGTTGGGCTGCCACCAGTTCTGCCCCTCGTGGGGCGAATCGATGCTCAACCGCTCTCCCATTAGCGGTGTGCTCAGGCGTACCTGCGCAGCACCGGCCAGGGCAACGATGCGCTCGAACGGCTCTTGCCACCCATGGATGGCAAGATCGAAGGTGCCGTTATGAATCGGTAGCATCCAGCGCCCGCGCAAATCCAGGTGCGCCTGCAGGCTCTGTTCCGGCTGCATGTGCACGTTTGGCCAGGCCTGGTTGTAGGCGCCGGTCTCTATCAAGGTCAGGTCGAACGGGCCGAATCGCTCGCCGATTTGCGCGAAACCTGGGAAATAACCGGTATCACCACTGAAGAACACGCGAGTCTGTTGGTCTATCAGCACCCAGGACGCCCACAAGGTGCGGTTGCTGTCGAACAGCCCGCGCCCAGAAAAGTGCTGTGCGGGTGTGGCGACAAAGCGTATCCCCTCAATCTCGGTTTCCTGCCACCAGTCCAGTTGCGTGACTTGAACTGCGGGCACACCCCACCCGATCAGGCGATCTCCCACACCCAGCGGCGTCAGAAATTGCCGAGTGCGCGGGGCCAAACACCGGATCGCCTGTTCATCGAGGTGGTCGAAGTGGTCATGGGACAGAATGACCGCTGCCAGGGGCGGTAAATCATCGAGCGCCAGGGGCGGGGCATGGAACCGCTGGGGCCCTGCCCATTGCACAGGCGAGGCGCGCTCGGCGAAGACCGGGTCGGTGATGAAATAGTGCCCGCGCAACTTCAGCAACACTGTGGAATGCCCTAGGCGCCAGAGGCTGCGGTCTGGGGCCTCGAGTACCTCTTGGCGAGTCATGGGTTGCAGGCTGATCGGTCCCGCCGGCCGAGTTTGCGGTGGTTTGCGCAGAAGCAGGTACTTCAAACCGATGCGTAGTTTCTTCAGCACGCCATCCTGGGGCAGGCTGGCCTGATTGTGGAAACGTCCGTCCCGCTGCGGCGCCGACTGGTCGCCAGGGTTAGCCATGGGAGCCATTAGCAGCATCACTCCAAGCAAGAAGAAAGGCTTCATGCTACCCCACTGGAGTCACATCAACCGTGAATTGGCTTGTAAGGTCATTTTTCATCTACCCGACGCTGCACGACAATATTCACCGCATTTATGCGATAAACGGCACCCCGGCAGAAGAGCATGACCATGATGGATAATCGCAGCGGCAAAGGACTTTCATTCGTCAAGCGTATCTACCTGCCACGCATCCTCGGGATGGCCATGGGCCTGTTGTGCGTAGCCGCCGCCGTAGCGCCGCTCTCGCCACCGCCCTGGGTCTGGCTGTTGATGTTGATCAACGGTTTGCTGTGGCCCCATGTCGCTTACCGCTGGGCTTCGCGTTCGGCCTCCCCTTATCAGGCAGAACAACGCAACCTGGTGCTGGACTCGCTGACGGGCGGCTTCTGGGCCGCCGCTATGCACTTCAACCCCCTGCCAAGCGTGACGGTATTGTCGATGATGACCATGAACAACGTGGCCGCAGGCGGCAAGCGCTTGATCGTTCGTGGCTTCATCGCTCAAGTGACGGGTATCCTAGTGGGCAGTGCCCTGCTGGGCACCGGGCTGCAGTTGCATACCACGCCATTACAGATCTATGCCTGCCTGCCGATGCTCACGCTGTATCCGATGGCTCTGGGCGGGGTCTGTTACTACCTGGCGATCAAATTGGCCGAGCACAAACGCCGCCTCAGCGCCCTGAGCTTGACCGACAGCCTCACAGGCCTGCTGAACCACGGGGCCTGGAAAGACCTGCTGCTGATCAGGTTCGAGACATGCCGGCAGCAGCAGTTACCCAGCATGGTAGCGTTGATCGACATCGATCATTTCAAATCCATCAATGACACTTTCGGCCATGTGGTAGGTGATTGCGTACTGCGCCAGATAAGTGAAGCACTCAAGCGCAACCTGCGTGATGCCGACAGGGCTGGCCGTTATGGCGGTGATGAGTTCTGCGTGATACTGACCGCTGCCGGTGAGGCGCAGGCCTGGCAGGCCATGGAGCGGTTGCGCGAAGATGTCGCCAGCTACCGCAACCCAGCGTTGCCGCATCTGCGCATCAGCCTGAGCATCGGCATCGCCCCGTTCAACGCCGGCCTGCAGTCTCCCGAGCACTGGCTGGAACAGGCTGACAAGGCGCTGTACAGTGCCAAGCATCGTGGGCGCGACCGGGTCAATTTTGCCCAGGACGAACCCACCCCGCTGAGGCTGGCCTATCCTGATTGAAATGCCTTGCTGCTGCCTAGGCGGGGGCCTGTAGTCATCAAGGAGTCGCGCGCGCATGGCCAGGACCGCCCCCCCTCCCCCACGCGTTCAGATCCGCCGGCTCATCACGGTTTTCTGCGTGGTCTTCGGCCTGGCATGCCTGGTCACCCTGGGCGCTTTGTTCAATATTGCCGCCACTCTCGATCAGCAAGAGCAGCAGCGCAGTGCATTCCATGTCACCCAAGCGCTGGAACAACGCTTGCAGGCTTCAAGCGATTATCTGTACAGCTATGCAGTGTGGGACGACGCCGCCGCGCACCTGTCGGGCGAAGTTGACCGGCAATGGGCCTATACAGAAAAGAACCTTGGGGAATCGCTGTACAGCGTCAATGGCTATGAGGGCGTCTTCGTGGTCAACGACCAGCGCACCACCTATGGGCTATTCAAAGGCGCAATGATCGAAGCCGCTGCGGGCAGCCTGATCGATGCTCCCCTGCCGCAGATCATCGCCGCTGCGCGAGCAGCCGCCAGCGCCCGCGAACATGTGAGCCATTTCGTTCTCTTGAATCATTGGCCAGCCATACTCAGCGCCGCTGTCATACACCCTGACAGTCAGGTCACCGAAGCGCAGGTGCGCCAGGCCCCTGTGATGCTGTTCGTCGACCAGCTCACCGAAGCTAAGCTGGCCCAGTTGGGGCAGCGCGCTGGCCTTGCAGGTATGCATGTCGAAAAGACCGAAGAACACGACATCGGCCATCAACACGTGCCACTGGGCGACACCGGCTATCGTTTGGCCTGGATCAGCCCGCTACCTGGCAGGCAGCTGCTATGGGCCGTGCTGCCACCGTTGCTGGGTGTGCTGACGGTACTTGGCCTGGTCATGCTCTACCTGTTTCGCCATGCGTTGCGCAGCTCCCGGGCCATCGATCTTAGTGTTGAACGCCTGCAACAGAGCAACCTGGCGCTGGAAGCCAGCGAGCAACGCTTTCGCGAAGTGGCGGAGGCGACGTCTGACTGGATCTGGGAAACTGACCGACAACAAAGGCTCACGTACTTGTCCCAGCGTTTCGTCAGTGTGACCGCTGACCCGATAGAAGTCTGGCTTGGCCAGCCGTTGAATCAACTGCTCAGTTGTGAAACCACGCCCTTGTCAGCCTGGCTCGATGGGCAGGTCGGTAGCGAAGGCGAACAACCGGCAAACTTGCGTTGCGTCTATCGGGATCACAAGGGCATGAGCCGCTATTGTCGTTTATCGGCCAGAGCAATTGAGCTCGGTGGGGAGCTAGTGGGCTTTCGAGGTACTGCCAGCGACATTACCGACGAAGTCGAGGCCCATGCACGCATTCAGCACCTGTCGCTGCACGACCCACTGACCGGCCTTGCCAACCGCAACAAGCTGGCCCGACATCTGGAGCTGGCGCTGACGCGCGGTAGCGACTCGCCGCCACTGACCTTGCTGCTCATCGACCTGGACAACTTCAAAGCCATCAACGACTCACTGGGCCACGCAGCCGGCGATGCAGTGCTGCAGGAGGTGGCCGCACGCCTGCGCGACACCACCCGCGACGTTGACCTGGTGGCACGCCTGGGCGCTGACGAATTCGTCCTGGTGCTGCAAGGCATCGACAACCGAAGCGAGATCGACCGCCTGTGCCGGCGGTTGATCGATCTGCTGCAGCAACCCATCTGGTATGAGAACCAGGCGCTTCATATCGGCGCCAGCCTTGGCATCGCGCAAACACGTAGCGAGGGGTTGGATGCCGGGGAACTGATCCGCTGCGCCGATATAGCCCTGTACCAGGCCAAGGCAGATGGCAAAGGCACCTGGCGCTACTTTGCGGCTCATATGAACCAGCAGATCCAGTACCGACGCAAACTGGAAAACGACCTGCGCCGTGCGCTGAAGAACAATGAGTTCGTCCTGCATTATCAGCCACGCTACTGCCTGAGCGACTTGCGCATCGCCTCATGCGAAGCCTTGCTGCGCTGGCAGCATCCACAAGAGGGTTTGCTGGCTCCTGATACCTTCATTCCCCTTGCCGAGCAGAGCGAACTGATCGTCTCCCTGGGCCGCTGGGTACTGCACGAAGCCTGCCGCACCGCGCTGGGCTGGCCGGCTCACCTGCTGGTTTCGGTCAACCTGTCGCCTGCGCAGTTCTTGCGCAGCGATGTCGTGG
This sequence comes from Pseudomonas promysalinigenes, assembly GCF_014269025.2. Lineage (NCBI taxonomy): Bacteria > Pseudomonadati > Pseudomonadota > Gammaproteobacteria > Pseudomonadales > Pseudomonadaceae > Pseudomonas > Pseudomonas promysalinigenes. The sequence continues at coordinate 1,169,444 of NZ_CP077094.1, read as the reverse complement.
CAGATGTGCGGGATATCCTTCTGCAAACCTCCTTCCCTGCGCAGCGGCTGGAACTGGAGATTACCGAAAACGTAATGCTCAACGACATAGAGGGTGCCTTGGGCACCATGCTCGCGCTCAAAGAATTGGGGGTACGGCTGAACATGGATGACTTCGGTACAGGGTATTCCTCATTGGGCTATCTGCGCACCTACCCATTCGACAGCATCAAAATCGACAAGCGCTTCATCGCCGGGCTTACCAACCCCAGCGGTAACGATCGCGCGGTAGTGCAGGCGATCATCAACCTGGGCGAGGCGATGGGGCTGACGGTCACCGCCGAAGGCGTCGAGACCGAGCAACAACTGCGGGCCCTGCAGAGCGATCGCTGCCACGAAGTGCAAGGGTTCTATCTCAGTAGGCCGCTGGAAAAGGCCGGCCTCGAAGATCTGCTGCAAAATACCCAAGCAGTGCCCGCCGGTGACGGCTGAGCCGCAGCCTAAATGCGTTGTACACCATGCTAGCGTTCCTGCGAAACAGCGTCGACTTGCGAGGCCAACAGCTCGCCCAGCCAGCCCATGAATGCCTGAACGCGCCGCGGCACGTGGCGCTGACGAGCATACAACAACGACACTGGCATGGCCTGAGCTCGCCAACACTGCATCACCTCGATCAGCTGCCCGCTCGCCAAATGATGCTCAACGCCAACCCCCGGCACCTGGATCAGACCCAGGCCTGCAAGGCAGGCTGCCGAGTAAGCCTCGGCATTGTTGACCGTGACCACACCAGCCATGGCCTGGTAGCGTACTTGGCCGGCTTGCAGGTATTCAAAGCCTGAACTGCGAGCCCCCAAATTGCGCACATAGTGCACCAGGCGGTGCTCTGCCAGGTCATCCAGGCTCTGCGGAACACCGAAATGGGCGAGATAATCGGGGCTGGCGCAATTGCGCATGCTCAACTGGCCGATCGGGCGCGCCACCACATCCAGGTCACTGAGCGCGCCGATACGCATCACGCAATCGAAACCCTCCCTCAGCAGATCGACCTGGCGGTCGGTACAGCTGATCTCGACCTCAAGCCTGGGAAACCGCGACAGGAATGCTGGCAAAGCAGGGATGATCACACGCCGCGCCATCATCGTCGGCATATCGACTCGAAGGCACCCGGTAAGCTCAGCATCGTCAGCGCGGAACAGGCTTTCGATCTCGTCCATGCCTGACAGCAGGTCTTTGCTGCGCTCATACAGCAAAGCCCCGTCCTGAGTCGTTTGCACACGCCGGGTGGTGCGGTTGAACAAACGCGTGCCGAGCAGCGCTTCCAGGGCTCTGACCTGCTCGGACACCGTCGAGCGCGGCAGGCTGAGGCTCTCAGCGGCCAGGGTAAAACTGCGTAGCTCACTCACGCGGACGAAAACACGCAGCAGTTCCAGCTTGTTCATGCCCTGCCCTCTGTTCGGCTCAGGCGAACAGTATTTCCGAACTTGCAGGATTTAACAGCTGCTGGTCGATCAATAACCTCTCGTTCATTCAACAGCCACGAGGAACAAGTCATGACTCGCAAAATCGCGCTTATCACCGGTGCCAGTCGCGGCCTGGGACGCAATGCTGCCGAACATCTGGCGGCCCGCGGAATAGACATCATCGGCACCTACCACAGCAACGCCGAACAAGCCCGACAGGTCATACAGGCCTTGGAAGCTGCCGGCGTCAAGGCTGCCATGCTGCAACTGGATGTCAGCGACAGCAGCAGCTTCGCCTCTTTCACCGAGCGCCTGAGTGCAACTTTGCAACAGCAGTTTGGCCGCGAACGCTTCGATTTCCTGGTGAACAATGCCGGCATCGGGATGAACGTGCCCTTCAGCGAGACCAGCGAAGCGCAGTTCGATCAGTTGATGAACATCCAGCTCAAGGGCCCGTTCTTCCTGACCCAGCGAATGCTACCCCTGCTGGTCGATGGTGGACGCATCGTCAACATATCGTCCGGTCTTGCGCGTTTCGCGTTACCCGGTTACGCCGCCTATGCAGCCATGAAAGGGGCAATGGAGGTACTGACCCGCTACCAGGCCAAGGAATTGGGTGCACGGGGCATCCGCGTCAACATCCTCGCGCCCGGCGCCATCGAAACAGACTTCGGTGGCGGCGTGGTAAGGGACAATCAGCAGGTCAACGACTTCATCGCCAGCAATACTGCGCTAGGGCGGGTTGGGCTGCCCAACGACATTGGGGCAGCCATTGCACTGCTGCTCGAAGACGGTAACGGCTGGATCACCGGGCAGCGCCTGGAGGTCTCTGGAGGCATGTTCCTCTGAGGTTCAAGCAAACGGCCTGGCCAGCGGCGCACTGCCAGTCACTGGTCAGCCTTGTCCTCATTTACTTGCACGCTGGCGGTCATCCCGGCGCTCAGATGCACCCCTTCAGAAATCTGGTCGAGCCTGATGCGCACCGGGATGCGTTGGGCCAGCCGCACCCAGTTAAAGGTCGGTTCGACCACCGGCAGCAGCTGGCCGTCGGGATTGCTATTGCTGTCGGTAATACCCCGGCTGATGCTTTGCACGTGGCCCTGCATCGGTTCACCCGCCCCCATCAGCCAGACTTTGACCTCATCGCCCACCCGGATGCGCGGCAACTTGGTCTCTTCGAAATAAGCCTGGATATAGAACGTCGAGTCATCCACCAGCGCCATGACCGATTGGCCGGTGTTCACGTAGTTGCCCTGGGCCAGGCGCAGGTTGGTAATGTGCCCACTGCGCGGCGCCCGTACTTCACTACGGGCCAGGTTAATTCTGGCCACTTGCAATTGCGCCTGGGCTTCACGCAGTTCGCCCCGGGCAATGGCGGCGTTGATCTGGGCATTCTCGCGCAGCTCGGCGCTGATCGCTTCAGGGCCCAATGCCGTGCGCCGTGCGGCTTCACGCTCGCGCAGGTGCAACTGCTGAGTACGGGTTTCAGCCACCGCACTGGCCTGATCGAACGCCGCCTGGAAGCGCTCGCGATCGATCGTCATCAACAGGTCGCCTGCCTTGACCTGCTGGTTGTCCTGAACCTTGAGTTCACGCACCCAGCCAGACACGTCCGGGGCGATCACCACCACATCAGCGCGCACCCGTGCATCGCGCGTCCAAGGCGTGAGCATGTAGTATTGCCAGAGTTTGTAGCCAGCCAGAACGGCGATGGCGACCACGCACAGGGTCACCAGGGTACGGACGACGGCACGCATCGAATAGCTCCTTACAAAAGCCCCATCAGGCGAACGACCAGGTACAGCACACACACGAACAGCGCTGCATCGAACAGTGCTTCATGCCAGATCCAGCGCGCCAATGGCGTGGCATGCACCAGCAGGCGCAACCCCGCTGTCAGCGCTAGCGCCACCAATACATAAATTAGAAACGGGCTTAGCAATACCCCGCCAAACTCCCATTCACGCAAGCCCATGGGCATCCTCCTGCGCACGGCACCACCGCCTCCAGCTTTTCTGTAGTTGCAACACAGCGCCCTGGGCAAGGCGCAACGGATCGCTGGCCGGCGCCCGCTGCAAAACCGCCAAGAATCGCTCGCTGGCCTGGTCCAGGCGCTGCTCACGCCCGGCGCCCGGCCCCTGGGCGAGCACGGCCTCGACTTGCTGCAGGTAGTCGCGCTCGGCACCGGCCAACGGCGCCTGTGCCACGGCAAGGCACATACGCAAGTGCACCAGCTCATCGCCCATGTCCAAGCCATGCAGGCCGTCATCCCAGCGCTTGCGCTCGGTGGCCGGTAGCTCGCTGGCATGCCGAGCCAATTGCATCAAGCGGTCGGCCATGCGTCCACCGAACCAGGTATCGGCTCCACGCAGATCACGTCGAGTGAGGCGCACCAAGTCGCTCTGGGTAGCCGCGCGCAAGCGCCGGCCGAGCCAGGCCGGGTTGCGGAACACCAACAAGCGAAACGCCAACACCGCCGCGCCCACCCCCACCAACATGGCCAAGGCATTATTGAGCAGGGTAGCCACACTGAACGCCATGACGTTGAGCGGCGCCACCAGCACGATGAAATGCAGGCAATAGGATGTGGCTGTTGCTCCAGTACGCGGATGCGCCATACCCAGGGCACCGAAAAACAGCGGCACGCCCATGCCCAGGCAGAGCATGGCGAAACTACTCCACTGTGGCAGCAGAATCTCCCCGACCAGAAACGCTGCGGGAATGGCCAGCAGGATCCCACGCAAAAAACTCAGGCCTATCTGCGCACCATTCTCGCGGCTGGCAAACAGGCTACACACCACGCACGTCAACACCAGGCCGCCAGGTGCCGACGGCCAGGCAGTGGCCAGCCAAAAGCCACTCATCGTCAGAAACGCCAGGGCGCTGCGTGAGCCAAACAGCAGAGCCAGCGACCAATCGCGGTGCACCGCCAGGCCCTGGGCGACATTCTTGGGCTCCCTGCCCGCCTCTACATCGTCCAGGGCCTGGGTGGCAGCCATGGTGTAGTCCAGCAACAAGGCCATGCGCGCCAGGCAGTAATGCTCGGCAGAGCTTATCTGTTCATCCTGCGCGGCGTCCCAAATCCGCTGTCGCAGCAACAAAGCGCCGCTCTGCTCGGCGTTGGCCAACTGCGCGCGCAGCTGTTCGAGCCAGGGGGCAAGGCGTTCGGCTTCGTGTTCACTCAATTGCTGCCACTGCCGGCGCACAGAGCGGGAAATACGCAGCAGTACCATGAGTTTCTGGCTCAACCCGCGGATGGCCTTGGCCCGCAGCCGGCCGCGTGGCCCTTCGAACCAGGCATGCTCGCGCTGGGTATCGATGGCTACGATTCGCCCAAGGCTTTCAAGCAAGCCCTTGCGCGCTTCATCCTCGCCGCCCAGCATGGCGCTGGCGGCCTGCAGGCCATTTTGCCAGGCCTGGCGCGCCTGGCCAGCAAGCTGCTGCTCGACCCTCATCGGCCAAATCAAAGCACTGCTGGCGGTCGCACAGCAGATACCCAGGCAGATTTCGGTACACCGCGCCACGGCCTGGTCGAACACCTGCAAAGGATGACTGATGGCGGGCAAGGCAATGATGGCCGCCGTATAGCCTGCCAGCACAAACGAATAAGCCCAGGCGCTGCGCAGTTGCGTGGAAGCCGCAGTGCACAGTGCCAGCCACAGCGCCAGGCTGATCAGAAACAGCCAGGGCGTTTGCGCGAACAAGCCAATGAACACCACTGACATCACAGTTCCGACCAAGGTGCCGGCCAAGCGTGCCAGGCCCTTCTGCACCACCATCCCGGACAGCGGCTGGGCAACGATGAACGCGGTCATCAGCGCCCATGAGGGTTGCTCCAGCCCCCAGCGCATAGCCAGCCACAGTGCCAGGCCAGCCCCGAGCAGGGTTTTGATGGCGAACTTGATAGCGACGCTATTGGGTGCGAACAGGGCCTGGAAGGTGATGGGCACGAATCGGACCTTGCGGAGTGTAGGCAATTAAACGATAGACAACGGAATGGAGAATACTGCGAAGCTATTTAATTAGCTAGCTAATCATCTATGTATGGTGAAAAGCAGGAACAAAAAAAAGGCGACCGAAGTCGCCCTAAATGCCTTGCGTGCTCGTGAACCTGAAAGGTCAGCGCGACTTGCGCTTGTGCGAGTCCTTCCAGATGAAAATGCCCAGACCGGCAAAGAAAACCACCATCAACCCGACCGTTACCACGCCCGCGATAACCACATTGTCGAAGAACATGCTGGCCTCCCGATTCGTTTGCCATTGTCCGATGGATGCAATGTAACGACTAGCGCAGCGGGAAGTTTTGATCAGGGTCAATGTTGCCCAGGGCCGGGCACAGAAGGCAGGTGCAGGGTTGACCTGCGTCATGTTTCAACGCTTTTTGGGCTTGCCCTTGGGCTTCTTTTTCTTCGCCGCACCCAGCGGCATGGCCTGCTCGAACGCCTGACGCACTTCGTTCAGGCGTTTTTCCTTGAGGTCATGAATGCGCTTGGCACGTTCGGCATCGAAATCGATGAGGTTGTCTTGGCTCATGGGAAGGCTCGATGGTCTACAGAGGATTGCATCATGCAACCGGGCGCTGGCCCTGACCAGCCCCGTGTCAGACTTCGATATCGACCAGCAGCCCCTGACGCGGGCTTTCCCCCATCAACGGCGCCACCGGCACGGTGTTGTCGGCATTGACCTCATCACCGGGCACGGCACTGTAGAGCTGCGCATCGTCTTTGTTGCGCCGCCGCTGCTGGCGGCGCTGTTCCTCGCGCAGCAACAGTACTTGCTCTTGCGGGTCACGCTGTTGCTTGAGGTCGATTGCGCTCTCATTGGATGAAGGCTGCACAGGCACCACCGGCTTGACGTCGGGTGTCGGTTTGACCGGGTCCATTTGCGAGGTCACCGGAGCAGCACTGAGCGGGATGAGTGGCGGCAGCATGGGAATTCTCCTGTGCCCACTGTATCGGCCGAGCGTCAGCCAGCTTGAGGGACTAGTGAGCAATGGGCGGCCTCTGAAGACCATGCCTTGCCAGTATAGCTAGCGGCTACTCGCTATCGTCATCGAGGTCGTCGTCGGTCGGTGAGCTGACTTCGCTCCAGGGCCGTTTATAGACCTGCTGCCAAACCGAGTCCATATGCTGGCGCAATAGCTCAGGGGCTTGCTTCAGTGAAGCGCTGTCTTCGCGCTCGCCGCCGACCGGATCTTCACCGGCGGGGGTGATCAGCGACTGGCCAGTGATGGTGTAGACGTTCTGCCCCTCGCGCATTTCGATGGCGATGTCATGGGGGTCGATGCCCCCTCCGCAAAAGGCATGACTGGCCACGGTCACTTCCGCCGTACCATCCTTGTCAAGGTCCGTGACGTCGCTCACGTCGGCATAGAAATCGACATCCAGGTCCAGCCCAGGGCACGTGGTTTCCTGCTCGATCTGCCAGCGCGGCTTGAACGCATCGCGCTCAGCGGCACGGCCATACAAGGTGGCCTTAAGCACCACCTTGTCGACTTCCTGCTCCGATTCGGCGTCTACGGCCTGGCCATCACTGCGGCTGAGCACCAACAGCCCTTCACCATCGTGGTCACGAAAGTGCACGCTCTTGATCGGCGTCTGTACGCCAAGCACTTCGAGCTGCTCGACAGGTATCGCTGGCAGCATTTCAAAATTTTTCTGCTCACAGGCACCCAGCAGCAGCAAGCCGCCCAAGGCCAGCGAAGTGTTCAACCAGCGGTGCTTGAGCGGCATATCGGTGCGTGGCCCTCGTCAGCAAAACGGTGTTCTGCGATGAAACGGCTAGACTGTTGGACTTCTGGTCTATGGTCCGCCCGGCCTATCCGTTAACATAGCCGGCTTTTTCATCGCGGGAGTTCACGCAGTATGGCGCAGCAGTATCAACCGGGGCAACGCTGGATCAGCGACAGCGAAGCGGAGCTTGGCCTTGGGACCATTCTGGCGCAGGATGGCCGCTTGCTGACCGTGCTCTACCCGGCCACTGGCGACACTCGCCAGTATTCCCTGCGCAATGCGCCGCTGACCCGCGTGCGCTTCTCGCCAGGTGACCAGATCACCCATTTCGAGGGCTGGAAGCTGACCGTACGCGAAGTCGAGGACATCGATGGGCTGATGGTCTACCACGGCTTGGACGGGCAGAACCAACCACGCACTCTGCCGGAAACCCAGCTGTCTAACTTCATCCAGTTCCGCCTGGCCAGCGACCGCCTGTTCGCCGGGCAAATCGACCCGCTCTCTTGGTTCAGCCTGCGTTACAACACGCTGCACCACACCAGCAAGCAGATGCAATCGTCGCTGTGGGGGCTGGGGGGTTGCCGTGCGCAACCGATCGCCCACCAGTTGCACATCGCCCGCGAAGTCGCAGACCGCACTGCCCCGCGGGTTTTGCTGGCCGACGAAGTGGGCTTGGGCAAGACCATCGAGGCGGGCCTTGTGATTCACCGCCAGTTGCTGTCGGGCCGTGCCAGCCGCGTGTTGATCCTGGTTCCGGAAAACCTCCAGCACCAGTGGCTGGTGGAAATGCGCCGGCGCTTCAACCTGCAGGTGGCCCTGTTCGATGCCGAGCGTTTCATTGAAAGCGACGCCAGCAACCCCTTCGAGGATGCCCAGCTGGCGCTGGTGGCCCTGGAATGGCTGGTCGATGACGAGAAGGCCCAGGACGCATTGTTCGCCGCTGGCTGGGATCTGATGGTGGTCGACGAGGCGCACCATCTGGTGTGGCATGAAGAACAGGTCAGCGCCGAGTACGGCTTGGTCGAGCAACTGGCTCAGGTGATCCCGGGCGTGCTGCTGCTGACCGCCACCCCAGAACAGCTCGGCCAGGACAGCCACTTTGCACGCCTGCGTCTGCTCGATCCAAATCGCTTCCACGACCTCGCCGCGTTCCGCGCCGAGAGTGAAAACTACCGCCCGGTCGCCGAGGCCGTACAGGAGCTGCTCGAACAGGGCCGACTGTCACCCAAGGCCCATGCCACGATCCATGGTTTCCTGGGCGCAGAGGGCGAAGCCTTGCTGGCAGCAGTCAACGATGGCGATACTCAGGCCAGCGCCCGGCTGATCCGCGAGTTGCTCGACCGTCACGGTACCGGCCGCGTGCTGTTTCGCAACACCCGTGCGGCAGTTCAGGGCTTCCCTGAGCGCCAGCTGCATCCGTATCCGCTGGCCAATCCTGAGCAATATCAGGACCTGCCAGCCGGTGAGCATGCCGAGTTGTACCCAGAGGTGGCCTTCCAGGCCCAGGGAGAGATCAGTGACGACGAACGCTGGTGGCGTTTCGACCCACGCGTAGACTGGCTGATCGACACCCTGAAGATGCTCAAGCGCACCAAGGTGTTGGTGATCTGTGCCCATGCCGAAACCGCCATGGACCTGGAAGACGCCCTGCGCGTGCGTTCCGGCATCCCAGCCACGGTGTTCCACGAAGGCATGAGCATCCTCGAGCGCGACCGCGCCGCCGCCTACTTCGCTGACGAAGAGTTCGGTGCCCAGGTGTTGATCTGCTCGGAGATCGGCAGTGAAGGCCGTAACTTCCAGTTCGCCCACCACCTGGTGATGTTCGACCTTCCTGCACACCCGGACCTGCTCGAACAGCGTATCGGTCGTCTGGACCGTATCGGTCAGAAGCACACCATCGAACTGCACATCCCATACCTGCAGAACAGCCCACAGGAGCGGCTGTTCCAGTGGTACCACGAGGCTCTCAACGCATTTCTCAATACCTGCCCGACCGGCAATGCCCTGCAGCATCAGTTCGGCCCGCGCCTGCTGCCACTGCTCGAAGGTGGCGATTACAAAGCCTGGTCGGGGCTGGTCAGTGAAGCCCGTGCAGAGCGCGAGCGCCTGGAAGCCGAGTTGCACAGCGGCCGTGACCGCCTGCTGGAGCTCAACTCCGGTGGCGCTGGCGAAGGCCAGGCGCTGGTCGAGGCCATCCTTGAACAGGACGACCAGTTCGCCCTGCCGATCTACATGGAAACCTTGTTCGACGCTTTCGGCATCGACAGTGAGGACCACTCGGAAAACGCATTGATCCTCAAACCGAGCGAGAAGATGCTCGACGCCAGCTTCCCGCTGGGTGACGACGAAGGCGTGACCATCACCTACGACCGCGGCCAGGCACTGTCGCGTGAAGACATGCAATTCCTCACCTGGGAGCACCCGATGGTGCAGGGCGGCATGGACCTGGTACTGTCCGGTTCGATGGGCAACACCGCGGTAGCGTTGATCAAGAACAAGGCGCTCAAGCCCGGCACCGTGCTGCTCGAACTGCTGTTCGTCAGTGAAGTGGTGGCACCCCGCAGCCTGCAACTGGGCCGCTACCTGCCGCCGGCGGCCTTGCGTTGCCTGCTCGATGCCAATGGCAACGACCTGGCTGCACGGGTGGCTTTCGAAACCCTCAACGACCAACTCGAAAGCGTGCCACGGGCCAGCGCAAACAAGTTCGTTCAGGCTCAGCGTGACGTGCTGGCCAAGCGCATCAGCGGTGGTGAAGCGAAGGTCATGCCGGTGCATGTCGAGCGCGTGGCTGAAGCCCAGCGCCGCCTGGCTGCCGAAGCCGATGAGGAACTGGCGCGCTTGACTGCCCTGCAGGCCGTCAACCCCAGCGTACGTGACAGCGAGATCGAAGCCCTGCGCAAGCAGCGCGAGCAAGGCCTGGCCATGCTCGATAAGGCAGCACTGCGACTGGAAGCGATCCGCGTACTCGTGGCTGGTTGATCGACCCGCTCTATAACCGGGGCCCAAGCGGCCTCGGTTTGTTATGCCCGACGGCTATTTAACGAATAACCAAATCGTTGAAGCCAAAGTGCCATTATCGGTGATGTTTTAACCCGTACTTTCTATACTGCCAACGACAGTCTCCAAATGGCTTTGAAGGAGACGAGTGAAAACTCGAGCAAAGGGCTAGCAATGGATTGGCTGGGTTTGCAACTGTTCACTGAACTGCCGGACACCGGGCGCACCCTCATCGACTGCCGCCATGAGCCGCTGCTCATCGTCATCGCCTTCGCGGTGGCCACCGCAGGCTGCTTCGCAACCCTGGACATGGCGGAGCGTCAATCTAATAGCGAACACCGCTCCGCCCAGCGGCAATGGCGCATGCTTGGTGCATGCTGCCTGGCAGGCGGTATCTGGGCGATGCATTTCATCAGCATGCTGGCGTTTCAAGCCCCGATCGAAATGCACTACGACGTAACGTTGACCGGCCTGTCGCTGGTCATCGCGCTGCTGGCGGCCTGGCTGGCAATGACCAGCCTGGACCGCACGCAAATGCGCCTGCATCATTACCTGCAAAGCGCGCTGTTGATCGGCCTGGGCATCGTTCTGATGCATTTCGTTGGCATGGCCGCACTACAGACAGGAGCCCAGCAGTACTACAAAACCAGCTTGCTGTTGGCCAGCACTGCGATCGCGCTGTTGACCAGCCTGGCGGCGTTGCTGCTGGCTCGCTATTTTCGCAATGGTAGCGGAACCATGCATCAAGCCATGAAGTATGGTGCCAGCTTGCTGATGGCCAGTGGCATCGTCGCCACCCATTTCACCGCCATGGCCGGCATGACCCTGGTGCTCCCCGACACCACTGCACTGAACCTGCCCTCTACCGACAACAGCCTGCAACTGGGGCTGACGGTAGCCTTGATCACGCTGCTGATCAGTGCCAGCAGCATCAGTGCCGCCCTGTCCGACAAAAAACTGCAAAGCAAGGAAGAGGACCTGCGCCGTTACGGGGTGCTGCTCAACCAGCTGGATCAGGCACGAGCGTCATTGCAGCAAGCGGCCCACTATGATGCCCTGACCAATCTGGTCAACCGCCGCGGTTTCAACCAGCTGTTTGCCGAACGCATGGCGCAACAAAGTTCAGATCAAACGCGCCTGGCATTGATGTTCCTGGACATCGACCACTTCAAACGGATCAACGACAGCTTGGGCCATGACGTGGGCGACGAGCTTCTCAAGGTGATCGCCGATCACATCAAGGCCGCCACCCGCAGCCAAGACTTGGTTGCACGCTTGGGCGGCGACGAATTCTGCGTGGTCACCAGCCTGCATAACCGGGACGAAGCCTGCCACTTGGCTCAGCGGATAATGCAACGGATGAAGGAGCCAATCGAGCTGGGTGGCCGGCGCATGGTCATGACAACCAGCATTGGCATCAGCATTTACCCTGACGACGGTCAGACTGCCGAAGAGCTGCTCAAGAATGCCGACCTGGCCCTCTACCAGTCCAAGGGCAGCGGGCGCAACAGCCTGCACTTCTTCAACAGCAGCTTGAAAAACCGCGCCACTCTGGCACTGCAACTGGAGGAGGAACTACGGCTTGCACTGCTGGAAGAGCGTGGCCTGTGCGTGCACTACCAACCCATCTTCGACCTGCGCACAGGCCAGGTGGCCAAGCTGGAGGCATTGGTGCGTTGGCTGCATCCTCTGCATGGACTGATCGGGCCAGACAAGTTCATCGGCATTGCCGAAGCCAATGGCATGATCATCGATCTCGACCTGTGGGTGTTGCGCCACGCCTGCCAGGATCTGGCTCGCCTGCACCAGCACGGCTACGCCGGCCTGAAGATTACGGCCAATTGCTCGGCTGTAACCTTGGGCCACGAAAACTTGCCCAACGAAGTAGAGATGGCATTGCTTGAGGCGGGCCTGGCGCCTGGCCGTCTGGAACTTGAAGTCACCGAAAACGCCCTGATGGGCGACATCCAGCAGACCGTCAAACTGCTTAAACGCATCCGAAACTATGGGGTGGGGCTGTCGATCGACGACTTCGGTACCGGCTACTCGTCTCTGGCCTATCTAAAACGCTTGCCGCTGGACGTGCTGAAAATCGACCGCTCGTTCCTGCAGGATGTGCCCGCCATCCTCAAGGATCGCCAAATCATTCAAGCCATTATCGCCATGGCTCACACCCTGCACCTGGAAGTGGTTTGCGAAGGTGTAGAGACCGTCGAGCAATACGAGTTTCTGGCCGAAAATGGCTGCGACTACCTGCAGGGCTACTTACTCAGCCGCCCTGTACCCATGAGCGAACTGCGGCCAATGCTCGACCAGCTCGAGCGCCAAGCCCCAGCATTCACTCCCTGTTGCGATATAGCTCTACAAGGGTCGCCGGATCTTTTTGCAGATACCCTTGGCTACCGTGCAGGCGCATCAACTGCGCGGCGAGGCCGCTGAGCGGCGTTGCCGTGCCCTGTTCGCGGGAAAGCTTCACTGCTCCGTCAAGGTCTTTGAGCAAAGTGCGTACGTGCCACTTGATCGGTTCGAAACGGCTTTCGGCCATCTGTGGGGCCAGGATCTGCAGCGGCTTGGAATCGGCAAATCCACCAGCCAGGGCTTGCGCGATCAAAGTCGCGTCAACGCCGGACTGCTCTGCCAGGGCAACCACCTCAGCGATCACCAACGCGTTGCATGCCACGATCATCTGATTGCAGGCCTTGGTCACCTGCCCTGCCCCTACCCCGCCCATGTGCGTCACCCGTTGCCCAAGTACCTGCAGGATCGGCAGCGCACGCTGCAAGTCCGAAGCTTCGCCGCCCACCATGATCGCCAGCGTACCAGCCTCAGCCCCTGGCGTGCCGCCAGATACGGGGGCATCCAACCAAGCCATACCGCACAGGGCAGCCAGTTCGGCAGCCATTTCCCGGGTAGCTGTAGGCTCCAGGCTCGACAAGTCAATCAGCAGTTGCCCGCTGCGCCCGCCCTGGGCGATGCCTTGCTCACCGAACACCACCTCGCGCACCACCGCTGTGTCGGCCAGGCACAGCAGCACAATATCGCTCTCACGGCACAAATCGGCGGGGCTGGCGGCCAAGCGCGCGCCTGCGCCCACCAACGCATCGCACTTTTCCGGGCTACGGTTCCAGACCGTCAGGCCAAAACCGGCGGCCAACAGACGCCGGCACATTGGCAAGCCCATCAAGCCGATACCGGCAAACCCAAGCGAAGGCAGTGCAGCACTCATGAACGACTCCTGGCAGAGGATGGAAAGGTGGCAGCATTACGCATGCCGTAAACTGTTACCGCCCCGCCGAATCACTCGGCCGTTGTTACTTACTTCCACCTTACGTGAGCGTCAATAAGCACCAAACTGGGGCGTTTGTGTATTTTCAAGCACTGAAACGAAGCATCGTTATTCTTATTGTTTCACCTGAATCACGATGAACGGTGAAACGACCACGGCCCAGATCTCTGGATCGCGGCTTTGCAGGTCGAGCGCTTGCTCTGCGGTGACCGGCCCAACAGTGCCAGCACTACGCCACTTGGCGACGATTTCGCTGCGATTCTCGGCCATTGCTGTAGCAACCTCGATGAGGTCGAGCCCGGGGTCGACCCAAATCAGGTCACCTTTGGCCCAGAAACGCTCCAAAGCTTTCCACTCGATTGTCGCCGTCTCACCCAGCAGTTTGGCATAGAGGGTGCTTGTGTCATCAGTCATGGGTTTTACCCGCAAATTCGGCCAATTAAAAAGGCCGGCATTTTTGCAGAAAAACCCGGTTTCAAATATGTAATTTGGTCGATTGGCTTTGAAACTGAGGGGTAGAGCCGTGGATGCAGGCAAAGTGATGGCGCTTTTCTGTATCTTTGTGTCGATCATGCGACAACCCGTGAAACAGGCACTTTTTGCCCGCTTTTCAAGCGCGTAAACAGCGCTCTACACTGTACCGGTACAGTTCCGGGACATGTTCCGGGGGAAGGTGGGCATGCAGTATGGCGTGGCCATATCGCAATGCCCGCCCGGTCTGTAGCCCTGGCCGCCAGGACTATAAGAATTACAACAGAATGAGTGGAGCACTATGATCAAGATTTCCAAGCTGTTCGCCGCAATGGTACTGGCCGGGGTAGCCAGCCATTCGTTTGCCGCCGATACCATCAAAATCGGCATTGCCGGTCCTAAGACCGGGCCTGTGACCCAGTACGGCGACATGCAGTTCATCGGCGCGAAACAAGCTATCAAGGACATCAACGCCAAGGGCGGCGTGGATGGCAAGCAACTCGTAGCCGTGGAATACGACGACGCCTGCGACCCTAAACAGGCCGTGGCCGTCGCCAACAAAGTGGTCAACGACGGCGTCAAGTTCGTGGTCGGTCACCTGTGCTCCAGTTCCACCCAACCTGCGTCCGACGTCTATGAAGACGAAGGCGTCATCATGATCACGCCAGCGGCCACCTCGCCGGACATCACCGCCCGTGGCTACAAGATGATCTTCCGTACCATTGGCCTGGACAGTGCCCAAGGCCCGGCGGCCGGCAACTACATCGCCGACTACGTGAAACCGAAAGTGGTCGCGGTGCTGCACGACAAGCAGCAGTACGGCGAGGGCATCGCCACAGCGGTCAAGCAGACCTTGGAGAAGAAAGGCGTCAAGGTTGCCGTGTTCGAAGGCCTGAACGCTGGCGACAAAGACTTTTCCTCGATCATCCAGAAGCTCAAGCAAAACAACGTCGACTTCGTCTACTACGGCGGCTACCACCCAGAGCTGGGCTTGATCCTGCGCCAGTCCCAGGAAAAAGGCCTGAAGGCCAAGTTCATGGGCCCGGAAGGCGTGGGTAACGATTCCATCTCGCAGATCGCCCAGAATGCCTCCGAAGGCCTGCTGGTCACCCTGCCGAAGTCGTTCGATGCAGACCCGGAAAACAAGGCCATCGTCGACGCCATCAAGGCCGACGGCAAAGATCCAAGCGGCCCATTCGTGTTCCCGGCCTACTCGGCTGTGGAGCTGATCGCCAAAGGTATCGAAGCGGCCAAGTCCGAAGACACCGACAAGGTGGCAGCGGCCATCCACGCAGGTTCGTTCAAGACCCCGACCGGCGAGCTGTCGTTCGACGAAAAGGGCGACCTCAAAGACTTCAAGTTCGTGGTCTACGAATGGCACTTCGGCAAGCCGAAGACCGAAGTCTCCCCTCAGTAACTGCGTGACTAATAGCTGACCGTAAAAGCCCACTGTGCGAGCAGTGGGCTTTGTTTTACGAGGTTCATGGGCTCGATCCCCGCGATCCGGGGGCGGGCTCACCTGAAAATCTTAAAACCGTCACCCGCGGTTTCCTGGCCGTACCCCTGCCAGCGAAATGCAAATCAGGTTTTTAGGAGCGCTGTAATGCCTGAGATCTACCATTTCTTCCAACAACTGGTTAATGGATTGACCATCGGCAGCACCTATGCCTTGATCGCCATCGGTTACACGATGGTGTATGGCATCATCGGCATGATCAACTTCGCCCACGGCGAGGTGTACATGATCGGTTCCTACGTGGCCTTCATCGCCCTGGCAGGGCTGGCCATGATGGGTATCCATTCGCTGCCGATCCTGATGACCGTCGCCTTCGTCGCGACGATCTGCGTCACCAGTGCCTATGGCTACAGCATCGAACGGGTTGCCTACCGCCCCCTGCGCAACAGCAACCGCCTGATTCCGCTGATTTCTGCCATCGGCATGTCGATCTTCCTGCAGAACACGGTATTGCTGTCGCAAGACTCCAAGGACAAATCCATTCCCAACCTGATCCCAGGAAGCTTCTCCTTCGGGCCAGGGGGTGCGGAGGAAGTTCTGGTTTCCTACATGCAGATCCTGGTGTTCGTGGTCACCCTGGTAGCCATGACCTGCCTGACCCTGTTCATCTCACGTTCCCGCCTGGGTCGCGCCTGCCGCGCCTGCGCCGAGGACATCAAGATGGCTAACCTGCTGGGCATCAATACCAACAACATCATTGCCCTGACCTTCGTCATTGGCGCCGCCCTGGCGGCGGTGGCGGCCGTGCTGCTAAGCATGCAGTACGGGGTAATCAACCCCAACGCCGGTTTCCTGGTGGGCCTGAAGGCCTTCACCGCGGCGGTGCTGGGCGGCATCGGCAGTATTCCGGGCGCCATGCTCGGCGGGCTGGTGTTGGGCGTGGCCGAAGCCTTCGGTGCCGATATTTTCGGCGACCAGTACAAGGACGTGGTGGCATTCGGCTTGTTGGTTCTTGTCCTGCTGTTCCGGCCGACCGGCATCCTGGGCCGCCCGGAGGTTGAAAAAGTATGAACAGAAATATCAAACAGGCGTTATTCAGCGCCTTGCTGGTCTGGGCCGTGGCCTTCCCGGTATTGGGCCTTAAACTGAGCATCGACGGTATCAGCCTGGTGGTGCATAGCCAGGGCTCGTTCACCATCAGTATCATCGCCGTATGTTCGGTGTTGATGTTCCTGCGCGTGCTGTTCGACAAGCAGTGGAACGCGGTGATGGGGCGTCGCTCGGAGCGCAAACTGATCCCGCCAGCCGTCAGCAACTACCTGACGCTGCCGAAAACCCAGCGCTATGTGATCATTGGCTTGATCATCGTGGCATTGGTGTGGCCGTTCTTCGGGTCGCGCGGCGCCGTCGACATCGCCACGCTGATCCTGATCTACGTGTTGCTGGGCCTGGGCCTGAACATCGTGGTCGGCCTGGCTGGCCTGCTGGACCTTGGCTATGTGGGTTTCTACGCCGTAGGCGCCTACAGCTACGCGATGCTCTCGCACTACCTGGGCTGGAGCTTCTGGATCTGCCTGCCGATCGCCGGCCTGATGGCGGCCACCTTCGGCTTCCTGCTGGGCTTCCCGGTGCTGCGCCTGCGCGGTGACTATCTGGCGATCGTGACCCTGGGCTTTGGTGAAATCATCCGTTTGTTCCTGCGCAACCTCACCGACTGGACAGGCGGCCCCAACGGCATCAGTAACATCCCGAAACCGGAATTCTTCGGCCTGACCTTCGAGCGCCGGGCTGCCGAGGGGATGCAGACCTTCCACGAGTTCTTCGGGTTGCAATACAACTCGATCAACAAGGTCATCTTCCTCTACCTGGTTGCGTTGTTGCTGGCGCTGTTGGCGCTGTTTGTCATCAACCGCCTGCTGCGCATGCCTATCGGCCGTGCCTGGGAGGCGCTGCGCGAGGACGAGATCGCCTGCCGCGCGCTGGGCCTGAACCCGACCGTGATCAAGCTTTCGGCGTTCACCCTGGGTGCCTGCTTCGCAGGGTTTGCCGGTAGCTTCTTCGCTGCACGCCAAGGCCTGGTGACCCCCGAGTCGTTCACGTTCATCGAGTCGGCGATCATCCTCGCCATCGTCGTGCTCGGCGGCATGGGCTCACAACTGGGCGTGATTCTCGCGGCCATCGTGATGATCCTGCTGCCTGAGCTGATGCGAGAGTTCAGCGAATACCGAATGCTGATGTTCGGTGCGCTGATGGTGTTGATGATGATCTGGCGTCCGCAAGGCCTGCTGCCAATGCAACGCCCCCACATGGAGCTGCGTCGATGAGCCGCGAAATTCTGCAAGTCAGCGGCCTTAGCATGCGCTTCGGCGGCTTGTTGGCGGTCAACGGCGTGGGCCTGACCGTCAAGGAAAAACAGGTCGTGGCGTTGATCGGCCCGAACGGCGCTGGCAAAACCACGGTGTTCAACTGCCTGACCGGCTTCTACAAGCCAAGCGGCGGTACCATTCTGCTCGACGGCCAGCCTATCCAAGGCCTGGCCGGCCATCAGATTGCCCGCAGGGGCGTGGTGCGGACCTTCCAGAACGTACGCCTGTTCAAGGAAATGACCGCACTGGAAAACCTGCTGATCGCCCAGCACCGCCACCTGAACACCAACTTCTTCGCAGGCCTGTTCAAGACCCCGAGCTTCCGCCGCAGCGAGAAGGAGGCCATGGAGCGCGCACAATACTGGTTGGAGAAGGTCAACCTGACCGAATTCGCTAACCGTACCGCAGGCACCCTCGCCTACGGCCAGCAGCGCCGCCTGGAAATCGCCCGCTGCATGATGACCCAGCCACGGATCATCATGCTCGACGAACCGGCTGCGGGCCTGAACCCGAAGGAAACCGAGGACCTCAAGGCGCTCATCGCCTACCTGCGCGAGTCGCACAACGTCACGGTCCTGCTGATCGAGCACGACATGAAGCTGGTGATGAGCATCTCTGACCACATCGTGGTGATCAATCAGGGCACACCCCTGGCCCATGGCACGCCGCAGGAGATCCGCGACAACCCTGAAGTGATCAAAGCCTACCTGGGGGAAGCGTAAATGCTGAAGTTCGAAAACGTCTCCACCTTCTACGGCAAGATCCAGGCACTGCACAGCGTCAACGTGGAAATCAACCAAGGCGAGATCGTCACCCTGATCGGTGCCAACGGTGCGGGTAAATCAACCCTGTTGATGACCTTGTGCGGCTCGCCTCAGGCCCACAGCGGCAGCATCAAATACCTGGGTGAGGAACTGGTCGGCCAGCCGTCCTCGCACATCATGCGCAAAAGCATCGCGGTGGTGCCTGAAGGCCGCCGCGTGTTCGCCCGCCTGACCGTCGAAGAAAACCTGGCCATGGGTGGTTTCTTCACCGACAAGGGCGATTACCAAGAGCAACTGGACAAGGTCCTGCAACTGTTCCCGCGCCTGAAGGAGCGGTACTTGCAACGTGGCGGTACCATGTCCGGCGGCGAGCAGCAAATGCTGGCCATCGGCCGGGCGCTCATGAGCAAGCCCAAGCTACTGCTGCTCGACGAGCCTTCTTTGGGCTTGGCGCCGATCATCATCCAGCAGATCTTCGACATCATCGAACAGCTACGCCGCGACGGCGTGACGGTGTTCCTGGTGGAGCAGAACGCCAACCAGGCACTGAAGGTCGCTGACCGGGCGTATGTGCTGGAAAACGGCCGGGTGGTGATGCAAGGCACCGGCGAGGCACTGCTGACCGACCCGAAGGTGCGCGACGCGTACCTCGGGGGTTGATCCACAAAGGGCCATTTACTGGCCCTTTTTTCTGCCTGGCTCGCACCGAATGTATTGGCCTGATCGCCGATAAACCCGCACCCACAGTTGCTGCGGCCCCTGCAGGAGCGGGTTCACCGGCAAAGAAGCCGGAACAGGCCACCATTAACTTGAGATCCGCCGCAAGCCTGAGTAACGTGGCCAGCTCTTTGGCAAAGATTCTCCGGAGCCCACCCCCATGCGCGTCACCCCAACCCTGCTGCTCAGTGCACTGCTACCGATGTTCGCTGGCTGCCAGATGCTGGCCGACCAGCCCCGTGACCCAAACATCGGCACCACCCGCATGCAGGGCGAACTGAGCGCAGGCGGTGGGCGGCTGTTGTTCAAGCCGTGTGGCGAAAGCCGCCGTTTCGTGATCAACGACGTGGCCGGCACCGGCATCCTCCAAGAGTCCGTCAACTTGGCCAAGGACGCCAACGCCAAATTGTTCGGCGATGTGCGCGGGCGCCTGACCGGCAGCAAGCAGGCCGATAATGATGGCCAGTTACAGGTCAGCCGGCTGTACCGTCTGGAATCGTCCACCCGCGCGTGCGATGACCCCAACTTCAAGCAGTTGACCCTGCGAGCCAGCGGCCACGAACCTGACTGGGACATCAAGGCCAGCGGTAAAGGCATGGTGCTCAACCGCACAGGCAAGGAGCCACTGCCGTTGCCATTCCTCGAAGAAGAAGTGCCCGGCGGCGGCCTGACCCTGAGCAGTGAGGCCAACGGCCAGCGCGTGGAACTGTGGGTCGCCCCGCAGCGATGCGTCGATGGTGGGACGGGCGCCGTGCGTCACCTGCGCGCTGAGCTGCGTATCGACGGCCAGACCCTGCAAGGCTGCGGTTACTACGGTGGCGCACGGGACAACTGATCACCGGGCGCGTTTTATCCTGCCAGTCATGGCGGCTAACAGCTTATACTTGGCGGTTTGTGTAAAGCCGCCGGCCGCCCATGGCCGGGATACTGGACCCTGCCATGCTACGAATCACCGAACTGAAGCTGCCCCTGGACCATCCCGACGAAGCCCTGCGTGAGGCCATCGTCCAGCGCCTGGGCATCAGCGACGAGCAACTGCTGAGCTTCAACCTGTTCAAGCGCAGTTACGATGCGCGCAAGAAGAACAGCGAGCTGCTGTTCATCTACACCATTGACCTTGAAGCCAGCAACGAAGCCGAGCTGCTCAGCAAGTTCGCCGATGATCGCAATATCGGCGTGGCACCGGATGTCACCTACAAGTTCGTTGGCCAAGCCCCAGCCGATTTGCAGGAACGCCCGATCGTGGTCGGTTTTGGCCCCTGCGGCATCTTCGCCGGCCTGCTGCTGGCGCAGATGGGCTTCAAGCCGATCATTCTCGAACGTGGCAAAGAGGTGCGCCAGCGCACCAAGGACACCTGGGGCCTGTGGCGCAAAAGTGTGCTCAACCCTGAGTCCAACGTGCAATTTGGCGAAGGCGGCGCCGGGACCTTCTCCGACGGCAAGCTCTACAGCCAGATCAAAGACCCGCAGCACCACGGTCGCAAGGTGCTGGAAGAGTTCGTCAAGGCCGGCGCGCCGGACGAGATTCTATACATCAACAAGCCGCACATCGGTACCTTCCGCCTGACCGGCATGGTCGAGCAGATGCGCCAGGACATGATAGCCCTCGGCGCCGAAGTGCGTTTCCAGGAAAAGGTCACCGACCTGCTGATCGAAGACGGTCAGGTGACTGGCGTTGTGCTCCAGAGCGGTGAACAACTACATTCGCGCCATGTGGTTTTGGCCTTGGGCCACAGCGCCCGTGACACCTTCCGCATGCTGCACGCCAGAGGTGTGTACATGGAGGCCAAGCCGTTCTCGGTCGGTTTCCGTATCGAGCACCCGCAGACGCTGATCGACAAAGCGCGCCTGGGCAAGTACGCCGGCCACCCTAAGCTGGGCGCCGCTGACTACAAGCTGGTGTACCACGCCAAGAACGGCCGCTCGGTCTACAGCTTCTGCATGTGCCCAGGCGGCACCGTGGTAGCTGCCACCAGCGAACCGGGGCGCGTGGTCACCAACGGCATGAGCCAGTACTCGCGTAACGAGCGCAATGCCAACTCCGGCATCGTCGTCGGGATCGACCCCGAGCGCGACTATCCGGGCGGGCCACTGGCAGGCATCGAGTTGCAGGAACGCCTGGAAGCCCATGCCTACGTCATGGGTGGCAGTAACTATCAAGCGCCGGCTCAGCTGGTAGGTGACTTCGTTGCGGGCAAACCGTCCACGGCCCTGGGCAGCGTCGAGCCGTCTTACAAACCAGGCGTAACCCTGGGTGACCTCGCGCCAAGCCTACCGGACTTCGCCATCGAAGCGATCCGCGAGGCACTGCCCGCATTCGACCGCCAGATCAAAGGCTACAACCTGCACGACGCAGTGTTGACCGGCATCGAAACCCGCACCTCGTCGCCGCTGCGCATCACCCGTGGTGCGGACCTGCAAAGCCTGAACCTCAAGGGGCTGTTCCCGGCAGGCGAAGGCGCAGGTTATGCCGGGGGGATTCTTTCGGCCGGTGTAGATGGTATCCGCATTGCCGAGGCAGTAGCGCGGGATATTCTCGGGCTCTGACCCGTGCGGCCAGGCTAGGCCGGTTGACGGATGAACCCGCAGCCTGCCCAAACCCTGTAGGAGCGGGTTTAGCCGCGTACAGGCCGGCCCAGAAAACCAAAAACCCCGAACAGCTCACGCCGGTTCGGGGTTTTGCGTTTCAAGCGCCAGTCAGTGCGTGACGCGGCTGGTGCCGTCCACGGTCATGATGCGGACGCGGTCGCCGACACGGAAGATTTCATTCTCCTGCACGGCCTGCACGTAGGCACGCATGCTGCCATCATCTTCACGGACGGTGATCTCCACACCCTGGGTACGGGTCAGGCCTTCTTCGGCGGCAGAGCCCGCCAAACCACCAGCTACGGCACCGATCACGGCAGCGACAATGCTGCCACGGCCACCGCCGACTGCGCTGCCGGCAACACCACCTACGATTGCGCCAGCGCCACCGCCGATCGGCGTCTTGGTGCCTTCGATCTTCACCGGGCGCAGGGATTCGATGGTACCCATGCGTACGGTCTGCACGCGACGGGCTTCATCACGGGAGTAGCTGTCACCAGTCAAGCTCGAGGCACAGCCACCGAGAAGCAGCGACATGGCGGTAAAAGTCGCCACCAGCAAAGCGGATTTACGCATGGGTACAATCTCCAGAAAACAGGTGTCCATTAGACGCTGCGCATAGACGGCTGTCACGGCGCGCAGGTAAAAAAAGTATTTCCATTCAGGCCCTGTACAGCCTTCGGTCGGCAGTAATGCCGACGTTACAGCTCAGACCAAGGATAGCCACTGATTACTGCATCGTCGTATGCAGCACGGTGGCCACAGAAAAACCAAGGGCCGCTAATGCGGCCCCTGTCAGTCATGGCGCGAGTCGCTCGCGCAACCATTGGCCATCGACCAGTCGGTAGTTCAAGCGGTCATGCAGGCGGCTGGCACGGCCTTGCCAGAACTCCACCCGCTCGGGTAACAACCGGTAGCCGCCCCAATGTTCCGGGCAATGCGGCTGGGTCTGAGAGAAACGCGCCTCGGTTGCCTTGACCAGCCCCTCGAGTTCCTGACGGTCGGCAATCACCCGGCTCTGTGGCGAAGCCCAAGCACCCAGGCGGCTTCCCAGGGGGCGCACCTGATAGTAGTCATCCGACTCCTTGGCCGTGACCTTTTCTACCCGCCCTTCAACCCGCACCTGGCGTTCCAACGCTGGCCAGAAGAAGGTCATGGCAGCGAATGGATTGGCCAGCAGTTGTTGACCCTTGGCGCTGTCATAGTTGGTGAAAAAGGTAAAGCCACGGTCATCAAGGCCCTTGAGCAGCAGCACCCGGCAATGCGGGCGGCCTTCGGCATCGACGGTGGCGAGGGTCAAGGCGTTGGCCTCCACCGGAGGTTGCTCGGTTTTGACTGCATCGGCAAACCACTGATGGAACAGCGCGAACGGCTCACCCGGGGCCTGGGCTTCTGCCAGGCCATCGCGGGTGTAATCGCGGCGCATATCGGCCAAAGATTGGGTCATGGCTGCGCTTCCTTGGCGATCAGTTGGTCTTCGCAGAGGTATTGGCGGCTACCTTTTTGTCAGCGGTAGCAGCTTTCTTGGCGACAGGCTTGGCCGATGTGGCTTTTTTCTTGGCTGTGGCCTTGGTCGCCGGTTTGGCAGCCGCCTTCTTGGCGACAGGCTTGGCCGCCGCCTTCTTGGTTTCAGCAGGCTTGGCAGCTGGCGCTTTGGCATCCTGTACCGCGACCAAGGTCGCCGGGGTGGCCACTGGCGCTGACTGTTGGTACTTGGCCAGCAAGGCAAGCATGGTGTTCTGCGGGGTGAAGAGCATTTCAACCCGACGGTTCAGGGCACGTCCTTCGGCACTGTCGTTGGCAGCACGCGGCATCACCGAACCCATCCCTTTGAGCGACAGGCGGTCACGCTGCAGGCCGCTCAGGCGGAAGATGGCCGATACCGAAGCGGCACGCTCCAGGCTCAGCTTTTGGTTGGCAGCAGCAGCGCCGCTGCTGTCAGCATGGCCTAGCACCAGCACTGCAGTCTTGGCATCGCCCTCGACAGCCTTGGCCACCCGGGTGATCGGCGACAAGGTCAGCGGCAGCAGCATGTTCGGGCGGTCTGGGTTGTAGGAGCCGTCCACTGGGATGATCACCACCAGCACGTTGTCACGGCGCTCCAACTCCAGCTTGCTGTCCTTGACCGCTTCACGCAGCTTGGGTTCGTACTGATCCAGCCAGGCCTGAGTGGCTTTTTCATCGATTTTTGGCACAACTGGCCCTTTGGCCTGCTTGTCGTCACCACCAAACGGCCACCACCAGCGGCTCGCGCTGTCAGACTTGGCATCAGCCTTGGCGACGTTTTCAGTCACCGCTGCCTTCACTTCCTTGTCGGCAACCTTGTCCGAACCGAACGGCCACCAGCTGCTGCTGCCATCCTTGGCGCCGTCCTGAGAATGGCTGGCACAACCGGTCATTGCGGTCAGGCACAGTGCGAGAGCTAAGGTTTTATGTGAAGACATCAGCGATACACCATGAAATTGAAAGATATTTTGCCCACGCACAGGGGGCGGTGGCATTGAGGATAGTCAAAGGGATGGCTTAACACCCGCGTTACCCGATCAAAGGCAATTGCCGAGCACTCGCACCAGCTGCTGGGCTCTGGGGTCCATCAGCACATAGGGGCCCAAGGTGTTGACCACGAAGCCAAAGGCCACATCATGCTCCGGGTCGGCGAAGCCCACCGAGCCCCCAGCACCTGGATGACCGAAGGCACGGGCACCGAGGCCGAAGGTGGCACTGGCCACCTCCGGCTGATCGAGCATGCAGCCAAGACCGAAACGGGTCTGGGTCAGCAGGGTGCGGTCCTGGCCCAGGCTATGCTCGCGAGTGAGCTCGTTGAGCAGCTCGGATTCGAGCAGGCTGCCGTCGAGTAGGCCCGTATAAAACCCGGCCAGACTGCGCGCATTGCCATGGCCATTGGCCGCTGGCTGCTGCATGCGCCGCCACTCAGGCTTGTTGGTGCTGGTAAGGATTGCCGGCGGATTGGTGAAGGCGCGGGTCGACAACGCCTCTGGCTCACGCAGGGTGACCTGCAGCAGGCGCTGGGCGGCAGCATCGCCTGCATTGCCCTTGCCCCGGGCGATATGCGCCACGCGATGGAACTCCTCGTCGGCAAGGCCAATGTGGAAGTCCAGGCCTAGCGGCCGGGCGGTGCGCGCGACGATCGACGCCCCTGGGCCACGGCCATCGACACGGCGGATCAATTCCCCGACCAGCCAGCCATAGGTGATGGCGGCATAACCGTGTTCCGTACCGGGTGTCCACCAGGGCGTTTCGCCGGCCAGGGCATCAACCATGGCCTGCCAGTCGTACAGGGCCTGCGCCGGTAGCAGCTCGCGTATCGCCGGCAGGCCGGCACGGTGGCTGAGCAACTGACGGAGGGTGATGTGCTGCTTGCCGGCCTGAGCGAACTCTGGCCAATAGCGCGCGACTGGGGCGTCCAGCTCAAGCTTGCCCTCTGCGACCAACTGCAGCGCGGTGACGGCGGTGAACGTCTTGGTGCAGGAGAACAGGTTGGCGATGGTATCGCTGTGCCAAGCCTGCTGGCCATCCTTGTCGGCGCTGCCGGCCCAGAGGTCGACCACAGTCTGGCCACCGACCTGGATGCACAGCGCCGCTCCGCGCTCTTGAGAATCTTCGAACAATGCGGCGAATGCCTCGCGCACGGCTTCGAACTTCAGCTCATAGTGACCCTGGATCTGCACCCACTGTTCTCCGTACATCTTGCCGACAAGGGCGTGCATTGTTTCAGTAGTTGGCCGTTTTGCCTACTGGGCAAGGCCCAGCGGCCTGCCCCCAGATAACCGTTTCATCGGCGCCAGAGGCATTGCATGCCCCCACTTTGAGATTCACGGGGCTTTTTTCTGCGCCTCTGCGCGCAACTGACCAATGGCCTGAAGGTTGCTCTTGCGCACGGCCTCTACGAAACCTGGATATGCAACATCAGTGATCGCAACCAAGCCCAGATGGCCATTTTCCCCATCGAGCAAGCGCCCGCTGGCTGGCTGATCGAGGTATTGAAACCAATGTGCGCCGACGATCATCGGTTGCGCCAGAGCGGCCTTGAGGAAGTTGCCATAGGCTGGCCCCCGGTCTTCTTCCCTTGCCACTTCAACTGGCCCTGGCCAGAACGGCCCGCGATCGCGGGAGCCAAACTGAAACTCCGACACCAGTACCGGCTTGTCGAGTTCGGCAAGCTTTGCGAAGTCATAGCCATCTTCGGGTTTAAGGGTATAGAAATTGAAACTCAGCACATCGCAGAATTCGGCGCAGGCTTTGACGGCTTCGGGCGTGCTCACGGCATAGCGACCGCCCAGCAGTAAGTGGTTGGGCGCATGCCACTTCAGCGCATCGGAAATGGTCTTGAAATAGGTTTCGGCGAATACCTGCTGGAAGTACTGGTAGTCACGCTCGATCTCCGGGTGCTCAGGATCGGGCAATGGCGCCTCGAAGCCTGGGTCTTCCATCAACTCCCAGGCTTGCAACTCGATGCCCCACGCCTTGGACAGCCCTTGTTGATTACGGTACTTGTCGCGCAACTGCTTGAGAAACGCGCGCTTGGCCGGCACGTCGGTGGTCAGGCGCAACGTACCGTAGGCCAGGCCATACCGGGCCCTGGGGTCGTTGCCTGGCGCAGCCCAGGCCAGTTCGTTATCGGCGAAGTAGCCTATCAGCCAAGGATCGTCTCGGTGATCGCGTGTGGCGATCGCCACAGCACGCTCGGTGGCCATGGCAAAGCGCGGGTCGAACGGATCGGGCATGCGGCCCCACCAGTCCATGCCCGTGCTGATGCTTGCATAGTCGCCAACGATCGACAGCGGCAAGGTGTAAGGCATGCGCTTGACCAGGCCGATGCCCGGGTCGCTCCAGTTGCCCAACGTGTTGAAGCCCCAGGCCTGTAAGCGGTCCAGCGTGTGCGCCTGCCAACGCTCGGCATCCAGTTGCGGTGCAGGACATGGCGCGGCGGCTTGCTCGGTGTCTGCAGGCGGGCAGGGTTTGCCGTAGGTGCGCTGCAGGTTGGCGGCGTAGAAGTCGAACCAGCGGCCCTGCTTGAAGCTGCGCCCGATGGACGAAGCGTTGCCATCGTCATTGTTGCCCTCACCATAAAACGCCGCCATCGTGTCGCCATCGGCTGGCAAACCCTTGAACATGGCTTCGCGACCGGCCACGTAGGTGCGCCCACCATCGGCAGCCACGGCATTGACCCCCAGCGAGAAGAACGGATGCCCCTCGGGCGTCACCAGGTACCAGCGGCCATCGCGTTTTTGCGTGCGGAAGAACCCTTGGGCTTCGAATGCAGGCCCACCGAGCACACCGCCGTAGCTATCGAGTTGCTGTTTCTCGCGCTCGGCCAGCCAAACCTTGAGCTGTTGCTGTTCGCGGGCGTCAGCGGCCTTGAGTTGATCGTCTTGAGTGATTTTTTCGGGCCATTGGCCTCGGGTGGATTGCCCATAGGCGTCTATCAGCTCGCGGTAGGCAGCCTGAAAGGCCACGTCATCATCCTGGAGCCCTACCTTTTCGATCAGCAGGTTCTGCGCCACCTTCGGGTTGGGGATGGTCAGGCTGACAGCGGCCACCTGTTTGAGGTCGAGCTCCCCGACGCTGCTGGTCAACAGTAACCGCTGCCCTTCGTAGACCCACGGCATGGGCGGGCCGGCACGCATGCCCTGGCTCAACGGCGAACTGGCCGTAAGCGGCACCAGCACGGTTTGCGCAGGGCCTGCCGGCAGGTCGATACGGCTGGTCAGTTTGCGCCCATCGCTGCCAACGATGGTCACATCCACGGTCAAGGCCCAGTCTTGGGCGCTTTGCATACGCAGGGTCAGAAACCGCCCTGTCGACCAGTCCCACACACCGCTCTGCGGGCTCAAGCGCAAGGTTGGCCGCTCGACCGGGCTGAACACCACCCGCCTGAGTACCTCGCCCTCGGCCGTCTGCTCGGCATTGTACTGCGGCATGCCGGCCCCCTCGGTCGCCACGTTGACCACCGAGGCCGGGCGCACGAAGCTGAACAAAGTTTGTTGCCCGGCCCACGCGGACGTGCTGAACAACAGGGTGAGTACCACGGGCAAGCTTCGGCGGATCATAGGGCTGGGGGTCTCCTTCCAGGCCCTCTTGAGCCCGCGACTGAGTAATGGACAACAGGCCGGTGCATCGTGCTCCGGCCCTTAGGATATCTCCCGCCGGAAGGGCGGTAGCGCATTGAGGATAGCCTTGCCGTAACGCTGCGTGACCAGGCGTCGATCCAGCAGGGTGATGACCCCTCGGTCCTGCTCGGTACGCAGTAGGCGACCGCAAGCCTGGATCAGGCGCAGCGAAGCATCGGGCACGGCGATTTCCATGAACGGGTTGCCACCGCGGGCTTCGATCCATTCGGCCAGCGCTGCCTCGACCGGGTCGTCAGGCACGGCGAAGGGTATCTTGGCGATCACCACATGCTCACAGTAGGCGCCTGGCAGGTCGACACCTTCGGCGAAACTGGCCAGGCCGAACAGCACACTGTGCTGGCCGTCGTCGACCCGAGCCTTGTGTTTGTTCAGGGTTTCCTGCTTGGACAAGTTACCTTGGATCAGCACCAGCTTGCGCCATTCGCGGTCAACACCGTCGAACACTTCCTGCATCTGTTTGCGCGAAGAGAACAGCACCAGTGCGCCACGGGCGTCCTCCACGATGCCGGGCAACTCGCGGATGATCGCCGCGGTGTGCGCGGCAGCGTCACGCGGGTCGGCCTTGAGGTCGGGCACCCGCAGCAAGCCGGCATCGCCGTGCACGAACGGGCTTGGTACCACGCAGGTAACCGCATCTCGGGGCAAGCCTGAACGCATGCGGAAGCGATCGAACTTGCCCAGCGCGGTCAGCGTGGCCGACGTCACCAGTGCGCCATGGGCAACGCTCCACAGGCTACGGCGCAGCATCTCGGCAGCCAGAATCGGGCTGGCATTGACCTCGATGTCGAACAAGGCTCCGCTTTCGGCCAGGGTCAACCACCGGGCCATGGGCGGGCTGTCCTCCGGGTCTTCAGCGGTGAAGGCGGTCCATAGCTCCCAGTTGCCCTGGGCACGGGTGACCAGGCTGCCGAACAGCGGGTACCACTCCTCGGCCTGGTGGCTGGCGATGCCGATGTTGACTTCGCCGTCCATGCCCTCCTTGAGCAGGTCGGCCAGGCGCGTGAACAGGTCATTGAGGCGGGCGAAGCCCTTTTTCAATTCGATGCCCACTTCGCGGATCTGCTCGGGCACCACACCACCTTCGAAGCGGTAGCGCGGGCGCTCGCGGCCTTCGGTGTCCTCGCTGGGACGGAAATCGGCAACCTGCTCGCACAAGGTGAACATGAACTGCTGCTGGGTACGCACCTCCCGCGCCAACTCCGGGACCTGCTCGATGTACTTGCCCAAATCGCCTGGCAGCGGATGCTGGGCCAACAGCTTGGTAAGGTTCTTGGCGGTCTGCTCCAGCCAGTCGGCAGTGGAGCGCAGTCGCGAATAATGGGCGAAATGGCCGATGGCCTTGTCTGGCAGGTGGTGGCCTTCGTCGAATACGTAGAGCGTGTCGCGAGGGTCAGGCAGCACCGCGCCGCCGCCCAGCGCCAGGTCCGCCAGTACCATGTCGTGGTTGGTGACGATCACATCGACCTTGCCCATACCTTCGCGGGCCTTGTAGAACACGCACTGCTGGAAGTTCGGGCAGTGACGGCCAGTGCACTGGCTATGGTCGGTGGTCAGGCGCGCCCAGTCCTGGTCTTCGATGGCCTCCGACCAGCTGTCGCGGTCACCGTCCCAACGGTTGCCAGCGAGCTTCTCGATCATGCTGTTGAACAGCTTCTGGCTGCGCTCGTCGACTTCGATATGGAAGCCTTCTTCTTCGAACAACTGCGCAGTGGCCGATTGCGCATGGCCTTCTTGCAGCAATATGTCGAGTTTGGACAGGCATAGGTAGCGGCCCCGGCCCTTGGCCAGGGCGAAGCTGAAGTTCAGGCCGCTGTTGCGCATCAGGTCTGGCAGGTCCTTGATGACGATCTGCTCCTGCAGCGCCACGGTTGCGGTCGCGATCACCAGGCGTTTGCCGGCGGCCTTGGCAGCCGGGATCGCGGCCAGCGCATAGGCGACAGTCTTGCCGGTACCGGTGCCCGCCTCCACCGCGACCACGGCAGGCTCGCCCGCGCGGCGGCCTTCATCGTCGCAGGCGATGTCGCCGAGCACTTTGGCCACTTCGGCGATCATCAGGCGCTGGCCATAACGCGGCTTGAGGCTCTTGGCTTCGAGAAAACGCGTATAGGCGCCCTGGATGGTGGCTTTGAGTTCGTTGCTGATCATGGTCTGCAGGCGCCCGAAGGGCTGGATATATTTTCAGTGTTTTGCATGGGCCGGCTATCATACCCCGCTCTTGCCCTTTATGCCGCATGGAGATCCAGATGGTTGCCTTTGCCTTGCCCTATGCACTGCATGTACTTGCCGCCCTGGTTTGGGTCGGCGGCATGTTCTTCGCCTGGCTCGTTCTGCGCCCAGCAACGGTCGCAGCCCTTGAGGGGCCTGCCCGGTTGAAGCTGTGGGTGGAAGTTTTCCGACGCTTCTTCGTCTGGGTCTGGCTAGCAATAGCGATTCTGGCGATAAGTGGCATCGGCATGTTGCACATGCGCTTCAGCGGCCTGGAAACCGCGCCCAAGTACGTGCAGGTGATGATCGGTGGCGCGATAGCGATGTTTGCGCTGTTCATGCGCATTCAGGCATTGCTGCTGCCCGAGCTCAAGGCGGCAGTGCACGCCGAGAACTGGCCGGCGGGCGCTGCGGTGCTCGGGCGTATCCGCCGGTTGGTGGGCCTGAATCTGCTGCTCGGCCTGGCGGTGGTCGCGGTCGCCAGCTCGCGGCTGATGACCTAAAGGCTGGCGCGCCCTGAACCGGGCGCACGCAGGCGTTCACAAGCGCTGCAGGATCAACTCACCCTGCGCGCCGGCCAGCCCGGGCTGCCCCTCCTGGCCCGGTCGACCATTGGCCCCCGCATCGGTGCGATACACCAGGCAGCCCTTGCTCGCCCCGCCTTTACCCGGTTTACCTGCGGCACCTGGCTTACCCGGTGCCCCGCCGTCCAATCGAACCAGAACGCGATCCTGGGGAAAATCCTGCGGTAGGCTCAGCCGAACATGCCCGCCGGGGGCACCGTCATGCCCATTGCCACCGTCATCGCCGTTGGCCCCTCTGCTCGCCTGGCCCCACGCGCAACCACCGGCCTGGCCATTGGCACCATCCAGGCCCACGTAACCCGGTGCGCCTGCGCCGCCCCGGGCATCGATGGCCAGGCGCTCGGCATCGACCTCGGTCAGTTTCAACTCAAGGCTTCGCCCAGAGCGAGCGGCCCGTTCATAGGTGCCAGGCGCACCCGGCGCACTGAATTCGCTGCCCTCACCCAGCACAGCGCTAGCGACGTCGATAAGCAGAGGTGCTTCGGCCGGGGCGATGGCAATACGCGCATCGCGCCCCAACTGCAGGTGGTCGACTCGCAGCTCGGTCAACGAGGCCGGTAACAATAAGGTGGCAGAATCTGCCACACGTAACTGCTCAAGGTGCACCGCGGCCGACTTGCTGGGCAGGCGCAATATGGAGTGGGAGGCAACCTCCAGGCTCTGGGCCTGGACCATGGGCGCGGCCAATGCCGCCAGCACTATCAATTTACGCATGGCGAGGCGCCTCCTGCGGACGGGGAATGGACATGACATGAAAGATACCGGTCAGCAGAATCTGCAGCCGATCGAACCAGCGGTGGCTTCGGCCTCGCAAGCTGGCATTGAAAAACAGCACCTCAAGCACGTGCAGGCTCAGCACGACAATGCCCAGCGCATTGATCAGCAGGTTCAACGGCACCGGTTGCGGCGTCATCAGATTGAATAGCACGACGCCCCAAAATGCTACGGTCAGGATCTTGCCCAGGCCCAGAATGAACTTCATACCCCGCCCCTTCGTGTCTGTTTATTGTCAGGCTCAAGCGGCCCTGGCAAGCGAGCCGCGCAACCAACACTAACTGCAATGACGCAGCACGCGCCAGCTTGTCCGTTGAACAGCGCATCACGTCGTTGTGAATGGCGCAGCCTTGGCGCAAGCCGGCACCCTCGGCAATGGCGACACTGCCTGCGATATTGCATTGGGGTGAGTGCTGCTGAGCCATCGGCCGAGGCTCAATAACAGGATTGAAAACGCGCCCGTGCCCCTTTTCGAGGCACGGGCACAGGGCGGTCAACGCTGGATTTTGATCTCGGTACGCCGGTTCATGGCGCGGCCCTCGGCGGTGGCATTGTCTGCCACTGGCTGGGTCTCGCCAGCACCCACCACCGATACGAAGCTTGAGCGCGGTACGCCGCTGTCGATCAGGTAGTCGGTTACCGCATGGGCACGATGCTCGGAGAGTTTCTGGTTGTAGGCGTCCGAGCCCACGCTGTCGGTGTGGCCGGTCACACTGAGGCGCGCACTCGGCGCTTCTTGCTTGAGGCGAGTGGCAACAGTATTCAGACGGTCTTTGTCAGCGGCCGTCAGGCGTGACGAGTTGAACTCGAAGTGCACATCACGTATGACGATCACTTCCTCCTTCACAACAACTACCTCCTCGACCACCGGTGCAGGCGCTGGTGGAGGGCAACCGTTGGCATCGACCTTCACGCCGCGGGGCGTGCCTGGGCACTTGTCGCGGCTGTCCGGCACGCCATCGCCATCCTCGTCACCGTCGCCATGAGCCCAGCAATAACCCGCGGCCAGACCACCACCAAGCAGCGCGCCCCAACCCGCCCAACTGGAGCTTTCGATGGCGCCCAGGCCGGCTCCGGTGATACCCCCGACGGCAGCACACTTCGGCCAGTCGGTTTTTTGCAAACCTGCGCAACCAGTCAACACACTGGTGAGCAACACCAAGGGTAATGCTGTGCGTACTATGCTCATTTCGTAGCTTCTCCTAGGGGAATCGACTCAAGGCCGATCTTTCGGAGTAAAGACGGCACTATCCATCCCTGCCAGCAATAAGCCACTGCGCAGCCACTTTCCTCTATGCCGACGGGCAATGGCCCGCTAGTCTTGGGTGTCTAGAACGAGGATTGGCAATGACCGACGGTTTTTCCCAGCGCACTCCACAACAAGCTTTGGCCGCCCTGCTAGAACGCTTTACGCCACAGCGCCTGCTGCTGGTGGGCACCCGCTTCCCGGCCCTGGACGCCTTTGCCGATGCTCACCCGCAGGTCACGATCGAAACCTGCCCGCCAGGGCCCTTGCCGGCAACGGTGGCGGCTCAGCGCTTTGACCTGGCCGTACTGGTGGACTGCCTGGAGCACCTGCCCAAACGCACGGGGCTGCAATTGTTGGGCGGCATTCGCAACCTCAATGCCAGCCGCGTGGCGGTACTGGCCGACCTACCCGCCTGTGGCTGGCGGGATACCGATTTCTTCTCCCTGGCACTGTCGGCCAGCGAGAAATTCCGCCGTGACCAGCAGGTCTTGAGCTTGTTCACCTATGATCTACATGACTACAAGCAGGTCCCGGACTGGCTCAACGCCAAGTTCTGGGCCAACCCTGAAAATTTCGGCAAGTATTGGTGGTGATGATGAGTGTCTCGGTTTGCCCGTGTGGCAGCGGCAATCTGCTCGAGGCCTGCTGTGGGCATTACCACGCCGGCACCCCGGCTCCCGACGCCCAGGCGTTGATGCGCTCGCGTTACAGCGCCTATGTATTGGGGCTGGTCGACTACCTGGTGGCTACCACCCTGCCTGCCCAACAAGACGAACTGGACCGTGATGCGATTGCAGCCTGGAGCGCCCAGAGCACCTGGTTGGGGCTACAGGTGCAGAGCGCTGAAGTGCTTGGCGGTAAGCCCGAGCACGCCTTCGTGACCTTCATCGCGCGCTGGCATGACCTGCAAGGCGACCATCAACACCGAGAACGCTCCGCTTTCGTGCAGCACGAGGGGCGCTGGTACTTCATCGACCCCACCGTCGCACTCAAGGCCGGTCGCAACGACCCCTGCCCCTGCGCCAGCGGGCAGAAGTTCAAGAAATGCTGCGCCAGTTACGTCGGTAATTGAGCATGATTGCCGCCAGCCGCCTGCTCTTGTTAAGTGTCCTTCTGGTGCTGCTGGGAGGCTGTGCGAGCTGGGGCGATGACGACTGGCGCGAACCTCAGTTACACCTGGACAAGGTCGAAACGGTCAAGGCACGGTTGCTGCAACAGGAGTTCGTCCTGCACCTTCGCGTCGACAACCCCAATGACAGCCGCCTGTTCATCCGCAACCTCAGTTACTCGGTATGGCTGAACGACCTTTTGCTGGTGCAGGATGATGTCAGCCTCTGGCGCAGTGTTGGCGGGCACGCACGGCGCACGTTCAAGATCACCGCGCGGACCAATCTATGGCAGCACCTGAAGCCGTTGGTCAAATTACTCAAAAGCAACCAGGCGCTGCATTATCGCCTGCAAGGCGAGCTCGAAACCGGGCTGATCATCCATCAGGACCTGCACTTGCGCCGCAGTGGTGAGATAATGCCCGGCGATCTCAAACCGGAGTAACCAGCAATGACCCAGCAACCCCATGTTCATGGCCCAGACTGCAACCACGGTCACGATCATCATGATCACGACCACGGCCATGTGCACGGCCCGCACTGCAACCACGGCCACCAGGAGCCGGTGCGCAACGCCCTGAAAGACGTTGGTCGCAACGATCCATGCCCATGCGGCAGCGAGAAGAAGTTCAAGAAGTGCCACGGCGCCTGACACCTTGAATGCCGGTCGCTGCAGTTGCCCGAATGCGCTGCAGCGACCGCTGGTAAATAAAGCTTGCGCACACCTTGCACGGCGCCTGCGCGCTCACTACCTTAGCGCCTTTCCAACCTCGCCACGCCTTGCAGGAGCCCTTGTCATGGCCGCCCTCGTCCGCCCTCCCTTCCGCCTGCGGTTCACCGCCGCCGCCACCTTGCTAGGCATGCTCGGCCTGGCCGGCTGTCAGATGGGGGGCTATCAGGACAGCGTGCCGCCAACCACGGGGGTACAGCCGCTCAAGGGCCTGGCCCAGAACGTATCGGTACGGCGCAACGCCATGGGTGCAGCGCTGATCGAAAGCAGCAGCTTCCATGATGCCCTGTTCACCCTTGGCTATGTGCATGCCGGTGATCGCATCGAGCAGATGCTCGCCATGCGCCTGCTGGCCCAAGGCCGCCTGGCAGAGTTGGCCGGCAGCGAGGCGCTGGATATCGACCGCCTGATGCGCGCCGCCAACCTCAAGCAGCGTGCTGCCCAGCAATACGCCGATGCCTCGCCGCGCTTGAAGCGCTTTTTCGAGGTGTATGCACGAGGCGTCAATGCCTACCTGTTCCGATACCGCGACAAACTACCGGCAAACCTGGCCAGCACCGGGTATCGGGCGGAGTACTGGAAGCCTGAGGATTCGGCATTGATTTTCAGCCTCTACGCCTTCAGCCAGTCGGTGAATTTGCACGAAGAGCTCAGCGCCCTGACCCTGGCGCAAAAGGTGGGCAGCGCCAAATTGCCTTGGCTGCTGCCCGGCGCACCGGACGAACCTCTGCCTGACGCCGAGGTGGAGAAACTCAAAGGCGTGAACCTGGGCAGCCAATTACCAGGCTTGCCCGCATTGGCGGCAGCCAGCCAGAAACTCGCCGACCTCGACCTGCTCGGCAGCCCTGGGTCAGCCAACCTGGCGCTCGGCCCGCAGCGCAGCCGCAGTGGCAAGAGCCTGTTGGCCAGTGACAGCCGCGCCACCTGGGCCTTGAGCCCGGTGCAGATCCACACGGGCAAGTATCAGGTCGCGGGCCTTTCTCTGCCGGGCTTTCCCATCGTGTTGGCCGGTTACAACGGCAAACTGGCCTGGAGCAGCAGCGCAGTAATGGCTGATAACCAAGACCTGTACCTGGAGCAACTGCGGCACGCCGGCAGCCAGGTGAGCTACCTGGCCGACGGCAAATGGCTAGCGGCGCGGGCGCGCAGCGAGACGTTCTTCGTACGCGGCCAGCGCCCACAGCGCGAAGTGATGTACGACACTCGCCACGGCACACTGCTGCCCCAGGCCGGCAACCCGAGCCTAGGCCTGGCCCTGAGCCTGCCACAGCTCAAGGGCGACCGCAGCCTCGACGCACTGTTCGACCTGACCCGGGCACAGAATGTGGAGCGTGCCTTCGACAGTACCCGTGAGGTGGCCAGCGCTGCCCTGAACTTCGTCTTCGCCGAACCTGAGCACATCGGCTGGCAGGTTAGCGGCCGCTACCCCAACCGCCGTGAGGGCCAGGGCCTGCTGCCGTCGCCAGGCTGGGATGGGCGCTATGACTGGGACGGCTATGCCGACCCGATGCTGCACCCCTATGACCAGGACCCTCCGGCCGGCTGGATCGCCCACGCCAACCAGCGCAGCCTGCCCCGTGGCTATGGCATGCAGCTGTCCAGCACCTGGTACTACCCTGAGCGTGCAGAGCGCCTGGCCCAGCTGGCCGGCAACGGCCGACACGACGCGCGCAGCCTGATGGCCATGCAGAATGATCAGGTGACGCTGATGGCCGCCAAGCTCAAGCAGATGTTCGAGGCTCCCGGCATGGCCCAGCCGCTCAAGCAGGCCATCGATGCCCTGCCGCCGGCTCAGCGCGACAAAGCGCGAAACGCGCTTGCTCGTCTGAAGGCATTCGATGGCCGCCTGAGCCCGGTTTCGGCGGATGCAGCGCTTTACGAGCTGTTCCTTCAGGAAGTCACTCGGCAGACCTTCCTCGACGACCTCGGCCCGGAGTCGGGCCCTGCCTGGCAAGCATTCGTCAGTAATGCCCGGTTGTCTTACTCGGCTCAGGCCGACCACCTGCTGGGGCGCGACGACAGCCCATTCTGGGATGATCGCACCACAGCGCAAAAAGAGGACAAACCGGCCATCCTCGCCCGCAGCCTGGCAGCTGCGGTAGATGTTGGCTCCGCGCAACTGGGCAGCGACCTAAGCGCCTGGCAATGGGGCAAGCTGCACCAGTATCGCTGGCCGGCGCCCGCTTATCACGGCCTGGGTGACGCGCTTAGCCACTCACCACTGGCCGCCGGTGGCGACTTCACCACGTTGAGCCTGACCCCATACGCCTGGGGTAGCGATTTCGACACGCGCCTGCCGGCTTCGGCAAGGATGATCGTCGATTTCAGCCAGGCCGAACCCCTACAGGTGCTGACCAGCAGCGGACAGTCCGGCAACCCGGCCAGCGCGCACTACGCCGACGGCCTGGATGCCTGGTTCAAGGGGCGCTTCATGAGCCTGCCGCTGCAGCCGCAGCATTTCGCACGGGCTTATGGCAGCCAGCGCTTGACCTTGGTGCCGGGGCGTTGAGGGTTGCAGCACAATGACGCAAAGCGAGGCGTGTCAGTGGGCACGCCTCAGCATCTTCAGCGCCTGAGGGATCGAGCAGCCGGCTGCACTCCAGCCGCCGCCTTAGCCAAGCCAGGCAGCTGTGAGCCAATTCCATACGAACTTCCCCCCGTGGCCAAAGCTCCTAACTGGTAACCCACAACCAGCACAGGCATGCCATGGACCTCGTCATCGCCCGCCCCGAAGGCCTGTACTGCCCGCCCGGCGACTTTTACATAGACCCCTGGCGCCCGGTCGAGCGCGCAGTGATCACCCACGGGCACGGCGACCATGCCCGCACGGGCAATAGCCATTACCTGACCGCTGCACCCGGTGAGGGCATCCTGCGCAGCCGCTTGGGCCAGGGCATCGACTTGCAGACCCTGGCCTACGGTGAGCGCATCCAGCACCATGGCGTCACCCTCAGCCTGCACCCAGCCGGCCATGTGTTGGGGTCGGCGCAGGTGCGCTTGGAATACCAAGGCGAAGTGTGGGTCGCGTCGGGCGATTACAAAGTCGAACCGGATGGCACCTGTAGCGCCTTCGAGCCGGTGCGCTGCCATACCTTCATCACCGAATCCACGTTCGGCCTGCCGATCTATCGCTGGCCCAGCCAGGCGGAAATCTTCGCCGGCATCAATGCTTGGTGGCGCAGCAATTGTGAGCAAGGCAAGGCCAGCGTTTTATTCTGCTATGCCTTCGGCAAGGCGCAGCGGATTCTGCATGGCCTGGACCCGGACATCGGCCCGATTCTGGTGCATGGCGCTGTCGAGCCACTGAACCGGGTCTACCGCGAAGCTGGGGTGTACCTGCCGCCTACTCGGTATGCCGGCGATATTCCCCGCAAAGACCCACTGATGCAAAGAGCGCTGGTGCTGGCGCCACCTTCGGCCGCTGGCAGCACGTGGATGCGCCGTTTCGGCGATTACAGCGACGCCTTCGCCAGCGGCTGGATGCTGCTGCGCGGAACACGGCGGCGCCGCGGTGTGGACCGCGGCTTCGTGTTGTCCGACCATGCCGACTGGCCAGGGCTGCTCTGGGCCATCGGCCAGACTGGCGCCGAGCGGGTCATGGTGACCCACGGCTCAGTGAACGTGCTGGTGCGCTACCTCAATGAGCAAGGCCTGGATGCTCGGGCTTTCGTCACCGAGTATGGCGAAGAGGATGACACCCCGGCCACGGAGCCCGAGGCATGAAAGCATTCGCCGAACTCTACCTGCGCCTGGATGCCACTACGTCCAGCAATGCCAAGCTCGAGGCGTTGCGCGACTACTTCGCATCGGCGCCTGCCGAAGATGCTGCATGGGCTGTGTATTTTCTTGCTGGGGGCCGCCCTCGGCAATTGGTGCCCACACGAACACTACGTGAACTGGCAACGGCGATGGCCGGTTTGCCTGAGTGGTTGTTCGAAGAGAGCTATCAAGCCGTAGGCGATTTGGCCGAAGCCATTTCGCTGCTGCTGCCTGACGCTAGCCAGGGCAGCGACGAGGGCCTGGCCTACTGGGTCGAAACTCATCTGCTGCCCTTGCGTGGGCTGCCCGCAGAGGTTATCCAGCAGCGACTGCCGCCTTTGTGGGCACAATTGGACCGCCCTAGCCTGATGCTATGCCTGAAGCTGATCACGGGCAGTTTTCGCGTAGGCGTTTCCAAATTGCTGGTCACTCGCGCCCTGGCCCAACTCGCAGGCCTGGACGCCAAGCGCGTCGCTCAACGAATGGTAGGCTACACCGACATCAGCCATCGGCCGACGGCCACCAGTTACCACAAGCTGGTCGCTGAAGAATCCGCCGATGAACACAGCCAGCGCGGCGGCCAGCCTTATCCGTTCTTTCTCGCTCACCCGCTGCAAGCCCCGGCTGAGGAGTTTCAGGCTCAGCTCGGCCCGCCCTCTGAATGGCAGATCGAATGGAAGTGGGATGGCATACGTGCCCAGGTGGTCAAGCGTGAGGGCCAGCTGTGGATCTGGTCACGCGGCGAAGAGCTGGTCACCGACCGCTTTCCCGAGCTGCATGCATTGGCTGAAAGCCTACCTGACGGCACAGTACTGGACGGCGAGATTCTGGTCTGGAAGCCCGCTGGCGACCCTGATGTGCCGGCCGTACAACCCTTCGCGGTGCTGCAGCAACGCATCGGCCGCAAAACCTTGGGCAAGAAACTACTGGCCGACGCTCCGGTAGTGCTGCAAGCCTATGACCTGTTGGAATGGCAAGGCGAAGACTGGCGCAGCCGGCCGCAACACGAGCGGCGTCAACAGCTAGAGCGTCTGGTGCAGGAACAGCCACTGGCACCGTTGCTGCTTTCGCCCTTGCTTGAGGGTAACGATTGGAGCGACCTGGCCCAACAACGGGAGCAGTCCCGTGTTCTGGGTGTCGAGGGCCTGATGCTCAAGCAGCGCGATGCCCTGTACGGCGTAGGCCGCACCAAAGACATGGGCCTGTGGTGGAAGTGGAAGATCGACCCGTTCAGCGTCGATGCGGTTCTGATCTACGCCCAGCGCGGCCACGGCCGCCGCGCCAGTTTGTACAGCGACTACACCTTCGCTGTGTGGAATGCGCCACCCGGCACTCCCGACAGGGCCCTGGTGCCATTCGCCAAGGCGTACTCCGGGCTTAGCGACGAGGAAATGCGCAAGGTCGATGCGATCATTCGCAAAACCACGGTGGAGACGTTCGGGCCAGTGCGAAGCGTCAAGCCCACGCTGGTATTCGAGTTGGGCTTCGAGGGCATTGCACTCTCCAAACGCCACAAGAGCGGCATCGCCGTGCGCTTTCCACGGATGCTGCGCTGGCGCCTGGACAAGCCGGTGGACGAAGCCGACGACCTGGCCAGTCTGCAGGCCTTGCTGGTCTGAACAAGGCACACGGTGAGGCGCTATCGCAGAAAGTATGCTTCTATCTTTCTGCCGACCCGTGTCGCAGACCGTTTTCGCCACGCAGCCAGGACCACCATGCATCACTCGACCCACGAACTGCTTTCGCCCGTGCCGGGCATCACCCGCCAACTGCACAGCTTCCACTTCGGCCCAAAAGGGGGGGCGAAGGTGTATATCCAGGCTTCGCTGCACGCCGACGAACTGCCCGGTATGCTCGTAGCCTGGCACCTCAAACGTCGCCTGAGCGAACTTGAACAGCAAGGCCGCCTGCTCGGCGAGATCATCCTGGTACCGGTGGCCAACCCGGTTGGCCTGGCGCAGGTGATGCTGGACGCCCCCTTGGGCCGTTTCGAGCTGCAAAGCGGGGAGAACTTCAACCGCAACTTCGTCGACCTCTCCGACAGCATCGGTGACCAGATCGAAGGCCATCTGACTCAAGACCCAACCCACAACCGGGCACTGATACGCGAGTATCTGCGTCGCGGCCTGGATGCCCAGACGGCGCAGACGCCACTGCAGTCTCAACGCCTGGCCTTGCAACGTCTGGCGTGCGATGCCGACATGGTGCTGGACCTGCACTGTGATTTCGAGGCAGTCGAGCACCTCTACACCACCCCCGAAGCCTGGCCTCAGGTCGAGCCACTGGCGCGCTACCTGGGGGCGCAGGCGAGCCTGCTGGCCACCGACTCAGGCGGGCAGTCGTTTGATGAGTGTTTCAGCCTGGTGTGGTGGCAACTGCAACAGCGCTTTGCCAAGCGCTTCCCGATCCCACTGGGCAGCCTCGCGGTCACTGTGGAGCTGCGCGGCCAGGCGGATGTGACCCATGAGCTGGCCAATCAAGACAGCCAGGCCATACTCGAGTACCTGACCCACACGAAAGTCATCCAGGGCACCCCTGCCCCATTGCCAGCGCTGCCTCACCCAGCCACCCCGCTGGCAGCTGTGGAGCCGGTGATTGCCCCGCTCGGTGGGCTGCTGGTGTACCACGCGCGCCCTGGCCAGTATCTGCAGGCAGGGCAACTGATCGCCGAAGTCATTGACCCGTTGAGCGACCGTGTGAGCGCAATCCGCAACAGCCAGCCGGGCCTGTTGTATGCGCGCAATGTTCGGCGCATGGCCACGGCAGGCATGGTGATTGCCCATGTCGCAGGCGAGCAGGTGTGCCGCAGCGGTTACCTCTTGGCCAATTGATCGATTAAAACCAATACTGGTGGCCGGTGGTCTGTAGAACACGATCTCTCAGGACCTTCGGCACCATGCCCGCTCATTCCGACCTAGCCAATGCCTGGTTCAAAGCCCGCAACTGGAAGCCATTCGCGTTTCAGCGCCAGGTGTGGGCAGCAGTAGGTCGCGGCGAATCCGGGCTGCTGCATGCCAGCACCGGGGCAGGCAAAACCTACGCGCTATGGCTGGCAGCGCTGCGCGCATTCGCCAAGCCAACCAAGGGGCGCCAGCCTGCACCGCTGCAGGTGTTATGGATCACCCCAATGCGCGCACTGGCCGCAGATACTGCGCGCGCCCTGCAAGCACCATTGGATGAGCTTGGCTTGGACTGGACGGTTGGCGTACGCAGTGGCGACACTGGCAGCGCCGAGCGCGCTCGGCAGGCCCGGCGTTTGCCAAGCACCCTGATCACCACACCAGAAAGCCTGACAC
This sequence comes from Pseudomonas promysalinigenes, assembly GCF_014269025.2. Lineage (NCBI taxonomy): Bacteria > Pseudomonadati > Pseudomonadota > Gammaproteobacteria > Pseudomonadales > Pseudomonadaceae > Pseudomonas > Pseudomonas promysalinigenes. The sequence goes on along the minus strand of NZ_CP077094.1, from coordinate 1,127,776 downwards.
TGCTGCTGACCCGAGCTCAGGCGGCTGAAGACTTCGCTAACCTGCGCCTGGTGGTGGTGGATGAGTGGCATGAACTGCTCGGCAACAAGCGTGGCGTGCAGTTGCAGCTGGCATTGGCGCGTTTGCGTCGATGGCACCCGGGGCTGGTAACCTGGGGCTTGTCGGCGACTCTAGGCAACCTGTCCCACGCCCTGGAGGTGCTGCTACCGGGTGGCGGCCAATTGGTCAAAGGCCGCCAGGACAAGCAATTGCTGGTCGACACCTTGCTGCCCACAGCGATTGAGCGCTTTCCCTGGGCCGGGCACATGGGGCTGAAAATGCTTGACCAGGTTGCCCATGAACTCGATGCCAGCACCAGCAGCCTGGTATTCACCAACACCCGCGCCCAGGCCGAACTCTGGTACCAGGCATTGCTTGATGCCCGCCCCGACTGGGCCGGGCAGATTGCCTTGCACCATGCATCGCTGGCCCGGGCAACACGTGACTGGGTCGAGCAAAGCCTCAAGCAGGGCACGCTCAAGGCCGTGATCTGCACCTCCAGCCTCGACCTGGGCGTGGACTTCCTCCCGGTGGAACGTGTGCTGCAGATCGGCTCGACCAAAGGCATTGCCCGCCTCATGCAGCGCGCCGGTCGCTCTGGCCATGCCCCAGGGCGGCGTTCGCGCATCACCTTGGTGCCGACCCACAGCCTGGAGTTGGTTGAGGCCGCCGCAGCCCGGGCAGCACTGGCTGAGGGGCATATCGAAGCGCGTCGCTCGCCACGCCTGTGTATGGACGTGCTGGTCCAGCACCTGGTGAGCATGGCGTTGGGCAGTGGTTTTCGCCCGGACCAATTGCTCGCCGAAGTGCGCAGTACCTGGGCGTTCCGCGAGCTGCGCGACAGCCAGTGGCAATGGGCGCTGGACTTCGTCAACCACGGCGGCCACGCCCTGACCGCATACCCGGATTACCAGCGCGTCGAGGCACACCCCGACGGTGTCTGGCGGGTAGCCAGCGAACGCCTGGCGCGCCGCCAGCGCATGGGTATCGGCACCATCGTCAGCGAGGCCAGCCTGCAGCTCAAATACTGGAGCAAGGGCGGCGGCGGCAAACACCTGGGGAGCGTCGAAGAAGCCTTCATCGCCCGCTTGCGGCCCGGTGACAGCCTGGTATTCGGCGGCCGTATCCTGGAGCTGGTGCGAGTGGAAGGCATGACCGCCTATGTACGGCGCAGCACTTCGCGCAAGGCTGCGCTGGCGCGCTGGAATGGGGGGCGCATGCCACTGTCCAGCGAACTGGCTGACGCACTCGTCGAACAGCTCGATGCTGCCTCACAGGAACAGTTCCGAGGGCCAGAGATGCAAGCGGTACGGCCCCTGCTCACGTTGCAGGCGCAGTGGTCAGCCTTGCCAACCTGCAACACCCTATTGGCAGAAACGCTCAGCACCCGCCAGGGCTCGCACCTCTTTCTCTACCCATTCGCCGGGCGCATGGCGAACCTGGGCTTGGCCAACCTGATCGCCTGGCGGGTGAGCCGCGAGCAGCCGTTATCGGTATCCATCGCTGTGAACGACTACGGTTTCGAACTGCTCAGCCCTAGCGATGTAGATTGGGCAGGTTGCTTGCCGGGTGCGCTTGGCGGCGACAACCTGCTGGAGGATGTGATGGCCAGCCTGAATGCTGGGGAAATGGCGCTGCGGCGTTTTCGTGAGATCGCTCAGATCGCCGGGCTGGTGTTCGGTGGGTACCCTGCCGCGCAAAAAAGCACACGGCAGATCCAGGCGTCCAGCGGCCTGTTCTACGAAGTGTTCCGCAAGCATGATGCTGGCAACTTGCTGCTTGGCCAGGCGCGCGATGAGGTGCTGAACGAAGAGTTGGAAATCGAACGGCTGCACCGTCAGTTAACCAAGATGCAGCAGTTGCAACTGGACCTGCGCCAGCTGCAGCGACCTGGCCCGCTGGCTTTCGCTCTGCTGGTCGAGGGCATGCGGGAAACCTTGAGTACCGAAAAGCTGGCAGACCGTATCGCGCGCATGGTGGCAGACTTGGAAAAAGCGGCCAATCGATGACGAGTAATCACCTGATTATCGAACACTGCGGCGAGACGCTTTGGTTGCTGGCGGACAAGGCCATCTATTGGCCGGCTCATCGCGCTCTGCTGGTGGCCGACGTACATATCGGCAAGGCAGCCAGTTACCGAGCGCTGCATCAACCCGTTCCCCGCGGCACCACATCGGCGACCCTGGCGCGCCTGGACGGCTTGCTGCAGCAGTACCCGTGCGAGCAGTTGATCATCCTTGGCGACTTCCTGCATGCGCGCAAAGCCCATGCCCCGGCCACCCTGGCCAGGCTGCATGAGTGGAGAGCCCGGCATGATCTGTTGAAAGTCGTACTGGTACGTGGCAACCATGACCATCACGCAGGGGACCCACCTGCCACATTAGCCATAGAGGTCCAGGACGAGCCTCTGTTGATGGCTCCTTTTGCCTTGCAGCATGAGCCCCAGCCGCATCCAGAGTACCCGGTGCTGGCCGGACACGTGCATCCGGCATACCTGCTGCGTGGGCGCGCACGGCAAAGGCTCAGGCTGCCGTGCTTCCTCATGGACGCACAGGTCAGCCTGCTACCGGCCTTTGGGGAGTTCACCGGTGGATGGTTGGTTGAGCCCGGCCATGGCGCCCGCGTCTACCTCACTGGAGGCGACCAGATCTGGGCGCTGGCCTAGCAGTCACACTACGGGTGAAGGAGGCGGATCATCGGGACGGGTGGGGTTACCCGGCTCATTAGGCGTATCGCCAGGCTGTGTAGGTTGCGGCGTATCAGGATCGGGCTGGTGCGGCACACCACCGGCCTGAATGGGAAGTGGATGCGCGAGTACTGACCAGGCCAGCAACCCAATCTGGTTGGGCTGCATGACAGCCAGCTTGGCACTGATTGCGGGGTCAAGTTTCATAGGCAACTCCTGACTAGGGCCGACACGTTGCATACGTATCGGCACTGTTCAATCTCTTGGAGTGCCAACGTCGAAACTAATTCCCCGCGCTCGTCGGATCAGGTGCGAGGCAGGGTAACGCCGCGTTGTCCTTGGTACTTACCGCCACGGTCCTTGTACGACACTTCGCACTCTTCATCGGATTCGAGGAACAGCATCTGCGCCACACCTTCATTGGCGTAGATCTTCGCCGGCAAAGTAGTGGTGTTGGAAAACTCCAACGTCACGTGGCCCTCCCACTCAGGCTCCAGCGGCGTCACGTTCACGATGATGCCGCAACGGGCATAGGTGCTTTTGCCCAGGCAGATGGTCAGAACGTTGCGCGGAATACGGAAATACTCGACGGTACGGGCCAGGGCGAAGGAGTTGGGCGGGATGATGCACACATCGCTCTTGACGTCGACGAAGCTGCCGGCATCGAAGTTTTTCGGGTCGACGGTGGCCGAGTTGATGTTGGTGAACACTTTGAATTCATCAGCGCAGCGTACGTCGTAGCCGTAGCTGGAGACGCCGAAGGAGATGACCCGGCTGTCCTGCTCGCCGCGCACTTGGCGCTCGACGAATGGCTCGATCATGCCGTGTTCCTGCGCCATGCGGCGAATCCACTTGTCCGATTTGATGCTCATGGCGGGGTGTCCTGAAGAGTTGCGAGGGGAAAATCCAGACGCGCATATTACCGGTCCCGAGGCCAGGGTTAAAGTTCCAAGCCTCACCCCGCGTCGCACGAGGCTTGCAGCCGCCGCCGATCTGAATTTGCCTAAAGCGTTCACAGACCATTGGCAGCTTGCGGAAAGTGGGGTAAGGTGGCGCCACTGTGCTGCACGTGACACCGAGAATCTCTAGTTTGATGCACGATCCTGATCGGCCCATCGCTGAATTTTCTGCTCTCTTTGCGCTCAGTCCCGGGCAGGGTTTTTCCTGACCGTTATCAAATTGTCCAAGGAGACAGAAAAATGTCCAACCGTCAATCCGGTACCGTTAAGTGGTTCAACGATGAGAAAGGCTACGGCTTCATCACCCCTCAGTCGGGCGATGACCTGTTCGTGCACTTCAAAGCCATCCAAGCTGACGGCTTCAAAACCCTGAAAGAAGGCCAGGCTGTTACTTTCGTCGCTACCCGCGGCCAGAAAGGCATGCAGGCTGAAGAAGTTCAGATCGCCTAAGTCGATCTAAGCTTTCTAGCTTTCAAAAAAACCCGCCTTCTGGCGGGTTTTTTTATGCCTGACTGCTAATCAGCGCCCGTGCCGTACCCCGCGTCGCTTGGTTCGCGGCTGAACTCACGCCGCAATCACGGCACATGGTTTGGGGTGAGCTGCAACCTTCGAGCTCACCCGCAAAATGCATACGCTATCTTCAATCTTCGCTGATGGTGATGCTCGGCATTGCCGGTGCGGCCGCTTCCTGCAGCACGATCCGTGCGCCTACCTGGCGCGCCAGCTCTTGATAGACCATGGCAATCTGGCTTTCCGGCTCGGCGATCGCGGTCGGTTTGCCGCTGTCGGCCTGCTCGCGGATCAGCATCGACAGAGGCAACGAGGCCAGCAGATCGACACCATACTGCGCCGCCAGCTTTTCACCGCCACCCTCGCCGAACAAATGCTCGGCATGGCCGCAGTTCGAACAGATGTGCACGGCCATGTTCTCCACCACGCCCAGGACCGGGATGTTGACCTTGCGGAACATTTCCACACCCTTCTTGGCATCCAGCAGCGCCAGGTCTTGCGGCGTGGTGACGATCACCGAGCCTGCCACCGGCACTTTCTGCGCCAAGGTCAGCTGGATATCGCCAGTGCCCGGCGGCATGTCGATGACCAGATAATCCAGATCGTCCCAAGCAGTCTGAGTCACCAATTGCAGCAGCGCACCCGATACCATCGGCCCACGCCAGACCATTGGGGTGTTGTCATCAGTGAGAAACGCCATGGACATCACTTCCACGCCATGGGCCTTGATCGGCACGAACCATTTCTGCTCGCGGATCTGCGGGCGGGTGCCTTCGGGAATGCCAAACATCACGCCTTGGCTGGGGCCGTAGATGTCGGCATCGAGAATGCCCACGCGGGCCCCCTCACGGGCCAGGGCCAGCGCCAGATTGGCCGCGGTGGTCGACTTGCCGACACCACCCTTGCCCGAGGCCACGGCAATGATGTTCTTGACGTTGGCCATGGCCGGGACTTGCGCCTGAGCCTTGTGCGTGGCGATCTGACAGTCGATCGCCACCTGTGCAGCACTGACCCCATCGAGGTTTTCGATGGCGGTCTGCAGCACCTGGGCCCAGCCATTTTTGAACAGGCCCGCAGCATACCCCAGTTGCAGTTGCACAGTGACCTGTCCGGCCTGGATGTCGATCGCGCGCACGCAACCGGCGCTGACTGGGTCCTGGTTCAGATAAGGGTCGGTGTACTGGCGAAGCACGCCTTCGACGGCGGCACGGGTGACGGCACTCATGGACACTCCCATTGGCAAACTGAGTACGAAACAGGCGCCTATCCTAACCCGTCAATCGTCAGCAGATGCGCGCTTGGGGTGAAATATCTTTGCTGGGCCTTTATAGTGGCCGATCACCCTCATCTTTACCTGAGCCAGATAAGTAGCCGAGCCACCATGTCCGAGCCACGCCAGATTCTCGTCACCAGCGCCCTGCCCTATGCCAATGGATCCATCCACCTTGGCCATATGCTGGAATACATCCAGACGGACATGTGGGTGCGCTTCCAGAAGCTGCGCGGCAACCAGTGCATCTACGTTTGTGCCGACGATGCCCACGGCTCGGCCATCATGCTGCGCGCAGAAAAGGAAGGCATCACCCCGGAACAGCTGATCGCCAACGTCCAGGCCGAACACAGCAGCGACTTCGCCGACTTCCTGGTGGACTTCGACAACTTCCATTCGACCCACAGTGACGAAAACCGCGAACTGTCGGCGCTCATATACACGCGCCTGCGCGACGCCGGGCATATCGCTACCCGTTCGGTAACTCAGTACTTCGACCCAGAGAAGGGCATGTTCCTCGCCGACCGCTTCATCAAGGGCACTTGCCCGAAGTGCGCCGCTGAAGACCAGTACGGCGACAACTGCGAAAAATGCGGCGCCACCTACGCCCCAACCGAACTGAAGAACCCCAAGTCGGCCATTTCCGGTGCCACTCCGGTGCTGCGCGATTCCCAGCACTTCTTCTTCAAGCTGCCGGATTTCCAGGCCATGCTGCAGCAATGGACCCGTAGCGGCACGCTTCAGGACGCAGTCGCCAACAAGCTGGCCGAATGGCTGGATGCCGGCCTGCAAGAGTGGGACATTTCCCGTGATGCGCCTTATTTCGGTTTCGAGATCCCGGGCGAGCCGGGCAAGTACTTCTACGTCTGGCTCGACGCACCGATCGGCTACATGGCCAGCTTCAAGAACCTGTGCGCACGTCGTCCGGAACTGGATTTCGATGCGTTCTGGAACGAAGGCTCGAAGGCCGAGCTGTACCATTTCATCGGCAAGGACATCGTCAACTTCCACGCCCTGTTCTGGCCGGCCATGCTCGAAGGCGCAGGCTTGCGCAAACCGACGGCGGTCAACGTACACGGGTACCTGACCGTCAACGGCGCGAAGATGTCCAAATCCCGCGGTACGTTCATCAAGGCACGCACCTACCTGGACCACCTGCAACCGGAGTACCTGCGTTACTACTACGCCGCCAAGCTCGGCCGTGGCGTCGATGACCTTGACCTGAACCTCGAAGACTTCGTGCAGAAGGTCAATTCCGATCTGGTCGGCAAGGTGGTCAATATCGCCAGCCGCTGCGCAGGCTTCATTCACAAGGGCAATGCCGGCGTGATGGTTGCAGGCGATGCAGCGCCGGAGTTGACCGAGGCCTTCCTCGCCGCTGCTCCATTGATCGCCGAGGCCTACGAGAGCCGCGACTTCGGCCGTGCAATGCGCGAAATCATGGCCCTGGCCGACCGCGCCAATGCCTGGATCGCCGACAAGGCGCCTTGGTCGCTGGCCAAGCAGGAAGGCAAGCAGGAAGAGGTCCAGGCCATTTGCGCTCAGGGCATCAACCTGTTCCGCCAGTTGGTGATCTTCCTCAAGCCGGTGTTGCCGCTGCTCGCCGCTGATGCCGAGGCATTCCTCAACGTGGCGCCACTGACCTGGAATGACCATCAGTCGCGCCTGGAAAACCACCAGCTGAACCCGTTCAAAGCACTGATGAGCCGTATCGAACCGGCCAAGATCGAAGCCATGATCGCCGCCAGCAAGGAAGATCTGCTGGCCGCCGAAACACAGGCGCCAGTCGGCAATGGTGAACTGGCCAAAGACCCACTGTCGGCCGAGATCGAGTTCGACACCTTCGCCGCCGTCGATCTGCGCGTGGCGCTGATCGTCAAGGCGCAAGCCGTACCCGGTGCCGACAAACTGCTGCAGCTGACCCTGGACATCGGTGACGAGCAGCGCAATGTGTTCTCCGGCATCAAGTCGGCCTATCCAGACCCTTCCCAGCTTGAAGGGCGCCTGACCATGATGGTCGCCAACCTCAAACCGCGCAAAATGCGCTTTGGTGTGTCTGAGGGCATGGTCATGGCCGCAGGGCCTGGCGGTGAAGAGATCTACCTGCTCAGCCCTGACAGCGGCGCCAAGCCAGGTCAGCGCATCAAGTAACCTACCCTGCCCCGGCCTGATCGCCGGGGCAACTTTCTCTGCCGCAGCCATGCCAGGCTTCACGGTGACCGGTGCTCAGCGGTGCGCCTGGGCTACCGGGTTTCTGGGATGCCTGGCTCACAGCCCCGAGCAGCTTCAAGCTCGTGCGCTGCGACGTGAGCATGCGCGCCAGCGCATCGAACAACGCAGCGCACGCCTGCAGCGCAATAAAGAGAGCCGTGAAGCCCAGCGCCCCGCGGTCGAAGATGCCGGTGCACAGGGCGCCGCAGACACGATCAAGGCCGCCCTCGAACGGATCAAGGCCAGCCAGACCGGCTTAGCCGCTACTAAACAACGTCATTACCAAGCAAAGTGATGACCACGCCTTGCGAGGTGCCGACAGATGCACCGCTGATGCTAGGTCAGCTGCTGGCCTAGTACACTTGGCAGCCGCCTAACTTCACCTGCCTTCAAGGAAAGCGTTGACCCCATGAATGCCGCCAAACGCCTGGAGATTTTTCGCAGGCTGCACGAAGACAACCCCGACCCCAAAACGGAACTTGCGTACAGCACCCCGTTCGAGCTTCTAGTTGCCGTGACGCTTTCGGCCCAGTCCACCGATGTTGGCGTCAACAAGGCCACTGCGCGCCTGTTTCCAGTTGCCAACACACCGCAAGCCATCCATGCGTTGGGAGTCGAGGGGCTGAGCGAATACATCAAGACCATCGGCCTTTACAACAGCAAAGCCAAGAATGTCATCGAGGCGTGCAGGTTGCTGATCGAGCGCCATGGCGGCGAAGTCCCACAAACCCGTGAAGCCCTGGAAGCGTTGCCGGGTGTGGGCCGCAAGACGGCCAACGTCGTGCTCAATACCGCCTTCCGCCAGCCAACCATGGCCGTGGACACCCATATTTTCCGGGTCAGCAATCGCACTGGCATCGCGCCGGGCAAGACGGTGCTCGAAGTGGAAAAGAAGCTGATCAAGTTCGTCCCCAAGGACTACCTACTCGACGCCCACCATTGGCTTATCCTGCATGGGCGCTATGTCTGCCAGGCACGTAAGCCTCGCTGCGGCAGCTGCCGCATCGAAGACCTGTGCGAATACAAGCACAAGGCATGCGACGATTGAGCCAATAGCAAAAAACCGGTGCAGCGATTGAAAAAATCTTTTTTACCAGGCTGCGCTTTCTCGCTATAAGGACGGCCAATGGCCCTTTGGCGTGGAGCGACTCATGAGTACAGATAAAGAAGAGCTGTCTATCGAAGATGACTTTGTCACTGCTGATGACGACGTAGAGCCTCAGGTGGAACCTGCCAAGACCAACCTGAGCAAGCGCCGTACCATCGACAACCTGCTCGAGGAGCGGCGCCTGCAGCGGCAACTGGCCGATTTCGACTACGACCTGTAATCCACACTAAGCCACTGTGTCGCGGGCGTGGTACATGCTGACTCAGTTCAGATCGTGGCGCCGGGCGAGTTCGATCAGGTCTACCAGCGACTGGGCATTGAGCTTTAGCAGCAAGCGCGTCTTGTAGGTACTGACCGTCTTGTTGCTGAGGAACATGCTGTCGGCTATCTCCTTGTTCGACCGCCCCTTGGCAAGCTGCTGCAGCACCATCATTTCACGCGCCGACAAGCGCTCGACCATCTCCGCTTCGCTAGCCCCGCCCACCCGGCCGCGTGACTTGTGCAGCGCCTGGTTCGGGAAATAGCTATATCCCGAAAGTACAGCCTTGATGGCACTGAGCAGCTCGGTGAGCTCTTGCTGCTTGCACACATAGCCCGAAGCTCCCGCCTGCATGCAGCGCATCGAGAAATGCCCAGGCGCCTGAGACGTCAGCACCAGCACACGGCTGCCAGGGCATGCAGCGGCCAGCCGGGCGATCACCTCCAGTCCATCGAGCTTGGGAATGCCGATATCGAGCACGACGACATCGGGATGGTGTTCGCGAGTGAGCTGCAGGGCCGCTATGCCGTTGTCGGTCTCTGCGACAACATCGTACCCATGCCGCTCCATCAGCATGCGCACTGCCAAGCGTATGACCGGATGATCATCCACGATAAGGACTTTATTCATGCGATATCCATTATTCGTTATTTGCTTTGACGACAGCCTCACCATAACCGAGCAGGACACTCAAAGGCGCGCACAATCTCCGCACAAATAGCCGAATAGATGAACCTTACATCTGTTTCGGAATTTTCCTACAAGAAAAAATTTACAGCCCCCAGGGATAGTACTTACAAGCAAGCAGATCAAACCCTCAGTCAGTCACACAGTGATGAATCGACGGAGATTTTGTTCACACGGAAATACTCCAGAATTTGGCTGAGGCGATGAGTAGGTTATTGATAAGCAGAACCTGCAGGAGTCGAGGACATGACTGATAATCAACCTGTTGCGCCATTAACCTTAATTGCCATCTTCGCCGGCATCATTGAAGCTTCTGCATTGGCAACCCTGCCGTTTCTCAGCGAGAAAAGTCAGACTTATTACACTTGGTTCCTTGTAGGGTTTCCATTCTTTCTGACAGCGCTGTTCTTTTTAACCCTGAACTTCAACGCCAAATCGTTTTACATGCCTGATACAGCTGAACAGAAACATCCAGTCGAACCCGCGATGCATGTGGAAAGCCGCGACACGGTGACCATGATGTTCTCAGGCCCCGAGGCGCAGAAACTGATCCAGCAGCAGATCATGCAAGCCATTGCCCTGCCATCCAGGGATAACAGGCAGTGGCGCTTGTGCAATGTGGACTTGCAACAATGCGTAAATCTGTCGATCACGGCCTTGCCGCAGGAGGTGACCAGTGCCCGGGCGTAAGTGCTGATTCGCACTCAAAAAAAACCCCGGCCGAAGCCAGGGTTCATTTACCAGGTCTGCCCGGTGCTCAGAGCATCCCGCGGCCTTTGTTGGCAGCGATGCGCATGCGCAGCGCATTGAGCTTGATGAAACCGGCAGCATCGGCCTGGTTGTAGGCGCCGCCATCTTCTTCGAAGGTCGCGATGTTGGCATCGAACAGCGAGTCGTCGGACTTGCGGCCAACAACGATCACGTTGCCCTTGTACAGCTTGAGGCGAACGACGCCATTCACGTTGACCTGCGAAGCGTCGATCATCTGCTGCAGCATCAGGCGTTCCGGGCTCCACCAGTAACCGGTGTAGATCAGGCTGGCGTACTTAGGCATCAGCTCGTCTTTCAGGTGAGCGACTTCGCGGTCCAGGGTGATCGACTCGATGGCACGGTGAGCCTTGAGCATGATGGTACCGCCAGGGGTTTCGTAGCAACCGCGGGACTTCATGCCCACGTAGCGGTTTTCCACGATATCCAGACGGCCAACACCGTTGGCGCCGCCAATACGGTTCAGCTCGGCGAGCACGGTGGCCGGGCTCATGTCGACGCCGTCGATGGCGACGATGTCACCGTTGCGGTAGGTCAGCTCCAGGTAGGTGGCCTGGTCGGGTGCGTTCTCTGGCGAGACGCTCCAGCGCCACATGTCCTCTTCGTGCTCGGTCCAGGTGTCTTCCAGAACGCCGCCTTCGTAGGAGATGTGCAGCAGGTTGGCGTCCATCGAGTAAGGCGACTTCTTCTTGCCGTGGCGCTCGATCGGAATGCCGTGCTTTTCGGCGTAGTCCATCAGCTTCTCGCGGGACAGCAGGTCCCACTCACGCCAGGGCGCGATCACCTTGACACCCGGCTTCAGCGCGTAGGCACCCAGCTCGAAGCGAACCTGGTCGTTACCTTTGCCGGTAGCGCCGTGGGAAATGGCATCGGCGCCGGTTTCGTTGGCGATTTCGATCAGGCGCTTGGCGATCAGCGGGCGGGCGATGGAAGTACCCAGCAGGTACTCACCTTCATAGACAGTGTTGGCGCGGAACATCGGGAAGACGAAATCACGCACGAATTCTTCGCGCAGGTCGTCGATGTAGATTTCTTTGACGCCCATCGCCTGAGCTTTGGCGCGGGCCGGTTCGACCTCCTCGCCCTGACCCAGGTCAGCGGTGAAGGTCACCACTTCACAGTCGTAGGTATCCTGCAGCCACTTGAGAATCACCGAAGTATCAAGGCCGCCGGAATACGCCAGTACGACCTTTTTTACGTCCGCCATGCCATCACTCCACGGGGTTGTACGGAAAAGGCCCGATTCTACCGGCCTTGCCGGGAAATTTACAGTGGCGCGACAGCTTGTGACGACAAAGCGACAAGAACTGTCGGCCGCGCGACGTCTGCCGGTAACTCCCTTTTTACCCCTATAGGGCCTTGGCTTGCGGCGCAGGGGCAGTCCCCGGGGGAGCAGCTTGCTGGACAACGGCAGCAGCTGGCTTTTCCACGGGTGCTACTCGATCCAGTTCGATGTTGACCCGTCGATTGCGCGCCCGATTGGCTGGGCTGTTGTTCTTCACCAGTGGGTAGCGCTCCCCGTGAAAGCGCACCACGATCTGCTCTTCTGGTACCCCATGGGCCTTGAGGTAATCAGCCACCGCCAACGCTCGCCGCCGCGAGGTATCGCGGTTGGTCAGGCGATTGCCGCTGTTGTCGGAATGACCATTGAGCTCGATGTGATTCACGCTCGGGTCGGCCTTGAGGTAATCGAGGAGCACATCCAGCCGGGCGCGAGCGTCGGCACTGAGGTCGAACCCGCCTCCTGGGAAGCCGACCTGGGTCTGGCGTATCTGGTCGTAATTCATGGCCAACAACTTGCTGGTACACACTTGGTAGTCGCGGTAGGCCTTGACGAAGCTCACCGGCAACACTCGCACTTCCGTCGGGCGCCCAGCCTCGCCGCTGTAGTTGCGCACCACCGTACTGCGGCCGTCAAGCAGGCCATTGATCAGGCGGCTGGCCTGGCTTTGCGACGAACTAAACAGCACTCCGCTGCGCGCCATGCGTACTGCGCCCAGATTGACGTCGCCACGGCCTGGTTGCCAAGGCGCCGCAGCAGCTAGCAGCGTGGCTGACCCTGCGCCCAGTACGTTGCTGGCCGAGCGCAGTTGGAACACCGGCTGCTCACCTGCCTTGCGCACGAACTCGCCACTGCCGAAGCCTTCGATCGGCTGGATCAGCCGGCATTCGAACTGGTCACCCTCGACCTTCCAGGCGACATTCTCGATGCGGGTCTGGAACGTCATGGCGCCGGCCGGCAGGCTGGCGACAAGGGTCAACAGGGCTAGGTAATGCTGGCGCACGGGCGGCTCCACAAATTCAGACGGCTCACAGGCAGGCTATCGGGCGCGTGCCGGAAAACTTGATAGCCGTGCTCGGGCCGGGGTTTTCCGGTAGCATTGGGGCCTGAGTTCGACCCGCCTGGAATCCCCAATGTCCGATCGCCTGACCCTCCTGCGTCCCGACGACTGGCACATCCATCTGCGCGATGGTGCCGTCCTGCCCCATACCGTTGGCGATGTGGCGCGTACTTTCGCCCGTGCCATCATCATGCCCAACCTGGTCCCGCCGGTGCGCAGTGCCGTAGAAGCCAGTGCCTACCGCGAGCGCATCCTTGCCGCCCGCCCGGCTGGCAGCCGCTTTGAACCGCTGATGGTGCTGTATCTCACCGACCGCACCAGCCCCGAGGACATCCGTGCGGCCAAGGCCAGCGGCATCGTGTACGCAGCCAAGCTGTACCCGGCTGGAGCCACGACCAACTCCGACTCGGGCGTGACCAGCATCGACAACATCTTCCCCGCTATCGAGGCGCTGGCAGAAGTGGGCATGCCGTTGCTGGTTCATGGTGAAGTGACGCGCAGCGAGATCGATGTATTCGACCGCGAGAAGCGCTTCATTGACGAGCACATGCGCCGCCTGGTCGAACGCTTCCCGACCCTCAAAGTAGTGTTCGAACACATCACCACCGGCGACGCCGCACAGTTCGTCAGCGAAGCGCCTGCCAACGTCGGCGCGACCATCACCGCTCAGCACCTGCTGTACAACCGCAACCACATGCTGGTCGGCGGTATCCGCCCGCACTTCTACTGCCTGCCGATCCTCAAGCGCAATACCCACCAGGTAGCGCTGCTGGATGCGGCCACCAGTGGCAACCCCAAGTTCTTCCTCGGCACCGACTCGGCACCGCACGCCCGTCACGCCAAGGAAGCTGCCTGCGGTTGTGCCGGCTGCTACACAGCTTACGCGGCGATCGAGATGTACGCCGAGGCGTTCGAACAGCGCAATGCGCTGGATAAACTGGAAGGCTTCGCCAGCCTGCACGGCCCGGTTTTCTATGGCCTGCCTGCAAACACCGATACCATCACCCTGGTCCGCGAAGAATGGACCGCTCCGGACAGCCTGCCATTTGGCGAGCAGACCGTAATCCCGCTGCGCGCTGGTGAAAAACTGCGCTGGCGCCTGCTGGAGGACAACGCGTGAGCGAAGACCTCTACGAAGACGATCAGGACAGCCAGGGCGGCAGCGGCTCGCGCCACCCCATGGCCGAACGCTTCCGCGGTTACCTACCGGTAGTAGTGGACGTCGAGACCGGCGGTTTCAACAGCGCAACCGACGCACTGCTGGAAATTGCCGCCGTGACCATCGGCATGGACGAAAAAGGCTTTTTGTTCCCTGAGCACACCTATTTCTATCGGGTAGAACCGTTCGAAGGGGCCAACATCGAGGCGGCTGCGCTGGAGTTCACCGGTATCAAGCTGGACCACCCGCTGCGCATGGCAGTGAGCGAGGAAAGCGCGCTCACCGACATCTTCCGCGGCGTGCGCAAAGCGCTGAAGGCCAATGGCTGCAAGCGAGCGATTCTGGTCGGCCACAACAGCAGCTTCGACCTGGGTTTCCTCAATGCAGCGGTAGCGCGCAACGATATCAAGCGCAACCCGTTCCATCCGTTTTCCAGCTTCGACACCGCAACCCTGGCTGGCCTGGCGTACGGCCAGACGGTACTTGCACGCGCTTGCCAGAGCGCCGACATCGACTTCGATGGTCGTGAAGCGCACTCGGCCCGTTACGACACCGAAAAGACTGCCGAACTGTTCTGCGGCATCGTCAACCGCTGGAAAGAACTGGGCGGCTGGCGCGACTTCAACGACTAAGCCCGATTCCTGGAGCACTTTGCGAGGCCTAGCTGAATGCTAGGCACAAAAAAACCGGCCACCAGGGCCTAGTACCAGTCAGTCAAGGTTTGATGCTTATCCACTGGGGCTGCAACGCAGCCCCAATTGGCTTGACAGTCAGGCACTAGCCAACGGGGCCGGTTTTCATACGCAGGGCAATTACAGCTTGCCAGCGTTCTCGCTCAGGTAAGCAGCAACGCCTTCTGGCGAAGCGGTCATACCCTGGTCGCCTTTTTTCCAGTTGGCAGGGCAGACTTCGCCGTGCTCTTCGTGGAACTGCAGGGCATCAACCAGGCGCAGCAGCTCGTCCATGTTGCGGCCCAGTGGCAGGTCGTTGACGATCTGCGAACGCACGACACCGTTGGTGTCGATCAGGAAGGCGCCACGGAACGCTACGCCGCCCTCGGACTCCACGTCGTAAGCCTTGCAGATTTCGTGGGTCATGTCGGCAGCCAGGGTGTACTTGACCGGGCCGATACCGCCGGCGTTCACCGAGGTGTTGCGCCATGCGTTATGGGTGAAGTGCGAGTCGATCGAAACACCGATCACTTCTACGTTGCGCGCCTGGAAATCAGGAATGCGGTTGTCCAGCGCGATCAGCTCGGACGGGCAGACGAAGGTGAAGTCCAGTGGGTAGAAGAACACCAGGCCGTACTTGCCCTTGATGGCCGAGGCCAGGTTGAAGCTGTCGACGATCTCGCCGTTGCCGAGCACGGCTGGGACGGTGAAGTCGGGGGCTTGTTTGCCAACGAGTACGCTCATTGTAATCTCCTGATGAGGGTGAAAAACCGTTTGCCGGGCCAAGGCAGGCCTGCCCGACATCCAACAAAGGCTGACCATCATACACGGCTTCCCGTGACAGGCCGAATGCAACCGTCGGTCGCTCAAGGCAAGCGCCTTCTGAAAGTGCTTTGACAAGCATTCTCATTAACATTAAGCTCCAATCCATCGACTCAACCCCGCGATGGTCAGCCCTATGTATGTGTGTCTTTGTGTCGGCGTCACCGACGGACAGATCCGCGATGCGATCTATGAAGGATGCTGCAGTTACAAGGAAGTCCGAGCGGCGACCAACGTCGCCAGCCAATGTGGCAAATGCGCTTGCTTGGCCAAAGAGGTGGTTCGCGAGACCCTCACCGAGTTACAGGTGAGCCAGCACGCCGCCCTGCCCTACCCAGTGGAATTTTCTGCAGCCTGATATTACAGAATTCGAAGAACCGGACCCTGCGTCCGGTTTTTTTATGCCTGCATATCAATAAGTTAGCGCTCCAACGCGGTTCACAAACATTCTTATTCCTATTAATTTTCATTTATTATTCAATCACTTAGGTTTGACAGCCTTGGGTAACGCGCTCAAACTTCACTGAATTGGCACATTTCCACAGGGCAGGAACCCGGCATGAAAGGCGACGTAAGCGTCATCCAGCATCTCAACAAGATCCTCGGAAACGAGCTGGTCGCGATCAACCAGTACTTCCTGCACGCACGCATGTACGAAGACTGGGGCCTGAACAAACTCGGCAAGCACGAGTACAAGGAATCCATCGATGAGATGAAGCACGCTGACAAACTGATCAAGCGTATTCTCTTCCTCGAAGGCATTCCTAACGTTCAGGATCTGGGCAAGCTGCTGATCGGCGAGCACACCAAAGAGATGCTCGAATGCGATCTGAAAATCGAACAGAAAGGCCTCATCGATCTCAAAGCCGCCATTGCCCACTGCGAAACTGCGGGCGACTTCGGCTCCCGTGACATGCTGGAAGATATTCTCGAGTCCGAAGAAGAGCACATCGACTGGCTGGAAACCCAGCTCGGCCTGATCGACAAGATCGGCATCGAGAATTACCTGCAGTCGCAGATGGGTGAAGAGTCATAAAATTCGCCAGCCATAAAAAAACCCGCATTCAGCGGGTTTTTTTATGGCTGGCGCAAGCTCAGGCTTCAGAAGCCTTGGCTTTAGCGGCTGCGTCTTTGATCAAGGTCTGCAGCTCACCCTTTTCGAACATTTCCAGCATGATGTCGCTACCACCAACCAGCTCACCGGCTACCCACAGCTGCGGGAAGGTCGGCCAGTTGGCGTATTTTGGCAGGTTGGCGCGGATTTCCGGGTTCTGCAGGATGTCGACGTAGGCGAACTTCTCGCCGCAACCCATCACAGCCTGCGAGGCACGCGCAGAAAAGCCACACTGGGGGGCATTCGGCGAGCCTTTCATGTAAAGCAGAATGGTGTTGTTGGCAATCTGCTCTTTGATCGTTTCGATGATATCCATGTAGCACCTCGGCTGAACTTTCCGACGCGATCGTCGGCACGGTGACGCATTGTAACGGAAAGCCGAGCGGCATGCTCGGCCTTACCGTGGCTCAGGCCGCCTCTACATCCACCGGCACGCCATTGAGGGCCGCATTACCGGAAACCTGATCGCGCAGGTGCTCATCTGTGAGGTCGTTGGCACTGACACCTGCTTGAGCCTGGGCGACCTGCAACTGCACGCCCGTTCGCCCATGGCCAAAACCATGGGGCAAGCTGACAACACCGGGCATCATGTCCTCACAAGCCTGAACCTCGACCTCCAGAGAACCGGTACGTGAACGAACCCGCACACGCTGGCCATCGTGCAGTCCACGTTGCAGCAAGTCCTGCGGATGCATCAGCAATTGATGACGCGGCTTGCCTTTGACCAGCCGATGATAGTTATGCATCCATGAGTTGTTGCTGCGTACGTGGCGACGGCCTATCAACAGCAACTGGGCTGGCGCCCCAGGCGCCTGCCCGGCCAAGCGCTGCAAGTCATCCAGCACAACCCGCGGCGCCGCTTCGACGGTTTTGCTGGCAGTTGCCAGGCGCCCCTGCAAGTTAGCGCGCAACGGGCCAAGATCGAGGCCGTGAGGATGCTCATCCAAGGCCTGCAGCGAAAGATTCCAGACACTGCCTTGACCATAACGCCCTCTGCGAAGCGCCACATCGATCATCTGAGCCGGCGCGATGGTGGGCTTGAGCTCCACGTCGGCACGTTTGGCGAACGCCTGGGCAAGGCCGACGAAAATTTCCCAGTCATGCAAAGCACCATCGGGCTTGGGCAGGATGGCGCGGTTGAAGCGGGTCACATTGCGTACGGCCAGCAAGTTGAAGGTGCTGTCGTAGTGATCGTTTTCCAGCGCCGTTGTCGAAGGCAGGATCAGGTCGGCATGGCGGGTGGTTTCGTTGATGTAGAGGTCGATGCTGAGCATGAACTCCAGCCCTTGCAACGCCCCGTCCAATTGCCTGCCGTTGGGCGTGGACAGCACCGGATTACCAGCAACCGTCACCAATGCCCGCACCTGGCCTTCGCCTGCGACCAGCATCTCCTCGGCCAGGGCCGCTACCGGTAATTCTCCCCCGTACTCGGGCAGGCCCGACACTCGGCTCTGCCAGGCGTTGAAATGACCACCTGAGGTCGTCGAAACAAGATCCACCGCAGGTTCGGTACACAGCGCCCCGCCTTCACGATCCAGGTTGCCGGTAACCAGGTTGATCACCTGCACCAGCCAATGGCAAAGCGTGCCGAAAGTTTGGGTTGAAACACCCATGCGCCCATAGCAGACCGCTTTGTCGGCAGATGCGAAGTCCCGAGCCAAGCGGCGGATCGCGGTGGCCTCGATCCCACAGTGGGCACTCATTGCCTCCGGCGTGAATGGCAAGATCGCTTCACGTACCTGATCCAACCCGCTTACTGGCAAATGCGAACCACGCGTCAGTTGCTCGTCGAACAGCGTGTTGAGCAGACCACAGAGCAAGGCAGCATCGCCGCCAGGCCGAATGAATAGATGCTGGTCTGCAATAGCCGCAGTTTCGCTGCGCCGGGGGTCGACCACCACCAGACGACCGCCGCGGCCACGCAAGGCCTTCAGGCGCTTTTCGACATCCGGTACGGTCATGATGCTGCCGTTGGATGCCAGCGGGTTGCCACCGAGGATCAGCATGAAATCGGTATGGTCGATATCCGGTATGGGCAACAGCAGGCCGTGGCCATACATCAGGTGGCTGGTCAGATGCTGCGGCAACTGGTCGACCGACGTGGCGGAAAACCGATTACGGGTCTTGAGCAGGCCGAGGAAGTAGTTGCTGTGAGTCATCAGCCCGTAGTTATGCACACTTGGGTTGCCTTGATACACCGCCACTGCGTTGCGCCCGTATGCCTGCTGGATTTCCCACAGCCTGTCGGCGGCCAGGGCGAATGCCTCGTCCCAGCCGATCGGCAGCCACTGGTTGCCCACCCGCCTGTGGGGCTGGCGCAAGCGATCCGGATCATTCTGAATATCCTGAAGCGCTACCGCCTTGGGGCAGATATGCCCGCGACTGAACGGGTCGGCGGCGTCGCCTTTGATCGAACTGATCAGGGCCTGACCTTCATCACCCTGGCGGATCTCGATATTCAGCCCGCAGATCGCTTCACACAGGTGACAGGCACGATGATGCAAGGTTGTGGTCATGGCCGCCTCTGCCTTGTTGTAGTGAGGAGTCGTCAAACCCTGACTATGCACTGCGGCCCTTGCTCCGACCATCGCACTTCAAGACATGAATCGCACGACATCAGGCGCACGATTCGCGACAGGCATTTGCCAAATCGCCAGCAAGCCGTGTACAAACTGCTGTAGCAAATAAAAAACAGCACAGGCCAAAGGGTTACGACAACCCTTGCAACATCCTTTAGATGGAGCTGCTGTTTCCCCTCTTGGTTTCAGGCGACATTTAATTATAGTATTGCGCCTTTCCCAATTTTGTCCGCCCCGTGCGGCTTACGCCGCAGGTCATCCCCCGTTGTTAAAAAAAACTGCACGGTCGACCTGCATACTGTTGCAAATAAGGTAGTCAATCATGAGCGCTAGGCACTTTCTCTCCCTGCTGGATTTCACCACCGACGAATTGCTCGGTGTGATCCGCCGAGGCATCGAGCTGAAGGACCTGCGCAAACGCGGCGTGCTGTTCGAGCCCCTGAAGAATCGCGTTCTGGGCATGATCTTCGAGAAATCCTCGACCCGTACTCGCGTATCCTTCGAGGCCGGCATGATCCAACTGGGTGGCCAGGCGATCTTCCTTTCGCCCCGTGACACTCAATTGGGCCGTGGCGAGCCGATCGGTGACAGCGCCATCGTGCTATCGAGCATGCTCGATGCCGTGATGATCCGCACCCACGCCCATAGC
This sequence comes from Pseudomonas promysalinigenes, assembly GCF_014269025.2. Taxonomy (NCBI): domain Bacteria; kingdom Pseudomonadati; phylum Pseudomonadota; class Gammaproteobacteria; order Pseudomonadales; family Pseudomonadaceae; genus Pseudomonas; species Pseudomonas promysalinigenes. The sequence goes on along the minus strand of NZ_CP077094.1, from coordinate 1,107,943 downwards.
ACCCTGACCGAATTCGCCGCCAAGTCCCGGGTACCTGTGATCAACGCTTTGTCTGATGAGTCTCACCCGTGCCAATTGCTGGCAGATATGCAGACGTTCCTCGAACATCGCGGCTCGATCCAGGGCAAAACCGTGGCGTGGATCGGTGACGGCTTCAATATGTGCAACTCCTACATAGAAGCGGCCAAGCAGTTCGATTTCCAGTTGCGCATCGCCTGCCCCGAAGGTTACGACCCTGACCCGCGCTTCGTGGCCCTGGGCGGTGACCGTGTGCAGGTCGTCCGTGATCCGCGGCAAGCTGTGCAAGGTGCGCATCTGGTGACCACGGATGTCTGGACTTCCATGGGCCAGGAGGAGGAAACTGCACGGCGCCTGGCGCATTTCGCGCCTTACCAGGTCACCCGCGCACTGCTCGACCTGGCGGCACCCGACGCCCTGTTCATGCACTGCCTGCCCGCCCACCGTGGCGAGGAAATCAGCCATGATCTGCTAGACGACCCTCGTTCGGTCGCGTGGGATCAGGCTGAAAACCGCTTGCATGCACAAAAGGCCCTTCTCGAATTCCTTGTAGAACCGGCTTACCACCACGCATGAGTCAACCCCTATTGCTCAACCTGCGCAACCTCGCCTGCGGTTACGGCGAGCAGCGCATCGTCCAGAACCTCAATCTGCACCTGAACGCAGGCGACATCGGTTGCCTGCTGGGTTCCTCCGGTTGCGGCAAGACCACCACCCTACGCGCCATCGCCGGCTTCGAGCCGGTGCATGAAGGCGAGATCCAGCTGGCAGGTGAGGTGATTTCCCGTGCAGGCTTCACGCTGGCACCGGAAAAGCGCCGGATCGGCATGGTGTTTCAGGATTACGCACTGTTCCCGCACCTGACCGTCGCGCAGAACATCGCCTTCGGCATCGCCAAGCACCCGAAGCAGGCGCAGGTGATCGACGAGATGCTCGAACTGGTCAAGCTGGGCGGTCTCGGCGGCCGCTACCCCCACGAGCTGTCGGGCGGTCAACAACAGCGCGTCGCTTTGGCCAGGGCCCTGGCACCCGAACCACAACTGCTGCTGCTCGACGAACCGTTCTCCAACCTTGACGTCGAGCTACGCCGGCGCCTGAGTCACGAGGTGCGCGATATTCTCAAGAGCCGCGGCACCAGCGCGATACTGGTGACCCATGACCAGGAAGAAGCGTTTGCCGTGAGCGACCACGTGGGCGTATTCAAGGAAGGTCGACTGGAGCAGTGGGATACCCCCTACAACCTATACCACGAACCTCAGACGCCGTTCGTGGCCAGCTTCGTCGGCCAGGGCTACTTCATCCGTGGCCAGATGAGCAGCCATGAAGCGGTCAACACCGAACTGGGCGAGCTGCGTGGCAACCGCGCTTACACAATGGCGCCGGGCAGTTCGGTGGATGTATTGCTGCGCCCGGACGACATCGTTCCTGCACCTGGCAGCGCACTTCAGGCGAACATCGTCGGCAAGAGTTTTCTGGGTGCATCGACACTGTACCGCTTGCAGTTGCCAACTGGCAGCCAACTCGAAGCGATCTTTCCAAGCCATATCGACCATCAGGTCGGTGAACAGGTAGGGATCGCGGTCAAGGCGGAGCATCTGGTGTTGTTTGCGGTACCCGGCAGCGTCTCGGCGCAGTTGTCTCGTCAGGAAAATGGCGTACGCCGCTACAGTTCCACGAACTGACACCGGTATGAAGGGCCGCGTTGCGGCCCCGATGCACCTACCCCTTGCCGATTGCAGCGAACGCGCCCTGGGTATGTTGGGCCAGCACAGCCGCTGCCAGTTCGACCTCCAAGCCACGACGCCCGGCGCTGACGTGAATGGTTGTAAAGTTTTGCGCCGATTCATCAATGAACGTGCGCAGGCGCTTCTTCTGCCCGAGCGGGCTTATGCCACCCACTAGATACCCCGTCGCCCGCTGCGCTGCCGCCGGGTCGGCCATTTCGCATTTCTTGACGCCGGCCGCATGGGCTAGGGCCTTCAGATCGAGGGTTCCGATCACCGGCACCACCGCAACCAACAACTCACCTTTTTCGCTGCTCGCCAGCAAGGTCTTGAACACCTGTTGCGCATCCAGACCGAGCTTCTCTGCTGCCTCAAGGCCATATGACGCCGACTTGGGGTCGTGTTCATAGCTGTGCACGCGGTGTTCGGCGCGAACTTTCTTCAGCAAATCGAGTGCAGGGGTCATGCGGTGCTCCAGTCTGGGACAGGTCGCGGCTACTTTAGGGCAATTCCTACACTCCAGCTAGCTAATGGCTGACGCACCTCTCTAAATCAGGGATCAGCCTTTAAATATGCGATCAAAACGTGACTGACCGTTCACTTTCGACCTTTGACATCAGCGTTTCTTGTCTATATTTTTTCGTTTCTGAATAAAGGGTGCCCTTTTAAGGTGCGCTTATGTACATCTGCCTGAAGTCAATGGGGATAGGCATCAGGCTTTGCTGTCGAGCGCTTAGCGCCTCACAACAAAAACAACGAGGTCACACATGACGACTGCTCTACGCGAACCCACACTGTCCAGCCAATGCCTGGCCGAGTTCCTCGGCACCGCCTTGTTGATCTTCTTCGGTACCGGATGCGTCGCCGCACTCAAGGTCGCCGGCGCCAGCTTCGGGCTGTGGGAAATCAGCATCATCTGGGGCGTCGGTGTCAGCATGGCGATCTATTTCACGGCTGGTATTTCCGGTGCGCACCTGAACCCGGCAGTGAGCATTGCGCTCACGCTTTTCGCCGGCTTCGACAAGCGCAAACTCCCGTTTTACGCCCTTGCCCAGGTATGCGGCGCCTTTTGCGGCGCAGCGCTGGTCTATACCCTGTACAGCAACCTGTTCTTCGATTACGAACAAGCCCACAGCATGTTGCGCGGCAGCGCCCAGAGCCTGGAGCTGGCCTCGGTTTTCTCGACCTACCCACACCCAGCACTCTCCACCGGCCAGGCATTTCTAGTCGAAGTGGTTATCACCGCAATCCTCATGGCGGTGATCATGGCTCTGACCGATGACAACAACGGCCTGCCACGGGGGCCGATGGCACCGCTGCTGATCGGGCTGCTGATTGCAGTGATTGGCAGCGCCATGGGCCCTTTGACCGGCTTCGCGATGAACCCAGCCCGGGATTTCGGGCCAAAATTGATGACCTTCCTGGCCGGCTGGGGTGAAATCGCCTTCACTGGCGGCCGGGACATTCCGTACTTTCTGATCCCGGTGTTCGCACCGATCGTCGGGGCTTGCCTGGGTGCCGCGTCCTATCGCGGCCTTATCGCCCGCAACCTGCCAATGGTGCCAAGCCCAAGTGGCGAGACAACCGACAATCGCCAGGGCGATACTCAAGCCAACTGATGCAAGCGCCCTGAACTCCTCTTTATGCAAGGCCTACGACCATGACAGACACCCAGGATAAGAACTACATCATCGCCCTGGACCAGGGCACCACCAGCTCGCGAGCCATCATCTTCGACCGCGATGCCAATGTGGTCGGCACCTCGCAGCGCGAATTCGCCCAGCACTATCCACAGGCCGGCTGGGTCGAACATGACCCGATGGAAATTTTCGCAACCCAGAGCGCGACGATGGTCGAAGCCCTGGCACAGGCCGGTATCAGTCATGCCCAAGTCGCCGCGCTGGGTATCACCAATCAACGCGAAACCACCGTGGTGTGGGACAAAGAAACCGGGCGCCCGGTTTACAACGCCATCGTATGGCAATGCCGGCGCAGCACCGAGATCTGCGCCCAGCTCAAACGCGATGGGCATGAGCAATACATCCGCGAAGCCACCGGGCTGGTGACCGATCCGTACTTTTCCGGCACCAAGCTGAAGTGGATACTCGACAACGTCGAAGGGGTGCGTGAACGCGCCGAGCGCGGCGAACTGCTGTTCGGCACCGTCGATACCTGGCTGATCTGGAAGTTTTCCGGCGGCAAGGTGCATGTCACCGACTACACCAACGCCTCGCGCACCCTGATGTTCAACATCCACACCTTGCAGTGGGATGACAAGCTGCTCGAGATCCTCGGCATTCCCCGTCAGATGCTGCCGCAGGTGCGCCCGTCTTCCGAAGTGTACGGTCATACCAAGAGCGGCATTGCCATTGCCGGTATTGCCGGCGACCAGCAGTCGGCGCTGTTTGGCCAGATGTGCGTAGAGCCCGGCCAGGCCAAGAACACCTATGGCACCGGCTGCTTCCTGCTGATGAATACCGGCGACAAGGCTGTGAAGTCCTCCCACGGCCTGCTCACCACCATCGCCTGCGGCCCACGCGGCGAGGTGGCGTACGCCCTGGAAGGCGCCGTGTTCAACGGTGGCTCCACCGTGCAGTGGCTGCGCGACGAGCTGAAAATCGTCAATGACGCACTGGACACCGAGTACTTCGCCAGTAAGGTCAAGGACAGCAACGGCGTCTATCTGGTACCGGCGTTCACCGGCCTGGGCGCCCCGTATTGGGACCCCTATGCACGCGGCGCGCTATTTGGGCTCACCCGTGGTGTGAAGGTCGACCACATTATCCGCGCGGCCCTCGAGTCGATCGCCTACCAGACCCGCGATGTGCTCGATGCCATGCAGCAGGATTGCGGTGCACGCTTGTCCGAGCTGCGCGTGGATGGTGGCGCTGTGGCCAACAACTTCCTGATGCAGTTCCAGGCCGATATCCTCGGCACCTGCGTGGAGCGCCCGAAAATGCGCGAAACCACCGCACTGGGCGCGGCCTACCTGGCCGGTCTGGCTTGTGGTTTCTGGAGTGGCTTGGATGAATTGCGTGACAAGGCGATCATCGAGCGCGAATTCAGCCCACAGCTGGACGAGGCGCAGAAAGAGAAGCTGTATGCCGGCTGGAGGAAAGCCGTTGATCGCACGCGTGATTGGGAAGATCACGAGGCGTGATGCATCAGGGGCCGCGCTGCGGCCCCGTTGCCTACTGGTCGTAGTCCCCATCCTACGGCATCATTGCAGAATTTGTCCGGCAGCCCCAAAGGACCGCCCATGAATCTGCCCCCACGCCAACAACAAATCCTCGAACTGGTACGCGACCGCGGGTATGTCAGTATCGAAGAAATGGCGCAGTTGTTCGTCGTCACCCCGCAAACCATCAGGCGCGATATCAATCAGCTGGCCGAGCTCAATCTGCTGCGTCGCTACCACGGCGGTGCCGCTTACGATTCCAGCATCGAGAACACCGCCTATGCCATGCGCGCCGATCAGATGCGCGACGAAAAACAGCGCATCGCCGAGGCCGTGGCCAAGCAGATTCCCGACCATGCTTCGCTGTTCATCAATATTGGTACAACGACCGAATCGATTGCCAGGGCGCTGCTCAACCACAACCACTTGAAGGTCATCACCAATAACCTGCACGTTGCTGCCATTCTCGCCGCCAAGGATGACTTCGAAGTGTTGGTAGCTGGCGGCACGGTACGCCGAGATGGCGGCGTGGTCGGCCAGGCCAGCGTGGATTTCATCAACCAGTTCAAGGTGGATTTTGCCTTGGTTGGTATCAGCGGCATCGATGAAGACGGCAGCCTGCTCGATTTCGATTACCAGGAAGTGCGGGTATCGCAGGCCATCATTGCCAATGCTCGCCAGGTGATTCTGGCTGCCGACTCAAGCAAGTTCGGGCGCAACGCCATGGTACGGTTGGGTTCGATCAGCCTGGTCGATTGCCTGGTGACCGACCAGACGCCCGCGCCGGGGCTCGCACAGCTGTTGAACCAGAATAAGATCCGGCTAGAGGTGGTTTGAAGGCTGGCATGTGCTTGCCTTGAATCTGCCTGCCGTCAATGGGATCGGGCGCTGCACGGGTGATGCTCGATCCCACTGATGTGCTCACTCACACCGCCCCCTGAAATTTTCGTAAATGTTCATTTGCTTGTCATCTGATCAGTTTTTTCTATAGAGACTGACTGGCGACGGTCATCCTTTTGCGCTAGCATTTTCGGAAACGAACATATATGTTCATATTCGATATGAACAGCCTCAGGAGGCCTTGCCGTGTCCCAGCCCGTTTCGTCCCAGCCATCACTTGCCGACTGCTACGACCTCGCCGTGATTGGCGGTGGCATCAATGGTGTGGGCATCGCTGCCGACGCCGCAGGTCGCGGCCTGAAAGTCATGCTGTGCGAAAAGGATGACCTGGCCCAACATACATCGTCGGCCAGTAGCAAACTCATCCATGGTGGCCTGCGCTACCTTGAGCATTACGAATTCCGCCTGGTGCGCGAAGCGCTGGCCGAACGTGAAGTGCTGCTGGCCAAAGCCCCGCATATCGTCAAACCGATGCGCTTCGTGCTGCCCCATCGCCCTCATCTGCGCCCTGCATGGATGATCCGTGCCGGCCTGTTTCTGTACGACAACTTGGGCAAGCGCAAGCGTCTTGGTGCCTCGCGCAGCCTGCGCTTCGGCCCTGGCTACCCACTGAAGCCGGCGATCACCCGCGGCTTCGAATACGCCGATTGCGCTGTGGATGATGCCCGCCTGGTAGTCCTCAACGCCATGGCCGCCCGCGAACACGGTGCGCACATTCTTACCCATACCCGCTGCCTGCGTGCAGAGCGCGTGAATGGTTTATGGCAGGTGGAGCTGCAGCACGCCGATGGCAGCCTGCAAACCATACGCGCCCGTGCCCTGGTCAATGCGGCCGGCCCGTGGGTTGCCAGCTTCATCAAGGACGATCTTAAGCTCGATGCGCCATATGGCATCCGTTTGATCCAGGGCAGCCATGTCATCGTGCCGCGGCTTTATGAAGGCGAACATGCCTACATTTTGCAGAACGAGGACCAGCGCATCGTCTTCTGTATCCCCTACCTGGACCGCTTCACCTTGATTGGTACTACCGATCGCGAATACAGCGGGGATCCGGCCAAGGTAGCGATCACCGAGCAAGAGACCGATTACATCCTTAAGGTAGTGAACGCCCATTTCAATCATCAGCTAAGCCGTAGCGACATCCTGCACACCTATTCCGGTGTACGCCCGCTGTGCAACGACGAATCCGATAATCCTTCGGCAGTCACAAGGGACTACACCCTGGCGCTGTCCGCCGGTGACGGCCAGGCGCCTCTGCTTTCGGTGTTCGGCGGCAAGCTGACAACCTATCGCAAGCTCGCCGAGTCGGCCATGGCCGAGCTCAAACCGTTCTTCAGCCAGATGCGCGGCAGCTGGACCGCCACCGCGCCGCTGCCAGGTGGCGAGGGCATGGCCAGCGTGCAGGGGCTGGTGGATGAACTGCAGGCACGCAACGGCTGGGTGCCGGTCGAGATCGCCAAGCGTTGGGCGCAGACCTACGGTAGCCGTGTGTGGCAGTTGCTCGAGGGCGTAAATGGCCCCGACGACCTGGGCCAGGCGATTGGCGCAGGGCTGTTCACGCGGGAAGTCGACTACCTGCGCAGCGAGGAGTGGGCGGTCAGCGCCGACGATATCCTGTGGCGGCGGACCAAGCTTGGTTTGTTCACCAATGAAGACGAACAGCGCGCTTTGGCGGCCTACCTGGCGCAAGGCGCTGCTCGCAGTCACGCAGCCTGAAGCACAATGGGCGACCTCAAGGGTCGCCCATTTCTCAGGCTTCGCGCCCGTAGGCATCGCGTGCCAGCTCCAGGTAAAGCGCACGCTCATCGGCGTTGAGTCGGCGCATCAGCTCATCGGCGCGGGTCAAATAAACCTGCTCACCGGTGGAATCGGCTTCGCTTTCATAGGCCGCCAGCCGCTCATGGTAAGGCGCGGCCAGTGCTTCGAAACGCTCAGGGTAACGGTTACGGACATAGCTTTGCCAAAACTCCCGCTCCGCCAGTGAAGCACTGAGCACCTCGATGTTTTCACCCTCGAGAACTTCTGTTCCTGCCCTGAGGATGTCTGCGCCAGTCAGGCCGCTGTAGTCCGCGTAGTGCATGTTCAGAGGTTGCCCTGGCAAGTCGAGCCTGCCGGCCAAATTGATCCGATAAGCCAGGTAAACCTCTACATCGTCTACCAGGGCATAGGGATTTTGCTCCACAAACTGGATATGCCTGGCGGCGATGCGGTCTATTTGGTCCAGGCGGTATAACGAGCGACCTAAACGCAACAAAGTCGCTTCATCCTGTGCTCGCCCCTCCCCTGCCCCACTCAGCGCGATTATTCCCCGGATCTCAATCTGACTCAGCAGAAATAGCAATTGATCCTCACAGCTGCGGGGGCCAGCGGCTTGCCAGAAAATTGCTTCCCGAACATCAGTGTTTTCGGCGCACAACTCGAGTACCCGCCATACTCTTGCCCGGTAGTAACGCGGGTGGCGCCGAAAATCATCTGAGGCCGCAAAGTCAGCCAGGAAACGAAACAGGTCCGTCGATTGTGGCTCTTGCTGCAAGCGCTCCCAGACATCGGTTCGATGCAGCCGAGCCGATTGGGAGCCCTCTCCTAGCCACTGATTCAGACATTTCGAATCGGCATCAGCATGTTGATATGACCCACGCCGTGACGCTGTCGGGGTTTGCTCGCTCAGGCTCTCGAGCAACGATTCGCTCACCGGCTCCAAAGGGTTGTCATGCAGTGCTAGACGATGTAACCGCGCTTGCAGGCTGGCCACATGACCCGTCACCTGGCGAATCTGGTTTTCCCGAAGATCGGTCAGGCCACGCCAGGGTAATTCGCGTGCACTGGGTATTGTTTGCAGCCCTGTCGCTCGGAGTGAAAGCACCCGCACGTGCTGCAGACGGGAAAGATCGGGCACGTTCCCCAAGGGATTTGCGCTCAGATCCAGTTCGCGTAGCATTGAGAGCATGGCCAGGCGACTGACCCCAGACGCATCCAAGGTCAGTCGATTGCCTGCCAGGTTAAGGGTTCTTAACGAGGTCAGGCGCTCGAGCCCGGCAGGCAGGCTGGTGAGCCGATTATCTTGCAGCCTAAGCTCGCGCAAGCCACTGAAACGGCGCAAAAAATCTTCGTCGATGTGCGCAAGGTCCATGTCCCGCAACGTCAATTGCCTGATGTGTCCAAAATCGATGCCGGCTGGAAGAACAGGTAGGCTGCCTACCCGTTCGCCCTCGATGTGCAGGATGTAATCGTCATCGGAGGCCCCGACAGACTTGCGCCTCCAAGCGCGCCGAATCTGGGTGACGACACGTCGCCGGCGGACCCCGTCGAGAAAACTCTCGCGTTGACGCTGCCAAGCCTCAAGCGCCGCGCGCAGGTTGGCCAGATGTTGCTGAAGCTGGCCAAGGTGCTCCCACAGACCGATATGGTGTACCACGAGGCCTTCGAGGTAGTCGTCCAACAGGGCCTCGCTCAGCGTAGGAAAGACGCCATGGATACCGCGCCGCAGCGCTTGCCGGCTGCTTTCTGCGCGTCCGCTCAAGGGGTAGCCGACCCGCCCATTGGCTAAGCGCCGCGGTGGCCGCCAGCGACCGCCGATGGGCTGCATACCTAACAATTGCGCAGCCTTGCGCCGATCGCTGGCGGCCTGCACAGCCAGTTTTTCAGCAAGGGTTTCGGCACTCAGCGGCTGGTTGTCGCCGATAAGGCCTTTTTGGGCAGCATCCAGCGTCTGCAGCAGGCACGCCCATAGCCGCTGTTCGATCGAGGGCTCGGGCGCCCCTAGCAGCCGGTAACCTTGAGCGGTCTGAATCACGGTCAGCACCTCAGTGGCTTGAGGATGCCCGCGCGACGCGATGAGCCGGCCCGACACCTCGCCTAAGCGAAGCTCGATACGCCTGGCTGCCGGCCATGGGGCCAACTCATCGATCATGCCAATAGCCAGGCGCTGGGTGTCGGCATTGACCCCGGATTCATGCTCGAAACCTATAAAGGCACGGTCTAAGCGGCTGTCATGCAGCATCCAGCGCGCGTGCTCGGCCATCGCTAAAGGCACCCGGCCACTGTCGAGCAGCGCTTTGAGCTGCGTCCCGCTAGCGTTGGCCAGTACTTCTTCTGCCGACCGTACCGACAGCCCCGGGAACGACCTGAGGAGCATGCCAGCGGCGGGCGACGCTTCACCCTGTTGAGTAGTGAGATCCCGATCGAATGCGCTCCCGCGCAGCTGGGGGGATCGCTCGTGAAGCAGCCAGCGATCAAAGGCATCGTTCAATCGCGCCGGAACTGGCGCCGACTCAAGGTGCAGTTGGCGCAACTGTTCAGGTGTCAGCCCGATGACTCGAAGCAACGCATCGGCCATGGCATCAGGCACAGTGGCGAAGTTTCCGCCAAACTGACGCAGCAGCGGGCCGTTACCGTCCAGGTAATGAGCCGTTTCAGGCGCATGGGCCAGCCTCATCCGGCCATCGCCCTCATGCACAGGCGTCAACCCATCAACGAACGGAACGCGCGGCAGCAAGCGCCCGATACCCGCCTGAGCTGCGCCCAGAGCAGCGCCAGTCGCCAGGCCCTGCGCAACATTGAAAAGATGCTGCAGTGCCCCCTGACGGTCGCCCAATTGCCAGTCTTCGTAACCTTTGTATACCTCGCTGGCAACCCCCAGTGCGGCCACTGCAAACATCACCTGGCCCAGCACAGGAATGAACAGGGCCGCCAGGTTAAGCATCTCCAGCCCCGCGCCCAACGCAGCCTGGATGCGCTGGTCACGTTCGAGCTGGGTTTCATCGTCCGTGGGTACTGCTAGGACTCTTGCATCGTCGAGTAGCTTGTCGACTTGCAAGGTGCGCAAGTGGACGAACAGTGCTGAATCCACGGCGAAGTTGCGACCGTCGAGCTCAGCGGGCACCTGAGCACTGCTGGCCTCGATCAACGGCAGTAATGTGGAGATGAATGCCGGGCGGTCACGCTCGCTGATAAAACGCCCAAAGAAGGATCGATAGAACGCTGAACGCAGGCGTTTGGCAAATGCCCTGTACAGCGCCTCCCAGGAGTTATAGCGTGCCAGAGGTAAATACGGATCCTGAGGCACCCAAACAATAATCCCATCCAGCGGCCCTTGCGCGCTGTGGCGCATCTCCAGCGTCACCACGCCGCACAGGCGCTTGCCAAGCAGAAATAACTGGCGGGGTGTAGCAAGGCCCTGGACTGCCGGGCCCCGCGGGGCGCCCGCTACCACCGGCAACAGACGCAGATAATCCTCGTCGAGCAACTCGCCTTTGATCCTGGCCATTCGCACAGCGACCTCCATCTGCGTGCGAAGGTTTTCCTCAAGCACTTGCTGCACGGCTTTATGGGCGTAGTCCGAGGGCGCTGGGGGACGGCTTTTGGGAAACAGGTGCTTGCGCAGCACCGCTTGATATTCCCCGCCCAGGTCCAACTTACGGCAACAGCGCGCGAACGCCTCGAAACTCAGGGGTAATTTGTTACCGTCTAAGTCTCTTAAATGAGCTTTTCGATTCAATGCCGGATGCGTTTCAGACTCATGAAAGTTGTGCAAAGCAGCCGCCAGTAAGGATTGCCTGGAGCGTATCGTCTGCACAGGCGTGAATAGGCGAGGAGACACACTTGGAAGCTCTACATCCTCCTGCACATGTACGTTGCTGCCACGCACGTCCACCGTTGAAAGGCCCTGTGCGTGCAGCGCTTGCTCCAGTCGCGCAGCGGCGAATACTTCCAGGCTCGGGATGCCCTCAAGCCGGTTTTTCACTGCTTGTGCTGCAGCCTGTTGATTGCGCAAAGCTTGATGAAAGCCCTGGAGCAGGTCTTCATCGACACCTTTGAGCCACTTAGGCAATTGCTGGCCAATCAATGCGTCGACAGAGTCAGGAGTCATCAGAGAGTCAGGCATGGGCGCGGTTCCTGGGAAAGTGAATGCGTACTCAACCTGCCTGAGAGCTGCGTCTGGGCCTAATTAATGCTGGCGCAGATGAAGCCGGAACACTTCATACGGATAACCGAACAGCAACAGGCATGTCGTTCGGATTGCCGAACTCGCTATGTTAGGTTGATGCCCTGTTAAAACGGCCAGACGCCGAATATTCAAGGGGTTATGATCGACGCCAGAGCTTGGCACGACTCATGCTCTATACTTGGAGCCGAATGCACACGCTTGATGTTGTATTCGTTGAACGAAAGAGTCCGCCAACGGCTCCATAAAAAAAACAAACACGTCGAGGAAAATTTGATGCGTATCGTTCGTCAATTGCTGGGCGCCGCCATCGCGGCCGCTGTGATCGCTTCGCCGGCCATGGCCGATGAGCTGACCGGCACCCTGAAGAAGATCAAGGATTCGGGCACCATTACACTGGGCCACCGCGACTCCTCCATCCCGTTTTCCTACCTGGCCGGCAAGCCCGAGCCTGTGGGTTATTCCCATGACATCCAACTGGCCGTCGTCGATGCCCTGAAAAAGCAACTGGGCACCGACATCAAGGTCAAGTACAACCTGGTCACCTCCCAGACCCGCATCCCGCTGGTGCAGAACGGCACCGTCGACCTGGAGTGCGGCTCCACCACCAATAACGTCGAACGTCAGCAGCAAGTCGGCTTCTCGGTCGGTATCTTCGAGGTCGGTACCCGCCTGTTGACCAAGGTCAAGGACGGTCAGCCTGCTTACAAAGACTTTGGGGACCTGAAAGAGAAGAACGTGGTGACCACCGCGGGTACTACCTCCGAGCGCATTCTCAAAGCGATGAATGCCGACAAGCAAATGAAGATGAACGTGATCTCCGCCAAGGACCACGGTGAAGCCTTCAACATGCTCGAAAGCGGCCGCGCCGTGGCCTTCATGATGGACGACGCCCTGCTCGCCGGTGAAATGGCCAAGGCTCGCAAGCCGTCGGACTGGGTTATCACCGGTACTCCCCAGTCGTATGAAATCTACGGCTGCATGGTGCGCAAGGATGACCCAGCGTTCAAGAAAGCTGTCGATGACGCCATCATTGCCTACTTCAAGTCGGGCGAAGTCAACAAGAGCTACGACAAGTGGTTCCAGCAGCCAATTCCGCCAAAAGGCCTGAACCTGCAGTTCCCGATGAGCGACGAACTGAAAAAACTGATCGCCGAGCCTACCGATAAAGCTGCGGACGAGAAGAAGTCCTGATCCTCAGCGCGTGGCCTGGTGCGCAAGCACAGGTTTCAACTCTGCAGGCTGCGCAATAGTGACTAACCTTTCATCCGAGGGCGCCCACCGCCCTCGGATGCTCGAAGGTGCCCGTGAAACAATCGTCTGAGGGGAAATCCCGATGAATTACAACTGGGACTGGGGCGTGTTCTTCAAGTCCACCGGCGTGGGCAGCGAAACCTATCTGGACTGGTACATCACCGGCCTAGGCTGGACCATCGCCATCGCCATCTCCGCCTGGATCATCGCATTGCTGCTGGGCTCGGTACTGGGCGTGATGCGCACCGTGCCAAACCGCCTGGTCTCGGGTATTGCCACCGCTTATGTGGAACTGTTCCGCAATGTGCCGCTGCTGGTGCAGCTGTTCATCTGGTACTTCCTGGTACCGGACCTGCTACCGGAAGGCCTGCAGGAGTGGTTCAAGCAAGACCTCAACCCGACCACCTCGGCACTGATCAGTGTGGTCATCTGCCTTGGCTTGTTCACCGCCGCTCGAGTTTGCGAGCAGGTGCGCACCGGCATTCAGGCCCTGCCCCGTGGCCAGGAATCCGCAGCCCGCGCCATGGGCTTCAGCCTGCCACAGATCTACACCAATGTGCTGCTGCCACAGGCGTTCCGGATCATCATCCCGCCGCTCACCTCCGAATTCCTGAACGTGTTCAAGAACTCTTCGGTAGCCTCGCTGATCGGCCTGATGGAGCTGCTGGCGCAGACCAAGCAGACCGCCGAATTTTCGGCCAACCTGTTCGAGGCCTTCACCCTGGCCACCCTTATCTACTTCACCCTGAACATGGGCTTGATGCTGCTGATGCGCCTGGTCGAGAAGAAAGTTGCCGTGCCTGGCCTGATCTCCGTGGGGGGCAAGTAAATGGAAATGGACTTCAGCGAAATCATCCCGGCCCTGCCTGCTTTGTGGGATGGCATGGTCATGACGCTACAACTGATGGTCATGGGCGTCATTGGCGGCATCGTGCTGGGCACCATCCTGGCACTGATGCGCCTGTCATCGAGCAAGCTGCTGTCACGCCTGGCAGGCGCCTACGTCAACTACTTCCGCTCGATCCCACTGCTGCTGGTCATTACCTGGTTCTATCTGGCGGTGCCGTTCGTACTGCGCTGGATCACCGGGCAGGACACCCCGGTAGGTGCCTTCACGTCCTGCGTGGTGGCGTTCATGATGTTCGAGGCCGCTTACTTCTGCGAAATCGTCCGTGCTGGCGTGCAGTCGATCTCCAAAGGGCAGATGGGTGCCGCCCAGGCCCTGGGCATGACCTACGGCCAGACCATGCGCCTGATCATCCTGCCCCAGGCCTTTCGCAAGATGACCCCACTGCTGTTGCAGCAGAGCATCATCCTGTTCCAGGACACCTCTTTGGTCTACACCGTGGGCCTGGTGGACTTCCTCAACTCGGCACGCTCCAACGGCGACATCATCGGGCGCTCCCATGAGTTCCTGATCTTCGCTGGGGTCGTGTACTTCGTCATCAGCTTCTCCGCTTCGTGGCTGGTCAAGCGCCTGCAAAAAAGGATCACCGTATGATTTCCATCAAGAACGTCAACAAGTGGTACGGCGACTTCCAGGTGCTGACCGACTGCAGCACCGAGGTCAAGAAAGGTGAAGTCGTGGTTGTTTGCGGCCCATCGGGCTCGGGCAAGTCGACCCTCATCAAGTGCGTGAACGCCCTGGAACCGTTCCAGAAGGGTGACATCGTGGTCGACGGCACCTCCATCGCCGACTCCAAGACCAACCTGCCCAAGCTGCGCTCGCGGGTCGGCATGGTGTTCCAGCACTTCGAGCTGTTCCCGCATCTGACCATCACCGAAAACCTGACCATCGCCCAGCGCAAGGTGCTCGGCCGCAGTGAAGCAGAAGCGACCAAGAAGGGCCTGGCGCTGCTCGAGCGCGTAGGCCTCAGTGCCCATGCCAAGAAACACCCCGGCCAGTTGTCCGGTGGCCAGCAGCAGCGTGTGGCGATCGCCCGTGCACTGTCGATGGACCCAATCGTCATGCTGTTCGACGAACCGACCTCGGCGCTGGACCCAGAGATGGTCAACGAAGTGCTGGATGTGATGGTGGAACTGGCTAACGAAGGCATGACCATGATGTGCGTGACCCACGAAATGGGCTTCGCTCGCAAGGTGGCCAACCGGGTGATCTTCATGGACAAGGGGCACATCATCGAGGACTGCCAGAAGGAAGACTTCTTCGGCAACCCAACCGCCCGCCACGAACGTACTCAGCACTTCCTCAGCAAGATCCTGCAACACTGATTCGGCAACGACAGCACCGCTGCCCGGGCGCGCCCGGCAGCGGATGCTGGCCGTGACAGGGCCACTGTGATGAAATGCGACCCCTCGCTTCTTTCGCCTGCCAAGCCCGCCGTGAAATCCCGCCTGATTCGCCAACTGCTGCTGCCCCCCCTGATCATTCTGCTGATGGTCGGCCTGGGCATGGCCGGTTTCATGATCAGCGAGAGCAACGGCATACGCACCCTCATCGATAACGGCGAACGCGCCCTGGAACTGCACGCGCGCACGGTCGAGAGTGAAATCAGCAAATACACGTACCTGCCAAGCTTGCTAGAGCTCGAAGACAGCGTCTCGCAACTGCTCACCGACCCCGATGGCGCCAACCGGCAGACCGTCAACGAATACCTCGAGGGCCTCAACCGGCGCAGCCGCAGCCGGGTGATCTTCGTACTCGATACCACCGGCCGGGTCCAGGCCAGCAGCAACTGGCGCGATGCCGACTCGTTCCTGGGTGAAGACTTGTCGTTCCGGGCCTATTTCCAGAATGCGGTGCGCGGCGAGCCAGGCCGCTTCTACGGTATCGGCAGCACCACAGGCGAGGCTGGCTATTACCTTGCCCATGGCCTTGAGGAGCACGGCAAGATCATTGGCGTAGCCGTGATCAAAGTACGCCTGGATACCCTGGAAGAGCGTTGGCAACGCGCGCGCCTGGAGGCCTTCGTCAGCGACGAGAATGGCATCATCATTCTTTCCAGTGACCCGGCGCGGCGCTTGAAGTCGGTGCGCCCGCTCTCCCCTCAGACCAAAGAGCGGCTGGCGCGCAGCCTGCAATACTACTGGTGGCCATTGAACGAGCTGCAGCCCCTGGCGCGCGAAACCCTGGCCGATGGCGTGGAGAAACTGACCTTCCCGGCCAATGCTGAAACCGTCCAAGGCAAACCCCATGAGGTGAGCTACCTGGCCCAGACTCGCCGCCTGGCTGATACGCCCTGGCAGTTCACCCTGCTCACGCCATTGCAGGATCTGCGCCGCGAATCCATGGTGCAAGGGGTGCTGGTCGGCGTCGCCTTTGCCCTGCTGACCATTCTTGCTATCGCTTGGAACGAACGGCGCAAGGTGATTGCCACGCGCCTGGCGGCGCGCGAAGCTCTGCAGGAAGCCAACAGCCAGCTGGAACGACGGATTACCGAACGCACCGCTGATCTGCGCGCCAGCAACGAGCGGCTCAAGGGCCAGATCCGCGAACGCCGGCATGCCGAACAGACCCTGCGCCATGCCCAGGATGAGCTGGTGCAAGCCGGCAAGCTGGCCGCCATCGGGCAAATGTCCACTAGCATCGCCCATGAGCTGAACCAACCATTAGCGGCCCTGCGTACGTTGTCCGGCAACACGGTGCGTTTTCTCGAACGCGGGGCGCTGGATACCGCCAGCACCAATCTGCGCACCATGAACGAACTTATCGACCGCATGGGCCGCATCACCGCCAGCCTGCGCTCGTTCGCCAGGCGCGGCGACGACAGCGGCCAGGCATCGTTGGCCAAGGCCGTAGAAGCATCCCTGCAAGTGCTGCACAACCGTATTGCCGGCTGCCAGTTGCAGCTGCACAACCATTTCGAAGACCATCAACTGGCTATCGATCAGACGCGCCTGGAACAGATCCTGGTCAACCTGATCGGCAACGCTCTCGATGCCATGGCCAGCCAGCCGCAGCCAGAGCTTTGGCTCGAAGGGGAGCTTTTCGGCGAAAAATACCGCCTTCGCGTGCGGGATAATGGCCACGGTATCGATGCCGAAACCCGCAAGCACCTGTTCGAACCTTTCTTCACCACCAAACCGGGCGAGCATGGCCTGGGCCTGGGGTTGACCCTGTCGGCGAGCCTTGCCGCCGCCGCCAAGGGCAGCCTCAACGTCGAGCATCCCGCCACGGGCGGCACCGCTTTCGTCCTCGCCCTCCCCCTGGCCACACCCCCTAGCGAAACGGCAGAACAACCATGAACCCAGCGCCCCTTACCGTTCTGATCGTCGAAGACGACCCGCATGTGCTGCTCGGCTGCCAGCAGGCATTGGCCCTGGAGGACATCGCCTGTGAGGGTGTCGGCAGTGCCGAACAGGCCTTGGAGCGCATCGGCGATGATTTTGCCGGCATCGTCGTCAGCGATATCCGCCTGCCCGGCATCGACGGCCTTGAACTGCTCAACCGCCTCAAGGCCCGCGATCGCAGCCTGCCGGTCGTACTGATCACCGGCCACGGAGACATCGACATGGCGGTCGGCGCCATGCGCAATGGTGCTTACGACTTCATGGAAAAGCCCTTCTCGCCCGAGCGCCTGGTCGATGTGGTGCGTCGGGCGCTGGAGCAGCGCGGGCTGTCCCGCGAAGTGGTGGCGCTGCGTCGACAGCTGGCCGAGCAGAGTAGCCTGGAGGGCCGCATCATCGGTCGCTCGCCAGCCATGGAGCAGCTGCGCGAACTGATCGCCAATGTCGCCGATACCTCGGCCAATGTGTTGATCGAGGGCGAAACGGGCACCGGCAAGGAATTGGTCGCCCGTTGCCTGCATGATTTCAGCCGACGCCAAGGCAAGCCATTCGTGGCACTCAATTGCGGTGGTCTGCCAGAAAACCTGTTCGAGAGCGAGATCTTCGGCCACGAGGCCAACGCATTCACTGGCGCCGGCAAGCGCCGCATCGGCAAGATCGAACACGCCAATGGCGGCACGTTGTTCCTGGACGAAGTGGAAAGCATGCCGATCAACCTGCAGATCAAGTTGTTGCGCGTGCTGCAGGAGCGCACCTTGGAGCGCCTGGGTTCGAACCAAAGCATCGCGGTGGATTGCCGGGTCATTGCAGCCACCAAGTCCGACCTCGACGCGCTGGGACAGGCCGGTCAGTTCCGCAGCGACCTGTATTACCGCCTGAACGTGGTCACCCTGGAGCTGCCGCCGCTACGCGAGCGCCGGGAGGACATTCTGCAACTGTTCGAACACTTCCTGCTGCAATCGGCGCTGCGCTTCGACCGCGAGGCACCGGCGCTGGACAGCCAGACCCTGTCGCGCCTGATGGCCCACGACTGGCCCGGTAACGTACGCGAACTGCGCAATGTGGCAGAGCGCTATGCCTTGGGCCTGCCCGCTTTCAAGAAGGGGCCCGCTGGGGGGGCCAGCCAGGGGCTTGGGTTTGCAGAGGCGGTCGAAGCGTTCGAGCGCAACCTGCTCAGCGATGCCTTGCAGCGCACCGGGGGCAACCTCAGCCAGGCCAGCCAGGAGCTGGGGATGGCCAAGACGACCTTGTTTGACAAGGTCAAGAAGTACGGGCTTGGATGATGCGCCAGCGTCGCCTGATTCGCCGGTTGCCCCGCGAAACGGGCAACACCGATTCAAAGCCCGGCGATATGGGTGAAATCCTGGCGCTGCGCTTGCAGATAAGGTAATACCGCCGCCAGCAAGGGTGCTTTGAACGGCTCCTGAAAGCGGTGCGCAAGCCCAGGAATCAAGCGCAATTGGCTGCCCTGGATATGCGCCGCCAGATGCACCCCATGCATTACCGGCAACAGCGGGTCGGCGGTGCCATGTACCACCAGCGTGGGCACCCGTAGCCCTTCGAGCAACCGCACTCGGCTAGGTTCTGCCAAAATCGCCATGATCTGTCGCTGGGCCCCTTCAGGGTTGAACGCCCGGTCATACGCCACCGCCGCCTGCTGTAACAGCGCCGCTCGATCATCCTGCACCTGTGGGCTGCCCAATGCCGCTAACAGGTCGACCTGCTGCTCGATCGCCACCTGGCGATTCGGTGCGCTGCGCCGCGCCAGCAACTGAACCAATGCCGGGCTGGGTTCGGGCAGCCCAGCGGCACCAGAGCTGGACATCACCAGCGTAAGGCTAC
This sequence comes from Pseudomonas promysalinigenes, assembly GCF_014269025.2. Taxonomy (NCBI): domain Bacteria; kingdom Pseudomonadati; phylum Pseudomonadota; class Gammaproteobacteria; order Pseudomonadales; family Pseudomonadaceae; genus Pseudomonas; species Pseudomonas promysalinigenes. The sequence goes on along the minus strand of NZ_CP077094.1, from coordinate 1,088,835 downwards.
GTACCCGCTCAGGTGCCATAGCAGCCATGTGTTGGGCGATCATCCCACCCATGCTCACACCCAGCACATGAAAACGGCCAATGCCCAGTGATTCCATCAGTTGCAGGCCATCGTTGGCCATGTCGGTCAGGCTGTAGGGCGCTGCGACCGCAAGGCCCAGCTTGTAACGCAACAGCTCCCACGTCAGGTTGGCCGAAGGCGGCAGTTGGTTCCAGCGTGACAGGCCAGCATCGCGATTGTCGTAGCGAATGACCCGAAAACCTTGGCGGCACAGCGCTTGGACGACGTCGTCGGGCCAGTGGATTAGTTGCCCTCCCAGGCCCATCACCAGCAGCAAGGCCGGGTCACGCGGGGCCCCGACACTTTGATACACCAGGCTCAGCTCGCCGATTTCGGCACGTTGAACTGGCACATGAGTGTCGCAGCGGCTGTCGGCAATGCTTGACGAGGCGGTGAACAGTAGAAAAACAAAGAGCAGAAAAGCCCGCATGAATGAATTACCAGATTGCAGATCCCCAATAGAGCGCGAGTCTGATGAATTTAAATGCGGTGCGCTGCCACAGTTCTGTGACAATTTGATGAACCCTGCCCAGTGGTGCGGCACGGCGCCCAGTCGACAGGCCAGGGCAACATGAGCGAAACTCAACTTATCGCCCATTTGCTCAAATTATTTTCTTGGAGTCAGCCGTGCTGGAAATCCGCCACCTGAAAACCCTGCATGCCCTGCGCGAAGCTGACAGCCTGGTGGAGGCCGCCGAGCGCCTGCACCTGACACAATCGGCGCTGTCCCACCAGTTCAAGGAGTTGGAAGAACGCCTTGGCCTGCCGCTGTTCGTGCGCAAGACCAAGCCGATCCGCTTCACCAGTGCCGGCCTACGCTTGCTGCAACTGGCCGATGCCACGCTACCGCTCCTGCGCGGCGCCGAGCGTGACATAGCCCGGCTGGCGGGCGGCACGGCGGGGCGCCTGCACATGGCCATCGAATGCCACAGCTGCTTTCAGTGGCTGATGCCAACCATCGATCAGTTCCGCGACGCCTGGCCGGAAGTGGAGCTGGACCTGGCCTCTGGCTTCTCTTTCGCCCCGCTACCAGCACTGGCTCGGGGTGACCTCGACCTGGTGGTGACCTCCGACCCCCTGGACTTGGCCGGTATCACCTACGTGCCGCTGTTCACCTACGAGGCCATGCTTGCAGTGGCCAACCAGCACCCCTTGGCCAACAAGCCATACATCGTGCCTCAGGACCTGCTCGACCAGACCCTGATTACCTACCCGGTGGAGCGTGACCGTCTGGACATCTTCACCCGCTTTCTGGAACCGGCCGACATCGAGCCGGCCGCAGTTCGCACCTCGGAACTGACGGTGATGATGATGCAGTTGGTAGCCAGCGGCCGGGGCGTCTGCGGTATGCCGCATTGGGCGCTGCACGAATACAGCTCGCGGGGCTATGTGAAAGGTAAACGCCTTGGCGAGAAAGGGCTGTTCGCCACGTTGTACGCGGCGGTACGCACCGACATGCTCGATGCGCCTTACATGCGTGACTTTCTGCTCACCGCCAAGGACACCTCGTTCGCCACCCTGGACGGGGTCAGTGCGGTACGCTGACGGCCTGGCGGTACAAGGGCAGTATCAGGTCGCGGGTCAGCGGCGCAAGCGTCAGGTTTGCAGCCTGATCGGCGGCCAGCCATAGCACTTCTTCGATTTCTGCGGCCGGGGCGACGGCCTCGGCACTGTCAACGCGAAACAGTTCGGCCTGCACTTGGTACCCCGGCTCGTTGGCAGCAGGGGCGCTGAACTGCCCCAAGTGGACCGCCTGCTCCGGCTCGATGTGCAGCCCCAGCTCTTCGTGTAGCTCGCGCACCAACGCCTGTACCGCTGACTCACCCGCGTCGATCTTGCCACCCGGTTGCATGAAGGCCTGCGTGCCGCGCTTGCGCACCAGCAGGGTTCGGCCTTGCGAGTCGATGAGCAGGGCAGCGGCGATGCGGATGATGTTGGGCATTCGGGGAGCTCGTTGAAAAACCCACAGTCTACAGAACATCAACGACAAATGGCCCCTTGCCAAGCGGGCATTGAACCGCCATAACCAACCAATGAATCTCCCTGCCCATCAGCATCCAGTGCTCGAGCTGTTCCACCCGGCCGTGAGCAGTTGGTTCGGCCGCCACTTCGCCACGGTCACCGATGCCCAGGCCCGTGCCTGGCCGCTGATCCATGCCGGCCAGTCCCTGTTGCTCGCCGCCCCGACCGGCTCGGGCAAAACCCTTAGCGCGTTTTTGGCGGTGCTCGACGAACTGTTTCGCGAGGGCCTGACGCAGGGCGGAGAACTGCCTGCGCAAACCCGGGTAGTCTATGTGTCACCGCTCAAAGCGCTGTCCAATGATATCCGCCTGAACCTGCAGGCGCCGCTCGAAGGCATCAGCCAGGCCTTGGCAGACCAGGGCCTTGAGGCGCCGGCCATCACCACTGCCGTGCGCACCGGCGACACCCCGCAGAAGGCCCGCGCGGCGATGCGCAAACTGGCACCGCATATTCTGGTCACCACGCCCGAGTCGTTGTACGTGCTGATGGGCTCGGCTTCCGGACGCGCCGGCCTTGCCCATGTAGGCACGGTCATCGTCGACGAGATCCATGCCCTGGCCGGCAACAAACGCGGTGCTCACCTGGCGCTGACCCTGGAGCGTCTACAAGCCCTTTGCGCACGCCCCCTGCGCCGGATAGGGCTGTCTGCCACGCAACGCCCGGTGGAGCGAGTGGCGCAGTTTCTGGTCGGCCAGCACCGCCCTTGCGCCGTGATCGATGTCGGCCATGCCCGTCAGCGTGACCTGGCCATCGAGGTGCCCCCGGTGCCACTCGGCGCGGTCATGGCCACCGACGTCTGGGGCTTGGTGTACGACCGTTTGGCAGACTTGGCCCGGCAACACCGCACCACGCTGGTGTTCGTCAACACTCGCCGACTGGCTGAACGCATTACCCGCCACTTGAGCGACCGGCTAGGTAAGCAGGCTGTAGCTGCACACCATGGCAGCCTGGCCAAGGAAATGCGCCTGGATGCCGAGCAGCGCTTGAAAGGCGGCCAGTTGCAGGTGTTGGTGGCCACAGCCTCGCTGGAGCTGGGCATCGACATCGGCGACGTCGACCTGGTCTGTCAGATCGAGTCGCCCGGCTCCATTGCCGCCTTTCTGCAGCGGGTGGGGCGCTCCGGGCATCAGGTCGATGGCACTCCCAAGGGGCGACTGTTCGCCACTTCGCGGGATGACCTGATCGAATGCACGGCCCTGCTCGACTGCATCCGCCGCGGCGAGCTCGAAGAATTGCATATCCCCCGCGCGCCGTTGGATGTGCTGGCCCAGCAGATCATCGCCGAAGTCAGCAATCAGGCCTGGCATGAACAGGCACTTTTCGACTGCCTGCGCCAGGCCACGCCTTATGCCACGCTGGACGCCGAGCACTACCAGGCACTGCTGCGCATGCTCGCCGAGGGCTACAACGGGCGCCTGGGCGTGCGCAGTGCCTACCTGCACCGCGACGCGGTCAGTGGCACCCTGCGCGGGCGTCGGGGCAGCCAGCTAACCGCGTTGACCAGCGGCGGGACCATCCCCGAGACAGCCGACTATGCCGTGCTGCTCGAGCCACAGGCAATGAACATTGGCAGCGTCAACGAAGATTTCGCCGTGGAAAGCATCGCAGGTGACATCTTCCAGTTGGGCAATGCCTCTTACCGTATTGTGCGAGTCGAGCCCGGACGAGTACGGGTAGAGGACGCTCACGGCCAGGCGCCAACCATTCCGTTCTGGCTGGGTGAAGCCCCAGGCCGTAGCGATGAACTGTCCGCTGCAGTCGCCCGGCTGCAGGCACAACTGGACCAGCGGCTCGAGCTGGACCAGGGCAACCCAGCAGGCGTGCTGGATTGGCTCAGGCAAACCTTCGAATTGAACGAGGCAAGCGCCAGCCAGCTGCTCGATTACCTGGGACGCGCCCGCGAAGTGCTCGGTGCCCTGCCCTCACAGCAGACCTTGCTGATGGAGCGTTTCTTCGATGAGTCCGGCGGTACCCAGCTGATCATCCACTCGCCCTTTGGCAGCCGTATCAACCGTGCCTGGGGCCTGGCGTTGCGCAAGCGTTTTTGCCGCACCTTCAATTTCGAACTGCAGGCAGCGGCCAGTGAAGACGCTATCGTGCTTTCGCTGTCCACCAGCCACAGCTTCGAGCTCGATGAAGTGTGGCGTTTTCTGAACAGCCGCAACGCTGAACAGGTGTTGATCCAGGCGCTGCTGGACGCACCGCTGTTCGGCGTGCGCTGGCGCTGGAACGCTGGCGTGGCCATGGCGCTGCCGCGTTTCGTCGGCGGGCGCAAGGTAGCACCACAGATCCAGCGCATGAAGGGTGAGGACCTGATTGCCGCGGTGTTCCCTGACCAGATTGCCTGCCTTGAAAACATCGCCGGCGACCGGCAGATTCCCGACCACCCGCTGATCGAGCAGACGCTCGACGACTGCCTGCACGAAGCCATGGACAGCGAAGGCTGGCTGGCGCTGCTGCGGCGCATCGAAAGCGCCCAGGTGCGCCTGCTGTGCCGTGATCTGCAAGCGCCGTCGCCGCTGGCCGCAGCCATTCTCAATGCACGGCCGTACGCCTTTCTGGACGACGCGCCGCTGGAGGAACGACGCACTCAGGCAGTGCTCAACCGGCGCTGGAGCGAGGTGCACAACAGCGATGACCTGGGCGCGCTGGACGCCGACGCCATTGTTGCGGTGCAGACTGAAGCTTGGCCCCAGCCGAGCAATGCCGACGAAATGCACGAGGCACTGATGAGCCTGGGCGTTGTCAGCGAGAATGAAGCCCAGGCTAACCCGAGCTGGCCACTGCTGCTGCGGCAACTGGCCAAGGCTGGGCGGGCTTTGCAGCTGGTCGATGAAAACCTGTGGCTCGCGCGCGAGCGTCAGAGCCTGCTGCAAACGCTGTACCCGGCAGCGCACCTTGCGCCCGCCCTGGAGCCCCTGCCCGGCTTCGACCAAAGCATCGACCCTGACAGCGCGTTGAAAGAGCTGCTGCGCGCCCGCTTGAGCGGCCACGGCCCCCTGAGCCTGGCGCAGATCTGCGAGCCCTTGGGCAAGCCTGCGGCGCAGATCGAACAGGCACTGGCCGGCCTGGAAGCCGAAGGCTATGTACTGCGCGGCCACTTCAGCCCAGGGGCAGTCGCGCTGCAATGGTGTGAACGCCACCTGCTGGCAAGCATCCATCGCTACACGGTCAAACGCCTGCGCCGGGAAATCGAACCGGTCAGCCTGCAGGACTTCATGCGTTTTCTGTTCGACTGGCAACACCTGACCGCCGACGAGCGCCTGCGCGGCCCGCAGGCAGTGGCGCAAATACTCGGCCAGCTACAGGGCTTCCCCAGTGCAGCCGGTGCCTGGGAAGCAGAACTGCTGCCTGCGCGAATCAAGGACTACAGCCCACACTGGCTGGACGATGCCTGCCGCAGTGGGCAGTTCGCCTGGAGCCGGATGGCCGGCACGGTGGCCAGCAATACTTTGTCCAGTACACCTGTGGTGCTGCTGCCACGTGAGCACCTGGGCCAGTGGCGCAGCCTTGCCCCTGAGCCTGACCACGAAGCACTCGGCGGGCGGGCGCAACGCGTACTGCAAGCCTTGCAAGCACAGGGCGCGTTGTTCTTCGACGAACTGACACAAGAAGCGCGCCTGCTGCCCAGTGAACTGGAGACGGCCTTGCAGCAGCTGGTCGGCGCAGGCCTGGTCGGCGCTGACAGCTTTGCCGGGCTGCGCAGCTTGATCACCCCCGCGGCCAAACGCTCCTCGCGCGGCAGCCGCCGTGTTCACCCGCCGCTTTCCAGCAGCATGGCCCATGCCGGGCGCTGGGCATTGCTGCGCCGGGGCGGGGCGAGCATCGACCAGAGCCTGCGCACGGAACATATCGCCCGCGCCCTGCTGCAACGTTACGGCGTGATTTGCTGGCGCCTGCTGGAAAGGGAAAGCGATGTGTTGCCGCCCTGGCGTGAGTTGTTGCGCTGCTACCAGCGGCTGGAGGCGCGTGGCGAAATACGCGGGGGACGTTTCATTGCTGGGCTAGCTGGTGAGCAATTCGCATTGCCGGAGGCAGTCGGCTTGCTCAGGCAAGTGCGCCGGCGGCCGTTGGAACAGTCACTGGTGGTGGTCAGTGCAAGCGATCCGCTGAACCTGATCGGGGCGCTGCTGCCAGGCGCGAAAGTGCCGGCGGTCAGCGGTAACCGGCTGCTGTATCGCGATGGCGTGCCTGTAGCCGTGCGCATAGCTGGGCGATACAGCTATCTGGTCGAAGGGTCGGCGCAGGAACAGGCGAGTTGGAAGGAGAAATTGCTGCGGATGCCGGCAGGGTTGCAGCACCTTTGAGATCGAGCCCAGCCGGGTGGCGCTCGGTCTGCCGGGCGCTGAGAACCTTTCGCCAATACCTATCCGGCCATGCCCAGCTCGGCATCATCCATCAATGCCTTGGCCATGGCGCTCAGGTAATGGGATACCCAGATCATCATCGGTTTCACGTCCATCAGGCCGATGATGGTCAGCTCTCGCACATAGCCCATCAATTCCGATGCCTGCTCGCGAGCATCACGGCAGGGAATGCCCGGCTCGATGCGAAATAGTGGGTGTGTTTGATGCTCACCCTGAAAGCATGTGGTTTTGCCGACAGTGAATCGAGTGTTATCTGAGGCCGTTGGGCCGCGTTGCGGCGCAACGGCATTGACGCTCGCCCGCACTATTTAATTGTGCAGCGCGACTGGACTTGGCTATGGTCGAAGTTTGCCCCAGGCCCTGAGCCTGACCGCGCCATAGCAAGGACCCCGTATGAGCCTGTCACTTCTGAGCCGTTATGCCTTCTTCACCGCCTGCGTCCTGTTCACCCTGGCAAGCCTGCCTCTGCTGCATCATCAATGGCTATGGCCATTCACCCTTACCACTGCAGCCCTTAGCCTGATCGGGGTGTTCGACCTTCTGCAGCAACGCCACGCGGTACGTCGCAATTACCCGATCCTGGGCAACATTCGCTACCTGGTCGAAGCCATCCGCCCAGAAATTCGCCAGTACTTGCTCGAAGCCGACAGTGACGCCCTGCCGTTCTCCCGCGCACAGCGCTCGCTGGTATACGCACGGGCCAAGAACGAACCCTCGGACAAACCTTTTGGCACGCTTATCGACGTTTACGAGGCAGGCTTTGAGTTCATCGGCCACTCCATGCGCCCTGCGCCCCTGAGCGACCCGGCCAGCTTTCGAATCACGATCGGCGGCCCGCAATGCAGCCAGCCCTATTCGGCTTCGATCTTCAATATTTCGGCCATGAGTTTCGGCTCACTCAGTGCCAACGCCATCCGCGCCCTGAACAAAGGGGCGAAGCTGGGCAATTTCCACCACGACACCGGCGAGGGCAGCATCAGCCCCTATCACCGCGAAAACGGTGGCGACCTGGTCTGGGAACTGGGCAGCGGTTACTTTGGCTGCCGCACCGCTGATGGCCGTTTCGACCCGCAACGCTTTGCCGCCCAGGCTCGCACCCCGCAGGTGCGGATGATCGAAATCAAGATGAGCCAAGGCGCCAAGCCCGGCCATGGCGGGATTTTGCCCAAGCACAAGGTGACCGAGGAAATCGCCGAAACCCGTGGGGTACTGATGGGTGAGGACTGCATCTCACCGTCACGGCACAGCGCTTTCTCAACACCGATAGAGATGATGCACTTCATTGCTCAGCTGCGAGAACTGTCGGGCGGCAAACCGGTGGGCTTCAAGTTCTGCCTCGGCCACCCATGGGAGTTCATGGGCATCGCCAAAGCCATGCTGGAAACCGGCATTTTGCCAGACTTCATCGTCGTCGACGGCAAGGAAGGTGGCACAGGCGCCGCACCGGTCGAGTTCACCGACCATATCGGCGTGCCGCTGCGCGAAGGGCTGCTGTTCGTGCACAACACCTTGGTGGGCCTGAACCTGCGCGACAAGATCAAGCTCGGTGCCAGCGGCAAGATCGTCAGCGCCTTCGACATCGCAAGCGTGCTGGCCATCGGCGCCGACTGGGCCAACTCGGCACGCGGCTTCATGTTCGCCATCGGCTGCATTCAGTCGCAAAGTTGCCACACCAACAAGTGCCCGACCGGCGTGGCCACTCAAGACCCACTGCGTCAGCGTGCCCTGGTAGTGCCGGACAAAGCCCAGCGGGTGCTGAACTTCCACCACAACACCTTGCGCGCGCTGGCTGAAATGCTGGCGGCCGCGGGCCTGGAGCACCCAGCGCAGCTGGAAGCCAAGCACCTTGTGCGGCGCGTGTCAGCGACCGAGATCAAGCTGTTCTCGCAGATGCATGTGTTCCTCAAGCCGGGCGAACTGCTGACCGGGGAAGTCGATGGGCAGTTCTACTCGCGCATGTGGCAACTAGCCCGGGCAGACAGCTTCGAACCGCACGATGATGTGGCTGCCTGAGAAGGCCAGGCTAGCGCGAGAGGGCCGCCAGGCGGCCCTAGCGGCTGGGCATCAACACGCGCTGCTGGCCTCATTGCGCGCCTGTTTCGGCGCCAGGCGCAATGCGTAATAGAGCACGGTCAGCAATACCAGGAATGCCGGGCCGACGTACAGCGCCACGCGGGTATCCTCGAAGTACGCCATCAGCCCCACCACCAGCACCAGAAATGCCAGGGCCAGGTAGGAACTCAGTGGCCACAGCCACATGCGGTACTTGAGCGCCTTCTGCTCAGCGCTGGACAGGCCTGCACGGAACCTGATCTGGGCCAACAGGATCATCACCCAGGTCCAGATGGCGCCGAAGGTCGCGATCGAAGTCACCCAGACGAACACCTTCTCCGGCACCAGGTAGTTGGCCAGAACCCCCAGCAGTAGCGCGGCGATGGACAGCAGCAAGGCATTGCGCGGCACGCCACTTTTTGAGGTGCGGGCGAAGATGGCGGGCGCCTGGCCATTCTCAGACAGGCTGTAGAGCATGCGGCCAGTGCTGAAGATACCGCCATTGCACGAGGACAGCGCGGCGGTGATCACCACGAAGTTGATGATGCCGGCAGCCGTCTTGATCCCTAAGCGCTCGAAGGTCATGACGAACGGGCTGCCCTGGCTGCCGATGGCGTCCCACGGATACAGGGACAGGATCACGAACAGTGCGCCAACATAGAACAACAGGATGCGCCAGAACACCGAGCCGATGGCCTGAGGGATGGTTTTTTGCGGGTTGCGTGCTTCCCCGGCGGTCAGGCCGATCATTTCGACGCCCAGGTAAGCGAACATCACCATTTGCAACGACATCAGCACGCCGGTCACCCCATTGGGCATGAAACCGCCGTTGCTCCACAGGTTGGAGATACCCACGGCAACGCCCCCGTTGCCCAAGCCGAACGCGATTACACCGATGCCGCCAACGACCATGGCGATGATGGTGACGATCTTGATCAAGGCGAACCAGAATTCGAACTCGCCGAATGCTTTTACCGCGATAAGGTTGACCGCCCCCATGCTGGCCAGCGCCGACAGGGCCCAGATCCAGCGTGGCACGTCAGGGAACCAGATACCCATGTAGATGGCCACGGCGGTGATTTCCGCGACACAGGTCACCAGCCACAGAAACCAGTAATTCCAGCCGGTCAGAAAGCCCGCCAGCGGGCCCAGGTAGTCTTGGGCGTAGCGGCTGAACGAGCCGGCGACCGGGTTATGTACGGCCATCTCGCCTAGGGCGCGCATGATCACCAGAATGGCCAGGCCGCCGATAATGTAGGAAAGCACGATTGCGGGGCCGGCCATTTCGATGGCTTTGGCCGAACCGAGGAAAAGGCCAACGCCGATACAGGCGCCCAGGGCCATCAGACGGATGTGGCGTTCGCCCAACTCTCGCTTGAGCGGGCCGCCCTGTGCGGGCTGGGCCGGGGCAGGATGGTTGCCGACTGGCATAGCAATACAACCTCATTTTGTTATTGGATTTGACCTTCGTGCAGCACCGGCTGTGCCGATAGGCACAGTGTTGGCTTGCCAGGCTGGCCTTGTGGGCCACCCTGCATGCCGGCCCAGAGCGGTCGGCAGGGCGAAGGGTCGGGCAGTATAGGAAGTTCGGTATAGGCGTTTTCGCTATATAAACGTGAAAAATCAGCAAGAGTTTCCGGGAACCTGGGTGCTTACCCGACTGTGCCTCACCCCCATCAGGACCGAAGCCAAACCCTGGGCGCAAAGCGTTCGGTCAGTTTTTCCTTGTCCGACAATTTCTTCACCTGCTGCTGTCAACGTCTAAGCTTCAGACAAGCAAGACGAAAATACCCGGCCGGATTGAAGACTATGGGCGCACTGTGGCAATCGGAACCAAGTACAACGCAAGCAACAGATGCACCATCAGCCAGCGCGCCACAACCACAGCCACCTCGTCAGCGCAGGCTCTGGTGGCGGCTGATCATCCTGATCGTGCTGGTAGCCCTGATTGCCATCGGTTTCGCAGCGTATGACGAGTTCCGCACTTCCAACCTGCAATCCCGTGAGTTCAGCAGGTTGGCCACTACCCTCACCTATTCGCTGCAGCCGGGGCCGAGCGATGCCATTGTGTATCCGGGTGAAGGGCCTTTCGACAAACGCCTGGGCTACAGTGGGCTGGGTGAATTTTTGCCACGCCTACTCAAGCGCGATTATCTGATCAGCGAGCAAGTGCGCTTTTCCCCCGCGCTGATGAGTTACGTCAATCACGGCCTGTTCGCCCCTTACATCGAAAAGATCCAGGCCGGCCTGTCCATTACCGACTGCCGGGGCGACACGCTTTACCAGTACAACTACCCGCAGCATCTGTACCCGGATTTCGCCTCCATCCCTTCGGTGATGGTCAATAGCCTGCTGTTCATCGAGAACCGCGACTTGCTCGATACCAATGATGTGCGCAATAACCCGGCTGTCGATTGGCCGCGCTTTGCCAAAGCTGCCTACAGCCAAGTGGCCAAGTACCTGGCACTGCCGGGCCAATCCGCAGGGGGTAGCACCCTGGCTACTCAACTGGAAAAATACCGACACTCGCCCGATGGCCTGACCGTCAGTGGCGCGGAAAAAATCCGCCAGATGATCTCGGCGAGCGTGCGTGCCTACCAGGGCGGCCCAGATACCAGCCAGGCGCGCCAGCGGATCGTGCGGGACTACCTCAACAGCGTGCCGCTGTCGGCGGTGCCCGGCCATGGCGAAGTGCACGGCATGGCCGAAGGCTTGCGGGTGTGGTACGGCGCCGATTTCGATCAAGTCAACCAGGCGTTGACCTCCACTGCCACTGACCCGCAGAGCATGGCTGCCCGGGGCCTGGCGTTGCGGCAGGTGCTGTCGCTGATGATTGCTCAACGCCGCCCTTCGCATTACCTGTCCAAAGGGCGGGTCGAATTGGCAGAGCTTACCGACTCACATATCCGCGTGCTGGCCGCCAACCACATCATCGATCAGCCGCTGGCCGATGCGGCGCTGGCCAGCAAGGCGGTGTATCGCGATTGGGTGGCGCAGCCGACCATCGTGCCAATCATCACCAACAAAGGTATCAGCCTGGCCCGCAATCGCCTGGCAGCCATGCTCAACCGCCCACTGTACGACCTTGACCGGCTGGACCTTTCGGCCACCAGCACCCTGCAGGCCGACCTGCAAGTGCAAGTCAGCCAGTACCTGAAAAACCTCGCCGACCCACAGTTCGCTGCACAAATGGGCCTGATCGGCGAACGTCTGCTCACCGCCAAGACCACAGACCAAGTCAGTTACAGCTTCACCTTGTTCGAGCGCACCGCCGATGGTTCGCGGGTACGGGTGCAGACCGACAGCACCAACCAACCCTTCGACATCAACGAAGGCAGCAAGCTGGAGCTGGGCTCGACCGCCAAGTTGCGTGTGCTGACCACCTACCTTGAAATCATTGCCGAACTGCATGACAAATACGCCGGCAAATCCCCGGGCGAGCTGAAGAAGGTGGACGTCGCCGAACTGGACCGCATCACTCAATGGTCACTGGAGTGGCTGGCGCAAAACAGCAAGAACCAAAGCCTGGACGCCATGCTCGATGCAGCGCTGGAGCGCAAGTACTCGGCAAACACCGGCGAGGCGTTTTTCACCGGCGGCGGCATGCATGTGTTCAACAACTTCCGCAAGGAAGACAACAACCGTAACCCCACCCTCAAGGATGCCCTGCGCGAGTCGATCAACCTGCCGTTCATTCGGCTGATGCGCGACCTGGTGCGCTATGTCACCTACCAACAGCCCTACAACCGCGTACCACTGCTCAAGGACGACGCTGACCCGCGCCGCCAGGAATACCTGGCTCGCTTCGCCGACAAGGAAGGCACCAGCTACCTGATGCGTTTCTGGAAGAAATACCAGCGCAAGACTTCGCAGCAGCGCCTGGACACCTTCCTCGACAGCATGCGCGCCACGCCGCAGCGCCTTGCGGCGGTGCACCGCTACCTGTTCCCGGAAGCCAGCCAGGAAACCTTCAACGCCTTCGTGCGCGCCCATAGCAAGGACGACAAGCTCGCCCTGGGCAAGCTCACCGACGGCAAACTGGCAGAGATGTACGAAGCCTATGGCCCCGGCAAGTACGACCTACCGGATCAGGGCTACATCGCCAAGGTGCATCCACTGGATCTATGGTTGCTGGGGTACCTGTTGAAGCACCCGAGCTCCACCCTCAGCGAAATGGTCAACGCCAGCCGTTTCGAGCGCCAGGAAGTGTATGGCTGGCTGTTCAAGAGCCGTCATCAGGGGGCGCGTGACAGCCGTATCCGCACCATGGTCGAGATCGAGGCGTTCTTGGATATACACCAGCGCTGGAAGCGCGTCGGCTACCCGTTCGACCACCTGGTGCCCTCACTGGCTACCGCGATCGGCAGTTCCGGCGACCGTCCGGCGGCGCTGTCGGAGCTGGTGGGTATCATCCAGAACGACGGTGTGCGCCTGCCTACGCTGCGCATCGATACCTTGCACTTCGCCGCCAATACGCCCTATGAAACCAAGCTGATCAGCGACCCGGATCGTGGTGTGCGGATTCTGCCAGTGGAAGTGGCTCGCGCACTCAAAGGCGCCATGTCGCAGGTGGTCGACGCAGGTACTGCAAGGCGGATCTCCGGAAGTTTCAAGCTCAATGACGGCACACCGTTGGTGATGGGTGGCAAGACCGGCACCGGCGACAACCGTATCGAAAGCTTTGGCGCCGGCGGCCGCCTGATTGGCTCGCGCTCGCTCAACCGTACGGCCACGTTCGTTTTCTACCTCGGCGACAATCACTTCGGCACATTGACTGCCTTCGTGCCGGGGCGCACTGCGGAGGCTTTCACCTTCACTTCGGCATTGCCGGTGCAAGTGCTCAAGGGCATGGCCCCGATCCTGATGCCTTACTTGCAGCCGGGTAACCCCAACGAATGCAAACCACCGCAGGTTGCCATGCGTGGCAGCGATCCATCTAAAAGTTAGATGATAACTATCCGCATTTAGCGACTTGTGTTTAGATATATCTTGAGTAATATCTTGCGATATATCGAAACACAGGAAACTCATCATGCGTGACCATGGCACCCATGACCTTTTTGAACGTCGCCCTCGCGGTGAGCGTGGCCCGCGGGTCTTCGCACCCGGTGACCTCAAGCTGCTGATGCTGTCGATGCTGGCTGAGCAACCAGGCCACGGCTACGACCTGATCCGGCAGATCGAAAACCTCTTCGACGCCAGCTACTCACCAAGCCCTGGCGTGATCTACCCCACCCTCAACTTTCTCGAAGAAGCCGAGTTGATCAGCGGCCAGGTGCATGGCAGCAAACGTCTTTACGCCATTACTGCGGCGGGCCGTAACGCGCTGGCCGACCAGGCAGTGGCCCTGGACGGCGTACGCATGCGTATCGAGGTCAGCAAGCGCGCCTTGCGTGGCCATGACCGCCCACCTGAAATCCATGAAGCGGTTGGCAACCTGCGCCACGCCCTGCACATGCACAGTGGCCGCTGGACGCCTGAAGAAATCGAGCGGGTGCGCAACCTGCTCAACGACACTGCCAAAGCCATCGCCTGCGGGCCGGCCGAACCGGTCAGGGAGAACCCTCATGAGTGACACCATTCACCGCGTCAACCACGAAATCCGTCAACGTCGCCTGCACGTACTACGCGTCACCGACCTGACTCCGCGCATGCGCCGCATCACCCTCGGGGGTGAGGAGTTGCAAGGTTTCACTAGCCTGGGCAGCGACGACCACATCAAGCTGCTGTTCGCCGAAAACGTCGAACAACAACAGGCTATCGACGCCCGACAACTGGGGGGCGATGGCGCAACCCGGCCAACCATGCGCGAGTACACGCCTCGGCGGATCGACTTGCAGGCCAACGAGCTGGATATCGATTTCGTGCTGCACGGCGACGGCCCCGCTTCCACTTGGGCGGCCCAGGCAACCCCTGGGCAGGTGCTGAACATCGCCGGGCCACGGGCTTCGATGGTGGTGCCGGATATCTTTGACAGCTACCTGCTGGTGGGTGACGAAACAGCAATCCCGGCCATTGGCCGGCGTCTGCAGGAATTGCCAGCCGGGCGCCGTGTGCTGGCCGTGATCCAGATCGAGGATGAGCACGAGCGCCAACCTCTGCCCAGCGCAGCGCAGGTGGAAGTCATGTGGGTCAAGCGGGACCAAGACCTTTTGGCGTTGCTGAGAGATTTAAGCCTGCCCGAAGGCAAGCTGTACAGCTGGGTGGCGCTGGAAAAAGCGCTAACCCGGCAGGCTAAGGCGCTGCTGCTGGAAAAAGGTATCGCTGAAGATGCTCTCAAAGCCGCCGCTTACTGGCGTGCCGATGGGGGTGGCGACCACGCGTAATAGGTTCTCTCGTGCATTGGCCAGTTCGCGGGTAAACCCGCCACCCTAGGTGCTTGGCTGCTCCCTGCGGCGTTGGCCTGCGCACCGCTGCGCCCGGTTTCACCAGTACTGCACGGATTCACCGTCCGAGCATCTGCGGTGTAAGCGGGTTTACCCGAGCACTGGCCAGTGCAGGTCAAGCCAATCTGTCCCTTCCCAGCCACCGATCCAACCCCAGCAATACCAACCCGATCGCCCAGAAACCCGCCAATACCCCAAGGGCGTTGAGTAACACCGGCCCATACCCCAGGCTTGCCACATCGATGAACGGGTACGGATAAGCCCCGATCTCACTTCCCCGCCACAGCGCATAAGCGAAATATACCGCAGGGTACAGTGCCCAGATCCCTAGGTGCTTGAGCCGCAGGCTGCCCTTGGGCACCTCGAACCACCAGTAAAGGGTGAACAGCAACGGCATCACATCGTGCAGCAGCTCATCGGCCAGCCACTGCCAGCCTTCTGGGTGCCATAGGTGACGCAACAGTATGCTGTAAGCGAGCGCCACCAACATGATGCTGGCCGCCACCGCTGAGCTCACAGACGGCGTCAGAAAGAAACGCTTGGCCGCAGATTCGCGGCCGAACGCCGCATAACTCAGGACCGTGGCAACCAAAGTGTTGGTCAGCACCGTGAAATAGCCGAACACATTGATCAGGCCGCCAATCAAGCTGGCTTGCTCCTGCCAGCGCGCCAGCAGCACTAGGTAGACCTGTACCGTAAGGGCAAACCAGCCAAGCAACGCCATCGACGTCAGCCAGGGGCGCCGTGGCATATCAGCCCCGGCGCTGCAGTTGTACGTACAGCTGCTCGACCTTCTCCCGCGCCCAAGGCGTCTTGCGCAGGAAGGTCAGGCTCGACTTGATGCTCGGGTCGCTCTTGAAACAGCGCACATCAACGCGCTCGGCCAGGCCCTTCCATTGGTAGTGCGCCACCAGCTCAGTGAGGATCTGTTCGAGGGTCTTACCATGCAACGCGTTGTGTTGGGCCGTACTCATGCCAGTGCTCCATTACAAAGATGCGCACCTTACACGAGTGTAGAGGCAGGCGGGACCTGTGTGAGGTGTTGAAAAACCGCTGGCAGGGCAAAAAGGGCTGTGCTGAAATAGAGATGTTATATTGTAACAATAAAACATGACTGCCAAGGAACGCCCCATCCCCATGCTGTACATACCGCTTCGCCTCTCCCCCATCGCTGTCGCCCTTTGCCTGGCTGCCTCTCCCACCCAGGCAGTGGAACTTGAACCTCAGATCATCACCGGCAACCCGCTGGGTAACCGTGAATCGGCTGCACCAAGTTCCGTGCTCGAAGGCGACCAATTGCTGCAACAACAGCACGCCAGCCTTGGCGAAACCTTGAACAGGCAACCCGGCGTTGCCTCAACCTGGTTTGGCCCAGGTGCCAGCCGCCCGGTAATTCGGGGCCTCGATGGCGACCGCATCCGTATCCTGCGCAACGGTGTGGGTGCGTTGGATGCTTCGTCGCTTTCTTATGACCACGCTGTGCCGCTGGACCCGGTCACGGTCGAGCGCGTGGAAATCATCCGCGGCCCTGCCGCCTTGCTCTATGGCGGTAACGCCATTGGCGGGGTGATCAATACCTTCGATAACCGCATCCCCGATTCGCCTATAGAGGGCATCCATGGCGCTGGTGAACTGCGCTACGGCGGCGCCGACACCACACGCAGCAGTGCCGGAAAGCTTGAGGCCGGTAACGGCACGTTCGCTCTGCACCTGGACGCCAACAGCCGCCAGTTCAATGACCTGCGCATTCCCGGTTACGCGCAAAGCGCCAAGGTGCGCGACCCCGACGCACCAGGCAGCCGTCACCGCCTAGCGAACAGCGACGGCCGTCAGGACGGCGGCGCCATCGGTGGTTCCTACAATTGGGAGCATGGCTATACCGGCCTGTCCTACAGCCGCTACGACAGCAACTACGGCTCGGTGGCAGAGCCTGGTGTGCGACTGGACATGAAGCAGGACCATTACGCCTTCACCTCACAACTGCGCGACCTGACCGGCCCTTTCACCTCGGTAAAGGTCGATGCCGGCTACACCGACTACGAACATCGCGAAATCGAAGAAGGCGAAGTCCATACCACCTTCCGCAACAAAGGTTACGAGGCACGCGTAGAAGCCCGCCATCAACCCCTTGGCCCGCTTGAAGGCGTGGTCGGTGCCCAGGTCAGCCGCAATGAGTTTTCCGCCCTGGGTGAGGAAGCATTTGTCCCCCACACCGACACCGACAGCCTGGCGCTGTTCATGCTTGAGCAGTGGCAGCCCTCCGAGCACCTGAAACTGAGCCTTGGTGCCCGCATGGAGCACACCCGTGTCGACCCCGACGCAAAGGGCAACGCCACATTCGCCGACGCCGACAGCGCCAGCAGCTTCAACGCCTTTAGCCTGTCATCGGGTGCGGTGTATCAGCTCGACCCAATCTGGTCGCTGGCCGCCAACCTCGGCTATACCGAGCGGGCGCCAACGTTCTACGAGCTCTACGCCAACGGCGCCCATGTGGCTACCGGCGCCTATGAAGTGGGTGATCCCAGCCTGACCAAGGAAAAGGCCATTTCCGCCGACCTGGCGCTGCGCTTCGACAATGGCACGCACAAAGGGAGCGTTGGGGTGTTCTACAGTCACTTTCGCAACTACATAGGCCTGATCGGCACCGGAAATGTGCGTGAAGGCCATGACCACGACCATGACCATGAAGACGATGACCACGATCACAGCGGCTTCCCTGAATACCAGTATCAAGGCGTGCGCGCACGCTTCTACGGCATCGAGGCCCAGGACCGCTGGCAGCTGGCCGAGAACCGCCTGGGCAGTTTCGCGCTGGAGCTGTCCGGCGATTACACCCGGGCCAAGAACCTCGACAATGGCCAGCCGCTGCCACGCATTGCGCCACTGCGCTTGAACAGTGGCCTGGTTTGGGAACTTGAGCGCTGGCAGGCTCGCATTGATGTACAACATGCCGCATCGCAGCACCGCAAGCCTGAGAATGAAACCAGCACTGCCGGCTACACCACCCTTGGGGCCAGCGTCGGCTATCGCTTCGACGTTGGCCAGAGCCAGTGGCTGGCCTTCGTGCGCGGTGAGAACCTGACGGACCAGACCGTGCGCTATGCCAGTTCGATTCTGCGAGATATCGCGCCGGCACCAGGGCGCAGCGTTGAGGTGGGCTTGCGAACCACATTCTGACCTGACGTAGCTTACATAGCAGCGGTTCACTCGCGAGTGCAGAGATCAACACTGCATGGTAGGCGCGGGTGAGCACGCTGATTCACAGCATGGGCGCTGGGCAACGCACGGAGGTTTGTTACCAGATCTGCAACAATGAACTGCGACAATTTGTCTTTTTTTTCTATGGCTTCCCCTATATCCTCCCGCCGCAGCTGAATCGCTTCATCCAACATACCTATAAGCCATCACCATCGAAGAGTTACCTCCTCGATGCGCTTGCCGTTTTCTCAAAAATCAAAAAGACAGCGCTATCTCATGTTCCAACTGCCCAAACCCCGCTACACCAGCCTGGCTTTCATCGCCCTGGCTGCAGGCCTACCCGCCACAGCCAATGCCAGCGACGCATTCACCCAGGACTCACCCTGGATGTTTGGCGACTGGGGCGGCACCCGCAGCGCGCTGCAAGCGCAAGGCTACGACTTCACCCTCGGCTACACCGGCGAGATGGGCAGCAACCTGCATGGCGGGTTTGATCATGACCGCACAGCGCGTTACAGCGACCAATTCACCTTCACCAGCCATCTGGACCTGCAAAAGATCCTCGGCTGGAACGACACCGAGGCCCAGCTGACCGTCACCGAACGCCATGGTGACAACATCAGCAACGACCGTATCAACGACCCTCGTGTCGGCGGTTTTACCTCTGCCCAGGAAGTCTGGGGCCGTGGCCAGACCTGGCGGCTGACGCAGATGTGGATCAAGCAGAAGTATTTCGATGGCGCCCTGGACGTTAAAGTCGGCCGCTTCGGCGAAGGCGAGGACTTCAACAGTTTCCCGTGCGACTTCCAGAACCTGGCCTTCTGTGGCTCGCAGGTAGGCAACTGGGTGGGCGGCATCTGGTACAACTGGCCGGTCAGCCAGTGGGCGATGCGCGTGCGCTATGACCTGACCCCCGCGCTGTATGCCCAGGTTGGCGTCTACGAGCAGAACCCGTCCAACCTTGAATCAGGCAATGGTTTCAAGCTCAGCGGCAGCGGCACGCAAGGTGCTGTAATGCCGATCGAACTGGTGTGGAGCCCACACGTCAAAGGCCTGAAAGGGGAATATCGCGCCGGCTACTACTACAGTAATGCCAAGGCACAGGATGTTCTGAAGGACAGCAACGGCCAGCCGGCCGCCCTCAGTGGCGCCGCCTACCGCAGCAGTTCGAGCAAGCATGGCGTGTGGCTTGGAGCGCAGCAGCAGATCACTTCGCTGGCATCCGACCAGTCACGCGGCCTGAGCCTGTTCGCTAACGCCACGATGCACGACAAGAAAACCAATGTCATCGATAACTATGTTCAAGCAGGACTGGTTTACAAAGGCCCCTTTGACGCCCGCGCCAAGGACGACATTGGCTTTGCTCTTGCCCGCGTGCACGCCAACCCCGCCTACCGCAAAAACGCCCGCCTGGCCAACCAGGTGGCCGGCCTGGACGACTACGACAACCCAGGCTACCTGCCGGTGCAAGACACCGAGTACAGCGCCGAGCTCTATTACGGCATTCACTTGGCCAATTGGCTCACCGTGCGCCCTAACCTTCAGTACATCCGCCATCCGGGCGGGGTATCGCACGTCGACGACGCGCTGGTCGGCGGCCTCAAGATTCAAAGCACATTCTGACCCCATTCAAACTGACCAACTTCACATAACGGAGAACCTAAAATGAGCACTGACGGTGCCAATCCAGGAACCCGCTGGCTCCCGCGCCTGATGGGCGTGCTGCTGCTGCTGATGGGCCTGGCCTTGCTGGCCGGCGGCATCAAGCTGAGCCAACTGGGCGGATCGCTGTACTACCTGATCGCCGGTCTCGGCTTTGCCGTATCGGGCGCCCTGTTGCTGGCCAGCCGCCGCCTTGGCCTGGGCCTTTATGGCCTGGTGTTGCTGGGCAGCACTGCCTGGGCCTTGCACGAAGTGGGCCTGGACTGGTGGCAACTGGTGCCGCGCCTGGCCATCTGGTTCGCCATTGGCGTGGTGCTGCTGCTACCGTGGGCTCGTCGCCCACTGATCGGCCCCGCTGCCAAAGCCAACACCGCATTGCTCAGCGTTGCCGTGCTGGCTTCGGGTGCTTGCGCCTTGGGTAGCCAGTTCACTCACCCAGGTGAAGTGTTCGGCGAGCTGGGCCGCGACAGCAGTGAAATGGGCGCCGCTGCACCGGCCATGCCGGATGGCGACTGGCAGGCTTACGGCCGAACCGAGCATGGTGACCGCTATTCGCCGTTGCGCCAGATCACCCCACAAAATGCCTACCGTCTGGAAGAAGCCTGGCGCATCCGCACTGGCGATCTGCCGACGGATAACGACCCGGTCGAGCTGACCAACGAAAACACCCCGCTCAAGGCCAACGGCATGTTGTATGCCTGCACCGCCCACAGCAAGGTGTTGGCACTGGACCCGGATACCGGAGCCGAGATCTGGCGCTACGACCCGCAGATCAAGACCCCGGTCGGCACCTTCAAGGGCTTCGCCCACATGACCTGCCGCGGCGTTTCGTACTACGACGAGAACAGTTACGTCAGCCGCGACGGCAGCCCGGCGCCGAAGGTATCGGATGCCGGTCAGGCCGTGGCACAAGCCTGCCCACGCCGTCTCTATCTGCCCACCGCCGACGCCCGCCTGATCGCCATCAACGCCGACAACGGCAAGGTCTGCGAAGGCTTCGCCAACCAGGGCGCAATTGACCTGACCACCGGTATCGGCCCATTCACTGCGGGCGGCTACTACTCCACTTCGCCGGTAGCCGTCACCCGCAGCCTGGTGATCATCGGTGGCCACGTCACCGACAACGAGTCGACCAACGAGCCTTCGGGTGTGATCCGTGCCTACGACGTGCATGATGGTCACCTGGTGTGGAACTGGGACAGCAACAACCCGGACGACACCAAGCCATTGGCCCCTGGCAAGATGTACAGCCGCAACTCGGCCAACATGTGGTCGCTGGCCAGCGTCGATGAAGACCTTGGCATGGTCTACCTGCCCCTGGGCAACCAGACCCCTGACCAATGGGGCGCCGACCGTACCCCCGGCGCCGAGAAGTACAGCGCCGGCGTGGTCGCACTTGACCTTGCTACCGGCAAAGCCCGCTGGAACTACCAGTTCACCCATCACGACCTGTGGGATATGGACGTCGGCAGCCAGCCAACGCTGGTCCACTTGAAGACCAAAGAAGGCGTGAAGCCGGCCATCATTGTGCCGACCAAGCAAGGTAGCCTGTACGTGCTCGACCGCCGCGACGGCACGCCGATCGTGCCGATTCGCGAGATCCCGGTGCCGCAAGGCGCGGTCAAAGGTGACCACACCGCTCCAACCCAGGCCCGTTCCGACCTCAACCTGCTTGGCCCAGAGCTGACCGAACAGGCCATGTGGGGTGCCACACCCTTCGACCAGATGCTGTGCCGCATCCAGTTCCGCGAACTGCGCTATGAAGGCCAGTACACGCCGCCATCCGAGCAGGGCACCCTGGTATACCCAGGCAACGTCGGCGTCTTCAACTGGGGCAGCGTATCGGTCGACCCAGTGCGCCAGCTGCTGTTCACCTCGCCCAACTACATGGCCTTCGTATCGAAAATGGTGCCGCGCGAGCAAGTGGCCGCTGGCAGCAAACGCGAAAGTGAAACCAGTGGTGTGCAGCCCAATACCGGCGCTCCGTACGCGGTGACCATGCACCCGTTCATGTCGCCGCTGGGCATCCCATGCCAGGCGCCAGCCTGGGGCTATGTCGCCGCCATCGACCTGTTCACCAACAAGGTCGTGTGGAAACACAAAAATGGCACCACCCGTGATAGCACCCCAGTACCGATCGGTATGCCGGTAGGCGTGCCAAGCATGGGCGGCTCGATCGTCACCGCAGGTGGCGTCGGCTTCCTAAGCGGTACCTTGGACCAGTATCTGCGTGCCTATGACGTGAACAATGGCAAGGAAATCTGGAAGGCTCGCCTGCCAGCGGGTGGCCAAGCCACACCGATGACCTACACAGGCAAGGACGGCAAGCAGTATGTGCTGATCGTCGCCGGCGGCCACGGCTCGCTCGGCACCAAAATGGGCGATTACATCATCGCTTACAAACTTCCCGACTAAGCCATGCAGCCCCTACAGGCACAGCCCTGTAGGGGCCTCTTCCCTTTGCGGGCAGCTCATCTGCTGTCGAGCAACTTCACACCTCGCTAGACCATTGAAACCGATCCCCCTGCGCCCCATCTAAGCACCATAGTCATTCACGCAGGTGCCCCATGAGCGACCAGCAGGATTTCCCCGAACACCCTGACGAACACAGCGCAATCGACCAATCCGACACCCCGGCCAGTACCGGCCACGCCCTGGCCCTGCCCGGCCAGCAGTTGCCGGACAAGGTCTATGTGATCCCCATCCACAATCGCCCGTTCTTCCCGGCGCAAGTGCTGCCGGTGATCGTCAATGAAGAGCCCTGGGCCGAAACCCTCGACCTGGTCGCCAAGACCGAGCACCACTCGCTGGCACTGTTCTTCATGGACACCCCGCCGGAAGACCATCGTCATTTCGACACTTCGGCGTTGCCGGAATACGGCACCCTGGTCAAGGTGCACCACGCTAGCCGGGAAAACGGCAAATTGCAGTTCGTGGCCCAGGGCCTGACCCGGGTGCGCATCCGTACCTGGCTCAAGCATCACCGCCCGCCCTACCTGGTTGAGGTCGAGTACCCGCGCCAGCCTGCCGAGCCCACCGACGAGGTCAAGGCGTACGGCATGGCCCTGATCAACGCGATCAAAGAGCTGCTGCCGCTCAATCCGCTGTACAGCGAAGAGCTGAAGAACTACCTCAACCGCTTCAGCCCCAACGACCCGTCACCGCTCACCGACTTCGCCGCCGCGCTGACCTCTGCCACCGGCAATCAGCTGCAGGAAGTCCTTGACTGCGTCCCCATGCTCAAACGCATGGAGAAGGTCTTGCCGATGCTGCGCAAAGAGGTGGAAGTCGCGCGCTTGCAGAACGAAATCTCAGCCGAGGTGAACCGGCAGATTGGCGAGCATCAGCGCGAGTTTTTCCTCAAGGAGCAGCTCAAGGTCATCCAGCAGGAGCTGGGCCTGACCAAAGATGACCGCAGCGCCGATATCGAGCAATTCGAGCAGCGCCTGGCTGGCAAGAAACTGCCCGAACAGGCCAAGAAGCGTATCGATGAAGAAATGGGCAAGCTGGCGATTCTCGAAACCGGCTCGCCCGAGTACGCCGTGACCCGTAACTACCTGGACTGGGCCACTGCCCTGCCCTGGGGTGTTTATGGCAAGGACAAGCTCGACCTCAAGCACGCACGCAAGGTGCTCGACCAGCACCACGCCGGGCTGGACGACATCAAAGAGCGCATCCTGGAGTTTCTCGCCGTTGGCGCCTGGAAGGGCGAAATCAGCGGCTCCATCGTACTGCTGGTGGGCCCTCCAGGGGTCGGCAAGACCAGCATCGGTAAATCCATTGCCGAATCCCTCGGCCGGCCGTTCTATCGGTTCAGCGTCGGTGGCATGCGTGACGAAGCCGAGATCAAGGGCCACCGTCGCACGTACATCGGCGCGCAACCGGGCAAACTGGTGCAGGCGCTCAAGGATGTGGAGGTGATGAACCCGGTCATCATGCTCGACGAAATCGACAAGATGGGCCAGAGCTACCAAGGGGACCCGGCATCGGCGCTGTTGGAAACCCTCGACCCGGAACAGAACGTCGATTTCCTCGACCATTACCTGGACCTGCGCCTGGACCTGTCCAAGGTGCTGTTCGTGTGCACCGCCAACACCCTCGACTCCATCCCCGGGCCCTTGCTCGACCGCATGGAGGTGATTCGCCTGTCCGGTTATATCACCGAAGAGAAACTGGCCATCGCCAAGCGCCACTTGTGGCCCAAGCAGCTGGAAAAGGCCGGGGTCGCCAAGACCAGCCTGAGCATCAGCGACAGCGCCCTGCGCACGGTTATCGAAGGGTATGCCCGGGAAGCCGGCGTGCGCCAACTGGAAAAACAATTGGGCAAGCTGGTACGCAAATCGGTGGTCAAGCTGCTGGAAGACCCAGATGCCAAGCTCAAGATCGGCAACAAGGACCTGGAGGCGGCCTTGGGCATGCCGGTGTTCCGCAGCGAGCAGGTGCTGGCTGGCAAAGGCGTGATCACTGGCCTTGCCTGGACCAGCATGGGTGGCGCCACCTTGCCGATCGAGGCAACGCGCATCCATACCCTGAACCGCGGCTTCAAGCTGACCGGCAAGCTCGGCGATGTGATGAAGGAATCTGCTGAAATTGCTTACAGTTACGTCAGCTCCAACCTCAAGCAGTTCGGCGGTGACCCAGGGTTCTTCAACGAAGCCTTCATCCACCTGCACGTGCCTGAAGGCGCTACGCCAAAAGATGGCCCCAGTGCCGGCATCACCATGGCCAGTGCGCTGCTATCGCTTGCCCGCGATCAGGCGCCGAAGAAAGGCGTAGCCATGACTGGGGAACTCACCCTCACCGGCCAGGTACTGCCTATCGGAGGCGTACGCGAGAAGGTGATCGCAGCGCGGCGGCAGAAGATTTTCGAGCTAATTCTGCCCGAGCCCAATCGTGGGGACTTCGAGGAACTGCCCGATTACCTGCGCGAGGGCCTGACGGTGCATTTCGCCAAGCGCTTTGCAGACGTGGCCAAAGTGCTGTTCTGAGGTGTCCTGGCCTCCTCGCGGCACAAGCCGCGAAGAGGCCGGCATAAATAGCCAAGGCAGTTGCTCGCATGAGGTCGCCACTGCCTAAGGTGGTCACCCGCGCAGAGCCTGGCATCGGCAGCACAAAATCTTTCATTCTTCGGTTATCCTCAGGCCATCGCCAGCCTCTGGAGCTCCCATGACCGCACCTCGTCTGCTCGTTCCCCTGAGCCTCGCCCTGCTCGCCGCCTGCGCCCAGCAGCCGAAAAATGCCGTCGAACTGGACGCCGAAAGCGAATGTCCCAAGCGCTTGCAGGTCGGCCAGAGCCTTACGCTGACGCTGCCCAGCAACCCCACCACCGGTTACCGCTGGCTGGTGCAGAACCCTGCGTCCAACGTGCTGCAGAGTCTAGGCCCCGAGGTATACAGCGCCCCAGAGGACGCCGGCCTGGTTGGCAGTTCGGGCATCTCCACCTGGCGCTACCAGGCCCGCGCCGCCGGTGAAGGGCACTTGGTGCTGATTTACCAACAACCCTGGGCCCCGGAAGTACGCCCGGTGCAGACCTTCGATTGCGCGATACTGGTGCATTGATCGCCAAGCGCTGGTCAGCCAATCATGCATCGATGCGGCGGTTTGGCTAGAATGCCGGCCCTGCATATCGTCAGCCGCCTGGATTCACCGTGAGTAAACAGCCCGACCGCCTATTCGCCCAACCCCTGGAGCAAGTTCCCGACTTCGTGTTCAACGAGGACGTAGTGCGCGTGTTCCCGGACATGATCAAGCGTTCGGTTCCAGGTTACCCGACCATCGTCGAGAACCTCGGCGTGCTGGCCGCCCGCTTCGCCCAGCCCCACACCGCGCTGTACGACCTCGGGGCTTCCCTGGGTGCCGTGACCCAGTCGCTGCGACGGCATGTGCGCAGCGACGGTTGCCGGGTAATCGCAGTGGACAATTCCGCCGCCATGGTCGAGCGTTGCCGCCAGTACCTCACCGCCCAGGACTCGATGTTCCAGGAATTGCTGCCGGTCGAGGTGCTGGAGGCCGACATCCTCACCCTGCCCCTGCAACCTGCCTCGGTAGTGGCGATGAACTTCACGCTGCAATTCATCGCCCCGGAACGACGCCTGGCACTGCTTGGCCAGATCCGCCAAGCGCTGCTGCCAGGTGGGGCGCTGATCCTCTCTGAAAAGCTGTGCTTCGCCGATGAAGACCAGCACGACCTGCTCAATGACCTGCACTTGGACTTCAAGCGGGCCAATGGCTACAGCGAACTGGAAATCGCCCAGAAGCGCACCGCCATCGAAAACGTGATGAAGCCAGACACCCTCGAAGCCCATAAGGAACGCCTGCACGCGGCGGGCTTCGGCAACGTGGTGCCCTGGTTCCAATGCCTCAATTTCGCCTCGCTGATAGCCCTGCCATGATTGATCTGTCTCCACTTATCCGCCGCCTGGCGGGCACCCCTCTGGCTGCGTGGTCCCAAGGCCTGCAAGCTCAACTTCAAGCCAAGCTGGAAAAAGGACACGGCGACCTTGACCGCTGGCGCGGGGCGCTCGAGGCGCTGCCAGCCCTGCAGCCAAGCGTCATCGACCTGGTCGACGGCTTACGCCTGGACTGCCCGTGCGACGACGCTACCCGTGCACAGATGCGCCAGGCGCTGATGGGCCTGTCGCCTTGGCGCAAGGGCCCATTCGACCTGTTCGGGGTGCACGTCGATACTGAATGGCGCTCGGACTGGAAGTGGTCGCGGGTAGGCCCGCACCTGGATCTCAAAGGCAAGCGGGTGCTCGATGTCGGCTGCGGCAACGGCTACTACCAGTGGCGGATGCTGGGCGCAGGCGCAGACATGGTCATCGGCGTCGACCCCAACTGGCTGTTCTTCTGCCAGTTCCAGGCCGTGCAGCGCTACCTGCCCGAACTGCCCGCCTGGCATCTGCCGTTGGCCTTGGAAGAACTGCCAGCAAACCTTGAAGGTTTCGACACGGTGTTTTCCATGGGCGTGTTCTACCACCGCCGCTCGCCCATCGAACACCTGCTGGCGCTCAAGGATTGCCTGGTCAAGGGCGGCGAGCTGGTGCTGGAAACCTTGGTGATCGAGGGGGACGAAAACCAGGTGCTGGTGCCTGAAGATCGCTACGCGCAGATGCGCAATGTGTGGTTTTTGCCGTCGGTTCCGGCCCTGGAACGCTGGTTGCGCCGCGCAGGCTTCAGCGATGTGCGCTGCGTGGACGTGAGCGTCACCAGCGTCGAGGAACAGCGCAGTACCGAATGGATGCGCTACCAGTCGCTAAGCGATTTCCTCGACCCGAATGATCACGGCAAAACCATCGAAGGCCTGCCGGCCCCACGTCGCGCTACTCTGTTGGCACGCAAGTAACTTCGGGCGGGGGCCGTGAGGGCTGCTGAGGTCGCAGAAGGCTCAGCGCGCTGCTGCGACGATAAGCGCCTTCATCTCGGCCACGGCCGCTTTGAAGCCTACGAACAAGGCATGGGCGACCAGCGCATGACCGATGTTGAGCTCATTGATGCCTTTGATCGCAGCCACGGCTTCGACGTTGTGGTAGTGCAGGCCATGGCCGGCATTGACGATCAGCCCCTGGCCGACGCCAAACGCCACGCCATCGACGATGCGCTGCAGTTCCTCGGCCACCTCGGTGGGGGTATGGGCATCGGCGTAGCGCCCGGTATGCAGCTCGATGGCCGGTGCGCCGACCCGACGCGACGCCTCGATCTGCCGCTCGTCGGCGTCGATGAACAGTGAAACTTCAGCGCCGGTACGCGACAGGCGTTCGACCGCCGCCTTGATCCGAGCTTCCTGGCCGGCCACGTCCAGGCCACCCTCGGTAGTCAGCTCCTGACGGGTCTCGGGTACCAGGCAGATGTGCGCCGGGCGGATCTGTTCGGCGAAGGCCATCATCTCTTCGGTGACGCCCATTTCGAAGTTCATGCGCGTTTGCAGCACGTCCTTGAGCAGCAGGACGTCGCGCTCCTGGATGTGCCGGCGGTCTTCACGCAGGTGTACGGTAATACCATCGGCGCCTGCTTCCTCGGCATCCAGCGCAGCCTTGACCGGGTCCGGGTAGCGGGTGCCGCGGGCCTGGCGCAAAGTCGCCACGTGGTCGATGTTGACGCCGAGGAGCATGCGGTTGCTGTGAGTCACGAAAGGCTCTCCTGAAGTTTGAGCCACACAGCATACGACGTGCTCAGCGCTTGCGAAACAATTCCCGACTGACCAGCGGTTTTGGCCCCAAATGTACCGCCAATGCCTGGCGCATCAAGCGCTTGGCCGCAAGCAAGGCACCCGGTGCTTCCCAGTCGGCCTGGGCCAGAGCCAGCAACTCGGTACCCTTGAACAGCCCAGGCTGGGCGAGGTGCACGCGCTCAAGGCCCGCATCGACTCGCAGGCGGTAAGTACCATCGGCTTGGATCAGGTCGTCGTTGATGTCATGGCTGAGCGAGAAGGTGTAGCCCAGGTCCTCCAGCAGCCGCCACTCGAAGGTGCGCAGCAGCGGCTCCAAGGGACGTCCTTGGGCCAATGCCTGCAAGGTCAAGGCGTAATGCTCGAACAACTCCGGTTGCGGTGCCTCAGCCGGCAGCAGGCGCATCAATAGTTCATTGAGGTACAACCCACTGAACAGCGCATCACCATGCAACCAGGCAGCAATACCAACGGTGTCCAGCCGCCTGACGTTCTTCAGCTCACCCTTACCGTACAGCTCCACTTCCAGAGGTACGAATGGTCTGACCAGGCTCCCGCCTTTACCGCGCGCACGGCGCAGTACTGCACGCATCAAGCCTTGGGGCGTGAGAAAGTCCACCAGCGCACTGGTTTCCTTGTAGGCGCGGCTGTGCAGAACGTAGGCCGGTTGGGGGGTGGGCTGGTCCATGTGGCATCTCTATGCTTCACAAACAACTGTGGGAGCGGGTTCACCGCCGAATGCGGCGGTCGAGCCGCCATCGCATTCACAGGTAAACCCGCCCCCACAGAGTAAGCCGATTATCGGGGTCGGTTACAGGTCGCCGTAGCCCAGCGAACGCAGGGCGCGCTCATCGTCGGACCAGCCGCCTTTGACTTTGACCCAGAGGTTGAGCATGACCTTGGAGTCGAACAGCACTTCCATGTCCTTGCGCGCCTCGGAACCTATGCGCTTGATGCGCTCGCCCTTGTCACCAATGATGATCTTCTTCTGGCCGTCACGCTCGACCAGGATCAATGCATGGATGTGCAGCACATGCCCCTGCTGCTTGAACTCTTCGATTTCCACGGTGATCTGGTACGGAAGCTCCGCACCCAATTGACGCATGATTTTCTCGCGCACCAGTTCAGCGGCGAGGAACCGGCTGCTACGGTCGGTGATCTGGTCTTCCGGGAAGAAGTGGTCATTTTCCGGCAGATGCTTGGCGATCTGAGCTTCCAGCGCGTCGAGATTGTGGCCCTGCTGCGCCGAGATCGGCATCACCTCAGCGTTGGGTAACTGCTCTTGCAGCCACTGCAGGTGCGGGATCAACTCGGCCTTCTCTTCCATGCGGTCAGTCTTGTTGACGGCGATGATCAGGGGGCCGGTGACGTACTGCACACGTTCGAGCACCAGTTGGTCCTCGTCGGTCCAACGGGTGCGATCGACCACGAAAATCACCACATCGACGTCTTTCAGAGCCGCCGACGCGTTGCGGTTCATGTAGCGATTCAGTGCTTTGTCGTTGGCCTTGTGCATGCCGGGGGTGTCGACATAGATCGCCTGTACCTCACCCTCGGTCTTGATACCGAGCATGTTGTGACGAGTGGTCTGCGGCTTGCGCGAGGTGATGGCCAGCTTCTGCCCCAGGATGTGGTTCAGCAGGGTCGACTTGCCCACGTTGGGGCGGCCGACAATGGCCACGTAACCGCAGCGGGTCGGATTGTTTTCAGTCATTGCCATTCTCCACGCCCAGGGCGATCAATGCAGCGGCGGCGGCGACCTGCTCGGCGATACGCCGGCTGACACCCTGACCACGGCTTTTGTTGTTCAGCAGCACTACTTCGCATTCGACGAAGAAGGTTCGGCAGTGCGGTTCACCCTGGATATCGACCACTTCGTAACGCGGCAGCTCACAGCTGCGCGATTGCAGAAACTCTTGCAGGCGGGTTTTCGGGTCCTTGTTGGTGTCGACCAAGGTCAGCCCTTCGAACTCATCGGTCAGCCAGGCCAACACACGCTCGCGTGCGGTCTGCATGTCTGCGTCCAGGTAGATGGCGCCGATCAGCGCCTCGAGGGCGTCAGCGAGGATCGACTCCCGGCGGAAGCCACCGCTCTTGAGCTCACCCGAACCCAGACGCAGATACTCGCCCAGGTCGAAGCCACGGGCCAGACGGGCCAGGGTCTCACCCTTGACCAGGCGAGCGCGCAAGCGCGACAACTGGCCTTCACGGGCCTGCGGGAAACGCTCGAACAGCGCCTCGCCAGCGACGAAGTTGAGAATGGCATCACCGAGAAACTCCAGGCGCTCGTTATTGCGCCCGGCATAGCTGCGGTGGGTCAGGGCCAGCAGCATCTGCTCCTGGTTCTTGAAGGTGTAGCCGAGCTTGCGCTCGAGACGGGCAAGGGAAGCACTCATGCAGCCACCCGCAGGTTGTTCAACGCGTTGTTCAAATCAACATCCTGAAAGACTGTTTGGCTGTGGTCCGTCGCGGCGAGCGGCGAAACTCTCGTTCCCTGAGATCACAGCCTATGTCAGAAATGCATTCGGCGCTGTCTTTAGGACAGCGCCGAAGGGTATCAATGGATCAGCCCGACCCGCGACAGGTTAGGCAAGTGGCTGAGCTTGGGTTCTGGCCAGCTCATCCACACGGCGAAGGCTTTGCCGACGATGTTGCGATCCGGCACCATCCCATGCAGCTCCTTCGGGATTTTCGGGTCATCCCAGTAGCGGCTGTCATTGGAGTTGTCGCGGTTGTCGCCCATCATGAAGTAATGGCCAGCCGGCACGGTCCATTGCTGGTCCGGCGGCATGCGATAACGGGTCATCTCCTTGCGGATCAGATGCTCGGCTTCGCCAAGTTTCTCTTTGTACAGCTCGGCACTGCCCAACGTTCCAGGCTCGGTACCGACCAACTGCTCGGCAATCGGCTGACCGTTGACGAACAGCCGCTTGTCGCTGGTGTAACGGATCGTGTCGCCCGGCAGGCCCACTACCCGCTTGATGTAGTTGACGTTCGGGTCGCTTGGGTAGCGGAACACCATCACATCGCCGCGTTGCGGGTCACCGACCTCGATGACCTTCTTGTCGATCACCGGCAGGCGAATGCCATAGGAGAACTTGTTCACCAGGATGAAGTCGCCCACTTCCAGAGTCGGTTTCATCGACCCCGAAGGGATCTGGAACGGTTCGACCAGGAACGACCGCAGCACCAGCACGATGAACAGCACCGGGAAGAACGACTTACCGTACTCGACCAGCAGCGGCTCCTTGTTGAGGCGCTCGACCACCGCCATTTCTGGCTGAGTGACGCTGCCCTGGTAATTGGCGATCGCTGCCCGCCGGCGCGGGGCCAGGAACAGCAGGTCGATCAAGCCCAGCAGACCGCAGACGAAAACGGCGATGACTAGCAACAGCGGGAAATTTAGCGACATAGGACCTAGCTATCCAACCTGAGCACGGCGAGGAAGGCTTCTTGTGGAATTTCCACGTTACCTACCTGTTTCATGCGTTTCTTACCGGCCTTCTGCTTCTCGAGCAGTTTCTTCTTACGGCTGACGTCACCACCGTAGCACTTGGCCAGTACGTTCTTTCTGAGTGCCTTGACGGTCGTTCGCGCAATGATCTGGCCACCGATGGCAGCCTGAATCGCCACGTCGAACATCTGCCGAGGAATCAGCTCCTTCATCTTCTCAGTCAACGCACGGCCTTTATAAGCCGCATTGTCACGGTGCACGATCAATGCCAGGGCATCGACCTTGTCGCCGTTGATCAGTACGTCCAGCTTGACCAGGTTGGCAGACTGGTAGCGATCAAAATGGTAGTCCAGCGAAGCATAGCCGCGGCTGGTCGACTTCAAGCGGTCGAAGAAGTCCAGCACCACTTCGTTCATCGGCAAGTCGTAGCGCACCTGCACCTGGCTGCCGAGGAACTGCATGTCGCGCTGCACGCCACGCTTCTCGATGCACAGGGTGATGACGTTACCCAGGTGTTCCTGCGGCACCAGGATGGTCGCGGTGACGATCGGTTCGCGGAAATCAGCCACGGCCGATACATCTGGAAGCTTGGACGGGTTGTCGACGGTGATGGTTTCACCGGTTTTCAGTTCAAGCTCGTAGATCACGCTTGGTGCGGTGGTGATCAGGTCCAGGTCGTACTCGCGCTCCAGGCGCTCCTGGATGATTTCCATGTGCAGCATGCCGAGGAAGCCGCAACGGAAACCGAAGCCCAGGGCATCGGAGCTTTCTGGCATGTACTGCAGCGAAGAGTCATTGAGGGTCAGCTTCTGCAGGGCATCGCGGAAGTCCTCGAAGTCGTCGGAGCTGACCGGGAACAGGCCGGCGTAGACCTGCGGCTGGATCCGCTTAAAGCCAGGCAGCACTTCGACTTCAGGGGTCGTGGACAAGGTCAGGGTATCGCCCACCGGCGCACCGTGAATGTCCTTGATGCTGCCGATGATGAAGCCCACCTCACCAGCTTTGAGGTCGGCCGTCTGGGTGTGCTTGGGGGTGAACACACCGACGCTGTCGACCAGATGCACCTTGCCGGTGGATTTGACCAGAATCTTGTCGCCCTTCTTGACGCGCCCGTGGCGCACACGCACCAGCGATACCACGCCAAGGTAGTTGTCGAACCAAGAGTCGATGATCAGCGCCTGCAGCGGCGCATCGATATCGCCTTCTGGCGCGGGGATGGTATGAACCAGGCGCTCGAGCACCTCGTCCACGCCCATGCCGCTTTTGGCACTGCAGGCAACGGCGTCGGTAGCGTCGATGCCGATGATCTTCTCGATCTCGTCCTTGACGCGATCCGGGTCGGCCTGGGGCAGGTCCATCTTGTTCAACACCGGCATGACTTCCAGGCCTTGCTCGATGGCCGTGTAGCAGTTGGCAACCGACTGGGCTTCGACGCCTTGGCCTGCATCGACCACCAAGAGCGCACCCTCGCAAGCGGCCAGCGAACGCGAGACTTCATAGGTGAAGTCGACGTGACCAGGGGTGTCGATGAAATTGAGCTGGTAGACCTTGCCGTCCTGCGCCTTGTAATTGAGCGTGACGCTATGGGCCTTGATGGTGATACCGCGCTCGCGCTCCAGATCCATGGAGTCCAGTACCTGGGCTTCCATTTCGCGCGCCGTCAGGCCACCGCACATTTGAATGAAACGGTCGGCCAGCGTCGACTTGCCATGGTCGATGTGGGCGATGATGGAGAAATTGCGGATATGACTCAAATCACTCACGGGTCAACACTCGGAAAAGGCTGCGAGCCGGACGCCCGCCGAAAAATAGCCGGGAATTGTACCTTAAGCTGTTGGGATATGGGAGTTTCCTCTATCGGACTGTACACAGCATTGCCCCTGGCAATTGTGAACTTTCATGAAAAAGGGCAGCCGAAGCTGCCCCCTGGTCACCCGCAAAGCCCGCTTATTCAGCGAGTTTGAAGGTAATGAAGCTGGCACGGCCCTGACGCAGGACGCGCATCGATACCGAGCGATTCTTCGGCAGATCCTTGGCGATTTCGGTGAACTGTTTGGCCGAAGTGACTGCCTGGTTGTTCAGGTGGCTGATGACGTCACCTGGGCGCAGCCCGATCAAAGCAGCCGGGCCATCCTGTACTTCCTTGATGACCACGCCGCCTTTGAGCTCCAGGGTTTTCTTCTGCTCTGCAGTCAGGTCTGCCACCGAAACGCCCAGGCGGTTGCTGTTACGCTCGGCGCTGCCATCAGCACTGCTGCCAGTGCCGATATCGGCATCGTCGTCAGGCATCGGGCCGACGGCCACGTCCAGGGTCTGGCGCTTGCCGTTGCGGATGATCTCCAGCTTGGCTTTCTCACCATCCTTGAGGCTACCGACCAAGTGTGGCAAATCTGCCGACATGATGATCGGTTGGCCGTTCATGCTCAGAATTACATCACCCACCTGCAGGCCCCCTTTGGCTGCCGGGCTGTTTTCCAGTACCTGGGCGACCAGAGCACCTGCAGGCTTGTCGAGGCCGAAGGATTCAGCCAGGTCCTTGTTGACCTCTTGAATCACCACGCCCAACCAGCCGCGGCTGACCTTGCCATCTTTCTTCAGCTGATTGGACACATCGATGGCAACATCGATTGGAATCGCGAACGACAGGCCCATGAAGCCGCCGGAACGGGTGAAGATTTGCGAGTTGATGCCTACCACTTCGCCCTTCATGTTGAACAGCGGCCCACCGGAGTTCCCTGGGTTGATGGCAACGTCTGTCTGGATGAACGGCACATAGGTATCGTTGGGCAGGGTACGCCCTTTGGCACTGACGATACCTTTGGTCACCGAGTGGTCAAAACCGAACGGCGAACCGATGGCCAGCACCCACTCACCCACCTTCAGCTTTTCCGAGTCACCAAGCTTGACGGTCGGCAGGTTCTTGCCGTCGACCTTCAGCAACGCTACGTCAGTACGTGGGTCAGTGCCGATCAGCTTGGCCTGCAGCTCACTGCGGTCGGACAGACGCACGATGATCTCGTCGGCATCGGCTACCACATGGTTGTTGGTCAGTACGTAGCCATCACTGGAGATGATGAAACCCGAGCCCAGAGACATGGCCTCGCGCTGACGATCGCCGCGCGGCGAGCGAGGCTGCTGCGGCATGTTACGTTCGAAGAACTCGCGGAACATCGGTGGCAGGCCTTCGAGGTCGGGCATCTGCCCGGCAGCAACGCGGTCAGGCAGCTTCTGCTTGGTACTGATGTTCACTACTGCCGGCGAGGCTTGCTCAACCAGGGTGGTGAAGTCCGGCAGGGCTTCATCGGCCTGAGCAGTGAGCACCTGGCCGAGCATGAGCACGGCGGCGAATATCGTTAGGTAGTATTTCAAGCGTGGTATTGACATACGGCTCCCGTCACAACGAGCGGTAGTTGGAAATAGCCCTGCCTAAAGCAGGAAAGGCCAGACTCCTAGAAGCCTGACCTATAGAAAATTTGCCGAAAGATTGCAAATGACAATGCTTTAATTTCATTTCAGCCGCATGCCAATTCGCCCGTCAAAAACCCTGCAACCGCCCCGACAATGCACGCCATCACTGGCGCGCCTGGGCATCCTGAGGGCGCATCGACAGCGCTACACGCTCCGCGGTGCCCAACGGAATTTCGCCGACCACGGTGACCTGCACTTTTCCTTTTGGGGTATTCAAACGACGCGATACAGCGGAGGTCGGCCCGAGCTGGGTCCGCACATCGGCACCGCCATCATCCTTCACCGGTTCCAAAAAAACCGAAAAACGAGCCAGGCCATCGTCGTACATCAGGCTACTGACTGAACTGTTACGCTCGGAATCACGGCGCATCGCACTGTTGATCAGCTCGAAGCCAGGCGGCAGCCAGTCCGACCGCCAACCCGCGACCGCCGTAGTGGTGGTGGTAGCGCCGGGTTGGATCGGTTTGCAGGCGGCACTGGCCTGCAGGTCCTTGTCGCTAGGTGGGTCTTGAGTGTCCAGACGCGTCATCTGGAAACGCTCGAGTAGCTGCCCTTTGTCATTGAGCATCAATGAACGAAGCGGCAAGCCAGTGCGACGGTCCAGATGAAGTTCGAAAGCATAGCGATGCTGGTCTCGCGGGGTCAGCGTGACAATTACCGCGTCACGCCCGGCCACTCGGGACGTGCCAGCCATTGCAAGGTCATACCAGCTCATGAGCTTGAGCGGGTCGAGAAGGTGCGGCGCAGCATCAGGCAGACTGCTGGATCCGCTGGCTGCGCCAGTGAGGGCACCACTGACGCACTGCACGTTGCCGTTCAGGCGCACGATTTCCTCGGCGGGGCCGTCGAGCTGAAGCAACCGCTCGCTGACTTGGCCGTCCTGAACGCGATGCCAGATATCGTGGGAAGAGAAGCTACCATTTCGCTCGTAGACGAAAGAGCCTTGATAACTTTGCTTTTGCTCGGCCCGTGCCAGCTTGTTCAGCCATTCGCTCGCCTGAGGCGAGGAATTGGCCGCCAACGCTGGCACCGCAATGCAGCTGCCAATCAGCAGCGACAGCAGAGGTAGCGCGCGCATGGGCCTCCTTACTTAGCGGTTTTCCAGGCTGGCAGCGCGGGCATAAGGCAGAGCGGTTTCAGTGCCCTTGAGCGCAGATTCCTGAGCGTGCTGGCGCAGATAGCCTGGCAGACGCTGGTCCCAACCGGCCTGGTTCTGCAGCACGCCGTTGGCCATAGGCCCAGTCGGCTGCTCACTGCTTTCACTGTAGCCTGCCAGAACAGCCGGACCTTGAGTTTGTGGCATGGTCAGGCCTTGCTGGGCAGGTTGCTGGGCAGCGAGCTGCGCGCCAGTGATTTCATCCTGGTTGTACATCCGCACGCCTGCCAGCACCGCTACGGTGACCGAAGCAGCAACAGCCAGACGGCCAATCGTGCGCCACGGGCCTTGTTTGACCTTAGCCGGCACGGCTTCGTCGGCCAGGGCTGCAGATACTGCCGAGGCGATATCCAGTTTAGGCAGCAACAGCTCCTTGTGCATTGCTGCACGCGCTACCTGGTAACGCGACCAGGTGGCACGGGTTTCAGCGTCGTCGACGGCGTTCAACACCCGACGCAATTCCAGTTCGTCCGCTTCGTTATCCATCACCGCGGACAGCGATTCCTGCAAAGCTTCACGACTCATGACGGTTCCTCTCTTGGCTGTCGCCGCTGTCTCAGGTTTCCTGCAACAACGGCTGCAGGGCTTTATCTATGGCCTCCCGAGCGCGGAAGATTCGAGAGCGCACGGTACCCACTGGACATTGCATGACGCTGGCAATGTCTTCATAACTCAACCCATCGAATTCACGCAGGGTCAACGCCGTACGCAAATCTTCTGGCAGTTGCTGGATGGTGCGATGGACAGTGCCTTCGATTTCATCCCGCAACAACGAGCGCTCTGGGGACTCGAGATCCTTGAGACCATGATCGCCGTCGTAAAACTCCGCATCCTCGGAGCTCACATCGCTGTCTGGCGGCCGTCTTCCACGGGACACCAGGTAATTCTTCGCCGTGTTAATGGCGATGCGGTACAGCCAGGTATAAAACGCACTGTCTCCGCGGAAATTGCCAAGCGCGCGGTAGGCCTTGATAAAGGCTTCCTGCGCCACATCCTGGGCTTCGTGGGTATCGTGAACGAACCGCACGATCAACCCGAGAATCTTGTGCTGATACTTCAGCACCAACAGATCGAACGCTCGCCTGTCGCCGCGCTGCACGCGCTCGACAAGCTGCTGATCCTCTTCCTGGGTTAGCATGAACACTCCTCAGTGAACTCGAAGGAGCGTTGCAGCAGCCTTTGTTGAGGCTTGCAAACATAGACTCGGGCTTTGCGCAAAAGTTCTCCCCTCCAAGCAAGTTTCCTGCGGCCCTCGGTCGGCTCGCACGGAAGACGCGGCGTAATCACGGCTCGCTACGTCGATAAACAGGTTTCAAATTACGCAGGTGTCAGCCCGGATAGAGCTGCCGCCCCGCGTCGCCTTGGCATAATCTGGCGTGCGGACAGCCTTCTTAGGATTTCCGGCCGCATCGGAAAGTTCCCGCAAAGATTGATGCAACGCCCCAACTGTCATGGATATTCGCCACCCCGGGCTGCTATAAATACAGCCCGGCCAGCATTCACGATAGTTTCACATTGCCATCTGCACGTGGCTATTGTGCCGTGCCCTTTCCAAAGATTACTAGTGTCCCGACATGAGCCAACAATTCCAACATGATGTCCTGGTGATCGGCAGCGGCGCAGCCGGCCTTAGCCTGGCACTGAACCTTCCGGACCACTTGCGTATTGCCGTGCTGAGCAAAGGCGACTTGGCCAATGGTTCGACCTTCTGGGCCCAGGGTGGGGTCGCTGCGGTACTGGACAATACCGACACCGTACAGTCGCATGTCGAAGATACCCTCAACGCCGGTGGCGGGTTGTGCCATGAAAACGCTGTGCGCTTCACCGTCGAGCACAGCCGCGAAGCCATTGAATGGCTGATCGAACAAGGCGTGCCTTTTACCCGCGACGAACATTACAGCGTCGATGATGGCGGCTTCGAGTTCCACTTGACCCGTGAGGGTGGCCACAGCC
The DNA here is from genome assembly GCF_014269025.2 of Pseudomonas promysalinigenes. NCBI lineage: Bacteria > Pseudomonadati > Pseudomonadota > Gammaproteobacteria > Pseudomonadales > Pseudomonadaceae > Pseudomonas > Pseudomonas promysalinigenes. The sequence goes on along the minus strand of NZ_CP077094.1, from coordinate 1,050,890 downwards.
ATCGGCGCATCATCCATGCGGCCGACGCCACTGGCGCAGCGATCTTCACCACGCTGCTGGAACAAGCGCGCAAGCGCCCGAACATCGAGCTGCTCGAACAACGGGTCGCCGTGGACCTGATTACCGAGCGCCGCCTGGGCCTGCCGGGCGATCGGTGCTTGGGTGCCTACGTACTTAACCGCAACAGCGGCGAAGTCGACACTTTCGGCGCGCGCTTCACAGTACTTGCCACCGGCGGCGCCGCCAAAGTCTACCTCTATACCAGCAATCCCGACGGTGCCTGCGGTGACGGCATTGCCATGGCCTGGCGGGCTGGCTGCCGGGTGGCCAACCTGGAATTCAATCAGTTTCATCCCACTTGCCTGTATCACCCGCAAGCCAAGAGCTTCTTGATCACCGAGGCGCTGCGTGGCGAAGGTGCGCTGTTGCGCCTGCCCAATGGCGAGCGTTTCATGCCGCGCTTCGACCCGCGCGAGGAGCTTGCCCCCCGCGACATCGTCGCGCGCGCCATCGACCACGAAATGAAGCGCCTGGGTGTCGATTGTGTGTATCTGGACATTACCCACAAGCCAGCAGAGTTCATCAAAAGTCACTTCCCGACCGTTTACGAGCGCTGCCTGGGGTTTGGCATCGACATCACTCGCCAACCGATCCCGGTGGTGCCTGCTGCGCATTACACCTGCGGCGGCGTCGTGGTCGACCAGCGCGGGCATACCGATGTACCGGGACTGTATGCAATCGGCGAAACCAGCTTCACTGGCTTGCACGGCGCCAACCGCATGGCCAGTAATTCGCTACTGGAATGTTTCGTGTATGGCCGCGCTGCGGCAGCGGACATCCAGGCGCACCTTGGCCGGATCAGCATGCCCAACGCCCTGCCCTGCTGGGACGCCAGCCAAGTGACCGACTCGGACGAAGACGTGATCATCGCGCACAACTGGGACGAGTTGCGGCGCTTCATGTGGGACTACGTGGGCATCGTACGCACCAGCAAGCGCCTGCAGCGCGCCGAACACCGCGTACGCCTGTTACTGGATGAAATCGACGAGTTCTACAGCAATTACAAGGTCAGCCGCGACTTGATCGAATTGCGCAACCTGGCACAGGTGGCGGAACTGATGATCCGCTCGGCGATGCAGCGCAAGGAGAGCCGTGGTTTGCATTACACCCTGGACTACCCAAGCATGCTTACCGAGGCCAAGGACACCGTTCTCACTCCGGCTTGAGGTTGACGTTGAAGCGGCGCCGGCTGAACCTCAGCCGCACCCGTAAACGTCGATGCAGGTCAGGCGCCAGGGAATCGGCAAGTATGCACTGGCTCTGGCCGAACCAGTGCCCAGCTCTGGCAAAGCGCAAGACTACCAACCCCGGCAGTGCCACAGTGTCGCGACACAAACGAACCGGCTGCCAGCCTTGGGCATGGCTGTACACGCACCAGCCCGTGGCGCTGCGGCGCAAGCCGGTAATGGCGCGGGGAGCTGTCAGCAGAATACGATGGGGAATGGCCCAACAGCCGTGGGCGAAGACAGCGGCCAGCAGGCACAGCCCAAGCCACCCGGGTAAGGCACTGAACCACAGCGCCAGTAGGGCCAGCACCTGGCAACCCAGGTAAGCCGCCAGCAGCAGGCGCGAGCCCTGCCAGCGGCAGTCGAAATACTCACTTGGGCTGGACACGATCCAGAATGATACGGACCATGCGCTGCAGCTCCGGGTCTTCAGATTCGGTGCGCTCCATGAACCAGCCGAACATGTCCTGATCTTCACAGCTCAGCAGGCGCACATAGAGTTCGCGGTCAGCTTCGCTCAGGGTCGGATAGACCTCCTGGGTGAATGGCACCAGCAGTACGTCCAGTTCCAGCATGCCGCGACGGCTGTGCCAGAAAAGCCGGTTGAGTTCAGTTTGTTCGACCATGGGGCCCTCCTCGAATGGTCGCGCAGTATACCGCGCGCTGAAGGAAGCGGCACAGGGCGTTGGTCTAGTCACCTACCTATTTTGTTACTGGCGTTCTATGATGGCCGCCAGTCTTTAGCCAATGCGATGTCCCATGGCCGATTCCGCTTTCTTCACCCCCCTGTCCCACGAGGGCATTCTCGCCGTGCGCGGCTCCGACGCCGGCAAGTTCCTGCAGGGCCAGCTGACCTGCAACATCAGTTATCTGAGCCTTGAGTACGCCAGCCTGGGCGCCCGCTGCATGGTCAAAGGGCGCATGCAGTCGAGCTTCCGGATTTTGCCCGAAGGCAATGGCTACCTGCTGGCGATGGCCAGCGAGTTGCTGGAGCCTCAACTGGCCGACCTCAAGAAGTATGCAGTATTTTCCAAGGCAACCCTCACAGACGAGAGCGCCGCCTGGGCGCGTTTCGGCCTGCAAGGTGGCGCTGGCGCATTGCAGGCATTAGGGCTTGACCTACCGCCAGCGCCAGGTAGCACCGTGCGTCATGATGGCCTTATCGCCATTACCGTCTCGGCTGAGCGCAGCGAACTCTGGATACCTGTGGCGCAGGCTGCCGACGTTCGCCAACGGCTGGCTGCAACGCTGCCCGAAGGCTGCCTGAACGACTGGCTGCTGGGCCAGATCCGCGCCGGTATCGGCCAAGTCATGGGCCCGACCCGTGAATTTTTCATCCCACAGATGATAAACCTGCAAGCGGTCGACGGCGTAAGCTTCAAGAAAGGCTGCTACACCGGCCAGGAAATCGTCGCGCGCATGCAGTATCTGGGTAAGCTCAAGCGCCGCCAGTACCGGCTGGCACTGGCTCAGCAGGAGGCTCCAGCCCCCGCTACGCCAATCTTTTCGCCTACCCATGGGTCATCGGTAGGCGAGGTCGTACTGGCTGCCAGCGCTGGCAATGAGTGCGAGCTATTGGCGGTACTGAGCGCGGAGGCGGTAGAGGATGACAACTTGCACCTGGGAAGCCTTGAAGGCCCACGCCTGCAGCTGCTGACCCTGCCGTATGAGTTGGACCGCGACCGGGAAATCCAGCGCTGAACAGTGCACCCCCTTTGCCGTTGAGACGTTCATGAACAAGCTGGCCGAGATGGTTCAAGCACAGTTGCTCGCTGCCATCGAGAACGATGACCTGGTGCTGCCGACCCTGCCCGAGGTTGCCTTGAGCATTCGCGAGGCGGCCGAAGACACCGAAATCAGCGTAGCCGCGCTGAGCAAAGTGATAGGACGCGACGCCGCCTTGGCGGCGCGCCTGATCAAGGTGGTCAACAGCCCCCTGCTGCGTGCTGCGGTAGAGGTCACTGACCTGCACACTGCCATTACCCGTCTGGGCATCAACTATAGCTGCAACTTGTCCATCGGCTTGGTCATCGAGCAGATCTTCCATGCTCGCTCATCCACCGTTGAACAGAAGTTACGAGATATTTGGGCGAATAGCCTCGAGATCGCCGGCGTTAGCTATGAAATCTGCCGAAGATACACCCACTTGAAGCCTGACCAGGCGACACTCGGGGGGCTCGTCAACCAGATTGGCGCTCTGCCCGTGCTGATTTATGCCGAAGAACACAACGAACTGCTGTCCGACCCTGTCTGCCTGCACTATGTGATCGAGCAGATCCAACCCGTGTTGGGTGACAAGATCCTCTCGGCGTGGGAGTTTCCCGAGCAGTTGGTGAACCTACCAAGCCAGGTGCAGGACCTGGACCGTCGCACCGATAAGGTCGACTACATCGACGTGGTGCAGATCGCCAAGTGCCTGAGCCAGCGCGGGCGCAGCCGGCCCCTGGCGGCGCTGCCTGCCTACCAGCACCTTGGCTTGCCGTTCGGCACGGAGCTCGAAGTGGCAGAGCTGCTGGAAGCACGCAGCATGTTGCGCTGATTAGCGGTTGCCCAAGCGGTAAAGGTCAGTCAGCGATGAAGCTCACGCGCACCTTCAGCCCACCCTTCTCGCCATCGTGCAGGCTGATCTGCGCCAAGTGAGCCCGGCAGATCTCACCCACGATAGCCAAGCCCAGGCCGCTGCCCTGCACACCTCTACGGTAGAACCGCTCGAATACTCGTTCCCGCTCATCTTCGGGGATGCCGGGACCGTCATCTTCGACCTCAAGTACCGCCGGGCCCAGTACACGAATGATGACATTGCCATTGGCCGGCGTATGGGCCAGGGCGTTGTCCACCAGGTTGCTGAGCAACTCATTGAGCAAAGTTGGCTCTCCTTTCAGCCACACTGGCGCCGGTGCCTCAAGCGCCAAAGCCACACCCCGGTTATAGGCCAATGGCGCCATGGCCATCCCCAGTTCCCGGGCAAGCTGGCTCAGGTCCAGACGCTGTGCCCCGCCCTCGGCAATGGCACGGGCGCCATTTTCAACCCGCGCCAACGACAGCAACTGATTGGCCAGATGAGTCAACCGGTCGGTACCCTGTGCGGCGGTTTCCAGGGTTTGCCGCCATTCTTCGGGCCGCTGCGAGCGCAGCCCCAGCTCGACCCGCGCCTTGAGGGCCGCCAACGGTGTACGTAGTTCGTGGGCAGCTTCGGCGATGAACTTTGCCTGGCGTTCGAACTGCCCGCGCAAACGCTCGGTGAAGTGGTTCAGGGCACCGACCAGCGGCGTCAGCTCATGCTGCACCTGCACCACTGGCAGCGCCCGCAGGTCATCAGGCTGACGCTCCTCGACCGCCGTGCGCAGGCGCTCCAACGGCCGTAGCGCCGCACTCACGGCAAACCACACCAATACCAGTGCGCCCAGCGCCAGCATGCCCAGACGCAGCAGCGTATCGGCCATCAAGCTGCGCGCCATGCGTACCCTCGCCTCTTCGGTCTCGGCCACGCGAATTTCTGCCATGCCGTTCATGTTCGGCTCGCTCACCGCTTTGAGCAGGCTGACCACGCGCACGTCCTGGCCAAGGTACGTGGCATCGTAGAAGCGCGCCAGTGCGGGGTAGTCGTCAGTACGCGGCGTGCCGGGCGGCGGCGGTGGCAGGTGCTCATAGCCTGAAATCAACTTTTGGTTGATGTCCAGGACCTGATAGTAGATACGCCCGGCGCTGTCATAGGCGAAGGTATCGAGGGCCACATAAGGCACATCGGCGCTGAGGCTGCCGTCGCGCTGCGAAAGCCCGGCGGCAATGGTACGTGCCGATGCCAGCAGGGTCCGGTCATAAGCGGTATCGGCAGCTTCACGTCCATTCCAGTAAGCGCTCAAGCCACTGGCCAGCATCAATACCACTAGAAGCAGCGCAAGGTTGCCCAGCAGCCGCCCGCGCAGGCTGCCATTACTGCGCATCACGATGCTCAAGCAAATAACCCAGGCCCCGGAACGTGACGATGGCGACCGGGTAGCCATCGAGCTTCTTGCGCAGGCGATGAACGTAGATTTCGATGGCGTCTGGGCTGGCCTCTTCATCCAGGCCAAAGACCTGCGCCGCCAACTGCTCCTTGCTCATCACCCGGCCGGGGCGAGCGATCAAGGCCTCGAGCACGCTCTGCTCACGAGAGGTCAGCGTCAGAATGTCGTCCCCGAGGTTGAAGCGTCGGGTGTCCAGATCGTAAACCAATGGCCCGCAACGTTGCTGGCGTTCACCACCCAGCACACTGCGCCGCAGCAATGCCTTGACCCGGGCCTCGAGCTCGGTCAGTTCGAAAGGTTTCGCCAGGTAATCGTCCGCCCCCAGGTTCAGGCCATGCACACGGTCCTTCACATCGCTGCGCGCTGTCAGCATCAGCACCGGTACAGTCTTGCCACGGCCGCGCAGGCGCGCCAGCACTTCGAAACCGTCCATGCGCGGCAGGCCCACATCGAGCACGGCAACGGCGTACTCCTCGCTGGCCAAGGCCAGGTCGGCAGCTACGCCATCATGCAGCACATCCACCGTCAGGCCGTGACTCTTGAGGGCCTGGGCAACGCTTTCGGCCAGTTGCAGGTGGTCTTCGACCAGCAGTACTCGCATCGGATTCTCCCTGCTCGGGTGGGGCGGTGGCGCGGAGTTTACCGCTGTCGGCAACCCTGTGAAGCCCTTCGAACAAACCTTTCACGCTGAAAGGTTAGCGAAAGGTTCGTTGCCTAGCATCGCACTACGGTCGCTCCATGCGCCGAAAAAAGCACCAGTAAGGTGCAACGAATAAGAACAATAAACGGAGTCATCTCGATGCTGTCATTGCAGCCGAAGGCGTTCGCGCCTAGCCGTTCCCTGTCCCCGCGCCCCTCTGCCATCGCCAGCGCTCTTGCACTTGCCGGTGTTGCTCCGCTCAGCCAGGCCGCCTTCTTGGAAGACAGCACGGCGACCTTTGAAACCCGCAACATGTATTTCAATCGCGACTTTCGCGACGGCACCAGTGCGCAGCAATCCAAGCGCGACGAATGGGCCCAGGGTTTCATGCTCAACTTCGAGTCCGGCTACACCGATGGCACGGTGGGCTTCGGCGTGGATGCGCTGGGTATGATGGGCATCAAGCTTGATTCCAGCCCCGACCGCACCGACACCGGCCTGCTGCCGACCCACGATGACGGCAAAGCCGCCAACGAATACTCCAAGCTTGGGCTGACCGGCAAGGTCAAAGTTTCCAAGACCGAGCTTAAGATCGGCACTCTCATCCCTGAACTGCCGACCTTGCAGCCCAATGACGGGCGCATTCTGCCGCAAACCTTCGAAGGCGGCCTGCTGACTTCTCAGGAGATCAAGGGCCTGACCTTCACCGGTGGGCGCCTGGACAAGGCCAAGGACCGCAACGATACCAACTGGGAAGACCTTGCCCTGAACAACAAGAACGGCCGCTTCGGTGGTTCGTTCAGCGCCGACAACCTCGATCTGGCGGGCCTTGACTACAAGTTCTCCGACCGCATCACCGGCAGCTACCACTTCGCGCAGCTCGATGACATCTACCGCCAGCACTTCATCGGCATGCTCGCCACCCAGCCCTGGGGCCCGGGCGCCCTCGCCGCCGACGTACGCCTGGCAATCAGTGACGACGCAGGGGCGGCCAAGGCCGGGCGAATTGACAACACCACCTTCAACACCATGTTCAGCTATAGCCTGGGTGGGCACAAAGTCAGCGCCGCCTGGCAGCAGCTGTCGGGCGACAGCGCCTTCCCCTACATCGACGGCGCCGATCCCTACCTGGTCAACTTTGTACAGATCAACGACTTCGCCAATGCCGACGAGCGCTCCTGGCAAGCCCGCTACGACTACAACTTCGCCGCCCTGGGCATTCCAGGCCTGAGCTTCATGACCCGCTACATCAATGGCGATAACGTCAGCCGCGCCGCTGGTGGCGAGGGCAAGGAGTGGGAACGCGACAGCGAAATCAAGTACGTGGTACAAGCCGGCCCGTTGAAAAACGTCGCCGTGCGCCTGCGCAACGCCACCTTCCGCTCCAATTTCGCCCGTGATGCGGACGAAGTACGGGTACTGGTGAGCTACAGCGTAGCCCTGTGGTAATTCAAAACAACAATGTTCACGGAGACTGACGATGACCTTTTCCCTGCGCCGCCTCGCCCTCGCCACCGGTTGCCTGTTGCTGGCCGGTAACGCTCTGGCCGCCGAGCCCAAACGCCCCGAGTGCATTGCCCCAGCCTCCCCAGGCGGTGGCTTCGACCTGACCTGTAAGCTGGCGCAGAGCGCCCTGGTGCAGGAAAAAATCCTCAGCAAGCCGATGCGTGTGACCTACATGCCTGGCGGTGTCGGCGCGGTGGCGTACAACGCGGTGGTCGCCCAGCGCCCGGCCGACGCCGGCACCCTGGTCGCCTGGTCCAGTGGCTCTTTGTTGAACCTGGCCCAGGGCAAGTTCGGCCGCTTTGACGAGAACGCGGTGAAGTGGCTGGCCGCCGTCGGCACCAGCTACGGCGCTATCGCAGTGAAAAGCGACTCGCCCTATAAAAGCCTCGACGACTTGGTCGCGGCGCTGAAAAAGGACCCGAGCAAGGTCGTGATCGGTTCTGGCGGCACCGTCGGCAGCCAGGACTGGATGCAAACCGCATTGATCGCCAAAGCAGCGGGTATCAACCCGCGAGACCTGCGCTACGTGGCCCTTGAAGGCGGCGGTGAAATCGCCACCGCTTTGCTGGGTGGGCATATCCAGGTTGGCTCCACCGACATCTCCGACTCCATGCCGCACATCCAGAGCGGCAATATGCGCATCCTCGCCGTGTTCTCTGAAAACCGCCTGGACGAGCCAGAAATGAAAGATATCCCCACTGCCAGGGAGCAGGGCTACGACATCGTTTGGCCAGTGGTGCGCGGTTTCTACCTCGGCCCGAAGGTGAGCGACGAGGAATACGCCTGGTGGAAAGAATCGTTCGACAAGATGCTGGCCTCCGAAGACTTCGCCAAGCTGCGTGACCAGCGTGAGCTGTTCCCGTTCGCCATGACCGGCTCGGAGCTGGACGGTTATGTGAAGAACCAAGTGGCTGAGTACAAGAAACTGGCCAAGGAATTCGGCCTGGTTCAGTGATTGGAGCTGTAACTCGACCCTGGTGGCAGCAGGTTGACCCGTAAAGCACTCCCCGCGGCACTGGTTCGCAGGTCAACCCAGCCCCACAGGGTCTATGTCGCGTCGAACATTCCCGAGGATTCCAACATGATCCTGCAACGCCTCTTCGCCGTGGTCTTGCTGGCGCTGTGCGCCATCCTGGCCGTGATGGCCTGGCCCTATCAGGCCGCTTTTTCCTACGAGCCGGTAGGGCCCCGGGCCTACCCGTTGCTGATGCTCGGCTTGATGAGCCTGGGCTTGCTGTACCTGGCCATCCGCCCGACCCCCATCGTGCGCAAGGACGATGAACCAGAGCTGGACCGCCAAACCCTGATCAAGATCACCTGCTGCGTCGGCCTGTTGGTGCTGTTCGCAGCCACCTTCGAAGTACTGGGCTTCATCCTCAGCGCCATTCTGGTCGGCATCCCCATGGCCCGCCTGTACGGTGGCCGCTGGCTGCACAGCACCCTGGTGGTGGTGGGCATGAGCGTCTTCCTCTACTGGCTGTTCGACCGCGTCATGGACGTACCCCTGCCCCTTGGCCTGCTGAGCGTACTGGAGAACTGACACATGGATACCTTGAGCTACCTGGGCCAGGGCTTCGGCGTCGCCCTGTCCCCCTACAACCTGGTCACCGCCCTGTCGGGCACGCTGATCGGCACCGTGGTCGGCTTGCTGCCAGGCCTGGGCCCGATCAACGGCGTGGCGCTGCTGATCCCAATCGCTTTCGCCCTGGGCCTGCCGCCGGAGTCTGCATTGATCCTGCTAGCTGCCGTTTACCTGGGTTGCGAGTACGGCGGCCGGATCAGCTCGATCCTGCTGAATATTCCCGGCGAAGCCTCGACCGTGATGACCACCCTGGACGGTTACCCAATGGCACGCCAGGGCTTGGCCGGCGTGGCTCTGTCGCTGTCGGCCTGGAGCTCGTTCATCGGCGCGCTCATCGCCACTTGCGGCATGGTGCTGTTCGCCCCGCTTCTGGCCAAGTGGGCGATCGCCTTTGGCCCGGCGGAGTACTTCGTGCTGATGGTGTTCGCCATCGTCGCCCTGGGCGGCATGGCCGGTGACAAGCCGCTAAAAACCTTCATCGCCGCACTGATCGGACTGTTCCTGTCGGCCGTCGGTATCGATGCCAACAGCGGCGTCTACCGCTTCACCGGCGACAGTGTGCACCTGGCCGATGGCATCCAGTTCGTGGTGCTGGTACTGGGCCTGTTCTCGGTCAGCGAGATCCTGCTGTTGCTGGAAAAAACCCACCATGGCCACGAAGCGGTCAAGGCCACCGGGCGCATGCTGTTCAATCTAAAGGAAGCGGCGTCGGTGTTCGTGGTCAACATCCGCTGCGGCCTGCTGGGCTTCATCATGGGCGTGCTGCCAGGCGCCGGTGCAACCCTGGCCAGTGCTGTTGCCTACATGACCGAAAAACGGCTGGCCGGTGAATCGGGCAAGTTCGGCAAGGGTGATGCCCGCGGCCTGGCGGCCCCGGAAACCGCTATCGGTGCATCCTGCTGCGGTGCGCTGGTACCGATGCTGACCCTTGGCGTGCCCGGCTCGGGCACTACTGCGGTAATGATCGGCGCGCTCACCCTGTACAACATCACTCCAGGCCCGCTGCTGTTCGAACAACAGCCAGACATCGTCTGGGGCCTGATCGCCTCGTTGTTCATCGCCAACATCATGCTGGTGATTCTGAACATTCCGATGATCCGCATCTTCACTCGCATTCTGGCCGTGCCGAACTGGGCGCTGGTGCCGGTGATCGCAATCATTACCGCAATCGGCGTGTACGCCGTGCATGCCACCACCTTCGACCTGTTCCTGATGGTCGGCATCGGCATCATGGGCTACATCCTGCGCAAGCTGGACTTCCCGCTGTCGCCGATTCTGCTGGGCTTCATCCTCGGTGGCCTGATGGAGCAGAACCTGCGCCGCGCCCTGTCGATCTCCAACGGTGAACTGGGCATCCTCTGGTCGAGCCCGATCAGCATGGGCGTTTGGGTATTGGTGGGCTGCATGCTGGCACTGCCGCTGCTGCGCATCTGGCGCAAACGCAGCCTGCAGCGCCGGGCCATGGCCGATGCCTGATCGGTCTGTACCGCTGTTCGTTGCCACCGGGCTGGTCGGGCTTGCAGGCGGTTATGCCGCCAGCAAGGTCGGCTGGCCTTTGCCTTGGATGGTCGGCTCGTTGCTGGCGATCATCCTGGTGCGCTGCCTGACGCCTTGGCAGCTAGCGGAAATACCCAATGGCCGCAAATGCGGCCAATGCATCATTGGTATCGGTATAGGCCTGCACTTCACCCCGGCAGTGATCGAGCAAGTCGCCAGCCACTTCGCACTGATCTGCTTCGGCGCACTGTTCACCACCTTGTCCAGCGTCATCAGCGTATGGCTGCTGCGGCGCACCGGAGAGGACCGTGCCACCGCGTTCTTCGCCAGCATGCCCGGTGGTTCGGGTGAAATGGTCAACCTTGGCGCGCGCAACGGTGCTGTGCTCAGCCAAGTGGCTGCAGCGCAGAGCCTGCGGGTACTGACGGTGGTGCTGTGCGTGCCGGCACTGTTCAAGTTTCTGCTAGGCGATGGCGTGCCACTGAACCACACCGCCAGTGTCAGCTGGGGCTGGCTGGCGCTGATCGTGCCGCTGGGTGTGGGCATGGGCTTTGTGTGGCAGCGCCTGCGTCAACCCAACCCTTGGCTGTTCGGCCCTCTGCTGGTGGCCGCCTCGATAAGCCTTATAGGTACGTTGCAGATCGCCCTGCCCGATGGCGCCAGCCAGGTAGGCCAGTGGCTGATCGGCAGCGGGCTGGCATGCCACTTCAACCGGGCGTTTTTCCGCCGCGCACCGTACTTTCTTGGCCGTACACTGCTTGCCACTTCGCTGTGCATGGCCATTGCCGGCAGCGCTGCATGGGTGCTCAGTATGATGACCGAACTTGACCTGCGCTCACTGACGCTGGGAATGATGCCAGGCGGCATCGCCGAGATGAGCCTTACGGCTGAGACCTTGCAACTGTCGGTACCGCTGGTAACGGCGCTGCAGGTGGTGCGGCTGGTGCTGGTGCTGTTTCTGGCAGAGCCATTGTTCAGATATTGGGTAAAGGCCCGTCCGTAAGGGCTGCCTGGCAGCCCCGGGCGGTATTCACAGTGGCGGCAATGCCCAGTTGATAGGCGCCATGCCGCGCTGTTCGAGAAAGGCATTGGTACGGCTGAAGTGCCCACAACCAAGAAAACCGCGGTATGCCGACAGTGGCGAGGGATGCACCGACTTGAGCACCAGGTGCTTGGTGCCGTCGATCAGCTTCTGCTTGCTCTGGGCATGTGCCCCCCACAGCAGGAACACCACGTTGGGGCACTGCTCGCTGACTACCTGGATGATTCGGTCGGTAAATAGCTCCCAACCCTTCTTGGCATGCGAGGCTGCATTGGCGCGCTCGACCGTCATGGTGGTATTGAGCAGCAGCACGCCCTGCTCGGCCCAGCTTTGCAGGTAGCCGTGATTAGGGATGGGGATGTTCAGGTCGCGCTGCAACTCTTTGTAGATGTTGACCAGCGACGGCGGTGCCGGTACGCCCGGCTGTACCGAGAAGCACAGGCCATGGGCTTGGCCGGGGCCGTGGTACGGGTCCTGGCCGAGGATCACCACTTTGACTTGGCTCAGCGGGGTGGTATTGAGCGCGTTGAAAATCAACGGCCCCGGCGGGTAGATCTCTTTGCCGGCTGCGTGCTCCTGGCGCAGGAACTCACGCAACTGCTGCATGTAGGGCTGGTCGAACTCGGCGCGTAGGGCAGCCTTCCAGCTGGGTTCGAGTTTGATGCGATCGTCTTCAGTCATGGCGGCCATCCGTAAACAATGGCGCGACACTAGGTAAGCTACCTGGGCTTGTCAATCGATCCGACCGACGACCGGCACGCTCAGCCATCCGGGCCATACTTGCAAGATCACGTGTGCGAGGTAGTCCATGGCCATTCATTGCGAGGTACTAACCGGCGTCGATGGCGCCCGTATCGGCATCGCCACCCTCGATGCGCCCAAGGCGCTGAACGCTCTCGACCTGCCGATGATCGAAGTGCTCGGCGAACAGTTGCACCGTTGGGCCCGCGACCCTGCAGTGGTCTGCGTACTGTTGCGTGGCAACGGCGCGAAGGCGTTCTGCGCCGGCGGCGATGTGCGAGCGCTGGCCCAGGCCTGTCTCGCGCACCCCGGCGGTGTACCGCCGCTGGCCGCCAGCTTCTTCGCGGCCGAATACCGTCTGGACTACCTGCTGCACACCTACCCCAAACCGTTGCTGTGCTGGGGCCACGGCCATGTGCTGGGTGGCGGCATGGGCCTGCTGCAAGGCGCTGGAGTACGTATCGTCACACCCAGCAGCCGCCTGGCGATGCCAGAAATCAGCATCGGCCTGTACCCGGACGTTGGCGCCAGCTGGTTCCTCGCCCGACTGCCCGGCAAGCTCGGCCTGTTCCTAGGGCTGACAGGAGCGCCAATCAACGCCCGAGATGCCCTGGACCTGGGTCTGGCTGACCGTTTCTTCGGCGAACAACAGCAAAAGTCATTGATCGAAGAGTTGCTCCAACTGAACTGGCAAGAGCAGACCGCCCTACAACTCAATAGCCTACTCAAGGCAGAGCAGCATCGCGCCTGGGCCGAGTTGCCGAGTGCGCAATGGTTGCCGCGGCGCCAGGAGCTGGACTCACTGCTTGATGTGGCAGACCCCGCAGCCGCCTGGCGGGCGTTGCAGGGCCTCAAGCACCATAGCGACCCGGTACTGGCCGACGCCGGGCAGCGCCTGGATCAAGGCTGCCCGCTGACGGCGCACCTGGTGTGGGAACAACTGCACCGCGCACGCCACCTGTCATTGGCTCAGGTGTTTCAGATGGAGTACGGCATCAGCCTCAATTGCTGCCGGCATCCGGAATTCAGCGAGGGCGTGCGTGCCCGACTATTGGACAAGGACAACCAGCCGCGCTGGCACTGGCCAGACGTTGCACAAGTGCCCGCAGCGGTGGTCGAGGCGCATTTCGCCAAGGTGTGGGAGGGGCGCCACCCACTGCAAGACCTCGATGCGTGACAGCCTCAGCGCTGCCAGTTGCGATCACCGCCGCGCCACCCAGCTGGCCTGCGGCCGTCGTCGCCGCGGTTGTTGGAGTGCCAGCGGTCGTTTTGGTAGCGCTGACTGCCATCGCGATAATCGTAGCGGTCGCGATCTCGCCCGTAATCATTGCGCTGGCGGTTGCCATAATCGTAGCGCGGGTTGCCATGCCACTGGTTCAGCCCCGGCGGTGGACCGGGCCGATAGTGCGGCGCAGGCACCGGGCGGTAGTAGCGAGGCGCAGGTTGGTAGTAGTAGCGTGGCTGCGGCGCTACATAATAACGGTCGTAACGGTAATAGCCCGGCGCTGCGTAGCGGTCAGTGGTGTAATAATCGGATCGGTAATACTCGCCGCCTTCGTAATAGGGCGCGCAGGCAGTGGTCATCAACCCCAACAGGGCGATCAACAGAATTCGATAGGACATGGCGGCCTCCTGGACCGCTGGGGTGCCCGAACAGCGGCGCTGACGAGCGTCGACACAATGCGTTCATCGACACAGATTCAGACAGCCTCGGAGGCGTGCAGTGCCATTTCGGCAACAAATTGATACAACCGAATATGGCCCTTAAAAACTTGCAGTCATTTGCCATTCATCTCACTAGAATGAGCGCCTCGGCACACATCATGGGAAGATCATGCCTTCACGCTCCGCCCTGTTATCACAGCGCTCGCTGATACTGGCCCTACTGCTGTTGCTGGCCTGTGGCTTTCTCGCCACTTCGCTGATCAGCTACTTCGCTTCGCGCAGCGCGATTCGTGACGGCATCGTCAACACTGAACTGCCACTGACCTCCGACACCGTCTACTCGGAAATCCAGAAAGACCTCATACGCCCGGTGCTGATCGCCTCGATGATGGCCCAGGACACCTTCCTGCGTGACTGGGTGCTGGCCGGTGAACAAGATACCCAGCGCATCACCCGCTACCTCGGCGAGGTCATGGGCAAACAGGATATCTTCACATCATTCTTCGTCTCCGACCGCAGCCTCACCTATTACCAGGCCAAGGGCGTGCTCAAGCAAGTGGTGCCCGGTACCTGGCGCGATGCCTGGTATTTCCGCCTGCGCCAGATGCAAGCGCCTTATGAAATAAACGTCGACGTGGACATGGCGAACCAGGATAGCCTGACCGTGTTCATCAACTACCGCGTCCTGGATTACCAGCAGCGCTTCATCGGCGCTGCCGGGGTTGGCCTGAGCGTGGACGCGGTGATCAAACTCATCGACAACTATCAGCTTCGCTATCAACGCTCGGTATTCTTCACTGACGCCCAAGGGAAGGTCATCCTAACCGGCTCCCACGGTGCGCCCCATGACCTGAAGGTCGGCCAACCTCTGGCCGACAATGCCGACCTAAAAGCGTTGCTTGCACTACGCCCGACGCCTGCCGAAGGCAGCCACGAATACAACGACAGCGAGGGCCACAGCCACTTCCTCAATGTGCGGCAGCTGCCTGAGCTGGGCTGGTATCTGATGGTGGACAAACGTGAAACCGGCACCCTGGATCACATCCGTCACTCGCTGTACCTGAACCTGGTCATCTGCGCGATGATCACCCTGGTGGTACTGTGCCTGCTCAACGGCATGCTCAGGCGGCATCGCGCCAGCACCGAGGCGCTAGCCACCCTCGATAGCCTCACCGGCCTGCCCAACCGGCGCAGTTTCGATGTTCTGGCTGCACAAGCGCTAAAAGATGCTCAGCGCAATTGCGCACCGCTGGTCGCGTTGTTGATCGACCTCGATCATTTCAAGGTGCTCAATGATACCCATGGTCATCTGGCAGGCGACGAAGTGCTGCGTCAGTTCGCCAACGTGCTGCAAGGCAGCCTGCGCCAGTCGGATATACTCTGCCGCTGGGGGGGTGAGGAGTTCATCGTGTTGTTGCGTGAAACCGAATGCAGGCAGGCGCTGGAAGTGGCGCAGAAGATCCGTCGCCGTACCGAGCAACTGACCTTCAACTATGAAGAAAACCCTTTGCGCCTGACCACCAGTATCGGCGTCAGCGCCTTGCAGCCTGGCGACTCCCTGCACGCCCTGCTGACCCGCGCCGACCGTGCCCTCTACCGTGCCAAGCAGTCCGGTCGCAACTGCGTCTGCAGTGAAACACCGGAAAGCGGTCATGACTGAAAGCCAGCTTTGCCCTGCCTGCGGTGCACTCAACCACTGCAGCCTGGCCGACCCACGCAGCGCCACCCAGGCCTGTTGGTGCTACGGCGTGAGTATAGATCCGGCGGTGCTCCAAGCTCTGCCAGCCGAACTGCGAAACAAAGCCTGCCTGTGCCCACGCTGTGCTGCCGTAGAGGATCAGTTGGCCTCAAAGGCTGCCCCGCGCAGCGATGAAAACCGCTAAACTGCCGCCTTTTTCCCGCAGCCACCATGCGCCTCGACCGATTCCTTGCCAACCTGCCCTGCTACAACCGCCAGCAAGTGCGCATGTTGCTGGCGCAGCGCCGTGTCCGCCTGGACGGCGAAGTGGTAACCGACCCGAAGGCGCAGGTCCGTGAATTCAGCCGAGTTGAGGTCGACGAGCAGTTGCTGCAAGGCGGCCACCTCGCCCGCTACCTGATGCTGCACAAGCCTATAGGCTGCGTCAGTGCGACCCAAGATCCGCAACATCGCACCGTGCTCGACTTGCTGCCCGAAGCCTTGCGCGAGGGCCTGCATATCGCCGGGCGTCTGGACTTCAATACCACAGGCTTGATGATTCTGACCAACGATGGCCAATGGTCGCGGCGCCTGACCCAGCCAGCCACCAAGCTGCCCAAGCAGTACTTGGTGCATACCGAAGGCGAGATTGGCGACCACTATGTGGGCAAATTCCAGGAAGGTTTTTATTTCGCTTTTGAAGACTTGACCACCTTGCCCGCGCGATTGGACATCCTGGGTCCACGCCTGGCCCGGCTGGCGATCGTCGAAGGGCGCTACCACCAGGTCAAACGCATGTTCGGCTATTTCGACAACAAGGTCGTCGGCCTGCACCGTGAAACCATGGGGTCGATTCGCCTCGATCCGAGCTTACAGCCCGGCCAATACAGGGCTTTGACTGCAGACGAAATCGCCTCGGTGTGAATGCCATAACATCGGCATACGACCGCTGAGCGGTTGAAGTCACAAATTCGCGCGAA
This sequence comes from Pseudomonas promysalinigenes, assembly GCF_014269025.2. NCBI lineage: Bacteria > Pseudomonadati > Pseudomonadota > Gammaproteobacteria > Pseudomonadales > Pseudomonadaceae > Pseudomonas > Pseudomonas promysalinigenes. Next base: position 1,034,266 of record NZ_CP077094.1, on the reverse strand, counting down.
GAGCACTTGCGCGAAGTCTGCCTCACTGCTTGACTCCATCCTTGTCAGTCCGCGAGTGACCAACCAGTCACGCCTGCAGTTCCTGACACCTTTTGCCGGCCACCCTACGCCTCGATGCGTTGGGGCACGGCAATTGCCCACCAGAACAACATCGTCGACACGTGTGCCAAGGATCGACACAGGGCCCCCCGATTTACTCAGGCGAATGCCTACCTGTCATAAAGAACGTGCACCCTAGGTGACGCGATTACCCTTTTTGCGCCAGGAGTCGATGACATGAGGCCAGAAATCGCTGTACTTGATATCCAAGGTCAGTATCGGGTTTACACGGAGTTCTATCGCGCGGACGCGGCCGAAAAGACGATCATTCTGATCAATGGGTCGTTGGCCACCACCGCTTCGTTCGCCCAGACCGTGCGCAATCTGCACCCACAATTCAACGTAGTGCTTTACGACCAGCCATACGCTGGCAAGTCCAAGCCGCACAACCGCCAAGAGCGGCTGATCAGCAAGGAGGACGAGGCGCAGATACTGCTGGAGCTGATAGAGCGGTTCCAGTGCGACCACGTCATGTCCTTTTCCTGGGGCGGTGCCTGCACCCTGCTGGCGCTGGCGCACCAGCCGCGCAGGGTGAAAAAGGCCGTGGTCAGTTCGTTTTCGCCAGTTATCAACGAGCCGATGCGCGACTACCTGGAACGGGGTTGCCAGTATCTGGCCGCCTGCGACCGTTACCAAGTCGGCAACCTGGTCAATGACACCATCGGCAAGTACCTGCCGTCACTGTTCAAGCGCTTCAACTTCCGGCACGTCAGCAGCCTGGACAGCCACGAGTATGCGCAGATGCACTTCCACATCAACCAAGTGTTGCAGCGCGACCTGCAACGGGCACTGCACGGCGCCCGCAATATCGCCATCCCGGTGCTGTTCATCAACGGCGAGCGCGACGAGTACACCACGGTGCAAGATGCCCGAGAATTCGGCAAACACGTCGGCAATAGCCAGTTCAGCGTCATCCGCGACGCTGGGCATTTTTTGGATATGGAAAGCAAGTCAGCCTGCGATGATACCCGCGACGCCTTGCTAGGTTTTCTCAAACCCACGGCGCGCGAAACCCGCCCACGCGCTGGCGCATACATCCAGGGGCAGCATGCATTGGCTATTTGAGCGTATCGGCGCCTTGTGTTCGACACCCGCACAGATGGGGCGCCGATCAGCTTTTTTAGAACGCGGGCTTCTATTTCAAGGAAGGTTCTGGTAAAAAGTGCATCGCGAATGCGGGTATAGTTTAGTGGCAAAACGAAAGCTTCCCAAGCTTTAGTTGAGGGTTCGATTCCCTCTACCCGCTCCAAACATTGCTATCCTCGCATGGCGTTCCAACAACGTCATCGCTGTCAAAAGGAGCCTCGAGCTCCTTTTTTCGTTGTTGCGCCAGCCCCCGACGGCGCCCGCGCTCAGCGCCCATATGTCGTGCTAAAGTCCTGGCCGTTTCCCGCCTCACCGAATGGATTGCCCATGCCAACTCTCGACGCCCACCTCGCCGCTTGGCCTGATCTCAACCAGCGCCACCCCTGCACTGCATTGCTGCTGGGCAACGGTGCCAGTCGTGCGCTGTGGAAGCCGTTCGGCTACTTTTCACTGTACGAACAAGCCCAGCGCGCTGGGCGCAAGAAGGGCCTAGCGATTAGCGATCAGGCGCTGTTCAAGTCGCTGGGCACCGAACTGTTCGAGCCGGTGTTGAGCACTCTCAATCACACCGTACGCGCCAACGCAGCCCTGGCCATCAACTCCACTGCGCCGTTGAACCGCTACTACTCGATCAAGGAAGGGTTGATCCACGCGATCCGCACCGTGCATCTGCCTTGGGCCTTGGTACCCGCCGCCACCCTGACATCGATCAACCAGGCCCTGCGCGAGTATCGCAGCGTCTACACAAGCAACTACGACCTGATCCTGCCTTGGGCGATACAACATGACCCGCAGGGCTTTGCCGCGTTGTTCGACGAGGAAGGTTTTTTCGACGTGCGCCGCACCAGCAGCGAGGGCATTCGAGTCTTGCACCTGCATGGCGGCCTGCACCTGCTAAAGCTGCCCGATGGCAGCACCCGCCAGCGCAGCGCCGACAGTGCAGAATTACTCGAAGGCTTCGCCGTGAACATTCCCGGTGAAGTGCCGCTGTTCGTCAACGAAGAGCGCAGCGACGAGAAGATGCGCGCCATCCGCCACTCCGATTATCTGGCCTGGGGGTTGGGGCAACTGGCTCAGGAGAAACAGGGCCTGTGCCTGTTCGGGCAGCATCTGGACGGCAGCGACAAGCATTTGCTCGAAGCCATCGTTCAGGCGCAGCCCAGTCACTTGTCGATCGCTGTCCGGCCGCTGAGCGAAGCGTCTGTGCTCAACCAGAAGCAGCATTTCGTCGACCGGTTCGGGAACATGCCGGGGACGCGGCTGTACTTCTTCGATGCGACTACGCATCCATTGGGTATGGAAGGGTTGGCGATCGAAGGGCCGTCAGCGGTTCGCTGAACGTTGATTGCGACTGGCTAAGATGTGGTTGTGGCAATCACAGAAGCTTATCGGCCTGCAACAACGTCTCCAGGCAATGCTCCTGCACCCCATAAAACGCTTTGAGCTGCCCGATCTTTTCCAACAATGCCGTGTTATCACCCACTTGCGGACGTTTCACCGCAAGAATCATCTTGTTCTTGTTGGTGTGCTCAAGGGAGATAAACTCGAACACCTTGGTTTCATAACCACACGCCTCCAGATACAACGCGCGCAGGCTGTCGGTGAGCATTTCGGCCTGCTGCCCCAGATGCAGCCCGTATTGCAACATCGGTTGCAGTAGCCCCGGGCTGTGCAGCTGCGGGCGGATTTGCTTGTGGCAGCACGGTGAGCACATGATGATCGCAGCGTTGCAGCGTATGCCTGTGTGAATGGCATAGTCGGTGGCGATGTCGCAAGCATGCAGGGCAATCATCACGTCGATTGCCTCGGGCACAACGCTGCGAACGTCACCGCACTGGAACTCCAGGCCCGAATGCTCCAGGCGCTGAGCGGCGGCGTTACACAGCTCGACCATGTCCTGGCGCAACTCCACACCGGTTACCTGCGCATCGCGGCCCTGGGTATTACGCAGGAAGTCATGCATGGCGAAGGTCAGGTAGCCCTTGCCAGAGCCGAAATCGGCGACGCGCAGCGGCTGCGCCGCCAGCACCGGTGCATTGGCCAGGGCGTGATCGAACACTTCGATGAATTTGTTGATCTGCTTCCACTTGCGCGACATCGACGGAATCAGCGCGCCCTGAGCATCGGTCACCCCCAGGTCGCGCAGGAAAGGCCGCGAGAGCTCTAGATAGCGTTTCTTCTGGCGGTCATGCTCAGCCTTGGCTACCACCTCTCGCGGAGCCTGCGCCGCGTGGCGCTGGAGCATAGGTTTGCCTTTTTTACTGAAGGTCAGCTGCACTTCGCCGTGAGCGTCGAACAAGTGGGCATTGCGAAAGCTCTCTGGCAACAGCTGCGCTATCAGCGCCTGAGCCTGATCGATTGGCAGGTTGCGAGTGATGTCACGCGTCTGGTGTCGATACACCAGCGACAGCTGCTCTTGCCCCTTGACCTGCAGCGGCTTGGCAATGATGCGCTGCAAGGTCGGGTCGGCCCCGACATGGCGCGCCAGCACCAACTTGACCAATGAGTTGGTGCGCAGGGCAGCATCGAGCTGGTCTAGAAACTGGGCGCGTGCATCGGGCGCCGCGGGCGCGCAATTACTGGCAGACATGGAAAACAGGTGCCTCAGGTTACAAAAAGGGGCGCATTGCGCGATGCCGCGCATTCTACACCCCTCTAGCCGCCAGTTCAGTCGAGAATCACCAGGTGGTTGGGTAGTTCATTACGAGGGTGGGTGCGCGGCAGGTGTTTGCCCAGCAGTTCGCCACAAGCCTCGATGCATTCGACAAAACCCTGCAAGGTATGGCCTTGACGCACCTGTTCAGTCAGGCGCGCCACCAACACTGCGCGGACCTTGGCATCCAGGTAAGGGGCTGCCCCTTGATCGACGAGGATTTCTACATGCTGCTCCTGCTCGGCGACAAAGATCAGCACCCCCGTGGCGCCGGCCGTACCCTCAAGGTTCTGCTCCCGAAACTGCTGGTGCGCCAGGCGCGCGGCGCGCCAGCGCAGCAAGGCTGTCGGAGTCAGCCATGCAGCCACCCGTGGCTGGCGCAATAGCACGCACAAGCCGATGAACAGCAGTACGTTGGCCACCAGCAACCCACGCAAGCCTGGCCAGCCCACCAGCCAATTCAACAGCGCCGGGGTGGCAAGGGCCAGCACAGCGGCCCAGAACAACGGCAGATAGGCGTAGTCATCGGCACGGCGCGCCAGCACGGTCACCAGTTGCGCATCGGTGCGCCGCTCTGCCAGGGCGATCGCCTCGGCCACCTGGCGGCGTTGGTATTCGTTGAGCAGGGTCATGCCTTGGGTCTCGTCAGCGTTTTTATAGTTTTTATCCCGGCATTGGGGTGTTCATCCGCGACCGATACTTTCAGGCATAATCCGCCGCTGGATGAATTACCGGCGAATCGTACAACAATAGCCGCCTGAAAACTTCGGCCACGCGCGTACCGCTCCGGATACGGCCAAGGCCTCGATTATGGAATCGATGATGAAACTGTCTTTGCTGGGCCTGGCCATGGCCCTTGCCAGCCAGGCGGCGCTTGCCGCTCCAACCGCCCCTCCCCTGCAGGACAAGCAGGCGTTCATCGACCATCTGATCAGCCAGATGACCGAGGCCGAAAAGATCGGCCAGTTGCGCCTGATCAGCATCGGCCCGGAAATGCCCCGCGACAAGATCCGCGAAGAAATCGCGGCCGGGCGCATCGGTGGCACCTTCAACTCGCGTACCGCCCCCGAGAACCGGCCGATGCAGGACGCTGCCATGCGCAGCCGCCTGAAGATTCCGATGTTCTTCGCCTACGACACCATCCACGGCGAACGCACGATCTTCCCGATCAGCCTGGGCCTGGCGGCTAGCTGGGATATGGACGCGATCGCCAAGGTCGGCCGCACTTCGGCCATCGAAGCTTCGGCCGATGCGCTGGACATGACCTTCGCACCCATGGTCGACATCGCCCGCGACCCGCGCTGGGGGCGCACCAGCGAAGGCTTCGGCGAAGACACTTACCTGACCTCGAAGATTGGCCAGGTCATGGTGCGCTCGTTCCAGGGCAGCAGCCCGGCCAACCCTGACAGCATCATGGCCATCGTCAAGCATTTCGCCTTGTACGGCGCTGTGGAAGGCGGACGTGACTACAACACCGTCGATATGAGCCTGCCCAAGATGTACAACGACTACCTGCCACCCTACCGCGCCGCGCTCGACGCGGGCGCTGGCGGGGTGATGGTGGCGCTCAACTCGATCAACGGTGTCCCGGCCACTTCCAACACTTGGCTGATGAACGATCTGCTGCGCAAGCAGTGGGGCTTCAAAGGTGTGACCATCAGTGACCACGGCGCCATCCAGGAGCTGATCCGCCACGGTGTGGCGCGAGATGGCCGCGAAGCCGCCAAGCTGGCGATCAAGGCCGGCATCGACATGAGCATGAACGACACCCTTTATGGCAAAGAACTGCCCGGGCTGCTGAAGTCTGGCGAAGTGACAGAACACGAACTGAACCAGGCCGTGCGCGAAGTGCTCGGCGCCAAATATGACATGGGCCTGTTCAAAGACCCTTACCTGCGCATTGCCAAAGCCGAAAACGACCTCAAGGACTATTACACCGAAGACCGCCTGCACCGCGCAGCTGCCCGTGACGTGGCCCGGCGCAGCCTGGTATTGCTGGAGAACCGCAACCAGACTCTGCCGCTTAAAAAAGCCGGTACAGTCGCTCTGGTCGGCCCATTGGCAGATGCCCCGAATGACATGCTCGGCAGTTGGTACGCCGATGGCAAGCCGATGCACTCTGTCACCGTGCGCGAGGGCTTGCGGCGTGCTCTGGAGGGCAAGGCCAAGCTGGTATACGCAAAAGGCGCCAACATCATTGGTGACAAGGCAATCGTCGACTACCTGAATTTCCTCAACGCCGATGCCCCGGAGATCGTCGATGACCCACGGCCTGCGGGCGTCATGATCGACGAAGCGATCAAGGCTGCCCAGCAGTCCGATGTAGTAGTGGCTGTGGTTGGCGAGTCGCGTGGGATGTCCCATGAGTCGTCAAGCCGTACGAGCCTGGAAATTCCGGCTAGCCAGCGCGAGCTAATAAAGGCTCTGAAGGCCACAGGCAAGCCGCTGGTATTGGTGCTGATGAATGGCCGCCCCCTGTCGATTGGCTGGGAGCGTGACCAGGCCGATGCCATCCTGGAAACCTGGTACTCCGGCACCGAAGGTGGCAACGCCATTGCCGACGTGCTGTTTGGCGATTACAACCCATCGGGCAAGCTGGCCATCACCTTCCCTCGTTCGGTAGGGCAAATTCCGATGTACTACAACCACATGCGCATCGGTCGGCCATTCACTCCCGGCAAGCCAGGCAACTTCACATCGCAGTACTTCGAAGAGCCCAACGGCCCGCTGTACCCATTCGGCTACGGCTTGAGCTACAGCAGTTTCGAGCTGTCGGGCCTGTCCCTGTCTGGCAACCAGCTCAAGCGAGGCGATACGCTGCAAGCCAAGATCACCGTGAAAAATACCGGCCAGCGTGATGGCGAGACCGTCGTGCAGCTGTACCTGCAGGATGTCTCGGCATCGATGAGCCGCCCGGTCAAGCAACTGAAGAACTTCCAGAAACTGATGCTCAAGGCTGGTGAGTCGCGAACCCTGACCTTCCCCATCAGCGAAGATGATCTGAAGTTCTACAATGGCCAGTTGCAGCGGGTCGCCGAGCCTGGCGAGTTCAATGTCCAGATCGGGCTGGATTCAGAGGCCGTGCAGCAGAAGAGCTTCGAGCTGCTGTAACAGGTTCGTCGTCGGCTCCGGCCTCTATGGCAGCCAGTTCATCCAAGCGATGAACCGCCGTGCAGAGGCCGGGCCTGATATCACCATTACCTGGACCCGCCCATGCCCTTTTCCTTTCGCGCCCTGCGTCTGGGGCTGATTACCCTGCTGATCGTGCTAGGTACGGCCCTGAGTGGCGGCTGGGCGATGCACCAGGCCAAGCGCCAAGCCATGGAAGATGACGCCCGCCGCGCCAGCCAGCAGCTGGTGCTGTACGCCAATGCCCTGCACACCCTGATCGACCGTTACCGCGCTCTGCCCGCCGTGCTGGCGCTCGACCCGCAGCTGATCGACGCCCTGCGCGGCCCGGTCAGCGAGCAGATGCAGCACGCGCTCAACCTGAAACTCGAGCGCATCAACGGCGCAGCCAACTCTTCGACCCTGGAGCTGCTCGACCGCACCGGCCTGGCGGTGGCCGCCAGTAATTGGCGCCTGCCCACCAGCTACGTCGGCTCCAACTACGGCTTTCGGCCCTATTTCAAACAGACCCGCAGCCATGGTAGCGGCCGCTTCTATGCAGTGGGGGTGACCAGCGGTGTGCCTGGCTACTTCCTGGCCAGCGCAGTCAGCGACGAGCAGGGGCGCTTTCTCGGCGCCATGGTGGTCAAGCTGGAGTTCCCGGAACTGGAACGCGAATGGCGCCAAGGTAGCGATATTCTGCTGGTCAGTGACGCCCGTGGCATCACCTTCATCGCCAATCAGGATGGCTGGCGCTATCGAGAGCTCAAGCCGCTCAGCGGCGCCGATCGTGCCGAGCTTGCCCAGACCCGTCAGTACGACAAGCAGCCGCTGGTGCCCCTTGCGCATCAAGAGCTGACCCGGTTCGCCAGCAACAGCCACTTGAGCCGCGTGCAAGGCCCAGGAGGTAGCGTCGAATACCTCTGGGAAAGCTTGCCGCTGGACGGTGAGGGCTGGACCTTGCACTTGCTGCGCAAACCTCAGGTCGAGGCTGCCGGCCGCAATGCCGCACTGAGCGCCGCCGCCGTGTGGCTCAGCCTGGTGTTCGCCGCGCTGTTCGTCAGCCAGCGTTTACGCCTGGCCCGGCTGCGCCAGCGCAGCCGCGAGGCGCTCAAGCGGCAGGTCGAAGAACGCACCCGCGAACTGCGTACTGCCCAGGAAGGCCTGGTGCAGTCGGCCAAACTGGCGGCACTGGGGCAGATGTCGGCGGCCATGGCCCACGAGATCAACCAACCGCTGACCACGCAACGCATGCAGCTGGAAACCCTGCGCCTGCTGCTCGACCATGGCCGCTACGACGATGCACGCAAAGCCCTGGAGCCGTTGGAGCAGATGCTCACGCGCATGGCCGCATTGACCGGCCACCTGAAGACCTTTGCCCGCAATAGCCCGGTTGGCCTGCGCGAACGCCTCGACCTGGCAACCGTGGTCGATCAGGCCCTGCACCTGCTGGACACGCGCATGCGCAGTGAGCAAGTGGACGTAGCGCTGTACCTGGCACGTCCGGCCTGGGTCCGCGGCGATGCGATCCGCCTTGAGCAGGTGCTGATCAACCTGCTGCACAACGCCCTCGACGCCATGGCTGACAAGCGCTACAAACGCCTTGAGGTGCGCATCGAACCACTGCACGATCAATGGCGCCTGAGCGTGCTTGATTCAGGCGGTGGTATTGCCCAAGCGGACCTGGCGAAGGTCTTCGATCCGTTCTTCACCACCAAACCGGTGGGCGAAGGCTTGGGCCTGGGCCTGGCGATCTCCTATGGCATCATCGTCGAGGCCGGAGGCCTGCTGTACGCAGAGAACATGCCCGGCGGCGCCCGGCTGAGCCTGACCCTGCCCCGTGACCTGGAGACTGTATGTTGAACTCGGTGATCGTCGTGGATGATGAAGCCAGCATCCGCACCGCGGTCGAACAGTGGCTGAGCCTGTCTGGCTTCAGCGTGCAGTTGTTCGCTTGCGCCGAGGACTGCCTGGCGCAACTGCCTGCGCACTTTGCCGGCGTGGTCATCAGCGACGTACGCATGCCAGGCATGGGTGGCCTGCAGCTGCTCGAGCGCCTGCAACTGGATGACCCGGACCTGCCGGTGATTCTGCTGACCGGCCACGGCGATGTGCCGATGGCGGTGGAGGCGATGCGCAGTGGTGCGTATGACTTCCTGGAAAAGCCCTTCACCCCACAGCACTTGCTCGGGAGCCTGCGACGGGCACTGGAAAAGCGTCAGTTGGTGCTAGAGAACCGCCGCCTGCATGAACAGGCCGACCTCAAGTCGCGGCTGGAAACCACCTTGCTGGGTATGTCTCAAGGTTTGCAGCAGCTACGCAGGCAGGTCTTGGACCTGGCCAGCTTGCCAGTCAACGTGCTGCTGCGCGGTGAAACCGGCAGCGGCAAGGAGCGGGTAGCGCGTTGCCTGCACGACTTCGGGCCGCGCGCCGACAAACCATTCGTGGCGCTCAACTGCGCAGCCATCCCCGAATCACTGTTCGAAGCCGAATTGTTCGGCCATGAAAGCGGTGCATTCACCGGTGCGCAGGGCAAACGCATCGGCAAACTGGAGTACGCCAACGGCGGCACGGTGTTTCTCGACGAAATCGAAAGCATGCCGTTGGCCCAGCAGGCAAAGCTGCTGCGGGTGATCCAGGAGCAGAAACTGGAGCGGCTAGGGGCCAACCAGAGCATCAGCGTCGACTTGCGCATCATCGCCGCCACCAAACCTGACTTGCTCGAAGAGGCGCGGGCCGGGCGGTTTCGCGAGGACCTGGCCTATCGCCTGAATGTGGCGGAGTTGCGCTTGGCACCGCTGCGCGAACGGCGTGAAGACATACCCCTGCTGTTCGAGCATTTTGCACAGTCGGCCGCTGCCAGGTTAGGACGCGCGGCGCCGCCGTTGAGCGGTCCACAACTCTCGCAGCTGCTGTGCCACGATTGGCCAGGCAATGTACGGGAATTGGCCAACGCAGCGGAGCGCCACGCGCTGGGCCTGGGCTCGCCGAATATCGAAGTCGCCCCTGCCGGCCCATCGCTGGTGGAGCAGATGGAAGCTTTCGAAGCTCAGTGCCTGCGTGCAGCCTTGCGCCAGCACGCAGGGGAAATCAAAGCAGTGATGCAGACGCTGCAACTGCCGCGCCGCACCCTGAACGAAAAGATGCAGCGTCACGGAATTGTTCGTGAGGACTTCGTGCAATGAGCGGTTTTTCGCTCATGTGCGCAGCGCGATAAGCGGAAATCCGCTCACTCACACAGGCTTGCCCCTCCAAGGCCCACGGCACTTCTCACCTAAAGCCCAGCCTGCACCGGCTCCGCGCCCCCATTTGGATCGCCATGCACCCGTTTGGCACAGCTTCTGCAATTGTCTTGGCAAGCTGCGCTTCGGCGCGCTCCACAAAAACAACGAGAAGGTATCCCAGATGGATAACGCCACCTCCCTGCCAGCCGGGGCGGCCGTCGCGCCCGCTGCTGAAAAAACCACCGCCAGCCGCCTTAAATCGATCTTCAGTGGGTCCATCGGCAACATGGTCGAATGGTACGACTGGTACGTTTACGCTGCATTCTCGCTGTACTTCGCCAAGGCCTTCTTCCCGGCTGGCGACTCCACCGCTCAACTGCTCAATACTGCCGCGATCTTCGCCGTGGGCTTTCTGATGCGCCCAATCGGTGGCTGGTTGATGGGCCTGTATGCAGACCGCAAGGGCCGCAAGGCTGCGCTGATGGCTTCGGTGCTGCTGATGTGCGCCGGCTCCCTGGTGATCGCCCTGACCCCAGGCTATGAAACCATCGGCGTCGCCGCGCCGATCCTGCTGGTTATCGCACGCCTGATGCAGGGCCTTTCGGTCGGCGGCGAGTACGGTACCTCTGCCACCTACCTGAGCGAGATGGCCAGCAAGGACCGCCGTGGCTTCTTCTCCAGCTTCCAGTACGTAACGCTGATTTCCGGCCAGCTCATTGCTCTGGCGGTACTGATCATCCTGCAGCAGACCCTGACCACTGAGCAATTGTATGCCTGGGGCTGGCGTGTACCTTTCGTGATCGGTGCGCTGTGCGCGGTGGTCGCCCTGTACCTGCGTCGCGGCATGGAAGAAACCGCCTCCTTCACCAAGAAGGAAAAGGCCAAAGAAAGCCTGATGCGCACCCTCATGCGCCACCCCAAGGAACTGCTGACCGTGGTCGGCCTGACCATGGGCGGCACACTGGCCTTCTACACCTACACCACCTACATGCAGAAGTACCTGGTCAATACCGTGGGTATGAGCATCAGTGACTCGACCACCATCTCGGCAGCCACGCTGTTCCTGTTCATGTGCCTGCAGCCGGTGATCGGCGGCCTTTCCGATAAGATCGGCCGACGCCCGATCCTGATCGCCTTCGGCGTACTTGGCACCCTGTTCACCGTGCCGATTCTCAGCACCCTGCACACCATCCAGACCTGGTGGGGCGCGTTCTTCCTGATCATGGCGGCGCTGATCATCGTCAGTGGCTATACCTCGATCAACGCAGTGGTCAAAGCCGAGCTGTTCCCGACTGAAATCCGCGCCCTGGGCGTTGGCCTGCCGTATGCGCTGACCGTCTCGATCTTCGGCGGTACCGCTGAGTACGTTGCCCTGTGGTTCAAGAGCGTAGGCATGGAGAGCGGCTTCTATTGGTACGTCACAGCGTGCATCGCTTGCTCGCTGTTGGTGTACGCCACCATGAAAGACACCAAGCAGCATTCGCGGATTACCACCGACTGACCTGGTCGTGCGATTGAAAAAGGGGCGCTCCGTGAAACGGACGCCCCTTTTTTATGGTTGCCAAAAGCTGGGCTGCAGATTCGTGCGCCTATGCTATCGAACGACGCGTCGGCGCTGCTTGAGCTGCGACTGATAGCAACGTTCTCAATGCCTGTCGCGGCTGACGTTGGTGAGTGGTCTGCAGCGTTGCCCCCCCTATCCGGTGCCCAACACAATGCAAGTCAGAATTCCCAGCCAGGTAAAGCTTCATTGATGCACTGCTGGATCCTTGTGACGTCGAGGGTTCACCCAAGCGCCAGGCGATGGCAATTTTCAGCAAATGCCGATCAGGGTCGCCGACCAAAGCAGTGATGTATATCTCACGTTCTTAACTCACGATTAATCCCAGAATCTCATCCTGCAAATGCAGGTGAAGCACCTCGCCGCCCTAGCCCTTGACGTCTCTCACGCATATGCACGTGCAAAAGCAGATGAACGCTAGGTGCCGACCAAAACATCTACTAATTCGATTTTTAAACGCCAATTTTTGCGCTTTTTTATCGGATTAATAGGCGTAGCATTGAATCCATAGAAACAAACTTCCCCACATCCAAGGAGCACCACCATGAAAAGCAAACTGATCCTGACCCTGGCCCTCTCGGTTTTCGCTGCTGGCGCATTCGCTGAAGATGGGTTCGACCGTACCAGTGCACACACCTTTGCAGCAGTGAGTCAATCTGCCAGCTACGCCGAAGACGGTTTCGACCACACTGGCGCACAACGCTTCGCCGAAGATGGTTTCGATCACACCAACGCGCAACGCTTCGCCGAAGACGGTTTCGATCACACCAACGCACAACGCTTCGCCGAAGACGGTTTCGATCACACCAACGCACAACGCTTTGCCGAAGACGGTTTCGATCACACCAATGCGCAGCGCTTTGCCGAAGATGGCTTCGACCGCACCAATGGCCACCGCATCAGCTGAGTGCTGCTGCGTGCTACCAGCCCGGCTTCGGCCGGGCTTGATCATTTTCAGGGGAGCAAATGCTTGGCACACTAGGCCACCCTTCCCCAGGATGTCGGCAAGATGTACTACTACGAACCCGCCAAAGGCCACGGCCTGCCACACGACCCCTTCAATGCCATCGTTGGTCCGCGCCCCATCGGCTGGATCTCTTCGCAGAGCCAAGATGGCCAGTTGAACCTTGCGCCCTACAGCTTCTTCAACGCCTTCAACTACATCCCCCCGATCATCGGTTTCTGCAGCGTCGGGCGCAAAGACAGCCTGAACAACATCGAGCAGACTGGCGAATTCGTCTGGAACCTGGCGACCCGCCCATTGGCCGAGCAAATGAATCAAAGCTGCGCGGCTGTGCCTGCCGACGTCAACGAGTTCGAACTGAGCGGCCTTACGGCAGTGCCGTCGAGTATCGTCAAAGTGCCGCGCGTGGGCGAAACGCCGGTGGCTTTCGAGTGCAAGGTGACCCAGATCGTCCAGCTCACACGCGCCGACCAGCAACTGGTGCCGAGCTGGTTGATCCTGGGTGAGGTGGTGGCGGTACACATTGCCGAGCACTTGCTCAAGGACGGTATCTACGACACCGCCGCGGCCGAACCGATCCTGCGTGGCGGTGGCCCAGCGGATTATTTCGAGCTGGGCAACCTGTTCAAGATGGCTCGCCCACAGGCCTGATCACCAGATCAGTTCGCCTTCCTCGCTCACGCCCTGCAGGCGTGCAAGCTCGGCGCAGGCGGCTTCGTCAGCCGCCATAGCGCTTTTGAAGACTTCATCGCCTAGTACCTTGTGAAAGCGCGCAGCGCCGCCCATACCCAGGGCCTTGACCGCGATAGCAGCGTTATAGCCGCCGCCCTCAACCGGAACCATCGCCGAAACTGCTTCGAAATGGGGGAATTCTCTGCGTGCCATGTTGCCCTGCGCCTGTTGATTGAGGGGCAGCATTCTAACCGCCTTTCAATCGAAGGTATGCAAGTCCAGGCTGCTGACTACCTGCGCTTGAACCAGTTCGCCGAACACATTCAAGGTGGGCGAGGCGAAGTAGCCCGTCATTGCCTGTTGGTCCTGCCAGCTACCGCTAAGCAGCCACAGGTCGGCGTCGGCCTGGGAACGCTGCACCGTAAAGCTAAGGCAGCCCGGGGTCTGCAAGGACGGTTCGAGCAGGTCGCGCAGGCGTGCGCCAAGTTCGGCGGAACGGCCGCTGCAGGCACGAATGAAAGCCAGGTGAGTGACCGGTTGGCGCTGGGTCATAGCACGATCTCCTTGAAGCAGGCGGACGGAAAAGCCAGGCTGCCAAGGTTAGGTGCTGGCACGCGCCACGCGTTAGGCCATTACTGCTCAGCGATTGCCTGATCCTGCTGCGCGGCAGGATCAGGCAATCGACGTGCAGCATTCGACTAGCGTCGGCCATTGCCCAAACCTATGCTGCGTCGGTCAGCAGAGGAAAGCCATCATGACCACCGCCCCGTCCATCGATCCAACCCTGGAAGTGCAGCGCCAGGAGTTGGCCCAGCTGATAAGCAAGCACGCCACGGCTCCCCATGGCCCCGCCTCAGCCATCGACGACCTGTACCTGGTGCGCTATACCGAAAACGTGCGCTCGGTGCCGACCCTGGCCCAACCGGCCTTGTGCATTCTGGCCCAGGGCAGCAAAAGCTTGTTCCTGGGCGATGAACAGTATGCCTACGACCCGCTGCATTACATGGTGGTATCGGTAACCCTGCCATTGAGCGGCGTGAAGCTCGACGCCAGCCCGGAAAACCCGAGCCTTGGCATTCGTATGGACTTGGACCCTGCCGAAATCAGCCAGCTGATCGCTGAAAGCGGGCCGATGCTGGTGCCCAATCTGCCCTCCGGCCGTGGCCTGTATGTCGAGCGAACCGACCCGCAACTGCTCGACGCGCTGCTGCGCCTGGTGCGCCTGCTCGACACTCCGCGGGATATCGACATGCTGGCGCCGCTGATTAGGCGCGAGATCCTCTACCGCCTGCTGCGCGGGCCGCAGGGCTACCGCCTGTACGAAATCGCTTTGGCCAATAGCCAGACCCATCGGGTCTGTCAGGCCATCACCTGGCTTAACCAGAACTACCAGCAGCCGCTACGCATCGAGCAACTGGCGCGCGAGGTGCATCTGAGCATCTCGACCTTGCATCACCGCTTCAAGGCCGTCACCTCCATGAGCCCGTTGCAGTACCAGAAGCAACTGCGGTTGCAGGAGGCGCGGCGGCTGATGCTCAACGACGGCCTGGAAGCGGCGGTTGCCGCGTATCGGGTAGGCTATGAAAGCCCGTCGCAGTTCAGCCGCGAATACAGCCGACTCTACGGCGCTCCACCGATCCGCGACGTCGCCAGGCTGCGCGCCAGCGCCAGCTGAGTTCAGCCCGTGACTGCGGCGTGCCAGGCGTTCTGATCGACCTGGATCAGCGTCGGGCCTTGGCGCTGCACTGCCCTGCCCAGTGCAGCCTGCAGGTGCATGACATCGTCAACCTGCTCGGCGTCGGCGCCCAATGCACGTGCCACCCCGATGAAGTCGGGGGTGTGAATATCCACGCCCACCGGTTCGATCGAGCGGTTGACCATGTACTTCTTGATCTCCTCGTAACCTTGGTTATTCCACAGCAATACGATCAGGGGCACCTTGGCCTCTACGGCGCTGGCCAGTTCCGGCAAGGTGAACTGCATGCCGCCGTCGCCGATCAGGCAGACCGCAGGCGCACGCTCGTTGGGCTGTTCGGCACTGCCGAGCCAAGCGCCCATTGCAGCAGGCAACGCATAGCCCAACGTGCCGTAACCGGTCGATGCATTGAACCAACGGCGTGGTGCCTGCATGTCCAGGGTCAGGTTGCCGGTGTACACCGGCTGGGTCGAATCCCCTACCAGGATCGCGTTTGGCAGGCGCTGCAAAATGCTCGTCAGCAAGCGGGTCTGGCTCAAGGTGGGCTGATCCCAGCCGGCCGCCATGGCCTTGCGCAACCGCAGGGCACGGGCAGCGCCCCAACCTTCATCACAGGGTGGCGCTGGCAGCAACCGCAGGGCCTCTAACAACGCCTGGGCAGCCAACTGGGCATCGGCGACCAGGGCCAGTTCCGGTAGGTAGTTGCGCACGGTCTGGTCGGGGTCGATGTCGATTCGCAGCAGGCTGCCTGGAATCTTGAAGCCGCCCTTGAAGGTCACGTCGTAGTCGGTCTCGGCAAGTTCGGTGCCGATCGCCAATACCACATCGGCCTCCTCCACCAGCTCACGGGTAGCAACCAGTGACTGGGTCGAACCAATCTGCAGTGGATGGCCGGCCGGCAGCAACCCTTTGGCATTGATGGTCAGGGCGACAGGCGCCTGCAGGTGCTCCGCCAACTGCGCCAACGGCGCGCCCGCCGCCAGCGCACCGCCACCGGCCAGGATGAGTGGCCGGCGGGCGTTGGCCAGGCGCTGGGCCATGGCCGCCACAGGGCCAGGGGCTGCGCCTGCGCGGGCGCTGCGTATCGCACGGGCGGGCAGCAAATGGTCCGCCGGCTCGACCAGCACATCCAAGGGGATCTCGATATGCACCGGGCGCGGGCGTGCACTGTCGAACACGGCAAAGGCACGCGCCAGCACCTGAGGCAGGTCAGCGGCGCTCATCAGCGTCTGGGAAAACGCCGCAACGCCCGACACCAACGCTGCCTGATTGGGCAGCTCGTGCAGTTTGCCGCGGCCACCGCCCAATTGGTCACGCGATTGCACACTGGAGATCACCAGCATGGGAATGGAGTCGGCATAGGCCTGGCCCATGGCAGTGGTGATGTTGGTCATGCCAGGGCCGGTGATGATGAAGCACACGCCAGGCTTGCCGCGGGTTCGGGCATAGCCGTCAGCCATGAACCCAGCGCCTTGCTCGTGGCGCGGGGTGATGTGGCGGATCGACGAACCTGCCAAACCACGGTACAGCTCCACGGTATGTACACCAGGAATGCCAAAGACATGGTCTACGCCATATCCTTCAAGGAATTTGACCAGTACTTCGCCGCAGGTTGCCATGGGGTCACCCAGAATAGTGTTGGAATATGCGCCATTGGACCTAACCCATGGCTACCGCCACAAGGCAAAAAAACACATACTAGCCATGTCCTGAACACATGGCTCAGCGCGATGAAACGCCTACCTCCCCTGCCAGCGCTTTACACCTTTCTGGTCACGGCGCAGCATTGCAATTTCACCCGCGCTGCACAGCAGCTTCACATCACCCAGGGCGCCGTCAGCCGTCAGATTGCCGGGCTCGAAGAACATCTGGGTTATGCCTTGTTTCAGCGCCAGGCCCGCGGCCTGAGCCTGACCCGCGAGGGCCAGGATTGGTTGCCTCGGGTACAACAGGTCTTTGGCCTGATCGAACAGGGCGTGCGCGAGGTTGGCGGGCGCAATGCCACCTTGCAGCTCAAGGCCCCAACCTGCGTGATGCGCTGGCTGCTGCCACGGCTGATGGAGTGGCAGGCGCTGAGGCCTGATGTGCCAGTGGAGCTGACCACCACAGTGCAGCATGGGGTGGACTTTCGCCGTGAAGGTTTCGATGCGGCTGTGGTCTATGGCGATGCACCCAACCATGGGCTGCGAGTGCGCAAGCTGTTCGACGAACAACTGACGCCTGTCTGCGCGCCATCGCTGCTGCAGGGGCCAGTTGCGCTGCGAGAGGTCCGGGACTTGGCGCAGCATATGTTGCTGCACCCCTCCCGAGATGAACATGACTGGCGGCTATGGCTTCACGCTGCGGGGGTGGACCTGCACAACCCGGGGCGCAAGCAGCATTTTGAAACGCTGGACATGGCGATGGCCATGGCCTCGCAAGGCACAGGTGTGGCGATCGGCGACTGGGCGCTGATCGGCGATGACTTGCGTAGCGGCAGGCTGTGCATGCCGTTCCCGCTCAAGGTGCGTACCGGCAAAGGGTATTACCTGGCGAGCCAGGCCAAGAGCCTGCCGCCGGGGCTGGTAGAACTCATGGACTGGCTGGAGCAGCAGGCCAGCCCATGAGCGGCAGGCGGATTAACAACTTTGGCTGGCCTGGGTCACTGCGCCCCTGCCCATCGGCACGCGCCTGAGCGGCGCGCAATCACCACTTCATTTCACCTTTGGCGACCTTGGCGCTGAGTTCCAGCGAACTTTCATCGGCAAGCTTGGGGTAGCGTTGCTTCATCGCTTGGATGAGGGCGCCACTGTTTGTCGCTTCGCTGGTTTCGGCATCGAAGGCACGAATGTAATCGGCCGTAAAACGCACTGCGTCGAGGGAGTGGTTGCTCTGGCCCAGGTAGTGCCCCGGCACAACCGTACGAGGTGCCAAGGCCTGGATCCTGGCCAGCGTACCAAGCCAATCAGCATGGGACTTGGCTGTCTGGGTGTCAGCCATCCACACATGGATGTTCTGCGAAACCACGACACCGCCAACCACTGCCTTGATCGAGGGAATCCAGACAAAGCTGCGCTCAGGCTGCGGCCCGTCCAGCCCCACGACCTCCAGCGCTCGGCCTTCGAGCATCAGGTGCTGGCCCTTGAGTGCCTGGGGCAACACCAGCTGCGCCGGTTTATCGGCACCCATTAGCGGCCCCCAATACGCAAGCTTGGCATCCATGGTCTGGCGGATGTGAGCCAGCGTTGCTGCCGAGGCCAACACCTTGGCCTTGGGGAAGGCACGGGTCACGGTATCCAGGCCGAAGTAGTAATCCGGGTCGCCATGGCTGATATAGATAGTGGTCAGGCGCTTGCCGCTGGCACGCAGGCGCTGCACCAGTTGTTCGGCCTGAGCCTTGCCGAATTGAGCATCGATGAGGATGGCGTCTTGGTCTCCACTCACGATCACCGAACTGACCGGAAAGATTGCCTGTTCGCCTGGGTTGTAGACCTCCAGGTGCAAAGGCGCTGCGGCAAGCGCGGGGCCGGCCAAGGCAACACATGCCAGTAAAAGGCCACGCAAAGGTGTAAGCAACGACATCGATAAGCCCTGTGATAGGAAAGATGGCTGCCAGCTTAGTTGCCCAAACCATCACAAAAAATGCGATGCTCGAACATAGTTTGTTTCTGAAATCGAGCAAATCATGGACCGTCTCAACGCCATGCGCGTTTTCGTCACCGTCGTCGACTTGGGTAGCCAGTCCGCCGCAGCAGATCACCTGCAGCTGTCGCGACCGGTGGTATCGCGCTACCTGGCCGAGCTTGAGCACTGGGTAGGCGCACGCTTGATGCAGCGCACTACCCGCAAACTCAGCCTCACGGCCGCCGGTGAACAGACCCTGCCCCGCTGCCGTCAGTTGCTGGAGCTGGCCGGCGACCTTCAAGCTGCCGTGCAACAACCCAACGATGCGCCCAGGGGCGCACTGCGCATCAGCGTCAGTACTTCGTTTGGCCAGGCCCAGTTGGCACCGGCAATCGCTGACTACGTGCGGCGCTACCCTGCAGTAAAGGTCGAGCTGCAGATGCTCGATCGCACGGTCAACCTGGTGGATGAGCGCATTGACCTGGCGATCCGCACCAGCAATGACCTGGATCCGAACTTGATCGCCAGGCGCTTGACCCTGTGCCGCTCGGTCATCTGCGCAGCACCAGCCTACCTGCGTGAGCACGGCACGCCGCTGCGGGTCGAGCAACTGAGCCAGCATAATTGCCTGACCCACGCCTATTTCGGCCACAGCCTTTGGCATTTCGAGGTAGACGGACAACAGGTCGCCGTCCCGGTGCAAGGCAATATCAGCGCCAACGAGAGCATGACATTGCAGGGGGCGGCTCTGGCCGGCGCTGGCATTGCCATGCTGCCGACCTACCAGGCAGCCGATGCCCTGCGCAGCGGCGCATTGCTGCGCCTGATCCCCGAGGCTAAGCCACAGGCGTTGAACCTGAATGCGGTCTACACCTCCCGCAAGCACATGCCTGCCACGTTGCGCAGCATGCTGGATTTCCTGGCGCACCGGTTCAAGGACGAACCGCCATGGGACAGCGATCTGTATTGACTATGCTTGAAGGTGTCAGTGTCGCGCCAAACAGGAGGTGCGTTACATGGGCATCAAATCCAAACGAGTCGCCATGACCATGGCCTTGATCGCTGTCGCCGCGTTGTACGGTTCGGCCTGTTGGCGCGCCGAGCTGTTACGCAGCCAGCCCAGTGCAGCGCACCGTTGCGAGCAGGAGCACTGCGTGCCCCATACCGCAACCTTGAGTGCCGTGCGTTAGCTGAGCGACACCACGCCGATCACTCCTCGACGCTCATGTACTCCTTGGCCCAACGGATGTAGTCCTCGGGCTGGGTATAGGTATGCGAAAGCTCGGTAGCGTTGAGGTTTTCGGACTTGTTCTGTTGACCGCGCTGCAGGCGCAGGCAGTCGTAGGTCGCCTTGATCGCTGCGAAGTAGGCGGCATGGCCATCTACCACGATCCGCACCCCCAGTCGCGCCAGGCGTTCATCGTCACGCAGGTTGGGGTTAGCGTAAGTCACCAGCATCAACGGCACGCTAAGGTGCTCGGCAATCTGCTCCAGGTGCTCGAAATCCTTCACCCCGACCATGCAGATGCCATCGGCACCCGCCTTCTGGTAGCTCTGAGTGCGGACAATGATTTCCTCGGTGCTGAGCACGCCTGCGTTGGTGCGGGCGATGATCGACAGCGACGAGTCGACACGCGCCTCCAGTGCCGCGCGAATCTTGCCCACGCCTTCTTCAACCGAAATCAGATCGGTGGACTTACGCCCGAACTGGGCGGGCAAGAGGGTGTCTTCAATGGTCAGCGCAGCCACGCCAGCGCGCTCGAGCTCTACCACCGTGCGCATCACATTGAGCGCATTGCCATAACCGTGGTCGGCATCGGCGAGCACCGGCAATTGTGCCACTCGGCCAATGCGCGTGGCCTGCTCGACGAACTCACTCAAGGTGATTAAGGCAAAGTCAGGTGCGGCCAGCACCTGCAAAGAGGCCACCGAACCACCGAGGATGCCGACTTCGAAACCCAGGTCGGCAGCGATACGTGCCGACATCGGGTCGAACACCGAAGCGGTGTGGTAGCAGGAACCTGAAGCGAGCAGCTCGCGGAAGGCAAAACGCAGATCTTGGTGGGAAGCCTTGGGCATGATCACTCCGCTTATATCTGTAGAAATTGAACGGTTGCTACCGACCCCTGAATCGGGTCTACCTGCCCTGTTCCAACCGTCGCCATCTGGGCGGTTATGCTCGACATGCAGGCAGAGGAATAAAAGGTGTGGAGACAGCGGCTTGCGAACACTGCGGCAAATTGCTGCACCAACCTGGTGCAGGCCGCGGCTTACAGCCTCTGTGGCATACCAACGATATCACGCGGCCATGCAGCGCTGGATGAATGCGCCAATGCCGATCTTGCATAGGCGATGCAGATAGTACATAGGAAGCTACCTAACTCAGGTTACAATCCGGCTATTCGCGCTGCTTCACAACACAAGGTGCCCCCGTGACCGCCGCCCTGCCCCCGACCGTTCTGCGCAACGTGCTGACTGCCTTGATGCTGGCGATTTTCCTCGGCGCCCTGGACCAGACCATCGTCGCGGTCTCGATGCCCGCGATCTCAGCTCAATTCGACGACTTCGGCTTGTTGGCCTGGGTCATCTCCGGCTACATGGTGGCGATGACCATTGCCGTGCCCATCTACGGCAAGCTCGGCGACCTCTATGGTCGTCGGCGCATGATCCTCACCGGTATCAGCCTGTTCACCCTGGCCTCGATAGGCTGCGCCCTGGCCCAGAACATGCCGCAACTGGTCATGGCGCGCGTGCTGCAGGGCATAGGCGCCGGCGGCATGGTGTCGGTGAGCCAGGCGATCATTGGTGATTTCGTGCCGCCGCGTGAGCGTGGGCGCTACCAAGGCTACTTCAGCAGCATGTACGCCGTGGCCAGCGTAGCTGGACCGGTGCTCGGCGGCTGGCTGACCGAATACCTGTCCTGGCGCTGGGTGTTCTGGATCAATCTGCCGCTGGGCCTATTGGCGCTTTGGGCGATCCATCGCGCCCTGGCTGGCATGCCGGTGCAGCATCGCCAAGCTCGGGTCGACTATCTAGGCGCCGTGCTATTGATTATTGGCCTGGGCAGCCTGCTGCTAGGTATCACCCTGGTCGGCCAGGGCCAACCCTGGACCGCGCCCTCGGTGCTGGCCTTGTTCGCTTGCGCAGTATTCGGCCTGGCGTTGTTCATTGGCCACGAGCGCCGCTGCCCGGAACCGTTACTGCCCATGGGCCTATTCGGTAACCGGGTGGCGGTGCTGTGCTGGGCGGTGATCTTCTGCGCCAGTTTTCAGTCGATTTCGTTGACCATGTTGATGCCGCTGCGCTTTCAGGGCATCACCGGCGCCGGTGCCGATAGCGCCGCGTTGCATCTGTTGCCATTGGCAATGGGGCTGCCCATTGGCGCGTTTACCGGTGGTCGCATGACCAGCCGTACCGGCCGCTTCAAACCGCAGATTCTGGCCGGCGCACTGCTGATGCCCGTGGCGATCTGCGCAATGGCCATCACCCCACCACAATCGGCCATGCTCGGCGGTCTGTTCATGCTGCTGACTGGCATCGCCTGTGGCCTGCAGTTCCCGACGTCGCTGGTGGGTACACAGAGCGCCGTGGACAGCAGGGATATCGGGGTTGCCACCAGCACCACCAACCTATTCCGTTCGTTGGGAGGCGCCATGGGCGTGGCGTGCATGTCCAGCCTGCTGCTGGCGCTGCTGCATCATGATGGCTTCGAGTTGCTGGGTAACCCGCTGCTAGGCAGCCTCAAGGCCGGGCAGGCGGACCCTGATACGCAAACGCGGCTGCTGGCAACGTTCCGCCATGTGTTGCTGGGCAGTGCGAGCATCGCGCTGCTGGGGTTGCTGGCGGCACTGGCCCTGCCTGATCGGCAGTTGCGTGGGCGCTGAAGGTGCGTGGGTTAATCCCCCGTTAATACAGTCGGGAAACACTTCCTCACAATCCTTAACAAAGTGTCATTTGCGCAGCGCCGGGCTCAAGCGCAGCATATCCAGCCCGGTGTCGACCCATTTTTCCGCATCGCGCAACAGATCGAAACTGTCCGGCAGCAGCAGCCAGCGCCCGATCAGCCCATCGATATAGGCGAACAAGGCAACGGCCGCGCGCTCGATATCCAGATCGCCAGGCAACTGGCCACGACGCACGGCGTTGGCGAAGGCCAGCTTGATGCCTACGTGGCAATCCAGCACCGCACCTTGGCGCTGCTGGCGAATTTCACACATTTGGTCGGTGAACTCGCACTTGTGATGCAGGATCTCATTGATACGTCGGGTACGGGCGTCCAGCACCAGTTCGGTGAGTACTTGCAGCAACAGCTTGCGCATGCAGCCGAGCGGGTCCAGTTCGTCTTCGCTTTCACTGGCCCGCGCCAGGTGGTCATGGGTTTCGTGCAGGCTGTCGAGCAGCGCCTGCACAAGCTCCGCCTTGTTGTTGAAATGCCAGTAGATCGCCCCTCGGGTCACACCTGCCAGCTCGGCGATGTCGGCCAGGGTGGTTCGCGCGATTCCGCGCTTGTA
Organism: Pseudomonas promysalinigenes; assembly: GCF_014269025.2. Taxonomy (NCBI): domain Bacteria; kingdom Pseudomonadati; phylum Pseudomonadota; class Gammaproteobacteria; order Pseudomonadales; family Pseudomonadaceae; genus Pseudomonas; species Pseudomonas promysalinigenes. Next base: position 1,011,089 of record NZ_CP077094.1, on the reverse strand, counting down.
GAAGGCCTTCTCCGCAGCTTCGATGATCTGGGCGCGGGTTTCCTGGGCTTCTTCTTTGGTTCGACGGACCATGGCAGTGCAACCTCATCTGGGGCCGGCTGCACTGGCAGACGGGTAAACCGCCGAGGGCACCTCTGCAGGGTGCCTCACGGATGAACTAATCAGGGGCTACGGTAGTAGCTAAGTACTACCAGCAGTATTTACAAACAACCGTGAATGTAAGTATATTCGTTAGTAAGCTATTTATCCACCGGATAGTTTTTTTCTGACAAGACTCTTCCATTACTCTTGAGCGTCTCCCTGCTCTAGCGACCCGAGGATCCTCATGCAATTCAAGCCAGCCGTTACCGCTCTGGTTTCCGCCGTCGCCCTGGCAACCCTGCTAAGTGGCTGCAAGAAAGAAGAAGCCGCGCCTGCAGCGCAGGCTCCTCAGGTCGGCGTAGTAACCATTCAACCGCAACCCTTCACCCTGACCTCGGAACTGCCAGGCCGCACCAGCGCCTTCCGCGTCGCCGAAGTGCGCCCACAGGTCAACGGCATCATCCTCAAGCGCCTGTTCAAAGAAGGCAGCGACGTCAAAGAAGGCCAACAGCTTTATCAGATCGACCCTGCCGTGTACGAAGCCACCCTGGCCAACGCTCAGGCCAATCTGCAAGCGACCAAATCGCTGGCCGAACGCTATAAGCAACTGGTGAGCGAGCAGGCGGTGTCGAAACAGGAGTTCGACGATGCCAATGCCAAACGATTGCAGGCCGAAGCGTCGCTGAAAAGTGCCCAGATCGACCTGCGCTACACCAAGGTCCTCGCCCCGATCAGCGGTCGGATCGGCCGGTCCTCGGTCACCGAAGGCGCACTGGTGAACAATGGCCAGACAAACGCCATGGCCACCATCCAGCAGCTGGACCCGATCTACGTCGACGTCACCCAGTCTACCGCCGAGCTGCTCAAGCTGCGCCGCGACCTGGAAAGCGGCCAGCTGCAAAAGGCCGGCAACAACGCTGCCTCGGTGCAGTTGGTGCTTGAAGACGGCAGCCTCTACAAGCAGGAAGGCCGCTTGGAGTTCTCTGAAGTCGCAGTCGATGAGACCACCGGCTCGGTGACCCTGCGTGCGCTGTTCCCCAACCCTGATCACACTCTGCTGCCAGGTATGTTCGTGCATGCACGGCTCAAGGCCGGGGTCAACGCCAATGCCATCCTGGCCCCACAACAGGGCGTAACGCGTGACCTCAAAGGCGCGCCGACCGCACTGGTTGTCAATCAGGAAAACAAGGTGGAACTGCGCCAGCTCAAGGCTAGCCGTACGTTGGGTAGCGACTGGCTGATCGAGGAAGGCTTGAATCCCGGCGACCGCCTGATCACCGAAGGCCTGCAATATGTACGCCCAGGCGTCGAGGTCAAGGTCAGCGATGCCACCAACGTCAAGAAGCCGCAAAGCCCTGATCAGGCCAACGCGGCGAAAGCAGACGCCAAAGCGGAGTAAACCATGTCGAAGTTCTTTATCGATCGCCCGATCTTCGCCTGGGTGATCGCCTTGGTGATCATGCTGGTCGGCGCTCTGTCAATTCTGAAGCTGCCGATCAATCAGTACCCAAGCATCGCACCGCCGGCCATCGCCATCGCCGTGACCTACCCGGGCGCCTCGGCGCAGACGGTGCAGGATACCGTGGTGCAGGTCATCGAACAGCAGCTCAACGGCATCGACAACCTGCGATATGTATCGTCGGAAAGTAACTCCGACGGCAGCATGACCATCACCGCGACCTTCGAGCAGGGCACCAACGCCGATACCGCCCAGGTGCAGGTACAGAACAAGCTGAACCTGGCCACCCCACTGCTGCCGCAGGAAGTGCAGCAGCAGGGCATCCGAGTCACCAAGGCGGTCAAGAACTTCCTGATGGTGATTGGCCTGGTGTCCGAAGACGGCAGCATGACCAAGGACGACCTGGCCAACTACATCGTCTCCAACATGCAGGACCCGATTTCGCGGACTGCCGGCGTGGGCGACTTCCAGGTGTTCGGCGCGCAATACGCCATGCGGATCTGGCTCGATCCGGCCAAGCTGAACAAATTCCAGCTCACCCCGGTGGATGTCAAAACCGCAGTGGCCGCACAGAACGTGCAAGTATCCTCCGGCCAGCTCGGCGGCCTGCCGGCCGTGCCAGGTACCCAGCTTAACGCGACGATCATCGGCAAGACCCGCCTGCAGACTGCCGAGCAGTTCGAGAAGATTCTGCTCAAGGTCAACAGCGATGGTTCCCAGGTACGCCTGGGTGATGTCGCCCAGGTTGGCCTGGGTGGCGAAAACTACGCGGTCAGTGCGCAGTTCAACGGCAAGCCTGCCTCGGGCCTGGCGGTCAAGCTGGCAACCGGTGCCAACGCGCTGGACACCGCCAAAGCCCTGCGCCAGACCATCGCCGATCTGGAGCCGTTCTTCCCGCCTGGGGTGAAGGCCGTATTCCCCTATGACACCACCCCAGTGGTCACCGAATCGATCAGCGGCGTGATTCACACCCTGATCGAAGCTGTGGTCCTGGTGTTTTTGGTGATGTACCTGTTCCTGCAGAATTTCCGCGCCACCATCATCACCACCATGACGGTCCCGGTGGTATTGCTGGGCACCTTCGGCATCCTTGCCGCAGCGGGCTTCAGTATCAACACCCTGACCATGTTCGCCATGGTTCTGGCCATCGGCTTGTTGGTGGACGACGCCATCGTCGTGGTGGAGAACGTCGAGCGGGTGATGTCCGAGGAAGGCTTGCCGCCCAAGGAGGCGACCAAGCGCTCGATGCAGCAGATCCAGGGCGCCCTGGTGGGTATCGCCTTGGTGCTGTCGGCGGTACTGCTGCCCATGGCGTTCTTCGGGGGCTCTACTGGCGTCATCTACCGGCAGTTCTCCATCACCATCGTCTCGGCCATGGGCCTTTCGGTGCTGGTGGCGTTGATCTTCACACCAGCCCTTTGTGCCACCATGCTCAAGCCGCTGAAGAAGGGTGAGCACCACACGGCCAAAGGCGGTTTCTTCGGCTGGTTCAACCGCAACTTCGACCGCAGCGTCAACGGCTACGAACGCAGCGTGGGCGGTATCCTGCGCAACAAGGTGCCGTTCCTGCTGGCCTACGCGTTGATTGTGGTCGGTATGATCTGGCTGTTCTCGCGCATCCCTACCGCGTTCCTGCCAGAGGAAGACCAGGGCGTGCTGTTTGCCCAGGTGCAAACACCGGCAGGCTCCAGTGCCGAACGGACTCAGGCGGTGGTCGATCAGATGCGCGAATACCTGCTCAAGGACGAAGCCGACACCGTGTCCTCGGTATTTACCGTCAACGGTTTCAACTTCGCCGGCCGTGGGCAGAGTTCGGGCATGGCCTTCATCATGCTCAAGCCCTGGGGCGAACGTTCCCAGGAGAACAGCGTGTTCGCCTTGGCCCAACGCGCCCAGCAGCACTTCTTCACCTTCCGTGATGCAATGGTATTCGCCTTCGCCCCGCCTGCCGTTCTGGAGCTGGGTAACGCGACAGGCTTCGACGTTTTCCTTCAGGACCGTGGTGGTGTCGGGCATGCCAAGCTGATGGAAGCGCGCAACGAGTTTCTGGCAAAAGCCTCGCAAAGCAAGGTCCTGAGTGGCGTGCGGCCGAACGGCTTGAACGATGAGCCGCAGTATCAGCTGATCATTGATGACGAACGTGCCAGCGCCTTGGGCGTGACCATTTCCGACATCAACAACACCCTGTCGATTGCCCTGGGTGCCAGTTACGTCAACGACTTCATCGACCGTGGCCGAGTGAAGAAGGTGTACATCCAGGGTGAAGCCAACTCGCGGATGAGCCCGGAAGACCTGCAGAAGTGGTACGTGCGCAACGGCGCAGGCGAGATGGTGCCGTTCTCCTCCTTTGCCAAGGGTGAGTGGACCTACGGTTCGCCGAAACTGTCGCGTTACAACGGCGTCGAGGCGATGGAGATTCTCGGTGCCCCGGCGCCGGGTTACAGCACCGGTGAAGCCATGGCCGAGGTCGAACGCATCGCCGGTGAATTGCCAGCAGGTGTCGGCTACTCCTGGACCGGCATGTCCTACGAGGAAAAACTCTCCGGCTCGCAGATGCCGGCGCTGTTCGCCCTTTCGGTACTGTTCGTGTTCCTCTGCCTGGCAGCGCTGTATGAAAGCTGGTCCATTCCGATCGCCGTCGTGCTGGTGGTCCCACTGGGTATCATCGGTGCGCTGATCGCTACCAGCCTGCGCGGCCTCTCCAACGATGTGTACTTCCTGGTCGGCCTGCTGACCACCATCGGCCTTGCGGCGAAGAACGCGATCCTGATCGTGGAATTCGCCAAAGAACTGCACGAGCAGGGTCGCAGCCTGTACGACGCGGCTATCGAAGCATGCCGCATGCGTCTGCGCCCGATCATCATGACCTCGCTGGCGTTCATCCTTGGCGTGGTACCGTTGACCATCGCCAGCGGCGCAGGCGCCGGCAGCCAGCATGCCATCGGCACCGGTGTGATCGGCGGCATGATCAGTGCGACCCTCCTGGCCATCTTCTGGGTACCGCTATTCTTCGTCACAGTGTCGTCACTGTTCGGCAGCAAAGAGCCGGAAAAAGACGTCACCCCTGAAACTCCACGTTATGAGGCTGGGCAATGACCAAGTCTTTATTGTCCCTGGCGGTAACCGCTTTCATTCTCGGCGGCTGCTCGCTGATCCCTGACTACCAGACCCCTGAGTCCCCGGTGCCTTCGCAGTGGCCGCAAGGCCCGGCGTATTCGCCGGCCGAGTCGGCCGACGTCGCCGCTGCAGAACAAGGCTGGCGTCAATTCTTCAATGACCCGGCCTTGCAGCAGTTGATCCAGACCTCCCTGGAAAACAACCGCGACCTGCGTGTGGCGGCCTTGAACATCGACGCTTACCGAGCCCAGTACCGCATCCAGCGCGCTGATTTGTTCCCGGCGGTGTCGGCCAATGCCAGTGGTACCCGCCAGCGTGTGCCGGCCAACATGTCGACCACTGGCGAGTCGAACATCACCAGCCAGTACTCGGCCACCCTCGGTGTCAGCGCCTACGAGCTTGACCTGTTCGGCCGCGTACGCAGCCTGACCGAGCAAGCCCTGGAAACCTACCTGTCCAGTGAACAGGCACGCCGCTCAACGCAGATCGCCCTGGTGGCCAGCGTTGCCAATGCGTACTACACCTGGCAGGCCGACCAGGCCCTGTTCAAGCTGACCCAGGAGACGCTGAAAACCTACGAGGAAAGCTACAACCTGACTCGCCGCAGCAACGAGGTCGGCGTGGCGTCGGCGCTCGACCTGAGCCAGGCACGTACCGCCGTCGAAGGGGCCCGAGTCAAGTTTTCGCAGTATCAGCGCCTGATCGCTCAGGACACAAACAGCCTTGCGGTACTGCTGGGAACCAGCATTCCGGCCAACCTGCCACAGCCGCTGAAACTCGATGCCGATCAATTGGCAGAAGTCCCGGCGGGCCTGCCGTCCGAACTGCTCCAGCGTCGCCCGGACATCCAGGAAGCCGAGCATTTGCTCAAGGCCGCCAACGCCAACATTGGCGCAGCCCGTGCTGCATTCTTCCCCAGCATCAGCCTGACCGCCAATGCCGGCAGCCTCAGCCCTGACCTGGGCCACCTGTTCTCCGGCGGCCAGGGCACTTGGCTGTTCCAGCCGCAGATCAACCTGCCGATCTTCAACGCAGGCAGTCTCAAAGCGAGCCTGGACTACTCGAAGATCCAGAAGGACATCAACGTCGCCAAGTACGAAAAGACCGTTCAGACTGCCTTCCAGGAAGTGTCCGACGGCCTGGCGGCACGCAAGACCTTCGAAGAGCAGTTACAGGCTCAGCGCGATCTGGTGCAGGCCAACCAGGACTACTACCGCCTGGCCGAGCGCCGTTACCGTATTGGTATCGACAGCAACCTGACCTTCCTCGACGCCCAGCGCAACCTGTTCAGCGCCCAGCAGGCGTTGATCACCGATCGTCTTGCGCAGCTGACCAGCGAGGTCAACCTGTACAAAGCCCTCGGCGGTGGCTGGTACGAGCGAACCGGTCAAGCCAACCAACAGGCTTCGGCGACTACCCCCAAAGGCTGATCTTCTGGCAGCCCACCCCAGCCCAGCCTAGTGCTGGGCTTTTTATTGGGCGAAATTAACCAGCTGGAACATAGCGTTCGATTATCGCCCCAAACCGTTTGCGGCGAATTGCCTCACCCCCACAGTGCCCCGCAACATTCTCCACGCAATGCTGTATCCGTTCATCAAGAAGACCGCAGCTGCAGCTAGCCCTGCACGAGAACGGTTCGACCATAACAACAAGAGATCCACGACAGATGAGCACTTCCCAACCCGCACGCCAGCTGCTGCCCGGCCTGTTGGCCATCTCCTGCGCCCTGCCCGTCTACGCCGCCGACACCGGTGGGTTCATGGAGGACGCCAAGGCCAGCCTCAACCTGCGCAATTTTTACATCAACCGTAATTTCGTCGACCCAGCCCATCCGCAAGGCAAGGCCGAAGAATGGACCCAGAGCTTCATCCTCGATGCACGTTCCGGTTTCACCCAGGGCACCGTCGGTTTTGGGGTCGACGTGCTGGGCCTGTACTCGGTCAAGCTCGATGGTGGCAAAGGCACCACCAACACCCAATTGCTGCCGGTGCACGATGACGGCCGTCCCGCTGACGACTTTGGCCGCCTGGGCGTGGCCCTGAAAGCCAAGCTGTCGCAAACTGAGCTCAAGGTCGGCGAATGGATGCCGGTGCTGCCGATTCTGCGCTCGGACGATGGCCGCTCGCTGCCTCAGACCTTCCGCGGTGGCCAGATCACTTCGAAAGAGATCGACGGGCTGACCCTGTATGGCGGCCAGTTCCGCGCCAACAGCCCGCGTAACGACGCCAGCATGGAAGACATGTCGATGACCGGCCGCGCGGCGGTCACCTCCGATCGTTTCAACTTCGCAGGTGGTGAATACACCTTCAACGACAAGCGCACCATGGTCGGCCTGTGGGACGCTCAACTCAAAGACATCTACCGCCAGCAATACCTGAACCTGGTGCACAGCCAACCGCTTGGCGACTGGACCTTGGGCGCCAACCTCGGCTACTTCTGGGGTAAGGAAGATGGCTCCGAGCGCGCAGGGCAACTGGACAACCGCACGGCGTCGGCGATGCTCTCAGCCCGCTACAAGGGCAACACCTTCTACGTTGGCCTGCAAAAAGTCAGTGGCGACAACGCCTGGATGCGTGTCAACGGCACCAGTGGCGGCACCCTGGCCAACGACAGCTACAACTCAAGCTTCGACAATGCCAAGGAACGTTCCTGGCAGGTGCGCCACGACTTCAACTTCGTCAGCGTAGGTATCCCCGGCCTGACGCTGATGAACCGCTACATCAAGGGTGATAACGTCACCAGCGGCGTGGTGACCGATGGCAAGGAATGGGCGCGCGAGAGCGAGCTGGCCTATGTGATCCAGTCGGGCACCTTCAAGGACCTGTCCGTGAAATGGCGCAACTCCACCATGCGCCGCAACTTCAGCACCAACTCGTTCGACGAGAACCGCTTGATCGTAAGCTACCCGCTGAATCTTCTCTGAACCCCAGGTCTCTACGCGGGTTGCCCGCGCAGAGGCCTGCCGGCCCTGCGTTCGTTGTACTTTTGCTCGGTACCTTGCGCGACGTCGATTGCTCCCAGCACGCTGCTGCCATTCGCTCTGCTGATGATGGTGGCCGCTGCAGGCTATTCTCAGCTATATCGAGATATCGGCCACACAGGGAGGAACAACAATGAAAAACCTCGTCGAACACCTGAGCCAATACGCCAACTACCACCGCGACCCGCGCAACATCGCCACCCACTTCGTTGGCATCCCGCTGATAGTCGTCGCGGTCACGGTCCTGCTGTCGCGACCCGGCTGGGAACTGGCGGGAATGTGGTTGTCCCCTGCCCTGCTTGGCGCGGCGGCTTCGGTGTGGTTCTACCTGCGCCTGGACGTGCGCTTTGGCCTGGTGATGGGCCTGCTGCTGGGGGTGTGCTTATGGATCGGCCAGGCACTGGCCATGCAATCGACCGCCGTGTGGCTCAGTGCCGGGCTGGGGACTTTCGTGGTGGGCTGGATCATTCAGTTCGTCGGGCATTACTACGAAGGCCGCAAACCTGCATTCGTCGACGATATCAGCGGGCTGATCATAGGCCCGCTGTTCGTGGTCGCTGAAGCAGCATTCATGCTGGGTCTGTGCCCGGCGTTGAAGCAAGCGGTAGAAGCCAATGCCGGGCCGGTGGCCATGCGCGGGGTTTAGCCGCGCGATTCCACGCCCAACTCGTCCCACACCGATTCTGCCAGGTGGAACGTGGCGTTGGCCGCCGGGATACCGCAATAGATCGCACTCTGCATCAGCACTTCTTTGATCTCATCGCGGGTCACGCCGTTGTTGGCCGCTGCACGCAAGTGCAGCTTGAGCTCGTCGTTGCGGTTCATGCCGATCAACATGGCGATGGTGATCAGGCTACGGGTATGCCGTGGCAAGCCCGGGCGGGTCCAGATATCACCCCAGGCATGACGGGTGATCATTTCCTGAAACTCGCCGTTGAAGCCGTTGAGTTTCTCGAGGCTGCGGTCGACGTGGGCGTCACCCAGCACTGCACGGCGTACCTGCATGCCGGCGTCGTAGCGTTGTTTCTCATCCATGGCCAATCCCTCAGCGAGCCAGCAGGAAGTCGAGCACCCGGCGGCTGAACGCCTCGCCGATCTCGACATTGGAAAGGTGCGCAGCCGGGAACTCAGCATAGGTGGCACCGATGATGCCGGCCTGCATGAAGCGGCCATGTTCGGGGGTGGTGACCACGTCCTCGGTACCGGCAACGATCAACGTAGCGACCTGGATACGGCCCAATTGCTCACGAAAATCAGCGTCGCGAACCGCCGCGCAGTTGGCCGCATAACCCTCGGGGCTGGTCTGCGCGAGCATTTGGCAGATGCGCTGGGCCTGCTGTGGCTGCTGCTGGGCGAATGCCGGGGTGAACCAGCGGGCGATGGAGGCATCGCGCAGATCGACCATCGCTTGCTGACCGCCCTTGAGTACGGTGTCGATACGTGTGTTCCAGACCTCGTCGTTGCCGATCTTCGCTGCGGTGTTGCAAAGCGTCAGGCTATGCAGGCGGGCGCCGGCATGAATGCCCAGCCACTGGCCGATCAGGCCGCCCATGGACAGCCCTACGAAATGCGCATGCTCGATGCCCAGTGCATCGAGCAGTGCCAGCACATCCTTGCCCAACTGCTCGATGCTGTAAGGCCCTTCGGTGACTTGCGAGCCACCGTGGCCGCGGGTGTCGTAGCGCAGCACCCGGAAATGCTCGCTCCACAGCGGGATCTGGCTGTCCCACATGCCAAGGTCGGTACCCAGCGAGTTGGACAATACCAGCACCGGGGCATCGGCCGGGCCGTCGAGTTGGTAGTTCAGTACGCCATCGGCCAGTTGCACATGCGCCACAGCGATCTCCTTCAGGCAGTCAAACGTTGATGTTCAGCCACGGCGCGCGCCACCCAGACGCGGGCCTGGCCAAGATAATGAGCAGGATCGAGCAGGCGGTCGAGTTCCTCGGCGCTCAGCTCGGCACTGACCTGCGGCTCATCGCCCAGTACCGCGCGCAGGTGACGTTGTTCGGCCACTGCCCGCTGACAGCACTGCTCCAGCAAATGGTGGGCGCGGTCACGACCCAGGCGCTGAGCGAGGACAATGCTGACCGCTTCAGCCAGCACCAGCCCTTGGGTCAGGTCCAGGTTGCGACGCATACGCTCGGCGTCCACCTCCATACCCTCGGCAATTACCTGGGCCTGGCGCAAAGCGCCAGAGACCAGGCAGCAGATGTCCGGCAGGGTTTCCCATTCCGCATGCCACAGGCCAAGGCTGCGTTCGTGCTCCTGGGGCATGGCGGCATACAAAGTCGAGAGCAGGCCAGGAACCCGCGTAGCGGCGCCGATCAGCACCGCCGCGCCCACTGGGTTGCGCTTGTGTGGCATGGTCGACGACCCGCCCTTGCCCGGCGCCGAAGGCTCGAACACCTCACCGGCTTCGGTCTGCATCAGCAGGCTGATATCGCGACCGAACTTGCCCAGGCTACCGGCCACCAGGCCCAATACCGACGCGAACTCCACCAGGCGATCACGCTGGGTGTGCCAAGGCTGTTCAGGCAACGCCAGTTTGAGTTGCGCGGCAAGCCCTTCAGCTACCGGCAGGGCTTTGTTGCCCAGCGCGGCCAGGCTCCCGGAAGCGCCACCGAACTGCAGCACCAGTAAACGCGGGCGCAATTGCTGCAGGCGTTGGCGATGTCGGGTCAGGGCCCCGAGCACCCCGGCCAGCTTCATGCCCAAAGTGACAGGCGTGGCATGCTGCAGCCAGGTACGGCCCACCAGCGGTGTATCGGCATGCAGCAACGCCTGCCGAGCCAGCGTATCGGCCAGCTTGCCAAGATCGGTTTCGATCAGCTCCAGGGCATCGCGCAACTGTAGAACCAGCCCGGTATCCATCGCATCCTGGCTAGTGGCGCCCAAGTGCACGTAACGCTCGGCTTCCGGCACACCACTGGCGATTACCTTGCCCAGTGCCTTGACCAACGGGATTGCCGAGTTGCCAGCGGTAGCAATGGCATCGGCCAGGGCACGCACATCATAGCGTTCAGCGTGACAGGCGGCCTCGATGGCCGCCACGGCGCTGTGCGGGACCAAACCGGCATCGGCTTCGGCACGGGCCAGTGCGGCCTCGAAATCGAGCATGCCCTGCAAGCGCCCGCGATCGGAGAAGACCTCGCGCATGGCCGGGGCGGTGAAATAGGCGTCGAACAGTTGGTTGCTCATGCAACGTCCTTAGTCATCGTGGTGCAGGTATTTCGCCTGTTTCGGCAGGCGCAAGCTGAACAGGAAGGCTATCGCCATCATGGCCGTCACATACCAGTAGAAGGTGTTTTCCATGCCCATGGTCTTCAGGCCCAGGGCGACATACTCGGCCGAGCCACCGAACACTGCGTTGGCCACCGCGTAAGCAAGGCCCACGCCCAGCGCACGCACCTGAGGCGGGAACATCTCGGCCTTCACCAGGCCACTGATCGAGGTGTAGAAGCTGACAATGCACAGCGCCAGGGTGATCAGCACGAAGGCCATGAATGGGCTGCTCACGGTTTTGAGCGCCATCAGCAGCGGGACGGTAAAGAGCGTTCCCAGCGCACCGAAAAGCAACATCGAATTTCGTCGGCCGATGCGGTCGGAGAGCATGCCGAAGAACGGTTGCATCACCATGTACAGGAACAGCGCCCCGGTCATCACGAAACTGGCGGTCTTGGCGTTCATCCCTGCCGTGTTGACCAAGTACTTCTGCATGTAGGTAGTGAAGGTATAGAAGATCAGCGAACCACCTGCGGTGTAGCCCAGTACGGTGATGAAGGCTGCAGTGTGGTTGCGGAACAACCCCTTTATCGAACCTGCGTCCTTGTCCTTGCGGGTTTCGGCGCTGCTGGTTTCATGCAGCGAGCGGCGCAGCATCAGCGAGATAAGCGCAGCGATGGCTCCGACCACGAACGGGATACGCCAGCCCCACGCCCGCAGTTCCTCTTCGCTCAGCAGCTGCTGCATGACCACCACCACCAGCACGGCCAACAACTGGCCGCCAATCAGGGTCACGTACTGGAACGATGCGTAAAAGCCACGCTGACCACGCAAAGCCACCTCACTCATGTAAGTGGCGGTGGTGCCATACTCGCCCCCCACCGACAGCCCTTGGATCAACCGCGCCAGCAACAGCAGCGCCGGGGCCCAAGCACCGATGCTGGCATAGGTTGGTAGGCAGGCGATCATGAGCGAGCCGAAGCACATCATCAGCACTGAGATCATCAGGGAGTTCTTGCGCCCATGACGGTCGGCCAGCCGCCCGAACAACCAGCCGCCGATCGGGCGCATCAGAAAGCCTGCAGCGAATACACCGGCGGTGTTGAGCAGTTGCACGGTCGGGTCGCCGGAAGGGAAGAACGAGGCGGCAAAGTAGATTGCGCTGAAGGCATAGACGTAGAAGTCGAACCATTCCACCAGGTTGCCTGATGAGGCACCGACGATGGCGAAGATGCGCTTGCTGCGCTCTTCACCGGTGTAATGAGTTGAGGTCATGGCGTGTTTACTCCTGATAGGTTGCAGGTAAGTCTAGACACACCTGGTAACACCTCGTTCAGCCTACGGGATGGCCCCGGGCCTGCCTGAAAAGTACCGGCCTCTTCGCGCCGGTTTGAAGTCACGATGATGACGCCCCCACAGCAGGAGGCGTGGTTCCTCTGCGAAGCGTGTTCACCGGGACATCGAAACGTCGCTAAAAGGCCGCTACCGGTCAAACCCGTTCGATGGCCAGCGCCAACCCTTGGCCGACGCCCACGCACATGGTCGCCAGGCCTTTACGGCCGCCGCTCTTCTCCAACTGATGCAGCGCAGTCAACACCAGGCGCGCACCGCTCATGCCCAGTGGGTGGCCCAGGGCGATCGCGCCGCCATTGGGGTTGACCTGCGGCGCGTCGTCGGCCACACCCAGCTCACGAAGCACTGCCAGGCCCTGGCTGGCGAACGCTTCATTGAGCTCGATCACATCAAAGTCGCTGACCGCAACACCCAGGCGCTCAGTCAGTTTACGCACCGCTGGCACCGGGCCAATGCCCATCACCCGCGGGGCGACACCGGCGCTGGCCATGCCCAGTACCCGAGCACGTGGGGTGAGGCCATGCTTTTTCACGGCTTCAGCCGATGCCAGAATCAAAGCGGCGGCACCATCGTTCACGCCCGAGGCGTTGCCTGCGGTGACGGTCTTGTCCGGGCCATTGACCGGTTTGAGCTTGGTCAGTGCTTCCAAGGTGGTCTCAGGGCGCAGGTGCTCGTCGCGTTCGACGACGGTTTCGCCCTTCTTGTGAGCGATACGCACAGGCACGATTTCCTCGTCGAAGAAACCGGCAGCCTGGGCAGCAGCCGCTTTCTGCTGGCTGCGCAAGGCAAACGCATCTTGGTCGGCGCGGGAAACCTGATAGTCGTCAGCCACGTTGTCGGCGGTTTGCGGCATGGAATCGACACCATACTGGCTCTTCATCAACGGGTTGATAAACCGCCAACCGATGGTGGTGTCCTCAAGTTTCATGTTGCGCGAGTAGCCGCTTTCGGCTTTGCCCATGACGAATGGCGCACGCGACATCGATTCGACGCCGCCGGCGATTGCCAGCTCCATCTCGCCACTGGCAATGGCACGGAAGGCAGTGCCGATGGCGTCCATTCCAGAGGCGCATAGACGGTTCAAGGTCACCCCAGGGATGCTCTGCGGCAAGCCGGCCAGCAGCAGGGCCATACGCGCGACGTTGCGGTTGTCTTCACCGGCCTGGTTGGCACAGCCGAAGAACACCTCGTCAAGCTGGTCCCACTGCACCGATGGGTTGCGATCGATCAGCGCCTTGAGCGGGATCGCCGCCAGGTCGTCGGCGCGCACGCCGGCCAAGGCGCCGCCGAAGCGGCCGATCGGGGTGCGGATGGCGTCACAGATAAATACTTCACGCATCAGGCTTCTCCTGCCAGGGGTGCTACGTTGGGTCCAGATTAAGGAGACAGGGGGTGCGCTTACAATTCGATAATCGACTATTGGTGCGATTATCGAACCAAATGTTGCCCTGCTATCGGTATTTCAAAGGGGCTGCATCAGCAGCCCCCGCCGGATCAAGTGGCGTCAGCGTGGCTTACCAAGCCTTTGACGATCACGCCGACCGTCGCCAGTGCCGCGGGCACCAACAAGGCCGTCAGCACCTGCTCGAAGTTCCAGCCCAGCCCCAACAGCGTGGCGCCGCTCCAGGCACCCAGAATGGCCCCGAACCGCCCGATCCCCAACATCCACGATACGCCTGTGGCGCGCGCCTGGGTTGGGTAGAAACGTGCTGCCAGCGACGGCATGGCCGATTGCGCACCGTTAACGCACATGCCAGCAACCAGCACCAGGGTTGCGAGCACCGTGATGTTGCCCAAGCTTTGGCCCACTGCGTAGGCGAACACCCCCGCCAGCAGGTAGAAAATGCCGATGACCTTGTGCGGGTTGAATCGGTCCATGGCCCACCCCACCGCTACTGCGCTGAGTACGCCACCGAACTGGAACAGCGCACCGATGAACGCGGCCTGCTCCATGCTTGCGCCGCTGTCACGCATCAGCGTCGGCAACCAGCTGGTCAACAGGTAGACGATCACCAGCCCCATGAAGTAGGTCAGCCATAGCAACACGGTGCCCAGGCCATAGGTGCCGGAGAAGATCACCGCGAACACGTTGCGGGCAGCTACGGCCTTCTGCTCAGGCACGCTGAAACTGGCGGCCTGCGCAATCACCGACGGGGCAATCGGCGCCAAGGTCTTGCGCACCTTGTCGGTACCGCGATTGCGCACTACCAAAAAGCGTGCCGACTCCGGCAGCCACACCATCAGCACTACCACCAGCAGCAGCGGCAGCACGCCGCCGACCACCAGCAGGCTATGCCAGCCGTAAACTGGGATCATCTTCGCAGAGATGAACCCGCCACCGGCCATGCCAAGGTTGAAGCCGCAGAACATGCTGGTCACCAGCAGCGACTTGAGACGCTCTGGGGTGTATTCGGACAGCAGCGTGGTGGCATTGGGCATGCCGGCGCCCAGGCCCAGGCCCGTCAGAAAGCGCAATACCAGCAGTTGATCGACGTTGCTGGCATAGGCAGAAGCCAGGCTGAAACCACCGAACACCAGCACCGCGCCTACCAGCACGCCCTTGCGTCCGAAGCGGTCGGCCAGCGGCCCCGAGCCCAGGGCGCCGAATACCATGCCGATCAATGCGGCACTCATCACCGGGCCCAGGCTGGCGCGGTCGATGCCCCACTCCTGGGACAAGGCGGGCGCAATGAAGCCCATGGCCGCAGTATCGAGGCCATCGAGGAAAACGATCAGGAAGCAGAGGATCACCACACGCCACTGATAGCGTGAAAGTGGTTGTTCATTGATGAACGACTGGACGTCGAGATTGTTCCCGACAGCATGGGGTTGGTTCATTGTTGTTATCCAGAATTTGGGCACGGTTGGGCCTGTGCACTTGGCAAACAGTACAGGGCTTCAATAGCGATGCAGGGCGGCCTGAGTCAGCCTGGATACAACGGAACTGCAAACGGGTGCGGCCGCAGCAGTTGAGTGACAGTGGTCATGGAATACGCCTCGAATGTTTTTCTTGTATCGGTCGGCTGTGCCGACCGTTGCGAGAGACATTAATCAGCGTTTGGGGGAGGCGCAATTCACCGGGAGCGACACTGTGCGTTTATCGAACAGGAAACCTCGACATCGCTTCGTCAACCGAACAACTGATGGCAAAGGTCACGGCTGGCCGCCAACAGAATGGGCAAGAAACGCTGCTCCAGTTCGCTACGGGTAACTCGCCCGACGTGTGTGCTGACATTCAGCGCCGCCAACACTTGGCCAGAGGCATCATAGATCGGCACTGCGATCGACCGCAGGCCCTGCTCGAGTTCCTGATCCACCACACACCAGCCCTGCTCGCGCACCTGCTGAATGCAGGCGAACAATGAATCAGGGTCGTTCAGGGTGCGGCTGGTACGGGCCTTGAGGTCTGCACGCTCGAGGTATTCGCGCAGGCTGGTGTCGTCCATCGCCGCCAGCAAAATCCGCCCCATGGATGTGCAATAGGCCGGCAACCGCCCGCCCACCGACAGGTCCACCGAAATCAACCGCTCCACCGTGGCCGAACGAGCTATATAAAGAATGTCGTCGCCTTCCAGAGTGGCCATGTTGGCTGCTTCGTGCAACTGATCACTGATGCGGTCCAGATAGGGCTGAGCCGAGACCGCCAGTGGTGTGGACGAGAGGTAGGCGTGGCCCAACGTCAACACTTTGGGCAGAAGCGAATAAGTCCGCCCATTCGTGGTGGCGTAGCCCAATTTGATCAGCGTGTGCAGGCAGCGACGCACGGCCGCCCTGGGGATTTCGGTGCGGTGGCTGATCTGCGCGATGGTCAGGTGGCGCTTGCGCTCCTGAAAAGCCTGGATGACCGCCAGCCCACGGGCCAGTGAGGTCATGAAATCCGGGTCACCAGTAAATGCCTGGATACGCTTGGCAGGTGACGCCACGATAGGCGGCGCCAGCGCCGTAAGGCTCGGCCGCACAGGCTCTGGGTTGGCGTGGTCATAGGCGGTGGTTTCGTCGTTCATCGCGCACCTCAAATAAATCGCTAGCTCGTGCGATTATCGAACGAACGGCCGATAATCGCAATTGACCGCTGACAAATTTACTTATACCTTTCTCCTGCCACATGTGGCTTCTTTGGAGAGACTGGTCAGGTACCCACCGTCGAAGTCCCAGGCAACGGCCTCGCCTAGTGCGGGGCCGTTTTATTTCTGTTGTCGCAAAAAACTTTTACGAACTCTCACAGCCTTGCCTGCTCAAAGTTTGTACGGCCGATAACTGGCCTTGAAAGTTTGCACGCATTTGCGTAAATAGCCTTACTGGCAAAGCAGTAGTTGTCATGTTCGGATCCCGGCTGGGATGCGCCCCTGCGTGACTGAATACTGGCGTCAGCCCTTAGTCTGCCTATACATGCGGCGAACGCCTGGGCAACTTACGCTTGCTTGCAATATCACTCACAATCACTCATTAAGGTACTACTGTGACGAAAGAAGAACTGCGCGCGGAACTCGAGCGCCAGGCTGAACGTTACACGGAAGTTTATGGTGGTGAAGTCACCACTTATGCGGCGCAACCGGAGCCGGATCGCAAACCCTGGCGTAAACGCGCTACCGTTCAGGACCAGGCCTTCAGCCAGGAACTCGAAAAAATGGAAAAGGAGCTGCGTGGCGAACACCCCTGAATGGCTGAGGTGTTAACAGCAGCATTGCACCGGATCACCCTGGCTAAGGTCGATCATTACCCAAAGGCTGAGCATGAAATGGAATTACACAAATTTCATACGCTCGTTTGAATTTTGTTTAAGCATGGTTTTTCCCGGTAGATTGGCGATCTTTCCACCTTTTGATGGGTTTTAAAGGATTTTCCTAAGCTCGATCAAGGAAGCTTCCGGGGTAAAAAAGCGCTCAGACTGCTGTCACCGGTCTTCAGCGGGTGCATCGATTGCCAAGGTTTTCTGGCATAATCCGCCCCCCCTATGACCGCCAGACAACCTTCATGATCGATTTATTCAGCGGACTGGATGCCTGGGTGTTGGTGAGCTTGCTACTCGCCTTGACCTTCGTGCTCGCATTCGAGTTCATCAATGGCTTTCATGACACCGCCAACGCGGTAGCCACTGTCATTTATACCAAAGCCATGCCCCCACACCTTGCCGTGTTCTTCTCCGGCATATTCAACTTCTTCGGCGTTTTGCTCGGAGGGGTCGGGGTGGCCTATGCCATCGTGCACCTGCTGCCGGTCGAGCTGCTGATCAACGTGAATACAGGGCATGGCTTGGCCATGGTCTTCTCGTTGCTGGCCGCCGCCATCACCTGGAACCTCGGCACCTGGTACTTCGGCATTCCTGCCTCCAGCTCGCATACGTTGATCGGCTCGATCCTCGGCGTGGGCCTGGCAAATGCGCTGATCAACGACATCCCGCTGGGCGACGGCGTGAACTGGCAGAAGGCGATCGACATCGCCATGTCGCTGGTGGTGTCGCCGATCGCAGGCTTTGCCGTCGCTGCGCTGGTGCTGATTGGCCTTAAGTGGTGGCGCCCGCAGTCGAAAATGCACAAGACGCCAGAACAACGCCGCAAGCTCGACGACAAGAAGCATCCGCCGTTCTGGAACCGCCTGGTCCTGGTCATCTCGGCTATGGGCGTGAGCTTCGTACACGGCTCCAACGACGGCCAGAAAGGCATCGGCCTGATCATGCTGGTACTGATCGGTATCGTCCCGGCCAAGTTCGTTCTCGATCTGAACAGCACCACCTATCAGATCGAACGGACCCGCGACGCCACGCTGCACATGAGCCAGTTCTACGAGCGCAACGCTGCCACCTTGGGTGAGTTCCTGGCACTGGGCAAGGCCAAGTCGACCGACCTGCCCGAGCAGTTCAGCTGCAACCCGCAGCAGACCGAACCGACCATTGCTGCGCTGCAGACCTCGCTGCAAGGCGTGACCGACTACCACGCCCTGGATGCCGACAAGCGCGTTGAAGTGCGCCGCTACCTGCTGTGCCTGGATGACACCGCGAAAAAAGTCGGCAAGTTGCCTGGCCTGGATGCCCGCGAAAAGGCAGACCTCGAGAAGCTGCGCAAAGACCTTACCGCGACCACCGAATACGCTCCCTTCTGGGTGATCGTGGCCGTCGCCCTGGCCTTGGGCCTGGGCACCATGGTCGGCTGGAAACGTGTGGTGCTCACCGTCGGAGAGAAGATCGGCAAGCAGGGCATGACCTACGCCCAGGGCATGTCGGCGCAGATCACCGCAGCGTGCGCCATCGGCATGGCCAACGTGTTCGCCCTGCCAGTGTCGACCACCCATGTGCTGTCGTCCGGCGTCGCTGGCACCATGGTCGCCAACAAGAGCGGCCTGCAAGGCGGCACGGTGAAGACCATCCTGCTGGCCTGGGTCCTGACCCTACCTGCTTCGATGGGCCTGGCCGCTGGTCTGTTCTGGCTGGCATCGAAGGCGCTGGCCTAAAAAAGGCACTGCGGGAGCGGCCTTAGCCGTAAAGCATGTAAAGCGGTGCATGGCACCGCTTTACCCGCCAATAGGCAGGCGCGGTTAGAAAAGACCGTTGCTTGCACAGTGCCTGCACCGGGCAACCTAACGTTTCTTGCTGCCCAGCAACGAGCCCATAAGCCCGCGCACCAACTGCCGGCCCAGTTGATTGGCCGCCTGGCGCACCGCCGACTTGATCGCCTGCCCCGCCGCACTCTGCAGAAACTCGCCCGCCTTGTCGGCAAAGCTCTCTTCATCGGCCTTAGGCACAGGCACAGGCTCCACCGGCTCACCTTTACGCTGGGTGAGCATTTCGTAGGCCGACTCCCGATCAATGACCTTGTCATACCGCCCAAGCAGGGGTGAAGCCGCAATCAGCGCGCTGCGCTCGGCTGCCGTCAACGGCCCTATCCTCGATTGCGGTGGCGCGATCAGCACCCGCTGAACCACGGCCGGCGTACCTTTGTCTTCCAGCGTGCCGACCAATGCCTCGCCAATCCCCAGCTCTGTCAGCACTGCCAGGCTGTCGAATGCAGGGTTAGGACGAAAGCCATCAGCCACAGCCCTGAGCGATTTCTGCTCTTTGGCGGTAAAAGCGCGCAAGCCGTGCTGGATGCGCAAGCCCAATTGCGCCAATACGCTATCGGGCAGGTCACTGGGCGACTGAGTGACGAAATACACCCCCACGCCCTTCGAGCGAATTAGCCGTACCACCTGCTCAAGGCGGTCCTGCAACGCTTTTGGCGTGCCGTTGAACAACAGGTGCGCCTCATCGAAAAACAGCGCCAGCACCGGCTTTTCGGCATCACCGCGCTCCGGCAGCTGTTCGAAAAGCTCGGCCAGCAGCCACAAGAGGAAGGTGGCATAAACTTTCGGTGCCTCATGCACCAATCGGCTAGCATCGAGTAGATGGATGCGTCCACGGCCGTCGGTGTCAGGCCGAATTAAGTCTTCCAATTGCAGCGCCGGCTCGCCAAACAATGCTTCAGCGCCTTGCTGCTCCAAGGTGGCCAACCGCCGCAGCAGTGCCTGCGTAGAGCCGGTGGTCATCAACGCGCTGTCTTCGCCGAGCAATTGCGGATCGTCTTTGAGGTGCGCCAACAGGGCTTTAAGGTCTTTCAAGTCCAGCAGCAGCAAGCCTTCACGGTCTGCGAATTTGAAAGCAGCATACAGCGCAGCCTGCTGGCTATCGGTCAGCTCCAGCAGGTTACCCAGCAACAATGGCCCCATCTCGCTGAGGGTGGTGCGCAACGGGTGGCCGGACTGCCCGGCAACATCCCACAGCGACACTGGATAGGCTTTTGCCGTGTAGCCCAGCCACGGCATGCCCGCAATTCGCTCGGCCACTTTGCCGTGGGGCGTGCCTGCCACCCCCAAACCGCACAGGTCGCCTTTGATATCTGCCGCAAACACCGCTACACCCGCGTCGCTGAACACTTCCGCCAGGTGCTGCAGGGTCACCGTCTTGCCAGTCCCGGTGGCGCCAGCGATCAGGCCGTGACGATTGGCAAGGCGCATGGGTTGCTGAACCGGTTGACCGCCCGGATCAGAGCCTACAACTATGGAAGAAATTTCCGACATCTCTTTGAATCCTCGCTCAAGCTTTAGCTTAGTTCAGCCGATACCTTCAGTTGATATTCGCCTAGATAGGACCGGAGCTTTCGAAAAAGGAATTTTCGGGGTGTTGCACCGTCAGCGCCTAGCGCGCGACCGCTCGATAAAAGACCTTAGCGGAACCGATTACGCCATGAACAAAAACCTGCGTTTCAGCCACAAGATTCTGTGGGCTGCCTCTTTGATCGTGATACTTGCCTTCAGCCTGTTCACTTTGTACAACGACTATCTTCAGCGTAATGCAATCCGCGCAGACCTCGAGAACTACCTGGCTGAAATGGGCGAGTCCACTTCAACCAACATCCGCAACCTGTTCGATGGCCGGATCAAGCTGGTTGAAAACCTGGCGCAGAACATTGCTCAACAGCCGGCCAATGCCGAAACACTGATGGGTCAGAATGCGTTGACCTCAAGTTTTCTCACGGTCTACCTGGGCAAGGTCGATGGTGGTTTCAGCGTACGCCCCGATGCCAAGATGCCTGATGGCTACGACCCGCGCACCCGGCCCTGGTACAAGGACGGCATGAACGCCCAAGGGGCGATTCTGACCGAGCCCTATATCGACCTGACTACCAACAAGATGGTCATCGGCATTCTGAGCAAGGTCGCTGGCAACGTCGGCGTGGTAGGTGGGGACCTGGCGCTCGATGGCCTGGTGCAGATCATCAACTCGCTCAACTTCGGCGGCATGGGCTATGCCTTCCTGGTCAACGACCAGGGCAAGATCCTGGTTCACCCCGATAAGGATCTGGTGATGAAATCGCTGTCGGACCTGTTCCCGCAGCACACACCGCAACTGTCGGGTGCACTGACAGAAGTGGTCAGCGACGGCCAGGCACGCCTGTTGACCTTCACCCCGATCAAAGGCTTGCCTGCCGCCAACTGGTATATCGGCCTGTCGCTGGACAAGGACAAAGCCTTTGCCATGCTCAGCACCTTCCGCACCTCGGCAGTGATCGCAACCGTGGTGGCCGTGGTGATCATCATTGGCCTGCTCGGCCTGCTGATCCGCGTTCTGATGCAGCCGCTGCATACCATGACCCGCGCCATGGAAGACATCGCCGAAGGCGAAGGTGACCTGACCAAGCGCCTGACCATCCACAACCATGATGAATTCGGCATCTTGGGCAAGGCTTTCAACCGCTTCGTCGAACGTATTCACGGCTCGATCCGCGAAGTGTCCTCTGCTACCGAGCACGTCAACGAAGTCGCCCTGCGGGTGATCAGCGCATCCAACTCGTCGATGGCCAATTCCGACGAACAGTCCAACCGCACCAACAGTGTCGCCGCAGCCATCAATGAGCTGGGCGCGGCTGCTCAGGAAATCGCTGGCAATGCAGCTCAGGCCTCGCAGCATGCAAGCTCTGCACGGTTGTTGGCTGAGGAAGGTCAGCAGGTGGTGGAGCGTAACATCGCGGCGATGAACCGGCTGTCCGACCTGATCGTCACCTCCAGTGCGCACATCGAAACACTCAATAGCAAGACCGTGAACATCGGCCAGATTCTCGAGGTGATCACCAGCATTTCCCAGCAGACCAACCTGCTAGCGCTCAACGCGGCCATCGAAGCTGCACGCGCCGGTGAGGCCGGACGCGGGTTCGCCGTGGTCGCCGACGAGGTGCGCAACCTGGCCCACCGCACCCAGGAGTCGGCGCAGCAGGTGCAGAGCATGATCGAAGAGCTGCAGGTTGGTGCCCGCGAATCGGTCGAAACCATGGGCCAAAGCCAGCGCCACAGCCAGGACAGCATGCAGATCGCCAACCAGGCTGGTGAACGCCTGGACAGCGTGACGGTGCGTATCGGTGAGATCGACGGCATGAACCAGTCGGTAGCCACCGCCACCGAGGAACAGACGGCGGTGGTCGAGTCGATCAACATGGATATCAATGAGATCAACCTGCTCAATCAGGAAGGCGTCGAGAACTTGCAGGCCACCCTGCGCGCCTGCTCTGATCTGGAACAACAAGCCACTCGCCTCAAGCATCTGGTCGGCAGCTTCCGCATCTGACCGTGTCCCACAGTGCCTGCTTTGCGGGCACTGTCACTACCCTCTCGCGTCGCACGCTTCGCGGCTCGCGCCGCTGCCTTGGTTTGTGCTCACCCCAAAGCATGCGCGGCCCACCTAGGTGCGGGATTACCCGCCAACACCGGCAAAGCCGGTGCCCTACTCCGATCGAACAAACTATCCTTCAGTCAGGTCAATCTTTAGGCGCGTCATCACCGGCCTTAATGGCAGATGACAGACCTGAATACGATCCCGGAGGGATGCTGATCGTGCACATCGCCGACATCACCATGTTCTACGCTCCCGCCAGCGGCGGCGTGCGGACATACCTCGATGCCAAACACCACCGTCTCGGCGCCCTTGCCGGCGTGGAGCACAGCCTTCTGATACCCGGCGCCAGTGCTACTCATGCCGATGGCGTTTACCAGGTCCCCGCGCCACCCCTGCCTTTCGGCAAGGGCTACCGGTTTCCCGTGCGCCTGGCACCCTGGTGCAATGTGCTGCGCCAGCTGCAGCCAGACCTGATCGAAGTGGGCGACCCCTACCTGACCGCCTGGGCGGCGCTTGAGGCCCGGCGCAAGCTGGACGTCCCGGTGATCGGTTTCTACCACTCAGACTTACCCCTGCTGGTAAGCAACCGCATGGGTAATTGGTTCACACCCAATGCCGAAGCTTATGTCAGCAAACTCTACGGCAACTTCGACCGGGTACTGGCGCCGAGCCTGGTGATGGCCGAAAAGCTGCGCAGGCTGGGGGTGCGTGATGTGCACGTTCAGCGCCTGGGCGTAGACTTGAACACCTTCCACCCTACCCGTCGCGACCCGCAACTGCGTGCCGAGCTGGGCATCGCCGATACCAGCCGCCTGCTGATCTACGCCGGGCGCGGCTCCCGTGAAAAGAACCTGCCCGTCCTGCTGCAATGCATGCAGCACTTGGGGCACCCGTACCACCTGCTGCTGGTGGGCTCGAACATGCCGGCCAATGTGCCCGACAACGTCAGTGTCATGGACCAGTTCCGCCCCCCAGAAGAGGTAGCCCGGCTGATGGCCAGCGCCGACCTGCTGGTGCATGCCGGCGACCAGGAAACCTTTGGCCTGGTGATACTCGAGGCCATGGCCAGCGCCACCCCGGTGGTCGCGGTACGCGCCGGAGCCTTCGGCGAAATCGTCAATGATCAGTGCGGGCAACTGTGCCGGGCTAACGATGCCCAGGCCATGGCCCAGGCAGTGCGCGAAGTGTTCGAAGCGGGCGTGCGCAAGCTCGGCGCCCAGGCGCGCCAGCATGTGGAGCAGCATTATTCGTGGGACCACGTGGTTGATGGCCTGCTGGAACAATACCAAGCCGTGCTTGGCCACCAGCCGCAGGTGCGCGCCCATGGTTGAGGCCGGCAGCAACTCCACCAGCGTGATGTTGGTGCTGCACGATGTAGCGCCAGAAACCTGGCCCGACTACCAGCCCTTCGTGCAGGCCGTGGACGAGATGGGCAATGTCCCAATGACTTGGCTGGTCGTTCCAGATTTTCATCACCGCAACCTCCTTACCCACTCCCCCGCGTTCTGTCGCCTGCTCGAGCGGCGCCTGGCACGGGGCGACGAACTGGCGCTGCACGGCCTTTATCATGCCGACGAAGGCCCCGCCCCCCGCAGCCTTGGCGAATACTTCATGCGCCGCGTGTATACCCACGAAGGTGAGTTCTATGGCTTGGATGAAGCGCAAGCGTTACAGCGCCTCGAGCAGGGCCTGGAGGTGTTCAACGCCCAGGGCTGGCCGGTTGCCGGCTTCGTCGCCCCCGCCTGGCTGATGAGCCAAGGTACCCGCCAGGCACTTACCCAGTTGCCGCTGCGCTACACCAGCACCCCCCAGCACCTGTATCGCTTGCCAGACTTTACCGCCTACGAGGCGCCGGGGCTGGTATGGAGCGCGCGCAGTGCCTGGCGCAGAGGGCTTTCGAAAATCGTCAGCGATTGGCAATGCCGCCGCTGGCGCAGTGCCGACACCTTGCGTCTGGGGCTGCACCCGGTGGACATGCGCCACCGCTCATCCCGCGACTACTGGTTGCGAACCCTGGACAAGCTACTGCTGCAAGGGCGTGAACCGCTGACCAAGTCGACCTGGCTGGAGCGCCAGGTGGTCGCATGAACCGCTTCGGCTGGCTGGCACTGGCACTGGCCGGCGCCATGCTGGTGCCGATGCTGTTGGGTGGCAGCGAGCTGTGGCCCAGGCTGATGGCTTTCGACCCGAGCTTGCTGCTGACGCTGCTGGGGATGATTCTGCTGTGTTGGGTCATCAATGCCATGCGCCTACGGCTGTTGCTCGGCCAGCAACGCAAGCAGCTAAGCCACGCCCGCAGCCTCGGTGTGATCATGGCAACCGAGTTCGCCATCTGCACCACCCCAGGTGGCAGCGGCGGCCCGGTCACGCTCATGGCTCTGCTGGCCCGCAACCGCATAGGCCCGGCCCGAAGCGGCGCAGTGTTCGCCGCCGACCAACTCAATGACCTGTTGTTCTTCTTCTGCGCGATGCTGGCAATTGCTGGCTATGCCTTGTTTAATCGCCTTGGTCGAAGCCAGCAAAGCATGTTGTTGGGCAGCGCTCTACTGCTATGCGTCGCCCTGGCCATCATCGTGGCGCTGTTGCGCTATCGCCGCGCGCTGATGCGCCTGAACGGGCGCCTGCTCAAGCGCCTGGGCGTGGCAGGCAGACGCAGGCGCCGCTGGGCTCGTAAACTGCTGCATTTCATAGCCGCGCTGGCGCAGACCTGGCAATTGCCAAAGCGCACCCTGGCGCTGGTATTCGCCCTCACCTGCGTTCACTGGAGCCTGCGCTACAGCGTGCTGTACCTGGTGCTTCAGGGGCTGGGGGCTGAACTGTCATGGATACCCAGCTTTCTCGTCCAGATGCTCTCGCTCAGTGCCGGGCAATTCAGCTTGTTACCAGGGGGGGCCGGTGCCGCCGAGCTGACCTCGGCCAGCCTGCTGGCACCCCTGGTTGGCAGTTCGACAGCGGCAGCGGCAATCCTGATCTGGCGAGCGATCACGTATTACTTTTATCTGCTGGCGGGCGGGCCGGTATTCGTCTGCTTGGTGGCACGCCCTCTGCTGGAGCGCTGGAGGCGTCAGGCGGGTTGAGCTGGCGCCATAGTTGCTCGGCACCTGGGAACTCGGTGCCGTCCTCTTCGCTCAGCGCCTGGGGGTCATAACGGGCCAGGCAGCCTTCGCCCAAAGTAGGCGGTGGTGAAGCGGTGGGTGAATTACGCGATCTTGCCACTGCTTTATCGCTCCCAATTGACAGGGGCCGCAGCGCGGCCCCCAATACCAATCAGTCGAATACCACAGTCTTGTTGCCGTGGACCAGCACCCGGTCTTCCAAGTGATAACGCAGGCCGCGGGCCAGCACCATCTTCTCGACGTCGCGGCCGAAGCGGACCATGTCTTCGATGCTATCGGCATGGCTAACCCGCACCACATCCTGCTCGATGATGGGGCCGGCATCCAGCTCTTCGGTCACGTAGTGGCAGGTTGCGCCGATCAGCTTGACACCACGCAGGGCCGCTTGATGGTAGGGTTTGGCACCTACGAACGATGGCAAGAAACTGTGGTGGATATTGATGACCTTCTCGGCATAATCCTGGCACAGCTGCGGTGGCAGAATCTGCATGTAGCGCGCCAGCACCACGACGTCAGCGGCGTGCTCCTGCACCAGGCGAGACACTTCGGCGAAAGCCGGGGCTTTGTCCTTGGGGTCGACCGGCACATGGAAGAACGGGATTCCATGCCACTCGACCATGCTGCGCAGGTCGTTGTGGTTGGAGATCACGCATGGGATATCGCAATCGAGCTCATCGGTGTGCCAGCGGTGCAGCAGATCAGCCAGGCAGTGCGATTCGCGGCTGGCCATCAGCACGACGCGCTTTTTTTGCGCCGAGTCAGTGATACGCCAGGTCATGGAGAACTCTTCGGCAATTGGCGTGAAAGCTTCGCGGAAAGCTTCGATACCGAATGGCAGCGATTCGGCGCGAATTTCATGACGCATGAAGAACCAGCCGCTCTGCTCATCGGAGTGATGGCTGGCTTCGTTGATCCAGCCATTGTAAAGGGCCAGGAAATTACTGACTTTCGCCACGATGCCGACACGGTCGGGGCAAGCGATCACCAGACGATAGGTGCGCATGAATCAAGACTCCAGAACTTCGCAAAGGCGCTCATTCTAACGGCACGCCCGGAAAAACGCAGTAATCATTGCGCAGGCCTTCGGCACAGCCGAGCACAGATGCCGCAAGCCCTCGCTTGAGCTCACACTGCGAACCGCGTTGAGTTACTGCTCAACCTATGTAAATTTTTTTTAATCCTGAGATATTTTGTCACATCGTTAATTGCTGCTGCGCGTTGAATATTATGTTTACTTGAGACTATGGGCTGTCTATTATTGCCTCACTCATTTCTGAACACGCATTAAGGAACACTCCATGTCCCTGATCAACGAGTACCGCGCTACCGAAGAAGCCATCAAGGAACTTCAGGCCCGCCTGGCCAACCTGTCTCAGGATGACAAGCTGAAAAAAGAACTGGAGTTCGAAGGCAAACTGCGCAACCTGATGGGTGAATACTCCAAGTCGCTGCGCGACGTCATTGCCCTGCTCGACCCAGATGCCAAACTGAGCAAAGGCCCACGCGGCTCGGCTAAACCTACTGCCACCAAGCGTGCACGTAAAGTCAAGCAATACAAAAACCCGCACAATGGTGAAGTGATCGAAACCAAAGGCGGCAACCACAAAACCCTGAAAGAATGGAAAGCCAAATGGGGTGGCGACGTGGTTGAAAGCTGGGCTAGCCTGCTGGACTGATAATCCACAGCATCCACTGCTTATACAAACAAGAACGCCGGCATGTTGCCGGCGTTTTTGTTTTGCACTCAGGCATTGATAGCAAACCGCTCCCGCAGAAGTTCGGCGTGCACCTGCCAAGCGCCGAGTACCCGCCGGCCGGCCTCGTCGGCGGTGGCCCAAGCGGCCAGCCTGGCCTTTTCGAAATCGCCCAATGTGTTGGGTGCGCCCCACTGCGGGTTGCTAAGGCGCTGCTGGCAGAAGCCATACCAACGCTGGCGTTCTTCGCTGTTCAAGGTTTCAGGGAAGTTTCTGGCACGGTAACGGAACAATAACTCCGGCAGGCGTTGATCATCGAACATCCAATGCCCGTGGCCTAATTGAGCAGGGTCCAAGGTGCGAACTTGCTCGCACAGACGGCGGTCGCGGTCACCGATGAAACCCTCATACAACTGCTGCTCAGGATCTTCTACCGCAGCAAAATGTTCACTGCCGTAGATAGGCTCAAGCTTACCTTCCCAGTGTGCGCGTTGATTAATCAACTGATCGGCACGCGATTGCAGCAAGGCCAAATCGATGCCCAGTCGTTGCTGATCAGTTGGGCGCAATACCGACAGCGGAGCGACAACCGGGCAGCGGTTGATCTGCACCAACTTGAGCGGAACCGGTAATTGCCCTTCAAGCAATTGATCATGCCGGGTGTACAAACGTTCGCGTAGGACTTCGGCACTTTCCCTTAGTAACGGTAGGGTTTCCTGATGCAGGTCGCACACAATCAGTGCATTGCGATTACGCGGGTGCCATGCCAATGGCAGAACCACACCCAGATAGTGTCGCGCTGCGGAAAAGCGCCCGGATATGTGTACCAGCGGCTGCAATAGTTGGACCTGGTCCATGACTTTTTTCTTACTGCGCAACTGGAACAGCCACTCATATAACTTGGGTTGTTTCTGCCTTATCAAGCGCGCTAGAGCAATCGTCGCCCGTACGTCGGAAAGCGCCTCATGGGCATGGCCGTGGTCGATACCGTTTGCCTGGCTCAACAACTCCAGACGCAGGCTGGTACGCCCATCCTGTTGCGGCCAGACAATCCCCTCCGGGCGCAGGGCATATGCGGTGCGCACCACGTCGATCAGGTCCCAGCGGCTGTTGCCGCCCTGCCATTCGCGGGCATAGGGGTCGAAGAAATTGCGGTAAAGACTGTAGCGGGTCACTTCGTCGTCGAAGCGAAGTGTGTTGTAACCCGCACTGCAGGTGCCGGGACGCATCAGTTGCTGGTGAACCCGAGTCATGAACTCGGCTTCGCACAAGCCCTGGTTGGCAAGTTGCTCGGGGGTGATGCCAGTGACCAGGCAAGCGGCCGGGTGCGGGAGGATATCGTCCGAAGGGCGGCAGTAGAGGTTGATCGGTTGGTCGATCTCGTTGAGCTCAAGATCGGTACGCACGCCGGCCACCTGCAACGGGCGATCGCAGCGCGGGTTGATGCCAGTGGTTTCGTAGTCGTGCCAGAAAATGCTGGTTGTCACGGGGTCGTCCTGTTTCGCGGTCGACCCGATTTTAACGGAGCCAGGCTCAGGCGGAAGCGTTGGCAGGGTGGAAACTGAAATACTCGCGCAGTGAGTGGACGAATTCTTCGTATTCGCGCGGCGCCTGCAGCAGCATGAAACCCGAATCGTAGTGGCCTGGCGTCTGGTCTTCACGGCACCACAGGCAACTGGCAGTCAAGTTGATGAACTGAAACCCACCGTTGGGCAGTGGCAGGCGCAACTGCAGTTCGAAATCCGGGCCGACCAGAACCGGCAGCGAGCTGATCAGCATGATGCCGTCTTCCGAGGCATTGCCCAGCTGGCCGATGGGTTGATCGGTGTGGCGGTTGTAGACCGTCAGCACACCGGTCAACTGATGGCGTTCGATATGGCGCTTGTTGAACATGTTCGCGAGTGCAGTCCCGTAAAGGTGCCAGGGATGCAAGGTACTGGCGGTTGTTGTAACAACTGAGTTACAGATTAGCGCAGTGCGCCAAGCCTAGCCTGTGAAATAAACCACACCTTGGTATTAACGCCAAGTGGGGGTGCCGACGGGATGACTCACCGCAGCCTCTGGCCCACGATAGTGCCCGAGCTTTTCCAGGGTTTGCAGGCGCGCCTTGGCCCGAAACGCATATTCGTTGCCTGGGTATTGCTGAATCAGATACTCATAGGTTTGCGCCGCGTCCAGGTAAAGCTTGTCGCGCTCAAGGCACTGGCCCCGCAACAGCGTGGCTTCCGGGTGGATGAACGGCCGCGCACGGCTGGTGCGGTCGACCTGCGACAGTTCCAGCATGACTCGCTGACAATCGCCGCGGTCATAGGCGCGGTAGGCATTGTTCAGATGGTGGTCCATGGACCAGCGGGTGCAGCCGACGGTGCTGGCAGCCAGGGCAATCAAGATCAGGGCGCGCATGGGGTATCTCCTTTGATGCCAGTTTATCGACCATGGCCGGCAAATCTTCACAGCCTTTTGCAAGCATACGCCTGCCGTTCAAATGCCACCCTGCATCGCTGGCAGGTAGTGCAACGGAACAATGACTACAGCGTAATTGAGGAGTAGCCTTTCGCTGCGCTTCACTATAGGAGTCTGTGCATGAGCATCCGCCGTACCAAAATCGTCGCCACCCTTGGCCCCGCCAGCAACTCGCCGGAAGTGATCGAACAGCTGATCCTCGCCGGCCTGGACGTGGCACGCCTGAACTTCTCCCATGGCACGCCGGACGAGCACAAGGCGCGTGCGCGCCTGATCCGTGACATCGCCGCCAAGAACGGCCGCCATGTCGCGCTGCTGGGTGACCTGCAAGGTCCGAAGATCCGCATCGCTAAATTCGCCAACAAGCGCATCGAATTGAAGATCGGTGACAAATTCACCTTCTCCACCGCCCACCCGCTGACCGAAGGCAACCAGGACATCGTCGGTATCGACTATCCCGACCTGGTCAAAGACTGCGGCGTTGGTGACGAACTGCTGCTCGACGACGGGCGTGTGGTCATGCGCGTCGAAACCGCCACCGCGGACGCCCTGCACTGCGTGGTGATCATCGGCGGCCCGCTGTCGGACCACAAAGGCATCAACCGCAAAGGTGGCGGCCTGACCGCACCGGCTCTGACCGAAAAAGACAAGGCCGACATCAAGCTCGCCGCGGAAATGGACCTGGACTACCTGGCGGTTTCCTTCCCACGTGACGCCAGCGACATGGAGTACGCCCGTAAGCTGCGTGACGAATCCGGTGGCAGCGCCTGGCTGGTCGCCAAGATCGAACGCGCCGAAGCCGTTGCCGACGATGAAACCCTGGACAAGCTGATCGCAGCCTCTGACGCCGTCATGGTTGCCCGTGGCGACCTGGGTGTGGAAATCGGCGACGCCGAGCTGATCGCCATCCAGAAGAAGATCATCCAGCACGCTCGCCGCAACAACAAGGCGGTGATCGTTGCGACCCAGATGATGGAGTCGATGATCCAAAACCCGATGCCGACTCGTGCCGAAGTATCGGACGTGGCCAACGCCGTGCTGGACAACACCGATGCGGTGATGCTGTCGGCCGAGAGCGCCGCCGGTGCCTACCCGATCGAAGCCGTACAGGCCATGGCCCGTATCTGCCTGGGTGCCGAGAAGCATCCGACTAGCCAGAAGTCCAGCCACCGCCTGCACACCACCTTTGAGCGCTGTGACGAAAGCATCGCCCTGGCGGCCATGTACACCGCCAACCACTTCCCGGGTGTAAAGGCGATCATCGCGCTGACCGAAAGCGGCTACACCCCACTGATCATGTCGCGCCTGCGTTCGCACGTGCCGATCTTTGCGCTGTCGCCGCACCGCGCCACTCAGGCTCGGGCCAACATGTTCCGTGGTGTCTACCCGATCGCCTTCGACCCGGCATCGCTGCCGGCCGACAAAGTCAGCCAGGCGGCCGTGGACGAGCTGCTCAAGCGCGGCCTGGTGGCACAAGGTGACTGGGTGATCCTGACCAAAGGTGACAGCTACCACACCATCGGCGGCACCAACGGCATGAAGATCCTGCACGTGGGTGATCCGCTGGTCGGCTGATAGCCTTTGCGGCCTTATCGCGACCTTCGCTCGCTCCTACGGAAAATTGCGTTCCCCCGTAGGAGCGACCGCAGGTCGCGATGAGGCCGGCACTCGCCACACAACTGCCTCAGGCATGCTCAACGAACACATCGGCAAACACCTGCCCGCGCGGCACCCCGGCAATGAACAGCCGCCGGGCGAACCGCTCGACACTCCCCGCCCCTCCACACACCAGCGCTATAGTTTGCCGCGACGACAGGCTCAGGCGTGCCAACGCCTCATCCATCTGCTGTGCCAGCACCAGCTCGACCTTCACACCTTCCAATTGCAACAGCGGCTGCGCCAGATAATGCGCGGCACCATCGCGGGCTATGTGCAGCAGCCGAATCTCACCTTGATGCCCCTGGCGCAATGCCTCGCGCAAGATGCCCCACAGCGGCGCCAGCCCAGTGCCCGCTGCCAATAGCCAGAGCGGCCGCGCCTGCCAGTCCGGGTCATAGTGCAGTGCTCCACCGCGAACCTCGCCAAGGCGCAAGCTATCGCCTAGTTGCAGCCCACGGGCTTTGTCGCAGAAGGCACCTGGCCGCTGACAGTCGATATGAAACTCCAGATAACCGTCCTCACCCGGCAGGCTGGCCAACGAGTAAGGCCTTGCAACAGGGCCGTTCCACACCACCACATGCTGCCCAGCCTGATACCGCAACCCCCGTTCAGGGATCAGGCGCACACGCAGCACATCGCCGAACCAGTCCAGCCCGCACACCCGCGCTGGCACCCCGTCCTGCTGGGGGTCGAACAGCGCAACGTGCAAGTTCTCGACAACCCGGCACTGGCATGCCAGGCGCCAACCCTGGGCATGTTTGTCCGCTGCCAGGGCCTGGGGCGACGCATCCTGCGGTTGCCCGGCCAGGCACTGCACCAGGCACGCATGGCAACTGCCGGCTCGGCAGCTGTAGGGCACGTTCAGCCCCGCGTCGTTGAGGGCATCGAGCAGGTTGCTGCCAGTGGGCACCGCCCAGCTCTTTGCGCCCACGCTAAGTTCAGGCATGGTAAGTCATTCTCCAACGGTCACCGGGTCACTGTAAGCCAAGCGCAAGGTGGCAGCAAAAACGATGCCCGCTAGTAGCCGACCAAGGTCCAGACCACACGCAGGTGTTTCGCGCAGTGAGGCGCGCTATACTGCCGCGCCCTTTTGCGTCGGCCAGCCTGCCGGCGCGCCTTGCAAGGCGCTTCGACACGCTGGTCGGCACCGTCGAACGTCTTTTTGAATGTTCCCGTCTTTAAGAGGAGCGCGCTGCATGACCGTGATCAAGCAAGACGACCTGATTCAGAGCGTCGCCGACGCCCTGCAATTCATCTCGTACTACCACCCCGTCGATTTCATCCAGGCGATGCACGAAGCCTACCTGCGTGAAGAATCCCCCGCCGCACGGGACTCGATCGCCCAGATCCTGATCAACTCGCGCATGTGCGCCACTGGCCACCGCCCGATCTGCCAGGACACCGGTATCGTCACCGTGTTCATCCGTGTGGGCATGGATGTGCGCTGGGACGGCGCCACCATGAGCGTCGACGACATGATCAACGAAGGTGTGCGTCGCGCCTACAATCTGCCTGAAAACGTGCTTCGCGCCTCGATCCTGGCCGACCCGGCCGGTGCGCGCAAGAACACCAAGGACAACACTCCAGCCGTCATCCACTACTCGATCGTTCCAGGCGACAAGGTCGAAGTGGACGTTGCCGCCAAAGGCGGCGGCTCGGAGAACAAGTCGAAGATGGCCATGCTCAACCCGTCCGACTCGATCGTCGACTGGGTGCTCAAGACCGTGCCGACCATGGGCGCTGGCTGGTGCCCGCCAGGCATGCTGGGCATCGGCATCGGCGGTACCGCCGAGAAGGCCGCGGTCATGGCCAAGGAAGTGTTGATGGAGTCCATCGACATCCACGAACTCAAAGCCCGTGGCCCGCAGAACCGCCTTGAAGAGATCCGTCTGGAGCTGTTCGACAAGGTCAACCAGTTGGGTATCGGCGCACAGGGCCTCGGTGGCCTGACCACCGTGCTCGACGTCAAGATCATGGACTATCCGACTCACGCCGCCTCGCTGCCGGTGTGCATGATCCCCAACTGCGCCGCCACTCGTCACGCCCACTTCGTGCTCGACGGCAACGGCCCGGCCGAGCTTGAAGCGCCGTCGCTGGACGCTTACCCGGAAATCGTCTGGGAAGCCGGCCCAAGTGCCCGTCGCGTCAACCTCGACGACATCACCCCCGAAGAAGTCGCCAGCTGGAAACCAGGCGAGACCATCCTGCTCAACGGCAAGATGCTCACTGGCCGCGACGCTGCCCACAAGCGCATGGTCGAGATGCTCAACCGCGGTGAAGAACTGCCAGTCGACCTCAAAGGCCGCTTCATCTACTACGTCGGCCCGGTCGACCCAGTGGGTGACGAAGTGGTGGGCCCTGCCGGCCCGACCACTGCCACGCGCATGGACAAGTTCACCCGCCAGATCCTCGAGCAGACCGGCCTGCTGGGCATGATCGGCAAGTCCGAGCGTGGCCCGACCGCAATCGAGGCGATCAAGGACAACAAGGCCGTATACCTGATGGCCGTGGGTGGCGCTGCTTACCTGGTGGCTCAGGCCATTCGCAAGTCGAAGGTTCTGGCCTTCGCCGAGCTGGGCATGGAAGCGATCTATGAGTTCGAGGTCAAGGACATGCCGGTGACCGTAGCCGTCGACAGCAACGGCGAATCGGTACACATCACTGGCCCTGCCCTGTGGCAGAGCAAGATTGCCCAGAGCCTGGCAGTTGAAGTGAAGTAAGCCCGATATCACGGTGGCGGCCCCAAACCGGGGCCGCTGCTGTTTCAGAGCAGACGTTCGAACTGCTCCGGCCAGTCCCTGCGGGTAAATACCTGCCCTTGCTGCCGCACCCGCCGCACGTGCTCAAGGCTCACTTCACACATCAGCCACTGGCTGCCCACCGGGCTCAACGCCTCACTCAGCGCAATCACCCCGTCCTGCGGCATCCCGTAATCTGGCGGAACGAACAGCCCAGCCCGGCCGATATTCTCATCCAGTGCTGGCGACCACGGTGCCAGGCCCACGGTCGGGCTTTGTAACACCGCTATCTGGTTTTCCAGCGCCCGAGCCTGCGCGCCTATGCGCACTCTGTGATAGCCCGCTTCGGTATCGGTGCAGCTCGGCGCCAGGATCAGGTCAGCGCCGCCCTCAGCCAAGTAGCGCGCCAACATTGGGAACTCATTGTCATAGCAAATCAGGATGCCCAAACGGCCAAGCGCGGTGTCGAACACCTGCAGCCCATCACCGGCAGCAATGCCCCACTGCTCTCGCTCAAAGCGGGTCATGATGAGTTTGTCCTGATAGCCCAGCACTCCCTTGGGGCCGAACAGCCAGGCTCGGTTACGGTACTGCCCATCAAGGTCGAGCACCGGCAGGCTGCCTGGTTGTAGGTAGATGCCCCAACGCCGCGCAATGCCCTCGCACAAAGCCAGCCAGGGCTCGACCAGCGGCTGAATGCCGGCGATCGAGGCCTTCAGGTCGCCCCGCTGCTCAACCGGCAACTGCCCGCTAAGCACCAACCCGGCATATTCAGGCAATAGCAGCAGTTGGGCGCCGGCCTCCACGACCTCGGCGCACAGCCCTTGCAGGTGCTCGGCATACGCATCCCAGGTTTCATGCAGTTCGATGGCGTACTGGCACGCCGCGAGGCGGATCAAGCCGGTAGCTCCTTGGTCCAGAAGGACATGATTTTTTCCGAACTGTGGGTTTCGTCCAGGTCGCGCCAGGCGTAGTGGGTCCGCAGCGCTGGGTCATGGAGGAAGCCGCGATTGCGCCAGAACCCGTTCAGCGGCTTATAGTCCGCCGGCCGGCGCGGGTGCGTTCCTGGACGCTCCACGGCGCAAAACGCGCAAAAGTCGAATTCGGCCAGTTTATGGGCATAGGATTCGCGCTCAATGAAAAAGCGCACTCCCAGGCCACGGCCACGGTACTCCGGCAGCACCAACGACTCACCGAAGTAGTAGACGCTTGCCGGGTCGCGCCCCAACGCCAGAAACGGCTCTTGGAACTCAGGGGCTACATCCACCAGCGGCAGGCCGGTCGAAACACCTACCACCTTGCCTTCGTCCAGGGCCAGCACCATAAGGCTGCGCCCGGAACGGGTGTAGCTGGCCAGGTAGTCGGCCTCGTCCTGGGCAGTGCCGTCATAAAGATAGGGAAACTCGCGAAACACGGTCAGGCGCAGGCGAGCGAGGTCATCGATGTAAGGCGCGATAGCGGCGCCGTGCAACAGGCGTATTTGCATGCTTGGCGGTCGTTTTGTCGATGTGGATGACGCGCTCGGCTAAGCCGGGCTTGAGGGGAAACCCTATCATCCAAGCCAGCACATCGCCTTTTCCCTACACGACAGGAACTGTTCCATGACCGCTACCGAACTGGTCCACGCTTACTATGCCGCCTTCAACGCCGGTGACATGCCAACGTTCTTGGCACTGCTCAGCGAAGATGTGATTCACGACATCAACCAGGGCGAGCGGCAAATGGGCAAAGCGAAGTTCGCCGCGTTCATGGACAAGATGAACCGCTGCTACCGCGAGCGCCTGGCCGACATCGTGGTCATGCAGAACGCCGACGGCAGCCGCGCAGCAGCCGAGTTCACCGTCCACGGCCAATACCTGGCCGACGACGAAGGCTTGCCGGCGGCCACGGGCCAGACTTACGTGCTGCCAGCGGGGGCATTCTTCTACATTCACTGCGGCAAGATTGCCCGGATCACCAATTACTACAACCTCAACGATTGGGTCGAGCAGGTAGAGTGAACCTGCCGAGCGGCCCGATCAGGCGATATGGGTGCCAAGCACTTTGAGGAACGCCGCCAGCCAGGCCGGGTGGGCGGGCCAGGCTGGCGCAGTGACCAGGTTGCCATCCACATGTGCCTGGTCCACCGCGATATCGATGAAGGTGCCGCCGGCCAGCCGCACTTCCGGCGCACACGCCGGATACGCACTGCACTCGCGCCCTTGCAGCACACCTGCGGCTGCCAACAACTGCGCACCATGGCACACCGCTGCAATCGGCTTGCCGGCCTGGTCGAAGGCCCGCACCAGCTCCAGAACCCGCTCATCCAGGCGCAGATACTCCGGGGCGCGGCCGCCAGGAATCAGCAGCGCGTCGTAACCCTCGGCCCGAGCCCGCACGAAGTCGTAGTTCAGTGCAAAATTATGCCCCGGCTTTTCGCTGTAGGTCTGTTCGCCTTCGAAGTCATGAATCGCTGTGCGCACCGTCTGCCCAGCGACCTTCTCCGGGCACACCGCGTGAACGGTGTGGCCGACCATGCTCAGCGCCTGGAAAGGCACCATCGCCTCGTAATCTTCCACATAGTCGCCAACCAGCATGAGAATCTTCTTCGCCGTCATCACACCCACTCCTTCGATTGCCTGGAAACCGTCAGTGCACGATAGCTGCTCTCAGTCCCGTCGGTCGAGCAGGTTGACCACCAGCCTGTCCAGCCAACCCCATATGCGCTGTTTCACCCGGCGCCACAGCGGCCGGGCATGCCAGTGGTCCAGGTCGACAGCCTGGCTCAAGGCGAAGTCACGCTCGAAGCTGGCGTGTACAGCGGCCGTCAAAGGCGGATCGAGCGCCTCGATGTTGGCCTCCAAGTTAAAGCGCAGGTTCCAGTGATCGAAGTTGCATGAGCCAATGCTGACCCAGTCGTCGATCAGCACCATTTTCAAATGCAGGAAACAGGGCTGGTATTCGTAGATACGCACACCCGCTCGCAGCAAGCGCGGGTAATAGCGGTGCCCGGCATAGCGTACCGAAGGGTGGTCGGTGCGCGGGCCAGTCAGCAGCAAGCGCACGTCGACCCCTTTCCCTGCAGCCCGGCGCAGGGACCGGCGCACGCTCCAAGTCGGCAAGAAATACGGCGTGGCCAGCCACACTCGCTGCTTGCCACTGTTGATTGCCCGCACCAGCGAATGCAGGATGTCCTGATGCTGGCGGGCGTCGGCATAGGCCACTCGGCCCATGCCCTGCCCTTGCGCCGGCAACTTGGGCAGGCGAGGCAGGCCAAAGCCTTCGGCCGGGCGCCAGGCGGTACGACGTTCGTTAGCTTGCCACTGGCGGTCGAACAGCTGTTGCCAGTCGCTCACCACAGGGCCATGCATTTGCACCATCACCTCATGCCAGGCGCTGCTTGACTCACCGGGCACCCAGAATTCGTCGGTAACCCCGGTGCCACCCACCACGGCCCAACGCTCATCGACCAGCAACAGTTTGCGATGGTCACGGTAGAGGTTGCGCAAACCACGCTTCCAGCGCAGGCGGTTGTACCAGCGCAGATAGACGCCGGCATCCAGCAGGCGCTGGCGCAACGCTGCAGTGAAGGCCAAAGAGCCATAGTCATCGAACAGGCAGCGCACCCGCACGCCGCGTACTGCCGCCTGTTCCAGCGCCTGGACCACAGCCTCGGCGCAGGCACCGGCCTCGACCAGATACAACTCCAGGTCCACCTGTGCCTGCGCACCGGCAATCGCCTGAAGCATCCTGGGAAAGAACGCAGGGCCGTCGATCAGCAGTTCGAATTGATTGCCATCGCGCCAGGGGAATACGGGCCCTGGCATGTCAGCGGGCGTTGAAAATCAGTACCGCGTTGACCGGTACCAATGGGTTGATGGATTTCAACTTGGCAAACTTGCGCAGGCTCTCCAGCCCGGGCAACAGGCCGAAGTCAGAAGCGCGCAGCACCAACGGTTCGAGGGTCACTACCTGGAAGCGCCGCTCATCCAGGCGGGTGGCCAGCAGCAGCGCGTTGTAGCTGTGGGACTGCCCATGCAGGGTGACGGTCAACGGCAGGCGCAACTCGATTTGCGCGCCATCGGCCAGGTCGTTGATCGGCCGCAGGTCGATCTGCGCCTTCACGCTGGCCTCGGCAAAGCGCTGCACTTCGAAAAGATGGTCGCGCATCTGCTCGTCACGCAGCGGCACCCCGCTGCTGACCGAGTCCATCTCGATGCGCAGCGCAGCCGCGCCCTTTCGGTCGACACTGCCGTGCAACACTAAAAAGCGATGCACCTCGGCGGTATCACCATTTTTGCCGGTGACGAATGACAGGCGCGATGACTCGCCATCAAGGTGCCAATTGGCATGGGCGGGCAAGCACAGGGCCAGCAGCAGAGCAGGCAGAAGGCGACTGAAGTTGAACATGACAGGTCTCGTAGAACTTGACCGCCAACCTTAACCGCCTGCTTTCATGGCAGCAAGCGCCAGCCTGCTTGTGCACCCTGCCAGGCAGCCGGGCTGCGCAGGCCTGGCCCCTGGGCGCTTTCCCGCCGCTGCCGGCGGTCTTCTTCCAGGCCGCTCAAGGGCAGCCATGGTTTCACGTAGTCCGGGCAATACGCTTGAGCCAAGCCCATTACAAAGCGACCGGAGGGGTGCTTTTTTGGCGGAATAAGCCGACGGTATTCTCAGGAGGCTTTCATGGTCGGAAAAGCGCATCAGCGGCCCAGGAGCTGAGAGAACTACAGGATCCCGCTTTTCATGACAGCCCTGCGCCCGACCAGGCTTTGGCCAGGCGCTGTTCCCGCGCCGCCGTGGCCAGTCCCAGCACCCCTTGATCACGCTGCCACAGCTGAGCCCATTGCTGCGGCCCCGCCAGCAGCGCCTCATCGACCGCTGCGCGCAGCGCCTGGAACTGCGAGAACAAGCCCCCCAGCAAGAGGTGGCAAGCAACGCTGTCAGCGCATTGCCGGCTGCCCTCGGCGCACCCAGCCAACAGTCCAAGGAGGCGCAGACGCAAGTCCCGGGGCCAGTCGCACTCATGTCCAACCCCATATAACCAAGCCGTCAAAGCCGTCAGCACGTACAGGTCTTCCAACGAGCGGAACGGTTTGACGTAGGCGTCCCAACCGTCCCCTGCCAATAATTCGCAGGACGCACCCTGCAAGTGCAGGCGTCCATGCCCTACCTCTGGCATCAGCGGCAGGGTGGGCAATGCTTCCAACGTCACCCCGGCCTCACCCGGATACACCACCGCTAACTTCAGCTGCGGCGCGTCGCCCAACGCTTCGCTGCGCGCAGCCACCAACAGCCACTCTGCATCAAGGCCCGCGGTAACAAAGTCCTTGGTGCCGTCCAGGCGCAACCCGACCAGCCGGGTATGCATGTCCGCCGGGCGCACGCTGCGCTGTTCGGTGGCGCACAACGCACCAAGGCTGGCCGGCGCACTGGGCCAAAGCACCCTCAGCGCGGCCTGGTAACCGATCAGAAAGGCCAGGCCCGGGGTGGCCATGGCACGCCCACCCAGCACCGCCAGTTCGAACGGGGCAACCGCGCCAAGGCGCTCGAGTTGCGCGGCATAGGCCTCGCCAAGGGTGCCGGCCAATGGCTGGCGGTAAGGGTCGTTGAGTCGTTGCAACCAGGCCATAGGGCGCTCCTTCAAGAGGCTGACGGGGCTGTCATGCAAGCATCACCAAAGCTTCACCGGGGTGACACCGCGCCTACCTAGGCTGACTGTGCACAACAAAGCCGACCGGCCGCAACCCTTCATGGCTGGCTTATGGAGACTCGCAATGACTCGGATCGCTCACCGTGGTGGCAACAGCACCGAACGCCGTCTGCAAGCCGAACGCCTGGTCGGGCCTGCAGCCCTTCAGGAGGCTCAAGCCCTGCGTTTCAGGGTGTTCAGCGCAGAGTTCAAGGCCAGGCTCAAAGGCGCTGACCAGGGTCTGGACATGGATGACTACGATGAACACTGCCGGCACATCGGCGTACGCGACCTGAGCACCGGCCAGCTGGTGGCCACCACCCGCTTGCTCGATCACCAGGCGGCCAGCAGCCTGGGGCGCTTCTACAGTGAAGAAGAATTCAGCTTGCACGGTCTGCGTCAATTGCAGGGCCCGATCCTCGAACTGGGTCGCACCTGCGTCGCCCCGGACTACCGCAACGGCGGCACCATAGCCGTGCTCTGGGGCGAATTGGCCGAGGTGCTCAACGAAGGCCGCTACAGCTACCTGATGGGCTGCGCCAGCATCCCCATGCAAGACGGGGGTGTCCAAGCCCATGCGGTCATGCAACGGCTGCGCGAGCGTTATCTGTGCAACGAGCACCTGCGCGCCGAGCCAAAAAAACCTCTGCCCAGCCTGGCGTTGCCGAGCAACGTCATTGCCGAAATGCCCCCGTTGCTCAAAGCCTACATGCGCCTGGGGGCCAAGATCTGTGGGGAGCCTTGCTGGGACCAGGACTTCCAGGTGGCGGACGTCTTCATTCTGCTCAAGCGCGACGAGCTGTGCCCGCGCTACGCCAGACACTTCAAGGCAGCCGTCTGATGGGTGGGGTGCGGGTACTGCTCCGCCTGTCCCGCCTGCTGCTGGTATTGTTGCTCGGCCTGCTCATGGCCACTGTCGTCGCGCTGGGGGACCGGTCAGGGCTCAAGGTGTCTCTCGGGCTGCGCCAGCGTTTGTCCTGCTGGTTCATGAAGCGTCTGGTCAGCGCTTTGCCGTTCCAGGTGCGGGTAACCGGTGAGCGGCCAAAACGGCCGATGCTCTGGGTCAGCAATCATGTGTCCTGGACCGACATTCCACTGCTAGGCATGCTGCTACCACTTTCGTTTCTGTCCAAGGCCGAAGTCCGCCAGTGGCCGGTAGCCGGCTGGCTGGCAGAAAAAGCCGGCACGCTGTTCATTCGCCGCGGTGGCGGCGACAGTCAGCGCCTGCGCGAACAGATCAGCGAACAATTGCGCCAGGCCCGGCCACTGCTGATTTTCCCAGAGGGCACTACCACCGATGGGTGCCAGCTGCGCACTTTCCACGGCCGGCTGCTGGCCGGTGCCATCGACCAGGGCGTGGCGGTGCAGCCAGTGGCCATTCAATACCTGCGCGACGGCAAGGCAGACCTGATAGCACCCTTCATTGGTGACGACGACCTGGTTTCGCACCTGATGCGCTTATTCGCCCAGCCTCGGGGGCAAGTGTGCATTCACCTGTTGACGCCGATCGACAGTGCCCAGAAGGAACGGGCGGCGCTGGCGTTTCAGGCGCAACAGGCGATTCACATGGCGTTGTTCGGCGTCGAACACATGCCGGCGGTGCCTCGGCGTCAGGCACGTGCTGCCTGATTCATGCAGTGGTGCCCTCAGATTCCGCACTGGCTTTGTGGGCGCTTGACCTGCGAAAAGGCCGGCGAAGACAACACAAGCTCAACTGCCGGGCTGCCGACCGGTCGCAGCGAACGCCTGCAGCTGAGGGTAGAACGCACGAAAATCCGCCAGCAGCGGCTCGTACAGGCGTTCCAGCTCATGCATCACCCCAGCCATCCCTTCAGGCCGCGACAGGCGCCGGGAAATACCCTTGAACACCTGCTCCAGCGTGGCAAAGTCGCCATAGGCATCCAGCCAATCATCTGCCGCCATGGAGGGCGCGATCCGCGCCAGCCGCCCTGGCAACTCAGGCTCAGCCAGCAACACTCGATAAAACGCTCCAGTGAACTGCGCCAGCGGCTGTTCAGCGTAATCCCCCCAGTGTCGGGCCAGGCAATGGTCGAAGAACACATCCAGCACGATGCCGGCAAAGCGCCGTCGCGATGAAGGAAAACGCGCCAGCGCAGCCAATACCAATGGGTGCTGGTCGGTGAAGCTGTCAATGCGCCGGTGCAGCCTGATCGCTGCCTCTAGCGCAGGCGGAAAACGCCCTTCGAGCGAGCCTTTGACGAAGTCGCCATACAGGCTGCCGAGCATTTGCTGCGGAGCAGAGCCGCCAAGGTGCAGATGTGCCAAGTAATTCATGCCGGCAGTTTAGCACCCTGATCTCGCATATCGTTATAACGCGATATAGCGATTTGCACTCAGCTCAGAACCTCTTCGTATTTGTATATCGCTAAATACCGATGTACGTTTCGTTGTATCGCGATATACCGCTACAGCACGAGCCTCACCCCATGCCACTTGATCTCGACGAAATCATAAAAGCGCTGGCCCATCCGGTCAGGCGAGAAATCCTAAGCTGGCTGAAAGACCCGGCTGCTCAATTTCCCGACCAGTACCACAGCACCGAA
The DNA here is from genome assembly GCF_014269025.2 of Pseudomonas promysalinigenes. NCBI lineage: Bacteria > Pseudomonadati > Pseudomonadota > Gammaproteobacteria > Pseudomonadales > Pseudomonadaceae > Pseudomonas > Pseudomonas promysalinigenes. The sequence goes on along the minus strand of NZ_CP077094.1, from coordinate 968,834 downwards.
AACGGTGTTTGCGCCGGGCAGATCGACCAACGCTGCGGGCTCTCGCAGTCCACCGTGTCAGCCCACTTGGCCACCTTGCAACGGGCGGGTCTGATCACCAGCCAGAAGGTCGGTCAATGGCACTTTTTCAAACGCAACGAAGCCACCATCGAGGCATTTCTCGAACAACTGCGCCAAGCGCTTTGACAAGGCAGGTAACCGTTATGACAACGCTTTTCGATCCGATCCAACTGGGCGATGTGCAGTTGCCCAACCGCATCATCATGGCGCCATTGACTCGATGCCGGGCCGATGACGGCCGCGTTCCCAACGCCCTGATGGCCGAATACTATGTTCAACGCGCCAGCGCTGGGCTGATTCTAAGCGAAGCGACCTCGGTCACACCCATGGGCGTAGGTTATCCAGACACGCCTGGCATCTGGAACGATGAGCAGGTCCGTGGTTGGAACAATGTCACCTCGGCCGTCCATGGCGCAGGGGGGCGGATATTCCTGCAACTGTGGCACGTCGGCCGTATCTCTCACCCCAGCTACCTCAACGGCGAACTGCCAGTAGCACCCAGCGCGATCCCAGCCAAGGGCCACGTAAGCCTGGTGCGCCCACTTAGCGACTACCCCACCCCGCGCGCCCTGGAAACCGAAGAAATCGCCGATATCGTCGAGGCCTACCGCAGCGCGGCCGAGAATGCCAAGGCCGCCGGCTTCGACGGTGTGGAAATCCATGGCGCCAACGGCTACCTGCTTGACCAGTTCCTGCAAACCAGCACCAACCAGCGCACCGACCGTTACGGTGGCTCCTTGGAAAACCGCGCGAGGTTGTTGCTGGAAGTCACCGACGCAGCCATCGGCGTGTGGGGGGCTGGCCGCGTGGGCGTGCACCTGTCGCCACGCGCCGACGCCCATGACATGGGTGATGCCAACCGCGCCGAGACCTTCACCTATGTGGCACGTGAACTGGGCAAACGCGGCATCGCTTTCATCTGCTCGCGGGAGAAGGAAGCCGACGACAGCATTGGCCCGCTGATCAAGGAAGCCTTCGGTGGCCCGTATATCGTCAACGAGCGCTTCGACAAGGCCAGCGCCAATGCCGCCCTGGCGGGGGGCAAAGCCGATGCGGTAGCGTTCGGTGTGCCATTTATCGCCAACCCGGACCTGCCGGCGCGGCTGGCAGCGGATGCGCCGTTGAACGAGGCGCATCCTGAGACTTTCTATGCAAAGGGCCCGGTGGGGTACATCGATTACCCACGCCTGTGACCCGGACATGGGCCGCTTGGCGGCCCATTCCAGGGTAAGCCCGCTGCAATCACCTTCAACGCCGAGCGTTGATCTGCTGCTGCAGGTTTTGAATCTGACTCTGCAGGGTATTGAGGTTGCGCGTGGTCTGCCCGCGGAATGCATCGAACTCCTGCACGGTCGCCCCATTTGAAGACGCTGAGCGGCTTTCCATCTGGGTCTTGAGCACCAGAACATCTTGCTCCAGGCTTTCCACTGCAGCTTTCTGGCTGCCCTGTTTCTTAAGCGCCGCCACTTCGTCGCTCAGACTCTTCAACTGGCCATCAAGCTTGCCGCCGTCCACCTGCCCCGACTTCAACGCCGCCAACTCGGCATTCACCGCCTTCAGTTGAGCTTGCAATTGGTTCTGAAGCTCAGTCACCGCCTTTTGCTGCTCGCGAGTATCGGCCAGAACTTGTTCCAGCCGCTTGCCCAGGTCTCCTGCCTGCCCGGCCACACCTTGCTGCTGCTTGCCCTGCTCGGCCAGGCTGGCCTGCAACTGACGGATCTGCAGCTTCAAGGCCTCACTACCGCTGGTACTTGAAGATTCGCTGGCAGCGACCTTGCCGCTGATTGCCTGCAAGCGCCCGGCGGCCTCTTCGCTGATACGCGCAAAGCTCTCCTGGGTGGCCACCAACTGCTGCTCCATCAGCGAGATTTGCTGAAAGCTCCACCAGCCCAGCCCGGCGAGGGCGATGAACGCTGCGATCAGCAACGCCCACAGCGCTCCGCTGCTGGCTGGCCGGGCTGCCTTCTGACGGCTGCGCGAAACATGCGCAGGCAGCAGTTCGTCGTCATCGGGGGTACCGGCACGCAAAGTGGGTACGTCATCGAAATCGTCGTGGGCATCGTTACGCATAGGTGGCTTCAACCGCGGTAGTAGCAAAGAGACATGAGTATAAACCGCTCAAGCGGCGCTCTGATGACCATCATCTACCGATCCGGTTCATTGCCCCAAGGGTTGATGCTTCCACCAGGCGCAGAATTCATCCAGCGCCGTCCACAGGCTGACGTTGGGTTGATAATCCAGATACTGCCGGGCGCGGCTGATATCCAGGGTGAAATCGCGGCTCATCACCTGCATGCCCAGGCGCGTCAACGTCGGCTGCGGGCGCCCTGGCCAGAGCAGGCAAGCCGCCTCGTTCAAAGCCGCCAGGCTATAGGCCAGCCCGTAGGCGCGATAGCGCGTCACCTGCGGCAACTGCATCTGGCGCATCACATAGTTGACCACGTCCCACAAAGGCAGCGGCTGCCCGTTGCTGATGTTGTACGCCTGGCCCAGGGCACGGTCTTGGGCGAATAGCGCACTGAGCAACGCCTCGTTGAGGTTGTGCACGCTGGTAAAGTCGACTTTGTTCAGGCCATTGCCGATGATTGCCAGCCGGCCCTTGCGCTGCATCTGCATCAACCGCGGGAAAATGCTCGCATCACCTGCGCCGGTGACGAACCGTGGACGCAGCGCCAGCACTTCCAGGCCGAACTCCTGGGCACCGAATACTTTCTGCTCGGCGATGTGCTTGGTCTGCGCATAGTGATCATGGAACCGGCGCGGTACCTGGTCCTCGCGGATACCCTGGCGCGCCTTGCCATTGAAGTAGATCGATGGCGATGACAAGTGCACCAGCCGTCGAACATGTTCCTTGAGGCAGCCTTCGACGATGTTTTCCGTGACTGTCACGTTGCCCTGGTAGAAGTCCTGGTAGCGCCCCCAGTTGCCCACCGCCCCCGCGCAATGCACCACCGCTTCGACGCCCTGGCACAGCCGCCGGGCAAGCTCAGGATCCGCCAGATCGCCAGGTATGAACTGCGCACCGCGCTTGACCAAGTGCTCCACGCCTTCGGCGCGCCGGCCGCTGACCCGCACAGCCAGGCCCTGCTCCAGGGCAAAGCGCGCAAAGCGCCCGCCGATGAAGCCGCTCGCCCCGGTGACCAGAATTTGCATGTATGACTCCGCCTTGATTTCAGATGCAACAGACGTCAGCCGCCGCTACAAGGGCACCAGCCAATGCTGTGCCGTTTGCCGCAGGTGTTCGGTCAGTTGCGCGAGCAATTGCCCGCCGTTGCGCCAATGATGCCAGTACAGCGGCACATCGATGGGGGTATCGCTGCAGATTTCTACCAACAGGCCATTGGACAACTGCTCACGGGCCTGCAATTCAGGCACCAACCCCCAACCCAAGCCAGCCTCGGCCATGCGCAGAAAGCCTTCCGAAGAGGGGCACAGATGGTGCAGAAAACCGTCCTCTATTCCCAGCGATGCCAGGTAGCGATGCTGCAGGAAATCGTCCGGCCCATAGACGATCGCTGGTGTACGAGCCAACCGCTGCGCCTTAAAGCCTTGGGGGAAATAGCGTTGCATGAAGGCAGGGCTAGCCAGCGCCCGGTAACGCATGGCACCCAACGGCAGGCTGCGAGCGCCCGCCACTGGGCGCTCGCTGCCACACAGGCAGGCGGCCACCTCGCCGGCACGCATGCGCTTGAGGCCCACCTCCTGGTCTTCTACCACCAGGTCAGTGAGCAACTGATGCTCGGCGCAGAAAGCGCCAATCGCCCCAGACCACCACGTCGCCAGGCTGTCGGCGTTGAGGGCGATGCGTAAGCGCTCGGGCAACCCCTGCTCGTCCAACGCTGGCACCTGGCGCTGCAGGTCGCGCTCAAGCAAGCGCACCTGCTGAACGTGGTTGAGCAACTGCCGGCCCACTTCAGTCGGGCTAGGCGGGGTGGCGCGCACCAGTACCGGCTGGCCGACCCGCGCCTCGAGCAGTTTGATCCGTTGCGAAATGGCCGATTGCGACAAGCTTAATACCTGTGCGGCGCGCTCGAAACCGCCTTGCTCGATCACCGCCGCCAGGGCGGCAAGCAGCTTATAGTCGAACATCGATTTTCCTAATGAGAGATCAGCTTTATTTGTTTTTCTTATACAGCGCTGCTCGCCACAATGGCCAGCATCTTCAATGGCAGTTCATAACTGGAGCACGCGCCATGTGGCAAAGCTATCTCAACGGCATGCTGGTGGCCTTCGGCCTGATCATGGCCATCGGTGCACAAAACGCCTTCGTGCTCGCTCAAAGCCTGCGCCGCGAGCACCACTTGCCCGTGGCCGCTCTGTGCATCGTCTGCGATGCCATCCTGGTGGCAGCCGGGGTGTTCGGCCTGGCCACGGTCCTGGCCCACAACCCTACCCTGCTGGCCATCGCCCGCTGGGGTGGTGCGGTGTTTCTACTGTGGTATGGGGCCAAGGCATTGCGCAGCGCCTGCGCCAAGCAAAGCCTGCAGCACCAGGAGGGCCAGGGCATGCGCTCGCGCAAGGCGGTTCTGCTCAGTGCCCTGGCCGTTACCCTGCTCAACCCCCACGTCTACCTCGACACGGTACTGCTGATTGGCTCGCTTGGTGCCCAGCAGCCAGTGCCCGGGGCTTATGTGGCAGGTGCCGCCAGCGCCTCGATGGTGTGGTTCTCGAGCCTGGCCATCGGTGCGGCGTGGCTTGCGCCATGGCTGGCACGGCCGGCCACGTGGCGCATGCTCGATTTGATGGTGGCGGTGATGATGTTTGCCGTGGCGGCTCAGTTGATCTTCAACTGAGCTGGCGATGGTCACAGGCGCTACAAACCCCGAGACGAGCACCACCGGTCGGCGGCGGCCAACCGCTCTGGAACCTCTATTCCCTATCTTTGTTGCGTGGTTATGCGCCGGGGCCGGTGCTATGATCCAGCCCTTGCGTCGCAAAGAGTAAAAACTCGCCGACGTATATCGGGCCGCCCGTGATCGGCCTTGCGCAAACCGCAAACAGACCTGAATCAGGAGATCCACCATGGCTTTTGAATTGCCGCCGCTGCCGTACGCCCACGATGCCCTGCAGCCGCACATCTCCAAGGAAACCCTGGAGTATCACCACGACAAGCACCACAACACCTATGTCGTGAACCTGAACAACCTGGTCCCAGGCACCGAATTCGAAGGCAAGTCCCTGGAAGAGATCGTCAAGGCCTCTTCGGGCGGCATCTTCAACAACGCCGCTCAAGTCTGGAACCACACCTTCTACTGGAACTGCCTGTCGCCAAACGGCGGCGGCCAGCCGACTGGCGCCCTGGCTGATGCCATCAACGCCGCATTCGGTTCCTTCGACAAGTTCAAGGAAGAGTTCACCAAGACTTCGGTCGGCACCTTCGGTTCCGGCTGGGGCTGGCTGGTCAAGAAAGCTGACGGTTCCCTGGCCCTGGCCAGCACCATCGGCGCTGGCTGCCCGCTGACCAGCGGTGACACCCCACTGCTGACCTGCGACGTCTGGGAACACGCCTACTACATCGACTATCGCAACCTGCGTCCTAAGTACGTCGAGGCTTTCTGGAACCTGGTCAACTGGGCATTCGTTGCCGAGCAGTTCGAAGGCAAGACCTTCAAGGCCTGAGTCAATCAGCCTTGAACGAGAAGCCCGGCCCAGTGCCGGGCTTTTTTGTGCCTGGCTGATGAACCTGGGGTCTTGCTCAGCGCGCACAGCACGCTAACATCAAACGTCAGGAATTTTGATCGCGCGCACTCAAGTTGCAGGATCGAGCAACCGATACACTAGCCAAGGTCGGCTAATAGTGTATTGCCAATGTTAATGGCAAAATGCCGCCATGCGCATGGATTAAGGAAACCCCATTGAAGCTGGAATTGCGGAACAGCTTGTCGGTCAAGTTGCTCAGGGTCGTGCTCCTTTCAGCGCTGGCCGTTGGCGTGGTCCTCAGTTGCGCGCAAATCGTCTATGACACCTACAAGATACGCCAAGCCGTCAACAACGACGCCCAACGTATCCTCGACATGTTCCGCGACCCTTCCACCCAGGCGGTGTACAGCCTCGACAGGGAAATGGGCATGCAAGTGATGGAAGGCCTGTTCCAGGACAAGTCGGTGCGCATGGCCTCGATCGGCCACCCCAATGAAACCATGCTGGCCGAGAAGTCTCGCCCCCTCCAGGACATGCCGATGCGCTGGCTGACCGACCTGATCCTCGGGCAGGAGCGCGCCTACACAACTCAGCTGGTCGGCCGAGGCCCCTACAGCGAGTACTACGGCGACCTGAGCATCACCCTCGATACCGCGGCTTATGGCGAACAGTTTCTCATCAACGCGGTGATCATCTTCATTTCCGGGGTACTGCGAGCCCTGGCGATGGGCTTGGTGCTTTATTTGGTCTATCACTGGCTGCTGACCAAACCGCTGTCCAAGATCATCGAGCACCTGACCCAGATCAACCCGGATCGCCCGAGCCAGCATCAGATACCACTGCTCAAGGGGCACGAGAAGAATGAGCTGGGCATCTGGGTCAACACCGCCAACCAGCTGCTGGCCTCGATCGAACGCAACACCCATCTGCGCCATGAAGCCGAAAACAGCTTGCAGCGCATGGCCCAGTACGACTTTCTGACCGGGCTGCCCAACCGTCAACAGTTGCAGGCGCAACTGGACAAGATCCTGGCCGATGCCGGCCGCCTGCAGCATCGGGTGGCGGTACTGTGCGTGGGTCTGGACGACTTCAAAGGTATCAACGAGCAGTTCAGCTACCAGGCTGGCGACCAGTTGCTGCTGGCACTGGCCGACCGCCTGCGGGCCCACAGTGGCCGGTTGGGCGCCCTGGCGCGCCTGGGGGGCGACCAGTTCGCCATGGTCCAGGCCAATATCGAACAGCCGTACGAGGCGGCAGAACTGGCCCAGAGTATCCTCGACGACCTGGAACAACCGTTCGGGCTGGACCTGCAGCAGATCCGCCTACGCGCCACCATCGGCATCACCTTGTTCCCTGAAGACGGTGACAGTACCGAAAAGCTGTTGCAGAAGGCCGAGCAGACCATGACCCTGGCCAAGGCCCGCTCGCGCAACCGCTATCAGTTCTATATCGCCAGTGTCGACAGCGAAATGCGCCGCCGCCGCGAACTGGAAAAGGACCTGCGCGAAGCCCTGCCACGCAACCAGCTGTACCTGGTTTACCAACCGCAGATCAGTTACCGCGACCAGCGCGTGGTCGGCGTAGAGGCTTTGCTGCGCTGGCAGCACCCGGAGCTGGGCATGGTCCCACCTGACCAGTTCATCCCGCTGGCCGAACAGAACGGCAGCATCATCGGTATTGGCGAATGGGTGCTCGACCAAGCCTGCCGGCAACTGCGCGAATGGCACGACATGGGCTTCAGCGAGCTGCGCATGGCAGTCAACCTGTCCACCGTGCAGTTGCACCACAATGAACTGCCGCGGGTGGTCAACAACCTACTGCAGGCCTACCGTCTGCCACCTCGCAGCCTGGAGCTTGAGGTTACCGAAACTGGCTTGATGGAAGACATCAGCACCGCCGCCCAGCACCTGCTTAGCCTGCGACGCTCAGGGGCGCTGATCGCCATTGATGACTTCGGCACCGGCTACTCCTCGCTCAGCTATCTCAAATCTCTGCCGCTGGACAAGATCAAGATCGACAAAAGCTTCGTCCAGGACCTGCTCGATGACGATGACGACGCGACCATCGTTCGGGCCATCATCCAGTTGGGCAAAAGCTTAGGCATGCAGGTCATCGCCGAAGGCGTGGAAACCGCCGAGCAGGAAAGCTACATCATCGCCCAAGGCTGCCATGAAGGTCAGGGTTACCACTACAGCAAGCCGTTGACCGCGCGCGAGCTGACCAGTTATCTCAAACAGGCACAGCGCAATCAGGTTTCGGTGCTGTAACGCCTGCTTCGACCAAGGGCACTGACTCGCATTTGCATGAATTGCGAGGCCACCCCTTTACAGCAAATGCAAATCTTTCGCATGATGTTGTCGTTTCGCGTGCCACGGCGCACGGCCCAACCCCATGGTCCAACCACACGACGCAGGAAACCCATAATGATTCGTATGCCTCTGGCCTCCGCCAGTCTGCTGGCCATTGCCATCGCTCTCGCAGGTTGCGGCGAAAGCAAGGATGACAAGGCCGCCGCTCCGCAAGCTCAGGCACCGGCTGCCGCCAGCACCAACGCTGCGGCGCCCGGGGCCGTCGACGAGGCGGCCGGCAAGGCCGTGGTCAAGCATTACACTGAAATGGTCTATGCCGTTTACAGCGACTCGCTGAGTACCGCCAAGACCCTGCAAGGCGCCGTGGATGCATTTCTGGCCAAGCCCAGTGAAGAAACGCTAAAAGCCGCCAAAGAGGCCTGGGCCGCCGCCCGCGTTCCATACCTGCAAAGCGAGGCATTCCGCTTCGGCAACACCATCATCGACGACTGGGAAGGCCAAGTGAACGCCTGGCCTCTGGACGAAGGCCTGATCGACTACGTCGACCAGGGCTACGAACACGCCCTGGGTAACCCAGCCGGTAGTGCCAACATCATCGCCAACACCGAAATTCAAGTGGGCGAAGAGAAGGTCGACGTCAAGGATATCACCCCGCAGAAGCTGGCCAGCCTGAATGAGCTGGCAGGCTCGGAAGCCAACGTCGCCACCGGCTACCACGCCATCGAATTCCTGCTTTGGGGCCAAGACCTCAACGGCACCGGCCCGGGTGCCGGCAACCGTCCTTACACGGACTACCTGGAAGGCAATGGCGCCACTGGTGGGCACAACGACCGCCGTCGTGCCTACCTCAAGGCGGTGACCGACCTGCTGGTCAAGGACCTTGAAGAGATGGTCGGCAACTGGGCGCCGAACGTCGCCGACAACTACCGCGCCACCCTTGAAGCAGAGCCTGTGACCGATGGCTTGCGCAAGATGCTGTTCGGCATGGGCAGCCTGTCGCTGGGCGAACTGGCCGGCGAGCGCATGAAGGTTTCGTTGGAAGCCAACTCGCCTGAAGACGAGCAGGACTGCTTCAGCGACAACACCCACTACTCGCACTTCTACGATGCCAAGGGTATCCGCAACGTCTACCTGGGCGAGTACACCCGGGTCGACGGCACCAAGATGACCGGCCCGAGCCTGTCTTCGCTGGTTGCAAAAGTGGACCCTGCGACCGACGCGACCCTCAAGGCTGACCTTGAGGCCACCGAAGCGAAAATCCAGGTGATGGTCGACCACGCCCTCAAAGGTGAGCACTACGACCAGCTGATCGCCGCCGACAACGCTGCCGGCAACCAGATCGTGCGCGATGCCATCGCTTCGCTGGTCAAGCAAACCGGCTCTATCGAGCAAGCTGCCAGCAAACTGGGCATTGCCAACCTCAACCCGGACACCGCCGATCACGACTTCTGATCAGCTCTGGCGTTGCTAACAGAGGCGGCCTTCGGGCCGCCTTTTTTATGTGCCCGCCTTGTGGCAGCTCAAGCCCAGCGCTGCCGATCACCTCGGAGCATGCGCAGTGTGTGGACTGACGGAAGCATGTTCACCCGCGAGAGGGCCCACAGCGTTTCATGAAACATCGGTGTTTCACACTCTTTTCATCAGCCTAATTGCAAATTGCTCTTATTCAAACATCGCCGTCCTGCTAAGCTTGCACGCCGGTTTTTCGTCCACGTCCAGGATTGTGCATGTCCTCGCCGCTGTCCCGATTCGCCCTTTTGCTGTTGACCCTCGCCCTTGCCGCCTGTGATGACGCTGCGCGTTTTACCCAGGCCGAGCCCGGCGAAGCGCTGTCTGGCGGCCAGGCAACGGTATTGCGCCAGGACCGCAACGCGTTTTCTCTACCTTCGGCCAATCTCTCGGCCGAGCGGCGGCTGGATTTCGCAGTGGGCAACAGCTTCTTCCGCAACCCATGGGTGATCGCACCGTCCACCACCACCGCGCGTGACGGCCTGGGCCCACTGTTCAACACCACGGCGTGCCAGAACTGCCACGTGCGCGATGGCCGTGGCCACCCGCCAGAGCCCGGCGACAGCAATGCCGTAGGCATGCTGGTGCGCCTGTCGATCCCCGACCAGCCTTATCTGGCCAAAGTGATCGAGCGCCTGGGCGTGGTTCCTGAACCGGTCTACGGCACACAGCTGCAGGACATGGCCATCCCAGGTGTGGCCCCAGAAGGCAAGGTCAGAGTGAGCTACAGCACCCAGACCGTGACCTTCAAGGACGGCCATACGGTACAATTGCGCCGCCCGAGCTTGGAGATCACCCAGCTCGGCTACGGCCCGATGCACCCGGATACACGCTTCTCGGCACGCGTGGCGCCGCCGATGATCGGCCTGGGCCTGCTCGAAGCCATCCCGGAAGCGGCGATTCTGGCCAATGAGGACCCGGATGATCGCAACCATGACGGTATCCGCGGCCGCGCCAACCGGGTGTGGGACGACGCCCAAGGCAAGACTGTGGTGGGCCGTTTCGGCTGGAAGGCGGGGCAGCCGAATGTCAATCAGCAGAACGCGCACGCCTTCGTGGGCGACATGGGCCTGACCAGCACATTGCAACCAAAGGACGACTGTACAGCGGCCCAGGTCGACTGCCTGGCCGCACCCAATGGCAATGGTGAGGGCGATGAGAAGGAAGTCAGCGACAATATCCTGCGCCTTGTCACCTTCTATACCCGTAATCTGGGCGTCCCAGCCCGTCGCGACGTTGACGCGCCACACGTACTGGCGGGCAAGAACTTATTCTTCCAGGCCGGTTGCCAGGCCTGCCACGTGCCGCAGTTCACCACCGCCGCCAATACCGCGCAAGCGGAACTGGCAAGCCAGGTGATCCGCCCCTATAGCGACCTGCTGCTGCACGACATGGGCCCAGGCCTGTCTGACGAACGTACCGAATTCAGCGCCAACGGCCAGGACTGGCGTACCCCGCCCTTATGGGGGATCGGCCTGACCGAAGCAGTCAGTGGTCACACCCAGTTTCTGCACGACGGGCGCGCCCGCAATCTGCTCGAAGCCGTGCTCTGGCATGGCGGGGAAGCCCAGCGGGCGCGCGACCATGTGCTGACCTTCAATGCCGAGCAACGCGCCGCGTTGCTGGCCTTTCTGAACTCACTTTAATACGCGTAAGGAGCCGGGCATGTTCCGACCCAAACTGTTGTTCACCAGCCTCGCCGCACTCGCCTTGGGTGCTTGCTCGCCGCAAGACCCACAGGCAGTGACCTCCGCTGCGATTGCCAAGCAGGTGATCCTGCCGACCTACAGCCGCTGGGTCGAAGCCGACCGCCAATTGGCTGCCAGTGCACTGGCTTACTGTGAGGGCAAGGAAAGCTTGGACACGGCCCGTGCCGACTTCCTCAACGCGCAGAAAGCCTGGGCACAGCTGCAGCCTCTGCTGGTCGGGCCGCTGGCCGAGGGCAACCGCGCCTGGCAAGTACAGTTCTGGCCTGACAAGAAAAACCTGGTGGGGCGTCAGGTCGAACAGCTGGTCAATGGCGACAAGCCGGTCGATGCCGATGCCTTGGGCAAAGCCAGCGTGGTCGTGCGCGGCCTGTCGGCCTACGAATACATCCTGTTCGACAGCAAGCCAGACGTCGCCACGGCCGAACAGAAGGCCCGGTACTGCCCACTGCTGGTTGCCATCGGCGAGCATCAGAAGAACCTGGCCGAGGAAATCCTCAAAGGTTGGAACAGCACCGACGGCATGCTTTCGCAGATGACCAAGTTCCCCAACCAGCGCTATGCCGACTCCCACGAGGCGATCGCCGACCTGCTGCGCTCCCAGGTCACAGCCCTGGACACCTTGAAGAAGAAACTGGGTGCGCCAATGGGCCGTCAGAGCAAGGGCATCGCCCAGCCCCTGCAAGCCGAAGCCTGGCGTAGCCACTCCTCGCTCACCAGCCTTGAGGAAACCCTCAAAGCGGCCCAGGCAGTGTGGGTCGGGGTCGATAATCAGGGCCTGCGCGGCCTGCTGCCCGGCGATCAGAAAGCGCTGGCGCAGAAGATCGACGACGCCTACGCTACGGCCCTCAAACTGCTGGCCGACAACCACAAGACCCTCGGCGAACTGCTGGCCGACGACGCCGGCCAGCAAACGCTCAACCAGATCTACGATGCCCTGAACGCTGTTCACCGCCTGCACGAAGGCGAGCTGGCTAAAGCGCTGAACATTCAGCTGGGCTTCAATGCCAACGACGGTGACTGACCATGCTGCGACGCCAGGCCCTCAAACTCGGTAGCGTGTTGCTCAGCGCCCTGACCCTGGGCGGCTGGACCCTGTTGCGCAACAAAGGCAGCGAACTTCTGCTGTTGTCGGCGCGTGACGATGGTGACGGCAAGCACTATGCGGTCGGCTTCCGCCTGGACGGTACCCAGGTGTTCTGCACCCAGGTTGCCCAACGTTGCCATGCCATCATCAATCACCCGCAACTGCCGATCGCCCTGTTCGTAGCCCGTCGCCCGGGCACCGAAAGTTATCTGGTGGATTTACGGGACGGGCGCTTGCTGCAAACCATCACTTCGCAAGCAAACCGGCATTTCTACGGCCATGCGGTGATCCACAAAGGTGGTGAGTGGCTGTACGCCACCGAGAACGACACCACCGACCCAGGCCGTGGTGTGCTGGGCGTGTATCGCTTCGAGGGTGAGCGCCTGGTGCACACCGGCGAAATCCCGACCCACGGCATCGGCCCCCATGAAGTGGCATGGCTGCCTGATGGCGAAACGCTGGTCGTGGCCAATGGCGGCATCCGCACAGAGGCCGAAAGCCGGGTCGAGATGAACCTCGATGCGATGCAGCCAAGCCTGGTACTGATGCAGCGCGACGGCACCCTGCTGAGCAAGGAAACCCTGGCGCAGCAGATGAACAGCATTCGCCACTTGGCGGTGGGCGACGATGGCACCATCGCCGCCTGCCAGCAATTCATGGGGGCTGCCGACGAGACCGCAGAACTGCTGGCGATCAAGCGCCCCGGCGAGCCGTTCAAGGCGTTCCCTGTGCCGGAGCGGCAACTGCAATCGATGGCCCAGTACACCGCCAGCGTTGCCATCCACAGCGAACTGCGCCTGGTGGCACTGACTGCGCCGCGGGCAAATCGCCTGTTCGTCTGGGACTTGGACAGTGGTGCGGTCAAGCTCGACGCACCCATGCCTGATTGCGCCGGGGTCGGTGCGGTCGACAATGGATTCGTCGTCACTTCCGGGCAGGGCCGCTGCCGCTTCTACGATTGCCGCAAGGCCGAGCTGATAGGGCAACCGATGGACCTGCCGTCCGGGTTCTGGGACAACCATCTGCACCTGGTCTGATTCGTGCCTGGCTGCCCTGGCTGTTCGCGGCCAAGGCCGCACCTATGGGGGCTGCACAAACCCGTTGAGCGGGCAGCCCTGTAGATGCGGTTATAGCCGCGTTGGGATCAATACAGGCAATCCCCTTCCCTTCTGCAATACTTCCATGATCCGCACGTGGGCAGGACCGCCCGTTGTCGTGCCATAACCAAAACAAACCCGCATCCAAGGAACCGGACCTATGGTACGTCGCCGCATGCTCATCATGTTGGCCGTCGTGGTGCTGATCGTGCTGGCCCTTGGGGGCTACAAAGGCTTCTCGATCTATCAGCAGATCCAGACGTTCTCTGCGCCTCGCCCGCCAATCACCGTTGCGGCGGCCGTGGCCGAAAAGCGCCAATGGCAGGAACGCCTGCCAGCAGTGGGCAGCCTCAAAGCGCTCCAGGGTGTAGAGCTGAGCCTGGAGGTGGAAGGCATCGTCAAGGCGCTGTACTTCGACTCCGGGCAGAAGGTCAAAGCCGGGCAGCCGCTGCTGCAATTGAACGATGACCAGGAAACCGCCCTGCTCGGCACCGCCCAGGCCGACCTGGGCCTGGCCAAGGTCGATTTCGGTCGCGGTAGCCAATTGGTGGGGGATGCCGCCATCTCCCGCGGCGAGTTCGATCGCTTGTCCTCTCAATATCGACGCAATCAGGCAGTGGTGGAGCAGCTCAAAGCGCAGAAAACCAAGAAGAGCATCAATGCGCCATTCAGTGGCACCATCGGCATCCGCCAGGTGGACATCGGCCAATACCTGGCTGCCGGTACGGTGATTGCCACACTGCAGGATCTTTCCAGCCTGTACGTCGACTTCAACGTACCCGAGCAGGCCCTGCCCCATTTGAGCCTCGGCCAGCAGGCCCTGGTACAGGTTGCGGCGTATCCGGGCCAGACATTCCCAGCACACCTGAGCGCGATCAACCCCAAGGTCGACGAAAACACGCGTAACTTGCTGGTGCGCGCGACCCTGGCCAACCCAGACAACACATTGCTGCCGGGCATGTTCGCCAACCTGCAGGTGCTGCTGCCCGACCCGCAGCCCCAGGTGGTGGTGCCAGAAACCGCCATCACCTACACCCTATACGGCAACTCGGTGTACGTCGTCACACCAAAAAAGGACAAAGACGGCATCGTGCAAAACGACGACAAGGGCCAACCACAGCTAAGCGCCGAGCAGCGTACGGTGCAGACCGGCGAACGCCGCGATGGCCTGGTGGTGGTCAGCAAGGGCCTGGAGGCTGGGGAGCGGATCGTGACTGCCGGGCAACTCAAACTCACCCCAGGGGCGGCCATCCGTATTGCCCAAGACAACGCGCTCACGCCCGAGCAGCGCGCCCCTAACCACGACTGAGCAGGAGGCAGGCATGGCGTTCACCGACCCATTCATCCGCCGCCCGGTACTGGCCAGCGTGGTCAGCCTGCTGATCCTGCTGCTGGGCTTGCAGGCCTGGAACAAACTGCAGATTCGCCAGTACCCGAAACTGGAGAACGCGCTGATCACGGTAACCACTGCCTACCCCGGGGCCAACGCCGAGACCATTCAGGGCTACATTACCCAGCCGCTGCAACAGAGCCTGGCGAGTGCTGAAGGCATCGACTACATGACGTCCGTCAGCCGGCAGAACTTCTCGGTCATATCCATCTACGCGCGCATTGGCGCCGACAGCGATCGCCTGTTCACCGAACTGCTGGCCAAGGCCAACGAGGTGCGCAACCAACTGCCGCAGAACGCTGAAGACCCGGTGCTGAGCAAGGAAGCGGCCGATGCATCGGCGCTGATGTACATCAGCTTCTACAGCAAGCAAATGAGCAACCCGCAGATCACCGACTACCTGTCGCGGGTCATTCAGCCTAAGCTCGCCACTCTGCCGGGCATGGCCGAGGCAGAAATCCTCGGCAACCAGGTGTTCGCCATGCGCATCTGGCTGGACCCGGTGAAGCTTGCAGGGTTCGGCCTTTCGGCCAGCGACGTGACCGATGCCGTGCGCCGCTACAACTTTCTCTCTGCGGCAGGTGAGGTGAAAGGCCAATACGTTGTCACCAGTATCAACGCCAATACCGAGCTGAAATCGGCCGAAGCCTTTGCCGCGCTGCCACTAAAGGTCTCAGGTGACAGTCGGGTGCTGCTGGGCGATGTGGCGCGCGTGGAGATGGGCGCGGAAAACTACGATACGGTCAGCTCGTTCGATGGCACGCCATCGGTGTACATCGGCATCAAGGCCACCCCTGCGGCCAACCCGCTGGAAGTCATCAAGCAAGTGCGGCGCATCATGCCCGAGCTCGAAAGCCAGCTGCCGACCGCACTGAAGGCATCGATCGCCTATGACGCTACGCTGTTCATTCAGGCCTCCATCGACGAAGTCATCAAGACCCTCGGCGAAGCAGTGCTGATCGTCATCGTCGTGGTGTTTCTGTTCCTTGGCGCTCTGCGCTCGGTCCTGATCCCGGTGGTGACCATTCCGCTGTCGATGATCGGCGTGCTGTTCTTCATGCAGATGATGGGCTACTCACTGAACCTGTTGACGCTGCTGGCGATGGTGTTGGCCATCGGCCTGGTCGTCGACGATGCCATCGTGGTGGTGGAGAACATCCACCGGCATATGGAGCAAGGCGAGTCGCCCCTCGATGCCGCATTGCAAGGCGCACGGGAAATTGCCATGCCGGTGGTATCGATGACCATCACCCTGGCGGCGGTCTATGCCCCCATCGGCTTTTTGACCGGGCTCACAGGTGCGCTGTTCAAGGAGTTCGCCCTGACCCTGGCGGGCGCGGTGATTATCTCTGGCATTGTCGCCCTGACTTTGTCACCGATGATGTGCGCCCTGCTGCTGCGCAAAGAGCACAATCCCAGCGGGCTGGCACATCGGCTGGACCTGCTGTTCGATGGCCTCAAGCGCCGTTACCAGCGTGTTCTGCATGCGACGCTGGACAGCCGCCCGGTGGTGCTGGTGTTCGCTGTAATCATCCTGTGCCTGATTCCGGTACTGCTCAAATTCACTCAGAACGAGCTGGCGCCCAATGAAGACCAAGGGGTGATCTTCATGATCAGCAGCTCCCCGCAGCCAGCCAACCTCGACTACCTCAACGCCTATACAGACCAGTTCACGCCTTTGTTCAAAGGCTTTCCAGAGTACTATTCGTCGTTCCAGATCAACGGTTTCAACGGGGTGCAGAGCGGTATAGGTGGCTTTCTGCTCAAACCCTGGAACGAACGCGAGCGCACGCAGATGGAGTTGTTGCAGCAGGTACAGGCCAAGCTCTCAGAGATCGCTGGGTTGCAGATATTCGGTTTCAACCTGCCGTCGCTACCGGGCACCGGCGAGGGCCTGCCGTTCCAGTTCGTGATCAACACCGCCGGGGATTACACAGCCCTGCTGGAAGTCGCCCAGCGCGTCAAGCAACGTGCACAGGCCTCGGGCAAATTCGCCTTCCTGGACATTGATCTGGCGTTTGACAAACCCGAGGTGCTGGTCGACATCGACCGGGCCAAGGCGGCGCAGATGGGCGTGTCCATGGATACCCTGGGCAACACGCTGGGCACCCTGCTGGCCGAGGCGGAAATCAACCGCTTCACCCTGGAGGGCCGCAGCTACAAGGTGATTGCCCAAGTGGAGCGGCCTTACCGTGACAACCCAGGCTGGCTCGACAATTACTACGTGAAGAACCAGCAAGGGCAGTTGCTGCCCTTGTCCACGCTGATTACGGTCACTGACCGAGCTCGCCCACGCCAGCTCAATCAGTTCCAGCAACTGAACTCGGCGATCATCCAGGGCGTGCCGATCGTCAGCATTGGCGATGCGTTGCAGACAGTGCAGCAGATCGCCAAGGAAGAAGCGCCGGAGGGGTTTTCTTTCGACTATGCAGGGACCGCGCGGCAGTACGTGCAGGAAGGCAGTGCCCTGTGGGTAACCTTTGGCCTGGCACTTGCGATCATCTTTTTGGTGCTGGCGGCACAATTCGAGAGCTTCCGCGCCCCCTTGGTGATTCTGGTGACCGTACCGTTATCGATCTGTGGCGCGCTGCTACCCTTGTTCCTGGGCATCTCCAGCATGAACATCTATACCCAGGTGGGGCTGGTGACGCTCATCGGCCTGATCAGCAAGCATGGCATCCTGATCGTCGAATTCGCCAACCAATTGCGCGATGAAAAAGCACTGGATGTACGTGAGGCCATCGAACAAGCGGCTGCCATTCGCCTGCGGCCGGTGCTGATGACCACCGCAGCGATGGTCTTCGGCATGGTCCCGCTGATCCTGGCCAGTGGCGCTGGTGCGGTAAGCCGCTTCGATATCGGCACGGTGATCGCCACCGGGATGTCCATCGGCACCCTGTTCACCCTCTTCGTGCTGCCCTGCATCTACACCTTGCTGGCACACAAATCCCAAGCCACCGAGCCTGTTGTTAGCTGACCTGTTCCCCGACTGCCCGCTACAAGCTTTGCAGGGTGATTAGCCACAATAAAAAAGACCTCGCGAGTGCGAGGCCTTTGTGTGCTCGAGCGCTATCAGCCGAACGGCCGCAGTCCCTGGCGCATGCCGAAAAGAAACAACAGCAGGTCATGGTCCGGTTGGGCCTGGCTTTGCTGTGCCTTGACCGCACGCGGCACCGCGCACTGGTCAGCCTTGCTGAAAACCACTGGCCGCGGCTGCTCCCAGGCAGCTACCGCCATCGTGGTCACCGCCAGCCCACCTGCCAGGAACAAAGCTCGAGCGATTTCTAGTTTCATTACCCTAACCCTTTGACAGCGCTGCCAAACGCCATCTGATAAAAGTAGAGCAGCCTTTGCCATTCCGTGTCGTTTAGCGACGAGTGGCGGCGCAGTTGGCGCAGGTCATTGCCTGCTGCCCGCTGACAGCTGATGCGTCGTCTGCATTTCTCCAGATCCAGCAATGCGACTTCGACGCGAGCCTGCTCACCCTCGCCGATCACCTTGACGAAAACGTGCTTGCCGTACAGGCAGCCATGCTGCCAGTGCCCCAGGTGCATGCGAGCCAAGTTTTCGGCCAGGTCCTTGAGCATGCGCTCATGAACCACCTGCGGGTAGCGTTCACGGGCCCCTTGGGCATGCCAGGTATCCAGTTCGACGAAGCCGTCCAGGGCCTCACTGACCAGCAGCGCCCGCCATTGGTGCTGAGCATCACGCTCGGCGCCGCAGAACACGATGCGCGGCACACGCACACCCAATTGCTCGAAACTGTTCAGGGCATCGAGCTCGCGCAACACGGTAGGCCTACCGAATGGGTGCAGCAGGCTGCGATAGATATGGCCAACTTGACGTTTGGCGTACAGCACCTTGCCATTGCCATCATCGAGCCTTTGCACACCACTTTCACCACCACGCCGCTGGTTGGGTTCCTCTACCCATTCACCCTGCTGGCGCCAGTAATAATCGAACCGTGAATCCCCGTTTTGGGTTACAGCCATCAAACACTACCCCTTACGTAATACATAGACCCGCCACATGGCATAGAACGGCAGGAAGTCGAGGTGCTCCTGGATTCTGAAGCCGGCGGCCTTGAATTCTGCTTCAACCGTTTCTGCCGGTAACACGAACCGGTTCTGATAGCTGCCCTGCTCGGCCCTGGCCAGGCGCTTTTGCTCAAGCTTGCTGCGCCGCCAGGCCTTGAAGTTGCCGTCCACCCACAATGACAGGATTACACTGTCACGGCTAACCCTTTGAAACTCACGAAGAATGGTTTTGCGGTGAGCCGCCTCGCCGATGTGGTGAAACAGCCGCATGCAAAAGATGCTGTCCACGGAATTGTCCGGCAAGTCGATCGCGAACGCAGAGGTTTGCAAAGGCCGTACCCGCGCAACCACCTCTGGCGGCTGTGCGGCACAGGCTGTCTGAATCATCGCCTGGGAATTGTCGGCACCGATGATCACCCGGTTGGGCTTTTCTGCCAGCAATGGCCAGAAACGGCCCGCGCCACACGGCAGATCGAGGACCAGCCCCGGGTCTGCGGCCAACGCCAGAGCGCGGCGGGCCAACTGCTCGTCACGCAGGTGGGAGAGGCGCCGGGCTAATCCATCCTTGTGCTTGAGAAAGTATGCCCTGGCGTGCTGGTGGTCGTACTTCTCGGAAAATTCAAGTTTGATCGGACTGCGCATCGGGTAGCTCCTGTTTCCAATGCGCCCCACGTTAGGCAGCAAGGCGTTGGAAACAGGTCATACCGATGTGAAAATAGCGTCATGCTCCGCTAAGGATGTTTCAGCCTATTACTGCGATGGATCGGTCTTTTCCGCGCTCTGGCTCAGATCCACCTGGAAGCGGCAACCGTGCGGTGCAGTGGAGGTCAATGTCACTCGCCAGCCTTGGTCATCGCAGATCCGCTGCACCAGCGACAGGCCCAGGCCAAGGCCTTCACCGCGCCGCTCCTCGCCACGCACGAAAGGCTTGAACATTGCCTCGCGCTGCTCCTCCGGGATACCTACACCACTGTCTTCGACACTGAAACCATTGGCCTGGAGGGTCAGACGGATGTAACCACTGTCGGTGTAATGGGCAGCATTGCGCAGCAAGTTGCCCATCACCGAATGCAGGAAGGTAGCGTTGTACAGCAATGGCCCTGCGCTGGCCTGGCCGTCGAAGTGCAGCGTCAGCCCTTTTTGCTCGATGGTGTCGCGCCACACCCCGATCAAGTCTTCGGCGACTTCACACAGCGTGGCCTGAGACGCCACGGCCCCCTGATCACGCTGGGCACGCGCGAGCATCAGGAAGGTCTTGACCAGCTCGCGCATCTCTTCGGTGGCACGGGCAATGCGGTCCACCTGATTGCGCGAGCGCGTGTCCAGATTGGGGTTTTCCATCAACAGTTCGCACGAGGTGGCCAGCACCATCAACGGCGTGCGCAGTTCATGGCTGACATCACTGGTGAACAAGCGCTCACGAGTCAACGCATCCCGCAGCCGGCCCAGGGTATCGTCGAAAGCAACCGCCAACTGGCCGACTTCATCGGCGGCGTAGTCGGGTGCCAAGGGCGGGGCCAAGCCCAGCAACTGATCGCGATGACGAACTTGCCGCGCCAAGCGGATAACGGGTGCCATCACCCGGCGCGCAAGCAGCCAGCCGAGCACCACCGCCAGTACCAGGCTCAGTACGAAGCCCACCACCACCACAGCGAACAGTACACGCTCGCGCTCTTCGAAATCACTTTGATCCTGCAGCAGCACGTAGCGCCGACCATCGACGATCTCGACCATTGCATGGTAGGAAAGCTGGTCGCGAAACACCTCATGAAACCCTGCGTCGAGGTGGCGCAGGTCTTTGGGCAACTCGAAATCATCGCGCCCGCCACTGAAGTAAAACAACTGGTCGGGCCTTGGCCGGTGGCTCCAATCGCTGATGCTGTCCATACGCAGCAAACGCTGCAGGTCACCGCCGAGCACCGAAGAAATGAGGCGTTCCTCGACCAGGTGCACGGTGGCGACGATCCCGAAGGCGAAGGCGCCTGCCACCAGTGCGCTCATCAGCGCAAAGGCGATGATGATGCGTTGGGCAAGGCTTTGCTTAAACTCCATCACGGCCCTCGGCGAGGCGATAGCCGACGCCATGGACGGTATGCAACAGCGGTTTGTCGAACGGTTTGTCGATCACTTGGCGCAACTGATGCACATGGCTACGCAGGCTGTCGCTGTCTGGGCAATCATCACCCCAAAGCGCTTCTTCGAGCACCTCGCGGCGCAGCACGTGCGGGCTTTTCTGCATCAGCACTGCCAACAGCTTCAAGCCGACCGGGTTGAGCTTGAGCAGGCGACTTTGGCGGGTGACTTCCAGGGTGTCGAGGTCATAGCTCAAGTCGGCAACCTGCAGGGTCCGCCGCCCACCGCCCTGGGCTCGGCGCAGCACCGCTTCGATGCGTGCAGCCAGCTCGGAGAGTGCAAAAGGCTTGAGCAGGTAATCATCGGCACCGGAGCGGAAACCCTGCAAGCGATCGTCCAGCTGGTCTCGGGCGGTCAGCATGATCACCGGGGTGTCACGGCGGGCGTCCTCACGCAGGCGCTTGCACAGGGTATAACCATCGATCCCCGGTAGCATGATGTCCAGCACAATCAGGTCGTAATGCTCGGTTGCAGCCAGGTGCAGGCCCGACAGGCCGTCCTGGGCGCAGTCGACGGTGTAGCCCTTCATGCCCAGGTAATCGGCAAGGTTGGCCAGAATATCGCGGTTGTCTTCAACCAAAAGAATACGCATCGGGTTCTCCTGTGCGGCGCTTCGCTTGGGTGCGCGGCAGGCGCAGCTTAAGGCCATCGTCGGGACTGTACCAGCCCTTGGTCAAATTCAGCGAACTTGACAGTTTTTTCACTGATCCTTCACGGACAGAGCATAGCGCCCGCCTGACAATGCCCGGTCTTTTTATCCCTGGAGTCGTCATGCAACAACGCACGCGTTCGCGCCCGATCAATCTCTGGCTGTACCTTGGCGTACCAGTAGCGGTCGCCGTGGCTTTGCTCCTGCTGGAGCTGACTTCGATCGACATGGATATCGCCAACCTGTTCTTCGACCCCGCCGCCGGGCAGTTCATAGGCCGTCACAGCTACCTGCTGGAAACCGTCATGCATGACCGGGTCAAGCAGGGCGTCATACTGCTTGGGCTGATTTCGCTGGCCGCGTTCGGCTGCAGCTTCTTCTTCAAACGCCTGTTCGGCTGGCGCCGCGAGCTGGGTTGCCTGGTATTGGCGCTTGGGCTGTCGACCGCCTTCGTTACCCCGCTGAAGAAGGTGACTCAGGTGCAATGCCCTTGGAGCCTGACTCAGTTCGGTGGCACCGAAACGTACAGCAAGCTGCTGGAACACCGCCCGGCCACCGACAAGCCGGGGCTGTGCTGGCCGGGTGGGCATGCGGCCACCGGTTTTTGCCTGTTTGGCCTGTTTTTCATGCTGCGTGATCGCAAGCCAAAACTGGCGCGCGCCGCCTTCTGCCTGGCCCTGGTGGCAGGCTCCACGCTGGGCTTGGGCAGGATGCTGCAGGGCGCGCATTTCCTGTCGCACAACGTGTGGACGGCGGTTTTCTGCTGGTTGATCGGCTTGGGTTCTTATTATCTGGTGCTGTACCGCAGAAACCCGGCTCAAGTACCTGCCAGCGAACAGCGCCTGGCCTGACGCAAAGCCGCCTGGCGGCATATTCCCATCGCACACAAAAAAGCCCCGGTTCTCTCGAACCGGGGCTTTCATGGTGCAGGGGGTAAGGCTGGCTTACATCATGCCGCCCATGCCACCCATACCGCCCATGTCAGGCATGCCAGCAGCTGGCTTGTCTTCCGGCAGGTCGGCAACCATGGCTTCGGTGGTGATCATCAGACCGCCAATCGAAGCTGCAGCTTGCAGAGCCGAACGGGTGACCTTGGCTGGGTCGAGGATACCCATCTCGATCATGTCGCCGTATTCGCCGGTAGCGGCGTTGTAGCCGTAGTTGCCCGAACCTTGCTTGACCTTGTCGGCCACCACGCTTGGCTCGTCGCCGGCGTTGGCAGTGATCTGGCGCAGCGGAGCTTCAACAGCACGACGCAGCAGGGAGATACCGACGTTCTGGTCTTCGTTGTCGCCTTTGAGGTCGACAATGGCAGCCAGGGCGCGAACCAGGGCTACACCACCGCCAGGCACCACGCCTTCTTCGACGGCTGCACGGGTAGCGTGCAGGGCGTCTTCAACGCGGGCTTTCTTCTCTTTCATCTCAACTTCGGTGCCTGCACCGACTTTGATCACGGCAACACCGCCAGCCAGTTTGGCCAGACGCTCTTGCAGCTTCTCACGGTCGTAGTCCGAAGACGTCTCTTCGATCTGGGCGCGGATCTGCTTGACGCGTGCTTCGATGTCGGCGTCAACACCAGCACCGTCGATGATGGTGGTGTTTTCCTTGGACAGGATGACGCGCTTGGCGTTACCCAGGTGCTCCAGGGTGGTGGTTTCCAGGGTCAGGCCGATTTCTTCGGAGATTACCTGGCCACCGGTCAGGACGGCGATGTCTTGCAGCATGGCCTTGCGGCGGTCGCCGAAGCCAGGCGCCTTGACGGCAGCAACCTTGACGATGCCGCGCATGTTGTTGACCACCAGAGTAGCCAGGGCTTCGCCTTCGACGTCTTCTGCAACGATCAGCAGTGGGCGGCCGGCTTTGGCAACAGCTTCCAGAACAGGCAGCAGTTCACGGATGTTGGAGATCTTCTTATCAACCAGCAGCAGCAGCGGGCTTTCCAGCTCGGCAACCATGGTGTCTGGCTTGTTGACGAAGTATGGCGACAGGTAGCCACGGTCGAACTGCATGCCTTCTACGACGGACAGTTCGTTTTCCAGGCCCGAGCCTTCTTCAACAGTGATCACGCCTTCCTTGCCGACTTTTTCCATGGCTTCGGCGATGATTTCACCGATGGAGTTGTCGGAGTTGGCGGAGATGGTGCCTACCTGAGCGATGGCCTTGGAGTCGGCGCATGGCTTGGACAGGTTTTTCAGCTCGGCGACAACGGCAGCAGTGGCCTTGTCGATGCCGCGCTTCAGGTCCATCGGGTTCATGCCGGCAGCAACGGCTTTCAGGCCTTCGTTGACGATGGCTTGAGCCAGAACGGTAGCGGTGGTGGTGCCATCACCGGCTGCATCGTTGGCCTTGGAAGCAACTTCCTTGACCAGCTGAGCGCCCATGTTTTCGAAGGCGTCTTTGAGCTCGATTTCTTTGGCGACGGAAACGCCGTCCTTGGTGATGGTCGGAGCGCCGAAGCTCTTGGCCAGCACTACGTTACGACCTTTCGGGCCGAGGGTCGCTTTTACCGCGTCAGCCAGAACGTTGACACCAACCAGCATTTTCTTACGAGCGGAATCGCCGAATTTTACGTCTTTAGCAGCCATGATCGTTTAATCCTTGAAAATCTTTGGAGTAACGGGAAGTCGGGGGAAATCAGCCTTCGATAACGGCGAGGATTTCGTTCTCAGCCATGACCAGCAGGTCTTCGCCATCGACTTTCACGGTGTTGCTGCCCGAGTAAGGGCCGAATACCACTTTGTCACCGACCTTGACGGCCAGTGCACGTACTTCGCCGTTTTCCAGAACGCGACCGGTGCCAACAGCAACGACTTCGCCGCGGTTTGGTTTTTCAGCGGCCGAACCCGGCAGGACGATACCGCCAGCGGTTTTCGATTCTTCTTCGCTGCGACGGATGACTACGCGGTCATGCAGAGGACGAAGCTTCATTGTCGATCTCTCCCAAATTGTGGTTTTCATCGGCCGGTATCGACACCGGCGGGTTGATGCAGTCCGGCGTTGCCGGTAGGGGCCCGCCAACGGCGAACCACCTGTGTCATGTCTGGTGTTTTCACCAGTAACCTTGCGGTGACCACATACATAAGGCCGCCATATTCAATTACAAGGCTTGGTATGCAAATTTTTTCAGCAGGCTATAAAACAACGGGGCCGCTGATGCGGCCCCGCAGGTGACAGGTCTGATTACTTGTCGCGGCGCTCGTATTCGCCTTCGATCACGTTCGGGCGATGTCCGCCGTCGCGCGGCTGCGCCTGAAACGGGTCGTCCTGAAACGCCCGTTGGCGCATGGCTTGGGCCTGGGCCCGCTCGCGCAGCTTGCGGGCTGCCAAATGGCGAGTGAACGGCAGCAGGCACAGCAGGCCCAGTACGTCACTGATGAAACCTGGCAGCAACAACAGCCCACCACCGACAGCCAGCATCAAGCCCTGGAACATGTCCTCAGCGGGCAATTCGCCGCGCTGCAGGCTTTCCCGGGCACGCAGGGCGGTGGCCAAGCCAGCCACTCGCATCACCAGCACACCCAGGGCGGAGCCGGCGATGATCAACAGCAGCGCCGGAAAGAAGCCGATCGCGGCGCTGACTTTGACGAAGACAAACAGCTCAAGCACCGGGAACAACAGAAACAGCAATAAAAAAGCACGCATCAAAGCATTCCTCGTTGGAAGAAACCCTTCCCCTAAGACCTCCAGATGGATGCGTCAGCTCGCAATTTCAAGCCTCGACCTCAGTCGCAGCCGGCCATTGGTCAGCGCGCGCCAGCAAAACCAAGGCTTCACGCACTTGTGTCGGCGTGTTGCAGATTGTTGGGAAGGCGAGCCAGTAGACCGCCTGGCCGATGCGCAGGTGCATCCCTTCGCTGTCGACGCCCACCAATTGCGCTGGTACACCGCGTGGCAGGCCACTGAGCTCTACATAATGGGCAATGGCATTGGCATGGTCGCTGTTCATGTGCTCGACCATGCTGGCCTCGGCCTTACCCGCAAAGGGGTTGGCAAGGGTGACCTGATCGAGCCAGTGGATAGCGCCGAAGCCACCGATGTAGCGGTGACGTACCGGCTGCAATACCCAGAAGTCGAAATCGTGAGCCTTGTGGTAATCGGCAGCATCGGGGAAATAGCGGTAATAGCGCTGGGCCGCTGCTTCGATTGCCGCTTCGTCGTTCAATTTATGCGCTTGGGCCATCACCGTCAGCCTGCCGACTGCCTGTACATCCTCAGCCTCACGCTCACCCACCAGCAGCGAGCACTTGGCATCGTTTTGCAGGTTGTGCGTATGCTGGGCGATGCGACTGATGAGTATCAGCGGATTGCCCTGAGCATCCAGGCAGTACGGCACCACCGAACCGAACGGATAGCCCGGCATGGACTTGGAATGGGTCGACAGCACGCCGCGGTATTCTTTGAGCAACAGCTCCCGAGCGGGGCGGATGGCGTTGGTACTCACTGAAGGCGGCTCCTGATGGCGGGGTTGATGCAACACGATAAGCATTATCCCCGCCACTGCCAATGGTGCCGCCGCTCGGCCAGGCTTACCAGGTCACGCCGAAACCTGCGGTATAACGAGTCTTGTCCAGGTTGCTCTCGCGGGTGCCGGTAATGATGTCCCGCTCCGCCTTGAGGTTGAGCGACGCCCATTCGGTGACCTTGTAGCGCAGCCCTACTTCGGCATCCAGCGAGTAGTCGGCCACACCGCCCAACGGCTTGGCCAGCTCGCCATTGGTGAACAGCTGGACATTCTTGCCGATCAGGTAGCGGGTATAGTCCCACTTCACCGCTGCCGAGTAGAAGTTGTCCTTGCCACCATCCTGGTATTCGAAGTCGGTTCGGTTGATCAGCGAGCCCAGGGAGAACGCGCCCAGTTCGTCGTCCCAGAACTGATAGCCCGGGCCAGTACCGACCGTACGCTGGCGAGCAAGGTCTTCGACGTGGTCGCGCTTGTATTCAAGACGCCCCTGCCAGAACCACTTCTCGGTCAAGAAGCGGTCAAGTGCGTACTCGGCGCTCCAGTTGTCGGTGGTGGTGACGTCGTCCTTGGTCTCGCGGTTGTACTCACCTTCGGCGTTGTGCCGCCAGCGGCCATGGCGGGCCGTGGTCTTGAAACCGATATCGTAGTCGTCGGTGTCGTTCTCGGCGCGCTTGTAGTCCAAGGCTACGTCGACATTACCCTTCCAGATCAGGTCCTCGACCATAGGCTTGGGCTTCATGATCTGCTCGATACTGGCAAGCTCTACCGTTTTTGGCGCTTCGCCATTGGCCAGGGTGACCTTGCCTGGTTCGGCAGCCTTCAGGGATTTGGCCTTTTCACCGTTATAGGCATCCTGCTTGACCAGCAACTCTTGATCGCTTTCCAGAGTTTTAACTTGCTTCCAATCCAGGGCGATGGAGCCGCCATAGGGCGTTTGCAACAGCAGCTTGCCGCCATCGAATACCTTGATCTTGCCGGAGAGGCGGTCCCCGTTCTTCATCCAAACAGTATCTGCCATCGCCGGGGTAACGCACACGGCAGCGGTCAACAAGCACAGCAGCGATCTAGAGTACATAAGCGCAATATGGGTTCGATTTGTCGAAAAAGCCGGGCATTATCCGGATGCTGGCGGTCAGAGCAAGCACAGACCCAGGAGAATGCCATTGAGTTCAACTCTCATTTGCCCTAACCACTCGTCCGGTTTCATTCCAGGCCAGAGCCGTTGGGATGTCTGACGAATTCGACGTCACTTTGGCGTCCCCTGCAGCCCGACGAACGGCGTTGTATTCCGTCCTTGGCCAAGTGCCGGAGGGCAAAGTCGTGAGCTATGGCCAACTTGCCGAGCTGGCGGGGCTTGGCCGTGCGGCGCGTTGGGTGGGGCGCACACTTGGGCAGTTGCCAGCCGATAGCCGACTGCCCTGGCACCGCGTGCTTGGCGCAGGCGGGCGCCTGAGCCTGGCGCAGGGAACGCCCTCGGGGGATGAACAGCGGGCCAGACTACGCGCGGAGGGCGTCAATGTAGCCAATAATCGTGTGGATATGACGCGCCATGGCTGGCGCCCGATGGAGCACAGCGGTTAGAGTGCGCGCTTTGTTTTCGCAATTTTGAGGCAGATATTGGCCCATGCCCCGTAAAACCTGGCGCGCTGCGCTCGCTGCCTATGCCAGCCCGTCTACCTTGGTACTTTTGCTGCTCGGTTTCGCGGCTGGCCTGCCTTACATGCTGGTGTTCTCCACGCTGTCGGTGTGGCTGCGCGAAGCTGGCGTAGCCCGCGAAACCATTGGCTACGCCAGCCTGATCGGCCTGGCCTATGCCTTCAAATGGGTATGGTCACCCTTGCTCGACCAATGGCGCCTGCCATTGCTCGGCGGCTTGGGGCGGCGACGTTCGTGGCTGTTGCTGTCGCAATCGCTGATCGTGATCGGCCTGATCGGCATGAGCCTGTGCGACCCGCAACAGCACCTGTCCTGGCTCATCGCGCTGGCCGTACTGGTGGCCTTCGCCTCAGCCACCCAGGACATCGCGGTGGACGCCTATCGGCTGGAGATCGCCGACGATCAGCGCCAAGCTGCCCTGGCCGCGAGCTACATGGCCGGCTACCGGGTAGCTGCCCTGCTTGCCACAGCCGGTGCACTGTTCTTTGCAGAATGGTTCGGCTCAACTGGCTTCAGCTACCTGCACAAGGCCTGGGCGGGCACTTACGTGCTGTTCGGGGTGATGATGCTGCCGGCGCTGTTCACCACCCTGGTAATGCGTGAGCCACCGGTGCCACTGCGCACTCAGTTATCGGCCGCGCGCTATGGCTTGATGCATCAGATGGCTTCGGTATTCGTGCTGATCATCCTACTGGTGTCGGTGCCGGCCAGCTTCACACAGATGTTCAACACCGGGTGGTCGAGTGTGATCTCCGGGGACGCGACCCCCCTTGACCTGTTGCTGGAAGACCGTGCGTTCCTGCGCCTGATCCTCTATGTGCTGCTGACCTGGGCCTGCCTCTCGAGCCTCGGCCGCCGCGGCCTGGCTCCGGTGCTGACGCCGGTTCACGACTTCATCACGCGCTACCGTTGGCAGGCCTTGTTGCTGCTGGGGCTGATCGCCACCTATCGCATGTCGGACACGGTGATGGGGGTGATGGCCAACGTGTTCTACATCGACATGGGCTTCACCAAGGATGAAATCGCCAGCGTCAGCAAGGTATTCGGCCTGATCATGACCCTGGTGGGCGCCGGGGTGGGTGGCTTGCTGATCGTGCGCTTCGGCATCCTGCCCATTTTGTTCATCGGCGGTGCCGCATCGGCTGCTACCAACATTCTGTTCCTGATGCTGGCCGACATGGGGCCGAATCTGGAAATGCTGGTAGTGACCATTTCGCTGGACAACTTCAGCTCCGGCTTGGCCACCTCAGCGTTCGTCGCTTACCTTTCGAGCCTCACCAACCTGAAGTTCTCGGCCACCCAATACGCGCTGCTCAGCTCGATCATGCTGCTGCTGCCACGCCTGATCGGCGGTTATTCGGGGGTGATGGTGGAAAAGTATGGTTATCATGACTTCTTCCTGATCACCGCCCTACTCGGGGTGCCCACGCTGATTCTGATCGCGCTGCACTGGTGGCAGGAGGCGGGCCGGGGAAAGCAGGTTGCGGTGAATAACTCGGCCACCGAGCAGCCTTGATCGCTTTTCGCAGGCGGTCACGCCTCTTCGCCGCAAAGCCCACTTCTACCGCCAATGCACAAGCGTTAGACACTGTGCATTGCCTGTAGAAGCGGGTTCAACCGCGAAGAAGCCGGCCTAGGCAGCCAAGACTATTGAGCGACCGCCCCTTCCCCAGGCCGCCCACCCACCACGAACCAAAGCGGCCACAGTGCCAGGGCCCCTGCCAGGCCAGCGGCCAGGGCAAAGTGCAACAGGCTCGCTCCCGCCCCAATCATCGCCAGCAACGCGCCACCAAGCCCCAGCAAGGCGATGGTGATCATGCCCAACATCGCCGATACCAACCCTTTGCTCTGTTCGCTGGCGAACAGCGTCATGCGATACAGAACAGCGTTGGCCACACCCAGCCCCAACGCATACAGCGACATGCCGGCAACCACGCTGGTGACCGTCGGCCACAACCAGGTCGCCAGCACCATTACACACAGGCCGGCCAGATAGGGCGCCAGCGCCCCGCGTACAAGGCTTGCCAACGGGTATTGGTCGGCGATGCGGTTGATGATCAAATTACCCAGGATCAACCCGCCGAAAACCGGCAATTGCCAGAGTGCGTAGGCCATGGTGCTCAGCCCTTCGTCATGGATCAGCAACACCGGTGACAGGCCGATCCAGCCAATCAGCGGCAGCCCCACCAGCCCCAGCGCGGCACTGCCTGCGACGAACTTGCGGTTGCCCAGCAACTGCCCGTAACCGGCAAGCAACGGCAGCAGGTGAATCGGCGTAAAGGCCAGCCGCGAACCGTCGCGGCGCTCTACACCCAGGGTTTCCGGCATCAGCCGGTACAGTAGCAGCCAGCACACAACGGCCCCCATGGCGAAGGCTACGAACAGCCAACGCCAGTCCAGCCACTGCAGCATGAGGGTGCCGACCAGTGGACCGAGCAGTGGCGAAAGCAAAGCGATATTGGCCAGCAGCGCCATCATGCGCACCGCATCCGCTTCACTGAACGACTCGTTGAGCGCCGGGTAGCTGACGGTTACCACAAAGCCCAGGCCGATGCCCTGCAGCAGGCGCAGCAGATTGAACAGGCCGATATCGTCCACCCAGTAGGTGGCCAGGCAAGCAAAACCGAATGATGCGCAGCCAGCCAGCAACAGCGGGCGGCGGCCGTAGCGGTCGGCCAGCGGGCCAATCAGCCATTGCAATACAACGCCACCGAGCAGATACAGGTTGAGCGCATGGGGGATGTATTCGGGGCTGGCATTGAGGTGCTCGACCACCACCGGCATTGCCGGCATCACGGCATCGCTGGCCAGGTAGGTGAGCAATTCGAACAGCGCCAGGGTCAGCCCGAACAGCAAGGCCCGCAGTGGCGTGATGTAGAGCAGTGGTTTCATGATGGTGTATCGGAACAGGCAAGAGGGGTCAGGCTATATGCCAGAAAAGGCCAACACATGCTGTGAACAAGTGTAAGGAGGGGGTGAAAACACCGAGGGCCGCTGCTGCGACCCCCGGCTTAGCGTCACTGTGCGGCAGTCTCCTGCACGACACGAATCACTCGCTGCGGGAACGGGATATCGATGCCTTCGGCCTTCAACCGGTCACGGGCCTGTTCGTTGAGCATGAACATCACGTCCCAGTAGTCGGAGGTTTTGGTCCACAGGCGCAGGGAAACGGTGATCGAACTGTCACCCAAGGTCGAGACGACTGCCTGAGGCGCAGGTTCTGCCAGCACACGAGGGTCCTGCGCCAGCTCCAACAGCACGTTGCGGGCCTTTTGCAGGTCGGCCTCGTAGTCCACGCCCACATCGAACACCACCTTGCGCGTGGGCTGGCGGTTGGTGTTGGTAATGATGCCGTTGGACAGCGAACCGTTGGGCATGATCACCGTCTTGTTGTCACCGGTGCGCAGCACAGTGTGGAAGATCTGGATGCTGTCGACCGTACCCGCCACGCCTTGCGCTTCGATCCAGTCGCCGATGCGGAACGGGCGGAACATCAGGATCAGCACGCCACCTGCGAAGTTCGCGAGGCTGCCCTGCAAGGCCAGGCCGATCGCCAGGCCAGCGGCACCGATGGCGGCAACGAACGAGGTGGTTTCGATGCCGATCATCGACGCCACGCTGACGAACAGCAGTATCTTGAGCACGATGTTCGACAAGGTGCTGATGAAGCCTTGCAAGGCGAGGTCAGCATTACGCAAGCCGACCAATTTGCCCAGGCGTGCGCTGACCTTGTTGATGATCCACCAGCCGACCGCCAGGGTCAGCAGTGCCAGCAGCAGGCGGCTGCCATATTCCATGAGCAAGGGCACCCAGGTCTGAGTCTGGCGTACCAGATGGTCAACTTCGGCGTTCAAATCCATATTCATCTCCTGATGCCAAACGGCACGTACACAGTAAAGCGGGCGGCTGAAGTCGCAGCCGCCGTGAACCCCGATGGACAACGCTGCGCCATCAGGGTTTCAGGTGCCGCGATCAATCGCGGAAGTTGTTGAACTGCAACGGCATGTCGAATTCCTTGGTACGCAGCAGGGCAATGGCTTCCTGCAGGTCATCACGCTTCTTGCCGGTGACGCGCACCTGCTCGCCCTGGATGGCGGCCTGGACCTTGAGCTTGCCGTCCTTGATGGTGGCGACGATCTTCTTGGCCAGGTCCTTGTCGATGCCTTCGCGGAACTTCGCTTCCTGTTTCTTTTCCTTGCCCGAGGCATATGGGTCTTTGGTTTCCAGGCACTTCACGTCGATCTTGCGCTTGACCAGCGCCAGGCGCAGGATTTCCAACATGGCTTCGAGTTGGAACTCTTCCTCGGCGGTCAGTACGACGGTCTGTTCCTTGTCCTTGAACTCGAAGCTGCCCTTGCCTTTGAGGTCATAGCGGCGGTCGAGGTCCTTGATAGCGTTATCGACGGCGTTCTGCACTTCGTGCTTGTCCAGTTCCGATACCACGTCGAACGAAGGCATGGGTTGTCTCCATAAAATGAAAGCGCGCTCAGTCTGAACATGGAGCGCGTCGGTGTAAGGGGGTTAAAATGCCGGCTCATTATAACGGGTTGCGAAACGCAGATGAGCAGCACCTGGCATATTCTCGGCGCCGGTAGCCTCGGTAGCCTCTGGGCCTGCCGGCTGGCCCGCGCAGGCAAAGCAGTCCGCCTGATCCTACGCGATGCACAGCGCCTGCAGGCCTACCAGCAGGCCGGTGGCCTGACCCTGCTCGAACAGGATCGGGCCAGCCTGTACGCCATCCCGGCCGAAACGGCCGAGTCCGGTGGCCCCATTCATCGCCTGCTGGTGGCCTGCAAGGCCTACGACGCCGCCCCCGCCATCGCTGCCCTGGCGCCGCGCCTGGTGGCAGGCGCAGACCTGGTATTGCTGCAAAATGGCCTGGGGAGCCAGGACGAAGTCGCTGAACGAGCGCCACTGGCGCGTTGCGTTTTCGCCTCCAGTACCGAAGGCGCATTTCGCGAAGACGACTGGCGAGTACGCTTTGCCGGCCACGGTTTCAACTGG
The DNA here is from genome assembly GCF_014269025.2 of Pseudomonas promysalinigenes. NCBI lineage: Bacteria > Pseudomonadati > Pseudomonadota > Gammaproteobacteria > Pseudomonadales > Pseudomonadaceae > Pseudomonas > Pseudomonas promysalinigenes. Next base: position 936,095 of record NZ_CP077094.1, on the reverse strand, counting down.
CTGGGCGACCCGACCAATCCTACCCCGCCGCCATGGTTCACAGACCTTGGCGAGGCCGGCATCCCTGCTCAATGGACGCCCGACATCCTTAGTCGGCTCTGGCGTAAACTGGCGCTCAACTGTGCCATCAACCCATTGACCGTTCTGCACGACTGCCAGAACGGAGGGCTGCTCGGGCATCTGGACGAAGTCGAGGCGCTGAGCACTGAACTGGCCGCGTTGCTGCGCCACTGCGGTCAGCCACTGGCTGCCAGGGATCTTGACGAAGAGGTTCAGCGGGTAATCCTGGCAACGGCTGCCAACTACTCTTCCATGTACCAGGACGTACGCGCTGGTCGACGTACTGAAGTGCATTACTTGCTGGGGCACGTTTGCCGAGCAGCAGCGCGCCACGGTATGCGCGTGCCACAGCTGGAACACCTGCATCAGCGTCTGGTCGATAACCTGCGAGCGCGTGGTTTGCCCAGCGCGTGATCTCAACCCATAGGGACATTGCCTTACCCATGAGCCTGCGCCAACGCCTGGAAAACCTCCCGGTCGGGCAAAAACTGCTGGCGGCCCTACTGGTACTGCTGGTGACTATCCTGCTGGTGGCCAATCTGGCCTTCATCAGCGCCGCGTACTGGATCACCCAGGACAGCATGGCGCCGCAGGCGTTGCAGACCATCGGCAAGCTTGTCGCCAACCCGCAGCTCTCTGCCCGCGCTGCCGACTCGAGCGAAACCGCCACTGCTTTGCTCAAAGAGCTGGACAGCTATACCCCGCTACGCGCCGCCGCGCTTTACGGCGGTGACGGCAAGATGCTGGCGCAGCTGCAGCACGGCGAGCCCATGGTCCTGCCCAAGCGCTACCGCAACATCGACGGTTGGCGCCTGATGGAGTTTCGCAGCACCCAGTTGATCCGCATTCCGCGCGATGCCAGCCCACCGGCACACCTGTTGCTGGTCGCCAGCAGTGAACTGCCCACCGCGTTCTACACCGGCACCCTCAGCGCGAGCCTTGCGATACTGGTGTTCAGCATTTTACTGTGGCTGGTCATTGCCCGGCAGATAAAACGGCTGATCACCCAGCCGATCAACCAACTCGAGGAACTGAGCCGCCAAGTCACCCGCGAGGAAAGCTATGCCCTGCGTGCCAAGCGCGGCAATGACGATGAAATCGGCAGCCTGGCCGATGCGTTCAACACCATGCTCTCACGCATCGAAGCACGCGAGCAGCAGCTCAAGCGCACCCGCGACGAGTTCCAAACCGCCTATGATCAGGCCCAGGGCCTGGCCGAAGAAACCCGCCATACCAACCGCAAGCTGGAGCTGGAAGTTCAGGTACGCAGCAAGATCGAGAAGAAGCTCACGGGGTTTCAGAACTACCTCAACAGCATCATCGACTCCATGCCTTCGGCCCTGATCGCGCTCGACGAACAGCTCTACGTCACCCAATGGAACCACGAAGCCACGGTGCTTTCCGGCACTCCCCTGGACCAGGCGCTGAACCAGCCGATCTTCATCGCGTTCGAGCCGCTCAAGCCGTTCCTGCCCCAGCTCAAGGAAAGCGTCGAGAAGCACCGGGTAGCGAAAATCGAGCGGGTCACTTGGCCCAAGGACGACGACCTGCGCCACTACGCCTTGACCTTCTACCCACTGATGGGCGGCGGCGGCCGTGGCGTGGTTATCCGCATCGACGACATCACCCAGCGCCTGTCGCTGGAAGAGATGATGGTCCAGTCGGAAAAAATGCTCTCGGTCGGCGGCCTGGCCGCCGGTATGGCGCACGAAATCAACAACCCGCTCGGCGCCATCCTGCACAACGTGCAAAACATTCGCCGGCGCCTGTCACCCGAGCTGCCGCGCAACCAAGAGCAGGCCAGCGAGCTGGGCATCGATTTGCCGAGCGTCAACCGCTACCTGGAGCACCGCGAAGTGCCGCAACTGCTAGACGGCATCCAACAGGCCGGGGCGCGCGCGGCGAAGATAGTGACCCACATGCTCAGTTTCAGCCGCCGCAGCAACCGCCAACTGGTGCCATGCGAGCTACCCGCGCTGATCGACCAGGCAGTGGAAATCGCCAGCAACGACTTCGACCTGACCATTGGCTTCGATTTCAAGGGCCAGGCCATCGTCCGCCAGTTCGACCCCAATCTGGGCCCGGTGCCATGCACGGCCAACGAGCTGGAGCAGGTGCTGTTGAACCTGCTCAAGAATGCTGCCCAGGCCATCCATCAGCGCCCTCAGCCATGCGAGCCAGGGCGTATCACCTTGCGTACTCGGCTCAATCCACCCTGGGCCGAGATTCAGGTCGAGGACAACGGCGTCGGCATGCCTGAAACCGTGCGTAAACGCACCTTCGAGCCATTTTTCACCACCAAGGAAATCGGCCAGGGGACCGGGCTTGGCCTATCGGTTTCTTATTTCATCATTACCAACAACCACAAGGGGCAGATGGAAGTGCATTCCTCGCCCGGCCAGGGCACCTGTTTCACCCTGCGCCTGCCCCTCGGCCAGCCCTCATCGGCGGCGCCGAACGACACGGAGGCATGACATGGGCTATCGCCTGTCGAAGATCTATACCCGTACTGGCGACCAAGGCGAAACCGGCCTGGGTGACGGCCGGCGCGTACCCAAGGACCACCCAAGGGTCGAAGCGATTGGTGAGGTGGACAGCCTCAACAGCCAGCTTGGGCTATTACTGGCCGGGCTTGCCGAGCAGGGGCTTGAAGAACTCAGCGCTGTCCTGGCGCCTTGCCAGCACCGCCTGTTCGACCTGGGGGGCGAGTTGGCGATGCCCAGCTATCAGGCCCTCGACCAGGCTGAGGTCGAACGACTGGAGGCGGCGATCGATGTGTGGAACGAAGAGTTGGGGCCCCTGAAGAACTTCATACTCCCCAGCGGTTCGGCGCTGGTGGCACAGGCCCACGTGTGCCGCAGCCTGGCGCGCAGTGCGGAGCGGCGCTGCCAGCAATTGAATGCGCTGGAGCCATTGCAGGGGGTGGGTTTGGCTTACATCAACAGGCTGTCCGATCTGCTGTTCGTGGCAGCACGGATCATCGGGCGGCGCCAAGGCATTGCCGAAGTCCTGTGGCAGCCTGCAGCAAAGCCTCAAGGCTGAGATGACTGGGGCCGCTGCGCGGCCCCGAATACTCAAGCGTCTGGCCAGAAGGCGCGGATTCCCGCCACACCCTGTGCGCCAACCTCCCACGCCTGGTCTCGCTGCGCCGGACCAACGCCGCCCAGCAGGTAAACCGGCAGGTTGAAGCCAGCAATCAACCGCTGTGCTTCATCCCAGCCCAGCGGCACAGCCTGCGGATGAGTCTGGGTCGCCTGAACCGGTGAAAGCGTAACGAAATCCACGCCCATCTGCGCAGCCAAGGCCAACTCCTCGGCGCTGTGGCAAGATGCGGCTAGCCAGCGCTCCTGGGGAAACGGGCGGCCGTTAGCTGCATACTTGCGCAGTTGCGCGGCAGTCAGGTGCCAGCCCGCTGACGGAAAGTCGCCGAGCCACTCCAACGGGCCTTTGAGCATCAGTTGCGCCTTGCCGGCGCAAAGGCCGACCGCGTCCACGGCTACATCACGGTACTTGGGGTCGTACATGTCTGGCGCGCGTAACTGAATCAGGCCAATGCCACTGGCCACGGCCTTCTGGATACCCTTGAGCAGTTGCGGCACCTCCAGGCCATCGGGGGTAATCAGGTACTGGTCCGGTAAGCGCGCAGCGGCGACGATCGGCTTGTTGGCCTCGGGAAACGCGTATTGAGGAAGGTCCCGTGGCGCAACCCAGGCCACAGGTTGGCCTTCAGCGCCGTGGGGCTCACCGGTGAACGCATCGACCTCACGGACATCCAGCAGCACCTGCTTATCCGGGTAATCGTGGCTGACCTTGATCAACGCGCGCGAGCGGCTAACCTCGATGCCCAATTCTTCGCGCAGCTCACGAGCCAACGCCGCTTCGACGCTTTCGCCCTGCTCCACCTTGCCGCCAGGGAACTCCCAAAGGCCTCCCTGGTGCTGAGAATCGGCGCGGCGCGCAATCAGGATGCGGCCGTCACCACCGCGGATCACCGCGGCTACTACATGAATTCGTTTCAACCTTCACACTCCGCCAGCCAGCATGCCGGCTCGATTGCTTGGGGGTTGGGGCCGCCACGCGACCCCAGGTGGATCAGGTGCGGTATTCGGCGTTGATCTTCACGTACTCGTGGGACAGGTCGGTCGTCCAGATGGTTTCGCTGCACTGGCCGCGACCCAACTCGATACGGATGGTGATCTCTTCCTGGGCCATCACAGCAGCGCCCTGCGCTTCGGTGTAGCTCGGGCTACGACCGCCTTGGCTGGCGATGCACACCTCTCCCAGGTAAACGTCGATCAGGCTGACATCCAGCGCTGGCACGCCAGCACGGCCCACCGCCGCCAGAATACGGCCCCAGTTAGGGTCGGAGGCGAACAGCGCGGTCTTGATCAGCGGCGAATGCGCTACCGCGTAACCGACATCCAGGCACTCCTGATGGTTGCCACCACCGTTGACCTGCACGGTGACGAACTTTGTGGCGCCTTCGCCATCACGCACGATGGCCTGGGCCACTTCCATGCACACTTCGAACACGGCCTTTTTCAGCGCTTCGAACAACGCACCACTGGCCTCGGTGACTTCCGGCAGGTTGGCCTTGCCGGTGGCGATCAGCATGCAGCAATCGTTGGTCGAGGTGTCGCCATCGATGGTGATGCGGTTGAACGACTTGTTGGCACCATCGAGCATCAAATCCTTGAGCACCGCCGGAGCGACCTTGGCGTCAGTAGCGATGTAGCCGAGCATGGTGGCCATGTTCGGACGGATCATGCCAGCGCCTTTGCTGATACCGGTGACGGTGACGGTAACGCCCTCGTGCTGGAATTGACGACTGGCCCCTTTGGGCAGGGTATCGGTGGTCATGATGCCGGTAGCGGCTTCTGCCCAGTTGTTCTCCGACAGATCGTTCAGGGCCGCCTGCAGTGCGCCTTCGATCTTCTCGACCGGCAATGGCTCACCGATTACGCCGGTGGAGAATGGCAATACCGATTCGGCCGGCACCCCAGCCAGCTCGGCCAGCTTGGCACAGGTACGCTCGGCAGCTGCCAGGCCCGGTGCGCCGGTACCGGCGTTGGCATTGCCGGTGTTGGTCAGCAGGTAGCGCACAGTGCCTTGTACGCGTTGCTTGGACAAGATCACCGGCGCGGCGCAGAAGGCGTTGAGGGTGAACACGCCAGCCACGCTGGAGCCTTCGGCACAGCGCATGACCACCACATCCTTGCGCCCAGGGCGCTTGATGCCGGCAGAAGCGATGCCGAGTTCAAAACCCGGAACCGGGTGCAGGGTGGGCAAGGGACCAAGACCAACAGCCATTAGAGCGCTCCTAGAAAACGGTGAATATGGAAAAAGGGGGCCGCAATGCGGCCCCCAGGGTTGTCACGATACAGCAATCAGGTCAGGTCACTCGATCTGACCATGGCAATGCTTGAACTTCTTGCCCGAACCACACCAGCACGGCTCGTTGCGGCCCAGCTTGAGGTCATTACGCACCGGGGCAGCAGCGACCGCAACCTCGGCGCCCTCCTCGGCCAACTGATCATTTTCAAGGCCTGGTGCCTCGGCGTGCTGGAACTGCATGCGGCTGGCCAGTTCTTCGGCTTCGCGACGCAGGCGTGCCTCTTCTTCGACAGGGTCTTCGCGGCGCACCTGAACATGTGACAGCACACGGATGGTGTCGCGCTTGATCGACTCGAGCAGTTCCTGGAACAGGGTAAACGACTCGCGCTTGTACTCTTGCTTCGGGTTCTTCTGGGCATAGCCACGCAGGTGAATACCGTGACGCAGGTGGTCCATGGTCGACAGGTGGTCTTTCCACAGATCGTCGAGCACACGCAACAGGATCTGCTTCTCGAAGGTACGCAGGGCATCGAGGCCGGCCTGGTCTTCCTTCTCGGTGTACGCCGTGGTGATTTCGTGCAGCAGCTTATCGCGCAGGGTTTCTTCGTAGAGACGATCGTCCTCGTCCAACCACTGCTGAATCGGCAGTTTGATGGCGAAGTCGCTGGCCAGCGACGCTTCCAGGCCGGCTACATCCCACTGCTCAGGCAGCGACTGCGGCGGGATATGCTGGCTGATGGTGGCGTCCAGGACTTCCTTGCGGAACTCGACGATGGTGTCGCCGATGTTTTCCGCCGCCAAAAGGCTGTTGCGCATGTGGTAGATCACCTTGCGCTGTTCGTTGGCCACGTCATCGTATTCGAGCAGCTGTTTGCGAATGTCGAAGTTGCGGCCCTCGACCTTGCGCTGGGCTTTTTCGATGGCGTTGGTGACCATGCGGTGCTCGATGGCCTCGCCGGACTGCATACCCAACGCCTTCATGAAGTTCTTCACCCGGTCAGAGGCGAAGATGCGCATCAGGCTGTCTTCCAGCGACAGGTAGAAGCGGCTGGAACCCGGGTCGCCCTGACGGCCAGAACGGCCCCGCAGCTGGTTGTCGATACGGCGCGACTCATGGCGCTCGGAGGCGATCACATGCAGGCCACCGGCTTGAATGACCTGCTGGTGACGCTTCTGCCAGTCGGCCTTGATCTGAGCAATCTGCTCGGGGGTCGGGTTATCCAGGGCAGCCACTTCGGCTTCCCAGTTACCGCCCAGCAGAATGTCGGTACCACGGCCAGCCATGTTGGTAGCGATGGTCAGCGCACCCGGAGCACCGGCTTGAGCGATGATCTCGGCTTCCTTCTCGTGGTACTTGGCGTTCAGTACCTTGTGGTCGATCCCTTCCTTCTTCAGCAGGTTCGACATGTGCTCGGACGTTTCGATGGTGGCAGTACCCACCAGGATCGGACGGCCCTGGGTCATGCTCTCTTTGATGTCAGCGATGATCGCGGCGTACTTCTCGTCGGCGGTCAGGTACACCAGGTCGTTGAAGTCCTTACGCGCGAGCGGCTTGTTCGGCGGAATGACCATCACGTTGAGCGAGTAGATCTGGGCGAACTCGAAAGCCTCGGTGTCTGCGGTACCGGTCATACCGGACAGCTTGCTGTACAGGCGGAAGTAGTTCTGGAAGGTGGTCGAAGCCAAGGTCTGGCTTTCGGCCTGAATATTCAGGTTTTCCTTCGCTTCGATGGCTTGGTGCAGGCCCTCGGACAAACGACGGCCCGGCATGGTGCGACCCGTGTGTTCATCGATCAGCAGCACCTGGCCGTCTTGAACGATGTACTCGACGTTGCGGTGGAACAGCTTGTGCGCACGCAGGCCGGCGTAGACATGGGTCAGCAGGCCCAGGTTGTGGGCCGAGTAGAGGCTTTCGCCCTCGGCCAGCAGGCCGGCCTGGGTCAGCATCTCTTCGATGTACTGGTGACCGGCTTCGTTGAGTTCGACCTGGCGGCTCTTCTCATCGATGGTGTAATGGCCTTCCTGGGTGACCTGGCCTTCGACTTCTTCGATGTGCTGGGTCAGGCGCGGGATCAGGCGGTTGATCTCGATATACAGCTTGGAGCTGTCTTCGGCCTGGCCGGAGATGATCAGCGGGGTGCGCGCTTCGTCGATGAGGATCGAATCGACTTCGTCGATGACCGCGAAGTTGAGGTCACGCTGGAACTTCTCTTCCTGGCTGAACGCCATGTTGTCGCGCAGGTAGTCGAAGCCGAATTCGTTGTTGGTGCCGTAGGTGATGTCGGCAGCGTAGGCTGCGCGCTTTTCTTCAGGCGGCTGGAAGGCTGAAACGATGCCCACGGACAGGCCGAGGAATTCGTACAGGGGGCGCATCCAGTTGGCGTCTCGGCGAGCCAGGTAGTCGTTCACAGTGACCACGTGCACGCCCTTGCCAGACAAGGCGTTGAGGTAAACGGCCAAGGTACCGACCAAGGTCTTGCCTTCACCGGTACGCATTTCTGCGATCATGCCCTCGTGCAGGGTCATGCCGCCGATTAGCTGCACGTCGAAGTGGCGCATGCCCATTACACGCTTACCAGCCTCACGGGCGACAGCGAAGGCTTCAGGCAGCAATTGGTCCAGCGTCTCGCCTTTGGCCAGGCGCTCCTTGAACTCTGCGGTCTTGGCGCGCAGCTGCTCGTCGGAGAGGGCCACCATTTTCTCTTCGAAGGCATTGACGATCGTTACCGTCTTGAGCATGCGTTTGACTTCACGCTCGTTCTTGCTTCCAAAAAGTTTTTTTAACAAAGGCGCAAACATATCGGCAGGATCTTCCACACGTAGGGATGGAGGGCGGCCCCATGAGTCGCCCGTGCAGCCCTGAGGCCGCATGCGAACGAGCATTCTACCCGGAAACGATGGTGAGGAAAGTGGTCGATTGCCACGATGCTGGCACAGCGCTTAGGCGGGGGCTTTTCTAAGATAGGGGCATTTTCCCTGAGTTCAACCCGCAGGTTGATGAAACGTGTCATTAAGGCCAGCACCGACCACGGGGATGTTAGACTGGCGATCTTGTAACTTGATGCAAACCACCATGGCTTTCAAACCCACACCCGCCCAGCCGCCTGCCGCACTGCTACGTCAGAACCGCCCGTTACGCCTGTTGCTGAACCAGGCTGAGCGTCTGGAGCACCTACAGCGCTTGCTGGAAAGCCAGTTGCAGCCGGCTGCAAGGGAGCATTGCCATGTGGCCTCATGGCGTGATGGCACGCTGCTGCTAGTGGTGACCGATGGCCATTGGGCGACTCGTCTGCGCTACCAGCAGAAGCGCTTGCAGCGCCAGTTACAAACCTTGGAAGCGTTCGGCAACTTGCAACGCATCCTGTACAAGGTTCAGCCACCGTTGGTGCCTGCCAAGCGCGGCGGCAACACGACCGAGCTGTCGAACAGCGCCGCCCAGAGCATCCGCGATTCCGCTGAAGGCATCGCCGACCCCAAGTTGCGCGCTGCTCTGCAACGGCTGGCGGCACATGCGAAGGGTAAGGGCTAGGGGCGCTTGCCTTGGGTATTATGCTGGCGCTCGATATCCGCACACGCGCACAACCCCAGACAAACACCATAAAAAAGGCCACCCGAAGGTGGCCTTGATGACACTAGAGAGAGTGTTCGAACTTACACTGCCGCAACAGGGCGCATGTAGGAGATCGGTGCCGTACTGGCATCTTCGAATGTAACCACTTCCCAGGCATCGGTTTCTTCGATGAGCTTACGCAGCAGCTGGTTGTTCAGCGCGTGGCCGGACTTGTAGCCCTTGAACTCGCCGATCAGGCTGTTGCCCAGCAGGTAAAGGTCGCCAATGGCGTCGAGGATCTTGTGCTTGACGAATTCGTCATCCGAACGAAGGCCGTCTTCGTTGAGCACACCGGTCTCGTCGACCACGATGGCGTTCTCGACACTGCCACCGAGCGCAAGGTTGTGCTTGCGCAGGTACTCGATGTCACGCATGAAGCCGAAAGTACGGGCGCGGCTGACTTCCTTCACGAACGACGTGCTGGAAAAGTCGACGACCGCACTCTGGGTCTGGCCCTTGAGGACCGGGTGATCGAAGTCGATCTCGAAGCTCACCTTGAACCCGTCAAATGGCAGGAAGGTGGCGCTCTTGTCGCCCTCCACCACTGTCACTTCACGCAGGATACGGATGAACTTCTTGGCTGCGTCCTGTTCTTCCAGGCCGGCAGACTGAATCAGGAATACGAAGGGACCGGCGCTGCCATCCATGATCGGTACTTCCGAGGCGGAGAGCTCGACGTAGGCGTTATCGATGCCCAGGCCCGCCATGGCGGAGAGCAGGTGCTCGACCGTATCGACCTTGACGTCACCGTTGACCAGCGTGGTGGACATGGTGGTCTCACCGACGTTGGCCGCACGCGCCGGGATCTCGACAACTGGGTCGAGGTCGGCGCGACGGAAGACGATGCCGGTGTCGACAGGCGCAGGCTTGAGGGTCAGGTAGACCTTCTCCCCGGAGTGCAGGCCGACGCCCGTGGCACGGATGGTATTCTTCAGGGTGCGTTGTCTAATCATGGCATTGGCCGCTTCAGCGCAAATAATGCGAACAGGTATCAACAAAGGCTGGGGATGATAACAGACCCTGCCTTTGCTGAACACCAATCACCCTTATACCCCTGATAAATTCCATCAATCGGCCTGACGACGCAGGAAGGCTGGGATATCGAGGTAGTCCAGGTCATCCTGAGGGTTGAGTTTAGCCGCCGCCGCAGCGCCTGCGTGGGCCTGGTTACGCATCACGGTCGGGCGCTCCAGGTCACGGTAGTTCACCGCTGGTTGCTCTGGACGCACTGGCGCCGGGTTGGACGCTTCGTACGCTTGCTGAGCGGTTTGCAGGGTGTTGTCGACCACTTTCACCGGTTTCTCGATGCGTGCGCCGAGGCCGGTCGCGACGACGGTGACATGCAGCTCATCGCGCATATCAGGGTCGATCACGGTGCCGACTTTGACCATGGCATGGTCGGAGGCGAAGGCTTCGATGATGCTACCGACGTCGGAGTACTCACCCAGCGAAAGGTCAGGGCCTGCGGTGATGTTCACCAGAATGCCGCGGGCACCCTGCAGGTTGACGTCTTCGAGCAGCGGGTTGCGAATGGCCGCTTCGGTGGCTTCGCGAGCACGGTTCGGGCCGCTGGCGCAACCAGTACCCATCATCGCCATGCCCATTTCACCCATGACGGTGCGTACGTCGGCAAAGTCGACGTTGATCATGCCTGGGCGCTTGATGATGTCGGAGATACCGCGAACGGCCCCGGCCAGTACATCGTCGGCCTTGGCGAAGGCGGACAGCAGGCTGGCGTCCTTGCCCAGGATGGTCAGCAGCTTCTCGTTAGGGATGGTGATGAGCGAGTCGACGCTCTCAGCCAGCATGCGGATGCCTTCATCGGCGATCTGCATACGTTTGCGACCTTCGAACGGGAACGGACGGGTCACCACTGCAACGGTGAGAATGCCCATTTCCTTGGCCACTTCAGCGATGATCGGCGCCGCACCGGTACCGGTACCGCCACCCATGCCGGTGGTGATGAACACCATGTTGGTGCCCTGCAGCACCTCGGCAATGCGCTCACGGTCCTCGAGTGCAGCCTGACGGCCGACCTCAGGATTGGCACCGGCACCCAGACCTTTGGTCACGCCGGTACCCAGTTGCAGAATGGTGCGTGCGCCGATGTTTTTCAGCGCCTGAGCATCGGTGTTGGCGCAGATGAACTCGACGCCTTCGATGCTGCTCTTGACCATGTGGTTAACGGCGTTACCACCACCACCACCTACGCCGATCACCTTGATGACCGGACTTTGCGGGACGTTGTCTACGAGCTCGAACATTTTCCCTCTCCTTACAGTTCTCTAGTTGTCGCGCCTACCACTACTGCTTTGAAACTTAGAAGTTGCCCTGGACCCACCGCTTGAAGCGCTCAAGCACTGGGGCCTTCGGTTCATCGCCATAGCTGTTGCTGCTGCTGTTGCTGTTACCGGTCAGGACCAGGTCCTCGGACTGCTTGAGCAGGCCATAGGTGAGCAAGCCCACGCCGGTGGAATAGATCGGGTTGCGCACCACGTCGCTCAGCCCCCGAACGCTGTGCGGTACGCCCAGGCGCACCGGCATATGGAAAATTTCCTCGGCCAGTTCCACGGCCCCTTCCATCTTCGCGGTGCCACCGGTGAGGACGATGCCGGCCGGCACCAGGTCCTCGTAACCGCTGCGGCGCAGCTCGGCCTGGATCAGCGTGAAGAGTTCGTCGTAACGTGGCTCCACCACCTCGGCCAAGGCCTGGCGCGAAAGCTCGCGTGGCGGACGATCGCCAACGCTAGGCACTTTGATGGTTTCGCCTGCACCGGCCAGTTTGGCCAGGGCACAGGCGTAGCGGATCTTGATTTCCTCTGCGTACTGGGTAGGGGTACGCAGGGCCATGGCGATATCGTTGGTGACCTGGTCGCCAGCGATTGGAATGACTGCCGTATGGCGGATAGCACCCTCGGTGAAGATCGCGATATCGGTGGTGCCGCCGCCGATGTCCACCAAGCACACGCCCAACTCTTTCTCGTCATCGGTCAGCACCGAGTAGGCCGAAGCCAGCTGCTCGAGAATGATGTCGTCGATTTCAAGGCCGCAACGGCGCACGCACTTTTCGATGTTCTGCGCGGCGTTGACTGCGCAGGTGACCACATGAACCTTGGCCTCCAGGCGAACACCAGACATACCCAGTGGTTCGCGGACCCCTTCCTGGTTGTCGATCACGTAGTCCTGCGGCAGGGTGTGCAGCACGCGCTGGTCGGCAGGAATCGCCACGGCCTGGGCGGCGTCGAGCACGCGCTCGAGGTCGGCCACGCTGACCTCGCGGTCGCGGATGGCGACGATGCCGTGGGAGTTCAGGCTACGGATATGGTTGCCCGCCACGCCAACGAAGGCCGAGTGGATACGGCAGCCAGCCATCAGCTGAGCCTCTTCCACTGCGCGCTGGATCGACTGCACGGTCGACTCGATGTTCACCACCACGCCTTTCTTCAGGCCGCGGGACGGGTGGGTGCCGATGCCCACGATTTCCAGGGTCCCGTCTTCGCCCACTTCACCCACCAGCGCCACCACTTTGGATGTGCCGATGTCCAGCCCGACGATCATTTTGCCGCTATGCGCGTTTGCCATGGTCCTGCCTCTCTCTAATTCTTCGCAACGGCGGGTTGGGCCGTCGTCGGTGCGTTCGGTTCCCGCCAGCCAACGGCAAGCCCGTTGGCGTAACGCAGATCAATGCGGGCGATATTGGTGATCTGCTCTTTGAGTGTCTTGTCGTAAATGGCAATGAAACGGCGCATCTTCTCCACCAGATGATCGCGCCCCAGCAGCAGCTCGATGCCTGGCCCGGCGCTGCTTGCACCGGTGGTCAGGAACCAGCTGCCACGCTCGCGCAATTCCAGGCGTGCGATGGAAAAGCCCAAGGGGCGCAGCATCTGGCTCAATACCTGATACTGCTGCATGACTTGTTGTTGAGCGCGCTGCGGCCCGGCCAGCTGCGGCAAGTGCTCGTAATTGGCCAGTTCACGCGGAGTGAAGGCTTGGCCCTGGTTGTTCAGCAGCGCTTCGTCACCCCAGCGCGCCACTGGCAGTTGTTCTTCAAGGCGGATCACCACTTCGTCCGGCCACACCCGACGCACTTCGGCATGGGCGATCCAGGGCATCTGCTCGAGCTCGGCGCGCATCGCCGGGAGGTCGACACTGAAGAAGCTCGCCGCCACGTAAGGTGCAATGCGTTGCTGCACCGACTGCTGGCTGATGTAGGTCAGGTCACCCTGCACATCGATCTTGGTGATCGGCCGATCGGCATAGGGCATCAGGCGAATGGCACCCTCGTAGGCGCCGAACCCAGCCGCCACCAGCACGATCGGCCATAACAAACGCTTCAGACCACCCAGGCTCGGCCGTGGCAGGCGCGCCGATACGGGCTCGTCGGCCACCAGTCGGCTGGCACCACGTGGCACCGGCTTGCTGCGGCCGGTAACGGGTTGCTGCTGACGTATCATTGCGCCTTGCATGGTGCTTAACCTCGCGTCGCCACGCTTTCAGCCAGGATTGCCAGCACCAGTTGCTGGAAATCCAGGCCGGCCGCGCGGGCCGCCATGGGCACCAGGCTATGATCAGTCATGCCTGGTGCGGTGTTGACTTCGAGCAGCCAGAAGCGGCCTTGCTCGTCCTGCATCACGTCCAGCCGGCCCCAGCCTTCGATGCCGATGGCATCGCAGGCGCGCGCGGTCAGGTCGATCAGTTCCTGCTCTTTGGCACTGTCCAGGCCGCACGGGATGCGGTACTGGGTGTCATTGGCGATGTACTTGGCGTCGTAGTCGTAGAACACGTGCGGCGTACCCAGTGCGATCGGCGGCAGCACCTGGCCACGCAGAACAGCGATGGTGAACTCCGGGCCGTGAATCCATTGCTCGACCAGGACCTGTGAATCGTAGCGGGCAGCGTCCTTCCAGGCGGCGACCAGCTCTTGCTCGCTGTTCACCTTGGCCATGCCGATGCTCGAACCTTCATGGGCGGGTTTGACGATCAACGGGAAGCCCAGTTCCGTGCCAGCAGCAATACAATCATTTTCGCTGCCAAGTACTGCATGGCGAGGGGTAGGAATACCCAGGCTCTGCCATACCTGCTTGGTACGAAGTTTGTCCATTGCCAGTGCCGAAGCGAGGATGCCGCTGCCGGTATAGGGGATGCCCAGACACTCGAGCAGCCCCTGCATGCTGCCGTCTTCACCGCCACGGCCGTGAAGGATGATGAAGGCGCGGTCGATCTTCTCGTTCTGCAGGCGCGCCAGCAGATCGTCGCCCACATCGATGCCAACCACGTCGACACCGGCAGTGCTCAAGGCGTCGATAACAGCGGCGCCGGACTTCAGCGACACTTCACGCTCGGCGCTTTTGCCACCGTACAGCACGGCCACGCGCCCGAACGCTTTCACGTCCAGGGTGCTGTGCAGTTGTTGGTAAGCGCTGGTCATTTCGACTTCTCCTGCTTGGCGCCAGCAAACAGCGGGCTTTTCATCAGTTGCGGGGCCAGGCCACCGACATCACCGGCACCCTGGCAAAGCAGGATGTCACCGGCGCGCAGCAGCGGTTTGACCAGCGGCGCCAGTTCCGCGCCACGTTCGATGTAGATTGGGTCCAGCTTGCCGCGCTGGCGGATGCTGTGGCACAGCTGGCGGCTGTCGGCACCGGGGATCGGCTCCTCGCCGGCCGGGTAGACCTCCATCAGCAAAAGCACATTGGCGTCACCCAGCACCTGGACGAAATCGTCGTACAGGTCGCGCGTACGGCTGTAACGGTGCGGCTGGTAGACGATCACCAAGCGACGGCTTGGCCAGCCTCCGCGTACGGCTTTGATCACTGCAGCGACTTCGGTCGGGTGGTGGCCATAGTCGTCGACCAGCATCACGCTGCCGCCTTCTACAGGCAGCTCGCCGTATACCTGGAAGCGTCGCCCTACGCCCTGGAAGCCAGACAGGCCCTGAACGATGGCTTCATCGTTGATCCCTTCGTCAGTGGCGATGGCGATGGTGGCCAAGGCATTGAGCACGTTGTGATTACCGGGCATGTTCACCGACACCTCCAGCGGCTCGCGGTCGCGACGCAGCACGGTGAAGTGGGTTTGCATGCCCTGCTGGCGCACGTTGATGGCGCGGATGTCAGCCTCGTCGCTGAAGCCGTAGGTCACGGTCGGGCGCTTGACCTGCGGCAGGATCTCGCGAACCACCGGGTCATCCAGGCACATCACGGCCAAGCCATAGAACGGCAGGTTGTGCAGGAACTCGACGAAGGTCTTCTTCAACTTGTTGAAGTCGCCTTCATAGGTCGCCATGTGGTCGGCATCGATGTTGGTGACTACCGCAACCATCGGCTGCAGATGCAGGAAACTGGCATCGCTTTCGTCAGCTTCGGCGATCAGATAACGGCTGGTGCCAAGCTGGGCGTTGGTGCCGGCAGCGGTCAAGCGGCCACCGATGACGAAGGTTGGGTCCAGCCCGCCGGCGGCAAACACCGAGGCCAGCAGGCTGGTAGTGGTGGTCTTGCCATGGGTACCGGCCACGGCCACGCCGTGGCGGTAGCGCATCAGTTCGGCCAGCATCTCGGCACGCGGCACCACCGGGATGCGTCGTTCAAGGGCTGTGGCGACTTCCGGGTTGGCCGGGTTGATCGCACTCGACACCACCAGCACATCGGCGGTGGCGGCGTTTTCGGCACGGTGGCCTACAAATATCTGGGCGCCGAACGACTCCAGACGCTCGGTCACCGGCGACGCCTTGAGGTCAGAGCCGGACACCTGATAGCCCAGGTTCAACAGCACTTCAGCGATGCCGCACATGCCCACCCCACCGATACCGACGAAGTGGATGCGATTGATACGGCCCATTTTCGGCTGGGGCATGGCCTTCTGGCTTTCAACCATGGGCCACCTCCAGGCAGACGTCGACTACGGTGCTGGTTGCAGCAGGTTTGGCCAGGCGCCGTGCGGTGCCAGCCATGGTGTTGAGTTTCTCGGGTTGCATCAGCACCTCGTTCAGGCGTTCAGCGAGTTGCGCTGCGCCAGTTGTCGCTTGTGGCATGAGGAAGGCAGCGCCCTCCCGAGCCAGATATTGAGCATTGTGGGTCTGGTGATCGTCGATGGCGTGGGGCAATGGCACCAGCATCGAAGGCAGGCCCGCGGCTGCCAGTTCGCTCACGGTCAGGGCACCGGCCCGGCAGACCACGATATCGGCCCAGCCGTAGGCATGGGCCATGTCTTTGATGAACGGTTCGACCTGAGCCTGAACACCCGCTTCGCGGTAGCGCTCGGCTGTGGCGGGCGCATGGTGCTTGCCGGCCTGGTGGAATACTTCCGGGCGCAGGCTCGCGGGAACTTCGGACAGGGCCTTGGGCAACAGTTTGTTCAAAGGTTCGGCCCCCAGGCTGCCACCCATGACCAGCAGGCGTGCACGGCGCTCGGCCAGCGGCGCGCGCTGGGCATCCATGAAGAGCTCTGGGCGCACCGGATTGCCGGTGGTGCGCAGTTTCTCGCTGGCGCCGAAGGTCGCTGGGAAGGCTTCGCACACCCGTGCAGCCAGCGGCAGCAGCAGGCGGTTGGTGGTGCCGGCACGGGCGTTCTGCTCGTGGATCACCAGCGGCACCCCGCACAGCCGCGCGGCCACACCGCCCGGCCCGGTCACATAACCGCCGAAGCCGACCACGCAGACAGGCTTGAGCTGGCGCACGATGCGCATTGCCTGCAGCACGGCCTTGACCAGGGTGAACGGCGCTTTGAGCAGCGACAGCTTGCCTTTGCCACGCAGGCCACTTACCTGGATCAGATGTAAAGGCAGGCCTGCTTGCGGGACCAGTTCGTTCTCGATACCCCGTGGAGTGCCCAGCCAGTGCACGATGTAACCACGCGCCTGGAACTCGCGGGCGCAGGCCAGGGCCGGGAACACGTGGCCCCCAGTACCGCCAGCCATGATCAGCACGTGCCTGCCGTCAGCGGCCATGACTGGTCTCCTCGGCAAAATCGCTTTCTTTGAACTCGTGCTCCTCGCTGCCCAGGTGCGTGCGGCTCTCCCATTCGATGCGCAACAGCAAGCCCACGCAGGCACAGCAGATCACCAGCGAGGAGCCCCCATAACTGAGGAATGGTAAGGTCAGGCCCTTGGTCGGCAGCAGGCCGACGTTCACGCCAATGTTGATCAGGAACTGACCGATCCACAGAAACGCCAGGCCGAACGCCATGTACGCGGCGAAGAACTGCTTGGCCTTCTCGGCCCAGAGGCCAATGTACAGCGCACGCACCGTCACGAAGACGAACAGCGCGATGGTGACCAGCGAGCCGACCACTCCCAGCTCTTCAGCCAGCACCGAGAACACGAAGTCGGTGTGCGCTTCAGGCAGGTAGAACTGCTTCTGCACGCTATTACCCAGGCCAACGCCCAACCACTCGCCGCGGCCGAAGGCGATCAGCGCCTGGGTCAGCTGGTAGCCGGACCCGAACTGGTCGGACCAAGGGTCGGTGAAGGTAATCAAGCGTGCCATCCGGTAGGGCTGCGCCTGAACCAGCACGAACACCGCGAGCACCGCCAGTACCACCATCAGGCTGAAGCGAAATAGCCCCACTCCCCCTAGGAACAACATGGCAGCGGCGGCCCCCATCATGACTACGGTCGCACCGAAGTCTGGCTCCATCAGCAGCAGCGCGGCCATTGGCAACAGCACGATGAAAGGTTTGAAGAAGCCCATCCAGGTTTCGCGCACTTCGGTCTGCCGGCGCACCAGGTACCCGGCCAGGTAGATAACCACGAAGACCTTGGCGATTTCCGATGGCTGTACGTTGAAGAAGCTGAAACCGATCCAGCGCATCGAGCCGTTGACCTCACGGCCAATCCCAGGCACCAGCACCAGCACCAGCAAGCCGAAGGCACCCAGCAGCATCGTGAAGCCCATGCGCTGCCAGGTGGCGATCGGCACCATCATGGTCGCGCCGCAGGCTACAAGCCCGAGGAACACGTAAACCAAGTGACGGAACATATGGTAGAGCGGGTTCCCCGACTGCACGGCGGCCACCTCGGACGACGCCGAGGTGATCATTACCAAGCCCAGGCCAAGCAGCGCCAGGCAACCGGCCAGCAGCGGGAAGTCCAGGTCGATGCCACGGCCGCTGATCAGCGGCGACGGGTAAGGTTTGAGGATGCCGAAAATCATGCCAGCTCCCCCGCCGCCTGGGCGAACAGGCGCCCACGCTCTTCGAAATTCTTGAACATGTCGAGGCTGGCGCACGCAGGCGACAGCAGCACGGCATCACCTGCCTGTGCCAGTTGGGCGCATTGCTCAACGGCCTCGCCCAGGGTCTGAACACGCACCAGCGGTATGCCTTCACCCAGTGCCTGGGCCAGGCGCTCGGCATCGCGGCCCAGCAGCACCACGGCACGGCAGTAACGCTCGACAGGCTCGCGCAGGGCGGCAAAGTCTGCCCCCTTGCCGTCGCCACCTGCAATCAGCACCAGCTTGCCATCGATATCCGCGCCCAGGCCCTCGATCGCCGCCAATGCAGCACCGACGTTGGTAGCTTTGGAGTCGTCGTACCAGTTCACGCCATTGCGCTCACGGACCCACTGGCAGCGATGGGCCAGCCCCTTGAACTCACGCAGCGCCTCAAGCATCGGTGCGAACGGCAGGCCAGCAGCATGCCCCAGCGCCAAAGCCGCCAGAGCGTTGCTGTGGTTGTGAGCGCCGCGGATCTTCAATTCGCGTACAGGCAGCAGCGCTTGGAATTCATAGGCCAGGTACTTCTCGCCGTCGACTTCACGCAGGCCGAACGCTTTGAAGTCGGGTTGATTAAGGCCGAAGGTGAAGCAGGGACGGCCCTCTACCGGCAGCGGCCGGCTCAGAGCATCCTGGCGGTTTACCACGACCTGACGGGCGCCGCGGAAGATCCTGTGCTTGGCCAGGTGATAGGCAGGCAGCCCACTGTAGCGGTCCATGTGGTCTTCGCTGATGTTCAACACGGTGGCAACTTCGGCGTTGAGCTGGTCGGTGGTTTCCAGTTGGAAGCTCGACAGTTCCAGCACGTAAAGCTCCACGTCATCGCTGAGCAGATCCAATGCCGGGGTACCCAGGTTGCCGCCTACGGCCACCCGCTTTCCGGCTTTGGCGGCCATGTCGCCAACCAGGGTGGTCACGGTGCTTTTGGCATTGGAACCGCTGATCGCCACGATCGGCGCCTTGGCGTGGCGTGCGAATAGCTCGATGTCACCCGACAGCTGCACGCCACGTGCGGCAGCCTGCTGCAGGGCTGGGGTGGCCAAGGCCAGGCCAGGGCTCACGTACAGCTCATTGGCGCGGCACAGGAAGTCCACGTCCAGTTCACCACAACGTACTTCCACCTGCGGGTAATCACGGCGCAGGGTTTCCAGTTCCGGCGGTTGTTCGCGGGTGTCGGCGACCGCAAAGGCGATGCCCCGGCTCGCCAGGAAGCGAACCAGGGACATGCCGCTCTTGCCGAGGCCGACAACGATGCGGAATTGGTCGGAAGCGATCAATGACACGCTTTTCTACCTCAGTTTCAGGGTGGCGAGGCCGATCAGAACCAGAATCACGGTGATGATCCAGAAACGGACGATCACGCGTGGCTCAGGCCAGCCCTTGAGTTCAAAGTGATGGTGAATCGGCGCCATGCGGAACACACGCTTGCCGGTGAGCTTGAACGAGGCAACCTGGATCACCACCGACAAGGTTTCCATCACGAAGATGCCGCCCATGATGAACAACACGATTTCCTGACGCACGATCACCGCGATGGTGCCCAAGGCTGCGCCCAGGGCCAGTGCGCCGACGTCGCCCATGAACACCTGAGCCGGGTAGGTGTTGAACCACAAAAAGCCAAGGCCAGCACCGATCAGCGCACCGCAGAACACGATCAGCTCGCCCGAACCTGGTACGTAAGGGATCAGCAGGTATTCGGCGAACTTCACGTTACCCGAGAGGTAGCAGAAGATGCCCAAGGCACCACCGACCATCACGGTCGGCATGATCGCCAGGCCATCCAGGCCATCGGTCAGGTTGACCGCGTTGCTGGAGCCGACGATGACGAAATAGGTCAGTACCACGAAGCCGACACCCAATGGGATGGTGACGTCTTTGAGAAACGGTACGATCAGCGTGGTTTCTACGCTGGTAGGCGCAGTCATGTACAGGAACAGCGCCGCGCCAAGACCGAACACCGATTGCCAGAAATACTTCCAGCGGCTCGGCAAGCCACGGGAGTTCTTTTCGATCACCTTACGGTAGTCGTCCACCCAGCCAATGGCACCGAACAGCAGGGTGACGATCAGCACGGTCCACACGTAGCGATTGGACAGGTCGGCCCACAACAGGGTGCTGACGCCGATTGCAGACAGAATCAAAGCGCCACCCATGGTCGGGGTGCCGGATTTGGACAGGTGCGATTGCGGGCCGTCGTTACGAACGGCCTGCCCGATCTGACGAATCTGCAGGGTACGAATCATCCACGGCCCTAGCCACAGCGCCAGCGACAACGCAGTCAGCACGCCAAGAATCCCGCGCAGGGACAGGTACTGAAAGACTGCGAAGCCCTTATAGAACTGTTGCAGATACTCGGCCAACAGCAGCAGCATTAATGTTTCTCCCCGCTGGCACCGCACAATGCCGCCACGACGTTTTCCATCGCAGCGCTGCGCGAGCCCTTGATCAAGATTGTGGTGTCGCTGGCAGTCTCTGCGCGAACGGCATCGATCAGTTCAGCTTGAGTAGCGAAATGACGGCCATCGGCGCCGAACGCCTTGACCGCATGAGCCATGTTGGAGCCCGTTGCATAAACGGCATCCACCTTACCGCGTGCATAGTCGCCCACCTGCCGGTGGCCTTCCTCCGCCCACTGACCCAATTCGCCGATATCCCCGAGCACCAGAACGGTGCGCCCGGAAAAGCTGGCGAGTATATCAATGGCCGCGCACATCGAGGTGGGATTTGCGTTGTAGCTGTCATCGATGACCCGCACCCCATTGGGCGCGATCTGCACCACGGTGCGGCCCTTGACCGGTTGCACGGCATTGAGCCCTGCAGCGATACCGCTCAGGCTCAGACCAACGGCGTGGGCAGCGGCGGCGGCGGCCAGCGCATTGCTGACGTTGTGAGTGCCCAGCAGGTTGAGTTGCACCGGCACGCTGCCTTCTGGGCCATGCAGGGTGAAAGACGGGCAACCACGGGCGTCGCAGCCGATTTCGCTGGCGTGGAAGTCGGCCTGTGGGTTATCCAGTGCGAAGGTGAAAATACGGTGATCGCCTGCACGCTTGCGCCAGATTTCGAACGCCTTGTCGGCCAGATTGAGGATGGCGGTGCCGCCCTCGCCCAGGCCTTCTAGAATCTCGCCTTTGGCTTCGACGATCTTTTCAGGGCCACCGAATTCGCCCACGTGGGCAGTGCCAGCATTATTGATGATCACCACATGCGGCTGGGTCAGGCCCACGGTGTAGCGGATTTCGCCGATGCGCGAAGCGCCCAGTTCGATCACCGCAGCGCTGTGTTCAGGCGCGATTTCCAACAGCGTCAAAGGGGCGCCTAGGTCGTTGTTAAGGTTGCCCCGGGTGGCGTGCACCAACCCGCGAGTGCGCAGAATGCTGGCGAGCATTTCCTTGACCGTGGTCTTGCCGCTGGAGCCCGTGATAGCAACGACCGGCTTGTCGAATGCCGCGCGGTTCAGGGCTGCAAGCTGGCCAAGTGCAACGCGGCAGTCGGCGACCAGCAGCTGAGGCAGCGCGACATCGACGATTTCGCGCTCGACCAAAGCCGCCACGGCGCCTTTGGCCGTTACGTCCGCCAGGTAGTCATGGCCATCGAAACGTGGCCCGGTCAGGGCGACGAAGAGCTGGCCAGGAGCAACGCTGCGGCTGTCGATGCTGACACCTGTAAAGGTCGCGTCGGCGCCTATCAAGCGTGCATTCAACGCACCGGTCAACTGGCTGAGGGTCATAGGCTTAAGCATGCGGAGCCTCCCAGGCTGCCAGTGCCTTGTCGGCTTCGATCAGGTCGGAGAACTCGTGGCGCTGGCCATGGATCTCCTGGTAATCCTCATGCCCTTTGCCGGCCAGGACGATCACGTCATCGGCCGCCGCAGTGGCAATCAAGTGAGCGATGGCATCGCCCCGACCCGCAACGAACTCGACGCTAGTTGGGGTGGTGAAACCGGGGCGAATATCGTCGAAGATGCGCAGCGGGTCTTCGGTACGCGGGTTGTCGTCGGTGACCACGACGCGGTCAGCCAGGCGCTCGGCCACCTCGGCCATCAATGGGCGCTTGCCGCGGTCACGGTCACCACCGCAGCCAAACAGGCACAGCAGTTTGCCGTGAGCATGTGGGCGCAAGGCTTCGAGGACCTTTTCCAGGGCGTCCGGGGTGTGCGCGTAATCGACCACCACCAGCGGCTTGTCGCCGCCTCCCAGTCGCTGCATTCGACCAACAGGGCCCTGCAGTTGTGGCGTGACCTTGAGAATCTCGTCCAGCGAGAAATCCAACGCCATCAGCGTGGCCACCGCCGCAAGCATGTTGCTGAGGTTAAAGCGACCCAGCAACTGGCTACGCAGCACCCGTTCCCCCTGTGCAGTGACGAGGACCGCGCGCACGCCATCATCATCGAACTGCGCCTGGCGGCAGAACAGCGAAGCGTCTGGATTTTCAAGGCTGTAGCTGAGCAGCCGGGTTTCGATATGTTCCACACTCGGGCGGCGGGCAAAGTCTTCAGCCAGGCGGCGGCCAAAATCGTCATCCAGATTCACGACCTGGCAACGCAGGCTTGGCCAGGCGAACAGCTTGGCTTTGGCGGCCTCGTAAGCCTGCATGCTGCCGTGGTAGTCCAGGTGGTCGCGGGACAGGTTGGTCATGACCGCGATGTCGAACTCCAACGCAGCGACCCGGCCTTGCTCCAGGGCATGGGAAGAAACCTCCATGGCCACGGCCTTGGCCCCGCCCTTCTTGAGGTCGTACAGCGTCGACTGTACGGCGATCGGGTCAGGCGTGGTCAGCCTGCCGCTTTGCAGCTCGCCATAAAAACCGGTTCCCAGCGTACCGATCAGGCCGCAGCGCTGGCCCAGGGCATCGAGCGCCTGAGCCACCAGCTGCGTGACACTGGTCTTGCCGTTGGTGCCGGTCACGCCTACCAGGTTCAGCTGGCGGCTCGGTTCGCCGTAAAAGCGCCCGGCAATCTGCGATAGCTGGCCGATCAGGCCCTTGACCGGAATCAACGGTACATCGGTGAGCGGCAGCACGTTGGCGCCCTGCTCCTCATAAGCGACAGCCGCGGCCCCACGCGACAGCGCGTCGGCAATGTGCTCACGGCCATCGACCTTGGCCCCTGGCACAGCCAGGAACAGATCACCCTGGCGCACCTGACGGCTGTCCAGGGTCAGCTCACGGATGAGCGGGTCACGGCTGGCGTGGGCGAACAGTTTGCTCAATGGCATCGTCATCATCCACGCCCTCCCTTGGCGGGTACTGCACTGGCCTGCTGCGGGTCGCTTGGCGGCGGCAGGTTATCTGGCGGCACGTTCATCAGGCGCAGGGTGCCCGACATGACCTTGCTGAAGACCGGAGCCGATACCAGACCGCCGAAGTAGCCGCCCTTGCCAGGCTCGTCGATGACCACGACGATGGCATAACGCGGGTCGCTCATCGGGCCGAAGCCTGCGAACAGCGAGCGGTAGGCGTTCTCGGTATAACCCTTGGAGCCAACGGTCGCTTTACGGGCCGTACCAGATTTGCCAGCCACGTGATAGAACGGCACTTGAGCGCGGAACACGCCGCGCGGCGCTTCGATCACCTGCTGCAGCATGCCCTGAATGGTTTTGGCGGTGTCCTTGGGTATGGCTTGCACCGCCTCTGGCGTTTTGTCCACCTTGAGAATCGACAGCGGCACCATCTTGCCGTCGTTGGCCAGCGCCGCGTAAGCGTGCACCAGCTGCAAGGCAGTGACCGAGACACCATAGCCATAGGACAGAGTCGCGGTCTCGGCCTTGCGCCACTCACGGTGGTTAGGCAGGTTACCCACACGCTCGCCTGGGAAGCCGAGGCCGGTGTATTGGCCCAGACCGACCTGGGACATCACTCGATAAATGGCTTCACCGCCGATATCGAATGCGATCTTGCTCATGCCGACGTTGGAGGAGTTGATCAGAATGCCAGTCAGGTCGAGGATCGGGCCCTCGCTTCTGGAAACGTCCTTGATGGTGTAACGGCCAATCTGCAAGCTGCCCGGATAGACCTCGACCTTGTCGGTCGGCTTCCAGCGGCCGCTTTCAAGCGCAGCACTCATCGAGATCGGTTTGACCGTAGAGCCCGGCTCGAACACGTCGATGATCGCGCGATTGCGCATGGCTGCCGGGAACATGCTGCGACGGTTGTTGGGGTTGTAGGTGGGCTGGTTGACCATGGCCAGCACTTCGCCGGTCTTGACGTCCATGATCACCAGGCTGCCGGCCTTGGCGTCCTGTTCGGCGATGGCATTGCGCAGTTCGCGGGTGGCCAGATACTGCAGGCGCAGGTCGATCGACAATGCCAGGGTCTTACCGGCCTTGGCGTTCTTGGTGACCTGGATATCCTTGATCAAACGGCCGCGACGGTCCTTGATCACCTGCCGCTTGCCAGGTACGCCGGCCAGCCATTCGTCATAGGCCAGTTCCACGCCTTCGCGGCCGTGGTCGTCGAGGTCGGTGAAGCCGACCATGTGCGCGGTCACGTCACCGGCAGGATAGAAGCGGCGGAACTCTTCCAGCCCGTAGACACCCGGCACTTTAAGGTCGAGCACGTGCTGGCCCTGCTCAGGGGTCAGGCCCCGGACCAGGTAGATGAATTCCTTGTTGGCCTGCTGGGTCAGGCGCTCGTCCAGTTGCTTGGCGCTCTGCCCCAGCGCTGCAGCCAGCTGCGGCCAGCGGTCCTTGGATGCCTGCATCTCCTTGGGGTTGGCCCATAGGGTTGTCACCGGGGTACTGACAGCCAGCGGCTCGCCGTTGCGGTCGGTGATCAGGCCACGATGCGCAGGGATAGGGATGTGTCGCAGGCTGCGCGCATCGCCCTGCCCCTTGAGGAAGTCACGGTCCACTACCTGCAAGTCGATGATGCGCCAGCAGATCGCGCCAACCATCAGTGCCAGCAAACCCACCACTACCCGGAAGCGCCAAGGGTAGAGAGCGCCTTCGAGCTTCATCATGGCGATACCATCCGCACTTCGTCAGCGGCAGGCACGCGCATCTTCAACTGGTCGGACGCCAGGTTCTCGATACGGCTGGAAGCGGTCCAGGTGCTTTGCTCGAGGATCAACCGGCCCCACTCGGCCTGGGCTTTGTCCCGCTCGTTCAACTCGCCGTACAGGGTGTTGAGCAACTGACGATTCCAGTGGGCGCTGTAGGACACGGCAATCGCCGAAACCAGAACGCCGACAAACAACAGAAGCATCAGGAAGCTTCCGCCTGGCAAAGGCTTGTCATGGAGCCGGCTCACCGAAGTTTCTCCGCCACTCGCATCACGGCGCTGCGCGACCGCGGGTTGGCCTTGAGTTCGGCTTCGCTGGCAAATTGAGCCTTGCCGATCAGCTTGATCTTTGGCTCGAATGCCTTGTGCTGTACGGGCAGGTTGCGCGGCAAATTATCAGCTTCGCCCTTGACCAGCTTGCGCATGAACAGTTTGACGATGCGGTCTTCCAGAGAGTGGAAGCTGATGACCGCCAGGCGGCCGCCCACTTCCAAGGCATCGAGCGCAGCGTCCAGGCCAGCTTCCAGATCACCCAATTCGTTGTTGACGTGGATGCGCAGCCCTTGGAAGGCACGGGTTGCCGGGTTCTTGCCCTTTTCCCAGGCAGGGTTGGCGACCTTTAGCACTTCAGCCAAGTCAGCGGTGCGAGTGAAAGGCTGCTTCTCGCGACGCTCGACCACAGCGCGCGCCATGCGCCCGGCAAAGCGCTCTTCGCCGTATTCTTTGAACACACGGGCGATTTCTTCGGCAGACGCAGTGGCAATGAACTCAGCAGCACTGATGCCTTGGCCAGGGTTCATGCGCATGTCCAACGGGCCATCATTAAGGAAGCTGAAGCCGCGCTCGGGGTCATCCAACTGAGGCGATGAAACGCCCAGGTCCAGCAGGATGCCACTGACTTTGCCCGCGAGGCCGCGCTCGGCCACTTCCGCGCCCAGCTCTGCAAAACTGCGCTGCACAATGACAAAGCGGCCGTCTTCGGCCGCCAGCGCTTGCCCAGTGGCAATCGCTTGAGGATCTTTGTCGAAGCCCAGCAGCCGCCCTTGCGGCCCAAGCTTACTGAGGATCAGGCGGCTATGACCGCCGCGCCCGAAGGTGCCGTCGAGATAGCAACCGTCGGCGCGCAGGGCCAATGCCTCGACAGCTTCATCGAGCAGGACGGTGATGTGGTTGAAGCCGCTATCTATGGTCACAGGATCAGGTCACGCAAATCGTCGGGCATGGCGCCCGGTTGTTGGATAGCTGCAAGATCGGCTGCCGAAACCGCGTTCCAGGCATCCTCATCCCACAGCTGGAATTTGTTCAGTTGCCCTACCAGCATCGCCTTCTTGTCCAGCTTGGCGTACTCACGCAGGCGGGGCGGCACCAGAAAGCGGCCACTGCCATCGAGCTCCAGATCAACCGCATTGCCGATCAGCAAGCGCTGCAGGCGGCGGTTTTCCTCACGTAACGATGGCAAGGCGCGCAACTTGGCTTCTATCTGCTCCCACTCATCGAGGGGATAAACACATAAGCAGGGGTCGACTGCGTCGATGGTTACGATCAGCTGACCATTGCACCGCGAATCGAGCTCGTCACGATACCGGCTCGGCATGGCGAGACGGCCCTTGGCATCGAGACTAACGGCGTTGGCTCCGCGAAACACGGTAGCGATCCCCCACAATGTTATCTTTTTTGGGTGGGAAAACCCACTTCATCCCACTTTCTGCCACTTGCGCACACTATAGGAATCCGCCCGCTGCACCGTCAAGGCACGTTCATAAGGAAAACCCTTACAGGACCGAGATTTAGCGCAACAAAGCAACCAGGAAGGACTGCCAGGAAGAAAAAAACACGAGCAAAATCAAACCCACTCAAACGGATGCCGTTCGAAGTTAAAGTAATTTATTAAGAGTAAGATCTTTTTGGTATTACCCAGAGGGATCTGCTATCGATTCAAGCAGGAAGTGAAGAGGTGGAGAGTCGATCTGTAAGCCGGGTTTTGTCGAGGACAGTCATTCCTCTACGACGGCCATCACTGGACGCCTCTAGCAACCTACCCGGTTCCGACGCGGGCCACGCCTGATGGAACCCTATTTGGTCTTGCTCCGAGTGGGGTTTACCTAGCCACGGACTGTTGCCAGCCGCGCGGTGCGCTCTTACCGCACCTTTTCACCCTTACCGGCACCGAAGTGCTTAGGCGGTTGTTTTCTGTGGCACTTTCCGTAGGCTCGCGCCTCCCAGGCGTTACCTGGCACTCTGCCCTGTGGAGCCCGGACTTTCCTCCCCCGATCTTTTGCGGAACAAAAGACGGCAGCGACTGTCCAATCGACTCTCCGCCGACAAGGTTAACGGCACGCGCGCGCAAGAACAAGCAATACCGTGAACTATGTCATAAAGCCACTACTGGGTTTTCTGTTTATCGAGGGCGGCCTGATAAAGCAGATTCTTACGTACGCCGGTAATTTCTGCCGCCAATGCTGCGGCTCTTTTCAGCGGCAGTTCGGCCAGCAGCAAGTCCAGTACACGCTGCGCCTCAGCACTGATCGTCTGCTCCCCTTCAGGCGCCGTCCAGCCACCTACCAGCACAACGCACTCGCCCCGCTGCTGGTTGCTATCAGCGGCGACGAAAGCACGCAGGTCGGCCAGCGGCAGGCCTTTGAGGGTTTCGAAGGTTTTGGTCAGCTCGCGGGCCAGCAGCGCCGGACGATCACCACCGAACACCAACTCCATGTCTTCCAGGCACTCCAGGATGCGGTGCGGCGCCTCGTAGAAGATCAGGGTGCGCGGCTCCTCCCGTACTTGCTCCAGGCGCGCCCGGCGCCCAGCAGCTTTGGCCGGCAGAAAACCCTCGAAGATGAAACGATCCGACGGCAGGCCCGCAGCGGACAGCGCGGCAATCAGCGCGCACGCCCCAGGCACCGGCACTACGCTGACACCCGCCGCCCGCGCCTGACGCACCAAATGGTAGCCGGGGTCGGAAATCAACGGTGTTCCAGCATCGGACACCAGCGCCACATCTTCGCCTGCCAGCAACTTGGTGATGAAGCGACCGCCTTCATCGCGCTCGTTGTGCTCATGACAAGCCGCCAGGGGCGTATCGATACCGAAATGTTGCAGCAGACGAACCGAGTGGCGGGTGTCCTCGGCGGCGATCAGGGAGACATCGGCCAGCACCTTGAGCGCCCTTGCACTCATATCGTCCAGATTGCCGATAGGGGTCGCGACCACGTAAAGCGTCCCCACGGTGGATTTCGAAGTCCCGGCCACATCAGTCACTGCACACACCCTGCCTTTCGGATCAAAGGCGCCATTGTAGCCCGAGCACCAGCAACAGGGCGCAAAGAACTTCATCGGCAGCCGTCACCCTGGCGCCTATAGTGAAGGTTTCGCTAACGGCGGATCGCGCCCTGGCCACTGCTTGGGTACAATTGCCGGCCAACTTGATCGAGTAACAGGACCATTACATGATCGCTTGCCTGCGGCTGTTAACAGCCCTCTGCTTCGCTGCTCTGCTGGCAGCTTGTGCCAGTTCGCCCTCATCCAGCCTGGGCGAACTGCCACGCACCCCCGATGCCAGCATCGAGCAACTGCTCGAAAAGGCCGACAACAGCAAATCCGCCGAGGATGCGGCTCTGCTGCGCCTGAGCGCTGCCGACCTGGCCTACAAGCAGAAGGACTTCCCACGCGCCGCACGCATCCTCGAGCAGGTGCCGATGGACACGCTCAAGCCGGCACAGCAGATTTTCGCCGCCACCCTGGGCGCGGAACTGGCCATGAGCCGCAATCAGCCCAAGGCCGCCCTGGCCGCCTTGTCCCACCCAAGCTTGCAGCACATCGCAGAGCTGCCTGAGCAGCAGCAGGTGCGCACCTACAGCGTCCACGCCGCCGCCCTCGAGGCAGACGGCCAGTCCCTGGCAGCGGCTCAGCAACGGGTATTGCTCGGCGCACTGCTAAGCGCCGAAGCCGCCAGCGCCAACAACGATGCGATCTGGGCCCTGGTCGCCTCGTTACCAGCCGAACAGCTGCAGCAACCTGCCAACAACGCCGTACTGGCCGGCTGGACCAGTCTCGCGCTGGCCGTCAAAAGCGCGGGCACCCTAGAGCAGCAACAGGCTGCCATCGATGCCTGGCGCCAGCAGCACCCTGATCACCCAGCCGCCAAGCAGCTACCCACGGCGCTGACCAAACTCAAAGAGCTGGCTAGCCAGCCACTGACCAAAATCGCCCTGCTCCTGCCTCAGGAAGGCCCGTTGGCGGGCGTTGCCCGTGCCTTGCGTGACGGCTTCATGGCCGCCCACTTCCAGGCTCAGCAGGCCGGCGGGCAAGCGCCGGCGGTTCAGGTCTATGACAGCTCGCGTATTGGCTCGCTGGACGCCTTCTATCGCCAGGCCCAGGCGGACGGCGTACAGTTGGTTGTCGGCCCGCTGGAAAAGCCGTTGGTCAAGCAACTTGCCGGCAACCCTCAGCTGCCAATCACCACCCTGGCCCTGAACTACGCCGACGCAGGCCAAAAGGCGCCGCCGCAACTATTCCAATTCGGTCTGGCTGCCGAAGACGAAGCGCGCGAAGTGTCACGCCGCGCCCGTGCCGATGGCTTGGTCCGAGCCGCAGCCCTGGTGCCGAGCGGTGAGTGGGGCGACCGAGTGCTGGCCGCTTTCCGTCAGGACTGGGAAGGCAATGGCGGTACCATCGTCGCTGCTGAACGTATCGCGCAACCAGTAGCCCTGGCCCAGCAGATCGCCAACCTGTTCCAACTGCGCCAGAGTGAAGGCCGCGCCCAGAGCCTGCAAAGTACGGTTGGTGGCAACATCGCCGCGCAGCCGTCGCGCCGCCAGGACATCGATTTCATCTTCCTCGCCTCTACTCCGCAGCAGGCGCAGCAAATCAAACCCACCCTGAACTTCCAGTACGCTGGCGACGTGCCGGTCTACGCCACCTCGAATCTGTACAGCGCCAGCGGTGACGTGAACCAGTACAACGACATGAACGGCATTCGCTTCTGCGAAACGCCGTGGCTGCTCGACACCAGCAACAGCCTGCGCCAGCAGGTAGTGCAGCAGTGGCCTCAAGCCGCAGGAAGCCTGGGCCGCCTGTACGCCATGGGCGTTGATGCCTACAGCCTGGCGCCTCGCCTGGGCCAGCTCAAGGCACTGCCGGACAACCGTGTACAAGGCCTGTCTGGCAGCCTCAGCATCAATGCAAACCAGCGCGTCGAGCGCCAACTGCCGTGGGCCGAGTTCTCCGGCGGCCAGGTCAAGCGCCTGCCGGACACCTCACGCTGATGCACCGTGCATCGCCCGGCAGCGCTGGCCAGGCAGCAGAAGCCCAGGCCCTTGAACACCTTCAAGGGCAAGGCTTGAAACTGCTGGCGCGCAATTGGCGGTGCAAAGGCGGCGAGCTTGATCTGGTCATGCTCGATGCCGATACAGTAGTATTCGTCGAAGTCCGCTATCGGCTACATGCGGGCTTCGGTGGCGCCCTCGGCAGCATTGACGGGCGCAAGCAGAAACGGCTGGTGCTCGCCGCCACTTCGTTCCTGCAGAAGGAGCCCCGCTGGGCCGATCACCCCTGCCGCTTCGACGTTGTCGCCCTGCAGGGCAGCCAGCATGCCGGCAGGCCGCTTCAATGGCTGAAAAACGCCTTCGAATGCTGAACCCACTTTGTTTTCTTGCTCTACGTTTCGCGGGCTGGCCCTTGTTGCGCGTCGCAAAGGCCACCGCCCCACTTAAGGTCACCAGATGGACATGCAATCCCGAATTCGCCGGCTGTTTCAGGCCAGCATCGACACCAAGCAACAGGCAATGGACATCCTGGCACCGCACATCGAGCAGGCAAGCCTGGTCATGGTCAATGCGCTGCTCAACGAGGGCAAGATGCTCGCCTGCGGCAACGGCGGCTCGGCCGGCGACGCCCAGCATTTTTCTTCGGAACTGCTCAACCGCTTCGAGCGCGAGCGCCCGAGCCTGCCGGCCATCGCTCTGACCACCGACAGTTCGACGCTCACCTCGATCGCCAACGACTACAGCTACAACGAAATCTTCTCCAAGCAGATACGCGCCCTTGGCCAGCCCGGGGATGTGCTGCTGGCGATTTCGACCAGCGGCAATTCTGCCAACGTGATTCAAGCGATCCAGGCCGCACATGATCGCGAAATGATTGTCGTAGCATTGACCGGGCGTGATGGCGGCGGCATGGCATCACTGCTGCTGCCAGAGGACGTGGAAATCCGCGTTCCGTCCAGCGTCACCGCACGTATCCAGGAAGTCCACCTGCTGGCGATCCATTGCCTGTGCGACCTGATCGACAGCCAACTGTTCGGGAGTGAAGAATGACCCCCATACGCCTCGGCCTGATGGCCCTGACCCTGTGCCTAAGCGTCACCGGCTGCAGCTCGGTGCTGACCTCTACTCGCAATTCGCCCATTGAGGACGATCGTGGCACGCGCACCATCGGCAGCAAGATCGACGACTCGCTGATCGAAACCAAGGCTTCGGTGAACATTGCCAAGGCCAGCCCTGACCTGGACAAGGGCTCGCACATCGTTGTCAGCAGCTACAACGGGGTTGTTCTGCTTGCCGGGCAGACTCCACGCGCCGACCTCAAGAGCCTGGCCGAACAAACCGCCAGCCAGGTTCAGCGAGTCAAACGGGTACACAACGAGCTGCAAGTCATGCAGCCCTCCTCCATCCTGGCGCGCAACAACGACGCCTGGCTGACCACCAAGATCAAGGCCCAGATGCTCACTGACAATGCCGTACCCAGCTCGCGGATCAAAGTGATCACCGAGAATGGCATCGTCTACTTGCTTGGCCTGGTGACCCAGCAGGAGGCCAACTCCGCCACGGCCGTGGTGCAGGGCGTTTCGGGCGTGCAGAAGATCGTCAAACTCTTCGAGTACATCGACTGACCATCGGCTCGTCTTGAACCGGAATCTTTCTCAGAAAACCCCGCCCTGCGTTTGGCATGCACAAACGCAGGGGGCGGGCTCAACGGCAACGGGCCCGCAGCAGCAACCTGAATACACCTAGGTCCAAAGGAAATACGCAATGAACAAGCTTCTGCTGCCCGCTCTTCTGCTCGGCAGCCTCGCCACCCTCGCCGGCTGCTCGACCCCAAGCGTGATCACTTTGAACGACGGCCGTGAGATCCAAGCCGTTGACACGCCACAATTCGAGAAAGACACTGGCTTCTACGAATTCAAGCAGCTTGACGGTAAGCGTACCCGCATCAACCGCGATCAGGTGCGCACCATCAGCGACCTTTGAACCCGACGCAGCGATAAAAAAGGCGACCCACACGGGTCGCCTTTTTTGTTACTTGACCACCTTCAGGCTGGGGCGCCCGCTTGGACGCGGTGGCTGGCCACCACCCTCCGGCGGGCCATCGTCGTCAGGCTCGACGCTATCATCTGCCTGCTCATCGTCATCCATCAATGGCGGCTCCAGTTCGAATACCATGCCTTGGCCGTTCTCCCGGGCGTAGATACCCAGAATGGCACCGGCCGGTACGAACAAGGAATGGGATACGCCACTGAAACGCCCTTCGAAGCTCACGGCGTCGTTATCCATGTGCAGGTTACGCACTGCACTGGGCGAGATGTTCAGCACGATCTGGCCATCACTGGCGAAGCCCTGCGGCACTTGGACAGCCGGAAACTCGGCATTGACCAGCATATGAGGGGTGCAATCGTTGTCGACGATCCACTCGTACAGGGCTCTAACCAGATAGGGGCGACTGGAGTTCATCAACGGCTCCTTAAAGCTTGCGCATTTCACGTTCAACGGAAGACAGGCTCGCCACGAAAGGCTCGCGGGCGAATTGTCGCTCCATGTAATCCAGCAGCGGCTTTGCTTGCCGCGGCAACTCGATGCCCATCACCGGCAAACGCCATAGTATGGGCAGTAGACAACAGTCAACCAGGCTTTGCTCCTCGCTCATGAAACAGGCGAACTCGGCGAACAACGGCGAGACACCGGTCAGGCTTTCGCGCAACGCCTTGCGCGCATCGGTGCGGGCTGGCGCAGCGCTACGCGGGTCGAGAATGGTATCAGCCAAGGCACACCAATCCCGCTGTATGCGATGCATCAACAGCCGGCTATTACCCCGCGCTACCGGGTAGACGGGCATCAATGGCGGATGTGGATAACGCTCCTCGAGGTATTCCATCACCACGGTTGGCTCATACAGAGCAAGGTCACGATCGACCAAGGTCGGCAAACTGCCGTAAGGATTCACTTCTGCCAGCTTGGGCGGCAGCCGCGCAGGGTCGACATCGATGACCTGCACGGTGACACCCTTCTCGGCGAGCACCAGACGCACGCGATGAGAATAATGGTCAGCAGGATCGGAATAGCAGGCTAACCGGTTGGTTGCGCCCATGTAGCGCCTCCTCGCAGGGGATGCTTGTAACACTCTAAATGAAAACGCGCCCCTGGAACCCTGGCAGAATTGCCAGGGCTCGAGGGGCGCGTTCAACTACCAGAAATTACTGCGTGATCAATGCACGTCCTTCCAATATTCGCGCTTGAGCAAATAGGCGAATACGAAGAAGAAAGCCAGGTACAGCAACACATAGGTACCGATGCGCTGGCTTTCCAGTTTGACCGGGTTGGCCGAATAGGCCAGGAAGGTCACCAGGTTCTTGACCTTCTCGTCGAACTGCTCGGTGCTCAGGGTACCGGAATTCGGCGTAATGGTCAGCTGGTCACAGGCTTCGTGGGTCAATGGGCTGCCGGTCAATGGGTCATATTGCTTCTTGCCATCGGCCACCATCTGCACCTGCTTGCAGCCAACTACCTGATTACCCTGCAGGCCAACCAATACATTAGGCATGCCCACGTTCGGGAATACCTTGTTGTTTACGCCATATGGACGCGATGGATCTTCATAGAAGCTGCGAAGGTAGGTGTACAGCCAGTCAGTACCGCGTACCCGCGCGACCAATGTCAAATCAGGCGGGGCAGCACCGAACCAGGTCTTGGCATCGTTGGGCTGCATCCCGATCTGCATGTGGTCACCGATTTTGGCCCCCGTGAACACCAGCTTTTCGAGCATCAGTTCATGGGGAATGCCCAAGTCATCGGCCACTCGCTCGTAACGCTGGAACTTGGCGCTGTGGCAGCCCATGCAATAGTTGGCGAAGGTCCGAGCACCGTCTTGCATGGCTGCCTTGTCGGCCAGGTCGATGTCGACCTTGTCCAGCTCAAGGCCGGTCTCTGCAGCGAAGGAAAAGGCAGGCATCACTGCCAGCAACAGTACTGCAATCAACTTTTTCATCAGCCAGTCACCCTTTCCGGAACCGGTTTGGTCTTCTCAAGCCTTGTGTAGAACGGCATCAACAGGAAGTAGGCGAAGTACAGCACCGTACACACCTGCGACAGTAAGGTGCGTCCAGGGGTAGGCGCCTGGACGCCGAGAATGCCGAGGATGACGAAGGAAACGCAGAACACCAGCAGGAAGACCTTGCTGATCCAACCTTTGTAGCGCATTGAACGCACCGGGCTGCGGTCGAGCCAGGGCAGCACGAACAGCACGGCGATCGCGGCACCCATTGCGATTACACCCATCAGCTTGTCAGGCACCGCTCGCAGGATTGCGTAGAACGGAGTGAAGTACCACACGGGCGCAATATGCTCCGGGGTCTTGAACGCGTTTGCTTGCTCGAAGTTCGGTTTTTCCAGGAAGTACCCACCCATTTCCGGGAAGAAGAACACCACGGCGCAGAACACGAACAAGAACACCACCACCCCGACGATATCCTTGACGGTGTAGTAAGGGTGGAAAGGAATGCCATCGAGCGGGATGCCGTTCTCATCCTTTTTCTTTTTGATATCCACCCCATCAGGGTTGTTCGAGCCCACCTCGTGGAGCGCCAGGATGTGCAGTACGACCAGGCCGAGGATGACGATTGGCAACGCCACCACATGCAGCGCGAAGAAGCGGTTCAGAGTGATCCCAGAGATCAGATAATCGCCGCGGATCCATTGCGTCAGGTCACCACCGATCACCGGGATGGCACCGAACAATGAAATGATCACTTGCGCGCCCCAGTACGACATCTGGCCCCAAGGCAGTAGGTAGCCCATGAAGGCTTCGGCCATCAGTGCCAGGTAGATCAGCATACCGAACAGCCAAACCAGCTCACGGGGCTTCTGATAAGAGCCGTAGAGCAGGCCGCGGAACATGTGCAGGTACACCACGATGAAGAACGCCGAAGCACCGGTGGAGTGCATGTAGCGTAAAATCCAGCCGTATTCGACATCACGCATGATGTACTCGACCGAGGCGAAGGCCTCTTCGGCCGAGGGCGTGAAACTCATGGTCAGCCAAACGCCCGTAACGATCTGGTTGACCAGCACCAGTAGGGCCAGGGAGCCGAAGAAGTACAAGAAGTTGAAGTTCTTGGGCGCGTAATACTTGCTCAGGTGGTCTTCCCACATCTTGGTGGCGGGGAAGCGAGCGTCAATCCAGTCCATGAATTTGCTCATCATGCTTTCTCCTGGTCGACGCCGATGACGACTATGTCGTCGGACTCATAGGAATGCGGCGGCACTGGCAGGTTCAAAGGTGCAGGCTGCGATTTGTAGACACGGCCCGCCAGGTCGTAGTGGGAGCCGTGGCAGGGGCAGAAATAGCCGCCAACCCACTTGGGGCCGAGGTCTGCGGGCGCCACTTCTGGGCGGAAGGTCGGGGAGCAACCCAGGTGAGTGCAAAGGCCGACGAGAATGAGAATTTCCGGCTTGATAGAGCGTACTTCGGGGTCGACATAGGTCGGCTGCACCGAGTTCTTGGATTCAGGGTCGGACAGGTCACCTTCGATCTTTTTCAGGTTGCCAAGGATCTCTGGCGTTCGCCGTACAATGAACACCGGCTGGCCACGCCACTCGGCAACCATCTGCTGCCCTGGCTCAACCTTGGCGATATTGACCTTCACCGGTGCGCCGGCAGCCTTTGCCTTGGCACTGGGAAACCATGACCCCACGAACGGTACCGCAGCCCCCACTGCCCCCGCTGCCCCGACCACGGATGTCGCGGCTACGAGGAAGCGGCGCCGGCCTGCGTTGACGCCGTCATTGCTCATTCAGTCCTCTCCCATCAGCTTGCTTGGCCAGTTGAATCTGACCTGTACTTAGGTTGTGTCTGTGGCGCTAAAAATTGGCCGCCATGGTAAGAAACAAAACCACACAGTGACAAGGTGATTAGCCCTGCTGGGGCCTATAACCCGCGCTTTGCTTGATCTGCGTCTATGCGACAAGCGGTCACCGACATGCTGACAGGTTAGTTCAAGGACAAAAAAAAGCCCGGTTCCAAGGAACCGGGCTTTTTTCGACTGCCGAAGCGAGATTAACGCTTGGAGTACTGAGGACGCTTACGCGCTTTACGCAGACCCACTTTCTTACGCTCGACTTCACGAGCGTCGCGGGTGACGTAGCCAGCACGACGCAGAGCGCCACGCAGGGTTTCGTCGTATTCCATCAGAGCGCGGGTGATACCGTGACGGATCGCACCGGCCTGACCGCTGACACCACCACCGGAAACGGTGACGTAGATGTCGAATTTCTCAACGCTTTCGGTCAGCTCGAGCGGCTGACGAACAACCATGCGAGCGGTTTCGCGACCGAAGAACACGTCCAGAGAACGGTTGTTGATGGAAATGTTACCAGTACCCGGACGCAGGAAAACGCGAGCGGTTGCGGTCTTGCGACGGCCAGTGCCGTAATTTTGAGTCGCCGACATAATGAACTTTCCCGTTAGATCTTCAGTTCTTGAGGCTGCTGAGCAGTGTGTGGGTGAGCAGCACCCGCGTACACTTTCAGCTTACGGTACATGTCGCGACCCAGCGGGTTCTTAGGCAGCATGCCTTTGACCGCGGTTTCGATAACACGCTCAGGGGCCTTGGCGATCAACTTCTCGAAGTTGATTTCCTTGATACCGCCTGGGAAACCGGAGTGGGAGTAGTACATTTTGTCGGAAGACTTGGCACCAGTCACACGAACCTGTTCAGCGTTGATGACGACGATGTAGTCGCCGGTGTCAACGTGAGGGGTGTATTCTGGTTTGTGCTTGCCACGCAGACGGGTAGCGATTTCGGTAGCCAGACGACCCAGGGTCTGGCCAGCGGCGTCAACTACGAACCACTCGCGCTTTACTGTTTCCGGTTTAGCAGTAAAAGTTTTCATTCTCTAAAGCCTCAGAGGCCGCCCAGCGAAAAATAGACGGCGAATCTTACTGGATAGTGCACAGCTTGCCAAGGGCAAACGCGCAGCCGAACGCTGACGCTTTTGGGGGCTCGGGTCGGGCACGCCAATGTTCGACGGGGTTCTTCCTGCATGGTGGTGCATCACTTCCGCCACACGGAGAGGGACCGAATTATCCAGATTGCGCGAAAAATTTCAACCTGCTTTGATGGCTTCTTTTGTCAAGGAGTGCCTTTGCGATGCAATACCGTAAGCTTGGCCGTACCGACCTCGACGTCAGCGCCCTGTGCCTGGGGACCATGACTTGGGGCGAGCAGAACACCCAGGACGAGGCTTTCGAGCAGATCGCCCTGGCCAAGGCCAGTGGCATCAACTTCATCGACACCGCCGAAATGTACCCAGTGCCACCGCGGCCGGAAACCTACGCCGCCACCGAGCGCATCATCGGCAACTGGTTCCGTGCCAACGGCGACCGCGACGACTGGGTGTTGGCCAGCAAGGTCGCCGGCCCTGGCAATGGCATCAGCCACATTCGTGACGGCCAGCTCAAGCACAACCGTCAGCACATCGTCGCCGCGCTGGACGAGAGCCTCAAGCGCCTACAAACCGACCGCATCGATCTCTATCAACTGCACTGGCCTGAGCGCAGCACCAACTTCTTCGGCAAGCTTGGCTACCAGCACCTGGCCAGCGACCTGTTCACGCCGCTGGAGGAAACCCTCGAAGTACTCGACGAGCAGGTGCGTGCGGGCAAGATCCGCCACATCGGCCTGTCCAACGAAACACCCTGGGGCACCATGAAGTTCCTGCACCTGGCCGATACCCGCGGCTGGCCGCGCGCAGTCTCCATCCAGAACCCTTACAACCTGCTCAACCGCAGCTTCGAGGTGGGCCTGGCCGAGGTAGCCATCCGTGAGCAATGTGGGCTGTTGGCCTACTCGCCGCTGGCCTTTGGCATGCTCTCGGGCAAATACGAGCACGGCGCCCGGCCAGAAAAAGCTCGCCTGTCCCTGTTCAGCCGTTTTGCCCGCTATTCCAACCCGCAAACCGTGGCGGCTTGCAGCCGGTATGTACAGCTGGCCCAGGCACATGGCCTGGACCCTGCCCAGATGGCCTTGGCATTCGTGACTGGTCAGCCGTTCGTGACCAGTAACATCATCGGCGCTACTGATCTGGTGCAATTGCAGAGCAACCTGGACAGCCTCAAGCTGACCCTGAGCGACGAGCTGCTGGCGGCAATTGAGGCGATTCACCAGGAGCAACCGAACCCGGCGCCTTGAACAGCAGCCCCTGCTGCTTGCTTCGCGGTCGGACCTTGGCTCTAAAGCAGGTTCAACCGCGAACCAAACCGTACGAATGTGCGGGGTAGACACAATCGCCAAAAAATAAGACGATCCAGCCGGTGATTGACCACTCTACCCTATAAGAACAACGACAATGATGCTTACCCAACCCTGCGCGTCGTTGCGGCGCGTCAGCATCCTGGCCATCGACAAGGTGTTCGCTTCGACCCTGATGCAGGCCAAGGATTTCTTCCATCTCGCCAGTTTGCGCTACAGCAAGCAGCTGGGCCTGGGCTTGCAACCGATGTTCGACATCTGCCTGGTGAGCCCTGACGGCCAGCCGGTAGACAGCTTCAGCAACGTGCAGTTGCCGGTCGACGGAGGGCTCGATGATGCCGACGTGATCATCCTGCCAGCGTTCTGGGACGACTTCGACAACCTGATGCAGCGCTACCCCCAGGTACTGCCCTGGCTGCGGGCGCAGCACGCACGCGGTGCGGTGCTGTGCGCAGAAGCCAGCGGGGTGTTCTGGCTGGCCGAGTCCGGCTTGCTCGATGGCAAGGAGGCCACGACCTACTGGCGCTTCTTCGACAGCTTCGCCGAGCGCTTCCCGAAGGTCCGGCTGAACCAGGACAAGCACCTGACCGACGCCGACAACCTGTACTGCGCCGGCGGCACCACATCAGCCTGCGACCTGTACATCTACCTGATTGAGCGGTTCTGCGGCGCCAATGTGGCGCGTGCCGTGGCGCGCGACATCCTGTACGAGGTGCAGCGCAACTACACCCCAGGGCGCATGGGGTTCGGTGGCCAGAAACTGCACCAGGACCTGATCATTCTGCAGATCCAGCACTGGCTGGAGGAGCATTTCGCCGACAAGTTCCGCTTCGAGGACGTTGCCCGCAACCACGGCATGAGCATCCGCAACTTCATGCGGCGCTTCCAGGGCGCGACCGGCGACAAGCCGTTGCACTACCTGCAACGGCTGCGCATCGAGACGGCCAAAGGCTTGCTGTCGAGCACGCGCAAGAGCATCAAGACCATCAGTT
This sequence comes from Pseudomonas promysalinigenes, assembly GCF_014269025.2. Taxonomy (NCBI): domain Bacteria; kingdom Pseudomonadati; phylum Pseudomonadota; class Gammaproteobacteria; order Pseudomonadales; family Pseudomonadaceae; genus Pseudomonas; species Pseudomonas promysalinigenes. The sequence continues at coordinate 896,375 of NZ_CP077094.1, read as the reverse complement.
ACGAGGTCGGCTACGACGATGCCAGTTTCTTTGCCCGGCTGTTTCGCCAACATACCGAATTGTCGCCGAACCAGTATCGCCAGCAATTCATGCAAGAGGCCTGAGGGCAATGGGGGCCGCAAGGCGGCCCCTCAACATCAAGGCTTGTGCGCGCGCGATAGAAACTCGTGCGACTGCATCTCCAACAAACGGCTCAGGGTCCGCTGGAACTCGAAGCTCAGCCGCCCACCGGTGTAAAGGTCTTTGAGTTCTACCTCGGCTGAAATGATCAGCTTGACGTTACGGTCGTAGAACTCATCCACCATATTGATGAAGCGCCGAGCGATGTCGTCGGTGGTGACGCCCATCTGCTCCACGTTGCTCAGCAATACGGCATGGAAGATCTTGCCCAACTCGATGTAGTCGTTCTGGCTACGCGGCCCATCGCACAGGGCGCGAAAGTCGAACCAGGCGACGTCGTCGCAGGTGCGCAGGGCCTGGATCGGGCGGTTCTCGATCATCAGCACGTCGTTTTCGACAGCCTGAGCACATTCAGGCGTCAATGCCTTGAAGCTGGCACGCATGCTCTGGTGCGCCGCATCATTGAGCGGGTAGTGGAACAGCTCGGCTTGCTCCAGGTGACGCAGGCGATAGTCGACGCCGCTGTCGACGTTCACTACGTCGGTGTACTGCTTGATCATGGCGATGGCCGGCAGGAAGCGCGCGCGCTGCAGGCCATCCTTGTAAAGGCCGTCAGGGACGATGTTCGAGGTCGCCACCAACGAGACGCCGTTCTTGAACAGCTCTTCCATCAAGGTGCCAAGGATCATGGCATCGGTGATGTCCGAGACGAAGAACTCATCGAAACAGATGACCTTGGCTTCTTCGCTGAAACGCTTGGCAATGATGGTCAGCGGGTTCTTTTCGCCCTTGAGGGTTTTCATTTCCTCGTGGACACGCTTCATGAAGCGGTGGAAGTGCGTGCGCATCTTCTGCTTGAACGGCAGCGCTTCGTAGAAAGTGTCGACCAGGTAAGTCTTGCCGCGCCCTACCCCACCCCAGAAATACAGGCCTTTGACCGGCGTCTGCTCTTTCTTGCCGAACAGCTTGCCGAACATGCCCGGCTTGTTGTTCTGCGCGTGCACCAGGTCGTCGTACAGGCGCTGCAGGTGACGCACCGCAGTTTCCTGCGCCGCGTCATGGAAGAAGTCGGGACGTTTCAGATCTGCTTGATATCGTTCTAGGGGCGTCATGATTTCGTTAGCGAGGCAACAAAAAACGGGCCGTCACTGTAGCGACAGGCCCGCTCGATGGCAATCAGACTTGCGTCAATATGCCTCATCCAAAGCGATAAGGCGCTCGATGGCAGCGGCTTTATCGGTGTTCGCGGCTAAAGTCGCTCCTACAGTCGTACGGGTACTGGGAAAGCGGCTTTAGCCGGAAATGGGCCGCAACGCAGCCCGAATCGGCTCGATGCGTTTATACGTCCTGGGCCGGGGTCAGGGCCTCGCGCACGTTAGTAATGGCCACGTCACGGGCCTGGGTGGTGTCGAATTGTGGCCCATCGGCAACCTGCTCGCCGTTGAGCCACAGGCCGAAGCTCAGGCCCTCGATACGCACATCAGCTTCGCCACCCTGTTGCAGTTGCTTGCTCACGGCACCAGCACTCTTGCCGTCGGCGAAGCCGCGCGACAGCAGCAATTGTTCGCCATCGGCAGCCAGCAAACGGAAGCGGAAGCTACCGTCTTCGTCACGGAAGCTAACGAAGCGCGCAGTCTTGGCGGCTTTCTTCTTCACTTCAGTGTTGGCCTGCACGCTGCTACGGAACGAGCGCAGGCCAACAGCCTCACGCAGCTGCTCGAGGAATGGAGTGGCGATCTTGCGGGCCTTGGCGGCGCCGGCCAGGAGGATATCCTCGAGGTCCGCCGGGCGAGCGATCAGCTGGTGATAATGCTCGCGTTTCTCGGCCAGCTGGCCGTCGAGCAGCTGGAACAGGCGCTGTTTGGCTTCGCCCCAGCCCAGGCCCTGCAGCAGCTCATCGCGGAACTCGGCGCACTGCGCTGGCGTCGCGAAGGCCTGGAACAAGGTGAACAGGTGCGAGTTGTCCGGGTCCTTGGCTTGGCCAGGGGCGCGCGAATCAGTGACGATGCGCGAAATAGCATCTTTCATGTCCTTGGCGCTGGTGAATAGCGGGATGGTGTTGTCGTAGCTCTTGGACATTTTGCGACCGTCCAGACCAGGTAAGGTCGCCACGCTTTCCTCGATCACAGCCTCCGGCAGGGCGAAGAAATCCTTGCCCTGGCCGAACAGGTGGTTGAAGCGCTGACCGATATCGCGGGCCATTTCCACGTGCTGGATCTGGTCACGGCCGACCGGCACCTTGTTGGCGTTGAACATCAGAATGTCTGCAGCCATCAACACCGGATAGCTGTACAGCCCCATGGTCACCCCAGCATCCGGGTCCTCACCGTTTTCCAGGTTCTTGTCCACCGAGGCCTTGTAGGCATGAGCACGGTTGAGCAGGCCTTTGGCGGCAACGCATGTCAGCAGCCAGGTCAGCTCAGGGATTTCGGGGATGTCGGACTGACGGTAGAACGTCACCTTGGCCGGGTCCAGCCCGCCGGCCAGCCAGGTGGCGGCGATTTCAAGGCGCGAGCGCTGAATGCGCAGCGGGTCGTCGCATTTGATCAGAGCGTGGTAGTCGGCCAGGAAGTAGAACGAGTCGACGCCAGGCTGTTGGCTGGCGACGATCGCCGGGCGGATGGCGCCAGCGTAGTTACCCAGGTGCGGGGTGCCGGTGGTGGTGATACCGGTGAGGATGCGCGTGGTCATGGTGTTCGCTTATTCAGGCTTGGCTCAGTTCGAAAGGCGCGGCAGCAGCAGATCCTTCAGATCGGTCAGCTTGCCATGGAAGAAGTGTCCGCATTCTGCCACTTTCAGCAGCTCATGGGGGCGCCCCAGTGCGTCGGACCATTGGTAAACCAGTTGCGGATCGACGACTTCATCGGCGTCTGGCTGCACGACGGTGATCGCACAGCGCTGTGGCGGCGGGAAGTCAGCAGTCAGGCGCATCACCGCCGGGGCGATCATGAACAGCTGCTGCAGCTCCACACCCTGCGCTTCAAGGCGCCCGGCCAAGCTGGTGGCGACAAAGCCGCCGAACGAAAAGCCCATCAGCACCAGCGGCAGTTCCGGGTGCTTGGCGCGCAGCCACGCCGCCGCAGCCTCGGCATCGGCCACCTCGCCAGCGCCCATGTCATGGCTGCCGGCACTTTGGCCGACACCGCGGTAGTTGAAGCGCAAGGTCACAAAGCCCGCGTCGCGGGCGGTGCGCTGCAGGGTCGAAACAACCTTGTTGAGCATGGTGCCGCCCTGGACCGGGTTGGGGTGGCAGATCAGCACCGCACCGCGAGCGTCGGCCACATCCAGATACAAGGCTTCGAGCTGGCCGATCGGGCCATCGATGAGCAAGGGGGTTTCGCGAACAAGCAAGGCACTACTCCGTGACCTCGAAGGGGGTCGTTTCGTCTAGGTGAGGAATTCTGTTCTGATTTGCGATCGCTCGCGGTATACAGCGCAGGTCTGAGCCGTTAACGTAAAGCAAAGCCGTTTATAGAGGAAGGACTCGTGGAACTCTCGCTCCTTGTTTGGTTGTTGCCAACTTTGGCCTTGGTCATCGGTGTGGCGGTCGGTTTCATCGTGGCCCGCCTGCTGCCCAACGCAGCGCCCAGCAGCACTCAGCGTCAGCTGGACGATATTCAACAGCGCTTCGACAATTACCAGAACCAGGTGGTTACTCACTTCAACAGCACTGCGGTACTGGTCAAGAAACTGACCCAGAGCTATCAGGACGTACAGGATCACCTGGCCGACGGTGCCAACCACCTGGCCCTGGATGAGCTGACCCGTCAGCGCCTGCTCGCCGCTCTGCATTCCGAAAGCGCCCAGGGGCCGCGTGACCGCTTGACCCCGCCGAAGGACACTGCCGAAGTGCCACGTGACTATGCACCCAAGTCGCCGAACTCGCCGGGCATGCTCGACGAGAGCTACGGGCTCAAACGCTGAATATTCCAAAGGCCTCGCAAGAGGCCTTTTTGTTGCACTGCTCAAACCTGCCAAATGACCCCGCCATAGCGGGGCCACTTTCAGCTCACGGCTTGCGCCAGGACTGACCGCCTTCATCGTCGTCACCGCCACCACGGCGGATGACCAAGTCGCGTTCGATTACAGATGCTTTCATGGTGATACTCCTTGAGGATGCGCTGGCCAGTTCGCCAGCACCGCCAGAGTGCCTGCGCCATACCCGAGCAAGGCACTTGGCAGTAATTCCTGACCGTGCCTCATGCGCAAACATGCAGTGCCTGCTCTATATCTGCCAGCAAGTCCTCCACGTCCTCAAGCCCCACCGACAAGCGCACCAGGCCCTCAGAGATGCCGTGGTGCGCGCGTTGTTCAGGCGTGTAGCTCGAATGGGTCATGCTGGCAGGATGTTGCGCCAGTGACTCGGCGTCGCCAAGGCTGACGGCCCGGGCGAAAAGCTGCAGAGCATTCATGAACCGCCGCCCCGCCTCGATGCCGCCTTTGAGCTCGAATGCAATCATACCGCCAGGCAAACGCATCTGCCGTTGTGCCAGTTCGTGCTGAGGGAACGACGGCAGCCCTGGATACTGAATCAGCTCGACCAGTGAGTGGCGTTCAAGGTACTGGGCAATCTGCTGGGCATTGGCGCAGTGGCGGTCCATGCGCAACGCAAGGGTCTTGATACCACGCATCAACAAGGAGGCATCATGTGGTGATAGCACAGCACCGGTCATGTCCTTGAGCCCTTCGTAGCGGATACGGTCAACCAACGCCTTGCGCCCGATCACCAAGCCAGCGGTGATGTCACCATGGCCACTGAGGTATTTGGTTGCCGAGTGCACCACTAGATCGGCACCCAGTTCCAGCGGCCGTTGCAGGTAGGGCGTGCAGTAGGTGTTGTCGACCACTACATGCAAGTCATGGCCCCTCGCCGCTTCAGCCACGGCCGCGATATCCACCAGGCGCATGTTCGGATTAGCCGGGGTTTCGAAGTAGATCATCCGGGTCTTGTGGGTGATCGCTGCTTTTAGCGCCTGGGTGTCGTTGAGGTCGACATGGCGGATCTTCACCCCAAACTCACCAATGCCATGGTGCATAAAGGCAAAGGTGCAGCCATACACCGTGGGCCCGACGATCAGTTCGTCACCGGGGCGCAGCAATGTCCACAACGTCGAGGTGATGGCGCCCATCCCAGACGCCAGCGCCAGGCCCGCCTCGCCCCCTTCAAGCGACGCCATGCGCTGCTCCAGCAAGGCCAGGGTCGGGTTGGAGATGCGGCTGTAGAAGTGCCCACCCTGCTCCCCGGCAAAGCATGCTGCGCCGTATTCGACGTTGGGGAAGGCATACGTTGCAGTCTGGTAAACCGGTGGCACCAGCGCGCCGCCGTGGGAAAGCGGATCGTACCCATGGTGGATGGCGCGGGTGGAAAAACCGGTGTTGTTATGGGAGTCGCGCATGGCAACAGCCTCTGGGGGATTGCTATAAGCTTATGCCACCGTCCCGCCTGAAATTTTCCAAATTTGCCTAGGCGTTGCACTACTCTTTGGAAAGAAAACAACAAATACAATACCAGGAGGGCATAAAATGCCTTCGAGCCTAGACCGCACCGACCGCGCCCTACTCGCGGCCTTGCAGAACAATGCCCGCCTTACCGTTTCCGAACTCGCCGACCAGGTTTCGCTGACCACCTCGCCTTGCTGGCGGAGGGTCAAGCTGCTGGAAGACAACGGGTACATAACCGCTTACCAGGCCATTCTCTCGCCCAAATCGCTGGGGTTCGGGGTGACGGCGTTTGTCAGCATCATGATGGATTCGCATTCCAAAGAGACTGCGTTGGCGTTCGAGCAGCGGTTGATGGAGATTCCGGAGATCGTGGCCTGCCATAACGTCTCGGGGCGTTATGACTTCCTCTTGGAGATATTGGCGCGAGACCTTGAGTCTTTTGGAGAGTTTGCCCGGGAGGTGCTGCAGCGGCTGCCGGGGGTGAAGGAGATTTATTCGAGCTTTTCCTATAAATCCGTCAAGTTCGACCGGGTGATACCTGTATGCGAAAAATATATTTGAAATTTTAAATACCCTTTACTGACCAACGCCTCCAAGCCACTGCGCAAACCAGTGGCGCTTGGTGGTAAACGCTAAAAAATGTAGCTGAACATTATGGGTAATCATGGGGGATTTTAATTAAAGGGTTTGGTAGCGGTGGATAAACGTGCGAGTATATTTTCAGATTACCAGGCAGTCTACCCGGAGCGAAAACTTGCCGGGCCCAGCGGACCTACGCGTTACGGAAGGTGGAACTGTAGGGTTGCTTGTGGTCTGCAACCCATACTAAGGAACCATCGTCTTCCAATATCAGAGTTCCATCGTCCTTAAGGCGCAGTACAAAGCGACCGTTAGCTGACACTTCAACTAGATTGAGGGTTTAGGGAAGTTTTAGGGGCGCCTGGCTTGAGAGTTGTAGCGGGGCGTAAATCGAGCGCCGCCCGCGCGGCGCATCGCGAGCTGCGCTCGCTCCTACGTTTGTTTCGGGCCAAGTGATCTTGTGGGATTTGCGCGCGGACGCCTTGGTGCATGGCGCGATATAGCGTCGTATGACACAGGCGGCCGCGCGCGCCTGTCACAGGCCTTACTGGCCCGGAACAGGCGTAGGAGCGAGCGCAGCTCGCGATGCGCCGCGCGGGCGGCGCTCGATCTCACAAACGCTAAAAATCCCCAGGCGAACCCATAAAAAAACCCCGCCAAAGCGGGGTTTTTCACAAGCCACAATCCTTAGATCGCGCCACGCTGACGCAGCACATCCAGCACCAGCTTCACACCGTCTTCAACACTGACGCTCTGGGTATCGATCACCAGGTCGGCATCCAGCGGCACATCGAACGGGAAGCTCTCGCCCGGGATGTTGTCGCCACCGGCAGCATACAGGCCCTGTGGGTCACGCTCGCGGCACACCAGCGGCGAGGCCTGAACGTAAACGGTCACCAGGCGGTCCTTGCCAATCAGCGCCTTGGCCTGTTCGCGGCCTTCGGCATCCGGGGCAACGAACGCAGCCAAGGTGAGCAGGCCGGCTTCGTTGAACTGACGCGCCACATGAGCGGCGCGGCGCCAATTCTCGGTGCGGCCAGCGCGGTCCTGAGGCAGGCCCTTGTTCAGGTCATGGCGCAGGTTCTGGCCATCGAGCACGTACACTGCACGGCCCATGTCGAACAGCTTGCGCTCTACGGCATAGGCCAGGGTGCTCTTACCCGCCCCCGACAGCCCGCTGAACAGCACAGTCGCCGGCTGCTGACCGAAGCGCAAGGCGCGCTCTTCGGTGGAGACGTGTGCCTGCTTGCCATGCTGGCCAGTGCTGCCGTGCGGCAGAACGGGCGGTGCGATGATCATGCCGGCACCGACGGTGCCGTTGGTCAGGCGGTCGATGACGATGAATGCGCCAGTGGTGCGGTTACTGTCATAGCCGTCCAGTGCGATCGAGGCGTCCAGCGCCACCTTGACCCGGCCGATCTCGTTCAGTTGCAGGGCGCTTGCAGCCCCTTGTTCCAGGGTGTTCACATCGACCTTGTGGGTGATACTGGCGATCGAGCCCGGTACGTAGCTGGTGGCGCGCTTGATGTCGTATTTCTTGCCCGGCAACATCGGCTCTTCGGCCATCCACACCAGCATGGCGTCGAACTGGTCGGTCACCGGCGGCACGTTATCGGCGTGCACCAGCAGGTCGCCACGGGAGATATCGATCTCATCTTCCATGGTCAGAGTCACGGCCTGGCCTGGGCCAGCGCTTTGCAGTTCACCTTCGTAGGTGACGATGGACTTGACCCGGCTGCTCTTGCCCGAAGGCAGCACAACGATTTCATCGCCCTTGTGCACCACGCCACTGGCGAGGGTGCCGGCGAAGCCACGGAAGTTCAGGTTCGGACGATTGACGTACTGCACCGGGAAACGCAGATCGGTGAAGTTGCGGTCGGCCGACACCTCGACGGTTTCGAGGATTTCCATCAGCGTCGGGCCGGCGTACCACGGCGAGCGATCGCTGTGGTTGACCACGTTGTCGCCTTTGAGTGCGGACATCGGCACGAAGTGCAGGCTGCTCGGCGTCAGGTTGATGGCGTCGGCGAATTTCAGGTAATCGGCCTTGATCGACTCGAAGACTTCTTCATCGAAGCCCTTGAGGTCCATCTTGTTGACCGCAACCACGATGTGTTTGATGCCCAACAGCGATGCGATGTAGCTGTGGCGGCGGGTCTGAGTCTGCACACCGTAGCGGGCATCGACCAGGATGATCGCCAGGTCGCACGTCGACGCACCGGTGGCCATGTTGCGGGTGTACTGCTCGTGGCCAGGGGTGTCGGCGATGATGAACTTGCGCTTGGCAGTGGAGAAGTAGCGGTAGGCGACATCGATGGTGATGCCCTGCTCACGTTCGGCTTGCAGGCCGTCTACCAGCAGCGCCAGGTCGACTTCTTCGCCGGTGGTGCCGACTTTTTTCGAATCGCGGGTGATGGCCTCGAGGTGGTCCTCGTAGATCATCTTCGAGTCGTGCAGCAGGCGCCCGATCAGGGTGCTCTTGCCGTCATCCACGTTGCCGCAGGTGAGGAAACGCAGCAGTTCTTTACGCTCGTGCTGAGCCAGATAAGCGAGGATGTCTTCGCTGATCAAATCGGATTGGTGCGACATGGAGTAACCCTGAAAATTAGAAGTAGCCCTGACGTTTCTTGTCTTCCATGGAGCCTGCGCCATCGTGATCGATGACCCGGCCCTGGCGCTCGGACGTGCGCGTCAGGAGCATTTCCTGAATGATGTCGGTGAGCGTTTCGGCTTCGGACTCGACAGCGCCCGTCAACGGGTAGCAGCCGAGGGTACGGAAACGGACCTTCTTCTTGACGATACGCGCCTTTTCTTCCTCGGAAAGATGCTCGAGGATACGATCGTCGTCGATCATGATCAGGGTGCCGTTCTTCTCGATGACTTCACGCTCAGCGGCGAAGTACAGCGGTACGATCGGGATGCCTTCAAGGTAGATGTACTGCCAGATATCCAGCTCGGTCCAGTTCGACAGAGGGAAGACGCGGATCGACTCGCCCTTGTTGACCTTGCCGTTGTACACGTTCCACAACTCAGGGCGCTGGTTCTTCGGGTCCCAGCGGTGCTTGCTGTCACGGAACGAGTAGACGCGCTCCTTGGCCCGCGATTTCTCTTCGTCGCGGCGCGCGCCACCAAAGGCAGCATCGAAACCATGCTTGTCCAGTGCCTGCTTCAGGCCTTGGGTTTTCATGATATCGGTGTGCTTGGAGCTGCCATGAGTGAATGGGTTGATGCCCTGCGCCACCCCCTCAGGGTTGACGTGAGTGATCAGCTCCAGGCCCATCTCCTCGACCATCTTGTCGCGGAAGCGGTACATTTCCTGGAATTTCCACTGGGTGTCGACGTGCATCACCGGGAACGGCAGCTTGCCTGGGAAAAAGGCCTTGCGCGCCAGGTGCAGCATCACGGCGGAATCCTTGCCGATCGAGTACAGCATCACCGGGTTGTCGAACTCGGCGGCCACCTCGCGGATGATATGGATGCTTTCCGCCTCCAGCTGTTTCAAGTGCGTCAGTTTGTCGACCATGGCTACTCACGTAAAACGATCTTATGGACGGCCAGCGGGCCGTGTTCGAGCGAGCCACTGTATCACAGCGGATGCTTCTATTTAGGAGGCTGGCTAGATCGAAAAAATCTAACGATATGACTGCGGGTTTGGGCTGGCACGGTCGGCCTTTCGCGGGTAAACCCCTCCCACGGTGACCGCACCAGCCCCAGGGCGACGCCCTAGAGGTGGAGGCCCGTTCACCATAAAGCAGACGACACAGAAGTCAGATTGGATTCGGGCAATCGATGAACAGGTGCTCCAGGGCAAAGCGCCGCGCCAGGTATTCGCCCAGCGCCTGCACCCCGTATCGCTCGGTAGCATGGTGCCCGGCGGCGATGAAGCTGACGCCGTTCTCACGGGCGCTGTGGTAGGTCTGCTCCGACGCCTCGCCGGTGAGGTACAGGTCTACCCCAGCGGCAATGGCCGTATCGATGTAGCCCTGCCCACCACCTGTACACCAGCCCACCCGACGGATCATTTGATCACCTTCCACCAGCAATGGCTCACGCCCCAGAACGTCCTGGACTCGGCGGGCAAAATCGCGTGCGGTGAGCGGCTCGGCCAGCGACCCGACCAGCCCAACGACCTTGGGGTTCTCTGGGTCCAGTGGGCCTTCGACGGTAATGTCCAGTTGCCGCGCCAGCTGCACGTTGTTGCCAACCTCTGCATGCACATCAAGGGGCAGATGAAACGCCAGCAGGCTGATGTCGTTGTTCAGCAGTGTCTTCAAGCGACGCTGACGGATCCCGGTTACGCAGGGGTTCTCCCCCTTCCAGAAGTAACCATGGTGTACCAGCACCAGGTCAGCCTCGGCCTGCACCGCAGCATCGAGCAATGCCTGGCTGGCGGTGACACCACTGACGATGCGGCTGACCTGCGGCCTGCCTTCGACCTGCAGGCCATTGGGGCAGTAGTCCTGGATCTTCGCGCTGCCCAGGTAGCGCTCGGCTTCCTCGACCAGCGTGTTGAGTGCAACGGCCATGAAAATCTCCTCGAAATCTGGGCTTTCGCGGGGCGCAACGCCTGCAGAACGCCCGTATAATGCCGGCCATTATGGGCCGTCGCTGGCATCGGGGAAACCGGTGTATGATCGCGCGCGCTCATGCACCACTGCACGAGCAACGGCTCTTGCTCTTTTCCAGGACTCATTCATGTTCAAGGCTTTGCGTTACTTCGGCTGGCCCCTGCTCACCGGTATTCTAATCGCCGTGCTGATCATTCAGCGCTACCCGGAATGGGTCGGCCTGCCCAGCCAGGACGTCAACCTCCAGCAAGCACCGCAAACCACACAGGTGATGCAGGGCCCGGTGTCCTATGCCGACGCCGTAACCCTCGCTGCACCCGCCGTGGCGAATCTGTACACCACGAAGGTTGTGAACAAGAGCGCCCACCCGCTGTTCGAGGACCCACAGTTTCGCCGCTTCTTCGGCGACAACCTGCCCAAGCAGCGGCGTTGGGAGTCGAGCCTGGGCTCGGCGGTGATCATGAGCCCGGAAGGCTATCTGCTGACCAACAACCACGTCACCAGTGGCGCCGACCAGATCGTCGTCGCCCTCAAGGACGGCCGCGAAACCCTTGCCAGGGTGATCGGCAGCGACCCGGAAACCGATCTGGCAGTACTGAAGATCGACCTCAAGAACCTGCCTGCCATGACCATCGGCCGCTCCGACAATATCCACATCGGTGATGTGGTGCTGGCCATCGGCAACCCATTCGGCGTTGGCCAAACGGTGACCATGGGCATCATCAGCGCCACCGGGCGTAATCAGTTGGGGCTCAACAACTACGAGGACTTCATCCAGACCGACGCTGCGATCAACCCAGGCAACTCTGGGGGCGCGCTAGTCGATGCCAATGGCAACCTGGTCGGCATCAACACCGCCATTTTTTCCAAGTCTGGCGGCTCCCAGGGCATCGGTTTCGCCATCCCTGTAAAGTTGGCGCTGGAAGTGATGAAGTCGATCGTCGAGCACGGCCAAGTGATCCGTGGCTGGCTGGGCATCGAAGTGCAGCCGTTGAGCCAGGAGCTTGCCGAATCGTTCGGCATGCAAGGCCGGCCAGGCATTGTGGTGGCGGGTATTTTCCGCGACGGTCCAGCTCAGAAAGCCGGTTTGCAATTGGGTGACGTGATCCTGAGCATCAACGGCGAACCGGCGGGTGACGGACGCAAGTCGATGAACCAAGTTGCGCGGATCAAGCCAGGCGACAAGATCAGCATCGAAGTCATGCGCAATGGCCAGCAATTGAAGCTGATCGCCGAGGTCGGGCTACGCCCGCCACCTGCGCCGGCGGCAACCAAAGAAGAGAAGTAAATCAAAAGGGGCCGCATTCGCGGCCCCTTTTGCATCAGTGCAGAATCTGGCTCAGGAACAACTTGGTGCGGTCACTGCGCGGCCGGTCGAAGAAGTCATCCGGCGCCGCCTGCTCGACGATTTCACCTTTGTCCATGAAGATCACTCGGTTCGCCACGGTGCGGGCAAAGCCCATTTCGTGGGTGACGCAGAGCATGGTCATGCCGTCTTCAGCCAGGCCAACCATGGTGTCGAGCACTTCCTTGACCATCTCTGGGTCCAGCGCCGAGGTGGGTTCGTCGAACAGCATGATCTTCGGCTTCATGCACAGCGCCCGAGCGATCGCCACACGCTGCTGCTGACCACCGGACAACTGCCCTGGGAACTTGTGCGCCTGTTCTGGAATACGCACCCGTTCCAAGTAGTGCATGGCAATTTCCTCGGCCTTGCGGCGCGGCATCTTGCGCACCCACATCGGAGCCAAGGTGCAGTTTTCCAGAATGGTGAGGTGCGGAAACAGATTGAAGTGCTGGAACACCATGCCCACCTCGCGGCGGATGGCCTCGATCTGCTTGAGATCGTTGGTCAGCTCCACCCCATCGACCACAATGCGCCCTTGCTGATGTTCTTCCAGGCGGTTGAGGCAGCGGATGGTGGTCGACTTGCCTGACCCCGACGGGCCGCACAGCACGATACGTTCGCCCTGACGCACGTTCAGGTTGATGTCCTTGAGCACATGGAACTGGCCATACCACTTGTTCACGCCCTGCATCTGGATGATGCCTTCGGGGCCGGCAGGCTGCTTGATCGCTTCACTCATTTCGAAACTCCTAACGCTTGTGGCCAGTGTCCAGCTTGCGCTCCAGGTGCATGGAGTAGCGGGACATACCGAAACAGAAAATCCAGAACACCAGGGCCGCGAACACGTAGCCCTCGGTAGCCATCCCCAGCCAGGCCGGGTCGGCAGCGGCTTGCTTGACACTGTTGAGCAGGTCGAACAAACCGATGATGATCACCAGGCTGGTGTCCTTGAACAGGGCAATGAAGGTGTTGACGATGCCGGGGATAACCAGCTTGAGCGCTTGCGGCAGAATCACCAGGCCCATGGCGCGCCAGTAGCCCAGGCCCATGGCCGCAGCGGCCTCGTACTGGCCTTTGGGAATAGCCTGCAGGCCGCCGCGCACCACTTCGGCGACGTACGCCGACTGGAACAGGATCACCCCAATCATGGCCCGCAGCAGCTTGTCGAAGCTCATGCCCTCGGGCAGGAACAATGGCAACATCACCGAAGACATGAACAGCACGGTAATCAGCGGCACGCCACGCCAGAACTCGATGAAAGTGACGCAAACCACCTTCACCGCCGGCATCCTCGAGCGCCGCCCAAGGGCCAGCAGAATCCCCAACGGCAACGCACCGGCGATACCTACGGTGGCGATCACCAGGGTCAGCATCAGCCCGCCCCATTGACTGGTGGCAACCGTGGTCAGCCCCAGCCAACCACCATGTAGCAAGGTGTAGGCGATGATCGGGTACAGCACCAAGAAACCCAGCCCGTAAACGGCCTTGCGCGGGAAGCGGTTGATGAACAGCGGCGCGGCCCCGAGCACGGCCAGCCACACGGTGAGGTCCACGCGCCAGCGCAGTTCCACCGGATAGTAGCCGTACATGAACTGGCCGAAACGTTGCTGCACGAACACCCAGCAGGCGCCTTGCTTGGTGCAGTCGGCACGGGTGGTGCCGACCCAGTTGGCGTCGAGCAATGCCCAGTGCACCAGCGGTGGCACGATCAGCCAAATCAGGTACACGGCGAACAGGGTCAGCAAGGTGTTGAGCCAGCTGGAGAACAGGTTTGCACGCATCCATGCGAGCACGCCGACGGTTTTCACCGGTGGCGGCATGTCGGGTTTGAAAACATGGGCATTCACGGATGTATCCTCACCGCTCGATCAGCGCAATGCGCTTGTTGTACCAGTTCATCAGCAGCGAGATGCTGATGCTGATGGCGAGATAGACACTCATGGTGATGGCGATCACCTCGATGGCCTGGCCGGTCTGATTGAGCACGGTACCGGCGAACAGCGAGACCATCTCTGGGTAGCCGATACCGGCCGCCAGGGACGAGTTCTTCGCCAGGTTGAGATACTGGCTGGTCAGCGGCGGAATGATCACCCGCAGTGCCTGGGGAATGATCACCTTGCGCAGAGTCGGGCCGTCACGCAGGCCGAGCGAATGGGCAGCTTCGGTCTGGCCATGGCTCACCGAGCGGATGCCCGAACGCACGATCTCGGCAATGAATGCCGCGGTGTAGATGGTCAACGCCAGGGTCAAGGCCAACAGCTCCGGAATCAGCACCCAGCCGCCGACGAAGTTGAAACCCTTGAGCTGTGGCAGTTCCCAGTGCACCGGGCTGCCGAACAGTAACGTGCAGGCACCAGGGATGACGATCAACAGCGCCAGGCCCGCCCAGAACTTATGGAACGGCTCGCCGGTTTCGTCGAATCGACGGTTGGCATAACGCACCATCACCACAATCGCCAGCAGCGCCAACACCAAGGCAACGACGAACGGCCAGAAGCCATCAGCCATGACGGCACCGGGCATGTTCAGGCCCCGGTTGCTGATGAAGAAGCTATCGTCGATGTTGATGCTGCCCCTTGGTCCCGGCAGGGTCAGGAACACGGCGAAATACCAGAACAGAATCTGCAGCAGCGGCGGAATGTTGCGGAAGGTTTCCACATAGACGGTTGCCAGCTTGCTGATCATCCAGTTCGGTGACAGCCGCGCCACACCGATGATGAAGCCAAGGATGGTCGCCAGGATCACGCCGATGAAGGTCACCAGCAGGGTGTTGAGCAAGCCGATGACGAACACCCGCGCATAGCTGTCCGATTCCACATAGGGAATAAGGTGCTGGGCGATACCGAACCCTGCGCTGCGCTCTAGGAAGTCGAAACCGGAGGTGATGCCTCGGTGCTGTAGGTTGGTCTGGGTATTGTGGAACAGGTACCAGCCCAGGCCGACCACGAAGACGATGGTAAGTATCTGAAACAGCCAGGCGCGTACACGCGGATCGCTCAGGGAAAACCCTTTGGATACGCCAATTTGATTTTGCATGAAGTGCCCCGAGAAAAAGGGATTCGAACGACCTGCGGCGGCGGGATGCCGCCGCAGGGTGCAGCCATCAGCGCACAGGTGGCGCGTACTGGATGCCGCCGTTGTTCCACAGGGCGTTCATGCCACGGTCGATCTTCAGGTCGGTGCTCTGGCCAAGGTTCTTCTCGAACACTTCGCCATAGTTGCCGACTTGTTTGACGATCTGCACTACCCAGTCTTTGGGCAGCTTGAGGTCTTTGCCGTATTCACCGTCGGCGCCGAGCAAGCGGGCGACGTCTGGGTTCTTGGTGGACTTGGCCTCGGCCTCGACGTTCTTCGAGGTGATGCCGGCCTCTTCGGCATTGATCATGGCGAACAGGGTCCACTTGACGATGCTGAACCAGTCTTCGTCGCCTTTACGCACCACCGGGCCGAGTGGCTCTTTGGAGATGGTTTCTGGCAGCACGATGTACTCGGTCGGCGCGGCCAGCTTGGAACGCTGGGCGAAGAGCTGCGATTTGTCCGAGGTCAGTACATCGCAACGGCCGGACTCCAGCGACTTGGCGCTTTCATCGGAAGTGTCGAAGGTGATTGGGGTGTACTTCAGGCCGTTGGCGCGGAAGTAGTCCGATACGTTCAGTTCGGTAGTGGTCCCGGCCTGGATGCAGATGGTGGCGCCATTGAGCTCTTTGGCGCTTTTGACACCGAGCTTCTTGTTGGCCAGGAAGCCCACGCCGTCGTAATAGGTTACGCCGGTGAAGACAAGGCCCATGCCGGCATCGCGCGAGCTGGTCCAAGTGGTGTTGCGCGACAGTACGTCGACTTCGCCCGATTGCAGCGCGGTGAAGCGCTCCTTGGCGTTGAGCTGGCTGAACTTGACCTTGGTCGCGTCACCGAATACGGCGGCGGCTACGGCACGGCACACATCGGCGTCGATACCGATGATCTTGCCCTGGGCATCAGGTACCGAGAAGCCTGGAAGACCATCGCTCACGCCACACTGGACGAAGCCCTTGCTCTTCACTCCATCAAGAGTGGCGCCGGCGTGGGCGGTGCTTACGGCGCCCAGCGCAGCGGCAGCGGTCAGGACTGCCAGGGTGGTTTTCAACATCTTCATTCACAACCTCCAAATCGCTCTTGTTGTACGAGCCGGAATTGCACCGCACCCTTATGAGGCGCATCCGACCCTTGCTGGCTTGTTATTGGGTCAATTGGCGCAATGGGCTGTTCTGTGACAGCCTTCGCGTGCGAGAGGTGTTACCGTCAGGTTTTGCCATTCGCATCACAGTTTTGATAGCAAGGCGCATACCACATCTGCTGGCTGTAGCGTTTAAGCATTCGTCAAGTACTAAAAGTTGTATCGTTGCGACATTCTTTTTCCGACAATCAAACCCTCTGCCTTCTTTTCACGCATTACCCAACAAGGCACGCACTTTTTCGGAGCAGTCATGACCAACCCGTTGATTCTCGAACCCCAGAAAACCGCCGACGCTTGTGTGATCTGGTTGCACGGTTTGGGTGCCGACCGTTACGACTTCCTACCAGTGGCCGAATTCATGCAGGAGCGTCTGCTGAGCACGCGCTTCATCATGCCGCAGGCACCGACTCGCCCGGTGACCATCAACGGTGGCTACGCAATGCCCAGTTGGTACGACATCAAGGCCATGACGCCAGCGCGGGCCATCGACGAAGCGCAGCTCGAAGAGTCGGCCGAGCAGATCATTGCCCTGATCAAGGCCGAGCAGGCCAAGGGCATCAACTTGTCGCGCATCTTCCTTGCCGGCTTCTCCCAGGGCGGCGCGGTGGTGCTGCACACCGCTTATATAAAGTGGCAAGAGGCGCTTGGCGGGGTTATCGCCCTCTCCACTTATGCACCTACCTTCACCGAGGGTCACCAGCTGAGCGCCTGCCAGCAGCGCACGCCTGCCTTGTGCCTACACGGCGTGCACGACCCCGTGGTGATTCCGTCCATGGGCCGCACAGCGTTCGAATACCTCAATACCTGGGGCGTTGCGGCGCGCTGGCATGAATACGCAATGGAACACGAAGTGGCGGTCGAGGAGCTGAGCGATATCCACGACTGGTTGAGCAAGCAGTTGCAATAAGCCAACTTCATTTGTAGCTGTGGGAGTTTTCTGCTACGCCGCGTTCAGTTCTTGCATTACACTGCCCGGCGTACATTCCTTAACCAGTTGATGAGACGACCGTGCTCAAGGCACTCAAGAAAATATTCGGCAAAGCCGATGCCGCGCCTGAGGCCGCCGCTTCAGCTGCCCAGGTGACGCCAGCGGCCCCCGCCCCCTCAGCCCAGTCCCGGCCCGAGCCCAAGGCGGCCGAGCCCCGCGCCAAGCGCCCGGCCAAGGCAGAAACATTCACTGATGTTGCAGCACCAGCTGCCAATCCGGCCAAGGACAAGCCACGTCGCGAACGCAAACCCAAGCCCCAGGCAAGCCTGTGGAAGCCGGAAGACTTCGTGGTCGAACCGCAGGAGGGCAAGACGCGTTTTCACGACTTCAAGCTGTCCAACGAGCTGATGCACGCTATCCATGACCTTGGCTTCCCTTACTGCACGCCGATTCAGGCGCAGGTGCTGGGTTACACCCTGCGTGGCCAGGATGCCATCGGCCGTGCCCAGACAGGCACTGGCAAGACGGCTGCATTCCTGATTTCGATCATTTCCCAGCTGCAGCAGACGCCGCCGCCCAAAGAGCGCTACATGGGCGAGCCGCGAGCGCTGATCATTGCGCCGACCCGCGAGCTGGTAGTGCAGATCGCCAAGGACGCCATCGCCTTGACCAAGTACACCGGCCTGAACGTGATGAGCTTCGTCGGCGGCATGGACTTCGACAAACAGCTCAAGGCTCTGGAGGCCCGCCACTGCGATATCCTGGTGGCCACACCGGGCCGTTTGCTGGACTTCAACCAGCGCGGCGAAGTGCACCTGGACATGGTCGAGGTGATGGTACTGGACGAAGCCGACCGCATGCTCGACATGGGCTTCATCCCCCAGGTAAGGCAGATCATCCGCCAGACCCCACCCAAGAGCGAACGCCAGACCCTGCTGTTCTCGGCCACTTTCACCGACGATGTGATGAACCTGGCCAAGCAATGGACGACCAACCCGGCGATCGTCGAGATCGAGCCTGAGAACGTCGCCAGCGAAACGGTCGAGCAGCACGTCTATGCAGTCGCCGGCAGCGACAAGTACAAGCTGCTGTACAACCTGGTCACCCAGAACAAGTGGGAGCGGGTGATGGTGTTCGCCAACCGCAAGGACGAGGTGCGCCGCATCGAGGAAAAACTCGTGCGCGATGGCATCAATGCCGCGCAGTTGTCGGGCGACGTGCCGCAGCACAAACGCATTCGCACGCTCGAGAACTTCCGCGAAGGGCGCATCACCGTGCTGGTGGCCACCGATGTGGCCGGGCGCGGGATTCACATCGATGGCATCAGCCACGTGATCAACTTCACCCTGCCGGAAGACCCGGACGATTACGTGCACCGCATCGGCCGCACCGGCCGTGCGGGTACCAGCGGCGTGTCGATCAGCTTTGCCGGTGAGGATGACTCCTACCAGTTGCCAGCGATCGAAACGCTGCTGGGGCGCAAGATCAAGTGCGAGATGCCGCCGGATGAGCTGCTCAAGCCGGTGCCGCGCAAACACCACTGATTCGTGCTGGATGCTTCGCGGGTAAACCCGCTCCCACAGGGGCCGCCCAATCCCTGTGGGTTCACCTGCGAACCGGGGCTAAGCCCTGGTCATCAATCATTGATTCACCAACGCCCCGCCGCATCCTGGTCGCTCTGTTTGCCTTCCACCCAGCGCGGCCCTTCCTGGGTATTTTCCTTCTTCCAGAACGGCGCCCGGGTCTTGAGGTAATCCATGATGAAGTTGCAGGCATCGAACGCCGCCTGCCGGTGGGCGCTGGCCACGCCGACGAACACGATCGGCTCACCTGGCTCAAGCGCACCGATACGGTGCAATACCTCGACCTTCAGCAACGGCCAGCGCTGTTCGGCCTCGACCACGATCTTGGCCAGGGCTTTTTCGGTCATGCCTGGGTAATGCTCCAGGAACATTCCCGCCACTTCGCAGCCATCGTTGAAGTCACGCACATAACCGACGAAACCCACTACCGCGCCAACCCCGACATTGGCCGCCTGCATGGCATTGACTTCGGCACCGGGGTCGAACGCCCCCTGCTGTACTCGCACTGCCATGTTCAGCCTCCGGTCACCGGCGGGAAGAACGCCACGTCATCACCCTCGGCCAGTGGCTCGTCGAGCCGGCACAGCTCTTCGTTGCGCGCACACATGAGGTTCTGCTCGGCCAGCACAGCGTATTGTCCGCCCTTGGCCACCAGCGCCTGGCGCACGTCATCGAGCACGCTGAACTCACCTTCCAGGCGCTCTGCATCGATGCCCAGCAATTCGCGGTAGCGGGCGAAGTACATCACCTTGACCCTCATCATGCCTCCACCTTGTAGTGCCCGCTCTTGCCACCGACCTTCTCCAGCAGGCGCACCTGCTCGATGACCATACCTTTGTCCACGGCCTTGCACATGTCGTAAAGGGTCAGTGCAGCGACGCTGGCGGCGGTCAGTGCCTCCATCTCGACACCGGTTTGGCCCGCCAGCTTGCAGCGGGCCACAATGCGCACTGCATCTGGGCCTTCGGCGTTCAGCTCGACTTTGACGCTGGTCAGCATCAATGGATGGCACAACGGGATCAAATCACTGGTCTTCTTCGCCGCCTGAATACCGGCGATGCGCGCCACGGCGAACACATCACCTTTGGGATGCTCGCCGTCGACGATCATCTGCAAAGTCTGCGGCAACATGCGCACCCGCGCCTCGGCCACCGCCTCGCGTTCGGTTACCGCCTTTTCAGTGACGTCGACCATATTGGCGCGCCCCTGGGAATCAAGATGAGTCAGCACTGCTCAGCTCCTGTGAAGGGAACAGAGAGTGTAAACCCGTGGGTCAGGATTGCGCAGCGCAAATATGCCGGGCGGGGGGCCGCCCGGCCATGTGGGTTACAGATGCGACTCGGCGTACTCGGCCAGCACCGAACGTGGCACACCTTGCAGGGTGATGTGCACGCCATGGGGGAAGTCCTTGAAGCGCTCGGTCAGGTAAGTCAGGCCGGAGCTGGTCGCAGACAGGTACGGCGTGTCGATCTGCGCCAGGTTACCCAGGCACACCACCTTCGAACCGGAGCCGGCGCGGGTGATGATGGTTTTCATCTGGTGCGGCGTGAGGTTCTGGCATTCGTCGATCAGGATCAGGCTCTGCTGGAAACTGCGCCCGCGGATGTAGTTCAGCGACTTGAACTGCAGCGGCACGCGTTCGAGGATGTATTCGACGCTGCCGTGAGTGCTCTCATCGTCCATGTGCAACGCTTCGAGGTTGTCGGTGATGGCGCCCAGCCAGGGCTCCATTTTCTCCGCCTCGGTGCCCGGCAAGAAGCCGATCTCCTGGTCAAGCCCCTGCACGCTGCGGGTGGCGATGATGCGCCGGTAACGCTTGCTGACCATGGTCTGCTCGATGGCCGCAGCCAGCGCCAGGATGGTCTTGCCCGAGCCCGCCGCACCGGTCAGGTTGACCAGGTGGATATCCGGGTCGAGCAAGGCGAACAGCGCCAGGCTCTGGTGGATATCTCGCGGTTTGAGGCCCCAGGCTTCTTGGTGCAGCAATGGCTCCTGATGAAGGTCGAGCAACAGCAGTTCGTCGTTGCGTATGCCTTTGACCCAGCCGACGAACCCTTGCTCATCGATGATGAACTCGTTGACGTGCACCGCCGGCAGGTGTTCGATCATCTGCACCCGATGCCAGGTACGGCCGCGCTCCTGGCGGGTATCGACCTTGCTTACCCGGTCCCAGAACGAGCCCGTGACCGAATGGTAGCCCTTGGAGAGCAAGGACACGTCATCGACCAGCTGGTCGGTGCTGTAGTCCTCGGCCGCGATCCCGCAGGCTCGCGCCTTCAGACGCATGTTGATGTCTTTGGTGACCAGCACCACGTCCAGGTCGGTGCGCCGGCTACGGACTTCCAGCAGGGTGTTGATGATGATGTTGTCGTTGAGGTGTTCGGACAGTAACTTGCTGGGCTCGTTGCGCGGGCTCATCAAGATCGACAGGTAACCCTTTGGCCCGCTCTTGCCGCGCTGAATCGGTACGCCCTGCTCGACGACGCTGGGCGAGGCATCCCCCAGTGTCTGGTCGATCAGGCGGATGGCTTGGCGACACTCTGCCGCGATGCTCTGTTTGCCGGTCTTGAGCTTGTCGAGTTCCTCCAGCACCGTCATGGGAATGGCGACGTGGTGCTCCTCGAAGTTGAGTAATGCGTTGGGGTCGTGAATCAGGACGTTGGTATCGAGCACATACAGGATTGGCTTGCTGGAGGAAGTGGTGCGTCCTTGGTCATCCATACTCGGTCACCTTATGTCGAAGCCACACGGCGCGTGCTGTGACACGCCGCAGAGTGACCGCCGTTCTTCCCGTATCCGCGTTGCTACGGGCGGGAAGCGTACCTGGCAAAGTGGGCCTGGATGACGCCACCTGTGCTGCAGGGATCGGCTGTCTGGTTTCTTCATACCGCAAAAGCGATGACTCTAAAAAGCATTTTTACGTGTTTTTGAAGTTTATTTTTCCGATTGACGATCAGGGCTTGGCGGCGAGGCGATACGCGACTACAGTCAGAAGTCATACCGGCTATTGGCGCTGCGCGTAATCGTGACAACCCTCCCAGCCGATACCGCTCTGGGCCGTGCTGCGCAGCAACCACTCCAGCGCTGGCTGTGCCTTAGGTAGGGTGTCATGCAGCTGGATCACACCTTTACGCCATAGCAGCATCAAGGTCACCACACGCTGGGCCGACGCCTCGGCAGACAGCGGCCCATCATCCTGGGCATCGATATCCCACAACGATACCTGCAATTGCTGGCTAGCCATGAACGCTTCGCCGTCAGCACGGCGCTGGCCGTAGGGCGGGCGGAACAGCGGCACGTACTGGGCGGGCAGGTCAGCCTGAACCTGGGCCTGAGCCCGCCTGATCGAGTCCTGCCAGCCCTGCCACTGGGCATGAGAGCGGTATTCCCAACCCTGTATCCCGACGCACTGGCCGGCGTATAGCTGGCCAAGCGCATTGGCCGGGCCCGCATCGCGGCGCTGCTGCAAGCGAGTGCCCAGCACAAAGAACGTAGCTTGCAGTTTCTGCTTGCGCAGGTAGCGGGTGAGCGCATCGGTACTACCGCCGGCAGGCGTCGGGCCACCGACGAAGGTCAATAGGAACATGCGGTCGTTGAGCTCATCACCATTGCGCTCACGGCTGGATAGCCGTTCGACCTCGCTGCTGGTCTGCCCCAGCAAGGCGGCCTTGCGCAGTTGCTCATCCAGATAGCGGGCGTGGAACTGATAACTGGGTTCGATCCAGCCGGTGTAGAACTTGCCGACGTCTGTGGCAAATGTAGCAGCCGTGGTGCGCAAATCGGCCATGGATTCGAGCAGATAGCAGAAAGAAGCATCCTGTTCGCAGCTCAGCTGCGCCTGTTGATAACCCAACCACAAGCGCTGCCACATTTGCGCGCGCACGGCGCGAATTTTCTGCAGATTGATCTGGCGTAAGCCAAGGCGCGCCGCCAGCGCAGCGTCATCGAGCAGCTCGCTTTCATGCAACACACGGGCAAACGACAGGATCTCTGCCCGAGAGGCAACGTCGAACAAAGCCGGGCTGTCCAGTTGTTCGGGCCACAGACTGCGGTCCAGGCTGGCCGGGGGTATGGGTGCGGCCTGGGCCGCCAGGCTCAACAGGGTGGCCAGCAAGGCCCCGGCAATGCGCACGATCGGTCTCTCCGTGATGGCCAAAACGCGCACTATAGCGCCTGCTTCGGCGATGGTCTGTGACTATTGTCGCCATAGTTTGGCGTTACTGGCCGCGGCCCGTAGAATTCACCGAATCGACTTCAGGAGCCGAACCGATGCTGACGGTGATTTCCCCCGCCAAGACCCTCGACTATGACACCCCCCCAGTGACTCAGCGGTTCACCTTGCCGCAATACCTGGACGATTCCCAGGTACTGATCGAGCAACTGCGGGAGTTATCGCCAGCGCAGATCAGCGAGCTGATGCACCTGTCCGACAAGCTTGCAGGCCTGAATGCTGCCCGCTTCGGCAGCTGGACCCCAGACTTCACCCCGGCCAATGCCAAGCAGGCGTTGCTGGCGTTCAAGGGTGACGTCTACACGGGCCTCGATGCCGAAACCCTCGGTGAGGACGACTTCAGCTATGCCCAACAGCACCTGCGCATGCTCTCGGGCCTCTACGGCCTGCTGCGCCCGCTCGACCTCATGCAACCCTACCGCCTGGAAATGGGCACCAAGCTGGCCAACGCCCGCGGCAAGGACCTGTATGCCTTCTGGGGTACGCGCATCAGCGAGTGGCTGAACCAGGCCCTGGCCGAACAAGGCGACGACCTGCTGTTGAACCTTGCGAGCAACGAGTATTTCAATGCGGTCAAGCGCAGCGCGCTGAAGGCTCGGGTGATCAACGTCGATTTCAAAGACCTGAAGAACGGCCAATACAAGATCATCAGCTTCTACGCCAAGAAAGCCCGCGGCATGATGAGCCGCTTCGTGATTCAGGAGCAGGTCAACGACCCTGAGCAACTCAAGCGCTTCGATGTGCAGGGTTACTATTACAGCGCCGAGCAATCCAAAGCGGATCATCTGGTGTTCTTGCGCGATCATTCGGCTGAGTGATTGACGCAGGAGCCGCTTGGCGGCTCGGCGCGCGCATTACATACCCACCCTGCAGCCCGTTCACCTCGATGCCCTGCAATCCCATCGAACCAGGCACCACAGGCACTTTGCGCGGTGCATCGGACGCATCAGGCGGTTGCGTTCGATAGCCCGCTGATCGGCGTCGGCACAGGCCATCGCGCTCCCGTACAGCAGGTGCGCACCGCCACAAGGCTGATCGAGTAGGCCTAAGAAGTGGAGCAGTGTGCGTTTGCCAGAGCCGGACGCACCGACGATGGCGCAGGATTGGCTTGCGGGTATGGAAAACAAGCCTTCACGCCTTATCCATGTGCTCAATGGTTGAGACGCCCCCAGTGGCCATTGGTGTGGGCTGCCCAAGACGTTCCATCGTTCATGGACAGCTCTTCGGAGCGTCCGGAAGGCTTAACGGCAAGCCAAAAAAAGCCTTAGTATTTTTGAGGCTACGAGTGTTGCGAAATGCTCGCCACCCCATTGGCACAACTGTTCACAGTGCCATCATGCCAAAATAAAGACGCCAAAAATTCGACTCCGCACCTCTGGCCGCTACCTGTCTTGAGACCGTTCGTACCTTTTTTGACGAATTTTGAAAAAAAATTTCTGGTGATAGCAGAACAATATCCTCGCTCAGTTTGCCCCTTTATGGCTGGGGGTAAAACTGCTGTGTGCTATCAAATTGAAAGTATTTATCATTGAAAAATTATTTAGAAATCTTTCATGCGTTCCGAAGCCACCCAGGAACTTCTGTCGCAAGTGACCGCTCATAGTGCCGTAACGAATTTCATGGCCTCAGGTTGTGAGAAATGACTTACAGATGACAACCGGCAGAACTCTTTTTTCTGCCTGATTAACTTCAAAAGGTGCAGCGGGTCTTTTCAGAACCCGCCTCAATAGAGGAATGACGCGCCCTCAGAATCGTCCTAGTGGTTGATTTCAATAGGTTTTTCCATTTGAAAGAACAAGCACAGCAAAGCGTCTAGTTGCGCTTTGCAGAAAGGACGGCTGCATTTCAGGGCACGCCTTTAGATAACCGGCGAATAACTGCCAACTTTTAGTGCACGACATTGTGCATGACGGATTTATTCATGCCTGCGCTCGGCGAAGTGTGCATTTCGCCATGTAACCGTGCGCCCGAAAACTGTTGTTAATCAACCCAGTCCGGCTCTTCTTCAGGAGCTGGCGTGATAAACACATGAGGTGATAGCGATGCGTATCAGCATCTTTGGTTTGGGTTATGTGGGTGCAGTCTGTGCAGGTTGCCTGACGGCGCGGGGCCATGACGTGATTGGTGTGGATGTGTCCAAGACCAAGATCGACCTGATCAACCAGGGCAAGTCGCCCATCGTCGAACCTGGCCTGGAAGCACTACTGCAACAAGGCATCGCCAATGGCCGACTGCGCGGCACCACCGATTTCGCCGAGGCCATTCGCGCCAGCGACGTTTCGATGATTTGCGTAGGTACGCCAAGCAAGAAGAACGGCGACCTGGGCCTTGAGTACATCGAGTCGGTGTGCCGCGAAATCGGCTACGTGCTGCGTGACAGCCAGCGCCGCCACACCATCGTAGTGCGCAGCACCGTGCTGCCAGGCACCGTGAAGAATGTGGTGATTCCGATTCTGGAAGATTGCTCGGGCAAGAAAGCTGGCGTGGATTTCGGCGTAGCAGTGAACCCGGAGTTCCTGCGTGAAAGCACCGCGATCAAGGACTACGACCACCCGCCGATGACCGTCATCGGTGAATTGGACACCGCCAGCGGCGACGTGCTGCAGGCACTGTACGAAGAACTCGATGCCCCGGTCATCCGTAAGCCGATCGAAGTGGCCGAGATGATCAAGTACACCTGCAACGTGTGGCACGCCACCAAGGTCACTTTCGCCAACGAAATCGGCAACATCGCCAAAGCCGTCGGCGTCGATGGCCGTGACGTGATGGAAGTGGTCTGCCAGGACAAAGTGCTGAACCTGTCCCAGTACTACATGCGCCCAGGCTTTGCCTTCGGGGGCTCGTGCCTGCCCAAGGATGTGCGTGCCCTCACCTACCGCGCCGCCTCCCTCGATGTACGGGCACCTCTGCTGGACTCGCTGATGCGCAGCAATGAGTCGCAGGTCCAGAACGCCTTCGAAATCATCGAAGCCCACGACAAGCGCAGGGTTGCCCTGCTGGGCCTGAGCTTCAAGGCCGGCACCGACGACCTGCGGGAAAGCCCGCTGGTAGAGCTGGCCGAACGCTTGATCGGCAAAGGCTACCAGTTGGACATCTACGACGAGAACGTCGAGTACGCCCGCGTGCATGGGGCGAACAAAGAGTACATCGAGTCGAAGATTCCGCACGTGTCGTCGTTGCTCAACGCCGACTTCCAGAAGGTCATCGACAACGCCGACATCATCGTCCTGGGCAACCGTGACGAGCAGTTCCGTGCCCTGGCCGAGCAAGCGCCGGCCGGTAAGCAGGTGATCGACCTGGTCGGCTTCATGAGCAAGCCCAGCTGCTCCACCAGCCGTACCGAAGGCATTTGCTGGTAATGCCTGATCGGGCAGCGGTGGCCTCCCCACCACCGCTGCCCACCTTTTCCCGAATTTTCCACGGATGCTGAACATGCAAAGGCTCCAGACAGTGCTGTTGCAGTGCGCCGGGTGGCTGCTCTACATGAGCCTGCTCATGCTGATCGCCCTGGCCCTGCCAGCCGAAATCTTCGACTCGCAGTCCAAGCACTTCATCTTCCTGGTCGGCGCAGTCGGCATCTGGCGCTATTCCATGGGCGCCACTCACTTCATCCGCGGCATGATCTTCCTGTACGGCGTGTACCCCTACCTGCGCCGCAAGGTGCAGAAGATGGGCGATGCCGCTGCGCCATCGCACGTCTACCTGATGGTCACCAGCTTTCGTATCGAGGCACTGACCACCGCTCAGGTGTACAGCTCGGTGATTCGCGAAGCCATCGAATGCGGCTACCCCACCACCGTGGTGTGCTCGCTGGTGGAGATGTCCGATGAGCTTCTGGTCAAGAGCCTGTGGGCCAAATACAACCCCCCTTCCCATGTCACCCTGGATATCGTGCGCATCGCTGGCACCGGCAAGCGCGATGGCCTGGCTTATGGTTTTCGAGCGATTTCGCGGATGTTGCCCGACGAGAACGCCGTAGTGGCAGTCATCGACGGTGACACCGTGCTCGGCGAAGGCGTAGTTCGCAAGACCGTGCCGTGGTTCAAGCTGTACCCCAACGTCGGCGGCCTGACCACCAACGAGTTCTGCGAGGTGCGCGGCGGCTACATCATGAGCGAATGGCACAAGCTGCGCTTCGCCCAACGCCACATCAACATGTGCTCCATGGCCCTGTCCAAGCGCGTGCTGACCATGACCGGGCGCATGTCGATGTTCCGCGCCAGCGTGGTGACCAACCCCGAGTTCATCGCCGACGTCGAAAGCGACTCGCTGATGCACTGGCGCCTGGGCCGCTTCAAGTTCCTCACCGGTGACGACAAGTCCAGCTGGTTCAGCCTGATGCGCCTTGGCTACGACACCTTCTACGTGCCAGATGCGGCGATCAACACGGTCGAGCACCCGCCAGAAAAGAGCTTCCTCAAGGCCAGCCGCAAGCTGATGTACCGCTGGTATGGCAACAACCTGCGGCAGAACTCCCGGGCGCTGGGCCTTGGTCTGCGCCGCCTGGGGCTGTTCACCAGCATCGTGCTGTTCGACCAGCGGGTGTCGATGTGGACCAGCCTGCTCGGCCTGACCGTGGCGGTGATCGCCAGCCTCAAATTCGGCATGGCGTACCTGCTGGTCTACCTGCTGTGGATCGGCATCACTCGCCTGATCCTCACCATCATGTTGCTGTGCTCTGGGCACAACGTGGGCCCGGCCTACCCGCTGATTCTCTATTACAACCAGATCGTCGGCGCGTTGATGAAAATCTATGTGTTCTTCCGCCTCGACAAGCAGTCCTGGACCCGCCAACCGACTGCCCTCAAGCGTGACCTCGCCAGTTTTCAACAATGGTTCAACACCTGGTCCTCGCGGACCATGACCTTCTCGGCTGCCAGCATTTTCGTTGCTGTGCTGTTCATGGTCGTGTGAGCCCAACCCGGATCGGAATTAACAGGAACAAACCAAGATGAATACCGCCGTGAACGTCAACGTCGTGCATGAGTCCGAAGCCCAGCGCCAACACGCCCGGGTGCGCATCCCGGCCAAGTTGCGCTTTCTGGACAAAGACCGCCAGGCTCAGGATGTGAAGGTCGATGACCTGTCTGCCGGCGGCCTGAGTTTCCACAGCAAGCAGCCGCTGTCGGTCGGTGAAGTGCTGCGCGGTCGCCTGCAGTTCACGGTAGACAACCTGGGCCTGTCGATGGACATCGAGTTCCAGGTGCGCGCTTATGACAACGCCACCGGCCGCACCGGCGCGCAGTTCCAGAACCTCGAACCTCGCGATATCGCGACGCTGCGCCATATCATCACCAGTCACCTTTCCGGTGAGCTGATCACCGCAGGCGATGTGCTGAGCACCCTGCAGCGCGACAACTTCACCAAGGCACGCAAGCAAAAAGACAGTGGCTCAGGCCTGTCGGCCTTCGGCCGCCTGAAGGCCGTGACCGTGACCCTGGGGGTGTTCGTGGTAGGCGTGGCCGCTTTCGGCTTCGTCGCCAAATCGCTTTACGGCATGTACTTCGTCAGCCATGCCGAAGCCGGGGTGGTCGCCGTCCCAACTTCTACCGTGACCATGCCGCGTGACGGTACCGTCAACAGCCTGGCCGAAATCGGCGGGCAAATCGCCAAGGGTGCGCCGCTGGCCAGCTTCACCACCAGCATGTTGGACATGCTCAAAGGGAGCCTGGACGACTCGCAGCTGGAGCCTGCAAAAATCGAGGAACTGTTCGGCAAGCAGCTCTCCGGCACGCTCACCAGCCCATGCGATTGCGTCGTCGCCCGCCAACTGGTGGACGACGGCCAGTACGCCGCCAAGGGCCAGCCGATCTTCCAACTGATACCGCGCACCACCCAGCCGATGGTCGAAGCGCGCTTCAGCTATCGCCAGTTCGACGAGGTCAAGCCAGGCACCCGAGTCAACTTCCAGGTAGCTGGCGAAGACGAAGTGCGCACCGGCCAGATCGTCAGCAGCGCCAGCCTCAACAGCGACGACCTGGCCTCTGACATCCGTGTACAGATCAAACCCGACAGCGCCATGCCGGCTGAACTGGCCGGCCGCCCGGCCTCGGTCAACGCTGACCGCGGTCCATCGCTGAACGGGCTGATCGACAAAGCCTCGGCCCACGGCCTCTAAGAGGGAACGCCGATGACCAGCAGACTCCTCGAGCACCGTGGCCCCTGGCTTGGGCTTTGCGCCCTGGCCGCCGCGGTCAGTTTGGCCGGCTGTGCCGGCCTGCCCGACCAGCGCCTGGCCAACGAAGCCCTCAAGCGCGGTGACACGGCGCTTGCCGAACGCAATTACAAGGCCCTGGCAGACCTTGGCTACAGCGACGCGCAGGTGGGCCTTGCCGATATCAAGGTCGCCACGCGCGACCCTGCCAAGATTCAGGAAGCCGAGGCGACGTACCGTGCTGCCGCTGCCACTTCGCCGCGAGCTCAAGCACGCCTGGGCCGCCTGCTGGTGGCCAAGCCAAACAGCACCCAAAGCGAACGTGAAGAAGCAGAAACGCAGCTCATGCTCGCCGCCGAGCAAGGTCAGGGCAATACCCTGATCCCGCTGGCAATGTTGTACCTGAGTTACCCGCAAAGCTTCCCGAAGGTCAACGCCCAACAGCAGATCGACCAGTGGCGCGCCGCCGGCAACCCGGAAGCGGGCCTTGCCCAAGTACTGCTGTACCGTACCCAGGGCACCTACGAGCAGCACCTGACCGAAGTCGAGCGCATCTGCAAGGCAGCGCTCAGCGCCACCGACATCTGCTATGTGGAATTGGCCACGGTCTATCAGAAGCGTGCCCAGGCCGATCAGCAGGCTGCGTTGATCAGCCAGCTCAAGTCCGCGTACGCCCGTGGCGCCGTACTGGCCAGCCGGGTCGACAGTGTCGCCCGCGTGCTGGCTGACCGCAGCCTTGGCCAGACCGACGAGAAAACCGCCAAAAACCTGCTCGAACAGGTCGCCCCAGCCAACCCAGCGTCCTGGGTCAGCCTGGCGCAGCTGCTGTACGAATTCCCCGAACTGGGCGATACCGACCAGCTGATGGCTTACATCGACAAAGGCCGAGAAGCCGAGCAGCCCCGCGCCGAACTGCTGCTGGGCCGCCTGTACTACGAAGGCAAAAGCCTGCCTGCGGACGCGCCAAAAGCCGAGCAGCACCTCAAAGCTGCCGCCGACGCAGGGGAAACCAGCGCCCATTACTACCTTGGCCAACTGTACCGCCGCGGCTATCTGGGCAGCGTCGAGCCGCAAAAGGCCGTCGATAACCTGCTCGCCGCGGCCCGTGGCGGCCAGAACAGCGCCGACTATGCGCTCGCCCAACTGTTCAGCGAAGGCCATGGCATTCGCCCGCAACCAGACAACGCTTGGGTATTCGCGCAATTGGCCCAGGCCAACCCGACGCCGCAGTCCAGCGAACTGCTGCAACAGCTCGACCAACAGCTCACGCCCGAGCAGCGCAGCCAGGCCCAGCACGTGCTGGCCCAGGAACAGCAAGCCCGCGGCAGCATGGCGCAGGGTGCCAACAGCACCCTGGCACTCGAAGCCCTGCAGGACGACGACAAAGAAGTAGACGGTGAGGACTCGCTATGACGCTCAACCCTTTCGTGAAAGCCGGCATCGGCCTGAGCTTCGCTTTGCTGTGGTCCTGCCCGACCCTGGCGGAAATGACCGCTGAAAAGAACTTCGGCCTGGATGTGAAAATCACCGGCCAATCCGAAGACGACCGTGACCTTGGCACTCGCTCAGGTGGCGACGTCAACGGCCTGGGCCTGGACTTGCGCCCTTGGGTGTACGGCGAGCGCGGTAACTGGAGCGCCTTCGCCATGGGCCAGGCGGTCAGCGCCACCGACACCATCGAAACCGACACGTTGCGCCAGAACGACGACGGTACCACCACCGACACCGCCGCCGACGGGCGCAAGCAGGACAAGAGCTACCTGGCCATGCGCGAGTTCTGGGTTGGCTACAGCGGGCTTACGGCCTACCCAGGGGAGCAACTGCGCCTGGGCCGCCAGCGCCTGCGCAGCGACGATGGGATGTGGCGCGACACCAACATCGAAGCGCTGAACTGGACCTTCGATACCACCCTGCTCAAGGCTGACCTGGGCGTGGCTCAGCGCTTTAGCGAGTACCGTACCGACCTTACCGAGTTGGCCCCGCAAGACAAGGACCGTACCCACCTTTACGGCAACGTCGCCGCACAGTGGACACCGGGTCACTGGGTCGGCCTGCGCGCGCATCACACCCACGACAGTGGCAGCCTGAAAAACCCCGGCGAAACCGTCGATGCGCTGGACAAGACCCGCACCGGCGACCTGACCTGGCTGGGCCTTGAGGCCAACAGCGACGCCTACAACTGGCGCAACCAGCACACCGTCAACTACTGGGGCAGCGTCACATGGCTGACCGGCGACCGTGACACCCTCAGCAGCCAGACTGTCGCTGACCAGACCGTCGCGACCGGCAAGCAGAGCGGCAACGTCAACGCGTGGGCCACCGACTTGGGCATCCGTCTGCGCCTGGACCCGCAATGGCAGGTTGGCGCCGCCTATGCCCGTGGCAGCGGCGGCGGTGGCGACGATGGCTCAGGCAACTTCGAGCAGACCGGACTTGAAAGTAACCGCTCCAACTACACCGGCACCCGCTCGCGGGTGCATCGCTTCGGCGAAGCGTTCCGTGGCGAGCTGGGCAACTTGCAGGCCGCCACGCTGTTCGCCTCCTGGCAGCTGCGCGATGACTACGACGCCAGCCTGATCTACCACAAGTTCTGGCGGGTCGACGGCAACCAGAACATCGGCTCCAGCGGCATCAATGCAGTGGTCAACGACAACGGCGTGAATCGCCAGCTGGTCGATGGCGAAAAAGACCTCGGCCAGGAAATGGACCTGGTCGTCACCAAATACTTCAAGCAAGGCCTGCTGCCGGCTTCGATGAGCCAGGCAATCGACGAGCCCTCTGCCCTGGTGCGCCTGCGCGCTGGTGTGTTCAAGCCGGGCGACGCCTACGGCAAGGAAGCGGATTCGTACATGCACCGCGCCTTCGTCGACGTGATCTGGCGCTTCTGAAGCCGGGAGAAACCTGATGAACCTTCACCCGCACTTGCGTCACAGCCTTCTAGCCAGCGCCCTGCTGCTGACCAGTGGCCTGGCTTTCGCCGCAGAACCACAGACGCTCGCCAAGGGCCTGCAGCAGGCCAAGACTTATACCGTGGCCAGCGCACCGATCGAGCCGCTGCAGATGGACCCGCCAAAACTGCCCGACCTCAGTGGCTACACCGCCCAAGCCGTGCAGAAGAAAATCGACCGCAGCCACAAGGGCAAAGTCAGCGTGCGCCGCATGTTCCAGGAGGACACCCTCAAGGAATTCATCGGCGGCGACAACAAAGCCGCCGAGTGGGTGCAGCGCCAGCACGGGATTCCTCAAGCGATCTTCGTCGATGACGGCCATGTCGACCTGGTGGAGCTGAGCAAGCAGGTACCCAAGCAGTACCTGCGCGAGGTAGAACCTGGCGTGTACATGGCGCGCCTGCCGATCGTGGTCGGGCATAAGGGCATCCTCGAGATCGACCGTAAGGTCAAGCAGCTGCGCCTGTCCCAGGAGGGCGGCGCGTTTGTGATCAACGATGGCAAGCTGTTCGTCACCGACACCCAGGTAACCGGCTGGCGCGAGAAGGACAACGGCCCCGCGACCTTCCGCTCGCCCAAGGAATTCCGCCCGTTCCTGCTCTCGTGGGGGGGCACCGAGACCTACATCGTCAACACCCAGATGGCCAGCTTTGGCTATTCCAAATCCAAGTCGTATGGTGTGAGCATTTCGCAATACACCCCCAACATGTCCAAGCGCATGGGCCGCGCCGAGCCTACCGGCTGGATCATCGGCTCGACCTTCAGCGACATGTGGTATGGCTTCTACTGCTACGAAACCCAGGACTTCGTGGTCAAGGACAACACCTACCGCGACAACATCGTCTATGGCATCGACCCGCACGACCGTTCGCACCGCCTGATCATTGCCGGCAACACCGTGTACGGCACCAAGAAAAAGCACGGGATCATCATTTCCCGTGAGGTCAACGACAGCTGGATCATCAATAACAAGAGCTACGACAACAAGCTCTCGGGCGTGGTGATCGACCGTAACAGCATCAACAACCTGGTGGCCTACAACGAGATCTATCGCAACCACACCGACGGCATCACCCTGTACGAAAGCGGCGACAACCTGATCTGGGGCAACAAGCTGATCAATAACCGTCGCCACGGCATCCGGGTGCGCAACAGCGTGAACATTCGCCTGTACGACAACATCGCCATGGCCAACGGGCTGGTCGGCGTGTACGGGCACATCAAGGACCTGTCCGATACCGACCGCGACATCGCCCTGGACCCCTTCGACACCAAGGTGTCGCTGATCGTGGTCGGGGGCGAGCTGGCGGCCAATGGCTCCGGCCCGCTGTCGATCGACTCACCGCTGTCGGTCGAGCTGTACAAGGTGTCCATGCTCGCCCCGCGCAAGGCTAGCGGCATCAGCCTCAACGGCGTGCTTGGCGAGCGTCAGGACGAAATCCTCGACCTGCTGGTGCGCCAGCAGAAGGCCGTGCTGATCGACCCGGTCGAGCGCCAGAGCGAAATGATCGATTAAGGAAGCCCAGACCATGACTCCACACCTGATGAAACTGCTGGGCCTGTCCGCTGCGCTTTTGGCCGTTAGCCAGGGCGTGCGCGCCGACCAGATAAAGGCCCCGACCTTCACCGCCGAGCCGTGCTGCCAATTGTGCCCCGAGGCACACGACGCCAGCCGGTACACCACCCGCTATCAGCAGAACTTCACCACGCTGGTGCAGGCGCAGGGCGACTGGTTGTTCCGTACCCGTGAAGACCTGCGTACCGAGTTCAACACCACGCCGGCCGGCTACAAACGCTTGCAGCAGGTGCACGACGCGTTCAAGAAGCGTGGCGTTGAGTTGGTGGTGGTCTACCAGCCGACCCGGGGCCTGGTGAACCGCAACATGCTCAACCCCAAAGAGAAAGCCGCCTTTGATTACCAGAAGGCGCTGGGCAACTACCAGGCGATGCTCAAGCGCTTCGCCAGCATGGGCTACAACGTGCCAGACCTGTCGCCACTGACCAACGAGCAGCTGGCCGCCGCCGACCAGGGCAAGGATTTCTACTTCCGCGGTGACCAGCACTGGACACCCTACGGTGCCCAGCGCGCGGCCAAGATCGTGGCCGACACGGTGCACCAGATGCCGGCCTTCGAAGGCATACCACGCAAGGAATTCGAAACTCACAAGTCCGGGCGCATGGGCAAGACCGGCACCTTGCACAATGTCGCCGGCCAACTGTGCGGCACCAGCTATGCGGTGCAGTACATGGATCAGTTCGCCACCGAGCCGAAAGGCTCCAGCGGCGGCGACGACCTGTTCGGCGATGGCGGCAATGCCCAGATCACCCTCGTAGGCACTAGCCACAGCGGCAAAAACTACAACTTCGCCGGCTTCCTCGAACAATACATCGGCGCCGACGTGCTCAACGTCGCCTTCCCCGGTGGCGGTTTGGAAGGCTCGATGATCCAGTACCTGGGCAGCGAAGAGTTCCAGAAAAACCCACCAAAAATCCTTATCTGGGAATTCTCGCCGCTTTACCGCCTGGACCAGGAAACCATCTGGCGGCAGATCCTCGCCCTGCTCGACGACGGCTGCGACGACCGCCCAGCGCTGATGAGCGCCAGCACCACCCTCAAGCCCGGCAAGAATGAGCTGATGG
This sequence comes from Pseudomonas promysalinigenes, assembly GCF_014269025.2. Classification (NCBI taxonomy): domain Bacteria; kingdom Pseudomonadati; phylum Pseudomonadota; class Gammaproteobacteria; order Pseudomonadales; family Pseudomonadaceae; genus Pseudomonas; species Pseudomonas promysalinigenes. The sequence continues at coordinate 861,621 of NZ_CP077094.1, read as the reverse complement.
TCAACGGCAAGGGCGGCGTGATCAAGAACCTGGTCAACCGCAACCTGCAGATGGATGTGAAGTTCGACGACCCATCGGTGAAGGTGCTGCAGGCCACCCTGTGGTATCTCAATGGCCGTCACGAGGACATCAAGCTGGAGAAGCCGGAAACCTCCGACACCGATGGCCGTTTCGTCTTCCAGATGCGCGAAGACGAGGACTGGGCCAACCAGAGCCTGCTGGCCTTCGAAGTCCAAGGGCCGCAAAGCGGCACCCAGAAAGTCCAGGCCAAACTCTGCAAACGCAACAACTTTGCCGGGCCCGCGCAGACCGCGCAGGCCGGCCAGTGAGGCGCCCATGACCCATTTCAAGCAGTTGTTCCGCCCTGCCCTGCTCGCCCTGGCCCTGTGCGGCGGCGCCGCGCACGCCGCGCTGGTACCCCCGCAGGGCTATTACGAGGGAATCGAGAAGCCCAAGACCGGCGACGGTAATTTCCGTTGTGAACCGGCACCCAAGCCGTATACCGGTGCGCTGCAGTTTCGCAGCAAATACGAGGGCTCGGACAAGGCCCGGGCGACGTTGAACCTGGCTTCGGAAAAGGCCTTTCGCACGTCCACCGAAGACATCACCACGCTGGAAAAAGGCGTCAGCAAGATGGTTGGCCAATACATGCGTGACGGCCGCCCCGCACAGCTGGACTGCACCCTGACCTGGCTCGGCACCTGGGCGCGCGCCGACGCGCTGATGTCCACCGATTACAACCATACCGGCAAATCCATGCGCAAATGGGCGCTGGGCAGCATGAGCGGGTCTTGGCTGCGGCTTAAGTTCTCCAACGCACGCCCGCTTGCCGCGCACCAGGCCCAGGCCGAACAGATCGAGAAGTGGTTTGCCCGCCTTGCCGAACAAACCGTTCGCGACTGGAGCAACCTGCCGCTGGAGAAAATCAACAACCACAGCTACTGGGCTGCCTGGTCGGTGATGGCCACGGCCGTGGCTACCGACCGCCGCGACCTGTTCGACTGGGCCGTGAAGGAATTCAAAATTGGCGCCAATCAGGTCGACGAGCAGGGCTTTTTGCCCAACGAAATCAAACGCCGGCAACGTGCCTTGGCCTATCACAACTACGCCTTGCCGCCGCTGGCGATGATTGCCAGCTTCGCCCAGGCCAATGGTGTGGATCTGCGCCGCGAAAACAACTTTGCCTTGCAACGCCTGGGCGAAGGCGTGCTGGCAGGTGCTCGCGATCCACGTCTGTTTGCCGCCCGTGCCGGTGAGAAGCAGGACATGAAGGACCTGAAGGTCGACAACAAATATTCCTGGCTCGAGCCCTGGTGCGCGCTTTACCACTGCGTCGGCGACACCCTCGAGCGCAAGCACGGCATGCAACCGTTCAACAGCTTCAGGCTGGGCGGTGATGTGACCCGGCTCTACGACCCGAACGCAGAATCGAAAAAGTAACGTAATCCCCTGTGTGGGCGGGTTCACCCGCTCCTCGGGTGGCTTGGTATCCCTCGCCGTTTGCGTGGGGGGTTTGGGGGGCGCTGTGCCCCGGATGCTGTGAACAACTAGGAGAACCGGGATGGTCTTCTCGTCCAACGTGTTCCTGTTCCTGTTCTTGCCGGTCTTCCTCGGCCTGTACTACTTGAGCGGACAACGCTATCGCAACCTGCTGCTGCTGGTCGCAAGCTACATCTTCTACGCCTGGTGGCGGGTCGACTTCCTTGCCCTGTTCGCTGGCGTAACCCTGTGGAACTACTGGATCGGCCTGCGCGTGGGTGCGTGCGGCGTGCGCACCAAGCCAGCCCAGCGCTGGCTGCTGCTGGGCGTGGGTGTAGACCTGGCGATCCTCGGCTACTTCAAATATGCCAACTTCGGTGTCGAGAGCCTCAACGCGATCATCACCTCGTTCGGTATGCAGCCGTTCATCCTCACCCACGTGCTGCTGCCTATCGGCATTTCGTTCTATATCTTCGAGTCGATCAGCTACATCATCGATGTGTATCGCGGTGACACCCCGGCCACACGCAACCTGATCGACTTCGCGGCGTTCGTGGCGATCTTCCCCCACCTGATCGCAGGCCCTGTGCTGCGCTTCAAGGATTTGGTAGACCAGTTCAACAACCGTACCCATACCCTGGACAAGTTCTCCGAAGGCTGCACCCGCTTCATGCAAGGCTTCATCAAGAAAGTGTTCATCGCCGATACCTTGGCCGTGGTAGCCGACCACTGCTTCGCCTTGCAGCACCCCACCACCGGTGACGCCTGGCTTGGCGCCTTGGCCTACACCGCGCAGCTGTACTTCGACTTCAGCGGCTACAGCGACATGGCCATCGGCCTGGGGCTGATGATGGGCTTTCGCTTCATGGAGAACTTCAAACAGCCCTACATCAGCCAGTCGATCACCGAGTTCTGGCGGCGCTGGCACATCAGCCTGTCCACCTGGCTGCGCGATTACCTGTACATCACCCTGGGCGGCAACCGCAAAGGCACTTTCAACACCTACCGCAACCTGTTCCTGACCATGCTGCTCGGTGGCCTTTGGCACGGTGCCAACTTCACCTACATCATTTGGGGTGCCTGGCACGGCATGTGGCTGGCGATCGAGCGGGCGCTGGGTATCGACACCAACCCACAGCGTTTCAACCCGGTGAAATGGGCCGTCACCTTCCTGCTGGTGGTGGTCGGCTGGGTGATCTTCCGTGCCGAAAACCTCGACGTCGCCGCCCGCATGTATGGCGCCATGTTCAGCTTCGGCCAGTGGCAGCTGTCAGAGCTCAACCGCTCCCAGCTCACCGGCCTGCAGGTGGCGACCCTGGTGATCGCTTACCTCAGCCTGGCGTTCTTCGGCCTGCGCGATTTCTACCGCCACGCCACGCCGGCGGCAGCCATGCGCAGCCCGGCGCAGGTCAATGCCGATGGCTCGATCGGCCTGGACTGGGCACGGGTGATGACGCGCGCGCTGATCCTGCTGCTGTTTGCAGCCTCGATCCTCAAGCTTTCGGCGCAGAGCTACTCGCCGTTCCTGTACTTCCAGTTCTGAGGGGCACGCCATGAACCGGACATTACGTATCACTTACTCCCTGTCGTTCCTTGGCCTGCTGGTAGGCATGGGCGTGTGGTCCACAGGCGGTTTTGAAGGCTTTCACCGTACCCAGCAGATGACCCTGCTCAACGGCAAGCTGGCCAAGGCCGCAGAAACCCACTACGACGAGCAGTTCCCCATCAAGCGCCTGGGTACCAACCTTTGGGCCGCCCTGGACTTCAAACTGTTCAACGAAGGCCGCCCTGGTGTGGTCTTGGGCCGCGATCAGTGGCTGTTCACTGACGAAGAGTTCAAGCCTACTGCCAATGCCGAGCAGCAGATGCAGGAGAACCTTGCACTGATCCAAGGCGTGCGCGACACCCTGCGCAAGCACGGCAGCCACTTGGTGCTGGCGATCATCCCGGCCAAGGCGCGGGTGTATGCCGAATACATCGGCAAACAGCAACCGGCCAGCCTGCACGATCAGCTGTACAACCGCTTCCATGCCCAGGCGCGTCAGGCCAATGTGTTCGCCCCCGACCTGATGCCCGCACTGGAGCAGGCCAAAGCTCGCGGCCAAGTGTTCTTGCGTACCGACACCCATTGGACGCCGATGGGCGCGCAAGTCGCGGCCCAGACGCTGGCAGATGCGGTCAGCCGTCAGCGCCTACTCGACGGCGAGCCTCAGGCGTTCATCACCGACGCTGGCAGCACCGCTCCCTACAAGGGCGACCTGACCAACTTCCTGCCGCTGGACCCACTGTTCAGCGACCTGCTGCCGGCTCCGGACAATCTGCAACAACTCACCACTCGCCCGGCCGAAGCTGATGCTGCCGGCGGCGACGCGCTGTTCGCCGATACCCAGATCCCGGTGGCCCTGGTGGGCACCAGCTACAGCGCCAATGCGCACTGGAACTTCCTCGGCGCGTTGCAGCAGGCGCTGCACAGCGATGTCGCCAATTACGCCGAAGACGGCCACGGCCCATTGCTGCCGATGCTCAAGTACCTGCAAAGCGATGCCTTCAAAAACGCCCCGCCCCAGGTTGTGGTGTGGGAATTCCCCGAACGTTATCTGCCGATGACCAGCGACCTCAGCAGCTTCGACCCGCAGTGGATCGCGCAGCTCAAGCACAACCGTAAATCCGAAGAAAACCTGGCCATGTCGTCCACCCGGACGCATCACTGATCGATAGAGAGGAAATGCACATGACTACCAAAACTTCCATTGCCAAAGCCCTCACCCTCGCGGCCGGGCTTTCCCTGGCGTCCATGCAGGCGTTCGCCGGAGCCGACGCCGCGCTGTATGGCCCAAGCGCGCCCAAGGGTTCGAGCTTCGTGCGTTTGTATAACGCGGCCAGCGCACCGGCTGCAGCCAGCGTGGGCAACACCCAGATCAAGCAGGTTGGCGCCCAGGCCAGCAGCGACTTCAGCTTCCTGCCAGGTGGCGACTACACCGCCCAGGTAGGCGGTAAGAGCGTGCCGGTGCAACTGGCCGCCGACAAGTACTACACCCTGGTCAACAGCAGCAGCGGCAACCCGCAGCTGATCGAAGAGCCGCCTTTCAAGAACAAGCAAAAGGCGTTGGTGCGGGTGCAGAACCTCAGCGACCAGGCCCTGACCCTGAAAACTGCCGACGGCAAGACCGAAGTGGTGCCATCGGTGGCCACCAAAGGCCGCGGCGAGCGGGAAATCAATCCGGTCAAGGTCAACCTGGCCTTGTTCGAGGGCAACAAGAAAGTCAGCGACCTCAAACCGGTCGCCCTGGAGCGTGGCGAAGCGGCCGTGCTGTACGTAACGGGTTCCGGCAGCAACTTGTCGCCGGTGTGGGTAACTCGCCCCGTGGCTAGCAACTGATCCCCCTGCCTCATAACGACTATTGGAGAAACACGATGATCCCGGTAATTCTTTCTGGTGGTAGCGGTTCGCGTCTGTGGCCTTTGTCGCGCAAGCAGTTCCCCAAACAATTCCTGGCGCTGACCGGGGAGAACACCCTGTTCCAGCAAACCCTCGAGCGCTTGCGCTTCGAAGGCATGGACAGCCCGGTCGTGGTCTGCAACAAGGATCACAAGTTCATCGTTCAGGAACAGCTCGCTGCCCTGAACCTGGAAACCCAAGGCATCCTGATGGAGCCGTTTGGGCGCAATACTGCGCCAGCGGTGGCTTTGGCAGCCATGAAACTGGTCAACGAGGGTTGCGACGAGCTGATGCTGGTGCTGCCCGCCGACCATGTGATCGATGACCAAAAGGCCCTGCAACGCGCCTTGGCCTTGGCCACCGTGGCCGCCGAGCGCGGCGAAATGGTGCTGTTCGGCGTGCCGGCCACCAAACCGGAAACCGGCTACGGCTACATCCGCTCCAGCCAGGATGCGCTGCTGCCTGAAGGCGTGGCCCGAGTTGCCCAGTTCGTCGAAAAACCCGATGAAAAGCGCGCTGCCGAGTTCGTCGCCGCGGGCGGCTACTTCTGGAATAGCGGCATGTTCCTGTTCCGCGCCAGCCGCTTCCTCGAAGAGCTGAAAAAACACGACCCGGACATTTATGACACCTGCGTACTGGCCCTTGAGCGCAGCAGCGAAGATGACGATGTGCTGAGCATCGACGAGGCCACCTTCGCCTGCTGCCCGGACAACTCGATCGACTACGCGGTGATGGAGAAGACCCAGCGTGCCTGCGTGGTGCCGATGTCGGCAGGCTGGAGCGATGTGGGCTGCTGGTCATCGCTATGGGAGGTGCACGACAAGGACGCCGACGGCAACGTCACCAAAGGCGACGTAGTGGTGCAGGACAGCCGCAACTGCATGATCCATGGCAACGGCAAGCTGGTGTCGGTGATCGGCCTTGAGAACATCGTGGTGGTCGAGACCAAGGACGCGATGATGATCGCCCACAAGGACAAGGTCCAGGGCGTCAAGCAGATGGTCAAGACACTCGACGAGCAGGGCCGGAGCGAAACCCAGAACCACCTGGAAGTCTATCGCCCTTGGGGCTCGTACGACTCGGTGGACATGGGCGGGCGCTTCCAGGTCAAGCACATCACCGTCAAGCCCGGCGCCAGCTTGTCGCTGCAGATGCACCACCACCGTGCCGAGCACTGGATCGTGGTCTCCGGCACGGCCGAGGTGACCTGTGACGAGAATGTGTTCCTGCTCACCGAAAACCAGTCGACCTACATTCCGATCGCCTCGGTCCACCGCCTGCGCAACCCAGGCAAGATCCCTCTGGAGATCATCGAGGTGCAATCGGGCAGCTACCTGGGCGAGGACGACATCGAACGTTTCGAAGACGTGTATGGACGCACATCGACACCCGTCGAGCGGGGGGTGTCCGTCAAGACGATTGCGCAATAACCAACACGAGCAGGCACCGTTGCGGTGCCTGCTTGCTTTGAACGGGTCAAGGTGCGAGTTAGGACAGATCGACTTCCAACGTACCCTCTGCTTTATGTTGAACGTTAAGGAGCCAGGTCTCGAATTCGAAATCCAGTGTCAGCACGCCATTTTTCACAGCTGCTTTAACGTTCGGGCTTGTATCGATATGCGCCATAGAGCCCTTCACAATGAACGCGTTTACGGCTGTAGGTGCCTCGGCAGTACCGGTGATATAAAAAGCCACGCCCAATTCACCCTGAAAGCCCTTATCATCCGTAAAGTTCTGTACAGCTACCACGAACAGCGGGAATGTCTTTTGCGTGACGCGAATTTCATTGGTTGTGAACGTGTCTCTCGAAAGAATGGCCGGTTTAAAAGTGCCCTCTGCTCGCCCCGGTAGATTAAGTTTTTTTTCAGCACTCAGTCCAAGCTTGCTCAATTGCTGCTCAAGTTTAATTCCGGTCCCTTGTTCGCTGGAAGCCATCATGAGTTCCTCATCTACAAGATTAACGTTCGTAAAAAACTTTCAGGCTACGTCAGACGAAATCACACTATGACAGCCTCCCGAACGTCACAACTGGCAAAAATACCAGGTCCGCCCCCCTACTCGACGACTCTGAGCCGCTAAACTGCCGGCGCTTCCAGAACAACTCGCTTTATCGCTACCATGTGTTCAAGGCAATCAGGAGACCTCTTGGCCATGATCATCGGCGCACTGCTCGTTCTCACTTGGCTGGTGCTGCTGTTGCGCTACCCCGCCAAGGCCCTGCCGATCTCCCTGGCGGCCGTTTGTGGGCTGGGGCTGGTGGCACTGCTGGTGGCCTGGCAGGACAATCGCGAAACCGCGCAGCTGGCACGCCTTGACCTGCGCCTGAGCTACGCGCCGCAACAATGCCCTGACGACCGAGCGCTGCTGGTACACATGAAAAACGGCAATCAGGTGCCACTGACCGAACTGCATTGGCGGGTGGCCGCGTATGCGCCGGGCGACACCGTTAACCTTGCAGAGGCTAGCTACAACGCACCGCGCTACCGCGGACCAGGCGAGCTGCAGCCAGGCGCCGAGTGGACTGACTGCCTGCCTTTGCCACCGCTGCGCAGCGGGTATCGGCCACAAACCCTGGAATTTCGCGCAGAACACCTGCAAGGCTCATTCGCCAATTAATCGAAGGCTCTCCCTATGCCCAGCGTTTTGATCACCGGTTGTTCCAGCGGCATCGGCCGCGCCCTGGCCGATGCCTTTCGCGATGCCGGCCATGATGTGTGGGCCACGGCTCGCAAGCCTGAAGATGTCGAACAACTGTCCGCTGCCGGCTTCACCGCAAGGCAACTGGACGTCAACGACGAACAAGCCCTCGCGCGCTTGGCCGATGAGCTGCAAACAAAGCTCGGTGGCCTGGACGTCTTGATCAACAATGCCGGCTTCGGTGCCATGGGCCCGCTGCTCGATGGCGGCGTCGATGCCCTGCGCCAGCAATTCGACACCAACGTGTTCGCGGTCGTCGGGGTCACCCGCGCACTGTTCCCACTGCTGCGTCGTGCGCGAGGGCTGGTGGTCAATATCGGTAGCGTCTCCGGGGTGCTGGTCACCCCTTTCGCAGGCGCCTACTGTGCGTCCAAGGCTGCCGTGCATGCCCTGAGCGATGCGCTGCGCCTTGAGCTTGCGCCGTTCGGCATCCAAGTGATGCAAGTGCAGCCCGGAGCCATTGCCTCGCAATTTGCCAGCAATGCCCAGCGCCAGGCGGATCAGGTGCTGGCGGCGGACTCGGCATGGTGGCCGCTGCGCGAGCATGTGCAAGCCCGGGCACGCGCTTCGCAGGACAAACCTACGCCAGCGGCCGAATTTGCCAAGGGCGTGCTGGCAGCCGTCGGCAAAGCGCCTGTGCCGCCGTTGGTGCGCTTGGGCAACGGCAGCACGGCGTTGCCGTTGATGGCCCGACTGCTGCCACGGCGGCTGCTGGATTGGGCCCTGCGCAAGCGCTTCGGCCTGCTGCGCCCGCTTTGAAATCGGCGTCGGCTGCTTCGAAGCAAATCAGGCGATGGAACGCAAGACTCCGCCATCGACTCGCAAGGCAGCTCCAGTGGTGGCACTGGCCTGCAGGGAGGCCAGATACACCACCATGTTCGCCACTTCCTCCACTGTCGCCAGCCGCTTGAGCAATGAAGTCGGCCGGTGCTCGGCCAGAAAACTGGCTTCCAACTCATCGGTGGACACACCCTGCTCTTGCGCAAGCTTGGCAAAGAAATCGCCCACACCCTCCGAGCGGGACGGCCCCGGCAGCACCGAATTCACCGTGACGCCCGTGCCGGCCAAGGTTTCGGCCAGCCCGCGGGACACCGCCAGCAGCGCGGTCTTGGTCATGCCGTAGTGAACCATTTCAGTGGGGATCTGCAGTGCCGACTCGCTGGACAGGAAAATCACTCGCCCCCACTTGCGCTCGGCCATACCTTGCGCGTAATGGCGCGACAAGCGTACTGCGCTGAGCACATTGACGTCGAAGAAGCGCTGCCAATCGGCATCATCGATCTCGAAGAATGGCTTGGGCTCGAAGATGCCAAGGTTGTTGACCAGAATATCGGTGTGCGGCACCTGGCCGAACAGCTGCTGTGCACCCTGCGCAGTGCCAAGGTCAGCGGCGATGCCGATGATGCGCGCGTGTGGCACCCGTTCGCGAACCGCCTTGAGGGCTGCGTCGACACGAACTTGAGTGCGTCCGTTGAGCACCACCTCTGCGCCTGCTTCGGCCAGCCCCATGGCGATGGCCAGGCCGATGCCTGCTGTGGAACCACTGACGATGGCCCGCTTACCGTTCAAGGAAATATGCATGTGTGCTGCTCCTCAACCATGAGAATGCTGGGGTTGTTCATCGAACGCCTGCCAGCCGCCGCCCAGGGCTTTGTACAAGCCGACCAGCGCCTGGGACACCGCGGCCGAACTGTCGATCCATTGCTCTTCGCTAGCCAGCAGGGCCCCCTGCACGCTCAGCACATTGAGAAAATCCACCGCCCCTTCGACGTACTGACGCTGGGCGGTTTCCAGGGCGATGCGGTTCTGTCGTACCGCCTCTGCCAAGTGATCGCGGCGTAATTGACTGGCGTTGTAAAGGCGTAGCACATCGTCGATTTCGTGCCAGGCATTGAGCACCACCTTGCGATAGTTCAACGCCGCCTCCTGCTGCTGCGCCTCGCGCAGCTCCAAGGTGCCCTTGAGCCGGCCACCCTCGAAGATTGGCAGCGACAACTGGGGGCCGAAGGCGAAGCGACGCGAATCCCAGGCACCGAAATCCGCAAGTTGCATGGCCTGGAAACCGACATTGCCTGACAGCCGAATGCTCGGGTAGAAATCAGCCTTGGCCACTCCAATACTGGCGGTGGCTGCATGAAGGCGCGCCTGAGCCTTGCGGATGTCTGGGCGCCGCTCGGCCAGCTCGGACGGCAGACCAATGGCGAAGCTCTGCTGCGGTGCAGGCAACTGGGCAGCCGGCAGCAACTCGGCCTGCAAGCTGCGCGGCGGCTGGGCGGCAAGCAGGCTCAGGGCATTGATCAGGTCGTCACGCCTGGCCTCAAGGCTTGGCAGGCGTGCCTGGATGGACGCGACCTGAGCGCTGGCCTGGGCCACGTCCAAGCGCGTGGCGACGCCTTCGGCCTGGCGGTCCTGGGAGAGCTTGAGGCTATGTTCAGCAACCTTGAGGTTGTCGCGGGTGACTTCCAGGGTGTGTTGGACGGCGCGCAGCTGAATGTAGTTGCCGGCAGTTTCGGCCAGCAGCGCCAGCAGCACACTGCGCCGATCGTTCTCGGCTACCTGCACGGTAGCATCGGCCGCCTCCACCTGGCGCCGCACCCGGCCCCACAGGTCCAGCTCCCAGCCAGCGACCAGGTCGCCCTGCCAAAGGTTGAAAGCTGAGTGACCGGCATTCCCGGAGGGATCGCTGAGGCCTTCGGCACTGTTGCGGGCGCGGCTGTAACTGGCGTTGGCAGCGACCGATGGCGTCTGATCCGCTGCCACGGTGTTACGCAGAGCGCGGCTTTGCAGCAAGCGCGCACTGGCCATCTGCAAGTCCAGGTTGTTATCGGCAACACGCTGGATCAGCGCGCTCAGGCGTGGGTCGTTAAAGGTCTCCCACCAGCGCAGTTGCAGCGGTTCGGCTTGCGGCTGGCTCGCAGCGGCTTCACCTTGCAACGCTGCCCAGTGCTGCGGCGCAGGGGTGTCGGGGCGCTGGAAGTCCGGGCCGAGGGTACAGCCGGCCATCACCGCAGCCAGAAACAACGGGCTCAAGCGTAAGGCAGGCTTCATCGCGCGGTGACCTCTTGGCTCGCCAGGCTATCGCCTTCGGTATCGATGGTGGCCTCCACCGACATGCCCACCCGCAGGCGTTCAAGCAGTGGCTGGCCATCATCGAAGACGATCTTCACCGGTATGCGTTGCACTACCTTGGTGAAGTTGCCGGTTGCGTTATCGGGTTTGACCGCAGCGAAGGTCACGCCGGTGGCCGGGGCGATACTCTGCACGCGACCCTTGAGGGTGGCACCGGAGAACGTATCCACACTGATGGTCACCGGTTGGCCGGGCTGGACGTGGGTCAACTGGGTTTCCTGGAAGTTGCCTACCACATAGGCTTGCTGCAGCGGCACCACCGACAGCAGGCGTGCGCCCGGGTTGACGAACGCCCCCACGCGCAGTGCGCGCTCCCCGACCATGCCATCGACCGGTGCAGTGATGCGGGTGTAAGACAGATCCAGCTGGGCTTTCTCCAACCCGGCCTCGGCGCGCTTGAGCTGGCCATCGGCGCTGGCCACCTGGGCCGTGAGGATGTCCACCTGCTTACGGGTGGCCAGCAGCGCCGCCTGGGTGTTGGCCAGCCGGGCACGGGCCTGGTCGACCCTGCTGCGCGCCTGCTGAGCATTCTGCACGGTACCCGCGCCCTGTTCAGCCAAGCGGCTGTAGCGGTGCACCTCGTGGTCAGCGAACGAGGCTTCGGCCTGGGCCGCCGTCACCGCCGCCTGCGCCTGGGCAATCAATGCGCCCTGGCGTTCGAGGGTGGCGCGGGCATCGGCGCTCTGCGCCTTGGCTACCAACAACTGAGCCTGAGCGGCATCCAGCGCAGCTTCATAGTCACGGGCATCGATGGTCGCCAGCAACTGACCGGCCTTGACCTGCTGGTTGTCCTCCACCAGCACCTGCTTGATAAAGCCCGACACCTTGGGCGCAACCACGGTGTAGTCGGCGATCACGTAGGCATCGTTGGTCCGCTGGCGGTGATCGCTGCCCAACAGCCACGGGCCGACCAGCGCGGCGAGTACGGCCACAGCGAGCACCGAGCCGATAACGAGAGTTTTGCGGTGATTGGTCATGTTCAGTGTCTCGAATTCATCCAGGGTTCAAGCCACCGCGCGCGGCGGATAGACCCGAGTAGGCACGAAAGGAATCAGGCAGATCAGCGCCACGGCCACGCCGGCCATGACCAGGTAAAGGTCGGCCGATGTGAGCACCAGGGCCTGCTCGTGCACGCGCTTGGCAAGGCCGGCTGCGTTGTCGTCGAGCAGCGGGGCATTACCCAGGCTGTCCACCAGGTGGTTGGAATGAAAGTGCCGACGCAGGGTGCCCAAGGCATCCAGCAAGCCCCCGGCAATTACGGCGGCCAAGCCTTTGACCGTGTTGAACCAACTGGAGGCGAACGGGCCCTCCTGTGGGCTCATGCCGTTGGTGGACAGCATCAGCAAGGGCAGCACGGCCATCGGTTGGCCGAAGACCTGCAGCAGGTAGAACGGGTAGAAGTCGCCCCGTACCCATTGGCTGGTCAACAGGCTGCTGCCCATACAGGACGCCGCCAGCATGGCCAGGCCCACGGCCAGTACCCAGCGGCAGTCCACTGCGCGGATGTTGCACAGCGCTGCGGTCAACGGCAGCGCCAGCAACTGCGGCATGGCCACCAGCAGCATCAGCGGGCTGGTCTGTGCCGGCCGGTACCCTTGGATCTGCGCCAGGTACGCCGACGGGATGCTGCCTACACCGGACAATACGATCAACACCCCGGCCAGGGTCACCAGGGCAAAACTGAGGTTGCGTCGCTGCAGCATGCGCAGTTGGAAGAATGGCAGCGGCTGCGACCATTCATTGAACAGAAACAGCGCCAGCAACAGCACGCCACCGCCCAGCAACCAGCAGATCAGAGTGGAATCGAACCAGCCCCAGCGGTCACCCAACGACAGGCCGAGTACGGTGCAACTGATCGCCGGCAAGCCCAGCAGCACCCCACGCCAGTCGAACTGCCTGAAGCGCTCCAGGCGCAGAGGGTCCTGCGGTAAGCCCCAGCCGACGCAGAACATGGCCAAGGCCGAGGGTAGAATGATCTGCCAGAACGCCCACTGCCAACCGACGTACTCGGTCCACAGGCCCGCCAGCGGTGTGCCCAGGTTAGGCCCGAAGGTCGCGGTCAAGGCATAACACGCCAGGCCATAGACCTTGATGCCTGGCGGCAGAAAGCGCAGGGCCACACTCATCAGCATCGGCGGCAACGCGCCAGAAGCCAACCCCTGCAGCACGCGCAACAGCATCAGGCTGTGCAGGTTGGGCGCGAACGGCTGCAGCAAGCCCAGCACGGCGAACAGCCCAATGGCGCTCAGGGTAAAGCGGCGCAGGGAGAAGGTGGTGGCCAGCCACGGTGCGAAGGCCATGGCGCTAACCGATGCAGCGCTGTACACCGCCAGCAGCCACGCACCTTCGTCTGCACCGATACCCATGCCCCCCCGGATATCGGCAAGCGAAATCTTGGTCACCGACTCGTTGAGCCCAGCACACAAAACAGCGAGCAATACACCGAACAACCCAACCACTACCCGCAGGCCAAAAACTGCTGGCGCGGGGCCGGCAGTGGTTTGGGCAACTGGGGCGGACAAGGCATTCACGGTAGAAATCTCCAGCAACATAATTGCGACTGGAGTAAGTCTAAAAAGCTCGAATGCTGACGAAAACTGACTTCTCGGAAGTTTTAAATTGCGCCAGACGCAATCGGGCTCAAGGGTCGACGCTGCAGCAGGCTTTCAATGTTTGCCGTAACCAGCGATGGGCGGGGTCATTGTGCATGCGCGGATGCCAGGCTTGCAGCACGGTGACCCGCTCCAACGGCACCGGGATCTCGAACGAGCGTAACGGCAGCCCAAGCTTGTGAACGCTGTTAAGGATGTTTGCCGGCATCGGCAGAATCAGGTCGGAATCTGGCAGCGAGAACAACGCTGAGTGGAAGCTTGGGGTAATCAGCGCAACCCGTCGGCGCACTTTGAAATTGGCGAGCTCCACGTCGATCGGGCCGTTGGCCCGGCCACGGCGGGAGACGCTGATCTGTGGGTAACTGGCGAAGCTTTGCGCAGTGATGGGTTGGTCGAAAATTGGGTGATCGCGCCGAGCCAGGCCAACGTAATAAGTCTGGAACAGGCTCTGCACCTTGATCTCGGGGCCAAGGTCGACGGTCGAGCTGATGATCAGGTCGGTGTGCCCAACCCGCAGCACGCTGTCGTCATCGCCACCTGGGCTTTCCGGGACGAAGCGCAGTACCGTGCGCGGCGCCTGCTCATGCATGCGCCGTAGCAGTTGGGCGCCATACAAGGCGATGAACAGGTCATTGGTGCGAATGTTGAAAGCCCGGTCCAGGCGACGCAGGTCGACTTCATCGGCGCTGCGGAACACTTCCCCGGCCTGCTCCACCAATGCCGCCACCTGTTCGCGCAGGGCCAACGCCCGTGGCGTTGGCACCAGGCCACGGCCGGCCCGGACCAGAATCGGATCGCCCAAAGCATCGCGAATACGCCCCAAGGTACGGCTCATCGCCGCCGGGCTGAGATTCATGCGCTGTGCGGCGCCCACCACGCTGCCTTCATCGAGCAGTGCATCGAGGGCCACGAGCAGGTTCATGTCCGGGAGTTGCATGGCCGTTTTTTCCGTTAGCACTGTGTGAAAAGCGATGGTAGCAGGTTGGTGGATTGCACCAGATGCAATGCGCTAATGCGTAAAAGAGTGTTTATTCAGTAGGTGAAATGAGCGAAGAATCGGGTATGGCCTTTTCGCGGGTAGACCGGCGAGAGGGCAGTCGTTGCCTAAAACCTGTTTCCAAGAGGAGCCCGTATGCCCAGCCCCGTTCTGATCGCCATCGACGCCTCCCCTGCCTGCGCGGCCCTGCTCACCCTCGCCAGCCGCTACTGCCGCCCCGGTGACCATGAGTTGCACGTACTGCTGGCCATCGACACGACCTTCGCTGTGCACGACAAACCCGCCCCCTACACAGCCCAGGAGCTTGAAGAATACCCCGCTGCGTGCGAGGAACAGCGCCATGGCGAACGCGCTGTGGCCGAAGCCGTTCAGCACCTGCAGCAGGCCGGTTTCAGCAGTCAGGGCTACCTGGTTGCAAGGCAGCCGGTGGAGGCAATCGTCGCCAAGGCACAAGCGCTGAACTGCGAACTGATCATCATGGGCCATCGCCACCTTTCCAGGCTGGGCCGGCTACTGGATCCGTCGATCAGTGCGAAGGTCATTGACCGAGTCGAGGTGCCGGTGTTGGTGGGGGCGGCGCAGGGTTGACTTAAGAGGTTCATGGCCTTTGAGATCGAGCGCCGCCCGCGCGGCGCATCGCGAGCTGCGCTCGCTCCTACGTTTGTTTCGGGCCAATTGATCCTGCGGGATTTGCGCGCGGACGCCTTGGTACACGACGCGGTATCGCGTCGTATGAACCAGGCGGTCGCGCGCGCCCGTCACAAGCGTTACTGGCCCGAAACAAGCGTAGGAGCGAGCGCAGCTCGCGATGCGCCGCGCGGGCGGCGCTCGATCTCATTGACAACACATTGCTCAAGGCGAACTTGGCGTCACCACCACCGTACAGGTCGTCCCCGCCGCCAACAAAAACCCATCCGGCACTTCATCGATGCGAATGCGAACCGGCACCCGCTGCGCCAGGCGCACCCAGTTGAAGGTCGGGTTCACATCGGCGATCAGGTCACGGCTCTGTGGGTTGTCGCGGTCGTAAATGCCGCGGGCGATGCTCTGCACGTGCCCCTTGAGGCGCTCGCCGCTCATCATTTGCAACTCGGCCTGATCGCCGACTTTCACATGGGGCAGCTTGGTCTCCTCGAAAAAGCCATACACCCAGAACGAATGCTCATCGACCACCGCCATCACCGCTTCACCGGTGCGGGCATAGTCCCCGTTGTGGATGTTCAGGTTGGTCACGTAACCGTCCACCGTGGCGACGATATGGGTGCGTTTGAGGTTCAATTCGGCTGCCGCCAGTTCGGCCAGGGCCTGCTGGTAATCGGCTTGAGCCGCATTGGCGATGTTGCTGGCGTCATCGCGGTTTTCCTTGGAGATCACCAGGTTGTCCAGGTCGGCGCGGCGTTTGGCGTTGACCTTGCGCATTTCCCAGGTGGCCTTGCGCGAAGCGACCAGCGCCTTGGCTTGGTCGACCGCCAACTGGTAGTGCTCCGGGTCGATCTGGATCAACAGGTCGCCCTTCTTCACCCGCTGGTTGTCCTTGACTGGCACGTCTACTACATAACCAGGCACATCGGCGGCGACGTTGATGATATCGGCCCGGACACGGCCGTCACGGGTCCATGGCGTGGTCATGTAATGCAGCCACAACTGGCGACCGATCACCACGGCAGCGGTCAGTACCAGCAAGGTGGCGATCAGGCTGAAGAACTTTTTCATCGAAGGTTTCTCACCAGTAGAGCGACAGCGCCAAGGCGCCGAACAGGCAGACGAACAGGCTCAGGCGCAACAGCGCCGGGTGCCAGAAAAAGCGATAACCATCATGGCTGGCGATGAACCGGTCCAGGCCCCAGGCCAGGCCCAGGGCGAACAGGAATATCAGGGTCATGGTGGGCATATAAACGCCATGGAAGGCGATTTCACGGGGCATGAGGTGTTCCTTTGGCAGGTGCCAATGGCGACTGTGGGTCCAACAAAGAGGACCGGATGAAGTGCAGGTAGCTTTGCGCGCGGCGCAGCACCGAGGTGTCGAAATGCCGGGCGAACGGCTCGTCGGTGGCCTGCACGCGCGCAATGGCGTGGTCTACCGCGACCAATGCCCGCTCGTGGTTGCTGGCGTTGGGCTGCAAGAACAAGCGCGCCAAGGCACGGCCCATGACACGGATCGCCTGGCGCCAAGGCTGCGACTCGGCGTAGGCCGGGTGGATCGGCGCGAGGGCCTGCTCCTTGCGCAGTTCGATGATGGCATGGCCGATCTCGAGCACCGTGAACATCCAGCCCATCAATTGGCTCTGCACCTGCGGCTTGCCGGCCGCCAGGCCATACGCCTGGTGCAACAGGTCGCGGGTGCGGCTCTCGAAGGCCGAGCCTATGCCGCGCAGGCGCCCGCTGATGGCGAACAGCACCTGCTCGCGCAACGCCTGCTCCAGGCGACTCCACAACCAGCGGCTGTTGGGCGGCAGAATGATCGCACCCGCCGCGGCGCAAACGAACATGCCGATGACCATGCCTATGTAGTCATTGATGAAGCCATAGGGGTCAAAAGCGGTCAGGTTGTTCGGCACAGAGCCTATGGAGAAGAACACCAGCAGGCCGATGCCGTAACCTGCATACGCCGGCCGCGATGAGAGAAACGCACCCAATACGAAAACCGGCGCCAGCACCATGCATAGCAGGGGGAAGCCGTCGATCCAGGGGAACACGAAAAACGTTTCGAAAAAGCCGACGAAGGCACCGACCGCCGTACCACAGGCCATCTGGAACGACATGCGCTTGGGGTTCGGCGAAGCCGCCGACAGGCACACGGTCACTGTGGCCACCAGGGACATCATGGCGCCGCTGGGCCAGTCGCTCAGCAGCCAGTAGCTGCCCAGCAGCAACAATACCGCCGAGGCCCGCACACCGGCAGCCAGCGATACCAGCCAACTGGTCTGCGCCACATAGGGCTCGTCCCACTGCTCGCGCTCGTGCCTGTGCGCGGCCAGCGAGGCATGGGTTTGGGCGTAGCTATACATCTCGTCGACAAAGCGATAAAGCAGCTCGAATGCCGTGTGGAAATCGAGCAGGTCGGCTTCGCTGGGGCCGGTTGCCAGGTAATCGGCGCGTAGGCTACGTACCTGTGCCTGCAGGCCTTCCTTGTAGGCTGCCAGCTCCAGCGTCAGGCGTAGCGCATCGGCATCGGTCAGGGCTCGGCCCACATACGGCTGTAGCAACTGCCCCAAGGTTTCCAGGCCCGGTTCGATGGCGCCGACGATCTGCAGCGGCCCACGGGCGCGCAAGCGTTCCAACAGGCGATGTAAAGCGTTGAAGCGCGTGGTGATGGCCATGAACTCGCTGTTCATACGCACCAATCGGCCCGAGCGCCGACGCATGTGCGGATCTTCAAAGGCGGTGACATTGCGCAGGCTCTCCAGCCCCACCGCTTCGGCGACGAAGCGCACGTTGCTGCTTTCGAACCACTCACGCTGGCTGTCGCCGCGCAAGGCTTGCACCACGACGGCGGCAAACACGCCAAAGCGCTGGTACAACGCGTTGCGCATGGCAGCGCTGGCCGATTGCGGCAAGATCGCAGCGCTAACCAAGGTCGACACCATGATGCCCAGGGCGATTTCCAACGCTCGCCAAACCGCCGCCATGAACGCCTGGTCCGGATGCTGTAGCACAGGCAGGCCGATCATCACTGCGGTGTAGCCGGCGAGCACGAAGCCATAGGCACGAAAGGTGCGGTAGCGCATGGCGCCAGCGGAGCACAACCCCACCCACACGGCCAGGCTCGGCAAGAAAAGCTCGGTGTTCTGCGGGAACAGGGCGATCAAGGCGACCATCATCACTGACCCGGCCAGAGTCCCCAGTACCCGGTAGAAGCTTTTGGCGAACACATGGCCACTCTGTGGCTGCATGACGATGAACACGGTGATCATTGCCGTGCGTGGTTGCGGCAACTCCAGGCGCATCGCCAGCCACAAGGTGATGAAAGCCGCCGCCAGCACCTTGAAGATGTAGACCCAGGTGACCCCATCGGTGCGCACCCAGGCAAAAAAGCCCCGGCGCCACTCCAGGCGCTGCAGCCAGCGCATTGGCAGACTCAACATGCTCATTCGGCGTGGTCCGCCTGCGGGGCGAAAATCGCCAGGGTGGCCGGGGTTTTCGGCGCTATTTGGCGCTCTTGCGTGGGCACATCCTGGCCCGCCTGCAAACCGCCGCCCAGGGCGGTGACCAGGTCGGCATGGGCGATCAGGCGGGCGGCCTGCACCTGCTGCTGCACCTGCTGTTGGCGCAACAGCAAGGTCTGTGCATTGAGCACATTGAGGTAGTCGGTCAGGCCCCGCTGGAAGGCCACCATGGCGATGTCGTAGGTTTTTTGCGCAGCCGCCACCGACTCGGCGGCCAAATGGGCCTGCTGCTTCATCGACTCCCGGCGGATCAGCTGGTCAGAGATGTTCTTCAGTGCGCCGATCACTGTCTGGTTGTAGCGCGCCACGGCCACGTCATACCCCGCCGAGGCAACGCCCAGTTGCGAACGCAAGCGGCCACCATCGAAGACCGGCAGGCTGATCGCAGGGCCGACGCTGTAATTGAATTTGCGGCCGGTCAGAAACGCCAGCGGGCCACCCCCTGTGGCCATGAAGCCCAGGCTGCCCACCAGGTCGACGTTGGGGAAAAAAGCAGCGTGGGCGACATCGATGCCACGTGCCTGGGCCGCGACCTGCCAGCGGCTGGCGACTACATCCGGGCGCTGACCGACCAACTCGGCCGGCAGCTTAGAAGGCAGTTTCAGCGGTGCCGCGAGGGCCAAAGTGGGCCGCTGCAACTGCGCCCCCTCCCCTGGGCCTTTCCCGGCCAATGCCGCCAACTGGTTGCGGGTCAGGGCGATCTCCTCGTCCAGGCTATCGAGCTGGCGATGGGTTTCGGGCAGCGGCGCTTGGGCCTGGCTGACTTCGAAATGGGTGCCAATGCCGCCGTCCAGGCGCCGCTCGGCCAAGGCCAGAATCTGCTCCTGTTGCTGGAGTTCAGCCTTGACGATATCGCGCCGGGCAAACTGCAGGCTCAATTGTATGTAGGCCTTGACGATGTTGTTCTGCAGTTCGAGCTGGGCCTGGCGGGCCTGCGCCACGCTCATGTGGGCTTGGTCCAAAGCCTGCTCGCTAGCATTGCGCTCACGGCCCCACAGGTCCAGGGCATAGCTCAACCCAATGGCGGCGTTGTTGTCCCAGGTGTTGGCACCCGACAGCGCGCCTGGGCCGTAGAACTGATCTTCAGGCCAGTTGTGGCGCTTGAGTGTGGCCTGGCCATTGGCCTGAAGCTTTTCTGCCGCTTCCACCACCCCAGCCATGGCCTTGGCTTCACGCACACGGGCCGCCGCCATGGCCAGGCTCGGGCTGCCGGCCAGGGCGAGGTCGATCCAGCGATCCAGCTGCGGGTCTGCGTAAGCCTGCCACCAGCGCTGCTCAGGCCAGTGCGCATCACTGGCAGCTTGGCCAATGGCGGCGTCTGTAGTCAGGGTATTGGCTTGTAGAGGCTCGCTGTGCGGGGCGATGCCCCAGGTTCCGATACAGCCGCTCAAGGTAATGCTAAGGGCACAGGCACTGAACACGTGGAGCGTTCTGATGATGCGACGCGGCACTGCTGCGATTTCCCGAGGAAGAGGTGAAGGGGCTGGGCAATTCTAGGGGCCGGCCGCACTGGCGATAAGCGCACATTCCTGCGAATCTTTGTTACCGAAAAAGCGATAATCCGGCTTTGGTCGAAAGCACATTTACGTTACTTCGTGACACAATTTTGCCCTCTATCTTGAGAGTGACCCATGGACACCCTGCAAAACATGCGTGCTTTCAGTTGCGTAGCCCAGTTGGGCAGCTTCACGGCTGCTGCGGCGCAACTGGATACGACCACCGCGAACGTGTCGCGGGCGGTCTCCAACCTGGAAGCCCATCTGCAAACCCGTCTGCTTAACCGCACCACGCGGCGCATCGCCCTGACCGAGGCGGGCAAGCGATACCTGATGCGCTGCGAACAGATCCTCACCTACGTCGAAGAAGCCGAAGCCGAAGCCAGTGACGCCCATGCCCGGCCTGCCGGGCAACTGAAAGTGCATTCGATGACCGGTGTCGGTCAGCACTTCGTGGTCGATGCCATCGCCCGCTACCGTGAATCGCACCCGGACGTGACGTTCGACCTGACCATGGCCAACCGCGTGCCCGATCTGCTCGACGAGGGCTATGACGTGTCGATCGTGCTGGCCACCGAACTGCCGGACTCAGGCTTCGTTTCGCAGCGCCTGGGCATCACTTACAGCATCGTCTGCGCCTCACCCGACTACGTGGCCAAGCACGGCTTTGCGCACAAGCCGGCCGACCTGCTCAAGCACGCCTGCCTGCGCATGGTCAGCCCGGTGATCCCGCTGGAGAAATGGCTGTTCGACGGCCCGGAAGGCCAGGAACTGGTGAACATCACCAGCTCGCCGTTCCAGGTCAACTCGGCGGATGCGATGAAAACCGCGATCCGCAGCGGCATGGGCATGGGCGTGCTGCCGATCTACTCGGCAATCGACGGCCTGCGCGATGGCAGCCTGGTGCGGGTGATGCCTGAGTACCGTTTGCAAGAGCTGAACCTGTATGCCATCTACCCGTCGCGTCAGTACCTGGATGCCAAGATCAAGACATGGGTCGAATACCTGCGCAACTCGCTACCAGAAATTCTCGCAGCCCATGAAGCTGACCTGAAAACCCATGAACTGCTGATCGCCAACTAAAAAGCTGCTGCGCAGTGGCGGTGGACAATGGTAGGTTGCTAACCAATCAAGCCCAATCACCGCCCTGAGATGTCGCCCGATGAAAAAGACCGTACTGGCCTTCAGCCGCATCACGCCGGCCATGGCCGAGCACCTGCAGCAAGACTTCAATGTGATCGTGCCCAACCCCAAGCTCGGTGACATCAGCGCCCAGTTCAACGAAGCCCTGCCCGAAGCACACGGCCTGATCGGGGCCGGACGCAAGCTTGGCCGCACGCAGCTCGAAGGCGCGGGCAAGCTTGAGGTGGTGTCCAGTGTCTCGGTCGGCTACGACAATTATGACCTCGACTATTTCAACGAGCGCGGCATCGCCTTGACCAACACCCCCGACGTGCTCACCGAGAGCACCGCCGACCTGGGTTTCTCGTTGATCATGGGCTGCGCCCGGCGCACCGCCGAGCTCGATGCCTGGACCAAGGCGGGCAGTTGGCAGGCCACGGTTGCGCCAACCCACTTTGGTAGCGATGTGCATGGCAAGACCTTGGGCATCGTCGGCCTGGGCAACATCGGCGCCGCCATCGCCCGCCGCGGCCACTTCGGCTTCAACATGCCGATCCTATATGCCGGCAACAGCCGCAAACCTGCCTTGGAACAAGCGCTGGGTGCCCAGTACCGCAGCCTCGACCAGTTGCTGGCCGAAGCCGACTTCGTCTGCCTGGTGGTGCCGCTGTCCGATGCCACACGCAAGCTGATCGGCGCCCGCGAACTGAAGCTGATGAAGCCGAGCGCATTTCTGATCAACATCGCCCGAGGGCCGGTAGTAGACGAGGCGGCGCTGATTGAGGCACTGCAGAACGGCACCTTGCGTGGCGCTGGCCTGGATGTGTACGAACAAGAACCACTCAGCGACTCACCGCTGTTCAAGCTGCCCAATGCGCTGACCTTGCCGCATATCGGTTCGGCGACAGCCGAAACCCGACAGGCCATGGCCAACCGAGCAATGGAAAACCTGCGTGCCGCGTTGCTCGGTGAGCGGCCGCGGGATCTGGTGAACCCACAGGTGTGGAAGGGCTGACACCATCTACTGCCTGAACCGGACTACTTAGCGCAAAGGTGAGGCGTTTTTCAACGTTCTGCTCCCCTTGTGAGGCACCGAGCGGGCATGTGCACAGTAGCCCTGGCTTTGCGAAACACCAGCACATTCCCGGCCATCACCGCCAGCAGCCCAAACAGTGCTGGGGTTGTCCACTGATAGCCCTCGGCGAAGGCCGACACGTTCAGTGCAACCAGCGGGAACAGCACAGTGCAATAGGCTGCCCGCTCCGGCCCCATGCGCCCGACCAAGGTAAGGTAGGCGGTGAAGCCGATCACCGAGCCGGGGATGACCAGGTACAGCAGCGAGCCGACATAGCGAGCATCCCATTGCATGGCGAAGGGGATGCCCCTGGCCAGGCAGTACACCGCCAGCAGCGAGGCGCCGTACACCATACCCCAGGCGTTGGTGGTCATGGGTTTGAGCCCGGCCTTCTGCTGCAGGCTCGAAAGCATGTTACCGGCCGAGAAGCACAGCGTGCCCAGCAGGGCCAGGCCCAGCCCGTAGAAGGTTTCGCGGCTGGCCTGGTGGTGGGAAAGCTCGGGCCAGAACAGCAGGCCCAACCCCAGTAAACCCAGCGCACCACCACCGATCACGTTGCTGGCGATCTTCTGGCCGAAGAATAGCCGGGCATTCAGGGCATTCCACAAGGTGGCGGTCGAGAACACCACGGCGATCAAGCCACTGGCAACCCACTGGCTGGCCGTGAGAAAGCACATGAAGTTGACGCAGAACAGGCACACGCCCTGCGCGAGGCAGATAGCGTGGCCGCGCCGGCCCATCGGTTGCAGCCGGCGGGTGAACAGGAGGATGACGAACAGGATCACGCCGGCCAGGGCGAAGCGGTAGACGATCGACACCGGGATGGCGACCACGCCCAATTGCAGCTTCAAGGCGATCCAGGTGGTGCCCCAGATCAGCACGGTCAGCAGGTAGAGGGACAGGTTCATGGTGGCGGCTCCTTGGTCCTTTGGAAATCGATGCCCAGCGTTTCGCGGGTAACCCCGCTCTCACCAGGAGCCTCAGTATTCTTGCGACCGACGTTTGCCCGCTTGCACAAACTTGCGCTTTTGCGCCTGAGACAGCAGCCACCGCAGCGCAGGCGCAGTAGGATGAGCGCAAGAGGACAGACCATGACACCACTGAGCCAACTGCAAGTGTTCAACGCCATGCACGCCTCGCCCAACGCCCGGCTGGAGCTGAGCGCGCACCTGGGCGATGGGCTGGCGGCGGCGTTGTGGAGCAACCGCGACGACGCACGCGACTATCAGGCACCGAGCCATCACACCCTGTCATGCTACATCGCCGATGGCACCGGCACCTTCCGTCGCCAGCGCCCTGCCGACAAGGGTGCGCCGGACAAACTGTGCATCATGCCGGCCGGGCACGAGTCCAACTGGGTCGTCAACGGCGCCATCCGCCTGGCGCACCTGTATATCAGCGAGGCGCAGTTCGCCTTGGGCTGCGTGCGCCTGCTCGACCGCGAACCACGGGAACTGCAACTGCAGGAGGCGACCTTCCTCGATGACCCCCAGCAATCGCTGCGTTTTCGCCATTTGATCACCCTGGCTTGGGATGAGCCGGCCGAGCGTCTGCTAGCCAGCAGCCTGGCCCATGACATCGTCGATCATGCCGTGCTCAGCCAGGTTGGCCTGCGCCGCGGGTTACGGCTCAAAGGCGGGTTGGCACCTAGCCTGCGTCGGCAACTGGTGGACTATATCGAGGCGCACCTGGAGCAACCGATCACCCTGGGCGAACTGGCCCTGCGCAGTAACTTGTCCGAATACCACTTTGCGCGAATGTTCCGCACAAGTTTCGGCCTGCCGCCGCATCAGTACCTGCTGGCGCGGCGACTGCATCGCGCTTGCCAGCTACTGCGCCTGGGCGACTTGCCATTGGGTCAGGTGGCGCTGTTGTGCGGGTTCGCCAGCGCCAGCCATTTCAGCAACCGCTTCCGCCAGGCCATGGGCGCCTCCCCTGGCGAGTACCGCTGCGCCGTCCGTGGCTGAGTGCGAGCATCGGCTCCACCTGGCTGCCCAGCCTTCAGAATTCGAAGGTGCTGGACACGCTCACCTGTCGCGCATCACCGAGGGCGACGAAGTACTGGTTCACCGCTGAGCTGTAATACACCTTGTCGAAAAGGTTCTTCACGTTCAGTTGCAGGCGAACGTTGTGTTCGTCCAGCTTGGTCTCGTAAGTGGCGAACGCATCGGCCACGGTATAGCTGGGCAGGTCGAAGGTGTTGGTCGAGTTGCCTGGCCGCTCACCGACATACCGCGCCCCGGCCCCAAAACGCAGGCGATCGCCACCAATCAGGCTGCCAAAGTCATACACCGCCGACAACGAACCGCTGTGGCGGGCCACGTTCTGCAGGCGGTTCCCTTCGATGTCCGGGTCCTTGGTGACCTTGGCGTCGGTGTACGCGTAGCTGCCGATCAGGCTCCAGCGCTCGCTGAGCTGGCCGGTGAGGTCGAGTTCGACACCCCGCGAGTTGACTTCGCCAGCGTTGCTGTAAAGCGTCTCGCCGCTGGCACTGTCGAAGTTGGAAACCAGCACGTTGCGCTTGGTGATATCGAACAGTGCCAATGTGCCGGTCAGGCTGCCGGGCATGTCGAGCTTGGCACCCAGCTCCCAGGACTTGCCCTCTTCCGGTGCCACCGACGAATCCAGTACCACGCCGCCAGTCAGCGGGGCGATGCTGGAGTTGGGCTTGAACGACTCGCTGTAGCTGCCATAGAACGACAGCTGGTCGTCGACCTTGTAGACGATGCCGGCATGGGGTACCCAAGCCTGGCCATTGGTGTCGGTGTTGGCCTTGAACGGGCGGCCGCGGCCGGCGTACTGGTCGTATTGCTGATAGCGCGCCCCGGCGACCAGAATCCAGTGCTCGTCCAAGTGCAGCGCGTCCTGCACGAACAACGCGTCGGTGCGCAGCTTGTCGGTCTGGTCGCTATCGCTGGCACGCACCGTGGTGCCCTCCACTTCCTGGCCATATACCGGGTTCAGGTAGCTGAACGTGGACCTGGCGCTCTGGCGGATCAGGTCGCCGCGAAAGATTTTGCGGTCCTCGTGGTCGACGCCGAACATCAGGTCGTTCTGCAGGCCGGCCAAGGTGGCCGTGCCATTGAGGCTCAGGGTGGCGAACTGGTCGCGGCTCATGGCGTTGTGCGTGCCATCGATACTGCGGGTCAGCGTGCCCTTGGCTTCGTTGATGCCAGCAATGCGAACCTGGCTGGCATCGTAGGTCTCGCGGTTGAAGCTGTAACCGAAATGCAGCTTCCAGTCATCGGCCAGCTGATGGTCGACTTCCAAGCGATAGAGGTCGGACCTCCCTTGCATGTCGTTGAATGGCTCGTCCAGCCGCCGGGTAGCGGGTATGTTCAAGGGGTGGCCGTTGCTGCCGAATGCCGTGCCGCGGTCGAACGGGGAGGTGAACTCGCGGTGCTCGTAAGCCAGCACCACTTGGGTATCTTCACCGAGCCAGGCCAGCGACGGCGCCACCAGCGACTCGCGGTGCACGCCATAGTTACGCCAGTAGTCCTCGTCCTCGTGATCGACGATCAGCCGATAGGCGAAGTTGCTGTCGCCTAGCGCACCGGTGCTGTCCAGGCCACCGCCGCTGCCGTTCTTGCCGCTGCCGTAGGTCGAGCCACGCACGCTCAACGCGTTGTATTGCTGCAGTTGCGGGCGTTTGCTGACCACGTTGATGACCCCGCCAGGGTCTTGTATGCCGTACAGCAAGGAAGCTGGGCCCTTGAGCACTTCTACCCGCTCGGTGCTGGCATTGAGGCTGCGGCCCTGCACCACCGGCATGCCGTCGCGCATGATCGAGCCATCACGGTTGTCGCCGAAACCGCGCTTCATCACGGTGTCGGCAGTGCCCCCGAAGTTGTTGCCCTGGGTGATACCGCTGACGTTGGCCAGCGCATCGTCCAAATTGCGCGGTGCCTGGTCGCGAATGACCTGCGCGGGCACTACATTGATCGCCTGGGGGATATCCTGGGACGGCCCTTGGCCGCGCATGATCGATGGGCTGGCCGGCGGCTGATAGCTGTAGCTGTCCATCTGCGAAGTCACCGTGGTGGCTTGCAAGTTGAGGGCGGCAGCGCTGGCCACAGGTTCGAGCGTCAAGGTGCGGGCGTCGAGGCGGCGCCAGGTCAGCCCGCTGCCGCCCAATAGCTGTTGCAAGGCCTGCTCGGCGCTGAACGAGCCGTTGAGCGCCGGAGCCTGAACATTGGGCAGCTCAAGGGTGTAGACCACGCTTTGCCCGGTGGCACGGCTGAAGGCATTCAAGGCTTGAGCCAGGGGTTGGCTGGGCTGAGCGAAGCCATGCAACTGGAGTTGTTCGGCAGCTGCCAGGCCAGGAGCAGCAAGGGTGGCCGAGCACGCTGCAAGGCCAAGCCAGAGGGGAACGCAACGAGGGGTGAAGTTCATGGACGCTGACCTGTGAGAGGGCTATTACTGCGAATCAATCGCACTTTCACTCATTACACGGATGCCGCCTCTGATTACCTCACTGGTATTTGAAAATTTTTTCTCAGCGGATCACGGTTAGCCGGCCAAGCAACGTCCTGCGCTCGAAGCCCAGCAGTTTGGCCAGCGAGTCGAGGGCGGCCAGTGGTTGATCGGCAGGGAAGCTGCCGCTGACCCTGCGCTGCCCCAACTCAGCGTTCAGCACAACGATGCGGCCAGGGTAATAGCGGCCCAGGTCAGCCACCACCTGGGCCAGCGGCACCTGGTAGTAGCTCAACCAGCCCTGGCGCCAGGCCAGCCGGCTATCACTGTCAACGCGCGCGATATCACCGCTTAGCCCGTTGCTGTAAGCCAACTGTTGATTGGCCGTGAGCACCTTGCTCGCCTCGCCTGGCTTGGCAACCACCGCCACCCGCCCGTTGCGCACCGTAACCTGGGCGCCCTGCCCTTGCTCGCGCACCTCGAACTGCGTACCCAACACCCGCACCTCACCGCCTGCGGCCTGCACCACGAAGGGTTGCCCGGTATGGGTCACCTGGAAGAACGCTGCGCCCTGCAGCAGGCGCACACGGCGTTCGCCTTGTTCAAAGTCGACGGCGATGGCGCTATGGGCGTCCAAGGTCACCTGTGACTGGTCCGCCAGGGTTACCTGGGCCAGCGCATCATCGCTGCTGTAGTCCGCCTGCAGGTTCAGCCACCAGTCAGTCGGCCGCCAGCCGCCGGCCACACTAATGGCCAGCACCAGGCAAGCGGCGGCCAGCGCTGCACCGGCACGGCGCCAACGGCCTTTGTCGCGGGGCTTGGCCATGGCCTGCAAATAGTGCTGCAAGTCTGCCTGCTCCAGCGCGGCCAAGCGGGCCGCCGGCGCCTCGCACAGTTGCCACAACGTTTGGGCTTGTGCATAGGCCTGCCGATGGCTGGGATTGGCCAGCAACCAGCGCTTGAAAGGCGCACTGCTAGCTACTGCGGGCTGCTCGTTGATGCGGATCAGCCACTGCAAGGCCGCCTCGGACACGGTGGCGGTGGTCTGCTGCGGGTCGCTCATCGGCGGGCGCTCCCTGGCCTGCGAATAAAGGTCGCGGGCTCGGCAATACTAGCCTTGCACGCCTCTAGGGCGCGCATCATATGCTTTTCCACGGTGCTCTGGGAAAGCTGCATGGCCTTGGCGATTTCGCCGTAGGTGCAGCCGTGTATGCGGTTGAGCAGAAATATTTGCCGAGTACGCTCAGGCAGGGCTCGCAGCGCGGTTTCGATGCGCTGCAGATCATGATCGACCTCCAGGGCGTGTTCCGGGGCCTGAGGCTGCGCAGCTTCATCCCCCGCTAGCGAGGCTTCGGCGACACGCTCGCGGCTACCTTCACTGCGCAAATGATCGATGGCCAGGTTGCCGGCACAACGCAACAAGTAGGTATCGAGCGCCTGGGCTTTGACCTCGGGCCGTCGCCACAAGCGCAGGAACAGTTCCTGAACCAGGTCGGACGCCGTGGCACGGCAACCGACCCGGCGGTTGACCATGGCTTCCATGCGCGCACGCTGGGCCAGAAACACTTGAAGCAAACGTGCACGGGCGCCGTCGTTGTCAGAATCAGTCAAGGCATCACCCGTTCAACAGCGCCAGCAGCGGCCCGAGCACCAGGCTGACAGCTGCCAGGCCGAGCAGCAGCCACGGTCGATAGGGTAGACCGAACACCCACACGGTGACTCCCGCCATCAGGCAAGCGACCCATTCCACCAGACCATGGGCCCAGCCTCGCCCATGAACGGCAAGCGCCAACGATACTGTCAGCAACGACCACCCGACGATTCGCAACACGCGCAGCTTGAATGCCGAGGGTTTACGCACCAGCAGCGCGCTGAAGTGTTTTTCCATCGCCAGGCACAGGGCAGCGAAGCCGGCGAAACCGATCAGGGCAAAACTGAGCATCACTTGACCTCGACCATCGCGGGCGAAACTTTGGCCGCCTTCGCCGCGCGTTGGCTAGCAGGCTTCGCAGGGCGCAGCATGCTGCTCGCAGCCCAGGCAAGGAATACCCCGCAGGCCAGGGCGGTGAGGTCGAAGCCGGCCATGGCCCAGTCACCGGCCGGGACCGAGGCGTTGAGGCCTTGGCCAGTACTCAGGGCATTGAGCGCCGGCAACAGCGCAAAGGCTGCTGCGCCCACTGCCAACTGCTCGCCCCAAGCCTTGCGGCCCGGCCGCAGCACGGCATGCGCCAACGCCGCCAGCCAGATCATGAAGAAGGTATTGATCTCCCAGTCTGCCCGCCCTGGCAGCGTCACCGGCAGCAGCCGATTGGCCCAGAAGTATCCCGCCACCGCCACGACCAGCCCACTCATGCTGGCGATGTTGAGCACCTCGACCAGGCGCAGCTCACCCGGCAGGCGTTGAGCCTTGGCATGCTTGAGCTGGCGCTTGCCCAACCACATCACCAGGCCCGTGCCAATCACCGCTGTGCCGGCAAGCCCGAAAGCAAAGTACAGCCAGCGTAGCCAGGGCCCAGCGTAGTTACCCATGTGCAGACCGGCGAAGCTGAATGCGGTCATCATCGCACCGCTTTCAGGCGCACCCTGGCTCAGCAGCTCGCCGGTGGCACCGTCGAAGGTCCAGTTGGCGCTGCGCCTGTAGGGAACGCTGTCAGCCGAGGACTGGGTGAACGTTACCCTGGCATTGCGATCCCCGGCGTTCTGCACCTGGATGAACCCCATGTGCGCACCGGGCGCCTGCGTCTGCACCTTGGCATACAGGCTTGCCAGCGGCACCAGCGGTGTGGCGACGTTGACTACCTGGGGAGGGTCGTCGCGGCCGAAAAGGTCATTGAAGTAGCCGCTGCTACTGCCATAACTGGCCATGATGCTTGCGGGCATGACCAGGTACATGAACAGCACCAGGCTGCTGTAGCTGATCATCAGGTGAAACGGCAGCACCAGCACGCCGATGGCGTTGTGCCCGTCCAGCCACGTGCGCTGCCCTTTGCCAGGGCGAAACGTGAAAAACTCTTTGAAGATCTTCTTGTGGGTGATGATCCCGGTCACCAGCCCCAGCAGCATGATGAAGGCGCACAACGTCGACAGCCAGCGGCCCCAGGGATAGGGCATCTGCAGCTCGAAATGGAAACGATAGAAGAACTCGCCGCCTCGGCTGTCGCGCGCCTCTACTGGCTGCCCGGTCTGGGCGTCGAGGGTTTTCCTGACAAACCCTCGGCGCCCGCCCTCGGGGTCACGCCAACCCACGGTCAAACCCGCATCTCGCTCGCTGGGCAGGCGGATCATCCAAGTGCTCGAATGCGCGCCATTGTGCTCCAGGTACTGCTGGGCCAGACGCAGGCTGGCCTGCGCGTCGAGGGCATGGCGGCGTACTTCCGGCTGCATCCAGTGACTGACTTCTTCCTTGAAGTACGACAAGGTGCCAGTGAGGAATATGGCAAACAGCAGCCAGCCAAATATCAGCCCGGTCCAGGTGTGAAGCCAGGCCATTGCCTGGCGCAAACCTTCCTTCATGGCTGTTGCATCCAATAGGCAAAGCCGCCGAGCAGGCCCAGCAGCACGCTCGGCAGCAGTACACCGAGCCAGGCACGCCAGGCACTGCGGCAGGCGAAACAGCCGATGAAGGCCAATACATAGATGACGAACGAGAGCATCAAACCGGTCAGCGTGGCATCGACCTGAGGCAACGGCAGCAGCAGCGCAAGGCAGATACTGAACAACGATGCCAGCACGTAGCCACCCAGCAACGCGGCCAGGCTGCGTGAGACCACAGCCAGGCGATAGCTCAGAGGAAGTCCGGCAGAGCGCTTCATGGAAAGTGTCCGGAAAGTGGGACTGCAATAATAATGATTTCAATTCTCATAAGCAAAGAATCGAAACGACTTCTCGTCTGAGGGGCAATTTGCAACAGAAAATTTATTTTCCATTAGGGGTTGTAATCGCCGCGCGGTTGCCTGACCTTAGAGTCAAGAGGCGCAGAATTTCCAGGCCCCTCAAGGGCCTAGGCACGCCTCCCTGCGAGCAAGCTGAATAAGGATTGGAATCATGCAAATCCAGGTCAACAGCAGCAACCATATCGAAGGCAACATCCGTCTGAACGAGTGGGTCCGCAGTACGCTGGAAGCCAGCCTCGAACGCTTTGATGACGACCTCACCCGGATTGAGGTGCACCTGCGCGACGAGAACGGTGCCAAGCCCGGCCCGCATGACAAACGCTGCCAATTGGAGGCTCGCCCAAAAGGCCATCAGCCCATCTGCGTGACCCACACCGCTAACTCGCTGGACCAGGCGGTTGACGGTGCCGCCAGCAAGCTCACCCATGCGCTGGAACACTTCTACGGCAAACTGCGCAGCAAACGTGGCGTACTGGAGCTGAACGATCCCGACGCCTGACAGGCATCCGTAACGAAAAACGCCCGGCCTGAGCCGGGCGTTTTCATGTGCAGCGATCAAAGGCCCTGAACCAATTCGCGCAATGGCCGGTCAATTTTTGCAGTCATTCATTGTGGGCCTCGACCATGAACAACCCATTCGAACAGATCAGCGCCGCCTTCGCCCCGCAGTACCGGGTCAACCTGAGTATCGAGCGGTTGGACGGCAGCATCATGCTGACCCTTTCCGACGACGCTGGCGTGGTCGCCAAGCGCCTGATCAGCCAAGCTCAGCGCAATGACCCGGTGCGCCTGCAACGGGTCATCGACAGCATTCGCCTTGGGCTGGCGATCGAGCTGGGGCAGAACCCGTTACAGGTGCTCGCAGCCCTGACCCGTGATCCCCACCCGCAGGCGCGTCCGTTCACCGGAATCGGCGTGGCGAACTGACGCTTACCCCTGCTGCAGCAACTGGCCGATCTGCTTCTCCAGATCCCGTAGGCGTAATGTCCCGACACGGTGAGCGCTGTCGAAGGTATCGGGCTGATGGAACAGGCCGAACAACCCTTGATCATAGGTCGGCTCCTCCCCTCGCTTGAGCCAGTACAACGACTCTTCGACCAGCGAGCGACTGTTGACCACTTTCAGGTCTATGACATCCGCCACTTCGGTGACATGCACCGCATAGGGGTCGAGCCCGAAGGCTTGCTTGAGGTGAGCATGCACAGCTTCGATATCCAGTTTCATGACAATCCCCGCTCGGCGTGATTGGTTCGCGACCCCGTGTCACGAATCCCGCAAAAACGCCGAGGAAGATTCAAGCGTGCCAGCGACCAGCGCTGGCCACAGATAACTAGCCCCTACTTGCTTTCCTCCACATCCTTGCCGTTGGCGTCCAGAGCCTTGGTCGAGGGGTAGCGGTACGACGCATAGCGCACTACCAAGATCGAAAACGCCAACAGCAGGATGCCACCGCAGACATACAGCAACCCCACATCAGGCGCCTTGTGGTGTGATACATCGCCAATCAGCAGCCGCGTCAGGGCGGTAATCGCTACGTAAAGCAAAAAGCGGATCGGCATGTGGTTGGTCTTGAAGTAGATCCCAACCATCGCTCCAAGCTCCAGGTAGATGAACAGCAGCAGAATGTCATCGACGCTGATCCCACCCTTGCCGAGCATGTCGAGAAAGGTCACCACCGCAGCATAGGCGGTGATGGCGCCGATGCCGAACAGTGCGAGGTAGTGGAACGCCTCCACACACAGGTTGCCCAGCGAGTCAGCCGAGCCATGCAGGCCCTTGCGTAGTTTCTCTGCCCATTTGATGTCCACGATGTCCGATTCCCCGATACGACTTTAAGGATGATGCGTCAGCTCTGTGACGCTTGTGCCATGCAGTTAAAGGGCCAGGCCCCAGGCTTGGAAGGCGACCGATTGCCGCAAGGCACGGGCGGCGCACGATTTTGGCAGCGCTACAATTTCCGGTTGCGAAATGATTGCTTTGCCATTACTGTATATCGATACAGTATTCAGTAACGGTAGCCTGCCTACTGCGCTGGATAGCCACTGAACCGCAAAGCCACGGGGCACATGCCCGCCCCTTTGGCGATCACTGACCGAGAGGCCTCGTATGGCTGTAGAGATTCTTTACCGCAGCACGCGCGATTTGGAGACCACGTTCTTGGACCGCAAACTCGCAGACGCCCATGACCAGATGCTGGAACTGGCCGAAGTGTTGACTCAAGTGCTGGTCAAGCATGTGCCAGGCCTGGACGAAAACATGGCCGAAGAGGCAAGCATCTTCATGGCCAAGAACAGGGCAGTATTCGCTGCTGCGTTCAAGAACAACGCCTCGGCATTGGCTGAACTGGATGGGTCGGACAAAACCGACGAGTAAGTAGCCCTACGGATAAAGCAGGCGCTCAGCGAGCATCTGAGCAACCCGTGCGGGCGAGCGCTTTTGCGCCTGGGCATGGCCAAATATCTCGGTCAGGCGCGCAGGTATGCCCGCCAAATGTGCAGTGATGGTGCTCAGGGCTTCTCCCTGATGCTTGAGGGCGACATAAATCAGCCCTCCGGCATTTATCACGTAGTCGGGGGCATACAGGATGCCTCGTGTTTCCAGCTGATCAGCTACTTGCAACGTGGTCAGCTGGTTGTTCGCCGCACCTGCCACTGCAGCGCAGCGCAACTGCATCACCGTTTGCCCATTGAGCACCGGCCCCACACCGCAGGGCGCAAAAATATCGCAGGGTGTACTGATCAAGGCGTCGTGGGTTACCGGGTGCGCGTCGAACTGCTCCACCGCAAGGCGCACCCGGCCTGGGTCCAGGTCGCTGACCAGCAATTCCGCCCCCGCCGCGTGCAGTTGCTCGGCCAGGGCATAACCGACGTTGCCCAACCCCTGAACCGCCACTCGCAGTCCTTCGAGGTTACTGCTGCCAAGGCGTGCCTGAGACGTGGCGCGTATACCGGCAAACACTCCGAGCGCCGCCTGCGCAGAAGGGTCCCCGCAAGCTGTGGTGCTGGTGACGTGTGGGGTGCTCTGGGCGATGCAGTCCATGTCTTGTGTGGAAGTGCCACTGTCCACGGCCACGATGAAACGCCCTTGCAAGGTGTCGACGAAGCGGCCGAAGGCCTCGAACAGCGCCGCGCGGTTTTCCACATGAGGGTTGCGCAAGACCACCGCCTTGCCGCCACCCAACGACAACCCGGCCAGGGCCGCCTTGTAGCTCATGCCTTGGGCCAGGCGAACGGCGTCGGCCATGGCGCTTTCGTCATCGGCATAGGGTAGATAGCGGCAGCCACCCAGCGCAGGGCCCAATTTCTCGCTGTGAATCGCCACGACGGCCTTGAGGCCGGTGGGCGGGTCGATGAACAGGTGCAGCGACTGGGTACGGGTGCTTTGCATCAGGGCGAACATCTACGGCTCCCCAACGAGGTGCTCATAGCAGTATAGGCACGCGTCAGAAATGGGCACTGCGAGCGGACCACTGGACGAATGCACGCGCCACGGCTAATACTCAAGCGTGAGTGGAGAACCCCCATGAACCCACGTCAAGCCTGCCTGGCCTGCCTGGAACGCGAGCCGGTCGCCCTGCTGGAAGCTGCCCTATGGATTGCTGCCGAGCATGATCGGCAGGTCGAGCCTGCCGCATGCCTGGCTGCATTGCGCAATGTCCAAGGGCAGATCAGCGCCAGTCTGCCCATGCTGCCACTATCGGAGCTCGCTCAACCGCTGCTGCGCCAGCTCAACGCGCTGGGCTTTCAACAAGACGAATACCACCCGATCCGCCCCCATGCGGCGTTGCTGGACAAAGTATTGCAGCGCAGACGCGGCCAACCGCTGGCGCTGGCGATCATTACCCTGGAACTGGCTCAGCGCTTGTCCATCCCCTTGGAGGGTGTGGCATTTCCGGGGCACTTTCTGCTACGGGTGCCGGGCGCCGACCACCTGCTCGACCCCTGTGGCGGCCGTCGCCTCTACACCAACGATTGCCGTGAGCTACTGGCGCGCCAGTTCGGCCCACAGATGCCATTGACAGCAGAGCACCTGCGCAGTGCCAGTGCGAAGCAGATGCTGCAGCGACTGTCACGCAACCTTCGCCAGTTGCATATCAGCAACGACAACCACTTGGCTGCGCTGGTGGATGCTGAGCGGGTGATGCAACTGGGCCCAGTGCAGGTCAGCGATTACATGACCCGTGCCACGCTCTATCAGCGGCTGGACTGCCCCCACGCCGAACGCTTCGACCTGGAGCATGCCCTGCTGCTGACCGAAGACCCCGTCCAGCGGCTGAAGCTGTCTGAACGGATCGCCAAGCTTCCGAGCGCCAAGCGCTCTATTCACTGAGCCGGGGTGTCCACCTGGCAGGCCGGATGCGCCTTGGCGAATGCCGGATGCCCTTTGGCAAGGCCCGCCACCCGGGCTATGCGCGGGTACGGGCTCAGGTCAATATTGAAGCGCTCGGCGGCATATAGCTGCGGTATCAAATAGACATCCGCCAGCCCCGGCTGGCTGCCGAAGCAATAGCCATGCTCGCCAATCAACTGCTCGACGGCGGCCAGACCGTGGCGGGTCCAGTGGGCGATCCACTGATGGACCTGCGTTTCATCATGACCCAACTGCCGAAGTTGATTGAGCACGCTGACATTGTGCAGCGGGTGCACATCGCAGGCGATGAGCGCCGCCACCCCACGTACTTTGGCGCGCATGTTGGCATCGGCCGGCAACAGTGCCGGCTGTGGATACGCCTCTTCCAGATACTCGATGATCGCTGGCGATTGCACCAGCAGCTCACCCTCGTCAGTGCGCAAAGCCGGCACCCGGCCTTGGGGGTTAACCGCAAGGTAGCCTGCCGCATGCTGCTCGCCCTTGAGCAAATTGACGGGCAAAGCCTGAAACTCCAGGCCCTTCAATGCCAGGGCTATGCGCACGCGGTAGGACGAAGTGGAACGGTAATAGGTATACAGCTCCATGGCCCACTCCCTCAGTTGGCCGCGATGATCTTGCCGCGGCATTCGCCGAAGCCGATGCTGCCTACACCATCACGCGAGCAGCGCGCACGCAGGATGATTTCGTCACCGTCTTCGAGGAAGGTGCGCTTC
Organism: Pseudomonas promysalinigenes; assembly: GCF_014269025.2. Classification (NCBI taxonomy): domain Bacteria; kingdom Pseudomonadati; phylum Pseudomonadota; class Gammaproteobacteria; order Pseudomonadales; family Pseudomonadaceae; genus Pseudomonas; species Pseudomonas promysalinigenes. Next base: position 826,019 of record NZ_CP077094.1, on the reverse strand, counting down.
TCACCGCTGGCCAACTCCACCGGTTGCTTTCCACCGAGCGTGGTTTCCAGCAGGCTGCCATAAGCGTCGGGCGTGGCGCCGGACAGCGTGCCGGAGCCGAACAGGTCACCAGGCTGCAATTGGCAGCCGTTGACGCTGTGGTGGGCGATCAACTGCGCCACGGTCCAGTACATGTTCAAGGTGTTGCTCAAGGCCAAGCGGTGGGCCGGCAAGCCCTGCTCGCGCATGCGCTCGGTAAGCAGCAGCACTTCCAGCTCGATGTCGAAGGCCCCGCGCGCCTGGTCCTTGGGGTCGAGCAAATAAGGTAGTGGCTGCGGGTCGCCGTCCGGGCGGGCCGGCTGGGCGCAGCGGAAGGGCTCCAGCGCTTCGGCTGTGACTACCCACGGCGAAAGCGTGGTAATGAAGCTTTTGGACAGGAACGGGCCCAGGGGCTGGTATTCCCAAGCCTGAATGTCCCTGGCGGACCAGTCGTTGAGCAGGCACAGGCCAGCCAGGTGCTGATCGGCCTCGGCTATTGGGATGGCCTGGCCAATGTCATTGCCTTGGCCGATCCAGATGCCCAATTCCAACTCGTAGTCCAGGCGCGCGCAGGGGCCGAAGCGCGGTTCGGTCTCGCCAGCCGGCAAGGTCTGGCCTTTGGGGCGGCGTACGTCGGTGCCAGAGGGGCGCAAGGTGGAGGCGCGGCCATGGTAGCCAATCGGTACGTACTTGTAGTTGGGCAGCAAGGGGTTGTCCGGACGGAACAGCTTGCCGACGTTGGTGGCGTGCTGGATACCCACATAGAAATCGGTGTAGTCGCCAACCTTGGCCGGCAAGTGAAGCTGACACTCGCTGGCCGGATACAACGCCGCTTGCAGCGATTGTTGATGCTCGCAGTGCTCGCCCAGCAGCTCCAATAGACGCTCACGCAGTGCCACCCGTGCAGCGCGCCCAAGCGCGAAGAAAGCGTTCAGCGCGCCACCACGGGTCGCCTCCACCGCAACTTTGGCCTGGCCTGCAAGCAAGCCTGTGGCCAGCACGGCCTCCAGGTCGAGGATGGCATCGCCAATGGCGACGCCACAACGCAGCGCCTCACCCGGCCGGCTGAAGATACCCAGTGGCAGGTTCTGCAATGGGAAGTCGCGGTGCCCGTTGGCGTGCTCGACCCAGCTACGGGCAATGGCGGTCTGGTTCATCGGTTATCTCCGGTTCGGGTTGAAGGTGCTGGGCAAGCTAGCCCAGCAACTGTCGTAATCTGCCTGCAGTTGCGGGCTGTCGAGTGCCTGCAGGCTGGGGCGCAGCACTTGGCTGGTTTCGAACATGAATGCCATGGTGTTGTCGATCTTGTGCGGTGCCAGTTGCGCCGCAATGGCCTTTTCGCAGGTTTCGGCGTCCGGACCATGGGCGCTCATCACCCCATGCAGCGATGCGCCACCGGGCAGGAAGCCTTCGGCCTTGGCATCGTAGGCGCCGCTGATCAAGCCCATGAACTCATTCATCAGGTTTCGGTGGAACCATGGCGGGCGGAACGTGTTTTCGGCCACCATCCAGCGGGGCGGGAATATCACGAAATCCATATTGGCCATGCCGTGTACGCTGGTCGGCGATGTAAGTACGGTGAAGATCGACGGGTCCGGGTGATCGAAACTCACCGTGCCAATGGTATTGAAACGGCGCAGGTCGTATTTATAAGGCACGTTGCTGCCGTGCCAGGCGACCACGTCCAGCGGCGAATGCTGCAGCTCGCAGCCCCAATGCTCACCAAGAAACTTCTGCACCAGCTGCACTGGCCCTGGGGCCTCTTCGTAGCGCGCCACCGGGGTGAGGAAGTCCCTGGGGTTGGCCAGGCCGTTGCTGCCAATCGGCCCCAGATCCGGCAGGCGCAGCGGTGCGCCATGGTTCTCGGCGATGTAACCGCGGGCCTGGCCATCGAGCAACTCGACACGGAATTTCATCCCGCGAGGCATCACGGCGATTTCCTGCGGCTCGATGTCCATCACCCCCAGTTCGGTAACAAGGCGCAGGCGGCCTTGCTCTGGTACCAACAGCAACTCGCCGTCCGCGTTGAAGAACACCCGCTGCATGGAGCGGTTGGCGCGGTAGAGGTAGATACTGACCCCCGCCGGCTTTTCGGCCACCGAATTGGCGGCCATTGGCAACCAGCCTTCGATGAAATCGGTAGGCTCGGTGGGTATCGGCTGAGGGTTCCAACGCAGACGGTTGGGCGTGACCGCCCCCAGCGGCCCCGACAGAGGCTGGCGCTCAAGGCGTTCGAAACGAGGGTGCAGCGCCGACGGACGGATACGGTATAGCCAAGTGCGGCGCAGCTCGCTGCGGGGCATGGTGAACGCCGTGCCCGACAGCAGCTCGGCATACAAACCATAGGGGGCCTTTTGCGGGGAGTTCTGCCCGATCGGCAGTGCGCCGGGCAGTGCTTCGCTGGCAAATTCGTTGCCGAAACCGCTCAGGTACTGAAGGTCGGCGGACGTGTCGCGGTTCATCGATGCCTCCGGATTTTGTTTTTATCGTAATTTGATTACGAATAACGTAATTTGCTCCCTGCCAGGCGTCAAGCTATAAAGGCGCGACGCGAAACATCCGGAAGCTTCATACCCATGGCCAAAGCCAGCTCCAGCGCCGACAACGGCAAGCAGAAAGTCCGCTCGGCGGAAGTCGGCACCGATATACTCAAGGCCCTTGCCGAACTCTCGCCGTCCACCTCGCTGTCACGCCTGGCAGAGCACGTGCAGATGCCGGCGAGCAAGGTGCATCGCTATCTGCAAGCACTGATCGCCAGCGGCTTCGCCGAGCAGGATGGCGCTACCAACCACTACGGTCTGGGGCGTGAAGCCTTGCGTGTGGGGTTGGCAGCGTTGGGCAGCATCGATGTGTTGAAGGTAGCGGCGCTGCCGCTGTCGCAATTGCGCGACGCGCTCAACGAAAGTTGCTTTCTTGCGGTATGGGGCAACCAAGGCGCCACTGTGGTTAGCATCGAGCCTGCCGTACGAGCGGTCACGGTGGTGACTCAAATTGGCTCGGTATTGCCGCTGCTCAGCTCTTCCACTGGCCTGGTGTTCGCCGCCCACCTACCCGAGCGTGAGACCGTGGAGTTGCGCGACCGCGAACTGGTGGCACTGCAGCAGAGCGCCTGCGTGTATGAGCCCTTGCTGGCAGGCATCCGCGAACGCGGCTTGCACCATGTGCACGGTCTGCTGATGCCCGGTGTGGATGCGTTGTCTGCGCCAGTGTTCAACGCCATGGGGCAGATCGCTGCGGTGATGACCGTGGTCGGGCCGACTTCAATTTTCCATGCCGATGAGAACGGCCCGGCAGCGCAGCGGCTACTGGCTGCCGCCCGTGACACCAGCTGGCGCATGGGCTACGCGCCAGCGCCTTGAAACGACCGCCAGGCACTATTGCCCGAAACGTAAAGGTGAATGTCACAAGCGGCTATTTTTCCCGTCGGATCAAGCGCTTATTCTTGACGCACTGGCCGGCCTGAAGGGTTTTATCCCCCCGCTTTTCAGGCCCGCGAGGTTGCACGACGTAGATTTTGAAGCTCCTTGATCTAACGTCTCGATTGGCCGCTGCACGTGCAGCGGCTTTTTTTATTTTTGCAGGTTGGCCATCATCTGCTGCAACGACTGCAAGTTGTCTTGCGGGTGCACGGCGCCGGTGAAATCACCAATCTGCGCCCACTGCTGCGCGACCTGCTCTGGGGTGAAACCCTGCTCAGGGTCAAAGCCGACGCCCAGGCTACGCTCCCAGCGCACTTTACCTACCCAGCCGCCGCCCACTTCGAACAATTGCCCGCTGTCCTGGCACTGCTCGCTGCCCAGATACACCACCAAAGGGCTGATCAATTCAGGCCTGAGGCGCTCGAACAGCTCAGGGGGTATCAACCCCTCGGTCATGCGGGTGCCGCCAGTCGGCGCAATGGCATTGACCCGTATTGCGTGCTTGTGCCCCTCGATGGCCAGGGTGCGCGTCAGCCCATAAAGCCCCAGCTTGGCCATGGCGTAGTTGGCCTGGCCGAAGTTGCCGTAGATCCCCGAAGTCGATGCGGTAAAGATCACCCGCCCCCAGTTCTGCTCGCGCAGATGCGGCCAGGCAGCCCGGGTGATCTTGTAGGCACCTTCGACGTGGACCTTGTACACCTGCTCCCAATCACTGTCGTCCATCTTGTGAAAGGCTTTGTCCCGCAGGATGCCTGCGTTGTTCACCAGCACATCGACCCGGCCGAAACAGTCCAGCGCCTGCTCGACGATACGCGCTCCCTCGGTTACCGAATCATGATTGGCCACCGCCGTGCCGCCGGCTGCGCGGATTTGCGCCACCACCTGGTCGGCCGCAGAAGCGTTGGCGCCCTCCCCCTGGGCAGAGCCGCCCAGGTCGTTCACCACCACCCGGGCGCCACGCGCGGCAAACAGTAAGGCGTGGGCACGGCCCAGGCCACCGCCGGCGCCGGTCACGATCACTACACGCTCTTGCAGGCTCACCGGCTCATTCATGCTCATGGCTCCAGATCAGGTTGAAGGCATCGAGTCTCCGCCAGCACTTGGAGGCGGACAATCAAGCTCAACCTGGCTGAATGCCGGGCAATAAGGCGCGCCGATGATAGCCGGCTCAGGACCAGGCAACTTTCTGCGGTACGAAGCTCAAGGGCTGTTCGCGAAACGACAGATAATGGCGCAGTACCTGCACTGGTGCCTCGGTGTGCGGGTAATGGCCAATACCCTGCAACTCCACGGTGTCGGGGTTCGGCACCATTTGCTGATAGCGCTCGAGCATGTGGGCCCCCGAAACCGGGTCAACCACGCCGTTTATGAAACGCAGCGGCACGGCCCCATGCTGCAACGCGCCAACCCAGCGCTCACGGTGCAGCCTGCGCTCGGGCACGTAAGCGATGAGCCTGTGCAGGATACGCGTGCCTGCGTTGGCTGTGATCAGGCTCCAGTAGTCATCCAGCGCACTTTCGCTGGGATGGGTGCGTGGGCCGTAAATCTGGCTGAGCGTGCGCACCAGGCCATCGCGGCCGAACGATCGCCCGACTAGCCAACCGAGCCGGCTGAGCAGTAGCTTTTGAACGCGCAGAATCTGGCAACTCTCCGGAAACAGCCCGCTGTTGAGAAACACACAGCTGGCAATTTCCGCTCGCCGTTCGTGATGCCGGGCAAGTAATTCTTGGCCGACGCTGCCACCATAATCGTGGGCCAACAGGTGCACCGGTTGATCGACGTGCAGATGCGCCAACAGCGCCTGTTGCAGGTCCGCTTGTTCCATCAGGCTGTAGCGGTGCTTGTGCGGCTTTGCAGAATCGCCAAAACCGAGCATGTCGCAGGCAATTACCCGAAAGCGTTGCGCCAACGGCGCCCACAGGTAATGCCAGTCCCAACTCGCGGTGGGAAAACCATGTAACAACAGCAGGGGTTCTCCTTGCCCTGCGCTCCAGTAACGAATGCTGTGGCCACGGAATGAAAAGCTCTGACCGCGGGTACGCCATACGCGCAGAGGAATCTCGGCGATAGGCATCACAGCGGTCCAGGTGCAATGGAATTGATGGTATCGAGCAAGGCTGCGGTCATTGCATGTCACCTCGGCACTTACATGTGCTCTCTATTTCGAGGTTGAGTGTATCAGCGGCCCGTCAGGTGAAACTTGCGTTACCAGCCAGCTTGATGACCGAGCGAGTCAGTGGCACGAATGGTCATAGCAGCATCACCAGCAATGGCGCGGCAAATAGATTGAGCAACCCGGTCAGCACCATCACCAGCCCGGCCACAGAACCTTCTTCGCCGCCCACCTCCCTGGCGCGGCTGACCCCGGCGCCGTGCGCCCCCACCCCGAATAGCGCACCGCGCGCCAAAGGAGTACGTAGCGGCAGCCAACGCAGCAGAACGCCACCGAACATGGCCCCCAGTACGCCGGTGAACATCACGAACACTGCCGTCAGTTCCGGCACGCCACCCAGGTCATGGGCCAGGGGCATGGCGAAAGGGGTAGTGATCGAGCGCGGCACCAGCGACAGACTGATGGCGTCATCCAATGCCAATGCGTGTGCCAGCCCCCAGGAGCTTGCGATCGATGCCGCACTTCCCGCCACCATCCCTACCAGCAATGCAGGCCAGTGCCGTGCCAGCATCGCCCGTTGCTGCCAGATCGGTACAGCGAAGGCGACCGTCACCGGGCCCAGCACGCTCATCAGCCAATGGGTGTTGCGCGAATACTCGGCGTAGGCCGTGTGCAGCGGCACGGCAACGGCCAGCAACAACGCCGGGACCAGAATCAGCGGCGACATCAGGTAGCGCCCGGTACGCCGGTACAGCCAGCGGCTGAGCAGATACGCCGCCAAGGTCAAGGCCAGCCAGAACAGCGGCATCGGTTCAAGGCTCATGGCGCAGCCTCCAGCGGCAGACCAGCTCCACGGTCAAAGCGGTCACCACCATGACCATCAAAGTACTCACGGCAATGACCAGCAGGATGCGCCAGCCCTCACTGCGCACCAGGCTGCCATAATCGAGCAGGCTCATTAGCGCCGGGATAAAGAACAGCAGCATTTCGGCCATCAGCCAACCAGCGCCAAGCTGCAAGGTGGCGGGCTTGAGCACACCGCAGGCGAACAATAGCAGCAGCAGGCCCAGCCCCATCACGCCACCCGGAATCGGCCAGCCCAGCCAGGCGGCCAACTGGCCACCGAACAGAAACAAGCCCAGCAGCACCGCAACTTCGGCAAGCAGGCGCACGGGCTTTTTGAACAGTGTGGGTTTCATGGGCAAGTTCCTCGACAGGCCCTCATTTTAAATTTCGACTGCCTAGGCCAAAAGCGAATTGTTAGACTTGCATCCATTCCACAATGGAATCGCACCAATGGAATTCAAACAGCTGCGCAGCTTCATCGAGGTGGTTCATTGCGGGGGTTTTACCCAAGCCGCGAAAACCTTGCATATCAGCCAGTCAGCCGTAAGCAAGCAGGTCGCTCAGCTGGAGCAAGATGTGGGCCAGCCGCTGCTTGAGCGTCAGGCTTCTCAACTGCATCTGACGGCTGCCGGACGTATCGTGCTGGAGCGTGGCGAAGCGCTGCTGCGCCAGCGCCAGGCACTGCTCAACGAGTTGGACGATCTAGGTCAGATGGGGCGTGGCGAGCTTCGCCTGGGTTTGCCGATGCTAGGCAGCGATACATTGTTCGCCGGATTGTTCGCCGAATACCGCAGGCGTTACCCCAACATCACCATCCAACTGCTCGAAGGTGGCAGCCGAAACATCGAACAGGCGGTGGCAAACGGCGAACTGGAGCTGGGCGGCAGCCTGACGCCAAGCGACCCGGCCTTCGAGTATCAACCGTTCTGCAATGAACCGCTGGACGCGATGCTTGCGGCGGGTCATGAGTTGGCCGGGCTGCAACAGGTCCGCCTGAAACAGCTGGCACAGACCCCTTTCCTGCTGTACCAACGCAGTTTCGTGCTCAATGACCGGTTGCTCAAGGCATGCCAGCAGCAGGGCTTCACCCCGATAGAAGGTGGCCGCAGCGGCCAGGCGGACTTCCTGGTAGCGCTGGTAGCGGCTGGCCAGGGCGTGGTGCTGCTGCCCAGAGTAGTGGCAAAAACGCTGGAACGCCCCGGCGTGGTGCGCCTGGCGCTGACAGCTCCAGCGCAGCTGCGCTGGGACATCGCCTTCATCTGGCGGCGTGGCGCCTACCTCTCACGTGCCGCGCAGGCCTGGCTGGCCTTGTTGCGCGAGCAGCCGCCTCAGGCCTTCAACGCTTGAGCGAACTGCGCCAACCACGGTTCAGCATCCGCCTCGGGCGTCACGGTTTCGCTGGCATCGAGGGTGAGCATCGGCAGCACTTCACGCACACCCAGCTCGGCGAACAGTTCACGTAGCTGCTCGCCGCCGCCGCAGTAGGTATCGCCATAGCTTGAGTCCCCCAAGCCAATGACCGCGCCTGGCAAACCGCGCAAGGCCGCTGGCAGGGTATCGCGAAGGCTGCTGTAAAGGGGCATCAGGTTATCAGGCAACTCGCCCATGCCGGTGGTGGACGTAACCGCGAGCAATGCGGCAGGGGCAAAACCTTCAAGGTCCTGAGCAGTGGCGCGGGCGGCGTGCCAGGCTTCGAAGCCTTGAGCCTTGAGCAAGCCCTCGGCATGTCGGGCGACTTCTTCGGCGGTGCCATACACCGAACCTGAGATAATGGCGACTTTCATCGGGATGTGGATTCCGAAACTGACTGAAAACGTAGGATACTAGCATCCGTAGGTGGCAAAAGGCCGGCTCTGAACCCTTCTTAAATCCCGACCAATGCACTTGAACCAATCACATTGAACGCGGTCAATTCCCGTTGAAGAAATCGCTACCACCGAGTTCGATCATGCAACCCGACGCGCTCCTGACTCAGGACGAACTGGATTTCATCCAGGACATGCAGCATTCCCCGCAGTTGAACCTGGCCGACCCCACGTCGAGCCTGCAGGTCAATGGTGACCGCCGCGTTCAGTCGTTGCTGGCCCGCCTGGTTGCCAACGAGCAGGTGACCCTGCAGGCCCAGTTCAACAACCAGCAAATCAGCTTCCCGCTCCAGCTGGTCGAAGATGAATTCAATGCGCTGCACCTGCAAATCGGCTCCCCGGAAATCTATGAAGACGATGGCCCGATGCTGCGCCCTTGGCGTCTGTCGATGGAACAGCCATGCCCGCTGCTTGACGCCCAGGGCAAGCCTTGCGGGCTGCTGGTCAGGGATATCTCGTTCAAAGGCGTCCTGCTCGAAGTGCGCGGCATGGCAAAAGCACCTACACGGTTCGATCTGCATTTCGCACCCACTGGTGTCAGCCCGATTGGCCTGCATGGGCGGCTACGCCGTCGTATCGGCCCGGACCTTGCCGCCTATGACCTGAGCCGCAGCAGCGCAGGGGAAATCGACCGGCTACGCGAATACATCCTCCAGGCCCACCGCCTCGCACACCCCGAGCTGCACGATCAGGTAGCGGTCTAACTGCAAGCCTTGCGTGGATTCACGTGTTTCTTCCCTCACCTGCCCCCCTGTAAGATGCCTCGCTGCGCCCGTTTCTTGCATGCCTGCTGACGTCGCCCAACACCCCGGGCCACGCAGACAGGGGCCGGCTACCCGCCAGCTCCATCGCCAGGAGATACACGATGTCTACCCCACCCGTCACGCTGATGGTTTCACGCCGCGCCGCCCATGGCCGTTACCAGGACCTGCTGGCCTGGCTGCATGAAGGCGAGCAACTGGCCACGGACTTCCCCGGCTACCTTGGCTCAGGCATCCTCGCCCCGCCCCGCGACAGCGATGAATTCCAGATCATTTTCCGTTTCAGTGACGAGCCTACACTGTGCGCCTGGGAGCATTCGGCTTCGCGCAAAGCATGGCTGGTGCGGGGCAATGGCTTGTTCGAACGCCCCAGGGAGAGGCGCGTGACGGGCCTGGACGACTGGTTTGGCACCAGCTCGGTGCAAAAGCCGCCGCGCTGGAAGCAGGCGGTGGCCATCTGGTTGGCGTTCTTCCCCGTCTCGTTGCTATTCAATGCGCTGTTCGGGCAATGGCTGGCGGCGTTCGATCTGCTGCCCAGAATCATGCTCAGCACCCTGGCCCTGACGCCGGTGATGGTCTATTGCTTCATACCCTTGTCCACCCGCCTGTTGGCCAACTGGCTGCATGCCACGCCATCAACCGGCTCGGCATTGCGCAGCCGCTGAGGCGGGTCATACAAGCCGTATCAGTTGGGGTATGCTGGGCGGTAACGACAGGACAGACAAGTTGACCGCCCGCACATGAATAGCCCCATTCTCGTTACCGGAGCCAGCCAGCGCGTCGGGCTGGCCCTGGCCCTCGAACTGGCCCAGGCCGGCCATACGGTAGTCAGTGCCAGCCGCAGCGTACAGCCCCAGCCTGCGCACCCGAACATCGTGCAATTCCAGGCAGACCTGTGCCTGAAGGCCGACCGCGATGCCTTGATCGATCACCTGCAGCGCAACTACGACGGCCTGCGTGCCATCATCCACAATGCCTCGCTCTGGCTCGACGATGACCTGGACAACCTGCAGACCATGTACCGCCTGCATGTCGAGGCGCCCTATCACCTGAACCTGGCCTTGGGCGAGTTGCTGAACAAGGTCGAAAAGGCCGATATCATTCACATCTGCGACGAAACCTCTTCGCGTGGCAGCAAGGGCCATATCGGCTACGCCGCCACCAAGGCTGCACTGCAGAACATGGTGCTGTCATTCGCTGAAAAGTACGCGCCCAAGGTCCATGTCAACGGTATCCTGCCGGGCCTCTTGATCCTGAAGGAAGGTGGTGACGAGGCCTATCGGCAGCAGACCCTGAAAAAGGCCCTGCTGGAATTCGAGCCTGGCGCCGGGCCATTGATCGAGACGGTCAAATACCTGCTCGCCAGCCAGTACAGCACGGGTAGCCAAGTGGTCATCAACGGTGGCCGCCACCTGAAGAACCGCATGATCTGAGAGACTGACATGACTGAACAACAGCAACTCGAACTCGAAGCCGCCGCATTCCGGCGCCTGGTCGAACACCTGCAAAAACGCACTGATGTGCAGAATATCGACCTGATGAACCTCTCTGGCTTCTGCCGCAACTGCCTGTCCAAGTGGTACAAGGCCGCCGCCGACGAGCGCCAGATCGACATCACCCTGGATGACGCCCGCGAAGCGGTGTACGGCATGCCCTACGCCGAGTGGAAAGCCCAATACCAGAAAGAAGCCAGCGCCGAGCAGCAAGCGGCGTTCGAACAAGGAAAAACCTCGTGACTGATCTGAACACCCTGCGCAGCAGCCTGGCCAGCGGCCAACACCTTTTCGCAGATACCCTGGCGTTCATCGCCAGCAACTACAGCTACCAGCCCCAGGCATTCAACAACGGTGGCGTGGAAAATGCCGCAGGGCAGAACGAAGGGTCGTGCAAAACCTTGGGCCTGGCTCTGCTGGAAGGGCTGAGCGACGAGCAGGCACTGCTGGCCTTCGGCGAACATTATCGCGATGTGCTGGCCACCCCTGAAGGCAGCGACCATGGCAATATTCGGGCGTTGATCAAACACGGGCTGGCGGGCGTGAAGTTCGCCGCTCAACCGCTCAAGCGCAACGTTTGATGGCATCGGGCCAGGCCGGGTGATCAGCGGATCAGCTGCCCTGGCCCATTGGCAGGCAAACTGCCGCACTTGACCCATTGCAGGGCAATCGGCCACAAGTTGGCGCGAAACCTGTCGTGGAAAAACGCGAAGTGGCCGATCTGCTCGACCGAGATATCCACAGGGGCTATGCGCAGGTGCCAACGCTCGGCGCCCTGCAGGTAACTCAGCAGCCGCTCTGTAGCCGCTACGGTGCCGAACGGGTCATCGGTCAGGCTGATCGCCAACGTCGCTGCGCGTACTTGAGCAAATGGCATTTCTGGCAGGTAGCGGCCGCTGGGCCGATGCTCATAGCGCTCGGTGCGGGCCGTCCAGTCCTTGACCACCCCAGTGGGGGTATCCTCCATCCAGCCCAGGCGCTTGCCAGGAAAGTAACCGAACAGACGGGTGAGTAACGGCATCGCTACATGCCATTTGCCGAGCAGCCGCCAGCGTTGCTCAGGTGCATAGTCGCGCCAATAGGCAAACTGCGCCCCTACCATCACCACCCGCCGCACCTGCCCTGCCGACGGGGCCAGGCCCACGGCGCAACCGCCGAAGCTATGGCCCACCACACTCACTGGCTGGCCAGGAAACTGCGTGGCAGCGTGGGCCAACATGGCTTCGAAGTCCAGCCGCCCCCAATCGCTCCACGAAGCCTGGAAGCCGCGCAATGCGTGCGGGCGAGACTCGCCGATGCCGCGGTAGTCGTAGGTCAGTACATCGCAGCCGTGAGCGAACAGGTAGCTGGCGAAGCGCGAGTAATAGCGGCAGCGAACCGAAGTGGCCGCATTGATGATCACCAGAGGTCGCTGGCTGTCGGGCTGGGCGTGTCGCCAGCAGAAGCCGCCCAGACTGTAGCCGTCGGCTGCGGCCTGGCGAAATGCGGTAGCAGGTTGGGTGAGGCTGCTCATGTCGCGCATCCTGTTGTGATGCGCCAAAACTAGCAAAAAATAAGGGCCCCTACTGGCTAATAACAGGCAGTAGGGGCCTCATGCTGGTCTCCCCGGGCAGGGGCACAGCAGTTCATGGCTAAACCCGCGAACGGCGGTGAAGCGAACCCCTTGGGCTGGACTGGCAAACACTCGCCTGCGCTAGCCCAATGAAGCCTCGCAGCTTACAGCTCGATGCAGTCGAACTTCACATCGGTAGCCACATCTTCGTCGTAGTTGACGTCAGCGCGCTCGAAGCCGAACAGGTTCAGGAACTGTTTCTTGTAACCGGCGTAGTCGGTCAGCTCGAACAGGTTTTCGGTGGTCACTTGCGGCCACATCGCCTTGCAGGCGTCCTGCACGTCGTCACGCAGCTCCCAGTCGTCCAGGCGCAGGCGGGCCTTTTCATCGACCTCGGCCGGTGCGCCGTCAGCACGATACAGGCGGTCACGGAACATGCGGTCCAGTTGGTCCTGGGTGCCTTCGTGAACACCCTTTTCCTGCATGATTTTGAACACCATCGACAGGTACAGCGGCATCACCGGAATGGCCGAGCTGGCCTGGGTGACCACCGATTTGAGCACCGCCACGTTGGCGCCGCCTTTCACTTCAGCGGCCAGCTTCTGGTCCAGACGCAGTGCGGTTTCGTCCAGGTCCTGTTTGGCCCGGCCCAGGGCACCGTGCCAGTAGATTGGCCAGGTGATTTCGGTGCCGATGTAGCTGAAGGCTACGGTGCGCACGCCTTCGGCCAGTACGTCCGCGCCCGCCAGAGCGTCGATCCACAGCTGCCAGTCCTGGCCACCCATCACGGTGACGGTATCGGCAATTTCCTGCTCAGTGGCCGGCTCGATGCTGGCCTCGATGATCGTATCCTTGTTGGTGTCGATTGCAGTCGACTTGTACGGTTGGCCGATTGGCTTCAACGCCGAGCGCACCACTTCGCCGGTCGTCGGTAGCTTGCGCACAGGCGAGGCCAGCGAATAGATGACCAGGTCGACCTTGCCGCCCATTTCGTTCTTGATCAGCTCGATGACCTTGGCGCGGGCTTCGTCGGAGAAGGCGTCGCCGTTGATCGACTTGCTGTACAGGCCCTCGGCCTTGGCGAACTTGTCGAAGGCAGCAGCGTTATACCAGCCGGCAGTACCGGCCTTGGTTTCGGTACCGGGCTTTTCGAAGAACACGCCCAGGGTGTCGGCCTTGAAGCCGAAGGCTGCGGTAATGCGAGCCGCCAGACCGTAGCCGCTGGAAGCACCGATGACCAGGACCTTCTTCGGGCCATCCTCGCGCACGCCCAGCTTGCGGGTGGCTTCGATCTGGTCACGGACGTTGAGCTCGCAGCCCTTCGGGTGAGTCGTGGTGCAGATGAAACCGCGAACCTTAGGATGAATGATGGCCAATGTCTGTACCTCGTCAGGTTAATGCCGGAGGAAGCGCCAGCGGGGGCGATTCCGTTTGATCGAGGGTGAGACTACCCCCGCAGGTTATCCGACACATATTACGGGGTGTTTGAGGCGATTCAAACGCCGGTCACGCCTGCAATCGATCACGCAACCACCCCAGGAACTGTCGGGCCAGTGGATCGTCCTGGCTGTCACGATGGACCAGGCAAGCCCAGGCTGGCCCACGTACCCGCTGCTCGGACAGCGCCTGCAGGCGCCCCTCCTGCACCACGCGTTGGGCCAGCAACTGGCTCACCAAGGCAACCCCCAGGCCTTCGCTGGCCGCATCCAGCAACAGCCCTGGGTCTGAAAAATTCAGCCCCTTGGCCTGCTGCCCTACATCCTCACCGCCTTCCAATTGCCAATGGCTCCAGTCCATTTCGCGCTCTCCGTGCAAAGTAGTGCGCATTTGCGCAGGGCTTTGCAGCAATGTTGGGTGGCAGGCTGGGTAGAGGGCGTCCTGATGCAATACGGTGAAGCTGCACTCAGCTTGGGCGCTGAGGTCGTCACGGATGGCCAGGTCGATGGTTTCGCTGGCCATATCGGGGACCTCGAAGCTGGTGAACAGCCATAGGTCCACCTGCGGGCAGCGCTGATGGAAATCGGCCAAACGTGGCAGCAGCCAGTGCCGAGCGAAAGCGGGGCTGGTATTGACCACCAGCTGGTTGGGTTTGCGGTACTGCTCCAGGCGGCGGATGCCCACTGCCAGGTGCTGGAGCATAGACTGGGTGGTGCTCAGCAGATCTTGGCCGGCATCGGTCAGGCTCACCGCGCGGCCACTGCGATGAAACAGGGGCTGTTCCAGGTAGGTTTCCAGGCTGCGGATTTGCTGGCTGATGGCTGATTGGGTGAGGTTCAGGGCTTGTGCGGCTTTATGAAAGCTGCCCAGCCGTGCGGCGGCTTCGAAGCCCCTGAGGGCATTGAGTGGGGGCCAGTACTTGAGCATGATCGATAAGCTCTGCTAATCAGTTTTCTACTAAATCTATCGTTTGTCACCCCGCTTTCATAGCCCTAGCATGGCCATCAACACCCGCGACGGCGGGCTTCGTTGATAAAAAACCTTAATAGAATCGGAGTTCACTATGCACCTGTCTGCCGACAGCGGCTGGCGTATGCCTGCGGAATGGGCCCGCCACGCAGCAACCTGGATGGTCTGGCCTAGCAACCAGGCCCAATGGGAGAGCGGCTGGCGAGTCAGCCTGCCCGACGTACAGCGCGACTTTGCCCGAGTAGCGGCCGCGATCGCACGCTTCGAGCCCGTCAGGATGGTGGTCGACCCATCGGCCATGGCCAGTGCCCGTGCGCTGTGCGGTGCCAATATCGAACTGATCGAACTGGCCGTTGACGACAGTTGGTGCCGGGACAGCGGCCCGACCTTTATCTGCCACCCGCAGCACGGCCTGGCCGGCCTGAGCTGGCGCTTCAACGCCTGGGGCGGTAAATCGCAGTACGATCTAGACCGCAGCCTTGGGCGCCGCATCCTCGACCATCTGGGTGTGGACGGCTTCAGTACCGCATTGTGCAACGAAGGGGGCGCCATTCATGTGGATGGCCAGGGTACGCTGATCACCACAGAGTCGGTGCTGCTCAACCCCAACCGCAATCCAGGTATCGACAAGGCGACCTTCGAAGCTTGCTTTGCCCGCTACCTGGGCATCAGCAAAACCATCTGGCTGCCGGGAGACCCAGAATACGTCACAGGCGACATGACCGACGGCCATGTCGACGGTGTCTGCGCATTTGCCCGCCCTGGTGTTTTGCTGGTCGATGCCACCCATGAGCATGGCTCGGTCTACGCCGAAGTGGTCCGGGAAAACCGCCGCGCCCTGGAACTGGCGACCGACGCCCATGGCCGGCATTTCGAACTGCTGGACCTATACGAAGCCAGCGCTGCGGTGGATCAGGATGCTGAGGTGTTCTGCGCGTCCTATACCAACTTCTACATCGCCAACGGCGCGATCATCATGCCGGCTTACGGCATTGCCGCTGACCAGAACGCCGCCGAGCAGCTCGCCCAGGCATTCCCGGGCCGTGAAATCGTACCGGTGCGCATCGATGCCATTGCGCACGGCGGCGGCGGCATCCATTGCATCACCCAGCAGCAACCCCAGGTGCAGCCATGAGCCTGCTGCGCGTGGCCACCACCCAGATGCCCTGCAGTTGGGACCTGCCAGGCAACCTCGAGCGCGCCGAGCAACTGGTGCGCCAGGCCGCCGCCCAAGGCGCACAGGTGATCCTGCTGCAAGAGCTGTTCGCCACACCCTACTTCTGCATCGAGCAGGACCACAAACACCAGGCACTGGCCCAACCCTACCCCAGCAGCCCGATCTTGCAACGCTTCGCAGCCCTGGCCGGCGAACTCGGCGTGGTGCTGCCGTTGAGTTGGTATGAGCGGGCCGGCAACGCTTTCTTCAATTCATTGACGGTGGCCGATGCTTATGGCCGGCTGCTGGGCGTCTACCGCAAAACCCATATCCCCAACGCCATCGGCTACCAAGAGAAGGAATACTTCAGCCCTGGCGATACCGGTTTCAAAGTCTGGGACACCGCCTTCGGCCGGCTGGGCATCGGCATCTGCTGGGACCAGTGGTTTCCGGAAACGGCCCGCTGCCTGGCACTGATGGGCGCTGAAGTGCTGTTGTTCCCGACCGCCATCGGTTCGGAGCCCGGCTGCATGGAGCTGGACTCGCGCGACCACTGGCAGGTGGCGATGCGCGGCCATGCCGCCGCTAACCTGGTGCCCGTGGTGGCGGCCAACCGCGTCGGCAGGGAAGTGGCTGGCAGCGATGAATCACTGAGCATGGTGTTCTACGGCTCATCGTTCATCTGCGACCACAAGGGCGCCATGCTCACCGAGGCCGACCGCGCCAGCAGCGGCATCTGGCTGCACGATCTGGACTTGGCGGGCATGCGCGAGGACCGTCTGAGCTGGGGTATCTACCGCGACCGCCGGCCGCAGATGTATGCGCCCCTACTGACGCTGGATGGTCAGCACTCACTCAACCCGAGGGCCTGAACATGGTACGCCATCTTTTCGCCGCACTGGGCCTGGCCATCTGCACAAGCCAGGCCCATGCCGACCAACCTACGCTGCGCCTGTACAACTGGGCCGATTACTTCGCTGAAGACACACTCAAGCGGTTCACCGCAGAAACCGGTATCCAGGTGATCTACGACGTGATGGACGGCAGCGAGGTATTGGAGGCCAAGTTGATGTCCGGGCGCAGTGGCTACGACCTGGTGTTCCCTGGTGACACCGTGGCCGAACGGCTGATGCGTGCCGGCAGCCTGCAACCGCTCGACCAGAGCCGCCTGGAGGCACTCGGGGATATCGAGCCAGGGCTGCGCGCGCTGCACGCGCAATACCCCAACGCCAGCAAAGCCACCGTCCCCTACACCTGGGGCACCATCGGCCTGACCGGCAATGCCGAGAAAATTCGCCAGCGCATGCCCGGTGCGCTTTTGGACAACCTTGATCTGTTGTTCAAACCGGAACTGGCCGCCAAGTTCGCCGATTGCGGCATCTCGATCATCGACTCTCCTGACGAAGTACTGGCCGTGGTGCTCAACTATCTGGGGCGTGAGCCGCGCAGCGCCAAGCGCGAAGACCTGGCCGCCGCCAGCGAGCTGCTCAAGGCGGTACGCCCCTACATCCGCAAATTCCAGTCGCAACCGGTGACCGAGCTGGTGAACGAAAACCTATGCCTATCACTGGGCTACAGCGGCGACGTGATCCAAGCCCAACGCACGGCCGAAGCGGCCGGCAAGCAGCTGGATTTCCAGTACCGAGTGCCCCGCCAGGGCACAACGGTGTGGATGGACACCATGGCCATCCCCGTCGATGCCAAGCACCCGGAATACGCCTATCGTTTCATCAACTTCGTGATGCGCCCGGCAAACATGGCTGCCATCAGCAACTTCACAGGCTACCCGACCGCCAGTGCCAAAGCCCGCCCAGCGGTGGACGCACGGATGCGCGACAACCCCGATATCTACCTGGCCCCCGCCACCTATGCCCGGCTGATCCCGGGCCGCGATATTCCACAAGCCGACATGCGAGCACGCATGCGCGTGTGGACTCGCTTCAAGACCGCACAGGACTGAGCCATGCCAAACCGTCGAACCTTTCTGCAACTGTCGCTAGCCGCAGGCCTGGGTGCCGGGCTGGGGCTGCCGTTGGGCCTTGCCCGTGCCGAGGAGCCTGGGCGCTGGTTCATGCCGGACGAGGGCGAGCCCCAGCAACGCGCGTTCATCGCATTCGGTGCCCAGCAGGCAATCTGGGAAGACTTCACCGCCGATGTACAGGTAGCCCTCGGCCGAATCGCCCAGGCCATTGCGCGCTATCAACCGGTCACCGTCTTTTGTCGCCCCGACGAACGCGAGCTTGCCGAACAGCACTGCGCCAGCGGCAACACAACGTTTGTCGAGTGCGACCTGGACGATATATGGATGCGCGACATCAGCGCCAATTTCGTGCTCGACGATGAGGGCGCTCTGGCAGCCGTAGACTTCAACTTCAACGGTTGGGGCAACAAACAACGCCATCGCAACGACGCGCTACTGGCCAGGCGCGTTGCCAGCCTGGCCAACGCGCGTTACCAGCGCAGCGAACTGGTCGGCGAAGGCGGTGCCATCGAGGTGGACGGCCATGGCACTGGCATCATGACGCAGAGCAGCTGGGTCAATGCCAACCGCAACCGGCAATGGAGCAAGGCCGAGGTCGAGGCTGAGCTCAAAGCGCGTCTGGGGTTGGATAAAGTCATCTGGCTGCCGGGTATCGCAGGCAAGGACATCACGGATGGGCACGTGGATTTCTATGCGCGCTTCGTTCGTCCGGGGGTGGTCATCGCCAACCTGGACAATGATCCGGACTCCTATGACTACGAAGTGACCCGCAAGCATTTGGAGATTCTCAAGCAAGCCACCGATGCCCAAGGCAGGCGTTTGCAAATACACGTCGTATCACCCCCAATGCACGGGCGGCGCAACAAATTCAACCGGGGCAACGATGATTTCGCGGCGGGGTACATCAACTACTTCGTGATCAATGGCGCAGTCATCGCACCGCAGTTCGGCGATGCACAGGCCGATGAGAAAGCCAGGGCGCTCTTGGCAGTGCTGTACCCAGGGCGCGAAATCGTACAGCTGGACATCGATGCCATTGCTGCCGGTGGCGGCGGTATCCACTGCGTGACGCACCAGTGCCCGGCATAGTCGCCTGGCGCATGCCTGCAACGGTCAATCGGTCGTGAGGTCGACCGCCCCAGGCGCGCAACCCCATGGGCTGCGCTGGCCTCGACCAGCACGCTGCCCAGTGGCCGCCACGGCCTAAGCGCGCATTCATTGGCTTTTCACATCAATCACAAAGAAAAACAAACTTAACAAATCAGCCCATCCCGCCGATGCTGGCAGCACTACGCCCATTGCCCGGAGAACAACAACATGAACGACGTGGTCATCGTCGCCGCAACCCGTACCGCCATCGGCAGCTTCCAGGGCGCCCTGGCCACAGTGCCCGCGGTCGATCTGGGTGCGGCAGTGATCAAGCAGCTGCTGGCGCAGACCAGGCTGGACCCGGCTCAGGTCGACGAAGTCATTCTTGGCCAGGTGCTGACCGCGGGGGCTGGGCAGAACCCTGCGCGCCAGGCCGCGATCAAGGCTGGCCTGCCTTACAGCGTACCGGCCCTGACCCTGAACAAAGTCTGTGGCTCTGGCCTGAAGGCTCTGCACCTGGCGGCCCAGGCAATACGCTGCGGAGACGCCGAGGTGGTGATCGCCGGAGGCCAGGAGAACATGAGCCTGGCCCCGTACGTGATGCCTTCGGCGCGCACCGGCCAACGCATGGGCCATGGCCAACTGATCGACACCATGATCAGCGATGGCCTGTGGGATGCCTTCAACGACTATCACATGGGCATCACTGCGGAAAACCTGGCGGACAACTATGAATTGAGCCGGGAGCAGCAGGACGCGTTCGCCGCCGACTCACAGCGCAAGGCGGTAGAGGCCATCGATGCCGGGCGCTTCAAGGCCGAGATCACGCCAATTGTGATGCCGCAGAAAAAAGGCGAGCCCTTGGTCTTCGACCGCGATGAACAGCCTCGCCCCGGCACCACTGCCCAATCGCTGGCCAAGCTGCGCCCAGCGTTCAAGAAAGATGGCAGCGTTACCGCCGGCAATGCCTCCAGCCTGAACGATGGCGCCGCCGCCGTATTGCTGATGAGCGCCAGCAAAGCCCAGGCCCTCGGGCTGCCGGCACTGGCAAAGATTGCCGGCTATGCCAGCGCAGGGGTGGACCCAGCGATCATGGGCATCGGCCCTGTGTCTGCAACCCAACGCTGCCTGGACAAAGCGGGCTGGCAGTTGGCTGACCTGGACTTGATCGAAGCCAACGAAGCGTTCGCCGCTCAAGCCCTGGCGGTGGGTAAGGCACTGCAGTGGGATGCCAGCAAGGTCAACGTCAATGGCGGTGCAATCGCCCTGGGGCATCCGATTGGCGCTTCCGGTTGCCGGGTGCTGGTCACCTTGCTGCATGAAATGATCAAACGCGACGCTAAAAAAGGCCTGGCCACCCTGTGCATCGGAGGCGGTCAGGGGGTCGCCCTGGCCATCGAACGGTGATCAGGCGCTGACCCGCAGCTCGCTGGCTTGCGCGTCGTTGACCGTCCTGGCCAGTTGCGCGACTTCCTGACACTTCTGCACGGCCAGGTGTACCGGGCCGTGCAGCAACGCGCAGGATGTTGCCACCCACAGGCGATCGCCAAGGCGCTCGTGGGCATCGCGCAGCAAGTCCAATGTCGTTTCCAGATCGACAGGTGAGGCACTGTTACCGTCGATCAGGCCAAGCGACAGCACCTTGTAGCCCGGCAGGCGATCGAGTACGGCCGCATACTGGTCCGGGGCCTGAACCAGATCGACATGCAGGCCATCGACCGGAAGGCTGACGGCCACGCCCAGGTTGCCCTCGAGCCCACCGGTGCTGATGGCGATCAACTTCTTCAGCGGCGCACGCTGGAGGATGTTGTAAACCCGCTCGTAAGCGTTTTTCCATTCCTGGGGCAATTCCCTGGCCAGGATCGGCTCATCGATCTGTACCCAATCGGCGCCCAGAGCAGCCAGGCGGTTGAGGGCCCGGTCATACTGCGGCAACAGGCGCTCGAATAACTGCACCTCATCCAGCTCGCTGGCGCTTTGGCTAGCCAGCCACAGATAGCTCAATGGGCCGATCACCACCGGCTTGACTGCATGGCCCAAGGCTTTCGCCGCTTTGACTTCTTCAAACAATTGCTCCCACTTCTGCGCCAGAAGCTGCTCATCGACGCTGAGCAAGCACGCTGGCTGTTGGGCATACCAGGCAACGTCGCCGACCGGCAACAGGTCGATGCCGGCATCTTTCTGCACTTGCCATTGGCGGGCACGCAGCGCATGGTCGCCGCTGATGTGGGGGAACCCCAGAATGTGTGCCAGTGCCATGTCGCGCCCCTCGATAATCCCAGAATGAATGGGCAGCATTGTCCGGCCCGCGTCCGGCTGAGACAAACTCATTAAATTTGAGATGAACTCAAGAATTTCTCATGATGCCGCTGCTCCATGTCTTGTTCAGAGCAACCGCGTGCGCCTTCAGACATGACCCCAGGCCAGCACCTGCCGCACAATGCCAAGCTGAAGACATCAGGTACCCGCCAACATGAGCCCGCTCAAAGCCGCGCTGCGCGATAAACAGTTCGTCTGCGTCATGGAATTCGTGCCCAAGGCCTCAGCCCAGCGCTTCGCGGCGATGGCGGCGATCATGGCGCGCAAGCAGCTGTGCGGCTGGCCCATGACCGTCGCCATCGGTGACCGCGTAGGCAGCCCGCTGGACATGTCCCCTCTCGACGCCCTCGACACGTTCGATACCCCAGTGCCTGCCCTGCCCCACTTTTCGGGCAAGGACCGCGAGGCCCATCATCTTCTGGCGCAATTGCAGCGTATGCAGGCAGCCGGCCTCGATCAGTTGCTGCTGCTTAGCGGCGACCGCCTGCCGGGTCATCAGCCTGGGGAACGCCCTGTGCGCTACCTGGAGTCGGTAGCGGCCCTGCTGATCGCGCGCCAGGCCTGCCCACACTGGTTGCTCGGAGCCGCACTGAACCCTTTCAAGTACCACGAGGAGGAAGGCGGGGCGCAGTATCTGAAGGCCGAGAAAAAGCTCGCTGCCGGCGCCGATTTTCTCACCTTGCAACTGGGCTTCGATGCCAGTAAGCACCAGCAAGCCATGCACTGGATGCAGCGCCAGGATTCGCCTAAACCGATGCTGGCCTGTTTGATGAGCCTGACTGCTGGCCGTGCAGCGATGCTCGAACACGTGGCCGGCGTTACCGTATCGCCGTCGATGCGCAGCCTGCTCGAAGCCGAAAGCCAAGTGTCCAAGGCCTTTGCCCTGGCCCGCAGTGTCGACCGCCTGGCGCTGCAGATCATCGGTGTGAAGCTGATGGGATACGCGGGCGTGCACCTGTCCGGGGTTCATGACCTCGAGCAGCTGTTGCTACTGGAGGAGCGCTTGCACTACTGGCAGGGCCACATCCACTCGATGGCCCAGTGGGCGCCTGCCTGGGAGGACAGTTGGCAGATGCCGGGCCTGCCCAGCGTGACCTTTCATCCACCTGCGGGGAACTGGCGCCCGGGCGAATCGACTGCGCGTGCTTCTGCAAAAGAAACCTTTCGCTATCACCTGCTGCACAGCACCCATTCGCTGCTGTTCAGCCGCAGCAGTTGGCTGAGCAAGGCGTTCGGCTGGGCGGTGCGTCAGCCTGTCTGGGCGACCCAGGGAGGAGCCAGGGTGCTGCATCGCCTGGAGCGGGCAGCCAAACGCCCGCTGGTAGGCTGCGACACCTGTGGCCGCTGCCGCCTGGAAGATACGCTGTACATCTGCCCGGAAACCTGCCCCAAAGGCCTGGCCAATGGGCCTTGCGGGGGGACGTCACTGAACCGCTGCGAGTTTGGCGACCGTGAATGCATCCACAGCGTGAAATACCGCACCGCCAAGGCCGTGGGGCAGACTGGCGTACTGGCTGAGCGACTGATCCCGTGCGTCGAGGTGCAGACCCGCCACCGCAGCTCCTGGCCGCAGTGGTTCGAGGCACCTCAATTGCGCCAGCTCAGTCGGCAACCAACGCCTGGAAGCCAGCCCGAATCTTAGCTTCGGGCAACTCATCGGCGATGAACACCATCACGCTCTCGCGGGTTTCGCAGGCTCCCCACTCGGCATCCCAGTCGAAGCCATAGAGTTTGAGCACACCCTGGAACACCAGTCGGCGGTCCTCGCCAGCAATGTTCAGCACGCCCTTGTAGCGCAGCAACTGCTTGCCGTGCTCCTCCAACAGCTGGTTCATGAAATCACTGAGGCGGTCGATGTCCAGCGCCGTTTCAGTGCGCAGTACCAGGGTACTGATGCGGTCAGGCGTGGCGGGTTTGAGCACGGGTCGCAGGCTCGGCTTGAGGTTGGCGCCCAGGTCTGGGTTGAGGTTGAAACCGCGCACATCCAGCAGTTTGGCCAAGTCGATACGGCCATGTTCGACCAGCTCAATGGCTGCCCGACCATTGATCCGCGCCAGGCGCTCCTGCAGCGCCTGCACCGCTGCCGGCTCGACCAGGTCGGTCTTGCTCAGCAGCAAACGGTCGGCAAAACCAACCTGGGCCTGGGCAATGCTCTGGGTCAGGTGCACATCGGCATGGGCAGCATCGACCAGGGTGATGATGCCGTCCAGCAGGTAACGTTCACGCAGTTCTTCATCGACGAAAAAGGTCTGGGCAACCGGCGCCGGGTCAGCCAGGCCTGTGCATTCGATCACCAGCCGGTCGAAGGCGATCTCGCCGGTGTCCAGGCGTTCGAGTAGCAGGTACAAGGCGCGGGTGAGGTCGCCATGGATGCTGCAGCACACGCAGCCATTGGCCAGGGTCATGACCTGCACCGGTTCGTCGCCTAGCAGCTGGCTATCGATGCCAGCCTCGCTGAACTCGTTTTCGATCACGGCCAGTTTCAGCCCGTGCTCGGCCTTTAGCATGTGCTTGAGCAGGGTGGTCTTGCCAGCACCGAGAAAACCGGTGAGCACTGTGACGGGAATGGGCGTGTGCACGCGAAAATCTCCTGAAGCTGAAAATGATTGTGGGAGGCCGGTTGCCCGACCTCCCACAGGTTCACGCAGGTTGCAGGTTCAACAGCACTTGGGCCCGGACTTGCCACCGTAACGGGCTTCCTGGCGCTCGCGGAAGAACGCCTCGTAGCTCATTACCGGCTTGTCCGGGTGTTTGGCCTGCATATGCTCGACGTAATTGTCGTAGTCGGGCATGCCGACCATCAGGCGGGCTGCCTGCCCCAGGTATTTACCCAGTCGGCCCAGGTCGTTGAACATCGCTGCAGCCCTCTTACGCGTCAGGCAGAGCCTGGAACGGGGTTTCTTTGTCGGTGCGCTCTTTGCGACCAAGGGCGGCGTAGCCGACTTTGATGGCGAAGAACAGCACGCTGAATACCACTACCAGGAACAGAATGGTCAGCCCGGCGTTGGTGTAGGCGTTGAAGATCACATGCTGCATCTGGTTGATGTCCTTGGCCGGAGCCAAGACTTGGCCGGCATCCAGTGCAGTGCTGTACTTCTTGGCCAGGGCCAGGAAGCCCACAGCCGGGTTCGGATCGAACAGCTTGATCAGGCCCGCGGCGGTGGTGCAGATCAGCAGCCAGGCTGCCGGTAGCAGGGTCACCCAGATGTAGCGCTCGCGCTTCATCTTGATCAGCACGACGGTGCCGAGCATCAGGGCAATACCGGCCAGCATCTGGTTGGAGATACCGAACAGCGGCCACAGGGTATTGATACCGCCCAGTGGGTCGATCACGCCCTGGTACAACAGGTAACCCCACAACGCCACGCAACCGGCGGTGCCGATCAGGTTGGCAGCCCACGATTCGGTACGCTTGAGGGCCGGCACGAAGCTGCCCAGCAGGTCCTGCAGCATGAAGCGCCCGGCACGGGTCCCTGCGTCCACCGCAGTGAGGATGAACAGCGCTTCGAAGAGGATCGCAAAGTGGTACCAGAAGGCCATGGTGTTCTCACCCGGCAACACCTGATGCAAGATCTGCGCGATACCGACAGCCAGCGTCGGCGCACCACCGGCACGGGCCAGGATGGTGTGCTCGCCAATATCACGGGCCACGGCTTCCAGCTGGTCAGGGGTGATCATGAAGCCCCAACTGCTGACCGTTTGCGCCACCGAAGCGACGTCGGCGCCCACCACGGCGGCTGGGCTGTTCATGGCGAAGTACACACCCGGCTCGATCACCGAAGCGGCAACCATGGCCATGATGGCGACGAAAGACTCCATCAGCATGCCGCCGTAACCGATGTAGCGGGCGTTGGCTTCGTTATCCAGCAGCTTGGGCGTGGTGCCCGAGGAGATCAGGGCATGGAAGCCCGATACCGCGCCACACGCGATGGTGATGAACAGGAACGGGAACAGCGTGCCCTTCCACACCGGGCCAGTGCCGTCGGTGAACTGGGTCAGAGCCGGCATCTTCAGCTCGGGCATGGTGACCAGAATGCCGATGGCCAAAGCGATGATGGTGCCGATCTTGAGGAAGGTCGACAGATAGTCACGCGGTGCCAGCACCAGCCAAACCGGCAGCACGGCAGCGACGAAGCCGTAGCCCACGAGCATCCAGGTGATCTGCACGCCGGTGAAGGTGAACGCCGGGCCCCATACTGGGTCGGCGGCGATCTGCCCACCCAGCCAGATGGAAGCCAACAGCAGCACCACCCCGACTATCGAGATTTCGCCAATGCGGCCTGGGCGGATATAGCGCATGTAGACGCCCATGAACATCGCGATCGGGATGGTCGCCATCACCGTGAACATGCCCCATGGGCTCTCGGCCAGGGCCTTGACCACGATCAGCGCCAGCACCGCCAGGATGATGATCATGATCAGGAAGCAGCCGAACAGCGCAATGGTCCCTGGGATACGGCCCATTTCCTCGCGCACCATGTCGCCCAGCGAGCGGCCATTGCGGCGGGTAGAGAGGAACAAGACCATGAAGTCCTGCACCGCACCGGCCAGCACCACACCAGCGATCAGCCACAGCGTACCGGGCAGATAGCCCATCTGCGCAGCGAGTACCGGGCCGACCAGTGGACCGGCGCCAGCGATGGCAGCGAAGTGGTGACCGAAAAGGATGTGCTTGTTGGTTGGAACGTAGTCAAGACCATCGTTGTTGAGTACCGCAGGGGTCGCTCGACGAGGGTCCAGTTGCATCACCTTGGTGGCGATGAACAGGCTGTAGTACCGGTAGGCGACCAGGTAGATGGCCACAGCAGCGACCACGATCCACAAGGCATTGATCGCCTCGCCGCGGCGCAGGGCAACCACACCCAGCGCGCAGGCTCCTATGACTGCCAGCGCCAGCCACGGGATGTGGCGTAGCAGGCTATTATTGTTGTTCATGGTTTGCTTCCAGCTGGTGGATTGGAAAAGACCGCCTAGCGAGTCTAGGGCGTGTCATCGCGCATTGCCACACTTGCTTTGGTCTAGAGCCTCTGCGGCCAGATTGTGATACCTGATTTGTGTACATGATCCCTATAGTCAGCATGCACCTCGGAGGGCTTGCCCATGCAGCATCACGACGAACGACGCCGTTTTCTGCGCATCGACTTCGACGCACCGACCGAACTGCGCCAGGGCGACCGCCGTTGGCCGGTGAAACTGATCGATCTGTCGCTCAAAGGCTTGCTGGTCGAATGCCCGCAACCTTGGGATGCCGACCTCACTCAGGACTTCGACGCCATCATTCACCTCGACCCCCACAACCGAGTACAGATGCAGGTGGAACTGCGCCACGAAGAGCCTCGGCGGTTAGGCTTCGTGTGTTTGTACATCGACGTCGAATCCATGACTCACTTGCACCGTCTTGTGGAACTGAACCTGGCCGACAGCACCGAAATGATGCGTGAGCTGCGCGAACTTATCGAATAATGAAATCTCTTAGCTAGCTAACAGCCTTCCCACCCAGTGTTTCTTGTCTACCCAGACAGCTTTCTGCCTGGGTACAAGCTTTTTGTACACACCCCTCTAGCCCCGCTTTTACTAAGTTGGTACGCGACCTGCATTGCTTTCATGCACACATTGCCGGGCCGCTGTTCGCTCTCCGATCAAAATATTGTATACAATTTATGTAGCAATCATTTGCGGGAACTGTCTACAGTAGCGCCACAACAAAAAAACAGAGAGCCTGCTCCATGACTACGTCCCCTAGCACGTCTCCCGCCAAGCGCCCTGAGGATGAATACCTCGGGCTTGGCGCCAATATGGCCTATGGTCTGCAGCATGTGCTGACCATGTATGGCGGGATCGTTGCGGTACCCCTGATCCTGGGCCAGGCCGCTGGCCTGAACGGTGCGGAAATTGGCATGCTGATCGCCGCCTCGCTGTTCGCTGGGGGCCTTGCGACGCTGCTGCAGACGCTGGGCATTCCGTTCTTCGGCTGCCAGTTACCGCTGGTTCAGGGCGTATCGTTCGCTGGCGTGGCCACAATGGGGGCTATCCTCAGCAGCGAGGGCGGCGGTGGGCTGCCAGGCGTGCTGGGCGCCGTCATGGCGGCATCGCTGATCGGCTTGCTGATCACCCCAGTGTTCTCGCGCATTACCAAGTTCTTCCCGCCGCTGGTGACCGGCATCGTCATCACCACCATCGGCCTGACCCTGATGCCGGTCGCGGCACGCTGGGTGATGGGCGGTAACAGCGCCTCACCAGAGTTCGGCAGCGTGGCGAACATCAGCCTGGCCGGCCTTACCTTCGCCATCGTGCTGGTGTTGAGCAAGCTGGGCAGTGCAACCATCTCGCGCCTGTCGATCCTGCTAGCGATGGTAGTCGGCACATTGATCGCCTGGGCCTTGGGCATGACCGATTTCAGCAAGGTCAGCGAAGGCCCGATGTTCGCCTTCCCTACGCCATTCCACTTCGGCATGCCGGAGTTCCACATCGCGGCGATCCTGTCGATGTGCATCGTGATCATGGTGACCTTGGTGGAAACCTCGGCCGACATTCTCGCGGTGGGTGAAATCATCGACACCAAGGTCGATTCCAAACGCCTGGGCAACGGCCTGCGTGCCGACATGGCGTCGAGCATTCTGGCGCCGATCTTCGGGTCGTTCACCCAAAGCGCCTTCGCCCAGAACGTCGGCCTGGTGGCAGTGACCGGCGTCAAGAGCCGCTACGTGGTCGCCACCGGTGGCGTGATCCTGGTAGTGCTGGGCCTGCTGCCGGTGATGGGCCGGGTGATCGCGGCGGTACCGACCCCGGTACTGGGTGGCGCTGGCATCGTCCTGTTCGGCACCGTGGCAGCCAGTGGTATCCGCACCCTGTCCAAGGTCAACTACAAGAACAACGTCAACCTGATCATCGTCGCCGCCTCCCTGGGCTTTGGCATGATCCCGATCGCTGCACCCACCTTCTATCACCAGTTCCCCAACTGGTTCGAGACCATCTTCCACTCGGGCATCAGCTCGGCGGCAATCATGGCGATCCTGCTGAACTTGCTGTTCAACCACTTCAAGACGGGCAATTCGGAGAATCAGTCGGTATTCGCCGCTGCCTACGAACGCACCATCCAGTATTCGGACATCTCGTGCCTGCGCGATGGTGACTTCTTCAAGGATGGCAAGTTGTTCGATGCCGATGGCAACGAAGTGCCGGTAATGGAGCTGGACGAGCACGGTAACCAGGCGCCCAGGCGCACGGCGGTTGCCGAACATTGAGCGCTGACTGAGCGTTGAGGTGGGGGGCCGATGCGCATCGTCGGCCCCTTTTTCATTTATTCGAACAAGGCATCCAGGGCCTGTTCCAGCCGGGTCACGGCGATTACCTGCAAACCTGCAGGCGGCTCCTTGGGCGCATTGCCCTTGGGCACGATGGCACGTTTGAAGCCGTGCTTGGCCGCTTCTTTCAGGCGCTCCTGGCCACTGGGCACGGGCCGGACCTCCCCAGACAAACCAATCTCACCGAATACCAGCAGGCCGTGGGCCAAAGGCCGGTTACGCAGGCTGGACATCACCGCCGCGAGCAACGCCAGGTCCGAAGCCGTCTCCAGCACTTTCACCCCACCAACCACATTGAGAAACACGTCCTGGTCATGGGTGGGTATACCCCCGTGGCGATGCAAGACAGCCAGCAACATGGCCAACCTGTTCTGGTCAAGGCCAAGGGTGACCCGCCGAGGGTTGGCCAAGTGACTGTCATCGACCAGGGCCTGCACCTCTACCAGCATCGGCCGAGTCCCTTCCCAAGTGGCCATCACCACACTGCCGGGTACCTCTTCCTGGGTGCGATTGAGGAAAATCGCCGAAGGGTTCGACACCTCTTTCAGGCCGCGGTCGGTCATGCCGAATACGCCCAGCTCGTTGACTGCGCCGAAGCGGTTCTTGACCGCCCGCAACAGGCGCAGGCGGCCGTCGGACTCGCCTTCGAAATACAGCACGGTATCGACCATATGCTCGAGCACCCGCGGCCCGGCCAGCGAACCTTCCTTGGTGACATGGCCAACGAGGAAGATCGCCGTACCGCTCTGCTTGGCATAACGCACCAGCAGCGCCGTGCTTTCACGCACCTGAGCCACCCCGCCGGGGGCGGACTGCAACTGCTCGGTGAAAATGGTCTGGATGGAGTCGATCACCATGACCCTAGGCTTTTCTACCCGAGCGGTGGCGATGATGGTTTCGATGCAGGTCTCGGTCATCACCTTGAGCTGGTCCTGGGGCAAGCCCAAGCGCCGTGAGCGCATGGCCACCTGCTGCTGCGACTCTTCACCGGTGACGTACAACGCCGGCATGCCCACCGCAATGTTGCATAACGTCTGCAGCAAGATGGTCGATTTACCAATGCCCGGGTCACCGCCAATCAGCACCACCGAACCATCGACCAGGCCGCCGCCCAGTACCCGGTCCAGTTCGGTGCTGCTGGTGGTGAAGCGCGGAATTTCTTCGACGCTGACTTCAGCCAAGGTCTTGATCTGGGCTTGTTGCCCGGTCCAGCCGGCACGGCCACTGGGGGCCGCAGCGCCGCCACTTTCGATCATGGTCTCGACCAGGGTGTTCCAGGCCCCGCAGTCGGCGCACTGGCCGGCCCACTTGGGGAAGGTCGCGCCGCACTCGGTGCAGCCATACAAACGCTTGGCCTTGGCCATTGGGCAGGGTCTCCTGGAAAAAACCGCCATCATAGCCGACGGTGATGTGTCTCGAACGGCTGCGGATGCGACAAAACTATTCGTTCTAACCGCAGTCACTACCCCTGAAGCCAACGCATGAAGGCATCAAGTGGCTTACACTGCGTTAACCTCACCATTTGTTACAAGGAATCAAACATGGGCATGCTCAGTGAGTTCAAGGCCTTCGCGGTCAAAGGAAATGTCGTCGACATGGCGGTCGGTATCATCATCGGCGCGGCCTTCGGCAAGATCGTCTCCTCGTTCGTTGGGGATGTGATCATGCCGCCACTGGGGCTGCTGATCGGCGGCGTCGATTTCAGCGACCTGGCCATTACCCTCAAGGCCGCCGAAGGTGACGTGCCAGCTGTGGTGCTGGCCTACGGTAAGTTCATCCAGACCGTGATCGACTTCCTGATCGTCGCCTTTGCGATCTTCATGGGCGTGAAGGTGATCAACCGTCTCAAGCGCGAAGAAGCCGTAGCCCCCAGCGCACCGCCGGCGCCCACGCCGCAGGAAACCCTGCTGAGCGAAATCCGCGACTTGCTCAAGGCGCAGAACCAGAACCGCCTGCCCTGAAAACAGCGGGGGCCGCGCTGCGGCCCCTGAATCTCACCAGTAGTTTTCCACCGCCACCTGCCCTGGCCGCCGGCTCAAGCTCAGTTGCAGGTCACGCGCCTTGAGCACCTTGCGCGTCTCGTCGATCATCTCGGGGTTGCCGCACAGCATGATGCGCGAATGCTCTGGAGAAAACGCGAGCCCCGCTGCCTTTTCCAACTCACCGCTCTCGATCAGCGTAGTGATGCGCGCATTCAACGCGCCAGGGTGCTGCTCGCGGGTGACCACCGGAATGAACTGCAGTTTGCCAGCGAATTCCGCCAGGTAATCACGCTGCTCGAGCCCGGCAATTTCTTCAACGTATGCCAGCTCATTGGCTTCGCGCACCGAGTACACCAGCTTGATGTTGTCGAAGCGCTCCCAGGCCTCGAAGTCCTGCAGGATGGACATGAACGGCGCAATACCGGTACCGGTTGCCAGCAGCCACAGGTCGCGACCGCCGACAAAGCGGTCGAGCGTCAGGTAGCCGAACGCCTGACGGTCGATCATCAGCGTGTCGCCCTCGCCCAGGCGGCTCAGTTCGCTGGTGAACTCCCCGCCCGGCACCACGATGGAGAAGAAGTCCAGGTATTCGTCATGGGGGGCACTGACCATCGAATAGGCACGCCAGACCACGCTGCCATCGGCTTTGGTCACCCCGAGGCGGGCGAACTGGCCGGCGCGAAAGCGAAACCCTGGATCACGCGTTACCCGCAGGCTGAACAGGTTCGGCGTCAGCGGCTGAACGTTCAGCAGGGTCTGGTGGGTAAACTTGTCGGCACTGGCGGTCATTGCGGGCTCCATCGATAGCATGCGCCCAGTGTCGCGCAAAGCGGCGCCAATAAAAACCGCTGGAGTGTAGGGCTACCGATTGGCATTCGTCGGTTTTTTCATGAAACCAGCCCGTGAGTATAGAAAAAAGCCTAACGCGCTGCTGAGTCTTTTCCTACAATCTTTTCATGTGTCAACACCGGGACAGGATCCAAGGGAGAAGCAATGATGCTTCAATGGAACCATGAACATTTACACAGGCTGGTCAGCGAAAGTACCCCTCACAAGGTGTTTGACCTTGCGGTGCACCTGACTCAGGACATGGGCATGGAGTTCATAGGCCTCAGGGTTCGTATTCAACTCGCTGCACAATCCCCCCGGATCTACCTCTATAGCAATTACCCTGCGGACTGGATCGAATGCTGTCAGCGCGACGACTTCTACAAACAGGACGCCGCTGCAACCCAGAGCCATAGCTCGACCATGCCGGTCATCTGGACCGACGACCTCTACCGCGAGGTGCCCCATTTTCGAGAGCTCGCCTGTGCTATGGACTGCGACACGGTTGGACACAGTCGGTGCACGACCCACAGCACAATGAAAGCCAGCTGAGCGTCTGCCGGCCGCTGGGTGAAGTCAGCATCAGCGAGCTGTACGACAAGGCGGGCAAGGTGCAGTGGTTGTGCCATACCCTGCATGCCATCATCAGCGAGTACCACCTGGCCAAGCTCAGTGCGCCGCTGAAGATGAGCGAGCGCGAAATCGAGGTGCTGAAGTGGTCGGCAGCCGGCAAAACTGCCGCCGATGTAGCCTGTATCCTTTCCCTGTCGCAAAGCACGGTGAACTTTCACATTCGCAGCGTCATCACCAAGACCAACGCGGCCAACAAGGCCGGCGCCATCGCCATCGCCATGATGCGCGGCCTGATCGATCAATAGCCGGGCCTGCGGCTGCAGTCAAACCTCTGTAGAATCGCGCAGCAAAGCTCACGGCGAACCGCCGTGGGCAGATTCGTAGCTGAGCCAGACGCCATGCCCCTGTTCACCACCCCCTACGCCGAACTCGACCTGATCCGCCAGCCGGACCAAGCCAATGACCCGTTGCAGGCCTTCGATGCCGCCGATCAGTACCTGCTCGAGCAGCTGCATGCACAGAACCTGCAGGCTAGCAGCCGGTTGCTGGTACTCAACGACAGCTTCGGCGCACTGGCAGCTAGCCTGGCCGGGCAACTGACAGTGGTCAGCAGTGGCGACTCGCACCTGGCCCGCATGGCGCTGGAGAAGAACCTTGCCAATAATGGCAAGGCTTTCGACAGCGTGCCGTTCGTGCCAGCCAGCGCACAATGGCAAGGCCCGTTCGATAGGGTGCTGGTGCGGGTGCCCAAGACCCTGGCGCTGCTCGAAGAACAATTGATCCGTTTGCAGGGCCATCTGGCCCCTGATGCCCAGGTAATGGCTGGCGCGATGATCAAGCACCTGCCGCGCGCCGCTGGTGACCTGATGGAAAAGTATATCGGGCCGGTACAGGCGTCGCTGGCGCAGAAAAAGGCCCGCTTGTTGACCGCCACGGTCGCTGACCGCCCAGTGGCCAAATCACCCTACCCAACTCGCTATCTGCTCGACGCGCCGGCACTGGAACTGCTCAACCATGCCAACGTGTTCTGCCGCGAGGGCCTGGACATCGGCACCCGCGCTTTCCTGCCGCACTTGCCGCGTAACCTTGGTAATGCCCGCGTGGCTGACCTGGGCTGCGGTAATGGTGTGCTGGCCATCTCCTGCGCCTTGGCCAACCCGGACGCGCAGTTCACCTTAGTGGACGAGTCGTACATGGCGGTGCAATCGGCGCAGGAGAACTGGCAAGCGGCGTTGGGTCAACGACCGGTCACGGTGTTGCCGGCAGACGGCCTGGCCGGGGTGGAAAAGCAGTCGCTGGATGTTGTGCTGTGCAATCCACCATTCCATCAACAACAGGTGGTGGGCGACTTCCTGGCCTGGCGCATGTTCCAGCAGGCGCGCGAGGCGCTGGTGGTGGGCGGTGCGTTGTACATCGTCGGCAACCGCCACTTGGGCTATCACAGCAAGCTGGCGCGGCTGTTCCGAGGTGTGGAACAGGTTGCAGCCACCCCGAAATTCGTGATTCTCAAAGCCCGCAAATAACGCAACCGAGGCTCGCTGTACTAGCGGCCTCGTGCTGCGAAAAGGGTGCCACGCGCACTTGGGCTGTCAATGCGTGGTAAGCCCGGCTGCGGCCATGAACAGCCGCATCACCCAGGCCGCCAGGCCTAACGCGGCCACGCTCAGCGCCCAGATCAGCACCAGCCAACCCAACCGCTGCCACAACGGCTTTTTCTCTTGCAAGCCATGTTTACCGCTCATCATGGGCCCCTCTAGTGGTAGCCGTCTGCGTGTGACACCTTGCCGCGGAACACGTAATAACTCCAGAAGGTGTACATCAGAATGAACGGCAGGATGAACAAGGTACCTACCAGCATGAAGCTCTGACTCTGCGGCGGTGCGGCAGCATCCCAGATACTGATCGAAGGCGGGATGATGTGCGGCCACAAGCTGATACCCAGGCCACTGTAGCCGAGGAAAATCAGTACCAGAGTCAGCAGGAACGGCGTGTAATGAGCTTTGCGCGCCACCGCCTTGAGCAGGCCGTAGAACGTCACCAGCACCAGCAATGGCACCGGCATGAACCACAGCAGGTTGGGCATGCTGAACCAGCGATCGGCGATCTGCGGATAAGCCATTGGCGTCCACAGGCTGACGATACCGATCACCGCCAGCAGCACCAGTGCCAGTGGCCGGGCGAGGTAGGTCATGCGCAGGTGCAGATCACCCTCGGTCTTCATGATCAGCCAGGTGCAGCCCAGCAGCGTATAGGCGACGATCAGGCCAAGGCCACAGAACAGGCTGAACGGCGTTAGCCAGTCCAGCGTCCCCCCGGCAAAATGCCGGTCGACCACCTTGAACCCTTCGAGAAAGGCCCCCAGTGCCACGCCCTGGAAGAAGGTGGCTACCAGGGACCCGCCGATGAACGCCTTGTCCCAGATATGACGTTTTTCGTCGGTGGCCTTGAACCGGAACTCGAAGGCCACGCCGCGGAAAATCAACCCGATCAGCATCAGTATCAACGGCAGGTACAGCGCTTCGAGCACCACCGCGTAGGCCATCGGGAAGGCGCCGAACAACCCGGCGCCGCCCAGCACCAACCAGGTTTCGTTGCCGTCCCAGACGGGGGCGACGGTATTCATCATTACATCGCGGTCCTGCTCGCCCTTGACGAAGGGAAAGAGCATGCCGATACCCAGGTCGAAGCCGTCCATCACCACGTACATCATCACCCCGAAGATGATGATCACGGCCCAGATCAGCGGAAGGTCGATACCCATGGCTCAGTTCCCCTTGCTCAGGCTGGCAGTATTGGCCTCGTGGCCATCATCGGCGGCAGACAAAGGCCGTGCCGGCGTGCGTTTGGTGCCAGGGCCACCGGGGTTCTGCTCGTCACCTTCGCCAGTGCGCGGGCCTTTACGCACCAGGCGCATCATATAGCCCAGGCCTGTACCGAAGAGCGCGAAATACACCACCACGAAGGCAATCAAAGTGAAGCCAAGCTGTGCATAACTGTGGTTCGAAACCCCATCGGCGGTACGCAGCAGCCCATAGACCACCCACGGTTGGCGACCGATCTCGGTGGTGAACCAGCCTGCCAGCAACGCAATCAACCCAGATGGCCCCATCCACAGTGCCACGTACAGGAACGGCCGGGAGGTATAGAGCGTGCCGCGCTTGCGCAGCCACAGGCTCCACAGGCCGACGACGATCATCAGCAAGCCAAGGCCTACCATCACCCGGAACGACCAGAACACGATGGTCGAATTGGGCCGATCCTCAGGCGCGAACTCCTTCATCGCCGGTACTTGCTTGTCCAGGCTGTGGGTCAGAATCAAGCTGCCCAACGCCGGTATTTCAAGCTTGAAGTGAGTGGTTTCGGCTTTCATGTCCGGGATGCCGAACAAGATCAGTGGGGTCGGCTCACCAGGCACATTCTCCCAATGGCCTTCGATGGCGGCGATCTTCACCGGCTGGTGCTTGAGGGTATTCAGGCCATGGAAGTCACCGATCACTGCCTGGATGGGTGCAACCACCAAGGCCATCCACATGGCCATCGACAGCATCTTGCGCAGCGCCGGGTTGTCACGCCCACGTAACAGGTGCCATGCCGCTGAAGCACCGACGAAGAAGGCGGTGGAAACGAACGCGGCGGTGGCCATATGCATCAGCCGATAAGGGAACGATGGGTTGAATACCACTGCGAGCCAGTCCACTGGCACCACCCGGCCATCGATGATCTCGTGGCCTTGCGGCGTCTGCATCCAGCTGTTGGAGGCCAGGATCCAGAAGGTCGATACCAGCGTACCCAGCGCCACCATGACCGTGGAAAAGAAGTGCAGGCCCCGACCGACGCGGTTCCAGCCGAACAGCATCACACCAAGGAAGCCCGCCTCCAGGAAGAAAGCGGTCAGCACTTCGTAGGTCAGCAGTGGGCCGGTGACAGCACCGGCAAAGTCGGAGAAGCGGCTCCAGTTGGTGCCGAACTGATAAGCCATCACCAGGCCGGATACCACGCCCATGCCAAAGTTGACGGCGAAGATCTTCGACCAGAAATGATAGAGGTCTCGGTAGACCTGGTTGTTGGTCCGCAACCACAAGCCTTCGAGAACCGCCAGGTAGCTGGCAAGGCCGATGGTGATGGCCGGGAACAGAATGTGGAACGACACGGTAAAGGCAAACTGCATTCGGGCGAGTTCTAACGCCTCTATTCCGAACATGGTGCTTCCTCTTCAGGTGATCCGGCGTGCAGGCTCGTGGCCCTATCGCCCACTGCCCCTACGGTTGTCGAGTGCGGTAAGTTGAATTTGTTCGGTTCGATCGTAGGGATTGCGGCCCGAAGGCCTTTGGTTGCATCTGGAACGATTGATCCAGGTCAACCTTCGTTACAAAGCATAGCCCTCAATAGCGCGCATGGCGGTGCGGTGGTTTGCCGCGTGGCCGGTTGCCTCACCCTCTTCCTCAAAGCCTGGAAACATGCCGATCACGGCAAACAGTAACTGCTTGTTACAATCAGATGATACGCTGCGCTCCCCCCACTACGCCGAGCCCGACAGGTTGCCGATGCCCGATTCAGCGCCGCAGTTGTTGCGTCATCACCGCCCTTTCATCGCCTTCTGGCTGGCTCGCGTGTTCACGGCTAGTGGCTTTCAAATGCTCACGGTGGCCATCGGCTGGCACCTCTACCAGCTCACTGGCAATGTGCTCGACCTTGGGCTCGTCGGCCTGGTGGAGTTCGCGCCACGAGTGCTGTTCATGCTGCATACCGGGCACGTAGCCGATCGTTACGACCGACGTAGGGTCGCGGCGCTATGCCAGAGTTTGCAGGGGCTGATCGCTCTGGCATTGGCCGTGGGCAGTGCTACAGACAACGTCAGCCGTGAACTGATTTTCGCCCTGGCGTTCCTGCTCGGTGCCACCCGCTCGTTCGAGATGCCGGCGACCCAGGCATTGCTGCCCAATGTCGTGCCGCCAGGGTTGTTTCCACGGGCAGTGGCTGCCTCGGCCTCGGCGACCCAGGCAGCGACCATCGTCGCCCCGGCCGTGGGCGGCTTTTTGTATGCATTCGGCAGCATCTGGGTATATGGCCCTACCGTTGCCCTGTACGCCGTTGCCTGCCTGTTGATGTTGACCCTGAATTCGCGCCAGCAGGTGCCTCAGCGTGGGCGCGCCAGCATCGAGTCACTCCTGGCGGGCATCCGTTTCATCCGCAGCCGGCCTGACATCCTCGGCGCCATTTCGCTGGATCTGTTCGCCGTGCTGCTCGGTGGCGCCACCGCACTGCTGCCAGTATTCGCCAAGGACATCCTGCTGACTGGCCCGTGGGGCCTGGGCCTGCTGCGCTCGGCGCCAGCGGTGGGGGCACTGCTGATGTCGCTGTGGCTGGCGCGCTTTCCAGTGGAGCGCAAGGTGGGCCGCACCATGTTTACCGCCGTTGGGGTATTCGGCGTAGCAACCATCGCCTTTGGCCTATCGACCTCGTTCTGGTTCTCGCTGGCGGTGCTGGTGGTTCTGGGCGCTGCAGACATGATCAGCATGGTCATCCGTGGCGCCTTCGTGCAGTTGGAGACGCCGGACGAGATGCGCGGGCGGGTAAGCGCAGTCAATGGCCTGTTTATCGGTGCATCCAACCAGTTGGGTGAGTTCGAGTCCGGGGTAACGGCGCACTGGTTCGGCACCGTGCCAGCGGTGGTACTGGGGGGCGTGGGCACCTTGGTGGTGACCGGGGTGTGGATAAGGTTGTTCCCGACCCTGGCCAACCGCGATCGCTTGCACAGCGATTGAGCGTGCCCGGCTACAGATGATCCATTCCCCAACGGCCATAGGCCCTTGCCGAGCATGCTGGTATGATGCGCGGCTTTTTTGCGCCCCACACAAAACCACGGCATCGGCTACGGTCTGTGCTTTGCTGATGGGGTCGATACATTCACGGCGCTAGGGCGCCCTGGGAGCGGGCATGCTGGAAAGGCTGTTTCAACTAAGAGCACACAACACCAACGTGCGCACCGAGATTCTTGCGGGCGTCACCACCTTCCTGGCCATGGCCTACATCCTGTTCGTCAACCCGAGCATCCTCGGCGAGACCGGCATGGACAAAGGCGCGATCTTCGTCGCCACGTGCCTGGCGGCCGCCATCGGCTCGACCACCATGGGGCTGATCGCCAACTACCCGATCGCTCTGGCGCCGGGCATGGGCCTGAACGCATTCTTCACCTACACCGTGGTGCTGCACATGGGCCACACCTGGCAGGTGGCACTGGGGGCGGTGTTTCTCTCGGCGGTGATGTTCTTCCTGTTGTCGATTTTTCGCATACGCGAGTGGATCGTTAACAGCATTCCACTGCCCCTGCGCTCAGCGATCGCCGCAGGTATCGGGCTGTTTCTGGCGCTCATTGCCCTGCACAATGCGGGCATCGTCGTCGATAACCCGGCAACCCTGGTTGGCCTGGGCGACCTCAAGCAGCCGGCACCCATTCTGGCGACTCTGGGCTTTTTCCTGATCGTCGGCCTTGAGTCGCTGAAAGTGCGTGGTGCGGTGTTGATCGGCATTCTGGCCGTGACCATCGCCGCGATCTTGATGGGTGTAACGCCGTTCGGCGGCGTGGTTTCGATGCCGCCCTCACTGGCGCCGACCTTCCTGCAGCTGGACATCAAGGGCGCCCTGGACGTGGGCCTGGTGAGCGTGATCTTTGCCTTCTTGTTCGTCGACCTGTTCGACAACTCCGGAACCTTGATCGGCGTGGCCAAGCGTGCCGGCCTGATGGGCAAGGACGGCCACATGCCGAAGATGGGCCGTGCCCTGATCGCCGACAGCACCGCCGCCATGGCCGGGTCCCTGCTGGGCACCTCGACCACCACCAGCTACATCGAATCCGCTGCTGGTGTGAGCGCTGGGGGCCGCACTGGCCTTACCGCCATCGTGGTCGCCATTCTGTTCCTGCTGGCGCTGTTCTTCGCCCCGCTGGCCGGTAGCGTACCGGCCTTCGCCACGGCCCCAGCGCTGCTGTTCGTTGCCGTGCTGATGGCCTCGGGCCTGGCGGAGATCAACTGGGACGACGTCACCGAGGCCGCCCCGGTGGTAGTGACCGCCCTGGCCATGCCGCTGACCTATTCGATCGCCAACGGCATCGCTTTCGGCTTCATCGCCTGGACTGCCGTGAAGCTGATCTCTGGCCGCCACCGCGACCTGAATCCAGCCCTGGTGATCCTCTCCATCCTGTTCGTCATCAAGCTGGGCTGGTTCAACGCATGAGTGCTGCCTTCGATCCCACCGTCTACGACACCCAGCTCCAGGGCAAAGTCGCCCGACTGCGTGAGTTGCTGGCGCCGTTCGGCGCACCGGAGCCGGCCGTTTTCGACTCGCCCCGCGAGCATTACCGCCTGCGCGCAGAATTTCGCCTGTGGCGCGAGGACGGCCAGCGCCACTACGCGATGTTCGCGCCAGGGGAAAAGCACAAGGCAATCCTGATCGACGACTTCCCCATCGCCAGCCAGCGCATCAACGCACTGATGCCAAGGCTCAAGGCTGCCTGGCAAGCCAGCGAGGCGCTGAGCAACCGCCTGTTCCAGGTCGAGTTCCTCACTACCCTGGCCGGCGATGCCATGGTCACCCTGTGCTACCACCGCCCACTGGACGAAGCCTGGGAAGTAGCCGCTCGCCAGCTGGCCGATGAGCTAGGGGTGAGCCTGATCGGCCGCTCCAAGGGCAAGCGCCTGGTCATAGGCCGCGACTATGCGGTGGAACAGCTTGAGGTCGCCGGGCGCGTGTTCAGTTACCGCCAACCGGAAGGCGCGTTCACCCAGCCTAACGGCGCGGTGAACCAGAAGATGCTGAGCTGGGCCTTCGAGGCCATGGGCGAGCGTGATGATGATCTGCTGGAGCTGTATTGCGGCAACGGCAACTTCACTCTGCCGCTGGCCACTCGCGTTCGCCAGGTACTGGCCACCGAAATCAGCAAGACGTCGGTCAATGCCGCACTGAGCAACCTTGACGAAAACGCTGTGGATAACGTGAAGCTGGTGCGCCTGTCGGCAGAAGAGCTGACCCAAGCGCTCAATGGTGTGCGCCCGTTCCGCCGCCTGGAAGGGATCGACCTTGCAAGCTACGACTTCGGCACCGTGTTCGTCGACCCGCCACGGGCAGGCATGGACCCAGATACCTGTGAGCTGACCCGGCGCTTCGAAAGGATCCTGTACATTTCGTGCAACCCTGAAACCCTGGCGGCAAACATCGCGCAGTTGCAGGACACCCACCGCATCGAACGGTGTGCGTTGTTCGACCAGTTCCCGTATACCCACCACATGGAAAGCGGTGTGCTGCTGGTGCGGCGCTGACCGATGAAACGTTGAGGGCCCTTCAGGGCCCCCAACCATCATTCAGAAGTCGAAGAAGACGGTCTCCCCTTCTCCCTGAATACGGATATCGAAGCGATACGCCGTCTTGCCATCTACCTCGCAACGCTTGGCCACCAGCGTCTCACGGCGCTGGGGCTGCTCGATCAGGTTGAGCACTGGGCACTTGGCGTTGGCCTCGGCCTCATCGTCGAAGTACAAGCGCGTGTGCAAGTGTATGTTGATCCCGCGAGCGAACAGGCTGATGTTGATGTGCGGTGCCATCGGCACGCCTGCGGCATTGTTCACCACACCCGGCTTGACCGTCTGTACGGTCCACTCACCGGCATCGAAGGTGGTGGCGGTGCGGCCGAAGCTGTTGAAGGCGTTTTCCAGGTTGTAAGCATCCTGGTATTGGCCGCTGGCGTCGGCTTGCCACAGTTCCAGGAACGAATCGCGCACCAGGTGACCATTGCCGTCGTAGACATGGCCAATCAGCAGAATGTGCTCACCCGCAGCATCGGGCTTGGCCATCTGGTTCCAGATTTCCTGATCACGGGTCGGGTTGCCAGCCGCTTCCAGGGCCAGGCCGATGTGCACGTAAGGGCCGGCGGTTTGCGAGGGGGTTTCCGGCAGCAGTTCGATAGGCATGACGGGGTCCTCAGCAGTTTTCGAAGTGGGTCTTGCGCTGGCCGCGCAGCACGATGTCGAAGCGGTACGCCAGGCAGTCCATCGGGTTGGCGCTGCTCATGTCGAGTTTGGCGATCAACTGCTGTACGGCTTGGGGGTTGGCGATCGACTTGACGATCGGGCACATCGGGATCAGCGGATCGCCCTCGAAGTACAACTGAGTGATCAGCTTGGTGGCGATCGATGGGCCGCTGATGGCGAAGTGAATGTGCGCCGGGCGCCAATCGTTCGGGCCATTGCGCCATGGGTATGGGCCCGGCTTGATGGTACGGAAGCTGTAGTAGCCATCACGGTCGGTCAGGCAGCGACCGACGCCACCAAAGTTAGGGTCCAATGGGGCCAGGTAACGGTCGTTCTTGTGACGATAGCGGCCGCCGGCGTTGGCCTGCCACATTTCTACCAGCGTATTGGCAACCGGCTTGCCATATTGGTCGACCACACGGCCGGCAACGATGATGCGCTCACCGATCGGCAGGCCGCCATTGTTGAAGTTCAGCAGCAGGTCGTGGTCGTGGGCACCGAAGCCCAGATGGGAAAAGTCCGGGCCGGTGGTTTCGCTGATCGACTGTGGAATGCTAACCAGTGCCTGGCGCGGCGAGCGGGCGATGGACGTCTTGTAGTCGGGCGTCAGTGCCTTTGGGTGCCAATTGCGATCACGGATCACGAAGCGGCTGTTGTCCTGGGCGGGCATGCCGGATTCCTCTCTTGGAATTATGAAAACGCCTGTACACGGCAGGCGGACTTGCAGTTTCTGATAGGTGAGCCCAGATGAATATTGAAATCAGCCACCCCATACATAACCAAATGGTTATGCATTAGAGACTTGGCTCCAACTGATCTATTCTTTGTCCCCATGTTTCAAGCTCTGGAGAGCACTTCATGGAATGGCGAAAAGGCCGGCGCAGCGACAATGTGGTCGATGCTCGGGGCGAAGGCGGTGGCGGCGGCGGTATGCGCTTTGGCGGCGGCAAAGGTTTGGGGCTGGGGGCGATACTGTTGATCGTCGGCATCGGCTGGCTGACCGGCCAGGACCCGCTGCAGATTCTTGGCCAGCTCACAGGGCAAATGGAGCAACAGCAGCACCAGGCCGCACCTAGCGGGGCCGGTGGCAAAGCGCCGCCTGCCAATGACGAGCAGGCGCAATTCGTCGCCTCGATCCTGGGTGACACCGAGGACACTTGGAAAGCCTTGTTCGCTCAGGCCGGCAAACAATACCGCGACCCTAAGCTGGTTCTGTTCAGCGGGCAGGTCAATTCTGCCTGCGGCTTTGCTTCAGCAGCCGTCGGGCCGTTCTACTGTCCAGCGGACCAACGGGTATACCTGGACATGTCGTTCTTCCGTGAAATGGAGACTCGCTTCGCTGCAGCCGGTGATTTTGCTCAGGCCTACGTCATCGCACACGAGATCGGCCACCATGTGCAAACCCTCTTGGGCGTCTCGGCCAAAGTCGATGCTGCGCGGCGCAGCGGCCAACGCATGGAGGGTGACAACGGCTTGCTGGTGCGCCAGGAATTGCAGGCAGACTGCCTGGCTGGGGTGTGGGCGTACCAGGCCCAGAAGCGGCTGAACTGGCTCGAACCCGGGGATGTCGACGAGGCCCTCAACGCCGCCAATGCCATTGGCGATGATCGGCTGCAACAGCAGGGCCAGGGCCGCGTGGTGCCCGACTCGTTCACCCATGGCACCTCGGCGCAGCGCGTGCGTTGGTTCAAAACCGGGTTCGCACAGGGCGATGTCAACAGCTGCGATACTTTCAGCGCACGCAACCTCTAAGAGCTGGGGCCGCCGCCTGTCGGCCCCGACTCGAAATCAACTGAAAAAGCGATTCAGCTTTACCCTCCGCGTGCCGATAACCCCTGCACGATTCAGCAGGCCCCAGAACAACAACGCCCTGCGATCGAAGATCAAGTGAGCGTATGAATTTTCTGGAGAGCGTGCATGAATAGCTGGTTTGCCAATATCAGCGTCAACCTTAAACTCGGCCTAGGCTTTGGCCTGGTGCTGGTTCTTACCGGCCTACTGGCCTTGACCGGCTGGACCAGCCTGGGCAGCCTGATCGACCGCAGCAACTGGATGGGCGACATCGGCCAGCTCAACAAGGACCTGACCGACCTGCGCGTAGCGCGCCTGCAATACATGATCGCCAACGGCGATGATGCTGCTGCTGCCAACACCCAAGCCAAACTGGATGTATTCAGCAAACAGCAGGCCTACCTGGCAACCACCTTCACAAGCCCAGCCAACGTCGAACTCCTCAAGGCGCTGGGGCAGACCATCAGCGAGTACAAGGTATCGCTGAGCAAGATGCGCGCCGGCTACGACAGCTCGCTGGCGGCCCGCAAGGCCATGGATGTGTCGGCAACCCGGGCCGATGAGGCCATGGATGCCCTGAGCCAAGAGGTGATGTCGCGCCCCGAAGCGGACAGCGTACGCCTGGCTCAGTATCAGCTGATCAGCAAGGCGCGCCAGCAATTGCTGCAGGTGCGCATCGATGTGCGTGGCTACATCGCCGAGAACACGGCCAGCAACGAGCAAGCCGCCCTGCGGCAGTTGGAAGGCTCGCTGGCCAACATCGAGACGCTCAAGCTTCAGCTGCCCGCCGAAGGGGCTCGTGTGCAGCAGTTCGAACAGGCCGTGTTGGCGTACCGCGATGCCGTGCGCCAGTTCCGTGATGCGGTCGCAGCGATCACGGTGGCCCGTGCGGAAATGACGGTTCAGGGCGCCGACATCGTCAAGCGCAGTGACGCGCTGTACCAAATCCAGCTTGAGCGCCGCGACGCCGAAAGCGCACAGGCACGCAGCCTGCAGATCATCGCCACGCTGCTGGCATTGTTGGCGGGGGTAATTGCTGCAGTGGTCATCACCCGGCAGATCACCCGCCCGTTGCGCGATACCCTGCAAGCTGTGGAGCGCATTGCCGGTGGCGACCTGACCCATGAACTGCGAGTCACTCGCCGTGACGAGCTGGGAGCCCTGCAACAAGGCATCGCGCGCATGGGCACAACCCTGCGCGAGCTGATCAGTGGCATCCGCGACGGCGTCACTCAGATCGCCAGTGCCGCCGAAGAGCTGTCGGCGGTGACCGAACAGACCAGCGCCGGCGCCAACAGCCAGAAGGTCGAAACCGACCAGGTCGCCACCGCCATGCATGAAATGGCCGCCACCGTTCAGGAAGTGGCGCGCAACGCAGAGCAAGCCTCGCAGGCGGCCACCGGTGCCGATGGCGAGGCCCGTGCTGGTGACCGTGTGGTAGGTGAGGCCATCAGCCAGATCGAACGCCTGGCTGAGGAAGTGCACCGTTCCACCGAGGCCATGAACCTGCTGCAGCAGGAAAGCCAGAAGATCGGCAGCGTGATGGATGTGATCAAGTCGGTCGCCGAGCAGACCAACCTGCTGGCGCTCAACGCCGCGATCGAAGCCGCTCGTGCCGGTGAGGCCGGCCGCGGGTTCGCAGTAGTGGCCGACGAAGTGCGCGGCCTAGCGCAGCGCACGCAAAAGTCCACCGAAGAGATCGAAGAGTTGGTCGCTGGCCTGCAGCATGGTACCCAGCAAGTGGCCAATGCCATGCAGGGCAGCCGGACACTGACCGACAGCAGCGTGGAACTGGCGCGCAAAGCTGGGGCATCGCTGGAGAACATCACCAGCACTGTGTCGAGCATCCAGTCGATGAACCAGCAGATTGCCGCGGCGGCCGAGCAGCAGAGCGCCGTGGCCGAGGAAATCAGCCGCAGCATCCTCAATGTGCGGGATGTGTCGGAACAGACTGCGGCGGCCAGTGATGAGACAGCAGCGTCCAGCGTCGAGCTGGCGCGCCTGGGTGGTCACTTGCAGATGCTGGTCAGCCAGTTCCGCGTCTGACCTTCAGATCGCTTTCGCGGGGTTACCCGCGAAAGCATCAAAACAGCTCACCCAGCGTTACTTGACGATCATCCCCACCCCACGCCCACGCGGGTCCGAGGCCGTTTCAAGCTGCGCCCCGTTGACCCGAATGGCCTGGATGTCCCCCATCTCCCAGCCCTGATCCTCCAGCACATAACCCATCTTCTTCAGCTCATCAGCTACTGCGCCGGTCAGCGGTGCATAGCTGTCGAAATAGATGGTGTCCTTGGGCAGCAATTGATGGTGCACACGCTGCGCCGCCACGGCCTTTTGCAGCGGCATGCCATAGTCGTACAGGTTGTTCATGACCTGGAAGATAGAGGTGAAGATGCGTGAGCCCCCTGGGGTGCCGATCACCAGCTCAACCTTGCCG
This sequence comes from Pseudomonas promysalinigenes, assembly GCF_014269025.2. Classification (NCBI taxonomy): domain Bacteria; kingdom Pseudomonadati; phylum Pseudomonadota; class Gammaproteobacteria; order Pseudomonadales; family Pseudomonadaceae; genus Pseudomonas; species Pseudomonas promysalinigenes. The sequence goes on along the minus strand of NZ_CP077094.1, from coordinate 781,060 downwards.
TCACGGGTCATCAGGCTTGGGCTCATCGACGAGAGCATGCGTTTGCCCGGCGCAATGGCGTTGGCGTCACCGCCCACGACGCCAAAAGCGTTGGCAGCCCCAGGCTTGGCGCTGAAGTCGTCCATTTCGTCGTTGAGCAGGAAGCCCGCGCCTTTGACCACTACGCCACTGCCGTAATCGAGGTTGAGGGTATAGGTATTGCTGACAGCGTTGCCCTGCTTGTCGACGATCGAGAAATGCGTGGTTTGGTGCGGCTCCAAACCGGGCTTGACCTCGTCAGTCGCAGAGATGGCTTTGGGGTTGACCTGTGCAGCGCGCTTGGCCAGATAGTCCTTAGCCACCAGTTGGTTCACTGGGACTTTACTGAAGGCCGGGTCGCCGAGATAGTCGGCACGGTCGGCGAATACCCGCTTCTCGATCTCCGCTAGCAGGTGAATGTACTGCGCAGAGTTGTGCGCCACGCCTTTGAAGTCTGCCGCTCGGTCTTCCTTGATGCCCAGCAACTGTGCCAACGCTACCCCGCCCGAGCTGGGCGGAGGGGCTGTGTAGACCACATTGCCGCGCCAGCTGATGGCGATCGGGTCGCGCCATACGGCCTTGTAGTCCATGAGGTCTTGTTTGGTGATCAGGCCCTTGTCAGCCTGCATCTGTGCCACCAGCAGGTCAGCGGTCTTGCCTTGGTAGAACTCACTCACGCCTTTATCGGCGATGCGTTCCAAGGTCTGGGCCATCTCCGGCTGCTTGAACAACTCCCCAACTTTCATGTTGCCGAAATAATCGTTGAAGTTGGTCGCCGTCTTGAACATGCCTTGGGCATCGTTGCGGTACTGGTACTGCTTTTCTGCAACCTTGAAACCATTCTTCGCATAGCCGATGGCCGGCGTCAGCAGCTCGCTCCAAGGCAACTTGCCGAACTTGTGGTGAGCCTCCCACAGCCCCATCACCGTACCGGGCACACCCGCTGCGCGCGCGCCCACCAGGCTCAGGTTCTCGATAACCTCGCCTTTGTCATCCAGGTACATATTGCGCGTGGCTGCCTTGGGCGCCACTTCGCGGTAGTCGAGGAAGTAAGGTTTGCCGTCGACGAACAGGGTCATGAAACCGCCACCACCGATGTTACCTGCTTCGGGGTAGGTCACCGCCAGCGTGAAGGCAGTGGCCACGGCTGCATCCACCGCGTTGCCACCTTTCTTGAGAATGTCGGCGGCTACCTGTGCGCCATATTGATCGGGCGCAGCAACCGCACCGCCTTCCAGGGTAGCGGCATAAGTAGAGGAACAGCTCAGGATCGCGGCTGCCAGAGCCAAGTACTGAAACGGGACAATACGCATGACACTTCCTTGGTGTTGTTTTTGTCGAGCACTCAGTAAGGCCGAAGCGCTCGAACTGTGCAATCGGGCGCAGGAAGTTTCGCCGCCTTCGGGCAGGATATGTCGCGTTCAGGCAACTCAGCAGGCGTACATCGCCAACTTGCGCTGAATGAAGTCCAGGAAGCACTGGATACGCAGGGCCAACTGCGTATTGCGGTAATACACCGCGTGGATCGGTTGGCGATAGCCATTGCTGGCCTCGCTGAGCAGTACCTTGAGGCGGCCAGTGCGGATGTCTTCATGGGTCATGAAGTGCGACAAGGCGACGATCCCTTGCCCGTCCAGTGCAAGCTGGCGCAAGGTTTCGCCGCTGGAGGCGAGCAAGGCCGGGCGGATGCTCCACCGATCACCTTGGGCATGACGCAAGGGCCACTGGTTGAGCGTCTCTGGTTGGCTGAAGCCCAGCAGGCAATGGTTGCTCAGATCCTCGACGGTCTTTGGGGTGCCATGCCGCTGCAAGTAGTCAGGGCTTGCCAATACCTGCACAGGGCTGCAGCCAAGCGAGCGCGCATGCAGGCTGGAGTCAGCCAGTTCACCGATACGGATGGCCACGTCGGTACGCTGCTCCAGCAGGTCGATAATCAGGTCGTCGGTGTTCAGTTCCAGTTCGATGCCGGGGTACTGGCGACGAAACTCACCGATCCAGGGCAGGATGGCATGCAGCATGAACGGTGCAGCAGCGTTGATGCGCAGCCGCCCTGAGGGAGTCTGGTGATGCATCGACAGGCGCTCTTCCATCTCGTCCATCTGCTCCAGTACCCGGCGCGAACGCTCGAGGAAGAAGCGGCCCTCTTCGGTGAGGTCCATCCGCCGTGTGGTGCGGTTGACCAGGGTGGTGCCGAGCTTGGCCTCAAGGCGCGATAACGTGCGGCTGACGGCAGACGGGGTCTGGCCCATCTGCTCAGCAGCAGCGGAGATCGAACCGCAGTCGATCACAGCGACGAATACCTGAAGTTCTTCTGAGCGGGTCTTCACTTGAGCGCCTGTAGGTGAACCATGCAGGGATTAGATAGCCTTGCCGAACACGTTGTCCAGATGCGCTTCATACGCCGCCAACGCTGCCGGTACATCCGGGCGCTTCATCACATCCACCGCCAGGAAGGTCGCAAGGCCCGTCATGCCCAGGAACTGGTTGGCCTTGTGGAACGGGAAGTACACCGCATCCACACCTTTGCCTTCGAAGAAATCGCTAGGGTCGTCGAATGCCTGCTGCGGCGCATTCCAGGTCAGCGACAGCATGTACTGCTTGCCCTGCAGCAAACCACCGCTACCGTACTTTTGCGAGTGGTCGGAACGGGTACGACCGTCGTTGGCATAAAGGCTACCGTGGCCGGCGGTGAAAACTTCGTCGATGTACTTTTTCACGATCCACGGCGCGCCCATCCACCAGCCCGGCATCTGGTAGATGATCACATCGGCCCAGAGGAATTTTTGCACTTCGGCCTGGACGTCATAGCCACCGTCGATGAACGTCTGCTGTACATCGAAACCGGCACTGTCCAGGTGGGCCAGCGCGGCGTCGTGCAGGGTCTGATTGAGACGGCCGTCGGAGTGGGCGAACTGTTTGCCGCCGTTGAGCAGTAAGATATTTTTCATGCTGGGCCTCGGGTCATAAAGGAATGACCGGCACATTAATGGCCCGCGAGCGCGGGATACAGCAGGCGCGCGGCAAAATACAATTGATCTCAAGTCAACAATGCAATGGCTATTGTTGCCGTAGAATGGATACATCAATTACTTGGGAGCACCGATCCATGAGCGAGCAGCACGCGTTCATCCTCAAGGCCAAGACCCGCCCGGAAATGGCCGAAGCCTTCGAAACCCTGTTCCGCGCCTACGTCGAGCCAAGCCGCCAGGAGCCTGGCTGCATCGAATACCACATGTTGCGCGACCAGCAAGACCCTAGCCTGTTCGTGTTCTATGAGGTGTGGGCCGACAAGGCGGCGCTGGACGTACACTCGGCCCTGCCGCACATGGTCGAATTCTTCGAAAAGCGGATGGACTACCTTGAGCGCGATTTCGACATCCAGCCGATCGTGATGCTCAGCCCCTCGTCCGCTAACCGTTGAGCAGCAAATGGCCGCCCAGCGCGGCCAGGCCGATGAAGAAGCAATACTTGAACAGCGCCGCACTGATGCGTTGGCGCAGCCACTGACCGGCAAACATGCCTAGCAGCGCCGGCGCCAGCATCAGCAGCGAAGCCCCCAGCGCTTGCCCACCCAAGGCATCCTGCCCGGCCAGGCCAGCGGCCAGAGCGAGGGTCGAAACCGTGAATGACAGGCCCAACGCCTGAATCATCTCGTCGCGGCTCAGGCCCAGGCTCTGCAAGTAAGGCACCGCCGGCATCACGAATACGCCCGTGGCCGCAGTGACTAGGCCTGTCACCAACCCGCAAATCGAGCCCAGCCACCCTTCCCGCTCCGGCGCCACGCGCAAGGCAGGGCCTGCCAACCCGTACAGGGCATAAACCACCAGCGCCGCGCCCAGCGCATGCACCGCCCATGGCCCGCTGTTGATACCCACCCAGGCACTGCCGAGCAATGTACCGACGAAAATCATCACCAGCATCGGCCCTAGCCTGCGCAACAGCACTCGCAGATGCCCGCCGGTAGCGAGCTGCCAGAGGTTGGTGAGCGTAGATGGAACGATCAACAGCGCTGCAGCCTGCGCCGGTGACATAGCCAGCCCTAGCAGGCCCATGGCGATGGTCGGCAGGCCCAGGCCAATCACACCTTTGACGGCACCGGCCAGCAGGAAGGTGCTGACCACCAGCAGCGTCAACGCCGGGCCTATGTGCTGATAGAAAGCAAGCAAAGTCTTCATGGCCGCCATGATGAAGCGCAGCGGTGGAACTGAAAATCTGCCATATACTCAGCCAGACTCTCGCCAGGACAGAGGCAGATGCATTTCGACCTGATCGACCTTCGGCTTTTCCAGCATACCGTCGAGTGCGGCAACATCACCGCCGGCGCCTGCCGCAGCCATCTGTCGCTGCCAGCGGCCAGTGCCCGCATCCGTGCCATGGAAGCCTCGCTCGGCACCGCTTTGCTTGAGCGCAACCGCCGTGGCGTTCAGCCCACGTCCGCCGGGCAGGCGCTGTTGCAACATGCACGGCAGATCGCCCAACAGGTCGAGCGCCTGCAGTTCGACCTGGCCCAATATGCCGGGGGCCAGCAAGGCCAGGTGCGGCTGCTGTGCAACACCGCTGCCTTGACCGAGTACCTGCCAGAGCTGCTGGCCAGCTACCTTGCCGACAACCCAGGGCTCGGCATCGACGTGCAAGAGCTGCCGAGCCTGCGTATCGTGCAGTCGATCACCCAGGGCATGGCTGATCTGGGCGTCATTTCTACCGCAGCCCCCAGCGCGCATCTGCAGACCTTGCCATTTCGTGATGATCCGCTGGTGTTGGTGACACCGCCGGGCCACCCCCTCAGCGAAGCGCCTGCACCGAGCTTCGTCGACTCCCTTGCCCATGGTCATGTTGGGCTGGGGGCCAACAGTGCCTTGGCGTTGTATTTGGAAGAACAGGCGCTGCGCGAAGGCCGGCGCATGCAGGTACGGGTGCGGGCCGAAGGGTTCGACGGGGTAATTCGCATGGTCGCCGGTGGCGCCGGCATTGGCGTGGTGCCGCTGGCATCGGTTAAGCGCTGGCAGGGGGTACTGCCGATGAATTGGGTTGCGCTGCGAGAGGACTGGGCCAAGCGGCGGTTACTGTTATGCGCGCGAGATTTCGCCGGGTTACCAGGGTATACGGCAGGGTTGGTCGAGCGATTGATGCAGGCCTGATCGTTCATCGGTGCCTGCACTGGCGCACTCGCGGATGTACCTACAGGGTTTGCGCTGCATAGCGCGGGCAGGCAGCTGGGCGTCGAGCCCAGGCAACTGCGGGTCGGCCATAGGGCCTATGGTGACCAGTCATTCAGCCAGTCACCAGGAGTTGTGCCATGTCCGATTTCATCACCGTCCTGCGCGAAACCTGCCCGACGCCGGTCGTGGACGCCACCAAGTGGAAGCGCATCGGCGGCGACCCACACACCGTCAACCTCAACGCCTACCTGTCGGCTGACGGCAGCAAGATCATGGGTACCTGGATCTGCACCCCGGGCAAATTCGAGGTCAACTACGAGAAGTGGGAGTTCTGCCACTTCCTCGATGGCTACTGCATCATCACCCCGGAAGGCGAAGAGCCCAAGCACCTGAGAGCGGGTGATGTGTTCGTGATCGAACCGGGGATGAAAGGCACCTGGGAAGTGGTCGAGACCGTGCGCAAGTACTTCGTCTTTGCCTGATTTTTTGCCAGAGTAATGCAGGCCCTGTGGAAATCACTAAACTTACTGCAGGGCCATCACTGTATTTAACATCAACAGCAAAAATGGCAAGACAATGCTGCGCTTAAGCTCTTCAACATCGTTTGACACGAACCCTCAGCTTAAATCACTCTGCTTGTAGTCCCTTTCTGAATTGCTTCATGCCGCCCCTTATCCTATTGCCCTCGCACGCACCCAGATCTAGCCTGCATTGACCGCCCAAGTCAGCGGGCAACATCCCTGGTCAAAATAATGTCAAGGAGAGATAAGGATGGCTTGCGACGCCTATATTCAGATCGACAATATCCCAGGAGAGGCCCTGGACGAAAAATACAGTGAGTGGATTGAAGTGCTGGGGTACGACTTTGGCATCAGCCAAAGTACATCTGCCACTGCAAGTTCTGCAGGTGGCGCAACATCCGGCCGGACCTCCGTCACAAACTTCACTTTCACCAAGTACCTCGACAGTGCTAGTTGCAAACTGTTAGAAGCCAGTTGCACGGGCCAGCATCTGAAAGAGGTGAAGCTTGCCCTATGCCGGGCTGGCGGTGAAAAACTCAGGTACTTTGAGATCATCCTTGAAGAGGTGATCATCGCGGAGTATTCGCAGAGCGTGGACACGGGGGTGCCAGTAGAAGTGGTGCAGCTCAATTACGGCCGGATCAAGACCACTTACACCCGGCAGCGCCGCCATGACGGCAGTGGCGGCGGTAATATCGCCGGGGGCTGGGACCGCATCGGCAACAAGAAATACGCGTGAGGGTACCGCCATGTCCGAAGCCCGCGCGTACCTCAATCTCAAACTGCAGAACTACCACAGGCTGAAATCCGACCTGGCGCTGACTGGTCATTCCCTGGAGAAGTTCGACGTGCTGAATTCACACATAGCCAATACCGTGGTCCGTAGCGGCGAACTTATCATTATCGGCGATCCCACCACGGCCTCCTGCACCAGCCAGGAGGCCTGGATGATGAGGCAGGCGACAATCGTGCACATTGGGCTGATGCGCAATGGCCAAGGGGTGGACAATTTTTTCGTCGATAATTTCGAGACGCTGAAAAGCTTGATCGCGCATGCGTCCATGGGCGCTGGCGTTGTCAGTGAAGGGTGGAGCAAACACCTGAAAGCTATCGAGGCCACTTTGATGGATATCGAAAAGCTGCATCAACGGCATCTCGGGTCAGGGGCCATCGCGGCTCGCGATCAGTTCTATGCACAGCGTGCGGCCTTGTTCGTCAACCTGGATGAGCAGTTGAACAAATTGGCTGCTTACGGTTCGGGCCTGAGAAATAAACGCTCTATTAAAAGGACGTTGGGGATATCCACAAAGAGCTATTTACATACAGGTGAAATTGCGGGATATGCCAATAAAGTTGCGGGCGTAGCGAAGGCAGCCAGCGTGATAAAGCAAGGCACCTACGTGGGGGTGGCTCTCGAAGTCGCAGGAACAGGACTTGAAATCCACAAGGCCTGCACGCTCGGGCGTGAAGCGGATTGCGAAAAGGCTAAGTATGTTCAAGGCGGCGCATTAATTGGGGGACTAGCAGGCGGAAGCCTTGGCGGGTATGCGGCTGGTACTGTGTTGGCCCCTGGTCTATGTGCCGCGATCGGCTTGACAACGGCAGGCACGGGTGGACTGGTCTGTGCAGCACTGATCGGTGGTGCTGGAGCCACGATTGGAGGGAAAGTTGGAGAGGGCCAAGGTGAAGTCTATGGTGAGTTTCTGTACAGAGCGCTTTCGAGGTGAGCTTTATGGATGAAGGAATACCTGCGGCAATCATCATAAACCTGATCATCATCACAATGATAATTCAGTGCATTATTGCCGCTCGACGCACTGAGTATTATGAATCTCTATTCCCTAACAGCCAATACATAGAAAAAAACAAAGCAACGTACGAGCAAGCCGGACTATTAGGAAAGCTCATGCGTACTGGAGCAATCTCAACAGTACTCATAATGCCTTCAGTTTTCACAAAAAGGAAATTAGTAGCACAAGAAGACATTGCATCATTCCCTAAAAATGCGAAGAACTTACTTATAACTCTATGGGCGATAGAAATGACGCTTTTTACATGCCTTATGATTTCCCACTACCTTAAGCCTCAATTTAATTGAGCGATCCATTGCAACATGCATAAATTCGACGGGCTATGGCATCAAAACATCGCAGGACGGCCCCCTCCCCTCTGGTGCGCAGTTACAGAGGGAAGGCAACCAACCCCGCGATGAAGTCTTCGCTCGTCAATCCTTCCTGCGGTAGCCCTCAACGATTGCCGAGAAATCCTTGCCGCCGTCTCCACGCAGGCTCATAGCCTGGTACAGCTGCTGAGCCAAGGCCCCGAGGATTACCGGTTGGTGCGCCTGGCGAGCGGCCTCGGTGGCAAGCCCCAGGTCCTTGAGCATCAGTTCGGCGCCAAACCCACCGGTATAGCCCCGCGACGCAGGCGCCGTGTCGATGATGCCTGGCCACGGGTTGTAGGTATCGGAGCTCCAGCAACGCCCAGTGGAACTGTTGATGATCCCCGCTAGCACCTGGGTATCGATGCCCAGTGCATTGCCCAGGGCCATGGCCTCCGACACACCGATCATCGAGATGCCCAGCAGCAGGTTGTTGCAGATCTTGGCAATCTGCCCGGTGCCTACCTCACCGCAGTGCACGATGTTTCGGCCCATCTGCTCCAGCACCGGCTGCAGTGTCGCGAACAACTCGGCGCTGGCGCCGACCATGAAGGTCAGCGTGCCCGCCGCTGCGCCGCCGGTACCGCCGGAAACGGGTGCATCGCCCAGGTCTACACCTTTGGCCGCAGCGGCCTTGGACACCTCGCGGGCAGTCTGCGGGTCGATGGTGCTGCAGTCCACGGTCGCAGTACCAGGGCGGATACCGGCCAAAATGCCAGTCTCCTCGTCCAGATAGACACTGCGCACATGGGCGGCGGCTGGCAGCATGGTGATCACCATCTCACTGCCGGCCGCCGCATCCCGTGGCGAGGCGCTGACCTGCGCGCCCAGCTCGGCAAGTTCGGCCAACACAGCTTTGTTCAGGTCGAACAGATGCAGTTGGTGCCCCGCCTTGATCAAATTGCGGGCCATGGGCGCGCCCATGTTGCCCAGGCCGATGAATGCGATATGCATGGCGTTCTCCTTAGCGCAGGCTGATGGTGGTGTTCACACCGTCATTGACGCTGTCGTCATCGAACCAACGGGCGGTGACGGTCTTGGTCTGAGTGTAGAACTGCACCACTTGCTTGCCGTACGGGCCGAGGTCGCCAAGCTTTGAGCCACGGGAACCGGTGAAACTGAAGAAAGGCACCGGCACCGGGATCGGAATATTGATCCCCACTTGGCCGACATCGATTTCGCTCTGGAATTTGCGCGCCGCGGCACCGCTTTGGGTGAACAGGCCGGTGCCATTGCCGAAGGGGTTGGCGTTGACCAGGGCGATGGCCTCATCGAGTGTGTCGACTTCCAAGGTGACCAGTACTGGGCCGAAAATTTCCTGGGTGTACACCTGCATGTCGGTCTTCACCCCAGAGAACAAGGTTGGGCCGACGAAGTTGCCGTTCTCGTAACCCGGCACCTTTACGCCACGGCCGTCGAGTTCGAGTTTGGCGCCCTCCTGGATACCGCTCTCGATCAAGCCCAGTACACGCTCCTTGGCGCGCTTGGAGACCACCGGGCCCACGTCGGTGCCTGGCTCACAACCGGCGTTGACTTTGAGTTTGCTCGCCGCTTCCTTGATATCGGGCAGCCATTCACGCGCCTTACCGACCAGCACCGCCACCGAGGTGGCCATGCAGCGCTGCCCGGCAGCACCGAACGCGGCGCCGACCAAGGCGTTGACGGTTTGTGTGCGGTTAGCATCAGGCAGCACCACGGCGTGGTTCTTGGCGCCCATCATCGACTGCACACGTTTGCCGTGCTGGCTGGCCAGGTTGTACACGTGGGTACCAACTTCGGTTGAACCCACGAAAGAGATCGCCTTGATGTCTTGGTGCGTGCAGATCGCATCGACTACTTGCTTGCCGCCATGTACCACATTGAGCACGCCCGCCGGCACACCGGCTTCCAGCGCCAGCTCCACCAGCAGCATGGTCGAAAGCGGGTCTTGTTCGGAAGGTTTGAGGACGAATGTGTTCCCGCACACGATGGCCATCGGGAACATCCACAGCGGGATCATCGCCGGGAAGTTGAACGGGGTGATGCCCGCGCATACGCCGATCGGCTGACGCAGGGTGTAGGTGTCCACGCCACCGGCTACGTTCTCGGCGAATTCGCCCATCTGCAAAGTGCCGATGGAAGCCGCATGCTCGACAACCTCAAGGCCACGGAAAATATCGCCCTCGGCGTCAGCCAAGGTCTTGCCCTGCTCGGCGCTAAGCACCTGGGCGATACGTTTGGTGTGTTCGCGGATCAACGCCTGCAACTTGAGCATAATGCGCATACGCGCACCAATCGGCGTGTCACGCCACGCCTTGAAGGCACGCTGGCCTGCAGCCACGGCGGCATCCACTTCTTCGACGGTGGCAAACGGTACCCGCGCCAGCACCTCTTGGGTGGCGGGGTTGACGATATCCCGCCATTCGCTGGTCTTCGACTCGACCCACTGGCCGTCGATCAACAGCTTGACCTGCTCGACCTTGGTCTTGTCGGGGGATTGCGGTGCATTCATCTGCGTTCTCCTTGGAATTATTGTCAGGACGCGATTGCCAGCGCCACGCAAACACGGGATGGCGCCGCAGGGCTTTTTTCGAGTATAGATGTGCAAACATCCAACAAGAACGCACAAAAAAACCGGATCAACATGCAAAAAGACCTGACATCCCTTGGTTCGCTGAACTGGGACGACCTAAAGTTTTTTCTCGAAGTGGCGCGCACTCGCAAAGCCAGCGCTGCCGCCAAACGCCTGGCTGTCGACTACACCACGGTGTCCCGGCGCATCACGTCGCTGGAGGGGGCGTTGGGCACGCTATTGTTCGAAAAGTCCCGCACCAGCGGTTTCGTCCTGACCGCCGAGGGGCAACGGCTGTTGGGCTACGCCGAATCGATCGAAAGCACGTTACATATGGCCTGCGAGCAGGTTTCAGGCTCGGGGGTGGCACTGTCGGGGCATGTACGGATGGGCTGCACCGAAGGTTTTGGCAGCTTTTTCGTGACCCCACAACTGAGCCATTTCGTCGATGCGTACCCGGCAATTTCGGTGGATATTCTACCGCTGCCGCACTTCATCAGCCTGTCCAAGCGCGAGGCGGACATCGTCATCGCCCTGGAGCGGCCCGAGCATGGCCCCTATGTATGCTGCAAGTTATGCGATTACCGGCTGCGGCTGTATGCGACCCAGGACTACCTGAACAACCATGCGCCCATCCGCCAGATGGGCGACCTAATCGACCACCCGTTCATTAGCTACGTGGACGACCTGGCCTTCAGCTCGCAGTTGCTCTACTTGGCCAACCTGATCCCCAGCGCCAATGCCCATTTGCGCAGCACCAGCGTCATTGCCCAGTACACGGCGGCGCTGCAGGGCCGAGGGTTGGCGATCCTACCCTGCTTTTTGGCGGCCCAGGATGAGCGGCTGGTGGCGGTGTTACCAGAGCAGATCGAAGTGACGCGGCAGTTCTGGATGTACTGCCGCGAGGATTTGCGCAAGTTGAAGCGCATAACTCTGCTATGGGACTACATCCGCGGTGTGACCGAAGCGAATGCACGTTTGTTGATGGGTGAAACCCGAGACATGCAGTTTGCCTAGGTTTGATGGGCTGCTTGGCAGCCCTTGGGGCTAGTATGATGCCACCACGATCGATACCCGCCGGTTCTCCGTACGTCCGGCGCGGGTCCGGTTGTCGGCTACCGGCTGCGTGCTGCCCAGGCCGCGGGTCTGGATATTCTGGGCCGGCATGCCCACACCGACCAATGCTTGGGCCACACTCTGCGCACGCCGTTCGGATAGCTGCTGGTTGTACGCAGCCTTGCCCGAAGCATCGGCATGGCCGTCTATCCGCACGCCTTGAATGCCCACACTCAGCAACGCTTTGCCGATGCGCTCGACAATGGCCTGACTCGCAGCGTTGAGGCTGTCCAGATCACTGCCGAACAGCACCTTGCCCGACAGATCGAACGCCCAGCCCTCTTCGGTCGGCGTAAAGCCTTCGCGCTGCAGGACGGCGATCTGCTCGGCGCTCAATCCTTTGGGCGGTGCGCTCTGGCAACCAGTGAGCGCCAGCAAGGCCAGCACCAGCATGATGAAGGGAAAACGAAAACACTGAATCACGGTTCAACTCCTGTTTCTGAAATCGACGGCGGGCTGTTCCTTCCGAGCCGCTTGCCACTGGCCACGGCGCTTGCGCTTGGCCTGGTACATCGCCGCGTCTGCGGCATTGAACAGAGAGGCAGCGTCGCTGCCATCGTCCGGGTAAAACGCGACGCCCACACTTAGCGAGGTCGTGAGGCGTTGTCCACCCTCAAGCTGCATCGGCAACTGCATGCTGGCGATGATCTTGTCGGCGATACGCTCGGCGTCCTCGCGAGTATGAAGCGGGGCCAACAATACGGCGAACTCGTCCCCACCCAGGCGTGCTACCAGGTCATGCTCGCGCAATTGTGCACGCACTCGGTCGGCAATATTGATCAGTACTTCATCACCTGCGGCATGCCCGAGGGTGTCGTTGATCTGCTTGAAGTGGTCACTGTCGAGAAACAGCAAGGCCAGATGATCCTGCTGGCGTACAGCGTTACGCAGGCTACGACTCAGGCGGCCCTCGAAGAACGCGCGATTGGGCAGGCCCGTCAGGCTGTCGTGGCTGGCCTGGTGCGCCAGGGTGGCATTCTCGTTCTGCAGATGGCTGTGCCATATCTCCAGCTCATCGAGCAGGGCATTGAAGTCAGCCCCCAATTCGTTGAGCTCGGCAATGGGGGCTTCCGGCACTCGTCGGTCGAAACTACGCTCTCGACGAGCGGCATGGGCTACGCTGGCAAGCCCGCGCAGCGGGCGAACGATGTCGCCGAGCAGGCGCCGCGAGAAGTGCAAGGCGACGAAAGCACTGAGGATCGTGCAGAACAAGATCCCGCCCAGACCGCTGAGCAGGAACAGCAACAGGCTGCGGCCCTGGCCAGTGATTTCGGTATGCCCGACCCTCTGCTGCTGATGCATGATCGGCAGGCTGATCGGCTCACCCAACAAAGCCGTTGCCACACGCACTTCCAGATGCCCAAGCACCCCTTCATCACTGCGCTGCCAATGCGCCAGTTGCTCACCGTCTTTGTTGAACACCTTGGCATCGGCCACTTCTTCGGTTTTGGCAATCAGCTCCAACGCTTCGTTGGCTGCCACGCTGTCATCGAATACCACGGCGGCTTCGACGGTGTAGTTGATCGAGCGGGCTATCAGGTGCAGGTTGTGGTTGGCATATACGCGCAGGGCGAGCACCCCCAACAGCGTCAGCGAGATACCGGCCAAGCCCACCGCCAACAGGGCAACGCTCAGGTGCCCACGGCCAAGCACCGAGCGCAGGGTCGGGCGAACGGCCTGCCGGTTGCCGGCCTTCATGGCTGCAGGCTTCATGGCATTACCCCACGGCGCCGTGAAAGCTGCAACACACTGGGGTGGATGCGTACGCCGGAGCGAGCCACGGAGTCCAGGTTGACCTCGAATGCCACCTGCTGATCGCTGACCCGCAGGCAGAACAGGCTACCCACGGTGCAAGGGTCGTCGGCCTCGCTGATGCTAACCACCGGGCGGCCGCTGAGCACGTGGAACAGGCGATTACGATCGGTATCGTCGAGCTTGCCGATGTAAACCGCGTCACAGGCTTGGGCCAGCTGTGGATCGTTGGCCAGTAGGCGCCTTACTTGCAACGGCTGACCGTTGTTTTGCAGATTGCCTTTGATCAAATCGTCGGCATATTCGGTGGGCCCGACCAGGCACAGGCGCAGAGGCACAGGTGCTGAAGGCCAACGAGCGTAGCTGAGAATGCCCAGCACCACCTGCGTCACCGCCTTGGCACGATGTAGGGCCTGCACTGAGGTGGCCGCTTGCTCCGCCTGGGCGGGGCTAGCCATAAGCGACAAGGTGAGCAGATGCAGCGTAAGCGCACAGCCCATCAACCACTCCCTGGCGCCTGTCATGTGAGAGATCTCTCAAAATCGTGTTTGATATCGGCGCAACGATAGCACAACGCTGGCTATCTGGAGGAGCGGCCGTGTGCCGCCTTTGGGCCCAGGCTACACCTGTTCGAGCATCAGCCCGGAAATACGCCGAACCTTACGTAGCACGGCCTCCTCGAAAACACCCTGCCGTGGCTCGACCAAGCTGAAGCAGTGCTTGGCACGGGTGATGCCGGTATACACCAGCTCCTTGGTCAGCACCGGGTTCAGTGCGTCCGGCAACACCAGCGCGGTATGGCTGAACTCTGAGCCCTGGGACTTGTGCACGGTCATGGCGTATACGGTTTCGACCTCGTTCAGCCGGCTAGGCAGCACGAAGCGTACCCCCGTACCGCCGTCGTTGCGTGGGAAAGCCACCCGCAAAAGCGCTTGGCCTTGTTCATCCGGCAAGCGCAGTGCGATGCCGATATCACCGTTCATCAGCCCCAGGCCGTAATCATTACGGGTCACCAGCACGGGTCGGCCCTCGTACCACAACTGCTGGTTATCGATAAGCCCGGCATTGTGCAGCACCCGCGCCACACGCTCATTGAGGCCTTCGACACCCCAGGGGCCCTTGCGCACAGCGCACAGCAGCTGGAAATCTTCGAAGCTATGCAGCACGTTGGCGGCCCACTGCTCCCAGCGTGGATCGTCGAAAGCCGTACCAGGTGCGGGCCGATGGCGGCCAATGGTGCGCAGGTAGCTCCGGTAGCCTTGAGGCCCCTCGCTGCCGCGGTCAAGGCCGTCCAGGATCAAGCGGTCCAAGGCCTTGTCCTGCTCGTTGCGCAGCGCCAGCCCAAACACATCCGCAGGCGGCATGCTCAACACATCCCGCGCCGCCTGAGCCTGTTGACGGTTGACCAGGCGGGCCAATTGGCCAATACCGCTGCCCTCACCAAAGCGCCGCGAGAACCGCAGCATCACCACTTGCTGGGCCAGCGGGTTGCGCTGTGCATCACCCTGTTCAAGGCCGCTGGCGGCCAGTGACTGGCCACCGATTAGCTCCAGCCAGGCTTGGGTGGCAGGCGAATAGCGGCCCTCTTCGGCGTCACGGCACAGGTCACCCAGCACGGCGCCGGCTTCGACCGAGGCTAACTGGTCTTTGTCGCCCAGCAGAATCAAACGCGCTTTGGGTGGCAGCGCTTGTAGCAAGTTGGCCATCATTTCCAGATCGATCATCGACGCTTCGTCGACCACCAACACATCCAACGGCAGCGGATTACCCGCGTGATGGCGGAAATGCCGCGAACCTGGGCGGCTGCCGAGCAAGCGATGCACAGTGCTGACGTCGGTTGGGATATGCCCACGCACCTGGGCAGTGACCTGCAAACGCTCGACCTGCTGGCCGATCGACTCGGTCAGGCGTGCGGCCGCCTTACCGGTTGGGGCGGCCAGGCGAATGCGCAGCGGCCTGCCCTGCTCCACCGCAGGTGCCTGCAACAGCGCCAGCAGGCGCACGACGGTGGTGGTTTTGCCGGTCCCAGGGCCGCCGGTGATGATGCTGAAACCTGCGCGGGTGGCCAAGGCGCAGGCCAGTTTCTGCCAGTCCACCTGCCCCGGCAGAGCGCCATCGTCGAACAGCTGAGCCAAGCGTGCAGGCAAGTCGGCTGGGGCCGCTTCGCTCTGGCTCAAGCGTAGGCGCAAGGTCTGGTCAATCTGCCGCTCGTAGCTCCAGTAGCGGCGCAGGTACAGGCGCTGCCCGCTGAGCACCAGTGGCCGCGCCTGCTGACCTGGGGCGTCACCATCAGCCACCAGGGTGCTGGCGGCGATGCGCTGCAGCCAAGTACGCAAGTCCAGGTCGGCCAATAGCTGCGAGGGCAGCAGCAACGGGCCGGTCAGGGCATCGCCTTCAGGCGGCAGTGACAGCGCGAAATCAGGCTCGGCGAGGGTCTGTTGCAAGTCGAGGCAGACGTGCCCATGGCCTAGCTGGTGGCTGGCCAACGCGGCCGCCAGCAGCAGCAGCGGGTCACTGCCAGGCGCGCGCTCTTCGAGAAAGCTGACGAACGCTCGATCGAGCGCCCGCAACCAGCCACGCTCTACCCAGCGATCAAGCAGCTGCAACAAGTCGGTACTGTTACGCTGGGGCGCCAGCGCCAGCAGATGCTCGGCGCGCAGCGGCGT
Organism: Pseudomonas promysalinigenes; assembly: GCF_014269025.2. Taxonomy (NCBI): domain Bacteria; kingdom Pseudomonadati; phylum Pseudomonadota; class Gammaproteobacteria; order Pseudomonadales; family Pseudomonadaceae; genus Pseudomonas; species Pseudomonas promysalinigenes. The sequence goes on along the minus strand of NZ_CP077094.1, from coordinate 765,116 downwards.
AGGCAAGAGATCGTCGAGGGTACGGCTCATGGCGCGGCTCCGGCAAACAGGTCCTGCTGTTCGGGCGCGTGGACGCCACGGAACAGCGCGTCGAGGGCCTCGATCAGCTCCCGTGGCGGCCTGGCGAAGTACACGCCATGGCCACTACTGCTGGCTCCGCGCAGGAAGATGAACAAGGCACCGCCCACATGGCGGTCGTAGTCGTAATCTGGCAAGCGTGCGCGCAATTGGCGATGCAGGGCCAGCAAATAAAGCACGTACTGCAGGTCGTAGCGGTGTTCGAGAATGGCTTTCTCCATGGCCTGGCTGTCGTAGGCTGCGATGTCCGGCCCCAGCCAGTTGGACTTGTAGTCCGCGACGAAGTAGCGCCCGTCGAGTTCATACGCCAAGTCGATAAAACCCTTGAACATGCCATTGAGCAAAGTCGGTTGCGCTGCGGGGCGTGCACAGCCTGTATGGGTATACCGGGCTACCAGGCGGTCGAGTTGCTCGGCATTGACGTTGTGGCTGGCGAACCAGAACTCCATCTCGATCTGATACTGCTGCAAGCGCGCCAGGGTCATCGGCGCGGCGCCAGCTGGCAACGGCTCGTTCAGTAACTGGTGCAACCATTGGCTGAGGGTGGGGATCCACCCGGTCCAGTCTCGCCGGTTGCAGCGTTGGCCGACGGTACGCTCGATGAGCTGCGGATCATTTGCGACGTCACTGAAGCCTTCACGGCCTGCCCACTCCAGCAACCCATGGAGAAACGTACCGGGGTTGGGGCCACGGGGGAAGCGATGGATGTCACCACCGTCGGCAGGCACCTCGCGAACGATCTGCTGGCTATCAGGCACCTCGTCATCGAGCAGTTGCTGGGCTTGCGAGCTATCCGCGCCAAGGGTCTGCTCCCCCAGGCGCAGGGCGCTGTAGGAGGCGATCCACCAATGCTCGGCAGCGGCTCGGCGGGGCTTTCGAGCAGGTAGCAGTTCCCGCTCGATCTGCGAGGCCTGATACCGCTCATCAGTGGCTTGCGGCAAGGCCGGGCAGGCAATCTCCAGGCAATCTGCCTGCAGGCTCTGAAGCCACGTACCCAGCAGTTGCGAGCCAGGCAGTGCCTGGCCCCCGCCAAGCAAATAGCCAAGCGCCGAGCGGTGCAGCTGCGAGCTCTTCTGGTTGCCACGCTTGAGGTCGGCCACGCCCAGCCAGCAGGCGTGCTGAGCGCGCGTCAGGGCCACATAGAGCAGACGCAGATCTTCGGCCAGACGCTCCTCGTCGGCCAGCGCGATCTGCGCTGCATCGGGTGTCAATGTCAGTTGCACATGGCCTTGGTTATCGTGCCAGGCCAGCGGCAGACGGCTGCCGTCCACCGGTTTGCTGGTGCAGATGAACGGCAGGTACACCAACGGGTATTCCAAGCCTTTGGACTTGTGGATGGTTACCACCTTGACCAACTGCTCGTCGCTTTCCAGGCGCAGAATCTGTTCTTCCCCGGCTTGGCCGGAGTTGGCCAGGTGTTCTGCCAGATGGCGAATCAGCGCCTGTTCACCATCGAGCTCGGCCGCCGCTTGTTGCAACAGCTCAGCCAGATGCAGCAAGTTGGTCAATACACGTTCACCGTCCGTGCGGCCAATCAGGGTGCGAGGCAGTTCGAATTCGTGCAGCAAGTGGCGCAACATCGGCAGCACGCCCTGGCGCTGCCAGAGCTCGCGGTAGCGACGAAAACGCATGACCCAGCCTTCCCAGACACGCTCATCCTGGTTGAGCTGGTCGAGTTCAGCCAGCGAAAGGCCCAGGGTCAGGCTGGCCAGTGCAGCCTTGAGCAGACGCTCGGAGTCCGGCTCGGCACAGGCCTTGAGCCAGGCCAGCAAATCATGGGCCTCTTGGGCGGCGAACACCGAATCCTTATCGGAAAGGTACACGCTGCGCACGTCGCGGGCGGCAAGTTCGCGGCGCACCAATTGCGCTTCATGGCCATCGCGCACCAAGATGGCGATATCCGAGGGCTGACACGGGCGCAGCTCGCCGTTTTCGTCGCTGAAGCCAGAGACACCGCGCTGCCCACCGTTCAATACGGCCACGATATGGCTGGCGCAGCTGGCAGCCAGTTGCTGGCGGTAGAACGTGCTGGAAACCGGCTCGTCGCTCTGCAGTTGCCAGCATTGCAGCGCAGCGCAGGCCTGGCCATCGAGCAACAGCTGCTCGCTGCGCCCCTTGGCACGAACTTCGACGAATGGCAGCGGATTGTCGTCAGCTTCGCGAAACAGGAAGGCACCCTTGCCTTGGGGGCGAGCCTCAGCTTGCAGAAACACTTGATTGACTGCCGCGACCATGCCCTGGCTGGAGCGATAGTTGGTGTCCAGGCTGTGCAGGCGGCCGGCGGTGGCACGGCGGGCCGACAGGTAGGTGTAGATGTCGGCACCGCGGAAGGCGTAGATCGCCTGCTTGGGGTCACCAATCATGAACAGGCCAGTTTCCGGGTTGTTCTCACCGATACGGTAAATGCTTTCGAAAATGCCGTACTGCACCGGGTCGGTGTCTTGGAACTCGTCGATCAAGGCCACCGGAAACTGCTCGCGGATCAGCGCCGCCAGACGTTCGCCCGACTCCATGCCTAGGGCATGCTGAAGCCGCAGCAGCATGTCGTCGAAACCCATTTCGGCTCGGCGGCGTTTTTCCACCTCGAAGCGCGCGGCTACCCAGGCCGCGGCATGCTCCAGCAGGGGCGCATCGGGGCTTGGCAGAGCCTGTAACTGCTGTTGCAGGTTGAGCATGGCATGCAGGGCTGGATGCTCCGGCGGTTGGCCCGCTTTCCAGATTTCGGCCAGCCCTTCCGGGGTCAGGCGACTGAACCCGGTGCCCAGGTCCAGTTCCACCACATGCGCGTCACTGGCCCAGCCACGCAGCTTGTCGAACCACGGCTCGAAGTAGCGCGCTTGCAGCTTGCGTCCATCGACCTGTTTGGCCGCCACAGCGTCGTGGCAGATTTGCTGCAGCTCATCCGCCCACTTCGCCCATGGCCCCTTGAGTTGCCGCAACTGCTCGCCGCGCTGCTGCAGCGCTTGATCGATCAATGCTTGCGGCGCAATGTCGTCGGGCAACGCACGCACGCGGCCAAACAGGGGGCGGATGCGCGGCAACAGCGCATCCGGGCTACCCCAGTGTCCGCGTACCCACTCGAGCGCTTCCCCGCGCATGCCGTAGCAATAGCGCCGCCAGTAATCGCGCATGACCTGGCCAAGCAGCTCGCTGTGGTCTGTTTCAAGGCTTTGGGTGAACAGGCTACCGCTATCGAAGGCATGCTCGCGGAGCATGCGCTGGCACCAGCCATGGATGGTCGAGACCGCGGCTTCATCCATCCACTGCACCGCCACTTCCAGGCGGTTGGCGCAGCGCGGCCATTGCTCTTGGGCATAGTCGCTGCGCAGTTGTTGCAGCAATGGGTCTGCGTGCTCCAGTTCGCCGCGGAAGTAGCGTGCGGCCTCGGCCAGACGGGCGCGGATCCGCTCGCGCAGCTCTTTGGTCGCGGCATCGGTGAAGGTCACCACAAGAATCTGCGGCGGTAGCAGCTCACGACCGAAGCCGTGTGTTCCACCGTGGCCAAGGATCAGGCGCAAGTACAGTGCGGAAATGGTGAACGTCTTGCCCGTACCGGCGCTCGCCTCGATGAGCTGGCTGCCATGCAGAGGAAAACTCAGTGCCAAAGGACGAGCCTGGGTCATGCTTCACGCTCCGGGTTGCCCTGGGCCTGCCAGGCTGCGCTGAACAGAGGGCGGTACAAGGTTTCACACCAGCCTTCAAAGGTCTCGTCGGCGCTCAGTGCAGCGAAGTCGGAAAACTGCCGTGCCAGAGCAACACTTTCGCTGCGTTCGCCGAAACTGCTGCGGCCATCGCCCTCGTAGGCACGGGTAGCGGCCGCCAGGGCTTTGTCTGGGTCTTGCTGCCCCAGCCAGGCGAAGGCGGTCTTGGCGGCAACTGGCAGTGGCGCGTTCATCCCCGCCTGGCGGGCGATCAGCAATTCCCCCAAGCGTTCGCGCGCCTGCGCCTGTGGCAAAGGCCCGAGCAGCAGGGTGATGTCACTGGCCAACAGAGCGCTGTGCAGGGGATAACCCACAGCGCAGGCGGCCAGGTGCATCACCCAACTGGCGATCAGCCGATGCCACTTGAGGTTGTTGCGCCCCGCGCCGATGGTGTTGGGCACGGTGGTGATACTCAAGAGGCTGTGGTCGTCAGCTTGATAAACCCGGCCCAGCCAGCCCTCCAGACGCTGGTTGGCATGCTCGAACTGAATGGGCAGTGCTCCCTCCACCACCGTAGGCCAGCGCCGCAGTAGTTGACCATGGCGTTGCAGCAGATCGGGCAATGGCTGGATCAGTTCGGTCTGCAACATTTCACCGAAGCCCGCCAGAGGCAGCAATCCGCAGGCTTGCAGCCGGCGAGCCTGGGCTTGCAGGGCATATTCGGCGTTTTCAGGGTCGCTCAGCGCGGCGACCAGCAAGCTTTCGCTGGCGCTATAGCGCTGCAAGGCATCGAGTACGAAGGGCTCTTCGTCTGGCGTAGGCGCCTGCAGGGCTTCGAAGAATACCTTCAGGCGCTGACTGAAGAAATGCCGTACGGGGTGACGAACAAAGTCCTGCAACTGGGTCAGCGTCAGCGGCTCATCACTGACATACGGCGCGAGTGCTAGTTCAGGCGACTGCTCGTCGCTGTTCTGGCGATGCAACAATTGCCATTCATGGGCGAAGCTGAACAATCCAGTGCCCTTGTCGAAATAGCGTGCACTGAATGGCTGCAGTGGGTGCTCCTGGGTCAGCGCATGCAGCAGTGCCTGGCCGTCAGAACTTCCCTTGAGGCGCCAACCGGCAACCAGGTGGTCGCGCAGTTGGCCGATCAATACCGAGGCGGGCCGTTCACTGTTGTCACGGATGCTGCGGCCCACCCAACTGATGTAAAGCTGGTCACGTGCCGACAGCAACGCTTCGAGCAGCAGATAGCGGTCGTCCTCACGTCGCGACCGGTCGCCTGGGCGATAGTCACTGGCCATCAGGTCGAAATCCAGGGGCGGCTGTGCCCTCGGGTAGTCACCATCGTTCATGCCTAGCAGGCACACTACCCGGAAGGGGATGGCGCGCATGGGCATCAAGGTGCAGAAGTTCACCGAGCCGGCGAGAAAGCGCTGGGACAACTTGCCTTCGTCCAACCCCGAAAGCCAAGCCTCGCGGATCACCGTGAGCGGCAACGGGTCTTGCAGGCTGACGGTTTCGCAGACCTCCAGCCAGTTGTCACGAAGGGCCAGCAGTTGCAGCAGGAGAAACTCGTCGTGCTCCTCTTCAGCCAGGAAGAACACTTGCAACAGGGCGCCCAGTCGATCCCCCCACTCACTGGCCGTGGCTGGCTGGGACAAAGCCTGGTTGGCCACCTCTAGCGCATCGAGCAGCGCCACCAGCGGGCCAATCAATGCTGCGTCCAGGCCGCCGATTTCATCGTACGGTTCGATACCGTCGCAACCTTCGCCCATCCCGACGGCGTAACCCAGCAGCATCCGCCGCAGCCCGAAACGCCAGCTGTTCTGCTCAAGACCGTGGGGCAACCCTAGGGAGGCGCGCTGTTCAGCGTTCAGCCCCCAGCGAATGCCCGCGCCTTGGATCCAACGGTGCAGGGTTGGCAAGTCGCTTTCACGAATGCCGAAGCGTGCGCGCAGAGCCGGGACATCGAGCAGGTCAAGGACCTCACTGACGGCAAATCGGCTGTCCGGCAGCTTGAGCAGATGCTCCAGGGCAATCAACAGCGGGTCGCGGCCACGTTGGCCCTGATCGGTGAGGGTGAAAGGAATGTAACGCGGGTCGTTGCGCTGCAATTGGCCGAAAACTGCGCGGATGTGTGGCGCATAGGTGTCGATGGCTGGGACCATCACGATCACATCGCGTGGACGCAGCGTAGGGTCGGCGCTGAAGCGTGCCAGTAACTGATCGTGCAGAATTTCTACTTCGCGCTGAGGGCTGTGTGCCACGTGAAAACGCACCGAGCGGTCTTTGCTCGGGTCGACCGCAGGCCAGCAGTCTCGCGTTTCTGCAAGTGGTCGCAGTTCAAGGATATCGTCCTGCAGCTGACTCAGCAGTGTGGTGGGCTGGCCTTCGCTGAACAGATCGATGCGCCCATCGCTGAATACGCCTTGGTAGCTGCCGGGGTCATCGTAGCTGTCCAACAAGTTGATGTAGTCACGGCCCTGCTTGCCCCACGCTGCCAAGAGCGGGTGGGCGTGTTGATGCAGTGACTCATCGTCCAACTGCACCGGCATGCCTGGCTTGCGCTGTTGGCGCTTGTATTGATGACGCAGGAGATCTTTGTCGGCAACGATATCGGCCCAATGGTGGCGACAAGGATTGTGAACACACAGCAACACCTGACTGAACCGAGACAGCCCGGCTAGTGCCTCCAATGCCTGGGCGGGCAGGGAGGAAATACCGAATACGATGACCCTCGAGGGCAATCCAGGCGGTGCACTCTGCAGTTTTTCGATACGTTCAAGGAAGCGCTGATGCACCCCTGCCCGGCTTTGCGCCATGCTCTGCTCACCCACATCCTCAAGCAGCGCCCGCCAGAGCTCAGCTTGCCAGCGGTTGCCCGGTGCAAGGGGTTTACGTTCACCGCGGGCGCTGTTGAGCGTGTGCTCGCCGGCTGCCCAGTCCTTGAGCCAGTCGGCACGGTATACCTGGTACTGGTCGAACAAATCAGCCAGACGCTCTGCTAACTGATAGCGCTTGCGCAAGTCACTGTCATCGGTGAGAAAGCGGCGCAGTGGTTCGAAATGTGGACGCTCGATCAGGGCAGGTAACAGACGCATCAGACGCCAGGTCAGCGGCGCCTTGTCCAGCAGCGACACTTCAGGGATTTCTTCACGGCCAAGTACTTTGCGATACAGCTGCCACATGAAACTGCCTGGCAGTTGCACATCGATGGCGGCGGCAATCCCACAGCCTCCAAGATCATCGTCCCGGGAATCTTCAGCCAGGGCGAGTTTGAGCCATTGGGCAATACCATTGCTCTGGACCAAGGCGATTTCGTTTTCCAGCGGAGCTAACGGGTAGCGTCGCATCCAACTCACCACCAGGCTACGCAAGTCATCCAGACGGTTGCCATGGACGACCATGAAACCAGGTTGCAGTGAGGTAGTGGTGGGCATGGAAAAGTCCCTGAGCAGAGAAGGGCCAACGATATCACGGCTGAGTGCAGGTGCAGGCACGGGCCCAGATGAAGGCCAGAAAAGACAAAACCCCTACCTGCATGCGCAGATAGGGGTTTTGCGAAATGAATCTTGACGATGACCTACTCTCACATGGGGAAACCCCACACTACCATCGGCGATGCATCGTTTCACTACTGAGTTCGGGATGGGATCAGGTGGTTCCAATGCTCTATGGTCGTCAAGAAATTCTGTAGCCAGAATGTCCTGTTGGACAGCCCAGCGAATTCGGATATGCGATTTGTGATGTTGCGAATTTTCGGGTCTTTCGTCTTCACCACCACAATCTGCGTTGCAGATTGCTTGGGTGTTATATGGTCAAGCCTCACGGGCAATTAGTATTGGTTAGCTCAACGCCTCACAGCGCTTACACACCCAACCTATCAACGTCGTAGTCTTCGACGGCCCTTTAGGGGATTCAAGATCCCAGTGAGATCTCATCTTGAGGCAAGTTTCCCGCTTAGATGCTTTCAGCGGTTATCTCTTCCGAACATAGCTACCCGGCAATGCCACTGGCGTGACAACCGGAACACCAGAGGTTCGTCCACTCCGGTCCTCTCGTACTAGGAGCAGCCCCTCTCAAATCTCAAACGTCCACGGCAGATAGGGACCGAACTGTCTCACGACGTTCTAAACCCAGCTCGCGTACCACTTTAAATGGCGAACAGCCATACCCTTGGGACCGGCTTCAGCCCCAGGATGTGATGAGCCGACATCGAGGTGCCAAACACCGCCGTCGATATGAACTCTTGGGCGGTATCAGCCTGTTATCCCCGGAGTACCTTTTATCCGTTGAGCGATGGCCCTTCCATACAGAACCACCGGATCACTAAGACCTACTTTCGTACCTGCTCGACGTGTTTGTCTCGCAGTCAAGCGCGCTTTTGCCTTTATACTCTACGACCGATTTCCGACCGGTCTGAGCGCACCTTCGTACTCCTCCGTTACTCTTTGGGAGGAGACCGCCCCAGTCAAACTACCCACCATACACTGTCCTCGATCCGGATAACGGACCTGAGTTAGAACCTCAAAGTTGCCAGGGTGGTATTTCAAGGATGGCTCCATGAGAACTGGCGTCCCCACTTCAAAGCCTCCCACCTATCCTACACAAGCAAATTCAAAGTCCAGTGCAAAGCTATAGTAAAGGTTCACGGGGTCTTTCCGTCTAGCCGCGGATACACTGCATCTTCACAGCGATTTCAATTTCACTGAGTCTCGGGTGGAGACAGCGCCGCCATCGTTACGCCATTCGTGCAGGTCGGAACTTACCCGACAAGGAATTTCGCTACCTTAGGACCGTTATAGTTACGGCCGCCGTTTACCGGGGCTTCGATCAAGAGCTTCGCTTGCGCTAACCCCATCAATTAACCTTCCGGCACCGGGCAGGCGTCACACCCTATACGTCCACTTTCGTGTTTGCAGAGTGCTGTGTTTTTAATAAACAGTCGCAGCGGCCTGGTATCTTCGACCGGCATGGGCTTACGGAGCAAGTCCTTCACCCTCGCCGGCGCACCTTCTCCCGAAGTTACGGTGCCATTTTGCCTAGTTCCTTCACCCGAGTTCTCTCAAGCGCCTTGGTATTCTCTACCTAACCACCTGTGTCGGTTTGGGGTACGGTTCCCAGTTATCTGAAGCTTAGGAGCTTTTCTTGGAAGCATGGCATCAACCACTTCGCGCTCTAAAGAGCACTCGTCATCAGCTCTCGGCCTTAAGATCCCGGATTTGCCTAAGATCTCAGCCTACCACCTTAAACTTGGACAACCAACGCCAAGCTGGCCTAGCCTTCTCCGTCCCTCCATCGCAATAACTGGAAGTACAGGAATATTAACCTGTTTTCCATCGACTACGCTTTTCAGCCTCGCCTTAGGGACCGACTAACCCTGCGTCGATTAACGTTGCGCAGGAAACCTTGGTCTTTCGGCGTGCGAGTTTTTCACTCGCATTGTCGTTACTCATGTCAGCATTCGCACTTCTGATACCTCCAGCAAGCTTCTCAACTCACCTTCACAGGCTTACAGAACGCTCCTCTACCGCATCACCAAAGGTGATACCCGTAGCTTCGGTGCATGGTTTGAGCCCCGTTACATCTTCCGCGCAGGCCGACTCGACTAGTGAGCTATTACGCTTTCTTTAAAGGATGGCTGCTTCTAAGCCAACCTCCTAGCTGTCTAAGCCTTCCCACATCGTTTCCCACTTAACCATGACTTTGGGACCTTAGCTGACGGTCTGGGTTGTTTCCCTTTTCACGACGGACGTTAGCACCCGCCGTGTGTCTCCCATGCTCGGCACTTGTAGGTATTCGGAGTTTGCATCGGTTTGGTAAGTCGGGATGACCCCCTAGCCGAAACAGTGCTCTACCCCCTACAGTGATACATGAGGCGCTACCTAAATAGCTTTCGAGGAGAACCAGCTATCTCCGAGCTTGATTAGCCTTTCACTCCGATCCACAGGTCATCCGCTAACTTTTCAACGGTAGTCGGTTCGGTCCTCCAGTCAGTGTTACCTAACCTTCAACCTGCCCATGGATAGATCGCCCGGTTTCGGGTCTATACCCAGCGACTAAACGCCCTATTAAGACTCGCTTTCGCTACGCCTCCCCTATTCGGTTAAGCTCGCCACTGAATATAAGTCGCTGACCCATTATACAAAAGGTACGCAGTCACCTAACAAAGTAGGCTCCCACTGCTTGTACGCATACGGTTTCAGGTTCTATTTCACTCCCCTCTCCGGGGTTCTTTTCGCCTTTCCCTCACGGTACTGGTTCACTATCGGTCAGTCAGTAGTATTTAGCCTTGGAGGATGGTCCCCCCATGTTCAGACAAAGTTTCTCGTGCTCCGTCCTACTCGATTTCATTGATAAGAGACTTTCGTGTACGGGGCTATCACCCACTATGGCCGCACTTTCCAGAGCGTTCCACTAATCTCAAACCAACTTAAGGGCTGGTCCCCGTTCGCTCGCCACTACTAAGGGAATCTCGGTTGATTTCTTTTCCTCAGGGTACTTAGATGTTTCAGTTCCCCTGGTTCGCCTCTTGCACCTATGTATTCAGTACAAGATACTCAGCTTATGCTGAGTGGGTTCCCCCATTCAGAGATCTCTGGATCACAGTCTGTTTGCCGACTCCCCAAAGCTTATCGCAGGCTACCACGTCTTTCATCGCCTCTGACTGCCAAGGCATCCACCGTATGCGCTTCTTCACTTGACCATATAACCCCAAGCAATCTGGTTATACTGTGAAGACGACATTCGCCGAAAATTCGCATGTTGCGCTTACGCGCAGAACTCACAAATTTTACCTTAGCCTGATACCCAGCAGTGAAACTGGCTATCAGTCTATATCTATCACATATCCGAATTTTTAAAGAACGATCTGACAAAAGCCAGAAATCAACATTCGACGCGAATGTTCATTTCTGAATTCGATCAGGTGCAACGTCTTCAACCAAGAATCAAGCAATTCGTGTGGGAGCTCATCAGCAGGCTGATGTCGTCGATTAAGGAGGTGATCCAGCCGCAGGTTCCCCTACGGCTACCTTGTTACGACTTCACCCCAGTCATGAATCACACCGTGGTAACCGTCCTCCCGAAGGTTAGACTAGCTACTTCTGGTGCAACCCACTCCCATGGTGTGACGGGCGGTGTGTACAAGGCCCGGGAACGTATTCACCGCGACATTCTGATTCGCGATTACTAGCGATTCCGACTTCACGCAGTCGAGTTGCAGACTGCGATCCGGACTACGATCGGTTTTGTGAGATTAGCTCCACCTCGCGGCTTGGCAACCCTCTGTACCGACCATTGTAGCACGTGTGTAGCCCAGGCCGTAAGGGCCATGATGACTTGACGTCATCCCCACCTTCCTCCGGTTTGTCACCGGCAGTCTCCTTAGAGTGCCCACCATAACGTGCTGGTAACTAAGGACAAGGGTTGCGCTCGTTACGGGACTTAACCCAACATCTCACGACACGAGCTGACGACAGCCATGCAGCACCTGTGTCAGAGTTCCCGAAGGCACCAATCCATCTCTGGAAAGTTCTCTGCATGTCAAGGCCTGGTAAGGTTCTTCGCGTTGCTTCGAATTAAACCACATGCTCCACCGCTTGTGCGGGCCCCCGTCAATTCATTTGAGTTTTAACCTTGCGGCCGTACTCCCCAGGCGGTCAACTTAATGCGTTAGCTGCGCCACTAAAATCTCAAGGATTCCAACGGCTAGTTGACATCGTTTACGGCGTGGACTACCAGGGTATCTAATCCTGTTTGCTCCCCACGCTTTCGCACCTCAGTGTCAGTATCAGTCCAGGTGGTCGCCTTCGCCACTGGTGTTCCTTCCTATATCTACGCATTTCACCGCTACACAGGAAATTCCACCACCCTCTACCGTACTCTAGCTTGCCAGTTTTGGATGCAGTTCCCAGGTTGAGCCCGGGGCTTTCACATCCAACTTAACAAACCACCTACGCGCGCTTTACGCCCAGTAATTCCGATTAACGCTTGCACCCTCTGTATTACCGCGGCTGCTGGCACAGAGTTAGCCGGTGCTTATTCTGTCGGTAACGTCAAAACAGCAAGGTATTAGCTTACTGCCCTTCCTCCCAACTTAAAGTGCTTTACAATCCGAAGACCTTCTTCACACACGCGGCATGGCTGGATCAGGCTTTCGCCCATTGTCCAATATTCCCCACTGCTGCCTCCCGTAGGAGTCTGGACCGTGTCTCAGTTCCAGTGTGACTGATCATCCTCTCAGACCAGTTACGGATCGTCGCCTTGGTGAGCCATTACCTCACCAACTAGCTAATCCGACCTAGGCTCATCTGATAGCGCAAGGCCCGAAGGTCCCCTGCTTTCTCCCGTAGGACGTATGCGGTATTAGCGTTCCTTTCGAAACGTTGTCCCCCACTACCAGGCAGATTCCTAGGCATTACTCACCCGTCCGCCGCTGAATCAAGGAGCAAGCTCCCGTCATCCGCTCGACTTGCATGTGTTAGGCCTGCCGCCAGCGTTCAATCTGAGCCATGATCAAACTCTTCAGTTCAATACTGCTTGGGTTTTTAAGAAACCCTAAACTTGGCTCAGCAATCTCAAATGACTATGTGATTTCTCGCATGGCCACTTGTGATGCTGATAATCTTTGTGACTATCAGTCCGTACTCACAAGCACCCACACGAATTGCTTGATTCGATTTGTTAAAGAGCATTTGGTTAAGAGCGTTTCGTCTCAACCGAGGCGCGCATTCTACGCTTTCCTCATTTGCTGTCAAGCGTTTATTTTGAAGTTTTTTGCGAGAAACTCGTTTAGCTTCAAACACTTGACTCGCTGCGATCTCTCGTAGCGGGAGGCGAATCATACAGCGTTTAAAACCGCTGTCAACCTTCATCTCCACCGCTATCGATCAGTCGACCGAAGCGCTTCCAATCTCGCCCAAACTAGTTAACTCGTTGAATCTCAAGGAGTTTTTCGTTCCGATGTCGCTGGAAGTGGGGCGCATTATAAGGGGATTCGAAAGCCCGTCAACCTTTAATTTCATTAATTTGAAATATTCCACATGCAGAGCATTAGGCCCTCTCAAACCTCAAACCGCCCTTCCCTGCCGCCGAGCAACCCTGGGGAGCCAGCGCGAAACCGTGGGCACCCGTAATACCATCAACACCACACCAATAAATGCATAGATTGCCCACTCCCTCAGGTCTGAACGCACGATCCACAGGAAATGCAGCAACCCCAAACCGAGCACCCCATATACCAGCCTGTGCAGCTTCTTCCATCTTGCCCCCAATCGCCGCTGGCTATACCGGTTCGAGGTTACCGCCAGCACCAGCAAAACGAGAAAGCCGAGCGCACCGACGATAATGTATGGCCGCTTGCGCAGCTCTACCGCCAACTGCGCCCAATCCAACCCTAGGATGAAAAACAGGTAGGCCAGGACATGCAGCAAGATATAGGCAAAGACCCACAACCCCAGTTGCCGCCGAACCACGATCCACCCCGACCAGCCTGTCAGCTTCTGTAACGGCGTCATGCTCAAGGTGACCAGCAGGAAGACAAGCGCCCCCAACCCCAGCCGATCCATCAGGATTTTCCCAGGATCCGGCCCCAGCAGGTTCATCACCGCCGCGTACAACCACCAAGCAGGAAACAGGCACCCCACGATGAAGATGCCCAAGCGAAACAATGGGTAGCGCATCAATAATTCTTCCGCAGGTCCAGCCCGGTATACAGCGACGCCACGTCATCGGCATAGCCATTGAACATCTGGGTATCTCGCACATTGGGACTGAACAGCCCGCTGGGCAAGCGCCGCTCGCGGGCCTGGGTCCAACGTGGATGGTCGACGGTTGGGTTGACGTTGGCGTAGAAGCCATACTCATCCGGTGCCAGCCCCTGCCAGGTAGTCCCCGGCTGCTCGGCCACAAGGCTGATGCGCACGATCGACTTTATGCTCTTGAAGCCGTACTTCCATGGCACCACCAGACGCAAGGGCGCGCCATTCTGGTTGGGCAGCTCACGTCCATACATCCCGACCGCTAGAATCGCCAAGGGATGCATGGCTTCATCCAAGCGCAATCCCTCTCTGTACGGCCAGTCGATCAAGGCAAAGCCTGAACGTTGCCCAGGCATATGTTGCGGATCCTTCAGTGTCTCGAAGCGCACGTAGCGCGCTTTCGAATTCGGCTCGACCTGTTTGAGCACCTGCGCCAAAGGGAAGCCCAACCACGGTATGACCATCGACCACGCCTCAACGCAGCGCAGCCGGTAGATACGCTCTTCAAGCTGGTACGGTTTGACGAAGTCTTCCAAGGCATAGCGCCCCGGCTTGCCCACCTCGCCATCCACAACGACCGACCAAGGCTCGGTTTTCAGGCTGTCGCCATTGGCGGCCGGGTCACCCTTGTCAGGCCCGAACTCATAGAAATTGTTGTAATGCGTAGCATCTTTGAAAGGGGTGATCGCCTCGCCATCGGCCGTAACGGCCTGCCAATGAGCAGCGCCGAGCTTTTCGGTGAACCAGGCAGGCGCATTACCGGGCGCAGCATCGGCATAGCGCGAAGCCTCAGCGGCGCGCGCCGCCCCAGGCAAAGCGCCCAGGGCAAGGCCGGCCAAGGAGCCACCGAGCAATCTACGACGGGAAAGGTAAATGCCTTCGGGGGTGATCTCGGCTGCCTTGCAGTCTGAAGACCTTGGAAGCTTGATGAGCATGGTCGGCTCCACAGCACTGGATGACGGATGTACCAGTAAGACTATGGAGCCGGAGGGTTATTCCAGCATTAAATAATTATCACGCCTTGCGCCGACGACCGCGCAGCAGAAACTGGATAGGGCCCGACGCCGCGTAAGCAAGGAAGATCAGCAGCAGGATGCGCGGCGGGTCGCTGAATACCACGGCAAACACCAGCACCACCGCAAGAATCGCCACGAAAGGCACGCGCCCCTTGAGGTCCAGCTCCTTGAAGCTGTTGTACTTGATGTTGCTGACCATCAACATACCGGCAGCAGCAACCAGCAAGGCCACCAAGAACGATAGCTTGGAGCCCTGGATGCCGAAGTCGCTGAACGCCCACACGGTACCGGCAACGACGCCTGCGGCAGCTGGGCTGGCAAGGCCGATGAAGTAGCGCTTGTCGGCAGTGCCGACCTGGGTATTGAAACGCGCCAGACGCAGCGCGGCACCGGCCACATAGATGAAGGCAACCATCCAGCCGATCTTGCCCATGTCAGCCAGCGCCCAACCAAAGGCCAGCAAGGCCGGGGCCACGCCGAAGGCAACCATATCCGACAGCGAGTCATATTCGGCGCCAAAGGCGCTCTGGGTATTGGTCATCCGTGCCACGCGGCCGTCGAGGCCGTCGAGCACCATGGCTACGAAGATAGCGATGGCGGCGATGGCGAAGTATTTGCTCGCCTCGCGGGGGTCGCCAGCGCTTTGCGCACTCATCGAGCTGATGATGGAATAAAAACCGGCAAACAGGTTGGCGGTGGTGAACAGATTGGGCAGCAGATAGATGCCGCGATGGCGCACCTTGCGCCCTTCGGCGTCATGCCCTTCTTCAACGTGCTCATCGACAGGTAGCAGGCTTTCGGCGTCGGAGGGCTTGTTCGGCTCTTCGGGACGTTCGCTCATGGAGGGTACCTTGCAACAGGATGGAAAATGTTCGACACGGGCCCGCGAAACAGGTTCTGACAGCGAGCCACTGGTCTGCTTTATACCAGAAGCTGACTGCCAGAACGAAAAAACGCGGCCGAAGCCGCGTTTTTCATCTTTCGATAAGACTTAGTTCTTGGTCTTGTCGACGATTTTGTTGGCCGAGATCCACGGCATCATCGAACGCAGTTGCTCGCCGATGATTTCGATGCCGTGAGCGGCGTTGTTGCGGCGCTTGGCGGTCATCGATGGGTAGTTGGTAGCGCCTTCGGAGATGAACATCTTCGCGTACTCGCCGTCCTGGATGCGCTTGAGAGCATTGCGCATGGCCTTGCGGGATTCTTCGTTGATGACTTCTGGACCGGTGACGTATTCACCGTACTCGGCGTTATTGGAGATCGAGTAGTTCATGTTGGCGATGCCGCCTTCGTACATGAGGTCAACGATCAGCTTCAGCTCGTGCAGGCACTCGAAGTAGGCCATCTCTGGCGCGTAGCCAGCTTCGACCAGGGTTTCGAAACCGGCTTTGACCAGTTCGACGGTACCGCCGCACAGAACAGCTTGCTCACCGAACAGGTCGGTTTCAGTCTCGTCCTTGAAGGTGGTTTCGATGATGCCGGTACGGCCGCCGCCCACACCCGAAGCGTACGACAGAGCCACGTTCTTGGCGTTGCCCGAGGCGTCCTGGTAGATGGCGATCAGGTCAGGAATACCGCCGCCTTTGACGAACTCGGAGCGAACGGTGTGGCCCGGAGCCTTCGGCGCGATCATGATCACGTCGAGGTCGGCACGCGGCACAACCTGGTTGTAGTGGATGGCGAAGCCGTGGGAGAAGGCCAGGGTAGCGCCCTTCTTGATGTTCGGCTCGATTTCCTGCTTGTACAGCTGGCCCTGGAACTCGTCCGGGGTCAGGATCATGACCAGGTCTGCAGCAGCGACGGCGGAGGCAACGTCGGTCACTTTCAGGCCGTGGGCTTCTGCCTTGGCAACGGTGGCCGAGCCTTTACGCAGACCGATAGTGACATCAACACCGGAGTCTTTCAGGTTGCAAGCCTGAGCGTGGCCTTGCGAGCCGTAACCGATGATGGCGACTTTCTTACCCTGGATGATGGAAAGGTCGCAGTCTTTATCGTAGAAAACTTTCATGAAAATACCCCTGGTTATATCTCGGCCCCCTGCGGAGCCATCGCTAATTGATGAATTCAGATGCTGAGCACTTTGTCGCCACGGGCAATGCCGGTAACGCCGCTGCGCACGGTTTCGAGAATCGATGCGGTGCCGATGGCCTGGATGAAGCTGTCCAGCTTGTCGCTGGTGCCGCTCAGTTGCACGGTGTACACGCTGGCAGTCACATCGACGATCTGGCCACGGAAGATATCCGTGGTGCGCTTGATCTCGGCGCGCTGGGCACCGGTGGCCTTGACCTTGACCAGCATCAGTTCACGCTCGATGTGAGCGCTCTCCGACAGGTCGACAAGTTTCACCACTTCGACCAGCTTGTTCAGGTTCTTGGTGATTTGCTCGATCACCTCGTCATGGCCAACGGTGGTCAGCGTCAGGCGCGACAAAGTCGGGTCTTCGGTCGGCGCCACGGTCAGGCTTTCAATGTTGTAGTTGCGCTGGGAGAACAGGCCGACCACACGGGACAGAGCACCGGGTTCGTTTTCCAGCAGCAGAGAGATGATATGCCGCATATCAGGTACGCTCCGTCTTGCTCAGCCACATGTCACGCATCGAGCCATCCTTGATCTGCATCGGATAGACGTGCTCGCTGCGGTCCACCGCGATGTCGATGAACACCAGGCGGTCCTTCATCGCAAACGCTTCTTCCAGCTTCGGCTTGAGGTCCTTGAGGCTGGTGATGCGGATGCCGACGTGGCCATAGGCCTCGGCCAGCTTGATGAAGTCAGGCAGCGACTCGACGTAAGAGTGCGAGTGACGACCGTTGTAGGCCATGTCCTGCCACTGGCGGACCATGCCCAGTACACCGTTGTTCATGTTGACGATCTTCACCGGCAGGCCGTACTGCATGCAGGTGGACAGCTCCTGGATGTTCATCTGGATACTGCCCTCGCCGGTCACGCAGGCCACGTCCTGGTCCGGGAAGTTGAGCTTGATGCCCATTGCCGCCGGGAAGCCGAAGCCCATGGTGCCCAGGCCACCGGAGTTGATCCAGCGGTTTGGTTTGTTGAAGCGGTAATACTGCGCCGCGAACATCTGATGCTGGCCAACGTCGGAGGTGATGAAAGCATCACCATTGGTCACTTCGCACAGCGTCTCGATGACTTTCTGCGGCTTGATGACGTTACCGTCGCCCTTGTCGTAAGGGAACAGTTCGCCATTGCCACGCCATTCGTCGATCTGCTTCCACCAGGCATCCAATGCCGCCTTCTCAGGCTGGCCACCGATTTCCTTGAGGATGCCGAGCATTTCGCTGAGCACGCTGTCGACCGGGCCTACGATCGGCACGTCGGCCTTGATCATCTTGGAAATCGACGCTGGGTCGATATCGACATGGATGATCTTGGCGTTCGGGCAGAACTTGGCCGGGCCGTTGACCACGCGGTCATCGAAGCGCGCACCGACGGCGAAGATCACATCGGCGTTGTGCATGGCCATGTTGGCAGTGAAGCTGCCGTGCATGCCCAGCATGCCGAGGAACTGGCGATCAGTACCCGGGAAGCCACCCAGCCCCATCAGGGTGTTGGTTACGGGCAGGTTCAGCGACTTGGCGATTTCGGTCAGCGCTTCGGAGCCACCACCCAAAATCACACCACCACCGGCATAGACGATCGGGCGCTTGGCAGCCAAGAGCATTTCGGCAGCCTTGCGGATCTGACCAGAGTGGCCACGTACAGCCGGGCTGTAGGAACGCAGCTTGACCTTCTTCGGATAGACGTACTCGAACTTCTCGGCCGGGTTGGTCATATCTTTTGGAATGTCGACCACGACCGGGCCTGGGCGGCCGGATTGCGCCAGGTAGAACGCTTTCTTGAGTACCTCAGGGATCTCGGTGGGGTTCTTGATCATGAAGCTGTGCTTCACGATCGGCCGCGAGATACCGATCATGTCGGTTTCCTGGAAGGCATCGGTCCCCACCATGGTGCTGGGCACCTGGCCGGACAGGATGACCATCGGGATCGAATCCATATAGGCGGTGGCAATGCCGGTGATGGCATTGGTCGCGCCCGGGCCGGAGGTTACCAGCACCACACCGGCCTTGCCGGTGGCGCGGGCGTAGCCGTCCGCCATATGGGTTGCCGCCTGCTCGTGACGAACCAGGATGTGTTCCACTTCCGGTTCTTTGAACAGTGCGTCGTAAACATGAAGGAGAGCACCACCAGGGTACCCGTAGATGTGCTTAACGCCTTCGTCACGCAAGAAGCGGACGACCATTTCAGCGCCGGATAAAAGCTCCACGTTGATCACCTCTAAAACGCCAGAATACCGCCCCTCTGTGGACGGGTCTTAATAGGTTTACTGCCAAGCAGAGCATGAGCGAACGTCAGCACTGACTGAGCAAGTATTGGGAGCCCCCCAGAGTGTTGCGGGGGTTTCCCACCCAGCGCGAGGTAACGCGTTGCGGGGTGTAGCAGGCGGCGCGGGTATGCGCCTCATGATCTGCTTAGCGGGTCTGCTTCTGGCAGTCCCTCTAAAGCGGAATCTGGATTCTTGTGATTTGGCGCCTACAAGTCAAGAAAAATTATTGCCAATTTTCCCCCAAGTTGAATTACAGCCACCACGAAAAACCGACTCGGCAGCAGAAAAGATAAGATTTTAATAAAAAAGGGCCACAATCTGCGGCCCTTGAAGGAAAAACTGAAGAAATCAGGCTCAAGCAGCGATCAATCGATCGAATACTGCCAACAGCCGGCGCAGCTCGCGACTTTCTTCAGGACGATCGGTGAACACGGTTTCAGCCATTACCAGAATGCTGGAAGCATTTGGCAACGGCTGCCCAAGCTCGATGATGATCTTCATGCGCGGCAGGAAGATCCATTGCAACCACTGCTCGAAACTGAGCGTATCCACCGCGAAGGGTATGGTGCTGGCCAGCGCTTCATCGCTTGGCGGCTCGTCATCCCACCAGCCCTGCACCTGCAGCTCACGCTCGATGAGCAACAGATGGTCGGCGATATCGAGAATGCGTTGCTCGACCATCATGAATTGGTCCGCGCTTTCTGTCGTGCCAGCGCAGCGCCGGCACTATCACCCTGTTTTTCGCGCGCTTGGGCAATGGTGTTCCATAGCTCGGCTTGCAGATCCGGGCGACCGTTGGCGTAGGTCAGGGCCCGGCGAGCCAGTTGCTCGGCTTGAGGCGCATCGCCTTGGGACAGGCGCACCTGAGCCAGACGATAAAGCACCTGCGGCTCACGTGGGGCAATGCGCTGGGCACGCTCAAGGCTGGACGCTGCACCGTTGTAGTCACCACTGCCCTGCTGCGACTGGGCGGTTGTCAACAACGCCAACACCGGGCCATCCAGTTGCTCGTCGGCCGATAGGCCACCAGATGGCGCGCTGCTGCGGGGGATGCCGGTCGGGGCACTTGATGCAGCTGCAGCGCTGTTCATCGAGGCGATATCGAACGGTTCGTCGGCGATCGGGTTAGGGTTGGTAGTCTGCGGCCCCGACGTCACGGGGCCTGGAGTGATCGGGCCCGTGCTGATCGGCGCCCCACCGCTGGCTGCCGGGAAGGTCTGGATACCTGCGGCGCCTGCACCTTGCGGGATCATCACGGTCACCCCGGAGTCCTCCGGCAGCGACTGCGCCTGCGCGGTGCCATTGCTCATGCCGGCAGGCGAGCGATTGGCCTGCACACGCTCACTATTGGACACCCGGGTGCTCGAGTCCACAACCGGGATGTTGCCACGCTGCACGGTCGAACAGCCCTGCAGCACCACCAGCGCCGTCACGGCAGGAAACAGCCACTTATTCAAATTCACACCTCATCAATGCTGCTCAGGGCTCAGTTCATCCAGCCCTTGACCCAGTCCATGACCGATTCTGCCGGATTCTGCTCACCACCGCAGGTTGCTCCGGCAGGCGGTTCGCTGCCGCGAATATACGGCATCTGCACAGCGCCCGGACAGCTGCTGTCTGAACCTTTGCCGCTATAAGGATCGATCCACGCCTGCACAATGTTGTCTGGTTGAGGCATGTCCAGTGGCAGCGGGTCGGCCTTCTTCATAAAGCTGGTCCAGACCTGCAAGGCGCCAGTTGCACCGGTAAATGGGGTTTTGCCGTTATCGTCGCGCCCCATCCACACCACTGCTAGCAGATCCTGGCTGAAACCAGAGAACCAGCTGTCGCGCGAATCGTTACTGGTACCGGTCTTGCCGGCCAGGGTCAGAGAGCTTGGCAACACGTTGTAGACCGAGCGACCAGTACCCTCACGCATTACCCGCTGCATGGCGTTCTGCACCAGGTAGATGGAGCCTGGGTCGAAGGTCTGCTGGATCTGGAACGGGTAGCGCTTTAGCGGCTCGCCTTCGGCAGTAAGCACGCTGCGGATACCACGCATCGGGGTATTGAAGCCACCGTTGGCGATGGTCTGGTACATGGTCGCAACTTGCATCGGCGACATGCCGCCAGCCCCCAGCAACATGGCAGGGAATGCCGGCCAGTCGACCTTGACGCCGAGGCGGCCGATTGTCTTGATGACATTGGGCACGCCCACTTCAAGGCCAAGCTTGGCGGTCGACAGGTTAAGAGAGTTGGCCAGGCCCTGGTACAGGTAGATCGTACCGTGCGAGCGCCGGTCGTAGTTCTGCGGGCGCCACACTTGGCCGTCGGCGCCTTTGACCGAGAACGGCTCGTCTTGCACCCAAGTGGTCAGGGTGTATTTGCTTGGCTGTTCCAAGGCGGTCAGGTAGACGGCCGGTTTGACCAGCGAGCCAATGGGCCGCACAGCATCAATGGCTCGGTTGAAGCCAGCATAGCCGGATTGGCGGCTGCCGATCAGGGCTTGCACCTCACCGGTCTCCGGGTTGGTCACAACCATCGCCGACTCTACTTCGTCAGCGCCTTTGCGCCCACCAATGCGCTTGAAGGTTTCGGCCATGGAAGCTTCGGCTTTCATCTGCAGGATCGGATCGAAACTGGTGAAAATCCGCAAGCCTTCTTCAGTCAAGTCTTCGTCGCGATAATCCTGGCGCAGCTGGCGCTTGACCAGGTCGAGGAAAGCAGGGAACGAGCTGTCGGCAAGGCTACCGCGCTTGGTCACGCCCAAAGGCATCTTCTTCGCCGCATCGACTTCTGCCTGGCTGGCTACGCCTTGCTCGGCCACGAGGTCCAGAACCAGGTTACGCCGGGCAAGGGCACGCTCAGGATAACGGCGCGGGTTGTAGTACGACGGGCCCTTGACCATGCCCACCAGCAACGCGATCTGATGCAGCTTCAGCTCCGACAGCGGCTGGCTGAAGAAGAACTGGCTGGCTAGGCCGAAACCATGCACCGCACGCTGGCCATCCTGGCCGACGAACACTTCGTTGAGGTACGCCTCGAGAATTTCACGCTTGTCGTAATGCAGCTCCAGCAGCACGGCCATCATTGCTTCGGTGAGCTTACGGGTCAGGCTACGCTCGCTGGTCAGGTAGAAGTTTTTTACCAACTGCTGGGTCAGGGTACTACCGCCCTGGCGCATGGAGCCGGACGAGGTGTTCACCCACATGGCCCGGGCAATGGATTTGGGCGATACGCCGAAGTGGCTGTAGAAGTCGCGGTCTTCGGTGGCAACCAGGGTTTCGAGCAAATATGGCGGCACCTGATCGATCTTGATCAGGATGCGGTCTTCGAGGTTCTTGGGATAGATACCCCCGATCATCAGAGGCTCCAGGCGGACCACATCGAGCTTCTTGCCATTGGCGCCGGTCAGGTCTGCCACATAGTCGCCGGAGAAGCGCACACGCACGAACTGCGCAGGCTCCATACCCTCGTAGAACTGGAAGCCACGGGTATTGAGGTCGACGCTATTGCCGTTGACCGCTGCTGCGCCCGGGCCGTTGGCGGCGCTCTCACGGCGATAGCCAAGGGCATCGAGCTCGGTGAGGAAGTCGTTTTTGCTCAGTTTCTGCCCGGTGAACAGCTCCAACGGCCGGGCATAAACCTTGGCCGGGATAGTCCAGCGCTTGCCGGAAAACTTCTCCTGCACAACGGCATCGAGGTAAACCGCGAAGCCGGCAAGGATCACCAGGCCTACCAGGCTGAGCTTCAAGGCCCAGCCCAGCCAGGCGCGTGAGCGGCCGGTCGGGCGTTTCTGAGGGGTGCGAGTATTTCGAGTTCGAGTCATGGCGGCGGATTATACGCACTTTATGAAGGGTAGGCAGACGCCCTCTGGCGGTATGCAGGGACGGCACCATTGACCATAATGGCGCTTTCGAATTCCCTGTCCCCGGAAGGATTTCCCGTGAGCCAAGCCTTGATCAACGCGTTGCAGAACCCTGCCCTGTACCCTCACCCCGTGGACGGGTTCCAGCTCATCGAGACGCACATCTCCTGGGTCCTGCTCACTGGCGAGTACGCCTACAAGATCAAGAAGCCGATGAATTTCGGCTTCCTCGACTTCACCAGCCTGGGCCAGCGCCAGCATTTTTGTAATGAAGAATTGCGCCTCAACCAGCGCATGACCGAAGGCCTATACCTCGAAGTGCTACCGATCACCGGTAGTGTCGAAGCGCTGCAGATCGGTGGTGAAGGCCAGGCGTTCGAATATGTGCTGAAGATGCGCCAATTCCCCCAGGGCCAGATGCTCAACACCCTGCAGGCCAATGGCGAACTGGGTACCAGCCATATCGACCAGATGGCTCGCCAGATCGCCGAGTTTCACCTGCAAACGCCCAGGGTACCGGCCGATCAGCCGTATGGCTCGCCAGAAAGCGTCATGGCCCCGGTCGAGCAGAACTTCGAGCAGATCCGTCCATTTCTGAGCGACAAGGCCGACCTGCAGCAACTGGACAACCTGCAAGCCTGGGCGCGCAGCAGCTTCGAACGCCTCGAAGGGCTGTTCGCCTCACGCAAAGCCAACGGCTTCATCCGCGAATGCCATGGCGACATCCATCTGGGCAACGCAACCGTGATCGATGGCAAGGTCGTGATTTTCGACTGCATCGAGTTCAATGAGCCCTTCCGCAAGACCGACGTGTGGGCCGATACCGGCTTTCTGGCCATGGACCTGGAAGACCGCGGCCTCAAGTGCCTGGCACGGCGCTTCGTCAGCCAGTACCTCGAGCTGACCGGCGACTACGAGGGCCTGCAACTGCTCAATTTCTACAAGGCCTACCGCGCGTTGGTACGGGCCAAGATTGCACTGTTCAGCATGCCCGCCAATGCCGACGGCGTGCAGCGCGCCACCAGCCTGCGCACCTACCGCAACTACGCCAACCTGGCAGAAAGCTACAGCGCCATTCCTTCTCGCCTGCTAGCCATCACCCACGGCGTGTCGGCCGTAGGCAAGAGCCACGTGGCCATGCGCCTGGTCGAAGCGCTGGGTGCAGTGCGTGTACGCTCGGACGTGGAGCGCAAGCGACTGTTCGGCGAACAGCAGCAGGATGCCGACCAGCTTCACACTGGCATCTACGGCCAGGATGCCAGTGCAGCGACCTATCAGCGCCTGCACGAATTGGCGGCAATGATCCTGCGTGCAGGCTTCCCGGTCGTGCTCGATGCCACCTACCTGAAGGCTGAACAGCGCCAGGCGGCAGCAGGCGTGGCCAGCGAGACGGGCGTGCCGTTCCTGATCCTCGATTGCCAGGCCCCGGAAGCGGTGATCGCCAGTTGGCTGCAACAGCGCCAGGCGCAAAATAGCGACCCGTCCGATGCAACGCTGGAGGTGGTCAAGGCTCAGCAGCAGAACCGTGAACCACTCAATGCCCAGGAGCAGCAACACAGCACCCGCATCGACACTCAGGAATCCAGTGGCATGGACCAGGTGATCGAACAGATTCGCCAGCGTCTGCCAGGGCTGTAAAGGCACGCCGCGCCTGTTCCGGCTATTCGGAGCAGGCGCCAACCCTCGCTACTGCGCTTGTCATTCCCATATTCCCGATGGCCAAACGCCGCGTATTTCCCAACCCCCGCTACACTCCTCTCTGACCTGCTCGCGATTTATCCACCCCGACCCGTTCAGCCATCGCAAGGAGGCTCGATGAACGATGAATTGCAGCATTTGAAAAATCTTGGCAAGACCTCTGCGCAGTGGTTGCATGCCGCCGGTATCCACAGTGCATCGGACTTGCGTCGGCTGGGCGCGGTCGGTGCCTACCAAGCGGTGAAAACCCGAGGGTTCAGGGCGTCCAAGGTGTTGCTGTACGCAATCGAAGGGGCCTTACTGGACATTCACTGGAACGATTTGCCAGCCGAACGCAAGCGGGCCCTCAATCAGCAGCTAGACGCAAAAAGTCAGCTGCCAAAAAAATCGGGATTAAATGCAGAAAAGGGATTGACGCCGTAATGAGAATCGTTATGATTATCACAACTGGTCGCGAGACTGGTTGGATAAACTAAGAGGCCTTGGTTCGGACTCTCAGATTATCTCCTCATCAGGCTAATCACGGTTATTGACCCGGCACTTTGCCGGGTCTTTTTTTGCCTGCGATTCAGGGCCCGCTGGCGTATCTATTTGAACCGGGCGCAGTAATCCTGCTCTGGCATCGCCGCGGTGTACCAGACGTAATCGGCCATTGCCGGCTCGACCTGCTCCCCGACCTCGGCCAGCAGCAGCACCTTGCTCTCACCTTTTGCGCCCAGATCGGCGAGATGCAACGGTACCCCCAGGTCCTTGCGCGCATGGTAGGCACCGGCGAGCAACAATGCAGGCTGCGGCGCCGCCAGCAGCCGTTCGGCAATACGCCGATCGCGCTGTTGCTGCACCGCCAGCATCGCCGGGAGCTGGCTATCGGGCAACAGGCCGCAGTGCCCCTGCTTGACGTGTTCGCGCAGGGCCGCCCTGACCGATGGAGCGGTGGATAGAGTGCCCGTCAAGCGCACCGGGTTGCGATAGGCCTCGCGCAGTTGCGCAGGTGAAAGGTTGGCCGCCAACAGCGGCACCTGGTGTTGCAACGCTTCTCGGACGATGGGGCCGTAAAGCTGCCAGTCCCAGCCTTTATCCCAAGCCAGTGCTGTGGGCAGGTCCTGGGGGAGTTGCGCAAGCCCGGCGAGTGCATCGGCCTTGCTTTGCTGCTCAGGTTGCAGCATTTCCAGCAGCAGGCTGCCCTGGGCCCGATGTTGCTGCAGCGCGCGCAACAACCATAATTGCAATGCATGATGATCGGGGCTGTCGTGCTTCTCCCCGACCAGTACGCGTGGCGCATCGGCCAAGCCTTCTATGAGCTGCTCAGGGCTGATCACCTGCCCGCTGGCCACGTCGTGTATTTGCCCCAGTTCAGGGCTATCAAGGCCCTCGCTGCCATGCCAGGCGGGTAACGGCGGCAAACTGGCCTGGCAGCCCGCCAGCACCAAGCTCAGAAAAAGTACTGAAGCGCACAGCAGTGGATAGCCCACGGGGATTGCCTCCTAGCGGGTAATGATCAATGGGTGCCCCCGTTCAGGATGGGGCTGCACCAGCACGTCGATACCAAACACGGCTTTGAGCAGCGACGGCGTCAGAACCGCCTGCGGCGCCGCCAGGGCGTGGCTACGACCCTCTTGCAGCAGCATGATGCGATCACAGTATCGCGCCGCCAGGTTCAAGTCATGCAGGATCACCAGCACAGCGGCGCCGGAATCGGCGAACCGGCGCACGGCCTCCAGGGTGGTGTGCTGATGCAGCGGGTCGAGCATCGATGTGGGCTCATCGAGTAGCAACGTAGCGCCCGCCTTCCCCGGCCAAAGCTGGGCCAGCACTCTTGCCAGATGCACCCGTTGCCGTTCGCCGCCCGACAGCGCCAGGTAACTGCGCCCCACCAAATGCCCGGCATCCGCTGCCTGCAGCGCATGTTCGATGATCTCGGCATCTCGCAGTTGCCCGCTGTCATGCGGCATGCGGCCCATGGCCACAACTTCCTCGACCTTGAAAGAAAAACCCAGGCTCGAGGCCTGCGGTAGTACTGCCAGGCACCTGGCACGCGCCTGCCCTGGCCAGTCAGCCAAAGGGCGACCTTGCAGGGTTACTTGCCCACGCTGCGGCACCAACTCGCCACACAAGACCCCGAGCAAGCTGCTCTTGCCAGCCCCATTGGGGCCAAGAACGCCCGTCACCTGTCCGGGGCTCAGTTGTAAATCTATGTCATGGAGCACGTCATTGCTGCCACGGCGCAGATGCAGCCC
The DNA here is from genome assembly GCF_014269025.2 of Pseudomonas promysalinigenes. Classification (NCBI taxonomy): domain Bacteria; kingdom Pseudomonadati; phylum Pseudomonadota; class Gammaproteobacteria; order Pseudomonadales; family Pseudomonadaceae; genus Pseudomonas; species Pseudomonas promysalinigenes. Next base: position 738,493 of record NZ_CP077094.1, on the reverse strand, counting down.
TTGAACTTGCAGCATCAACTGCGCCCTCTTATCAACAGCATCAGAAAGAACGGCGCACCAATAAAGGCCGTGACGATACCGATTGGCAACTCGGCAGGCGCCAGCAACAGCCGCGCGGCAAGGTCGGCGAACAGCATGAGTATGCCGCCGGCCAGCAATGACGCGGGTAGCACGACCCGATGGTCGGGCCCAGCCAGCAGGCGCACCAGGTGGGGAACCACCAGGCCGATAAAACCGATCAATCCGGCTGCAGCCACGCCAGCGCCCACCCCCAATGCGGTACAGAACACCAGTTCGCGCTTGAGGCGCTCCACGTCGACCCCCAGGTGCCGCGCCTCCGATTCGCCCAACAACAAGGCATTCAACGCTTTGGCCCGGCGCGGTAGCCAGACGGCCACGCCCACAGCGATCAGCAACAGTGGCCAAAGCCGCGCGTAGCTGGCGCCATTGAGGCTGCCCAGGTTCCAGAATGTCAGGGTCCGCAGGGTTGCATCATCGGCCAGATAAGACAGCAGGCCCACGGCGGCGCCGCCCAGCGCTGTCATGGCCACACCGGCCAGCAGCATGGTGGCAACATGGGTCTGGCCATCACGTCGGCCTAGCCGATAAACCAGGGCAGTCACGCCTAACCCACCGATGAAAGCGCACAACGACAAGAGATAAGGCGCAATTACCTCTGGCAAACCACCCAGCCAGCTGCCACCGACGATGGCCAGCGCTGCGCCCATAGCCGCCCCAGAGGCAACACCGACCAGGCCCGGGTCGGCCAGAGGGTTTCGAAACAGCCCCTGCATGGCCACCCCAGATAACGCCAGTACCGCGCCCACTGCCAAGCCCAGTAAGGTACGCGGAAGGCGAATCTGCCCAACAATCATCTCGGCCTGTTGCACCCCGTCGCCTGCGATGGGCAAGCCCAGCAGACGCAGACCGGCGCGGGCGGTGTCGCCCAATGGCAGGCTGACCGGCCCTAGTGCCAGTGACAACCACACCGCCAGCAGGCACAGCAATGTCAGGCAAGTGAAAAGTGTTCGCGGTGCAATCCGTTGTTTCATTTAGCGTTGCTTGCCGGATAGAACGCCGCGGCCAGTGCCTGCAAGGCCCCTGGCAAACGCGGGCCCAGGCCACCCACCAACAAAGTCGGGTCGAACGACACCAGGCGCTGTTCATGCACGGCGCGCGAAGCCGCCAACCCGGGATTCTCCTTCAGCAAGGCCTGCAACGCCTGCTCGCCGGCCAGCGCGCGGTCGGAAAACACCACGACATCCGGGTCGAGCGCCGCCAATGCCTCGCTGGAAAAATTCTTGTAGCCCTGGTGCTCTGCGAGGTTACGCGCACCTGCCTGGCGCAGCACCCAATCCCCTGCCGTGCCCTGCCCGGCAACCAGCGGCTTGGCGCCGGCATGGCCGATCAGCAGCAGCACGCCCGGTGCCTTGCGTTGCTGCTTGGCCTGCGCCACGTGCAGCTCCAGCGCCTGCATTTGCTGGCGATAGCTGGCCGACAGCTGCGCGGCCTTCTGCTCGGTGCCCAACAGCGCGCCCAAGTGCGTGAGGTTCTGATCCACCGCAGCCAGCTCAGCCTGGCTTGTGAACAGCTCCACCCGCACACCGGCATTACGCAACTGCGTGAGTACCGGCGGCGGCCCCATCTCGTCGGTGCCCACCAGCACATCCGGGCGCAAGCTGAGAATGCCTTCGGCTGACAACTGCCGCTGATAACCTATGCTGGGCAGCGCCTTGAGCGACTCGGGGTGCTGGCTGGTGGTATCCACCCCCACAAGACGTGACTCACCGCCCAGCTCGCAGATCCACTCACTCAGCGCACCGCCAGCACTCACCCAGCGTTGCGGCACATCGGTGGCCACAGCCTGGAGAGAAGTGAATAAAGCTGCACACAGGGCGAGCAAAGCAGCGGGACGGCGCATCGTTGGTTTCCTTCTGAAGGCGGGCCGCAGGCCTTGTAGCGGGCGGCAGAACTGCGCACCATAGACAGCTGGCGCAGCCAATGAGTGGAATTTGATAATTATTCGCATTGGCGCGTCAAGCCATCACTTTGTTTCACGAGCCTTTGTGCAATGCACTTTCTTTGTCCTTCCGCAGCCCTGCCCGAGGCCCACAGCCGCGCTTTCAGCGTAGACGGCATCGACCTGTTGGGCGTGCGCCGTCACGGCCAGGTTTACCTGTACCGTAACCGCTGCCCGCATCGCGGCATCCCGCTGAACTGGGCACCCGATGCTTTCGTGGATGAGAGCGCCAGCCTGATCCGCTGCGCCCATCATGGCGCGCTGTTTCTTGTGGAAAATGGCGAATGCGTGGCAGGCCCCTGTGAAGGCGAGGTGCTGCAAGCCCTAGGCTGCCATGAAGACAGCCAGGGCATCTGGCTCAAGAATTGAGCAGCACCGGCAGAGCGCGGTCGATGACAATTTGTTCGCGGTCCAGACGAACAGCGTAGGCCAACACGTGCACACCGTCCGCTACTGCAGCCCGCAGGGCCTGGGCATAGGCAAAGTCGATTTCCTCGGCAGGACGCACGGCCTCGATACCGGTAAGGTTCACGCAATACAGCTGCACGGCCCGAACGCCTTGACGGGCCAGGGCCGCCAATTCGCGCAGATGCTTGGCACCACGCTGGGTCACGGCATCCGGAAATGCCGCTACGGCCGTGTCCGGGTAACCAAGGGTTACGCTTTTGACCTCGACATAAGCAGGCCCGGCAGGGAACTCAAGGCGAAAATCCACCCGGCTGCGTTCTTCACCATAAGCGACCTCACGTTTGAGCCCGGTGAAACCGGCAAGCTCCTCAATCACGCCTGCTCGCAGGGCCTCCTCGACCAACGCATTGGCCCGCCCGGTATTGATACAGGCCAGGCGCCCCTGCGGCGTTTCGCTGATCTCCCAGGTGCCTGGCAGCTTGCGCTTGGGGTCATTAGAGCGGCTGAACCATACCTGCCCACCCTCGCGCATGCAGTTGAGCATGGAGCCGGTGTTCGGGCAGTGAATGGTGAGCTGCTCACCATTGGCCAACTCGATGTCCGCCAGAAAGCGTTTGTAGCGGCGCAGCAGGCGCCCTTGTTCCAGTTTTGGAAAAAGCACCGTTAGCCCTGCCAGCTGCGCAGGCCACGGGCGATGCGCTCCACCGCCTGCTCCAGGCGCGGCAGGCTCTGGGTGTAGGCAAAGCGTACATGGTGCCCGGCCAAGTGGCGGCCAAAGTCCAGGCCCGGCGTGAAGGCCAGGTGTTCGGTTTCCAAAAAGTGCTGACAGAACGCGAACGCGTCACCGCCGAAGGCGCTGATATCGGCATACAGGTAGAACGCCCCCTGCGGTTCCACAGCGATGCGAAAGCCCAATTCACGTAACGCAGGCAACAGATAGTCGCGTCGACGAGCGAATTCAGCCCGGCGTTCCTCGAAAATCGCCAACGTTTGTGGCTGGAAACACGCCAGCGCAGCATGCTGAGCCATGCTCGGGGCACTGATGTAGAGGTTTTGTGCCAGCTTTTCCAGGTCGGCAACAGCACCGGGCGGCGCTACCAGCCAGCCAAGCCGCCACCCGGTCATGCCGAAATACTTGGAAAAACTATTGAGAACGAACGCCGAGTCGTCCACTTCCAGTACGCTCGGCGCATCCATGCCGTAGGTCAGGCCGTGGTAGATCTCGTCCACTACCAAATGGCCATGACGCTCATGGGTTGCCTTGGCCAGGCTAGCCAGTTCATCGCGCCCAAGCACCGTGCCAGTCGGGTTGGCCGGCGAGGCGACCAAGGCACCGACGCTGTCCTTGTCCCAGTAGCGTCCGACCAGGTCGGCTGTGAGCTGGTAATTGACCTCCGGCCCCACTGGCACCAACTGCGCCCCGCCTTCGACCAGGCGCAGAAAATGGCGGTTGCACGGGTATCCAGGGTCGGCCAACAGCCAGTGCTTGCCCGGATCTACCAGCAGACTGCTGGCCAGCAGCAACGCGCCCGAACCACCCGGCGTGACCAGAATTCGCTCGGGGTCGATACCCAGGCCGTAACGCTGGCCATAAAAATCGGCGATCGCCTCACGCAGCGCCGGCAACCCACGAGCGGCAGTGTAGCGAGTGTGCCCGGCAGCCAGCGCGGCCTGGCCGGCGGCGACGATCGGTGCAGCGGTGGTGAAATCCGGCTCGCCGATTTCCAAGTGGATCACATCATGCCCGGCCGCTTGCAGCTCGTTGGCACGCGCCAGCAAAGCCATGACGTGGAAGGGTTCGATGGCGCGGCTGCGCGCACTGTAAGGGTGGGCCATGACCTTCTCTCAAATGGGGCTAAACTGTTGATTCTACCTGTGCACGGCAGCGAACGTGCGGCGCGTGCCGCTGTCAACACCTAGGATCGGGCCGGGGTAGCGCACCCCCGATCTATCTGGTAAGTTCGGCGGCTCGCAGTCGCAGGGCCGGCGGGTGCCGGAGATGGAGCAGCCTGCGCATTGGATCAGATGAGTGAGAGGCGGTCTATTCATGTCCACCGTAGAAAAGCAAAAAACCGGTCAGACCATGTACGGTGTCGAGCCCTATAAAGAGACCAAGGGCGAGGAGTACATGGGTGAGCCCATGAAGAAGCACTTCACCAAGCTTCTCAACGCTTGGAAAGGCGAGCTCATGCAGAGTGTCGACCGCACTGTAGACCACATGAAGGACGAAGCTGCGAACTTCCCGGACCCGGCCGACCGGGCCAGCCAGGAAGAAGAGTTTGCCCTGGAGCTGCGCAACCGCGATCGCGAGCGCAAGCTCATCAAGAAGATCGACAAGACGTTGCAGAAGATTCAGGACGAAGAGTACGGCTGGTGTGACTCCTGCGGTATCGAGATCGGCCTGCGCCGCCTTGAAGCCCGCCCTACTGCCGACCTGTGCTTCGACTGCAAGGAAATTTCCGAGAAAAAGGAAAAGACTGTCGGCAAAGGCTGATCGTCAAACCACCCAAACGGGGCGCTTATTGCGCCCCGTTTCATTTATATGCCCGGCAATACCATGAAAGACTCCCGATACATCGGCCGCTTCGCCCCTACCCCAAGCGGGTTTCTGCACTTCGGCTCGCTGGTCGCCGCCCTCGCCTCCTGGCTGGATGCACGTGCGGTGGATGGCCGCTGGCTGTTGCGCATGGAAGACACCGACCCGCCGCGCGAAATGCCCGGCGCCCGCGATGCCATCCTGCAGACCCTGGAGCGCTACGGCCTGCACTGGGACGGCGAGGTGGTTTACCAGAGCCAACGCCACGAGGCTTATGCGGCAGTGGTAGAGCGCCTGTTCAACATGGGCCTGGCTTACGCCTGTACCTGTTCACGCAAGCAGCTCGAAGGCTACGACGGCATCTACCCGGGCTTTTGCCGCAACGCAGGGCATGCCCGCGAAGGGGCGGCGATCCGGCTGCGGGTGCCTGAACTGCTCTACCGCTTCACTGACCGCGTGCAGGGTGAATTCCAGCAGCATTTGGGGCGGGAGGTGGGCGATTTCGTGATCCAGCGGCGCGATGGGCTGTATGCCTATCAACTGGCAGTGGTGTTGGACGATGCCTGGCAAGGCGTCACCGATATCGTGCGCGGCGCCGACCTGCTCGACAATACCCCACGGCAGCTTTACCTGCAGGAGCTTTTGGGCTTTTCCCAACCGCGCTACCTGCACATTCCCCTGATCGTTCAACCCGACGGGCACAAGCTGGGCAAGTCGTACCGTTCACCGCCCTTGCAGGCCGAGCATGCGACGCCATTGCTGTTACGCGCACTGCGGGCCCTGGGCCAGGACACCACCCCTGACTTGCTGCTGGCAACGCCCGCCGAAGTGCTGGCGGTAGCGCGTCAGCAGTGGAGGCCAGAGGCAATTGCCCGAAAGGCCACGGTGCCAGAGGCTGACTTGCATTGAGACGGATGCGCCCCCTTCGCGGGTGAACCCTCTGTTGCAGGGCTTGCACAGTTGTGAGGTGCGAGTTACCCCCTCAGAGCGGGTTCACCGTTGAAGGGGGCGCCCAGGTCACACATTCTCGAAATCAAAAGTCGAACGAATTCAAACTCTTGGCCAATGCCATGGATTCCCGCTAGCATCCCCCCAGCCAATTGCGCCAATAATAACGCCAACCCCGCAGCGCCCAACCATCGAGGCCAGCATGTACATCTATCGTTTGGTCCTGCTTCTGGTCGTGGGGATCTATCTGTTCTCACCGGCCATCATGGACTGGTGGATCGAACCGACCGGTGCCTGGTACCGCCCCTACCTGCTCTGGCTGATCCTGATCGTCGTCACCTTCATTCTGCAGAGCCAACGAGATGCCGATGAGCTTTAGCCTGACCCAGATGATCCTGATCAGCGCCGCGTACCTGATGGTGCTGTTCGGCGTGGCCTGGATCAGCGAGCGTGGGCTGATCCCGCGGTCGATCATACGCCACCCGCTGACCTACACGCTTTCGCTGGGGGTCTACGCCAGTGCCTGGGCCTTCTATGGCTCGGTAGGCTTGGCCTATCAGTATGGCTACGGCTTCCTCGCCTGCTACCTGGGGGTATCGGGCGCCTTCCTGCTGGCGCCGGTGCTGCTGTATCCGATCCTCAAGATCACCCGCACCTACCAATTGTCGTCGCTGGCTGACCTGTTGGCATTTCGCTTTCGCAGCACCTGGGCTGGCGCGCTGACCACGATCATCATGCTGATAGGCGTGCTACCTCTGCTGGCCCTGCAGATCCAGGCGGTGGCCGATTCGATCAGCATCCTCACGGGGGAACCCGTCAAAGCACGGGTTGCCTTTGCCTTCTGCGTACTGATTGTTCTGTTCACCATCTTCTTCGGCTCGCGCCACATCGCCACCCGCGAGAAACACGAAGGCCTGGTGTTCGCCATCGCCTTCGAGTCGGTGATCAAGTTGCTGGCCCTGGGCGGCGTCGGCCTGTATGCGCTTTATGGAGTGTTCGGGGGCCCCCATCAGTTGGAAGTGTGGCTGCTGCAGAACCAGACGGCCCTGGCGGCGCTGCACACCCCATTGCAGGAAGGCCCCTGGCGCACCTTGCTGCTGGTGTTTTTTGCCTCGGCCATCGTCATGCCGCACATGTACCACATGGCCTTCACCGAAAACCTCAATCCACGTTCGCTGGTCAGCGCCAGCTGGGGCCTGCCGTTGTTCCTGCTGCTGATGAGCCTGGCAGTGCCACTGGTGCTGTGGGCAGGCCTGCGCCTGGGCGCCAGCACCAACCCCGAGTATTTCACCCTGGGCCTGGGCATCGCCGCTAACAACCAGGCGTTGGCTTTGCTCGCCTACGTAGGCGGGCTGGCATCGGCCAGCGGGCTGATCATAGTCACCACCCTCGCCCTCTCGGGCATGGCCCTGAACCACCTGGTGCTGCCGCTGTACCAGCCACCGGCCGAAGGCAACATCTATCGCTGGCTGAAATGGACGCGCCGCGCGCTGATCGTGGCGATCATCACCGCAGGGTTCGTTTTCTACCTGACTCAGAGCAACCACCAGAGCCTGGCCAACCTGGGTATCGTGGCATTCGTCGCTACTTTGCAGTTCCTGCCTGGCGTGCTGTCGGTACTGTACTGGCCGACCGCCAACCGCCGCGGCTTCATCGCAGGCCTGCTGGCCGGGACCTTCGTGTGGATGGCGACCATGCTGCTGCCGCTGCTGGGCAACCTGCAAGGGTTCTACATTCCGTCACTGGACATGATCTATGTGCTCGACGACACCAGCTGGCACATGGCGGCCATCGCCTCGCTGGCGGCCAACGTCTTGTTGTTCACGCTGATTTCGCTTTTCACCAACGCCAGCAGCGAGGAAGTCAGTGCCGCCGAAGCCTGCGCAGTGGACAATGTACGCCGCCCACAGCGCCGCGAACTGCATGCTGCCTCACCCCAGGAATTCGCCACCCAGCTGGCCAAGCCGCTGGGCGCCAAGGCTGCGCAGAAGGAAGTCGAGCAGGCCCTACGTGACCTTTACCTGCCATTCGACGAGCGTCGCCCCTATGCCTTGCGCCGCCTGCGCGACCGTATCGAAGCCAACCTCTCGGGCCTGATGGGGCCGAGCGTTGCCCAGGACATGGTCGAGACCTTCCTGCCTTACAAATCTGGTAACGAAAACTACGTCACCGAAGACATCCACTTCATCGAAAGCCGCCTGGAAGACTACCACTCGCGCCTCACCGGCCTGGCGGCCGAACTCGATGCCCTGCGCCGCTACCACCGTCAGACCTTGCAGGAACTGCCCATGGGCGTCTGCTCGCTGGCCAAGGATCAGGAGATCCTGATGTGGAACAAGGCCATGGAAGAGCTGACCGGCATCGCCGCCAAGCATGTGGTCGGCTCACGCCTGATGACCATCGGCGAGCCGTGGCGCGGCCTGCTGCAAGGCTTCATCAACGTTCCCGACGAGCACCTGCACAAGCAGCGCCTGGCACTCGATGGCCAGCCGCGCTGGTTGAACCTGCACAAGGCGGCCATCGACGAGCCGCTGGCACCGGGCAACAGCGGCCTGGTGCTGCTGGTCGAAGACCTTACCGAGACTCAAGCCCTGGAAGACAAGCTGGTGCATTCCGAGCGCCTGGCCAGCATCGGCCGGCTGGCTGCTGGGGTGGCCCACGAAATCGGCAACCCGATCACCGGCATCGCCTGCCTGGCGCAGAACCTGCGTGAAGAACGCGAAGGCGATGGCGAGATCATCGAGCTGTCCAGCCAGATCCTCGAGCAGACCAAACGTGTCTCGCGCATCGTCCAGTCGCTGATGAGCTTCGCTCACGCAGGTGGTAGCCATCAGAACAGCGAAGAACCCGTATGCCTGGCCGAAGTGGCGCAAGACGCCATTGGTCTGCTGGCATTGAACCGGCGCAATTTCGAAGTACAGTTCTTCAACCTCTGTGACCCAGACCACTGGGCCGAAGGCGACCCGCAACGCCTGGCGCAGGTGCTGATCAACCTGCTTTCCAACGCCCGCGACGCCTCGCCGCCGGGCAGCGCCGTGCGGGTACGCAGCGCCGTCTGCGAACACACCGTCGACCTGATCGTCGAGGACGAAGGCAGCGGGATACCCAAGAGCATCATGGACCGCCTGTTCGAACCGTTCTTCACCACCAAGGACCCAGGCGAGGGAACCGGACTTGGGCTCGCTCTGGTCTATTCCATCGTGGAAGAGCATTATGGGCAAATCACCATCGACAGCCCGGCCGACATCGAACGGCAACGTGGCACCCGGATACGCGTGACCCTGCCCCGGCATGTCGTAGCGACGTCCCCTGAAATTCGAGACCGTCGAGAGAATTGAATCAATGCCGCATATTCTGATCGTCGAAGACGAAACCATCATCCGCTCGGCCCTGCGTCGGCTGCTCGAACGCAACCAGTACCAGGTCAGCGAAGCCGGCTCGGTGCAGGAAGCCCAGGAACGCTTCAGCATCGCCACCTTCGACCTGATCGTCAGCGACCTGCGCCTGCCTGGCGCCCCTGGCACCGAGCTGATCAAACTCGGTCAGGGCACGCCGGTGCTGATCATGACCAGCTACGCCAGCCTGCGCTCGGCGGTAGACTCGATGAAGATGGGCGCGGTGGACTATATCGCCAAGCCTTTCGACCATGATGAAATGCTTCAGGCCGTCGCACGCATCCTGCGTGACCGGCAGAGCGCCCCAACGGCGGCGCAAGCACCGGCAGCCGAGCCGCGGGCCAACGGCAAGGCTGCAGCAGCGGACAAACCTGCCGCCGCCAATGGTGAGATCGGCATCATCGGGTCGTGCCCGCCAATGCAGGATCTGTACAGCAAGATCCGCAAGGTGGCGCCCACCGACTCCAATGTGCTGATCCAGGGTGAGTCGGGCACCGGTAAAGAGCTGGTGGCCCGTGCCCTGCACAACCTTTCGCGGCGCGCCAAGGCGCCGATGATTTCGGTGAATTGCGCGGCGATTCCAGAAACCTTGATCGAGTCAGAACTGTTCGGCCACGAAAAAGGCGCATTCACCGGTGCCAGTGCTGGCCGCGCAGGCTTGGTAGAGGCGGCCGACGGTGGCACCCTGTTCCTCGACGAAATCGGTGAGTTGCCGCTCGAAGCCCAGGCTCGCCTGCTGCGCGTGCTGCAGGAAGGCGAGATCCGCAGGGTCGGCTCGGTTCAGTCGCAGAAAGTCGACGTGCGCCTGATTGCCGCGACCCACCGTGACCTTAAAAACCTGGCCAAGGCCGGGCAGTTCCGTGAAGACCTTTATTACCGCCTTCACGTGATTGCGCTGAAGTTGCCGGCGCTGCGCGAGCGCGGCAGTGACGTCAACGAAATTGCCAACGCTTTCCTTGCACGCCAGAGTGCGCGCATCGGTCGGGACGACCTGCATTTTTCCGCCGAAGCCGAGCAAGCCATTCGTCACTACAGCTGGCCGGGTAACGTGCGCGAATTGGAAAACGCCGTGGAGCGCGCAGTTATCCTCAGCGAGAGCGCGGAAATTTCCGCAGACATGCTGGGCATCGATATCGAGCTGAGCGACCTGGAAGAAGACGACATTCTCGACAACGCCCTGGCCGCAGCCAGTGCCAGCAGCGCAAGCCATGAGCCCACCGAGGATTTGTCGCTGGAGGATTACTTCCAGCACTTCGTGCTCGAGCACCAGGACCACATGACCGAAACCGAGTTGGCACGCAAGCTGGGTGTCAGCCGCAAATGCCTGTGGGAACGGCGCCAGCGCCTGGGCATCCCGCGGCGCAAGAGCAACGCAACCAGCGATAACTGAGCGGGGCTCAAGCCCCTGCGCCTGTGAGATCGCGCGCCGCCCGCGCGGCGCTCGATTTCACAACCGCTAGAAATGTCACGCAAGCCCTCTCGTAACCCCCACCCCCACATAAATCTGTTACCCAACCTTTCCGACGTAACAGTTCCCGAGGCGTACGGTAACGAAATTTCTACATTTCCTGCCGTTGAAAAAGCCAAGAATCCTTCCAACCCCTTGATTTCATTGGGTTTGCAAAAGTTGGCACGGCACCTGCTATATGTCTGGTACAAGAACAATAACAAGCATAGCAACTCAGAATAAGAACAAGACGAAACGGCTCACGCACAATAAAAACAAGACGGCGGAGGCGCAGCTAACTGATTCTTTTGGAGAGGATGCGTGTTTGGGGCTTGCCCCACGACCAGGCAGAGAACAACAAAAACTGCACTTAAAAGCAGCGCCTGAACTGGTTGGATCGAAAGGTCAACGTGACATCAGCGGCCAAAGCAATCCGTTTGCTCTTAACCCCTGGATTGGGGGTCGTCCACAAGCTTCGAGATTTGTGGGCAGGGCACTCAACAAAAACAAGAAGCCCAGTCGAAAAATAATAAGAGCACGCAACGACTTCTTGGGGAGCTTAGGCTCCCCTTGTCGTTTCTCCCTCCTTGCGCAGGGCTTCCTGCGACCGCCTACACCATTCCCCGAGTAAATGCTAGAATCCCCGCCCATCATGCGGCCATTCTCCTATTGTTGGCCGAACATTCCTTCAAACAGTGCATCCCATGCTGAAGAAGCTGTTCCAGTCGTTCCGCCCTCCCGTACCGGGCCAGCACCACAGGCGCACTACGCCTGAGGTGATCAACAAAAGCCAACATTCGCTGCAGCGCCACCAGTTCAGCCGGCATGCGGTGAACATCGTCGAGCGCCTGCAAAGTGCGGGCTACCAGGCCTACCTGGTTGGTGGCTGCGTCCGCGACCTGATGCTGGGCATCACGCCCAAGGACTTCGACGTCGCCACCAGTGCCACCCCCGAACAGGTCCGTGCCGAGTTCCGTAACGCGCGCATCATCGGCCGGCGCTTCAAGCTGGTCCACGTGCATTTCGGCCGTGAGATCATCGAAGTCGCCACCTTCCGTGCCCATCACTCCGAAGACGACCAGGGTGACAGCCACCGTTCGTCGCACAACGCCAGTGGTCGCATACTGCGTGACAACGTATACGGCACCTTGGAAGAAGATGCGCAGCGCCGCGACTTCACTATCAATGCCCTTTACTACGACCCGGTCAGCGAGCGCATCCTGGACTACGCCAACGGCGTTCATGATGTGCGTAACCGCCTGCTGCGTCTGATTGGCGACCCGACTCACCGCTACCAGGAAGACCCGGTACGCATGCTGCGTGCTGTGCGGTTCGCCGCCAAGCTGGATTTCGGCATCGAGAAGCACACGTTCCAGCCGATCCGCAAACTGGCGCCTATGTTGCGCGAGATACCGCCTGCACGCCTGTTCGAGGAATGCCTGAAGCTGTTCCTTTCGGGGCAAGGGGCAATGGCCTTCGAAATGCTGGTCGACCTCGAGTTGTTCGAGCCGCTGTTCCCAGCCAGTGCTCACGCCTTGGACGAGCGTCCGACCTATACCCACACCCTGATCAGCCAGGCATTGAGCAACACCGACCTGCGGGTCAAACAAGGCAAGCCGGTCACCCCTGCCTTCCTGTTCGCGGCTCTGCTCTGGCCTGCCTTGCCAAGCCGTGTGCTGCACCTGCAGAGCCAGGGCGTACCGCCCATTCCAGCCATGAACGGTGCGGCCCATGACCTGATCGCCGAGCAATGTGCGCGCATTGCCATACCCAAGCGCTTCACCCTGCCGATTCGTGAAATCTGGGACATGCAGGAGCGCTTGCCCCGTCGCAGTGGTAAGCGTGCAGACCTACTGCTGGATAACCCGCGCTTCCGCGCCGGCTACGACTTCCTGCTGCTGCGCGAAAGCGCTGGCGAGCAAACCGATGACCTCGGCCAGTGGTGGACGGATTACCAGGAGGCCAACGACAGTGAGCGGCGCGAGATGATCCGCGAGCTGGGCAGCCGTGACGAAGGCGGCGCGGGCACGGCTCGCAAACGCAAGCGCAGTGGCGGCAAGCGCAAGCGCAGCGGTGGTGACGAGGCCTTCGAGTGACCACCCGCGCCTTCATCGGCCTGGGCAGTAACCTGGACGCCCCGGCCGAGCAACTGCGCAGCGCCCTCCAAGCGCTGGACAAGATTGACGGCACTGGGCTGGTAGCGGCATCGGCCCTGTATACCAGCGACTCACTGCTGCCCGGCCAACCGCGCTACACCAACGCCGTCGCGGCACTGGACACCACGCTGGCGCCACTGGCTTTGCTCGATGCTCTGCAAGTCATCGAAAACGATCAGGGCCGCGTGCGCAAAGAGCGCTGGGGCCCACGCACGCTGGACCTGGATATCCTGCTGTACGGTGACCAGGTCATCGACGTACCCCGCCTCAAGGTGCCGCATTACCACATGCATGCCCGCCCTTTCGTGCTGTACCCCTTGGCCGAGCTGGTGGCGAGCGACTTCTGCCTGGCCGATGGCCGTACCCTCGCCCAACTGCTCGAAGCCTGCCCGTTCGTCGGCCTGGAACGCCTGTAAACCGGGCGTTTGAGACATTAGGCAAAGCGCGGTAACGCCAGTAACACCCCGTTAGTAACAATGCGGTAACAGGGTGATTGACTTCCCCCACCTCGCTCACGACTATAGGCGTCCCGTGTGGCACCCCGATGCCACATACCCGTATTTAGGCCCGGACGGACCTGTGCCCGAACATCACACCCGATGATGTGCCGCTCCGGAAGATGACTACACGCGTTGTATGCAGTCGTTTTTCACAGCGCCTGAACGAGGATTTACCTACATGCCTGAAGTAACCCTGACGACCCTCCACGGCCTGAAGGCCAAGGGTGAAAAGATCACCATGCTGACCTGCTACGATGCAACCTTCGCCAAGGCCTGCAGCCAGGCCGGCGTCGATGTGTTGCTGGTAGGCGACTCTCTGGGCATGGTCTTGCAGGGCCATGACAGCACCCTGCCCGTCACCACCGAAGAAATGGCCTACCACACAGCCTGCGTCAAACGCGGCAACGATGGCGCGCTGATCCTCGCCGATCTGCCGTTCATGGCCCACGCGACACCAGAGCAGGCTTTTGCCAACTGCGCCAAACTGATGCAGGCCGGCGCTCATATGATCAAACTAGAAGGCGCTGCCTGGCTGGCCGATACCATCCGCCTGCTGGCCGAACGCGGTGTGCCGGTATGCGCGCACATGGGCCTGACCCCACAGACTGTCAACGTACTGGGCGGTTACAAGGTGCAGGGCCGCCAGGAAGCGCAAGCGCGGCAAATGCGCGCCGACGCCATCGCACTGGAACAGGCAGGCGCGGCAATGCTGCTGCTTGAATGCGTGCCCAGTGAGCTGGCAGCAGAAATCACTCAGGCAGTGAGCATTCCGGTCATCGGCATTGGCGCAGGTAGCGCCACCGACGGCCAGGTACTGGTCCTGCACGACATGCTTGGCCTGTCCTTGAGCGGCCGGGTGCCCAAGTTCGTGAGGAACTTCATGCAAGGTCAGCCAGACATCCACAGCGCCCTCAGTGCCTACGTCACCGCGGTCAAGGGTGTCACCTTCCCTGCAGCCGAGCACGGATTCAGCGCATGAACACAGTCAAGACCGTCCGCGAACTGCGCGCAGCCGTCGCTCGCGCCCGCGGCGAAGGCAAGCGCATCGCCTTCGTGCCGACCATGGGCAACTTGCACAGCGGCCACGCTGCGCTGGTGACCAAGGCAGTTCAACGTGCCGATTTCGTCGTGGCCAGCATCTTCGTCAACCCATTGCAGTTCGGCGCCAACGAAGACTTGGACAAGTACCCCCGCACCCTGGCTGCCGACCAGCAGCGCCTGCTCGATGCCGGCTGCCACCTGCTGTTCGCGCCCACGGTACAAGAGATGTACCCTGACGGCATGGCCGTGCAAACCCGCGTCAGCGTACCTCAGCTCTCCGAAGGCCTTTGCGGCGCCAGCCGGCCAGGCCACTTCGAAGGCGTGGCGACCGTGGTCAGCAAGCTGTTCAACATGGTCCAGCCAGACCTGGCCGTGTTCGGCGAAAAGGACTACCAGCAACTGGCGGTGATCCGCGCCATGGTGCGCGACCTGAACATGCCGATCCAGATCATTGGCGAGCCCACCGTTCGCGCCGAAGACGGCTTGGCGCTGTCTTCGCGCAACGGTTACCTCACCCCTGAACAGCGGACCACGGCGCCGGTCGTGTATCGCACCCTGAGGCAGATCGCCGATGCGCTTGGTCGCGGCCAGGTAGATTTCGACGCACTGATCGAGCAAGGCAAGGCCGACCTTATCGCCGCCGGGCTGCGCCCGGACTACTTGGAGGTGCGCCACGCAGTCAATCTGCGCCCGGCCACTTTTGGCGACCGCGACCTCGTCATTCTGGTAGCTGCTTATTTAGGCAACACCCGGCTGATCGACAATCTCTACCTGCATCTGGACGAAAAAACCGCATAACGGTCAGGGGGTGCCGTGCCGCCCATGGCCCCCCTAAAAACCCCCGCCTCCCCATTCCCTGCACGCGCCCTTTGCCTATAATGATGGCCAGTCTGAACCCGGCAATGAGTGCCCTGTCCAAGGCTCACCACGCATCAAGGAATTCCGTGCAATGGCGTATTACCGTACACCCCACGATGTGACGGCCCTGCCTGCCTGGCAGGCCCTGCAGAAACACCGCCAAGCCATGCAAGGCTTCAGCATGCGCGAAGCCTTCGCCGCCGATGCAAAACGTTTTGATGACTTCTCGCTGAGCTCCTGCGGCCTGTTTCTGGACTATTCGAAAAACCTGATCACCGACGAAACCCGCACGCTGCTGGTAGCGTTGGCAGAGCAGGTCGGTTTGCAGGATGCAATCAAATCGATGTTCAGCGGCGAGATCATCAATGCCTCCGAAGGCCGCCCGGTGCTGCATACCGCACTGCGCCGCCCGGTAGGCGACAAGCTCAGCGTCAACGGCGTCAACGTGATGCCGGAAGTGCACAAGGTGCTCAACCAGATCACTGAACTGGTCGGCCGCATCCATGACGGCCTGTGGCGTGGCTACAGCGAAAAACCGATCACAGATGTGGTCAACATTGGCATCGGCGGTTCCTTCCTAGGCCCTGAGCTGGTTTCCGAAGCCCTGCTGCCCTACGCTCAACGTGGCGTGCGCTGCCACTACCTGGCCAATATCGACGGCAGTGAGTTCCATGAGCTGTCGGCCAACCTGCGTGCTGAGACCACCCTGTTCATCGTCTCGTCGAAGTCGTTCAACACCCTCGAGACTCTGAAAAATGCCATTGCCGCACGTACTTGGTACCTGGCCCAGGGCGGCTCGGAAGCCGAGCTGTATCGCCACTTCATCGCCGTATCCAGCAACAAGGCCGCGGCCGTAGCCTTCGGTATCCGCGAAGAAAACATCTTCCCGATGTGGGACTGGGTCGGTGGGCGCTATTCGCTGTGGTCGGCCATCGGCTTGCCGATTGCGCTAGCCATTGGCACCGCCAACTTCAAGGAGCTGCTGTCCGGTGCCTACACCATGGACCAGCACTTCCAGACCGCCCCGTTCGAGAAGAACATGCCGGTACTGCTGGCCTTGCTGGGCGTCTGGTATGGCAACTTCTGGGGCGCCAGCAGCCACGCGATCCTGCCGTACGACCACTACCTGCGCAACATTACCAAGCACCTGCAACAGCTGGACATGGAGTCCAACGGCAAGAGCGTGCTGCAGGACGGCACCCCGGTGAAAACCGAGACCGGCCCAGTGATCTGGGGCGGTGTGGGCTGTAACGGTCAGCACGCCTACCACCAGCTGTTGCATCAAGGCACCCAGTTGATCCCCGCCGACTTCATCGTGCCAGTGGTCAGCTTCAACCCGGTGGCCGACCACCATCAATGGCTGTACGCCAACTGCCTATCGCAGAGCCAGGCGCTGATGCTGGGCAAGACCCGCGAAGAAGCCGAGACGGAGCTGCGCCAGAAGGGCATGAGCGAGGCCGACATCGAAAAACTCGCTCCGCACAAGGTGATTCCGGGCAACCGCCCAAGCAATACACTGGTGGTCGAGCGCATCAGCCCGCGCCGCTTGGGTGCGTTGGTGGCGATGTACGAGCACAAGGTGTTCGTACAGAGCGTGGTCTGGGGTATCAACGCCTTCGATCAGTGGGGCGTCGAGCTGGGCAAAGAGCTGGGCAAGGGTGTGTACCAGCGCCTGGTCGGCAGCCTGGAAGACAGCGCCGAAGATGGCTCCACCCAGGGCCTGATCAACTACTTCCGCGGCCGTCATCGCGGTTGACCGACAGCCTGTTTCGACCCTTTCGCGGGTAACCCTGCGAGAGGGCCGGCACAGGGTGAACACCACCTCCAGCTACACTATCCATCGAATAGCCGTTGCAGTCCCTCCGACAAGAGCAGGACCACCCGCCATGTTCGATATCAAGCAATATCCCCACGCCCTGGCAGTCAGCCAATCGGTAAGCCTCACCCCCGACGAATATCAGCGCCTGTACCGTCAATCGGTCGATGACCCCGACACATTTTGGGCAGAACAGGCCAAGCGTCTGGACTGGGTCAAACCCTGGTCGACGGTGCAGCAATGCGACCTGAACACCGGCAGCGCCCGCTGGTTCGACGGCGGCCAGTTGAACGTCAGCCATAACTGTATCGACCGCCATCTGGCTCAGCGCGGCGAGCAGACTGCCCTGTTGTGGGAGGGTGACGACCCCAAGGACTCGAAAGCTGTCACCTATCGCGAACTGCACCGTCAGGTCTGCCGCTTGGCCAACGCCCTCAAGGCACGCGGGGTGAACAAAGGCGACCGGGTTTGCATTTACATGCCGATGATCCCTGAAGCCGCCTATGCCATGCTGGCCTGCACCCGCATTGGCGCAATCCATTCGGTGGTGTTCGGCGGATTCTCGCCCGACGCGCTGCGTGATCGAATTCTCGATGCCGATTGCCACACCGTGATCACCGCCGATGAAGGTGTTCGTGGTGGTAAACGCATCCCGCTCAAGCACAACGTCGACAAGGCGCTGACCAGCTGCCCAGCGGTCGACAGTGTCTTCGTGGTGCGCCGCACTGGGGCCGGTGTAGCCTGGAGCGAGGGCCGCGACCTCTGGTATCACGAAGCCACCGAGCACGCCGGCGACGACTGCCCGCCAGAGCCAATGCAGGCCGAAGACCCACTGTTCATCCTGTACACCTCCGGCAGCACCGGCAAGCCCAAGGGCGTGCTGCACACCACCGCCGGCTACCTGCTGCAGGCGACCATGACCTTCAAGGTGGTGTTCGACTACCGCGATGGCGAGGTGTTCTGGTGCACCGCGGACGTCGGCTGGGTCACCGGCCACAGTTACATCGTCTATGGCCCCCTGGCCAATGGTGCAATTTCGCTGATGTTCGAAGGCGTACCCAACTACCCGGACACCTCGCGCTTCTGGCAGGTGGTGGACAAGCACCAGGTCAACATCTTCTACACCGCGCCTACCGCTCTGCGCGCCCTGATGCGTGAGGGCTCAGCCCCGTTGCAAGGCACCTCTCGCCAAAGCCTGCGCCTGCTTGGCAGTGTTGGCGAACCCATCAACCCGGAAGCCTGGGAGTGGTATTTCGAAGCGGTCGGGCAAAAGCGCTGCCCCATCGTCGACACTTGGTGGCAGACCGAAACCGGCGGGATCATGCTTACCCCTCTGCCGGGCGATCGCACACTCAAGCCCGGATGCGCCACCCAACCGATGTTCGGGGTACAACCGGCGCTGCTGGACGAACAGGGCAAGCCTATAGAAGGCCCAGGCGCCGGCCTGCTGGTGATCAAGGCCAGCTGGCCGGGGCAGATCCGCAGCGTCTATGGCGACCACCAGCGCATGGTCGACACCTACTTCAAGCCCATGCCTGGCTACTACTTCACAGGCGATGGCGCGCGCCGGGATGCCGACGGCGACTACTGGATCACAGGCCGCATCGATGATGTGATCAACGTATCCGGCCACCGAATCGGCACGGCCGAGGTAGAAAGCGCACTGGTGCTGCACGACAGCGTCGCCGAGGCCGCGGTGGTGGGGTACCCCCATGACCTCAAGGGCCAAGGTGTTTACGCTTTCGTCACCCCCATGAGCGGCATCACACCGGACGATACGCTCAAGGAGAAACTGCTGGCGTTGGTCAGCAAGGAGATTGGCAGCTTCGCCAAGCCCGAGCTGATCCAGTGGGCGCCGGCCTTGCCCAAGACCCGGTCGGGTAAGATCATGCGGCGTATACTGCGCAAGATCGCTTGCAATGAACTGGACACCCTCGGCGATACCTCGACCCTGGCCGACCCGAGCGTGGTACAAGAGCTGATCGATAAACGCCTCAATCAATAGCGGGCCGCCAGCTGCCATGGCCGCCCTGCGACACAGGACGCCATGGAAGCTCTACGCCGCCGCATCGAAACCCAGGTCATGAGCCTTACCGGGCTGGCCCTCGGCCAGCTCGACCTCGAATCACCCAAGGGTGACCCTGGCCTGTTCGGCCCGCACAGCATCAGTTGGCAAGTACATGGCGACTTCCCAAGCATGCTGGTCGGCGGCATCGGTGCCTTGATGCTGCAGCTGTTGCACCCGCTGGCGCTGGCCGGGGTGTGGGACCATTCCAACTTCCGCGAAGACCTGCTCGGGCGCCTGCGCCGCACCAGCCAATTCATTTCCGGGACAACCTTCGGCTCAACCCGCGATGCCGAATGGCTGCTCGACAAAGTGCGCACCATCCATTTGCAGGTAACCGGCACCGCCCCTGACGGCACGCCCTACGCTGCCAGCGACCCAGATCTGCTGACCTGGGTACACGTGGCCGAAGTCAGCAGCTTTCTCGCTGCCCACTTGCGTTACCGCGACCCCCACCTTTCACGTGCCGATCAGGATGCCTATTACACCGAGATCGCCCTGATCGCCGAACGCCTGGGGGCGCGCGATGTGCCACGCTCCTGTCAGCAGGTTGAGGATTACCTGCAACGCATGCGCCCCTCTTTGCAATGCAGTTCACGCAGCCTTGAAGTGGTGGGGATTCTACTCAAGGCGCCTGCTCCAAGCCGGCTCGCCGAGCCTGTCGGCAAGCTGATGCTGCAGGCCGGCATCGATCTGCTACCGGACTGGGCCCAAGCCATGCTCGGCCTGCAACAAGGGCCGCTGCAACGGCGCATGGTCCGCCTTGGCCTGCAGCGCACGGCGCCGATCCTGCGCTGGGCCATGCAAGACGGCTCGGCGCACCGGGCCAGGCGACGCATGGGCATCGAGTGAGGGGAAATCGGCTCGCCGCAGCGGAACCGTTTTAACGTGCCATACTCCAATCACTCCTGCTTGGACAGACGAAGCGACACATGTACAAAGGATTGACTCGCGCCCTTGGCGCCCTGCTGGCTCTGGTCGGCCTCTATAGCCTGCTCGGCTTTCTTGTGGTTCCTGGGGTCGCTTTGCGTGTGGCCAACCAGCAACTGGCCCAGTACGCCACCGTGCCTGCGCACCTGCAACGTGTGGAGTTCAACCCTTTCAGCCTCGAGCTGACGCTGTGGGGCCTGCAACTGGGCGAGCCGGGCAAGGAGCAGGTAGGCTTCGAACGGCTCTACGCCAACCTGGCACTCGACAGTGCGTGGACCGGCGCATTGCACCTGCAAGCCATTGAGCTCGACAAGCCTCGCAACGAGGTGTTGTTCGCCAAGGACGGTACGCTGAACCTGACCCAGCTATTCAAATTACCACCCAGCCAGCCCAAGCCGGATGAGCCCCCCAGCGACCCGTTTCCCCTGCGTATCGGCAGCATCAAGCTCACTGGCGGCTATTTGCATTTCGAGGACCAGCGCCCAAGCGAGCCAATCGAATTCCTCTACGATGACATGAACCTTGAGTTGAAGAACCTCAGCACCCTGCCGGACGACAACGCCGACATGACGCTGGTGGCGCTGAGCCCCAATGGCGGGCGCATCGACTGGAGCGGCACGCTCAGCCTGGCACCGATTGCCTCGCAAGGCACGCTGAAAGTCACCGACGCCAAGATGAAACTGTTCTGGCCCTATGTACGTGATGCCGTGCCTCTAGTGCTCGAAGACGGCGTGGTCAACCTCGACACCCACTACACCCTCAACCTCTCCAAGCAAACCGAGCTGTTGCTGGACAACACCTCGGTAAAAGTCGCCCCATTCGCCATCAAGGCCCCCGATGGTCGCCCCCTGGTGCGCCTGGCCAACCTGCAGGTGAGTGAGACCTCCATCGACCTGGCCAAACAGCGGGTCACCGTCGGCAAGGTGCGCAGTGAAAAACTGGAAACCTGGGCGGCGCTGGAGAAGGACGGTCAACTTGACTGGCAGAAACTGTTCGCCAGCCAGCCTGCGAAGGCCACACCCAAACAGAAGGCGGAACCTGCGGCTGCCGAACCTGCCAAGGATCAACAAGCCGCCAATGCGCCCAGCAAACCCTGGCAGGTGCTGCTCAAGGATGTGCAACTGCGCAACTATCAGGTACACCTGGCCGACCGCAGCCAGCCGGAGCCTGTGACCCTGGATGTCGGCCCGCTGAACATCAACCTGCAAGGCTACGACAGCCTCAACCAGTCACCCTTTACCCTCAAGCTCGATACTGGCGTGGGTAAACAAGGCAAGCTGCAGGCGGACGGTGAGGTTAACCTGGCGCCGGTCACGGCCAAATTGAATGTCAGTACCCGTGATATCGACCTGCGCGTTGCCCAGGCTTACATCAGCCCCTACATTCGCCTGGAACTTCGCAGCGGCATGCTTGCCAGCGATCTGAAGGTCGACCTCAAGGGCACCGAACCGCTGGCCCTCACCGTCGCGGGCAAGGCACACATCAACCAGTTGCACACACTCGATACCATCAAAGGCCGTGATTTCGTCAAGTGGCAGCAAGTCAACGTCGATGGCCTGTCGTATGTGCACGGTGATGCTCTGGCCATCGATAAGGTGACCTTGATGCAGCCGTATGCGCGGTTCATCATCAACGAAGACCGAACCACCAGTGTCGACGACCTGCTGATTCCGCAACCGGCTGGCGCAGCTGCAAGCAGCCCCGCCAAGGCGAGCCAGGCTGCAGCCAGCAAACCGCTCGGCATTCATATTGGCCAAATCGACATTAAAGACGGCTCTGCTAACTTCGCCGACCTGACCCTGACTCCGAACTTCGCCACTGCCATTCAACAGCTCAACGGCCAGATCGGCACTATCGATAACCGTAAGCCGACACCGGCCAAGGTCGACGTGAAAGGCAAAGTCGACCGTTATGCCCCAGTTACCATCAAAGGCGCCCTCAACCCGTTCAACCCGCTGGCCAGCCTGGACATCGCCACCAGCTTCAAACGCGTGGAGCTCACCACGTTGACCCCCTACTCCGGAAAGTTCGCGGGTTTTCGGATTCGCAAAGGTCGGTTGAACCTCGACCTGCACTACCTGATCACCAACGGCCAACTCAAGGCAGAGAACAAGGTGGTGGTCGAGCAACTGCAACTCGGCGAAAAGGTCGACAGCCCGGATGCCGTGGACCTGCCGATTAGACTGGCGATCGCCCTGCTCAAGGACACCCAGGGGCGTATCTCAATCGAATTGCCAGTCACGGGCGATTTGAACAACCCACAGTTCAGCGTCATGCCAATCGTCTGGCAGACGCTGCGCAATCTAGTACTGCGCGCCGCGCAGGCACCGTTCAAGTTCATCGGTGGGCTGATCAGCGGTGGTAGTTCGCAAGACCTCGGCACCGTGGCATTCGCCCCTGGTTCCAGCGACCTTAGTGGGGAAGCCCAGGCGGCACTCAATAAGCTGGCAGCAGCACTCAAGGAACGCCCAGAGCTGCGCCTGGAAATCGAAGGCACCAGCGCCCAGAGCAGCGACGGCCCTTTGATTGCGCAGCAGCGCCTGGAGCGCGAGTACCAGGCTACTTGGTACAAGATTCTGCAGCGCCGTGGCGATAAGGTCCCGGCCAACCCCTCGATGCTCCAGGTCGATGACAGCGACAAACCGGCGATGCTCGAAGGCATCTATCGCACCCGCCTCAAACAGCAGCCACCGGCGGAGTGGGAACAACTGAGCCGCGAGCAACGCACCGCCAAACTACGCGAAGCGGTGATCAAGTCGTGGGCCGAAAGCACCGCGCTGCTTCGTACCCTGGGCCAGGAGCGGGCGAGTAGCATCAAGGACTATCTGGTAGACAAGGGCAAGCTTGAAGATGACCGGGTGTACTTCATCGACACCAGCCTGGGACAAGCCGAGCCTGATGGGCGGGTGATCACGCCGATGCACCTGGACGCAGAGTGAGCCTTGAACCAGGCAGGGGCCTTCGCGCTTACCCACGAAGGCCAGTTCACGCTTACACCAGCCGCTGGCCCGATACTGCCGGGTGATACAGCGGCTGCACCTTGTTCCCAGCAGGGTCGAGTATGTGGAAACTGCGGGCGCCGTCACCATGGTTGAATGGCTTGTCCAGCAGGGTCACGCCCCGCGCCTTGAAGTAGTGGAACCAGGCTTCCAGTTCCTCCACGCTATCGACGATGAACCCGTAATGGTCCAGGGTCTGCAGCCCATTGGCCACCCCTGCCCCACGCCCCAGCGAAAGGTTGTCATTGCCACAGGTCAGGTACACCAGGTCTTCATTGGCGCGGTTGAGTACCTTCATGCCCATTACATCGACATAAAAGCGCTCGCACTCCTCAAGGTTGGGTACCAACAATGCGATGTGGCGCAGGCCATTCAGGCGACCCGGGCGAACTGGTAAATCAGACATTGGCGCGGCTCCGTTTTTGTATACAATTCTATATTGAATTTAAAACAAAAGGAGCGTGCTGTGTACAGTCTGTTCATCAAGAATCGCGTCAAAGCTGGCTGTGCCGAGGCATTTCTGACCGCCATCAAAGTCAACGCGGCCGCCTCGGTGGCAAATGAGCCGGGTTGCCTGGTATTCGACGTCTCACAAGACCGAGCGGATGCCGATGTGATCTATCTCTACGAAATCTACACCGACGTAGATGCGTACGAAGCGCATATTCAGACTGCGCATTTTCGTGACAGCAGGCCCCTGGTCGAACCTCTGATCCTCGAGCAGGAATGCTTCGAGAGCGATGTCGTGGCCCGCAACCCGGGCTTCTGACTGCACAAAAAGCAAGCCCCGGTAATAACCGGGGCTTGCTGGGTATGAGTGGCCAAATCCGTTTGGCCGACGGGACAATCCTTATTCGGCTTTCAGGCCGTCAGCCGAAACGGCTTTGACGCCTTTGATTTTCTTGGCAATAGATACGGCCATTTCTTTCTGAGATTCGGTCACAGCAGTGGTGGACGACAGGGATACGACACCTTTGTTGGTCTCGACCTTGATGTCGCTGCCTGGGATGCCCTTCTCGGTCAGCAGATCGGATTTAACCTTGGTGGTGATCCAGGTGTCCGAGGTAGCTTCCTTGGCTTTGGTCATCTCGCCAGCAGCCAGGGTCATTGGAGCCTGGGTGGACTGCTGGGCGAACGCTGCGTTAGCCATGGTCAGGGTCAGAGCGGTAGCAGTAGCGGCAGCAATGGCGAACTTCTTCATTTGGGTCACTCCTGTTTATCGAAAGGTCTGCGCCGTGTGTCCTGGCGGCAGGTACTTATACGATTGCATGTGCTGTGCCAGCTTTCAGAATTTAGTATTTACCTTATAAATCATACACTTACATAAATTCACCTAAGGTGCTTGTCGTGCATTTTGCAATCAGCAGGAAAAACCTGCATGCAAGATGCAAGTCCGCAAAAGGTTCCCGAAGCGCATAAAAAAAGGGCCCTCAAAGGGCCCTTTTTCGTTCTCAGGTCAGACGCTTAGACGCCCGAAGCCTTGGCTGCAGCTACGTCCTTGATCGACAGCTTGATACGGCCGCGGTTGTCCACGTCCAGTACCAATACCTCAACTTCCTGGCCTTCTTTCAGCACATCGGTCACTTTCTCGACACGAGCGTCGCTCAGCATCGAGATGTGCACCAGGCCGTCTTTGCCTGGCAGGATGTTGACGAAGGCGCCGAAGTCGACGATGCGCTCGACCTTGCCGACGTAGATCTTGCCGATCTCGGCCTCGGCGGTGATGCCCAGAATACGCTGCTTGGCAGCTTCTGCCGCATCTTTGGTTTCGCCGAAGATCTTGATCGAGCCGTCGTCTTCGATGTCGATCGAAGCCTTGGTTTCTTCGCAGATGGCGCGAATGGTCGCGCCGCCCTTGCCGATGACGTCACGGATCTTGTCGGTGTCGATCTTCATCGCGATCATGGTCGGGGCGTTGGCCGACAGTTCGGTACGCGACTGGCCAATGATCTGGTTCATCTGACCGAGGATGTTCAGGCGCGCTTCCAGGGCTTGGCCCAGGGCGATCTCCATGATTTCTTCGGTGATGCCGTTGATCTTGATGTCCATCTGCAGCGCGGTCACGCCTTTGGCGGTACCGGCTACCTTGAAGTCCATGTCGCCCAGGTGGTCTTCGTCACCCAGAATGTCGGTCAGGACTGCGAATTTCTCGCCTTCCTTGACCAGGCCCATAGCGATACCGGCAACCGGCGCCTTCATCGGCACGCCAGCGTCCATCAGCGCCAGGGAGGCACCGCAGACCGAAGCCATGGAGCTGGAACCGTTGGATTCGGTGATTTCCGACACTACACGGATGGTGTACGGGAACACGTCGGCAGCAGGCAGCATGGCCTGTACCGAACGACGGGCCAGGCGGCCGTGACCGATTTCGCGGCGGCCAGCACCACCCATGCGGCCACACTCGCCTACCGAGAACGGTGGGAAGTTGTAGTGCAGCATGAACGGGTCTTTTTTCTCGCCTTCGAGGGTGTCCAGCAGTTGGGCATCACGTGCAGTACCCAGGGTCGCAACGACCAGGGCCTGAGTTTCGCCACGGGTGAACAGCGCCGAACCGTGAGTCTTGGGCAGCACGCCAACTTCGATGTTCAGCGGGCGCACGGTCTTGGTGTCGCGGCCGTCGATACGAGGCTTGCCGTTGACGATGTTTTCGCGCACGGTGCGGTATTCGATTTCGCCGAAGATCTCTTTGACTTCAGCAGCCGACGGCTGGCCTTCCTCACCGGAGAACTTGGCAACGGCCTGATCACGCAGCTCGCCCAGGCGCGCATAGCGGTCAGCCTTGACGGTGATGGTGTAGCCCTGGGAAACGGCTTCGCCGAATTCGGCGCGGATGGCGTTGAACAGCTCGGTGTTGGCAACGGCCGGTTTCCAGTCCCAGGTTGGCTTGCCAGCTTCTGCAGCCAGCTCCTTGACCGCCTGGATGACCGCCTGGAATTCGTCGTGGGCGAACAGTACTGCGCCCAGCATCTGGTCTTCGGTCAGCTCTTGTGCTTCGGACTCAACCATCAGCACGGCGTCGGAAGTACCGGCAACAACCATGTCCAGGCTCGAGGCAGCCAGTTGCTCGTAAGTCGGGTTCAGCAGGTAGCCAGTGCTTTCGTGGAAGGCAACGCGGGCTGCGCCGATCGGGCCTTCGAACGGAATACCGGAGATCGCCAGGGCGGCCGAGGTACCGATCATCGCTGCGATGTCCGGGTCGGTCTTCTTGCTGGTCGAAACCACGGTGCAGACGACCTGCACTTCGTTCATGAAGCCTTCTGGGAACAGCGGGCGGATCGGACGGTCGATCAGGCGCGAGGTCAGCGTCTCTTTCTCGGAAGGACGGCCTTCACGCTTGAAGAAGCCACCTGGGATCTTGCCGGCAGCGTAGGTCTTTTCCTGGTAGTGGACAGACAGAGGGAAGAAGCCCTTGCCTGGGTCGGCCTGCTTGGCGCCGACCACGGTCACCAGCACGGTGACATCGTTGTCGACGGTAACCAGCACGGCGCCGGTTGCCTGACGGGCAATACGGCCCGTTTCGAGAGTAACGGTCGATTGACCGAACTGGAATTTCTTGATTACCGGGTTCACGGTTTCCTACCTTTTTTCAGTGGCTCTGGGGGAACTGGTTTCTTGCGAATTCTTGGGCAGAACGGGGAATCGGCCCCATTGACCGTCCAGATACAACACGAGGTTGGGAGCCTGGCCGCTGCGCGGAAAACCGCTCAGCACAACCAGGCTGCCAACCTCGCAGATACGCGTGGCGTGCCCGACGGCGATACTGCAAAGCAGCATAGCCGAAGCTTGCGACACGCCATGCACACCACTGACCAGGCCGCTATTAGCGACGCAGGCCCAGGCGACCGATCAGGGCGCTGTAACGAGTGGTGTCTTTGCCCTTCAGGTAATCCAGCAGCTTACGACGCTGGTTGACCATACGGATCAGACCACGACGGGAGTGGTGGTCTTTATCGTTGGCCTTGAAGTGGCCTTGCAGCTTGTTGATGTTGGCGGTCAGCAGAGCAACCTGCACTTCCGGGCTACCGGTATCGCCGGCGGCTTGCTGGTAATCGGCAACGATCTGAGCTTTTTCTTCAACGCTGAGGGCCATGAGGCTTCTCCAAATTCAACGGATCCTGCAAGCAGGCTCCAATAGGCCAGGGACTGAACCCTGTATTAATAAAATGAGTTGTGACCGTGCCTACTAACAGCCACCCTCGCCCACCGGTTTCGGCACAAGCCTCGGCCGATGGTTTCGGTCATTCCGACCGAATCAGTCGACGCGGCGCGATGCGCCCGTCTTCGCTCACTTCACCGATACCGATGAAGCGGGCATTGTGATCCTGTACGCGGACCATGCCGAACTGCGGTGCATCCGGCGCCCGCACTGCCTGGCCATGCAGCCAGTAGAACGCGCTGTGCTCGGACAGGCACACCAGGGGCCAGTCTTGCAGCCCACTGTCGGACGGCATCAGGAAGCGGTCGAGCGCCTCATTTCCGCCTTCGGCGTGGGCCTGCTCGAGTTCCTCGAGGGTAACCGTCTGGGCCAGGGCGAAGGGCCCGGCCTGGGTGCGGCGCAGCTCGGCGACGTATGCACCGCAGCCTAGCGCCTCACCGATATCCTCTACCAGGGTACGGATATAGGTGCCTTTGCTGCAGCCTACCGACAACCGCGCGCGGGTGCCTTCGCACTCGAGCAGCTCCAAGCGGCCAATAGTAACAGAACGCGCCTCGCGCTCCACTACCTCTCCTGCACGCGCCAGCTTGTAAAGCGGCTGGCCGTCGCGCTTGAGTGCCGAGTACATCGGCGGTACCTGACGGATTTCCCCGCGAAAACGCGGGATCACGGCTTCGATGTCGGCGCGACCAACGGTCACTTCGCGGGTCTGCAGGACTTCGCCTTCGGCGTCGGCAGTAGTAGTAGTCTGCCCCATCTGCATGACCGTTTCGTAGCCCTTGTCGGAATCGAGCAAGTACTGCGAAAACTTGGTGGCCTCACCGAAGCACAGTGGCAGCACGCCAGTTGCCAGCGGGTCGAGGCTGCCGGTGTGGCCAGCCTTCTCGGCATTGAGCAGCCAGCGGACTTTCTGCAGCGCAGCATTGGAAGTGAAACCCAGCGGCTTGTCGAGCAGGATGATGCCGCTGACGTTGCGGCGGATACGTTTGACCTGGGCCACCGCTTACTCCTTGGCGTCCGGCTCGTCGGCATCCTTGTGCAGGCGGTCTTCGGCCACTGCACGCTCGATCAGCGCCGACAGGTGAACACCGCGGCTGACACTTTCATCGAAGTGGAAGTGCAGTTGCGGCACGCTGCGAAGCTGCATCGAGCGGCCCAGGTGCAGGCGCAGGAAGCTGGCGGCGCTGTTCAAGGCCTTGAGCGACTGCTGCACGGCGTCTGGCGCTTCTTCGCCCATGACGGTGATGAAGACCTTGGCATGGCCCAGGTCGCGGCTGACATCCACGGCGGTGATGGTCACCAGGCCGACGCGTGGGTCCTTGACTTCACGGCGGATCAGCTCGGCCAGCTCACGCTGCATCTGATCCCCGATACGTTGGGTACGGCTGTATTCTTTGGCCATTCTTGCTACCTGTAACTTAAAGCGGCAAACGCCCGGTGAGGCGGGTGCCTGACCGGGCGCTACCTACTGAGGCGCTGCCCACCGCCCTGCGGCGGGGGCTGGCGCCCTGCTCTCCCTTAGAGGGTACGAGCAACCTGGACTTTCTCGAAGACTTCGATCTTGTCGCCGACCTTGACGTCGTTGTAGCTCTTGACGCCAATACCGCACTCCATGCCCGAACGCACTTCGGCAGCGTCGTCCTTGAAGCGACGCAGCGATTCCAGCTCGCCTTCGAAGATCACAACGTCTTCGCGCAGTACGCGGATCGGACGGTTGCGGTACACGGTACCTTCGATGACCATACAGCCAGCGATGGCGCCGAACTTCGGCGAACGGAACACGTCACGCACTTCGGCCACACCCAGGATGTTCTCGCGAACATCGCTGCCGAGCATGCCGGTCAGAGCCTTCTTGACGTCTTCGATGATGTCGTAGATCACGTTGTAGTAACGCATATCCAGACCTTCCTGCTCGACGATCTTGCGCGCACCGGCATCGGCACGCACGTTGAAGCCGAACAGTACTGCATTCGAAGCCAGCGCCAGGTTGGCGTCGCTTTCGGTGATACCACCGACGCCGCCACCGATCACGCGTACCTGAACTTCGTCGTTGCCCAGGCCCGACAGCGAACCCTGCAGTGCTTCCAGGGAGCCGCGAACGTCGGTCTTGAGGACGATGTTGAGGGTCTTCTTCTCTTCCTGACCCATGGTCTCGAAGATGTTTTCCAGCTTGCCGGCGTGAGCACGGGCCAGCTTGACCTCGCGGTACTTGCCTTGACGGAACAGGGCAACTTCGCGGGCCTTCTTCTCGTCGGCAACCACGGACAGCTCGTCACCGGCTTCCGGGGTACCGTCCAGGCCAAGAATCTCGACCGGGATCGACGGGCCGGCTTGCTTCACAGGCTTGCCGTTCTCGTCGAGCATGGCACGCACGCGGCCATAGTTGGAGCCGCACAGGACCATGTCGCCCTGACGCAGGGTACCGTCCTGAACCAGGATGGTTGCCACCGGGCCACGGCCCTTGTCCAGGCGCGATTCGACCACCACGCCACGACCAGGAGCGGTCGGAGTAGCGGTCAGCTCGAGGATCTCGGCCTGCAGCAGGACGGCTTCAAGCAGCTCGTCGACACCGGTACCCATCTTCGCCGAAACCTTGACGAATGGCGTGTCACCACCCCAGTCCTCGGAGGTTACGCCTTCGACGGCCAGTTCGTTGCGAATGCGATCGAGGTCGGCACCAGGCTTATCGATCTTGTTCACTGCAACCACCAGCGGAACGCCAGCTGCCTTGGCATGCTGAACGGCCTCGCGGGTCTGTGGCATCACGCCGTCGTCCGCCGCCACTACCAGGATGACGATGTCGGTGGCCTTGGCACCACGGGCACGCATCGCGGTGAACGCGGCGTGGCCTGGGGTATCGAGGAAGGTGACCATGCCGCGGTCGGTTTCCACGTGGTAGGCACCGATGTGCTGGGTGATACCACCGGCTTCGCCGGCAGCTACCTTGGCACGACGGATGTAGTCGAGCAGCGAGGTCTTGCCATGGTCAACGTGACCCATGACGGTGACGACCGGCGCGCGGGATTCAACTTCACCTTCGAACTTCAGCGACTCGGCCAGGGAGTCTTCCAGGGCGGTATCGCTAACCAGGGTCACTTTGTGGCCCAGTTCTTCGGCGACCAGCTGAGCGGTTTCCCGGTCGAGCACCTGGTTGATGGTGACCGGCGTACCCAGCTTGAACATGAACTTGACCACTTCGGCGCCCTTGACGGACATCTGGTTGGCAAGCTCGGAGACGGTAATGGTCTCGCCGATGGTCACGTCACGGATGACGGGGCCGGTCGGGTTCTGGAAGCCGTGCTGGTTGCGTTTCTTCAGCTTGCTCTTGCCACCGCGGCCACGGCGTACGCCATCGCTCTCTTCATCGGTGGTGCGTGGCGCGGCACGAGGGGTCGGAGCTTTTTCCTTCTCCTTGACCTTGACCTTGATCGACACACGTGGCGCTTCGCCACGACGCTCGCCACCACGACGGTCTTCGTCACGGGTGCGGCCTTCGTTGCGACGGGCTTCGTCCTTCTTGCGCTCGGCAGCACGGGCTGCGGCGTCTTCGGACGCTGGTGCGTCGGCCACGACCGGAGCTGGAGCTGGTGCCGGCGCGGGCTCAGCCTTGGCGGCAGGCGCCGCAGTGGAGGCAGTGGCTTGCGCCTGACGGCGAGCCTGCTCTTCATTGCGCTGGCGCACTTCGGCCTCGACCTTTTCGCGAGCGGCATTTTCAGCCGCGCGGCGCTCATCGAGCTCACGTTTTTGCTCAGCCTGGATTTCTTCCTGGCTGCGCTGCACGAAAACTTTCTTCTTGCGTACTTCTACGCTAATGCTCTTGCTACCGGCGACACGCAGGGTGCTGGTGGTTTTGCGCTGCAAGGTAATCTTGCGCGGCTCTTCCGCCTTGCTCTTGTGGCTGCTTTTCAAATGGGTCAGCAGAGTCTGCTTCTCATTGTCGGTCACTACCTGACCGGCGTCGGTGTGCGGCAGACCTGCCTCACGCATCTGCTGCAGCAGGCGCTCTACCGGTGCCTCGACCTCTTGGGCCAGTTCTTTCACCGTGACTTGCGTCATGCACTTCTCTCCTCAGGCCGCGCCTAATTACTCGAACCAGTGGGCTCGGGCGGCCATGATCAACTTGCCGGCACGCTCTTCGTCGATGCCGTCGATGTCGAGCAGGTCGTCAATCGACTGCTCGGCCAGGTCTTCGCGGTTAACCACGCCGCGCACCGCCAGTTCCGCTGCCAGGTCCTTGTCCATGCCCTCGAGGGAGAGCAGGTCTTCGGACGGATGAGCGTCTGCCAGTTTTTCTTCGGTAGCGATGGCCTTGGTCAACAAACGGTCCTTGGCACGAGCGCGCAGCTCATTGACGATATCTTCGTCAAAGCCATCGATGTTGAGCATTTCTTCCAACGGTACGTAGGCAATTTCTTCGAGGCTGGTGAAGCCTTCGTCGACCAGCACTTGGGCCAGCTCCTCGTCGACTTCCAACTCTTCGATGAAATTGCGCAGGATGTCACCGGTTTCAGCCTGTTGCTTGGCCTGGATGTCCTTCTCGGTCATCACGTTCAGGGTCCAGCCAGTCAGCTGACTGGCCAGGCGAACGTTCTGACCACCACGGCCAATGGCCTGGGCCAGGTTGTCTTCGGCGACGGCGATGTCCATTGCATGGGCATCTTCATCAACGATGATCGCCGCGACTTCAGCCGGCGACATGGCGTTGATGACGAACTGCGCCGGGTTCTCGTCCCACAGGACGATATCCACACGCTCACCACCCAGCTCGCCGGATACGGCCTGGACGCGCGAACCACGCATGCCGATGCAGGCACCTTGCGGATCGATACGCTTGTCCTTGGAGCGGACGGCGATCTTGGCACGCGAACCCGGATCACGGGAGGCTGCCATGACTTCGATGAGGCCTTCGGCGATTTCCGGCACTTCGATGCGGAACAGCTCGATCAGCATCTGTGGCGCAGTACGCGACAGAATCAGCTGAGGGCCGCGGTTCTCGGTGCGGATTTCCTTGAGCAGGGCACGCAAGCGTACACCGACTCGGAAGGTCTCACGTGGAATGATGTCTTCGCGGGCCAACAGGGCCTCGGCGTTGTTGCCCAGGTCAACGATGACGTTGTCGCGGGTAACTTTCTTGACGGTGCCGGAGATGATCTCGTTGACCCGCTCGCGGTAGGCGTCGACCACCTGGGCGCGCTCGGCTTCACGGACCTTCTGCACGATGACCTGCTTGGCGGTCTGCGCGGCGATACGGCCGAACTCGATGGACTCGATCTTTTCTTCGATCACATCACCGATTTTGGCTTCCGGATGCGTGTCCTTGATCTTGTCCAGCCAGGTTTCGATCGCAGGATCGTCCAGGTCGTTTTCGTCGACCACGGTCCAGCGACGGAACGTTTCGTAGCTACCGGTGTGGCGGTTGATTTCCACACGCAGGTCGACTTCGTCCTCAAAACGTTTTTTGGTTGCAGTGGCCAGGGCCACCTCCAGCGCTTCGAAAATGACGCCGGGCGGTACACCTTTTTCGTTGGATACCGATTCAACAACCAGCAGTACTTCTTTGCTCATCGTACGCCTCGCCTTGCGCAAGCCATTGGGCCCGGATAATCCGCCGGGCCCGGCACGTCTCAGTCAAAACTGGGAATAATATTGGCCTTGTCGATCGAGTCGATCGGCAGCAGGAACTCTTGGTTGTCCACCTGAACCACCACATCCTGCTCCTCCACACCACGGAGAAGGCCCTGGAAGTTACGACGACCCTCGAAGGGTGAACGCAGCTTGATCTTCACTTGTTCGCCGGCATGCGAGGCAAACTGTTCCAACGTGAACAGTGGGCGATCCATGCCTGGAGAGGAGACCTCAAGGGTATATTCGCTGCTAATAGGATCTTCCACATCGAGGATCGCGCTGGCCTGCCGGCTGACCGCTTCGCAGTCGTCCACCAGGATGCCACCTTCCTTGTCGATATAGATGCGCAGTACCGAATGCTTACCCTGGGATACGAACTCGATCCCCCAGCACTGATAGCCCAGACCCTCGACCACCGGGGCCAACAAGGCCTGCAACTGTTCTAGCTTGCTCGACACCTGAACCCCCTCGTGCATGCTGTGCAAATAAAAAATGGGCGAAGCGCCCATCCCTGAAAGCGCCGTAGGACAACGACGCCGTAAATTCTTCAGCTAGCAAAAAGCCCCTTAAAAGGGGCTCCGCTGAAGCTGGTTGCGGGGGCTGGATTTGAACCAACGACCTTCGGGTTATGAGCCCGACGAGCTACCAAGCTGCTCCACCCCGCGACAAAGCTGGGGCGAAAGTATAAGACCTAACCTACTCAAGGGTCAAATCCAAACCTTCACCTGCAAGAAAGCCCGCTAAAGCGGGCTCTCAAGCTTCAATTGGTACCGAGAAGGGGACTCGAACCCCTACACCCTATGGGCACAACCACCTCAAGGTTGCGTGTCTACCAATTCCACCACCTCGGCAATACTACTACTTGAAACCCGTTACTTCTGCTCTTCGGCCGGAGGAGGTACATCACCTTTAGGGGTGGTTTCGCTCTTCTGCTCCTGGAGCACCGGTACATCATCATTAACTGCCGGTTTGGGCTGCTCTTTCACTTCTAGCACTGCTGGATCTGGAAGACCTGCTTGGCTAAGCTGGTGAGCTTGTTGCTTCGCGAAGTATCCTAACCCAAGTGCTGTCAAAAAGAAAGTGGCAGCGAGTATAGCAGTTAATTTACTTAGGAACGTTGCAGAACCTTGGCTTCCGAACACGGTGTTTGAGGCACCTGCGCCGAAAGATGCTCCTGCTTCCGCACCTTTACCCTGTTGCAGCAGAACCAGCACTACAAGCGACAGCGCTGCCAACAGATGAAAAACAACGATAACTGTTTCCAGCATTTGTTCAGTTTCCTGCGGCGCGACAAATTGCACCGAATTCGTCTGCGTTCAGGGAAGCTCCACCAATGAGCCCCCCATCGATATCCGGCATGCCGAACAGTTCGGCCGCATTGGCCGCCTTCACGCTGCCGCCGTAGAGAAGCTGCACGCTTGCGGCAACTTCGGCGTCTTCGGCTGCCAACTGCGCCCGGATGGCTGCGTGCACATCCTGAGCCTGCTGAGGCGAAGCCGTCAAACCTGTGCCAATGGCCCAAACAGGCTCATAGGCAATTACTGCTTTGGCAAAAGCCTTAACACCGAACGCGTCGATGATACTGCTTAGTTGACCCCCGACAACTTCGAGGGTTTTGCCTGCCTCGCGCTCTTCGAGGGTTTCCCCTACGCAAAGCACCGGCATTAAACCACTAAGTTGAGCGGCTGCAAACTTCTCTTTCAACACTTCTTCACTTTCGCCAATGATCTGGCGGCGTTCGGAATGGCCAATCAAGACAAACTTGCAACCTGCTTCAACCAACTGACTGGGTGCAACTTCACCGGTCAGCGCGCCCTGTTCGGGCTTTATTGCAGAATTCTGTGCTCCGACGGCGATTTCCTTGCCTTGCAACCCATCAACGACTTGATTGATGAATAACGCGGGTGGAAACACCGCTACTTCGACACCGTTCGGCACGGACATATCGCCCAGGCCCAGGATCAGCTCAGCGACGCTGGCGCGGGTACCGTGCATCTTCCAGTTACCAGCTACCATGGGGCGACGCATGCTTTACCTCGTCGGTCAAAGTGGGCGCAGATCTTACCCAACCCGATCTGCGCTGGCAAGCCTCTTTCAGGCACAAACTTCGGTGACCAGCTTGGCCAAGGCTTCGGCATGGCCGCGCACCTGGTTTTCGTCGTCGCCTTCGACCATCACCCGCACCAAGGGCTCGGTGCCGGATTTACGCAGCAGCACGCGCCCACGCCCAGCCATGGCTTCGGTGACCTTGGCACTGGCTTGCTTGACCGCAGGGTGCTCCAACGGGTCGACCTTGCTCGCACCAAAGCGCACGTTGATCAACACCTGAGGGCACTTGCGCAACGCCTGGCGAGCCTGAGCCAGGGTTTCACCCCGGCGCTTGAGCGCCATCAGCACCTGCAGCGCGGCAATGATCGCGTCACCCGTCGTGGTGTGATTGCAGCAAACGACATGCCCGGAGTTCTCCCCGCCAATCAACCAGTCACGCTCGAGCAGCTCAGCCATCACGTAGCGATCGCCAACCTTGGCGCGCACGAAGGGGATATCCAAGTCCTTGAGCGCCAGCTCCAGGCCCAGGTTGCTCATCAGTGTGCCGACCACCCCGCCCTGCAACTTGCCACGTTCGTGCAGGTCGCGAGCAATGATGTACAGCAATTCGTCACCGTCGACGATCGCCCCTGTGTGATCGACCATCAGCACGCGGTCACCATCGCCGTCAAAAGCGATACCCAGGTCGGCATGACCGACCAGCACGGCAGCCTGCAACGATTCGATGTGAGTCGAGCCGCAACCCTCGTTGATGTTCAGGCCGTCGGGCTGCGCATGGAGCACGGTCACATCGGCTCCAAGCTCGCGAAACACGCTTGGTGCAACCTTGTAGGTGGCGCCGTGAGCACAATCGACCACCAGTTTGAGGCCTTCGAACCCAGTACTGCTCGGCACGCTGCTCTTACAGAACTCGATGTAACGCCCCGCCGCATCGTTGATGCGCGACACCTTGCCCAGTTTGCTCGATTCGACCACGGTCATCGGCTGGTCGAGCAACTCTTCGATCATCAATTCGACTTCGTCGGGCAGCTTGGTGCCTTGGCCTGAGAAGAACTTGATGCCGTTGTCATCGTGAGGGTTGTGCGAGGCACTGATGACAATGCCGGCTTCGGCATGGAAGGTGCGGGTCAGGTACGCGATGGCCGGGGTCGGCATCGGCCCGAGCAGCATCACGTCAGCCCCCGCCGCCGACAAACCTGCCTCTAGCGCCGATTCGAACATGTAACCGGAAATACGCGTGTCCTTACCCACCAGCACCCGGCAGTTGCCTTGCTTGCGAAAGGCCATGCCGGCCGCCCAGCCCAGCTTCAACATGAAATCCGGCGTGATCGGGTATTCACCGACGCGGCCACGGATACCGTCGGTACCAAAGTATTTTCTGCTCATAGTGACTCCAAAAGTTCTTATTCGGCGTTCTGCACCGCGGCGATCATGCGCACGACATCGACGGTTTCGGCCACATCATGGACGCGCAGAATGCTGGCACCCTTGGTCATAGCCAATGCTGCCAGCGCGAGGCTGCCGTACAGCCGCTCATCGACCGGACGGTTCAACGTAAGGCCGATCATGCTTTTGCGCGAAACGCCCACCAGCAGCGGGCGACCAAGGCGATAGAACGCTTCGAGATGCTTGAACAGGCTGAGGTTGTGCGCCAGTGTCTTGGCGAACCCGAAACCTGGATCAAGAATGATGCGCTCAGCGGGGATACCTGCAGCAGCGCACGCCGCCATGCGCTGTTCGAGGTAGCTCCCAACCTCGGCGGCGACATCGTCGTAATGCGGATCATCCTGCATGTTCCCAGGCTCGCCACGCATATGCATAAGGCAAACCGGCAAGCCGGTGTCCGCCGCGGCATCCAGGGCGCCGTCGCGCTCCAGGGCACGTACGTCGTTGATCAGGCCAGCACCAAGGCGCGCCGATTCGCGGATCACCGCGGGCGTGGAAGTATCGACTGAGATCACCACATCGAACCGGCTGTTGATGGCCTCGACCATCGGCGCCACGCGTTCGATCTCTTCAGTGACCGAAACCGCGCGCGCACCGGGCCGGGTCGACTCACCCCCGATGTCGATCAAGGTGGCGCCAGCCGTGATCATCGCCTCGGCATGGCGCAACGCCTCGTCGCGCTGGCTAAAGCGACCGCCATCGGAGAAGGAATCCGGGGTGACATTGAGAATACCCATAACATGGGTACGGGAAAGGTCAAGAACCCGGTTGCCGCAAGGCAACCGGGTCGGGTACTGCACTGAGCTCATAGATGCCCTTAGTGTTGCGCTGCCGGCCCGCCGATCGGCGATTCCGGACGATCGTCCTGGGCTGCTGGAGTGCCCGAGTTCTTATCATCGTCCCAATCGCGAGGCTCACGCGGTGTACGGCCAGCCATGATGTCGTCGATCTGATCGGAGTCGATGGTTTCGTACTTCATCAGCGCTTCGGTCATCGCTTCAAGCTTGTCGCGGTTCTCGATCAACAGCTGCTTGGCCGTGGCATAGCACTGGTCGATGATGCTGCGCACTTCGGAGTCGATCAGCTTAGCGGTTTCACCGGAGACGCTTGCGTGCTGGCTGCCAGCGCTACGACCGAGGAACACCTCACCTTCTTCTTCGGCGTACATCAGCGGGCCTAGTTTTTCCGACAGGCCCCATTTGGTCACCATGTTACGAGCGATCTGGCTGGCGCGCATGATGTCGTTGGAGGCACCGGTGGTGACACCATCGAAGCCCAAGGTCATTTCCTCGGCAATACGGCCGCCGTACAACGAGCAGATCTGGCTGATCAAAGCGCGTTTGGACAGGCTGTAACGGTCTTCTTCCGGCAGGAACATGGTCACACCCAGGGCTCGACCACGGGGAATGATCGAAACCTTGTAGACTGGGTCGTGCTCAGGCACCAGGCGCCCGACGATGGCGTGGCCCGCTTCGTGGTAAGCGGTGTTTCGTTTTTCTTTCTCGGACATGACCATGGTTTTGCGCTCCGCGCCCATCATGATCTTGTCTTTGGCCAGCTCGAACTCTTTCATCTCGACCAAGCGCTTGTTGGCACGTGCCGCAAACAGCGCAGCCTCGTTGACCAGGTTGGCCAGGTCGGCACCGGAGAAACCAGGGGTACCACGGGCAATCACAGCCGGGTTGACGTTATCGCCGATCGGCGCCTTGCGCATGTGCACCTTGAGAATCTGCTCACGGCCGCGGATATCCGGCAAGCCCACCACGACCTGGCGGTCGAAGCGACCAGGGCGCAACAGCGCAGGGTCGAGCACGTCCGGGCGGTTGGTGGCGGCGATGACGATGATGCCATCGTTCATTTCAAAGCCGTCCATCTCCACCAGCAGCTGGTTGAGGGTTTGCTCACGCTCGTCGTGACCACCGCCCATGCCGGCACCACGATGGCGGCCCACCGCGTCGATCTCGTCGATGAAGATGATGCAAGGCGCGTGCTTCTTGGCCTGCTCGAACATATCACGCACACGGCTGGCACCAACGCCGACGAACATCTCGACGAAGTCGGAACCAGAGATGGTGAAGAACGGCACCTTGGCTTCACCGGCAATGGCTTTTGCCAGCAATGTTTTACCCGTGCCAGGCGGGCCGACCATCAGCACCCCGCGCGGAATGCGGCCGCCCAGGCGCTGGAACTTGCCTGGGTCGCGCAGGAACTCGACCAGCTCGCCAACCTCTTCCTTGGCTTCGTCGCAACCGGCGACGTCAGCCAGCGTGGTCTTGACCTGATCTTCGGACAGCAGCCGCGCCTTGCTCTTGCCAAAGCTCATCGGCCCACCCTTGCCCCCTGCACCACCCTGCATCTGGCGCATGAAGAACATGAATACGGCGATGATTACCAATATCGGGAAGCTCGCCACCAACAGCTGGGTCCAGATGCTCTGCTGCTCGGGCTGCTTGCCTTCGACGACCACGTGATTGTCGACCAGGTCGCCGATCAAGCCATTGTCGGTGATGGCTGGGCGGACGGTCTTGAAGTTGTCACCGTCGGTGCGCTTACCCGTGATGATGTAGCCGTCGACAGTCACACGCTCGACCTTGCCATCCTTGACCTGCTGGATGAAGTCGGAGTAGTTGAGGGTCTGCGGCTCGTTAGGGCTGGAGAAGTTGTTCATCACCGTCACCAGGACGGCTGCGATGATCAACCAGAGGATCAGATTCTTTGCCATGTCGTTCAATTCGCTACCCTCTGAGGCCGGCGCACGACGCAGCCGTGCCTCGCATGATATTCATCGCCCTAACTTACTACATTACCTACGCATCCGCAGGCACCGTCTGTAACCCTTTGTGAAACTCAGACTACACGAAGATCGGACGATCCAGACGCGAGAGCCGATTGGAAATAACTATCGACCAACGCGCAATTCGCCTCATGCTCCTTTGAAACCCCTGCCCAGCAAGTACTGCTCACGGGAACGATCCCGCGATGACGAAGGCTTGCGCATCTGCACCTTGTCGAACTTGCTACGCACGTCCTTGAGGTACATATCGAAACCCTCACCCTGGAAGATCTTGATCAGGAAGTCCCCGCCTGGTTTGAGCACGCGGGTCGCCAGATCCAGGGCCAGCTCGCAGAGGAACATGGCTCGCGGCATGTCGACCGCAGGCGTACCACTCATATTGGGGGCCATGTCTGAAATCACAAGGTCCACGTGCGAATCACCGACCGCCTGCAATATCTGTTGCAGCACTTCGTCCTGGGTGAAATCACCTTGGATGAAGGTCACGTCGGGGATGGAGTCCATTTCCAGGATGTCCGAGGCGATCAGTCGCCCCTGACCACCAATCAGACGACTGGTCACCTGTGACCAGCCCCCCGGGGCCGCGCCGAGGTCGATGACGCTCATGCCGGGACGAATAAGACGGTCTTTCTCCTGGATCTCCAGGAGTTTGTAGCTAGCACGCGAGCGGTAGCCGTCCTTCTGCGCCTGTTTCACAAAAGGATCGTTGAAATGCTCTCGCAGCCAGTTTGCGCTGCTTTTGGAACGTTGTACCACGGGGCACCTCGATGATATGCGTGGTGATTGACTGGGCGGAGCCGGTGGCCCTCGGGTAAAATGCCGGTCAATTTTACAGAATCAGACGGAAAGGGTCAGATTATGCCGCTCAATAACGAGCAGAAGAAGCAATACAAATCCATTGGTCACGACCTCAAGCCGGTCCTGATCGTCGCTGGCAACGGTTTGAACGAAGGCGTCATC
Organism: Pseudomonas promysalinigenes; assembly: GCF_014269025.2. Lineage (NCBI taxonomy): Bacteria > Pseudomonadati > Pseudomonadota > Gammaproteobacteria > Pseudomonadales > Pseudomonadaceae > Pseudomonas > Pseudomonas promysalinigenes. The sequence goes on along the minus strand of NZ_CP077094.1, from coordinate 698,344 downwards.
GCTGAACTTGAGCGTGCACTGGCCGACCATGAACTGATCAAGGTCGAAATCCGCTCGGAAGACCGCGAAGAACGTGCCGCAGCCATTGCCGAACTGTGCAAGGCAGGTCGTGCCGAGCTGGTACAGACCATTGGCAAGAAGGCGTTGATCTATCGCAAGAACCCACAGCCAAACAAGCAACTGTCCAACATTCACCGTTACAAGTAACGGGCAAGGGCTTTCCAACAGCCCTGTGCGATGCCTGTGGGAGCGGGCTTACCTGCGAACACGGGCCAAGCCCGTGCCAACCACCGCAACGCCTGCTTGCACAGGGGCGCGGTTGAGCCCAGTCAGTGGCGCGCTTGGCGCGCCCTGAGCGGGACCGGCTGGGCTACCAGCACGATGCCGGAGAAACCCAGCACCAGGAAACAGAACATCTGCCAGCGCTCGCCGACCGAAATACCGTAGCGCAAGGTGTAGTACCCCACGCAGGCCGCAAGGCCCAACAACAGCATTTGCCCGCGAAACTGCCGCCACCAGGCCGCCAGGCCGTCCACTCTCGCCAATACCGCCAGCTGAGTGAGCAAACCAAGCAGTGCCACGCCGATCAACCAACGGTCGATCTGCCCGGCGACATCCTGCACCAGCAAGGGTGCAAGGCCACTGACTTTCAGCGCCGGCACCAACCCCACATGGAACACCCAAAGGCCACCGACCCAGAAAACCTGGGCCAGTTGCCAGAGGATCCCCTCAAGGGATGGCGCCCGCAGGCGCCGCTCAGATGTGTTTGACTTCGACAATCTCGTACTCGACCGTACCGCTTGGTGTCTTCACCACCACGGTGTCACCTTCTTCCTTGCCAATGATGGCACGGGCGATAGGTGCGCTGTTCGAAAGCTTGCCTTGTTTCACGTCAGCTTCATCTTCGCCAACGATCTGGTAGGTCACCTCATCGTCGGTTTCGGTGTTGGCCAGCACCACGGTGGTGCCGAAAATCACCTTGCCGGTGTGAGCGATGGTAGTGACGTCGATCACCACCGAGTTCTGCAGGCGGCCTTCGATGTCACGGATGCGCGCCTCGACCATGCCCTGCTCTTCACGGGCGGCGTGGTATTCGGCGTTTTCCTTGAGGTCGCCCAGCTCGCGCGCTTCGCCAATGGCTTGGCTCAGGCGCGGGCGCTCGGTCTTGCTCAGGAAGGTCAATTCCTCTTCCAGGGCGCGAGCGCCCTGGACGGTCATCGGGTATTTGGTAATGCTCATGCTTTGAGTCCTGCATGCAGATCCTGCAGGCGACGAACAGTCTTCTCCGGACCGAATTTCAACGCCTCGCAGATGGCTTCACCGGCCGCAATGGTAGTGGTGCAGTAGATCTTGTGCTGCAGCGCATTGCGGCGAATCGAGTAGGAGTCAGCGATCGACTGACGGCCTTCGGTGGTGTTGATGATCAGCGACACTTCGTCGTTCTTGATCATGTCGACCACGTGTGGGCGGCCTTCGGTCACCTTGTTCACACGGCGCACTTTCAGGCCAGCGGCTTCGATGACCTTGGCAGTGCCTGCCGTTGCAACCACTTCGAAGCCCAGGGCGATCAGGTCACGGGCAACGCCCGCCACTTGCGGTTTGTCGTCGTCGCGCACGCTGATAAACGCGGTACCGCCAGTAGGCAGGACTTCGCTGGCACCCATCTGGGCCTTGGCGAAAGCTTCGCCGAAGCTGTCGCCGACACCCATGACTTCACCGGTCGATTTCATCTCAGGGCCGAGGATCGGGTCAACCCCTGGGAACTTGGCGAACGGGAAGACGGCTTCCTTGACGCTGTAGAAGTTCGGGATGATTTCCTGGGTGAAGCCCAGCTCCTTGAGGGTTTTACCAGCCATGACACGGGCTGCGATCATCGCCAGGGAAGTGCCGATGCACTTGGACACGAACGGTACGGTACGCGAGGCGCGTGGGTTGACTTCGATCACGTAGATCTTGTCGCCCTGCAAAGCGAGCTGCACGTTCATCAGGCCGACGACACCCAGTTCCAGGGCCATTTTCTTGACCTGTACGCGTACTTCGTCCTGCACTTGCTGGCTCAGCGAGTAAGGCGGCAGCGAGCACGCCGAGTCACCGGAGTGAACACCGGCCTGTTCGATGTGCTGCATGATCGCGCCGATCACCACGTCGGTGCCGTCGCAGACCGCATCCACGTCCATCTCGATGGCGCAGTTGAGGAAGTGGTCGAGCAGCACTGGGCTGTCGTTGGATACCTGTACCGCTTCACGCAGGTAGCGCTTGAGCTCGTCCAGTTCGTAGACGATTTCCATGGCGCGGCCGCCCAACACGTAGGATGGACGCACCACCAGCGGATAACCGATGCCGCCAGCTGCGCTGATGGCTTCTTCTTCGCTGCGCACGGTAGCGTTTGGCGGCTGCAGCAGGCTCAGGCGCTGCACCATCTGCTGGAAGCGCTCCCGGTCTTCGGCGCGGTCGATGGCGTCCGGGCTGGTGCCGATGATTGGCACGCCAGCTTCTTCCAGGGCGCGAGCCAGTTTCAGCGGGGTCTGGCCGCCGTAGTGAACGATGACGCCTTTGGGCTTCTCGACGCGGCAGACTTCCAACACGTCTTCCAGGGTCAGTGGCTCGAAGTACAGGCGGTCGGACGTGTCATAGTCGGTGGAGACGGTTTCCGGGTTGCAGTTGACCATGATGGTCTCGTACCCGTCTTCACGCAGCGCCAGTGCGGCGTGCACGCAGCAGTAGTCGAACTCGATGCCTTGGCCGATACGGTTCGGGCCACCGCCGAGGATCATGATCTTGTCGCGGGTCGACGGGTTGGCCTCGCACTCTTGCTCATAGGTGGAGTACAGGTAGGCGGTGTCGGTGGCGAACTCGGCGGCGCAGGTGTCGACGCGCTTGTAAACCGGGAACACTTCCAGCTTGTGACGGTGACGGCGCAGGTTCTTGTCGGTGATGCCCAGCAGCTTGGCCAGGCGCTGGTCCGAGAAGCCCTTGCGCTTGAGGCGCAGCATGTAGTCCTTGTCGATCGACGACAGGGCCAGGGTCTTGACCTTCTCTTCTTCCTTGATCAGGTCTTCCATCTGCACCAGGAACCACATGTCGATGCCGGTCAGCTCGAAGATCTGCTCGCAGGTCATGCCCGAGCGCATGGCGTCCGCGACATACCAGATGCGCTCGGCACCCGGCACGGTCAGTTCGCGCTTGAGGATGCTGGCGGCTTCCGGGTTGGCCAGGTCGACTTTAGGGTCCAGGCCGCAGGCGCCAACTTCCAGACCGCGCAGGGCTTTCTGCAGGGACTCCTGGAAGGTACGGCCGATGGCCATGACTTCACCCACGGATTTCATCTGGGTGGTCAGGCGGGCGTCGGCTTTCGGGAATTTCTCGAAGGCGAAACGTGGCAGCTTGGTGACGACGTAGTCGATCGACGGTTCGAAGGACGCCGGAGTGCGGCCGCCAGTGATGTCGTTCTGCAGCTCGTCAAGGGTGTAACCAATGGCCAGCTTGGCGGCGATCTTGGCGATCGGGAAGCCGGTAGCCTTGGACGCCAGAGCGGACGAACGGGAGACGCGCGGGTTCATTTCGATCACGACCATACGGCCAGTGTTCGGGCAGATGCCGAACTGAACGTTGGAACCGCCGGTTTCCACGCCGATTTCACGCAGCACCGCCAGCGAGGCGTTGCGCATGATCTGGTATTCCTTGTCGGTCAAGGTTTGCGCAGGCGCGACAGTGATCGAGTCGCCGGTGTGCACACCCATCGGGTCGAAGTTCTCGATGGAGCAGACGATGATGCAGTTGTCCTTCTTGTCACGGACAACCTCCATCTCGTATTCCTTCCAGCCGATCAGCGATTCGTCGATCAGCAGCTCTTTGGTCGGCGACAGGTCCAGACCGCGGGTGCAGATCTCTTCGAATTCTTCACGGTTGTAGGCGATACCACCGCCAGTGCCGCCCATGGTGAACGACGGGCGGATGATGCACGGGAAGCCAAGCTTCTCGAGGACCGCGTTGGCCTCTTCCATGCTGTGAGCGATGCCGGAGCGCGGGCACTCCAGGCCGATGTCCTTCATGGCCTTGTCGAAACGCGAGCGGTCTTCGGCCTTGTCGATGGTGTCGGCATTGGCACCGATCATCTCGACACCGAACTTTTCCAGAACGCCGTGGCGCTCCAGGTCCAGGGCGCAGTTCAGTGCAGTCTGGCCACCCATGGTCGGCAATACGGCGTCAGGGCGCTCTTTCTCGATGATCTTGGCCACCGACTGCCATTTGATCGGCTCGATGTAGGTGGCGTCGGCCATGGCTGGGTCAGTCATGATGGTGGCCGGGTTGGAGTTCACCAGGATGACGCGGAAACCTTCCTCGCGCAGGGCCTTGCAGGCCTGGGCGCCGGAATAGTCGAATTCGCAGGCCTGGCCGATCACGATCGGGCCAGCGCCGAGAATCAGGATGCTTTTGATGTCTGTACGTTTTGGCATGGTTGTCACTCAAATCCGCGGGTCAGTCGGCAAGCCGTCTTGAACAATCTGGGTCAGGCGCTTCCGGGCGCGGCGCGAGCCGGCCCGGGGCCTTGATGCAAAATGCTCAGCGGCGCTTGGCCATGGCATCGGTGAAACGATCGAACAGTGGCGCGACGTCGGTCGGGCCTGGGCTCGCTTCAGGGTGGCCCTGGAAGCTGAACGCGCTCTTGTCGGTGCGCTCGATACCCTGCAGGGTGCCGTCGAACAGCGACTTGTGGATGGCGCGGACGTTGCCCGGCAGGGTGGCTTCGTCAACGGCGAAGCCGTGGTTCTGGCTGGTGATCATGACCACGCCGGTGTCCAGGTCCTGGACCGGGTGGTTGGCACCGTGGTGGCCGTGGCCCATCTTCACGGTCTTGGCGCCCGAGGCCAGGGCCAGCAGCTGGTGACCCAGGCAAATGCCGAACACCGGGATGTCGGTTTCGAGGATTTCCTTGATCGCCTGGATGGCGTAGTCGCACGGCTCCGGATCACCAGGGCCATTGGACAGGAACACGCCGTCCGGATTGAGCGCCAGCACTTCGCTGGCCGGAGTCTGGGCAGGCACCACGGTCACGCGGCAGCCGCGGGCGACCAGCATGCGCAGGATGTTCAGCTTGACGCCATAGTCGAACGCAACCACGTGGTACGGCAGGTCGGCCGCGTCGATGGTCGGGTGGCTGTCGGTTTTCAGCTCCCAAACACTGGAGCGCCACTCATAGCGCTCCTTGGTGGAAACAACTTTGGCCAAGTCCATGCCTTTAAGGCCTGGGAAGCCACGGGCAGCGGCGATGGCGGCCTCTTCGCTGATGTTGTCACCGGCCAGGATGCAGCCGTTCTGAGCGCCTTTCTCACGCAGGATACGGGTGAGGCGACGGGTGTCGATACCGGCGATGGCAACGACGTTGTTAGCCTTGAGGTATTCAGGCAGCGACTGGGTGTTACGCCAGTTGCTGGCCAGCAGCGGCAGGTCACGAATGACCAGGCCAGCGGACCAGACACGGTTCGACTCGGCGTCTTGCGGCGTGGTGCCGGTGTTGCCGATGTGCGGGTAGGTCAGGGTAACGATTTGCTGCGCGTAGGAAGGGTCTGTAAGGATTTCCTGGTAGCCGGTCATAGCGGTGTTGAATACCACCTCACCAACGGTCTGACCGTCGGCACCAATGGCTTCACCGCGAAAAATACTGCCGTCGGCAAGGGCGAGTATGGCTGGCTTTGTCAAGAAGACCTCCCGTTAATCAAGCATGAAAGGGCGATCGCAGGTTGCAAAAAAGCGGAGTGACGTATGGACACGTCACCCCGCTTTTATGTGCTGAATTCAATTCGCTGCGCGCTTTTAGTGGACACACTAAAGCTGTAGCTTACAGAAAAGTGCGTTTTGGGTCTACCGCATATGTGCCTCTAAAACACATCAATGCGACAGACCGGCATTGGCGTGGCCTGCTTCGTAGGCTTACCCGCGAAGCAGGCCAACAGCTCAACGCAGTTCGAGCACGTCCTGCATGTCGTACAGGCCCGCAGCGCGCCCATCGAGCCACAGCGCCGCACGCACCGCGCCCTTGGCGAAGGTCATGCGGCTGGACGCCTTGTGAGTGATCTCCAAGCGCTCGCCATCCGCTGCGAACAGCACCGTGTGATCGCCCACTACATCACCGGCACGTACAGTGGCGAAACCGATGGTCTTGCGGTCACGCGCCCCCGTCTGCCCCTCACGGCCATAGACTGCCACTTCCTGCAGGTCACGCCCCAGGGCATTGGCGACCACTTCACCCATGCGCAGCGCGGTACCCGAAGGCGCATCGACTTTGTGCCGGTGATGCGCCTCGATGATCTCGATATCGACATCATCACCCAGCACCCGCGCCGCCATATCCAGCAGCTTGAGGCTGAGGTTGACGCCCACACTGAAGTTCGCGGCGAAAACGATCGGTATGTCCTTGCCAGCCTCGGCCAGCAAGTGCTTCTCCTCGACCGTGAAACCGGTGGTGCCGATCACCATCGCCTTGCCGTGCTTACGGCAGAACGCCAGATTCTTCAGAGTGACGGATGGGTGCGTGAAATCGATCAGCACATCGAATTCGTCGGCCACCTTGACCAGATCATCGGACAACAGCACGCCGATCCGACCGAGGGCTGCCAGCTCACCGGCATCAGCACCGACGAGCGAGCTGTCAGGGCGATCGACCGCCGCCGTCAGCCCCGCACCCGGGGTTTGCTGCACGGCTTCGATGAGGGTCTTGCCCATCCGCCCTGCTGCGCCCATTACCGCAATACGTCGCATAGCTTATTCCTTGTCAGAGATCGCCGAAGAAGCGTTTAACACCATCGAACCAGCCACTGGCCTTGGGCGAATGGGAGCTATCGCCTTCCAGCGAACTGCGCAGCTCTTCAAGCAGCTCACGCTGACGGCGGCTGAGGTTGACCGGGGTTTCCACCGCAACACGGCACAACAGGTCACCGGCACCACCGCCGCGCACTGGTGCTACACCCTTGCCACGCAAGCGGAACTGCTTGCCGGTCTGGGTACCCTCCGGGATTCTCAGCTTCACACGGCCATCGAGGGTCGGCACTTCCAACTCACCGCCCAAGGCAGCATCGGTGAAGCTGATCGGCACTTCGCAATACAGATGCTTGCCATCGCGCTGGAAGATCTCGTGCTCACGCACGTTGATCACCACGTACAGGTCGCCAGTCGGGCCACCGTGGGTCCCCGCCTCGCCTTCGCCCGACAAACGGATACGGTCGCCCGTGTCGACGCCCGCCGGCACCTTGACCGACAGAGTCTTGTATTCCTCGACACGGCCTTCGCCATGGCACGAGGTGCAGGGGTCGGTGATGATCTTGCCTTGGCCGTGGCAGCGAGGGCAGGTCTGCTGCACCGAGAAGAAGCCTTGCTGCATGCGCACTTGGCCGATGCCACCGCAGGTTGGGCAGGTGGAAGGAGTCGAGCCCTTCTTGGCGCCAGAACCATCGCATGGCTTGCAGTTGACCAGCGTAGGCACACGGATGCTGACCGTGGTGCCACGCACCGCTTCTTCCAGGTTCAGCTCAAGGGTGTAACGCAGGTCGCTGCCACGCTGGGCACCGCCACGGCCGCCACCACGCCCGCCACCAAAGAAGTCGCTGAACACGTCACCGAAGATGTCGGAGAAGTTGGCACCACCGAAGCCTGCACCGCCGCCACCCATGCTCGGATCGACGCCGGCATGGCCGTACTGGTCGAACGCCGCGCGCTTGCTGGCATCGGACAGCACTTCGTAGGCCTCGTTGGCCTCCTTGAACTTGTCTTCCGACTCTTTATCGCCTGGGTTGCGGTCGGGGTGGTACTTCATCGCCAGGCGGCGGTAAGCCTTCTTGAGGTCAGCTTCGGTGGCGCCGCGCTCGACACCCAGGACCTCATAATAATCACGCTTGGACATAGGTCATTTGCACCTTTTGGGGCGTCCGGCATCTGCGCCGCGCCATCAGCGCCTGCCTAGAGGCCACGGATGGCCCGGACAAACGCTGTAAAAAATCTCGAATTCCAGATACGCCAACGCGGGAGCAAGCCCCCGCGCGGCGACATCCTACCAGTTCACCGGCCTAAGCCGGTGAGCGGGTCGACAACCTGCAAGAATTACTTCTTGTCGGCGTCTTTGACTTCTTCGAACTCAGCGTCAACCACGTCGTCGTGCTTGGCTTCAGCTTCTGGCTGCTGTGCACCGCCCTGAGGCTGCTCAGCTTGTTGCTCGGCGTACATCTTCTGAGCAACTGGGGCCGAGACCTTGGACAGCTCTTCGACCTTGGCGTCGATGGCAGCTTTGTCGTCGCCTTTGACAGCGGCTTCCAGGGCAACCACAGCAGCTTCGATCGCGGTCTTCTCTTCAGCGGTGACCTTGTCACCGGCATCAGCGACCATCTTGCGAGTCGAGTGCACCAGCGCATCACCCTGGTTACGGGCAGCGGCCAGCTCTTCGAACTTGCGGTCTTCCTCGGCGTTGGCCTCGGCATCACGCACCATGCGCTCGATTTCTTCATCGGACAGGCCGGAGTTGGCCTTGATCACGATCGACTGGGTCTTGCCGGTGGCCTTGTCTTTGGCGCTAACGTGCAGAATGCCGTTGGCGTCGATGTCGAAGGTCACTTCAATTTGCGGCACACCACGCGGTGCTGGCGGAATGTCAGCCAGGTCGAACTTGCCCAGCGACTTGTTCTGCGCAGCCTGCTTACGCTCACCCTGCAGCACGTGAATGGTCACAGCGCCCTGGTTGTCGTCGGCAGTCGAGAACACCTGCGACTTTTTGGTCGGGATGGTGGTGTTCTTCTCGATCAGCGGGGTCATCACACCGCCCATGGTTTCGATACCCAGGGTCAGCGGGCTGACGTCCAGCAGCAGCACGTCTTTCACATCACCCGCCAGTACAGCACCCTGGATGGCAGCACCCATGGCCACGGCTTCGTCGGGGTTAACGTCCTTGCGTGCTTCTTTACCGAAGAAATCAGCAACAGCCTTCTGCACCATCGGCATACGGGTCTGGCCACCGACCAGGATCACGTCGTCGATCTTGCTGGCGTCGATACCGGCGTCCTTGAGCGCGATGCGGCAAGGCTCGATGGTACGGTTGACCAGGTCTTCTACCAGCGACTCCAGCTTGGCGCGGGAGATCTTCACGTTCAGGTGCTTAGGACCGGTTGCGTCTGCAGTGATGTACGGCAGGTTGACGTCGGTCGATTGAGCCGAGGACAGCTCGATCTTGGCTTTTTCAGCGGCTTCTTTCAGGCGCTGCAGAGCCAGTGGATCGTTTTTCAGGTCCATGCCCGACTCTTTCTTGAACTCGTCGACGAGGTAGTCGATCAAGCGCATGTCGAAGTCTTCACCACCGAGGAAGGTGTCGCCGTTGGTGGCCAGTACTTCGAACTGGTGCTCACCGTCGACTTCGGCAATTTCGATGACCGAAACGTCGAAGGTACCACCACCGAGGTCATAAACGATGACGGTATGGTCGCCCTTGGCCTTGTCCATGCCGTAAGCCAGCGCAGCAGCGGTCGGCTCGTTGATGATACGTTTTACGTCCAGACCGGCGATACGGCCGGCGTCTTTGGTGGCCTGACGCTGGCTGTCGTTGAAGTAGGCCGGAACGGTGATGACCGCTTCGGTGACAGGCTCGCCGAGGTAGTCTTCGGCGGTCTTCTTCATTTTCTTCAGGACTTCGGCGCTGATCTGCGGCGGAGCCATTTCTTTGCCGCTGGCTTCAACCCAGGCGTCGCCGTTGCCGGCTTTGACGATCTTGTAGGGAACCAGCTTGATGTCTTTTTGCACGACATCTTCTTCGAAGCGGCGGCCAATCAGGCGCTTCACTGCGAACAGGGTGTTGTGCGGGTTGGTGACAGCCTGACGCTTGGCCGACTGACCTACCAGGATTTCGCCGTCGTTGGCGTAGGCCACGATCGAAGGGGTAGTACGCGCACCTTCGGCGTTTTCGATGACCTTGACGTTACCGTTTTCCAGAATGGAGACGCACGAGTTGGTGGTCCCCAGGTCGATACCGATGATTTTGCCCATGTTAACTCTCCCGAAACTTGAATTTTTCAGCAGCGGCTGTTTCTAGCCAACTGTGGTAATACTTGAGTGCTTGACACTTAAATGGGGATGCCCGGAAAGATTTCAAGCCTTCTCATCGATAGAAGGTTGCGCGGCTGCCGGGGCCTTGCTCACCACCACCATGGCAGGGCGCAGCAGGCGGCCGTTGAGCAGGTAACCCTTCTGGAACACGTTGAGTACGCTGTTAGGCTCAACGTCCGCGCTCTCCTGCATGGCCATGGCCTGGTGGTGCTCAGCGTTGAATGGCTGGCCGTGCGGGTCGATGGCTTCGAGGTTGTAGCGCTTGAGGGTGTCCTGGAACATCTTCAGGGTCAGCTCGACGCCTTCACGGGTATTCTTGACTTGCTCATCCTCAGGGTCGAGGTGGGTCAAAGCCATTTCCAGGCTGTCGATCACCGGCAGCAGGTCGCCCGAGAACTTCTCGAGGGCGAACTTGCGCGCCTTGTCGACCTCCTGCTCGGCGCGGCGAATGCTGTTCTGCGCTTCGGCAGCAACACGCAGGGACTGATCCTTGGCGGCGGCCAGCTGCTCCTCGAGCTCCTGAACGCGGGCGCCGTTATCCACTGCACCAGCCTCTTCGGCATTAAGGTCTTTTTCATTCAGCTGTTCGTCAGCCATGGGTTCTCTCCTCCGCAATTTCTGTTGTACGAGCAAAGCTCGCCGTGTCTGCGGGCTATATGGGGCCGGAAAAACCAGCTTCAAGGGGCAAGCAGGTTTTTGCCGGCCGCAACAGTTTCCGCCAAGGGGCATTGGCAGGTCTGAAAAAAGTACTGTATAAATAACCAGACCTGAACTTCGGGAGCCGTCCACCATGCTGGTGCACCTGTCCATTCACAACTACGCCATCGTCGAACACCTCGACCTCGAAATCGCCCGCGGCATGTCGGTCATCACCGGCGAGACCGGCGCTGGCAAATCGATCATGCTCGACGCCCTCGGCCTGGCCCTGGGCGACCGCGCCGACAGCGGCGTGGTGCGCCCCGGCACCGACAAGGCAGACATCCTGGCCACATTCGACCTGGTGGACATCCCCGAAGCCCATGCCTGGCTGGCAGAGCGCGACCTGGCCAATGACGGCCCTTGCATCCTGCGCCGGGTCATCACCGCCGAAGGCCGCAGCCGCGGGTACATCAACGGCACGCCCTGCCCGCTTGGCGACCTCAAGGCACTGGGCGAGCTGCTGATCGACATCCACAGCCAGCACGAACACCAGTCATTGCTCAAAACTGACACCCACCGCCGCCTGGTGGACGAATACGCTGGCGCCGTCGACCTTTCCCGCCAGGTGCAGCTGGCCGCCAAGCGCTGGAACCAGACACGCCTGGAGCTCGAACGGCTGAGCAACTCCGGCGACGAACAACGCGCCCGCCACCAACTGCTCAGCTACCAACTGGAAGAGCTCGACAACCTCGGCCTGGGCGAAAACGAACTGGAGCAACTGGAGCAGGAGCACAAGAACCTGACCAACGCCGAAGCCCTGTTCGGCATCTGCCGCCAGGTCATCGACCAGTGCAGCGAAAGCGATTCGGGCAACGTGCTCAGCGCCCTCACCGCCAGCCTCAACCGGCTGGGCGCCGCCACCAATGCGCCGCGCGCGTTGAGCGAGGCGGCCAACATGATCGCCAGCGCGCAAATCCAGGTCGAAGAAGCTGTGGGGGAGCTCAACCGCTTCCTCGACAATTTCGATGCCGACCCCATGCGCCTGCAAGCCCTGGAGGAGCGCCTAGACACCATCTATACACTGGCGCGCAAACACCGCGTGCACCCCACCGAGCTGCCGCGGCTGCAGCAGCAACTGATGGATGAACTTGAGGGCTTGAACGCCAGTGACGAGTCCATCGAGCGCTTGGGCGAGGAGCTGGCCGCTTTTGCCCAGCACTATAAACAGAAGGCGCAGGAGCTGAGCGCTCTACGCCAGCAGGCCGCCAAGCAGCTGGCAGTTGCGGTCGAGCAGGAAATCCAGCGCCTGGGCATGCCAGGCGGGCGGTTCTGCATTGAACTCACCCCCAATGAAAGCGATGAGCTGTCTGCCCATGGCCTGGAGCAGGTCGAACTGCTGGTCAGCGCCAACCCCGGGCAGCCGCTCAAGGCCCTGGCGAAGGTGGCTTCCGGGGGTGAGCTGTCACGGATCAGCCTGGCAATTCAGGTGATCACTGCGCAGACCTCACGCATCCCCACCCTGGTATTCGATGAGGTCGACGTCGGCATCGGTGGCCCGACTGCCGAAATCGTCGGCCAGTTGCTACGCCGCCTGGGCGAGCGCGGCCAGGTATTGACCGTGACGCACCTGCCACAGGTCGCCGCGCAAGGGCATCACCATCTGTTTGTGCACAAAGTGCGTAACAGCGACACCACCCACACGGCTGTGACCAGCCTGGGCAAACGTGAACGGGTCGAGGAAGTGGCTCGAATGCTGGGCGGCATCGACCTGACCAAGGAATCCCTCGCCCACGCTCGCAAGATGGTGGTGTCAGGTAAAGCCTGAGTTACCCCAGAAAGCACAAAGGCGACCCGAAGGTCGCCTTTGTTATTGGTAACGGAGAAATCGTTACTTTTTCTTGCGCACGTAGAGGACCAAGTTATGGTCCACCAGCTCGTAGCCATGCTCGGCCACGATCTCCCTCTGGCGACGTTCGATTTCTGCGTCCATGAACTCGATTACTTCACTGGTATCAACGTTCACCATGTGGTCATGGTGGCCGCCATCAGCCAGTTCGAACACCGCGTGGCCACCGTCGAAGTTGTGGCGCACCACCAGTCCTGCTGCTTCGAACTGGGTCAGTACGCGATACACGGTTGCCAGACCGACGTCCTCGCCAGCCTCCATCAGCGCCTTGTAGACATCCTCGGCGCTCATGTGACGTTGCTCGGCAGAGTCGAGCATTTGAAGGATCTTGACTCGAGGCAGTGTCACCTTGAGACCGGCTTTGCGCAGTTCGCTATTTTCAACCATGGTCAGCTTTCTCGCCGATGCTGCTTCGCAGCTTCTCTTAATACGGGTATGATCGGTGTTTACGTTGTCCAGCCAAGATAGTGGAAGTCGCCCACCGATGCAAAACACCAAGCTCTTGCTAAACAGCCTCGCCTTCGCGGGACTGCTCGCACTCGCCGGTTGCTCGTTTCCCGGGGTTTACAAAATCGACATCCAGCAGGGCAATGTCGTCACGCAGGACATGATAGACCAATTGCGCCCGGGAATGACCCGCCGGCAAGTAAGGTTTATCATGGGTAACCCGCTGTTGCAGGACACTTTCAACACCAATCGTTGGGATTATCTGTACAGCCTGCAACCCGGTGGCGGCCAGCGCCAGCAGGAACGCATGAGCATCTTCTTCAACGACAGCGACCAGTTGGTCAGCCTGTCGGGTGACTTCATGCCAGGGGTGAGCCGCGACCAGGAAATCCTTGGTGGCAGCGGCAATACCACAGTCAGCCCAGCTACCCAGCCAGGGGAAGCCACACCGCAACCGGAAGAAAAACCGGCCAAGCCAGGCTCGACGGAAGAAGCCATCCAGCGCGAAATCGACACCATCGAGACCACACCGGTCCCGACACCCGCGCCGCTGGACACTTCGCCGCAGTAAAAGCCGGCTCCAACAAAAAGCCCGGATCATGGTCCGGGCTTTTTGTTGTGTGGGCACTGCCACCAGCTTGCCGAAAATACCGACTGGGCACTGCTCGACATCCAGGCCTTGCACCTGCCTGGCAATACCCGAGCAATGCAACGCTTCACGCACGGTCGCCCCATGCGGGGGGGGCACTCACCAACAGCTACTGACGCTCAGGCCGTGGCGTAGGCCACCTCAACCTTTGGCATTGAGCTCTTTGGCACGCTGGCAAAACGCATCCACCAGGGTATTGGCTGCCTGATTGAACAGCGGCCCCAGGGTTGCGCGCACCAGGGCGCCGGCGTAATCGAAGGTGAGGTCCAGGCTGATCTTGCAGGCTTTATCACCCAGCGGCTTGAACACCCACAGGCCATGCAACTGGGTAAACGGCCCCTCCTCCAGGTTCATCTCGATGGACTGGCCCGGCACCAGCACATTACGGGTGACGAAGTGCTGACTGATGCCGCCCTTGGCCACATCCAGCTTGGCGCGCATGTGAGTCTCGCTGGCCTCGATCACCGTCGAGGCCGAGCACCAAGGTAGAAATTCAGGGTAACTGGCCACATCGTTGACCAGATCGTAAAGCGCCTGGGCAGGGTACGGCAGCAGGGCGGAGCGTTGAATATGGGTAGTCATCCAGGCATCACTTCCAAGGCTGGTTGGCGGCGCTTCGCAGCGTGCCGAAAACAGGTTCTGTACAAAGAACAGGCTTTGTATTGTCCGGTATTCATTGCAGTGGCTCAAGCACACCGAAATCCCGTAGCCGACCGCACGATGAGTTGCCTATAATGCCGCCCCTATGGCTAAACAAAAGAAACATCCGACCGGGACCATCGCGCAAAACAAGAAAGCGCGACACGATTACTTCATCGAGCACAAGTTCGAGGCCGGGCTGGTCCTGTCCGGTTGGGAAGTAAAAAGCCTGCGGGCCGGCAAGGCGCACCTGACCGACAGCTACGTGCTGCTCAAGGATGGCGAAGCCTGGCTGTTCGGCAGCCACATCACCCCGCTGACCACCGCCAGCACCCACGTCATCGCTGACCCCACCCGCACCCGCAAGCTGCTGCTGAACAAGCGCGAGCTGGAGCGCGTGGAGGCCGCCGTGGCGCAAAAGGGCTACACCTGTGTGGCCCTGGCGCTGTACTGGAGCAAGCACCTGATCAAGTGCGAGATCGCGCTGGGCAAGGGTAAGAAGGAGTTCGACAAGCGCGACACCATGCGCGAACGCGACTCCAACCGCGAGCTTCAGCGGGCAGTGCGCAACAAGGGTAAGGAAGAGTGAGTCTTCACTAGCCTGGCCCGACCGCTTCGCGGGTGAACCCGCTGCCACAGGGTATGCACGGAGCTTGAAATCTGCGCATTAGCTGTGGCCCCTCACGGATTAGCACAGGGCCTTGGAACCTGCGCACTGTCTGTAGGAGCAGGTTCACCCCCGAACAATCATCAATGCCCGCTGCGCCGCTCCGCACGTGCCACGCGTTGCGCTTCGTGTTGCGCTTCTTCCAGCACCTCCTGCACATACAGAATGTGCCGGCTGGACACCTCCCGGGCATCCTCCGCCCTGCCCTCGACGATCGCCTGATACAACTCGCGGTGCTGGCTGATCAGCATGTCGCGTGTTTCCGTGCGCTGCTGGTACATGCCACCAATGTTGGTCACCACATTGCGCTTGAGCAGGTCGAACAAGCCTCTGATCGTATGCAGCAACACCGCGTTATGACTAGCCTCGGCAATGGCCAGGTGGAAACGCGCATCGGCCGCGCCCTCTTCGGCACGGGTTGCCTCGTCGGCCCGCGCATAGCAGTCCTGCAAGGTATCGAACGCCTCCTTCAGCCGCGCCCGATCCGGCTCGGTGGCGCGCTGGGCGGCGTAATAGGCACAGGACGCCTCCAGCGTATGGCGAAACTCCAGCAGGTCGCGCTGCGCCTCGGTGCTGTGCTCGAGCAACTGCAGCAGCGGGTCGCTGAACGTCGAGCCCAGGGCCTGCGCCACGTAATTGCCCCCGCCCTGGCGGCTGACCAGTAACCCCTTGGCCACCAGCTTCTGGATTGCCTCGCGCAGTGACGGGCGCGACACCCCGAACTGTTCGGCCAGGACGCGCTCGGCCGGCAACCGCTGCCCAGACGTCAGCGTGCCTTCAAGGATCATCCCTTCCAACCGATCGACGATATCGTCGGACAGGCGCCGTTGGCGAACCTGATCAAAAACCATCACTTGCTCTCCACAAACCCCGACCTATTCAGCGGGCTGCCTATTCTCGCCGATCCGCGCCGCCCCAGCACGCCTCAGCCGACGATTTTCGCAATGAAACAGCCGGCCGTTCATCGCCACGCGACCAAGGTTTTACACGGGACAAATTGACACACCCCCAACCGCGCTTTTAACCTAGCGACCAGCCATTGTAAATTGGTCTTACCAATTATCCAATGCCAGTGCCTGACCAACAACAATTAGGGGCCACCCCATATGCAAACCTGGCAACAACTCTATACCCCGCTTGGTAGTCTCGGCCTGTCCGCGCTGGCGGCGGTCATCCCTATCGTGTTCTTCTTCCTCGCCCTGGCCGTGTTCCGCCTCAAAGGCCACGTGGCAGGCAGCATTACCCTTGCCCTGTCGATCCTGGTGGCTATTTTTGCCTTCCAGATGCCTGTCGACATGGCCTTGGCTGCTGCAGGTTATGGCTTCCTTTACGGCCTCTGGCCCATCGCCTGGATCATCGTTGCCGCGGTGTTCCTGTACAAACTCACGGTCAAGAGCGGCCAATTCGAAGTGATCCGCAGCTCGGTACTGTCGATTACCGACGACCAGCGCCTGCAAGTGCTGTTGATCGGCTTCTGCTTCGGTGCCTTCCTCGAAGGCGCAGCCGGCTTCGGCGCACCGGTCGCCATCACTGCGGCCCTGCTGGTAGGCCTGGGCTTCAACCCGCTGTACGCCGCTGGCCTATGCTTGATCGCCAACACTGCCCCTGTGGCGTTTGGCGCCCTGGGCATCCCGATCATCGTGGCCGGCCAGGTCACCGGTATCGACGCCTTCCACATTGGCGCCATGACCGGCCGCCAGCTGCCGCTGTTGTCGCTGTTCGTGCCGTTCTGGCTGGTATTCATGATGGACGGCCTGCGTGGCGTGAAGGAAACCTGGCCTGCCGCCTTGGTCGCTGGCCTGAGCTTCGCCGTCACCCAGTACTTCACCTCCAACTTCATCGGCCCCGAGCTGCCAGACATCACCTCGGCCCTGGCCAGCCTGATCTGCCTGACGCTGTTCCTGAAAGTGTGGCAGCCCAAGCGCGCATTCGCCGAAGCCAAAGCCAGCGTCGGCGCTGCGGTGGTGCAGCCAAGCGGCAGCCAGCCGACCCCTTACAGCTTCGGCGAAATCTTCAAGGCCTGGTCGCCGTTCCTGATCCTAACCGTGCTGGTGACCATCTGGACCTTGAAGCCCTTCAAGGCGGCCTTCGCTCCGGGCGGTGCGATGTACAACTTCGTGTTCAACTTCGCGATCCCTCACCTCGACCAGTTGGTGATCAAAACCGCACCGATCGTCACCGCACCTACGGCCATGCCTGCAGTGTTCAAACTTGACCCGATCTCGGCCACCGGCACCGCCATCTTCCTCTCGGCGCTGATCTCCATGGCCGTGCTGAAGATCAACTTCAAAACTGGTCTTACCACTTTCAAAGAGACGTTCTGGGAGCTGCGCTGGCCGATCCTGTCGATCGGTATGGTGCTGGCCTTCGCCTTCGTCACCAATTACTCGGGCATGTCCTCGACCATGGCCCTGGTACTGGCCGGTACTGGCGCCGCCTTCCCGTTCTTCTCGCCGTTCCTCGGCTGGCTGGGCGTGTTCCTGACCGGCTCCGACACTTCCTCCAACGCGCTGTTCAGCTCGCTGCAGGCCACCACCGCGCACCAGATCGGGGTCAACGACACCCTGCTGGTCGCGGCCAACACCAGCGGCGGCGTGACCGGCAAGATGATCTCGCCGCAGTCCATCGCCGTGGCCTGCGCCGCCACTGGCCTGGTTGGCAAGGAGTCGGATTTGTTCCGCTTCACCGTCAAACACAGCCTGTTCTTCGCCACCATCGTCGGCCTGATCACCCTGATTCAGGCGTATTGGCTGACCGGCATGCTGGTTCATCACTAAAGTGAAAGGGGCCGGGCGCAATGACGCGCCCGGCATCGCCTTCAACCCACGCTGCGAGAATCCATGATCATTTCCGCCTCCACCGACTATCGCGCCGCGGCCCAACGCAAGCTGCCCCCCTTCCTGTTCCACTACGCCGACGGCGGCGCCTACGCCGAGCACACCCTGCGCCACAACGTCTCGGACCTGGCCAGCATTGCCCTGCGCCAGCGCGTACTGAAGAACATGTCTGCGCTGAGCCTTGAAACCAAACTGTTCGATGAAACGCTGAGCATGCCCGTGGCCCTGGCCCCAGTCGGCCTCACCGGCATGTACGCCCGCCGGGGCGAAGTGCAGGCGGCGCGTGCAGCGGCGGCCCACGGCATCCCCTTCACCATGTCCACCGTGTCGGTGTGCCCGATCGAAGAGGTGGCGCCAGCCATCGACCGGCCGATGTGGTTCCAGCTTTATGTGCTCAAAGACCGCGGCTTCATGCGCAACGCCCTGGAGCGGGCCAAGGCCGCTGGCGTCAAAACCCTGGTGTTCACCGTCGACATGCCAGTACCCGGCGCCCGCTACCGCGACGCCCACTCCGGCATGAGCGGCGCCAACGGCCCGATGCGCCGCGTGCTGCAGGCCATGACCCACCCCCAATGGGCGTGGGACGTCGGCGTGATGGGCCGGCCCCATGACCTGGGCAACATCTCCAAATACCGTGGCAACCCCACGGGCCTGGCCGACTACATCGGTTGGCTGGGCAATAACTTCGACCCCTCCATCTCGTGGAAGGACCTGGAATGGATTCGCGAATTCTGGGACGGCCCGATGATCATTAAAGGCATCCTCGACGCCGACGACGCCCGTGACGCAGTCAAATTCGGCGCTGATGGCATCGTCGTGTCCAACCACGGCGGCCGCCAGCTCGACGGCGTGCTGTCCAGCGCCCGCGCACTGCCGGCGATTGCCGATGCGGTCAAAGGCGATTTGAAGATCCTCGCCGACTCCGGCATTCGCAGTGGCCTGGACGTGGTACGCATGATCGCCCTGGGCGCCGACACCGTGCTGATCGGCCGCGCCTTCCTGTGGGCCTTGGCTGTGCATGGCCAGGCCGGGGTGAAGAACCTGCTTGAGCTGTTCGAAAAGGAAATGCGCGTGGCCATGGTGCTCACCGGCGCCAAGTCGATCAGCGAAATCAACCGCGATTCGCTGGTCCGCGAACTGGGCGCCTGAGCGCCCCCTCCCGTACCGCCTGAATGACCGGGGCACGCCGCGCGCCAGACGCCGCGGCCCCGTGAGGAGATTGCATGAGCCTGCCCGCTGCGTTTCTGCGTGATGTCGAGCGCCTGATCCCGGCCGAACGCCGTTTCGACGACCCAACCTCCACCTTGGCTTTCGGCACCGACGCCAGCTTCTACCGGCTGATCCCCAAGCTGGTGGTGCGCGTGGAAAGCGAAGACGAAGTGGTGGCGCTGCTGCAACTGGCCCAGCGCGAGCGCGTGCCGGTCACCTTCCGCGCCGCTGGCACCAGCCTGTCTGGCCAGGCTATCAGCGACTCGGTGCTGATCGTGCTGGGCGACAACTGGAATGGCCGCGACATCCGTGGCCAAGGCGAGCAGATTCGCCTGCAACCCGGCGTGATCGGCGCCCAGGCCAACGCCTGGCTAGCACCCTATGGGCGCAAGATCGGCCCTGACCCGGCCTCGATCAATGCCTGCAAAATCGGCGGCATCGTCGCCAACAACGCCAGCGGTATGTGCTGCGGCACCGCGCAGAACAGCTACCACACCCTCGCCGGCCTGCGCCTGGTACTGGCCGATGGCACTCGCCTGGACAGCGAAGACCCGGCAAGCGTCGCGGCCTTCGAAAGCAGCCACGCCGAACTGCTCGAAGCCCTCGCCCGCCTAGGCCGCGAAACCCGCGCCAACACCGAACTGGCCGCGCGCATCCGGCATAAGTATCGGCTGAAGAACACCACCGGCCTGTCACTCAACGCCCTGGTGGACTACGACCAACCGCTGGATATCCTTCAGCACCTGTTGGTCGGCTCGGAAGGCACCCTGGGCTTCATCAGCGCCGTCACCTACAACACGGTGCCCGATCACCCTCACAAGGCCAGCGCTCTGCTGGTATTCCCCAGCGTGGAAAGCTGCTGCCGCGCCGTCACCGTGCTCAAGCGCCAGCCCGTGTCCGCTGTGGAGCTGCTCGACCGCCGCAGCCTGCGCTCGGTGCAGAACATGCCCGGCATGCCAGTATGGGTCAAAGGCCTATCGGGCAATGCCTGCGCGCTGCTGATCGAGTCCCGCGCCGCCAGCCAGAGCCTGCTGCACGAGCAACTGCACCAGGTAATGGACTCGATCGACGATTACCCGCTGGAACAAAAAGTCGATTTCAGCGAAGACCCAGCCGTCTACAACCAGCTGTGGAAGATCCGCAAAGACACCTTCCCCGCCGTCGGTGCCATTCGCCAAACCGGCACCACGGTGATCATCGAAGACGTCACCTTCCCCGTGGAGCAACTGGCCGAAGGCGTCAACCGCCTGATCCAGCTGTTCGACAAGCACCGCTACGACGAAGCGATCATTTTCGGCCACGCCCTTGAGGGCAACCTGCACTTCGTCTTCACCCAAGGCTTCAACAGCCCCGAAGAAGTCGCCCGCTACCAGGCCTTCATGGACGACGTAGCGCAGCTGGTGGCGGTGGAGTTCGGTGGCTCGCTCAAGGCCGAGCACGGCACCGGCCGCAACATGGCGCCTTTCGTGGAGTTGGAATGGGGCGCCGATGCCTACCAGCTGATGTGGACGCTCAAGCGCCTGCTCGACCCTAACGGCATTCTCAACCCCGACGTAGTGCTGAGCACCGATCCCGACATTCACCTGAAAAACCTCAAGCCCCTGCCCGCTGCCGACCCCATCGTGGACAAGTGCATCGAGTGCGGTTTCTGCGAACCGGTCTGCCCCTCCAAAGGCCTGACCTTGAGCCCCCGCCAGCGCATCGTGATGTGGCGCGACATCCAGGCCAAGCAGCGCGCCGGTATCGACACCCGCGCCCTGCTGCAAACCTACCAGTACCAGGGCATCGACACCTGCGCAGCCACCGGCCTGTGCGCCCAGCGCTGCCCGGTTGGCATCAACACAGGCGAGCTGGTGAAAAAACTGCGCAGCCAGGCCGCGACCCATGGCAAAGCCGCCGACTGGCTGGCCGAGCATTTTCAAACAGCCCTGGCTGGCGCGCGCTTCACCCTCACCGCCGCCAACACCGCCCGCAAACTGCTCGGCGCGCCGCGCCTGGCCAGCCTGAGCGCCACGCTGAGCAAAGCCAGCAAAGGCCGCCTGCCCCAGTGGTCGGCTGCCATGCCACAGCCGCTGCGCACCCCGGCAGTGGGCCCAGCGAGCAACGACGCCCGCCCCCGCGTGGTGTACCTGGCCGCCTGCGTATCCCGGGTGATGGGCCCTGCCTACGCCGACCGCGAGCAAAGCTCGCTGCTCGACAAAACCCGCGCCCTGCTGGAAAAAGCCGGTTACCAAGTGGTGTTCCCCGACAACGCCGATAGCCTCTGCTGCGGCCAGCCGTTCGCCTCCAAGGGTTACCCCGAACAGGCCGAGCACAAACGCCAAGAGCTGATCAACGCCCTGCTGCACGCCAGCCGCGGCGGCCTGGACCCGATCTACTGCGACACCAGCCCCTGCACCCTGCGCCTGGTGCAAGACCTGGGTGAAACCCGGCTAGACCTGTACGACCCGGTGCGCTTCATCCGCACCCACCTGCTCGACAAACTGGAGTTCACCCCCCAGCAAGCGCCAGTGGCCGTGCACGTGACCTGCAGCACCCAGCACTTGGGCGAAAGCCAGGCCCTGATCGACCTGGCACGGCGTTGCAGCACACAGGTGGTGATCCCCGAAGGCATCCACTGCTGCGGCTTTGCCGGCGATAAAGGCTTCACCACCCCCGAGCTGAACGCCCACTCGCTGCGCAGCCTGAAAGACGCCGTGCAACATTGCAGCGAAGGCATCTCCACCAGCCGCACCTGCGAAATCGGCCTGTCCAGCCACAGCGGCATCGACTATCACGGCCTGGTTTACCTGGTAGACCGCGTCACGCGCCCACGCAGCCTTTAAACCCCAGGCCGCACAGCAACCCGCCCCCACCACCGGTGGGGGTGGGCTAACCCGTGAACACGGGCAACGCCCGCGCCATCCCCTTCTATTTCGCCGCCCAATTCACCCCCCAAAGCCAAAAGCCATCACTGCGATTGAACCCTCGCCAAACCGCAGCAGTCCACTTTTACAGGCCCACTTCCCAGCGGCCATTAAAGGAGACACCTATGAAAGGTACCGCGCTTTCGGCCCTCTTCGCGGCCGCAACCCTCCTGGCCTCGCCGGTTTTCGCCGCCGATGACCTGTGCACCACCAACCTGCAGAAGATCGACGACAGCATGGCTACCGCGGGCGCTACTGCTGAAGGCCTGGATAAAGCCCTGACCGAACAGGTCGACAAAGCCAAAGCCGCCCAGGCTTCTGGCGACACGAAAGAATGCATCGCCATCACCAGCAAAGTACTGCTGCGCCTGGAAAAGACCGAAAAAGGCAGCGGTTCGGCTGGCGGCGGCGGCGGCGCCTGAAGCTAGACAGCGCGGGCAACAGGACCAGCTGTCGACGTTGCCCGCGCAATGGCGTATACTCCGTTTCACGTGCCGTAAGGTACGTTAGCCAAGAGCTAGTGTGGGGCCGATCAGGATTCGACGCCGGTAGCGAAACTCTAGGTGCATGCCGAGTTGGTAACAGAACTCGTAAATCCACTGTTGCAACTTTCTATAGTTGCCAATGACGAAAACTACGAGGGCTACGCTCTCGCTGCGTAAGCAGCTGAGCCCGCTCTCCTGGTAGCTTCGGCTCCAGCAATCATCAGGGGATGCCTGTAAACCCGAAATGATTGTCATACAGAACAGGATCGTCGTGTAGCACGTTGGGGGCAAAGCGACTAAAACTTACCCAACTCATCCAAAGCACCCTGCCCGTCGGGCGGCTGCGGATTAAATCAGTAGACACGGCTAAGCATGTAGTACCGACAGCGGAGTACTGGCGGACGGGGGTTCAAATCCCCCCGGCTCCACCAATTTTCTTGTAAATCGTTCATTTCTAAGGCTTTTTTCCAAAGCAGCACTTCAAGATTTCATCTTGGGGCGGCAAAAGGCGGTAGGAATGGGCGGCATGCCACCCTTGACGCACTCACCAGGAGTGCGCCATGCCTCGCTACATCGAACGAAGCCGTCACGGCCTCTATTACCTTCGATTGCCCAAACACCTTGCCCACCTCAACCAGGGCAAGCGCGTGTCCCTGCACACCCACAGCAAACGGCTTGCTATCCAGCGCGCCGGTCGGCATATAAGCAGTCTCAACCTGTACCTGAGCCTGAGCCCGACAATGACTGACCCGATCCCAACCTCTATCGCCGAGTACCAAGCACTCAAAGAAGAAATGGCGCGGGATTTTCAAACTGAAAACCACAAGCTTGATCAGGCGTTGCAGAAAGCGGCACGGCTTCCTGACAGCTCAAATGCGGTGAGGCTCGCGCTTGAACAGCGCCTGCGCAATGTGTTCGTCGAAGAGGCCATGCGCTACATCACTCTGCAACTGGAGGGCACAGCTCTCCCCCTGCACGGCACTGCTCAGGATCAGTACTCAATCCTGAACGACCTACTGACTTTTGCAGAAAACACCGATCTGGAAAACAACGGCGCTCGGCAGGCGGACGGCACGATTAGCCGATCCGCGCTGGAGGTTGCAAAAGGGGCGTTTAAACAGGCGATCTACAGCAAGCATGAAGAGATGTCCGAAAGTCTCCGAAGCGTCACGAAAGCCCCCGCCCAGGACGAGCGAGCGCCTTCACCATCAGCCCTTGCTCCCACTCCCCTAACCCCACCAGTGACCCTGCTAGCCTTGCATGAACTCCAATAAGTAGATGCTGAGGAGCTGGAGGGGCCACTAACCAAAAACACCCGCACAGAATATGAGCGCCAGTCCCGTGTGCTGACCGTACTCAGCGAACGCAAACCCATCCATGAATTCACCCAAGTCGATTTTGAACAGCTCCACAGAGCCGTGCTAAGAATCAAGCTGGGCGCAGTACGGGCTTTGGATTGCGATAAGGCGGGACGTAGGGATCTGATACCTGAGGACGCGGACTACACCGTAAGCGCTCCATGAATCCCACATTCAAAGCGCTTACCTGATCCCCGATGCTGTGCTCCCGATTTCTTTCTGGAGCCTGCCGACCATGATGCGCCCCGACGCCAAAGTCGAAAAAGTATATCTCTACCCCAAGCCTGTCGACTTCCGAAAATCCATCGATGGCCTCGCCGCCTTGGTCGAACTGGATCTCAAGGTGGCGGTGTTCGACCCGGTTCTTTTCGTGTTCCTCAACAAACCGCGCAATCGCGTGAAGATCCTCTATTGGGAGCGCAACGGTTTTTGTCTCTGGCTCAAGCGCCTGGAGTCCGAACGCTTCAAAACCTCGCCCGACGCCACTGACGAAGCCATTGTCCTGACGGTTCAGGAGCTGAACTGGCTACTCGACGGCTTCGACCTCTGGCGCAACCGTCCGCATCAGGTTTTGACCCCTCGTTTCGTTGCCTGAATCGGAATAATCCTCGGCATGAACTCCATGCCCGATGACCTTCCCGATGACCGTGTCCTCCTCAAGCAAGTGCTCCTCGAGGCTTACGCAGCACGCTCGCGTGAGCAGGAAGTCAAAGAAGCCTACGCCATTCACATCGTTGATCTGAAAGAACAGATCAAGTTGCTGCGTGATCGTCTTTTCGGCCGCAAGTCCGAGCAGGCCATCGACCCCAACACGCCGCAACTGGCGATGTTCAACGAGGCAGAAAGCGAACCTCTGTTGACGGTGGAGACGCCGGATGAAGAAGTCGTCACGCCAGCGCCACGCCGGGGAAATCGCAAGCCACTCTCGGCTGATCTGCCGCGTATCGAAGTCATCCACGAACTGCCTGAACACGAACTGACCTGTGCCTGCGGTTGCCGCAAGCATGAGATCGGCGAGGAAATCAGTGAGCAACTGGATATCGTGCCGATGCAGATCCGCGTGCTCAAACATGTCCGTAAGGTCTACGGCTGCCGGAGTTGTGAAATTGCCCCGATCACGGCAGACAAACCGGCTAAACTGATCGAGAAGAGCATGGCCAGCCCGAGCGTGTTGGCGATGTTGCTGACCACCAAGTATGTCGATGGCTTGCCGCTGCACCGTTTTGAAAGTGTCCTGAGCCGGCACGGGATCGACATTCCACGTCAGACACTGGCGCGCTGGATTATCCAATGCAGCGAACATGTCCAGCCGCTGCTGAATCTGATGCGTCAGCGATTGCTGGAAAGCCCGGTCATCCATTGTGATGAAGCCCGTGTCCAGGTACTGAAAGAGCCGGATCGAGACCCGACCAGCCAATCCCGGATGTGGGTGCAAGTCAGCGGGCCGCCTGACCGAAAAGTCGTGCTGTTCGACTACAGCTCCAGTCGAGCGCAGGAAGTGCCGTTGCGTCTGCTGGTAAGTTATCGCGGGTATGTCATGACGGACGATTACGCTGGCTATAACGCGTTGGCGCTGCAGTCTGGCGTGGAACGGTTGGCGTGCATGGCGAATGTCCGGCGCAAGTTTGTTGAGGCGCAGAAGGTGCAGCCGAAAGGCAAAACCGGACGGGCCGATGTTGCGCTGACGATGATCAACAAGCTGTATGGCATCGAGCGCGAACTGAAAGACGCCAGGGACGAGCAGCGTTATGTAGCGCGACAGGCGCAAAGCCTGCCAGTCCTGACCCAGTTGAAGTTGGTTGGACAAGGCCCAATCCCAAGTGACGCCGCAAAGCGTGCTGGGCAAGGCCGTGAATTATCTGGCGAATAGCTGGAGCCGGTTGGTGCGTTACGTCGAGGCTGGTTATCTGCCAATCGACAACAATCTGGCTGAGCGCTCGATCAAGCCGTTTGTCATCGGTCGCAAGGCCTGGCTGTTCAGCGACACGCCCAAGGGCGCTACGGCCAGTGCCCAGATCTACAGCTTGGTCGAGACTGCAAAGATCAACGGCCAAGAGCCTTATACGTGGCTGCGCCACGTACTGGAGCGACTGCCCCACGCGCAGACTGTGGCGGACTATGAAGCGTTACTGCCGTGGAACTGCTCACCGGAGATGCCACGGTAACTGCGACTTCCTCTTCTCGGTAGGTGGGGTTCATGGATCGCTTACGAGTAACTCACCAATCACTACAGGAGTTTTGCTACATCAGTCGTCTTTCTTAGCTCTCACTCTCATGAGTTCGGTAATCACCTTAGATGTATATTTACCTCTGAGCTTAGCAACAAATAGCGGCTCAACATCCAGTGCAAAACCAAGCAAGCCTTGTAGGTTTGCGATTGACCGATTATCAAGTTCGCCTAAAGCGTAACGATGAACCATAGCGCTTATAAGTCGTTTTCTATCACGTCCAATAGTCACGTTGCCGTCATTGCTCAGTACTAGTCCAGTGACACGACGCTGATTCTTTTTTGACGCATGAACCGTTTTTTCTGTATTCAGAGATAACGACGGCTCAGGCAATTCCTTCAAAGTACCTTGAAGAAAATCCTCCACTAGAAAAGTAACGCCTTTTCTGTTGGAGGAAAACGTCAAATCATCTGCATATCGCGAGTACACAATATCGTGCTCACGGCACCATTGGTTAACAACAGAGTCAAAATTAAACATTACCGCATTGGACAACACAGGGGAGGATGGGGCACCAATACTAAGCACTAGCCGCCCTGTCACTCTATCTCTGATGCAACTCATTCTCGCCATATCAGCTATACTTTTTTCGGACAACTGACTGCCAAAAACCTCAACCAGCAGGTTTCTAATATCGACTTCAGTTATAGATCCAAAAAAGTTAACAAAATCAAACTTCGATATATAGGCACAATCGCTATGTCGCTGTGCGTTATCTTTAATACTTGCTCCAGACTTGTAAGCGGCCGCACACTCATGAACTGGTAGCTTAGAGAACCACTCACTCATCATGAAGTGTTGAATGATTTTGGTTTCCTTCGCCGGTTGGGCAATGTGTCTAACCCCACCATTCTTTTTGGGAATAGTGTAACGCTTGTATGCGTATGGCGCCCTGAGCAGCAGTCGAGAGACATCGTGCTCGGAAATCACGAACTCATCTGAAAGGTGCTCACGAAAATTGTATTCGCTCATTTCGCAACCCCTAGCTTGGCTCGTTCGATGGCCTTGTTCCGGTTTCGCTCAGACTTTGTTGCTTTATAGTAATCAACACACTCCATTCTTAGCCTCAACGTGTCAACCATACCTCCCGCCTTAAGTGCGAAACGGAGAGTATGAAATGAGTCTTTATAACAGGCATAGAATACAGAGTCGCTGTAGCCAATCTTTTTTATAAAATCAAACTCTTGCAAAAGGAATATTTTACGCCGCACATCATCACGATGAACTTCCTTACCAAGACCTTTGATTGCCTCGACTATCTCGCCTTCTTTAAGTGCCACAAACAGCCTGATCAACTCATATATCATTACGATTATATGGATATTATTATCAAGAGATAGGTTCTGCGTTTTCTTCAGACCCTCAAGCTCTTCCAAAATATCATCCATAACATCTGTAACAACATCATCTGGGATATCACGTGGGCATTTGGGGTGCCAAGGATATACCTTTACGCCGCTCCCGTGCTTTTCGTTTATATGCCTCAGAATCCCTAGATTGATAAAGGACTTAGCACCTGCGTATTCCTCAGGGACAAAGACTATGAGTTTTTTTTGAAAGTCGGGCAACTGAGAGAAAGCACCTAACTCAGCAATAGAACCCTCGCTTTCAACGGCAATAGCAATCAGTGAGCAGATACTGGCAAGATCTGCTTCAAAGTCCATCAGATTTCTATAAACCCCATCTTCATGCCAAGACTTGATCTCTTCTGGCCTAAAAATCTGGGGAGACTTGATCATGCTGAGCGCTTTGCGCTTCAAAGCATCACGAAGAGAACTGATAGGAGGGTCATCTGCATCTGCATGTTCTTTTTCAGGGACATAGCCCCCACAAAGCAGAACAATTGGATCTTTGGAGAAATGAATCTTGCTTTCGGCCAGGTCTACGTCAGCAAGAATTTGTCGCGGATCCATGCGAAAAAAGGCTCTTTACCAAGGTACAGCCGCAGACAAGATCTGCGGACTGGAGCGACGAAGGAGTCGTAAGGCCGCAGATCTTGTCTGCGGAATAAAACAACGCAATGCTATTGAGTCTGGCGAAGCGCCTGACTAAGCCTTCAGCAAATAGCTGCTAGCTTTAAACTCGTAAAGAGGAATCCCTTATAAATCAGATGACAGCCATTGTCAATAGTCTCTATCAGGTTCGGTGGCCCTCACATTAGCTGACCACCTGATCAGGTTTTTAGCTACTCCCAAGGGAGTGAAATACTCTCTGCCCCTAGCGTCAAGGGGCGGCATTTTGTGCGGAGCAAGGGCGGCAAAACCCTCAACCAAATTCTCGGTAAACATCTGATTTATAGGCTTTTTACAGAATTTTTACATTGGGTTCACCTCCCCCCGGCTCCATCAAATCCAAAGAAGAAGACGCCCTGGGGCGTCTTTTTTTATGCCTGTCATCTGTCAATTGCGTAACACCCTGTTACGGTCAAAATCAGATTTCACCCCTATCTTGTAGGACATTTCCCAAAGATACTCCCAGCCATTGTGGTGTTCAGGGCTAGGGACTAGTGTCGGCCTGTCGTTGCGCGCAACGGCCGGCTTTGACAGGCCGCCCTGAACACACCACATGGCTTTGCCTTTTTATGGCAGCTGTCATGGGGCACCTCGTGTGCGCCGGTTTGGTCTGTTCCCGGTCTGTCAACCCATGCACAGCTGCCGCCTTTCTGTTTGACAGCAGAACGGTGGTGGCCCCACTCGAACAGGCCAAGACCATGCTGAAGATCGTTCCCGACCCGCCCCACCCTCTCCATTCCCTTGAAGGCAAACTGATACTGGCCGCCGACTCAGCGCCATGCGCAGAAGCCGTCGCGCAGCAGGCCATGCTGATGCAGCCCAGGTCGCCTGTGTCGGCGTTGATCATGACTTCGATGCACGAGCTCGATGCCTTGCGCAAATTGCTCGAAGCCGCGCTTGTTCAGATTCAAAAGCCCATCGAGACGCGGACGCAGCACTGATCCGTAAAGACCGCTGCCTGGTCTTGCACTCGTACAGTCATGGATCGATGTGCGCCCAGCTTGGCTGCGATTGGCTAGGCCAGGCATCTACAACTTCAGGGAGATTACCCAATGGCCATTGAAGAAACCTGCTTCACCGTCGGCAAAACAACGTTCTTTCAAGGGGAGGAACGAACCCACCCACTTTTTCGCGTCGAGGCTGGCATCCCCTGCCAGGCAGCTCGTGAGCAAGCGTCTGAATTGATGGGCTATGTGCGCGACTTGAGCATTGACGGGTTGATGGAAGACAAGCCCCAACTGCTGTGGGCATCCTACTATCTCAGCGCATTGGCCAAAGCCCTATTGGATGATGCCGAGTTGGGGATGGCGAAGGCTTCTTGATAGCCAGGGGCCGCGAAGCGGCCCTAACAATTCAAAGTGGCAACACAAAAAATTTCAGCGGAGCTCGCTGATCGTGGAAACCCGACCATGGAGAGTGAAATGGGGGCAACCTATATGGTAGATGCTGACCAAGCTAATGATGGTTTTTGGCAAAATCGGAGCCAAAGCTGCATGGGCTCACGGGCAACAGATCTAATCCATCGACCGCGATTCCTCTCTCAATGCACCGAGATAATTCTGGGCGATTAACACCAGTCGTAGTAGGGCTTCTGTACGAGATGGTTATCCCAACGGGCGAAGCCCTTGACCGCTTTTAACGCCCCCCAAAGCACTGGATTTCTGCCCGCAATCGGGTTTATCCACAGGCGTAGAACTGCCCGTGCAAAGGATATTGCTGACAGCACACCAGGTGACCCAAGCCTTCAAGGTCCCGCCGCTCCTGCGATGGTTCTACCCAAGGGCGATCCGCATCGGACAACTCGAACAGTCAACTCCCCGGTGATGGATGCTTTTCCACATATAGCGCTCGTCCGCCAGATACACCGGACCTATCTGCCCTAAAGCAACCTATCCACTTGGGCAAATCTTGCGCCACTGCTGCAGCTCAGATCGCACAGGGCTTTGCAGCATTCCCCTCGTGAGAATCGGCGTGACGAACCCCGATATCACCAGCAACAACTCTGTGACGATGGAGCAGCGTGAACGCACCCTCGCTGCACCATGCGATGATCAGGATGTGCGAATCTCCAGCCATCAGGGGCTAGAACTGCAACAGCGTGGTAATTCAACACCTATGCTAACGAAGTACCGCCGTCAGTCCTCCGGTGAGCAACGCGAACCACAGGTCAGTCTCCATCGACGCAGCCCAGGGGTTGCTCCTACAATGGCAGCTGAACGTCCCCGGGCAACCCTCCACCGCATGCGCCAACTCGGCGCTAACGGTTCACTATTCGTAACTTGGAAAATGCGTGCTACATCTCAACCACGTCAGTACTGCCGATGCACCGACCCACGACAATTTCATCAAGAAGGCCTCTGGCCGTTATTATACGGGCGAGTCTGTAGGTCGCCAACTTGCACGCACCGTGGCACGTTCATTTGCCGCGACCAGTGATTTGTCCGAGGAAATCTGTGTCATCGACCCTTTCGGCGGCGATGGCCGGCTTCTTGGCTGGCTAATCGATGCTTGGGCTGAGCTTTGTCTACCAAGACGCAAGTGGCGTCTCCAACTCTGGGATATCTCTGATCTCGGCTTCGACGTCGCTCGGGAGAAGTTTGACAAATTGCGACAAGATGGACTCGAAGTAGAATGCGATTTCATCGTAGATGACGCCTTCCGGTACGGTCCAACATGTGATGCCAGATTCGATATAGTCATCACGAATCCACCGTGGGAGCTGTTGAAGCCAGATCGCCGCGAAGTAGATCAGCTCAGAGAAGGGCTCCGAGAAGAGTACGTCTCTAACATGAGGCTCTATGATAAGTGGATATCTCGTCAATTCCCACGTTCCCAGCCTCGCCGAAAGTTCGCTGGCTGGGGGACTAACTTATCACGAGTAGGCCTTGAGTTAAGCTTTCTGCTTGCGCGCCGCAATGGAGTGATTGGCGCTGTGCTACCAGCTAGTTTGCTAGCTGACGATCAATCTTCGGTGTTGCGTCAGCACCTGCTGCTCGAGCATGCCCTCAGAGATGTTACTTATTACCCAGCAGAATCTAAGCTTTACGAAAGTGCCGACGTAGCGTCGATTACTATCGTGGTTGAGGCGTATAATAAACCAATGAAAACGGTCCCTATTACAACTTATAGCGCTTGCGGGTCGTCGACTGAAACAGCGGAGGTCAGTTTAGAGCCAGAACGGCTTTTAGCTTCAGACTTTGTTCTACCGGTTGCATTTGGTGCAAGCACCGTTCGACTTATGTCTACGCTTATGACTCGATTCTCTACTTGGGGAGAACTTGAGCAGGACCGTGACTCTGGATTTTGGGCTGGTCGAGAGATCGATGAAACTGGAAGCGCGAACTGGTTGACTCCAATATCTGACATAGCGATGCCTTTCTTGAAAGGCCGTATGATAGACCGATTCAGTATCCGGCATAGACCTACGCTTAGTGTAGCCAAACAAGGTTGGACCCCCCCTCCCTCAGTTAAGTATGAGCGTATCGCATGGCGTGACATTTCTAGGCCAAACCAGAAACGTAGGCTTATTGCGACAATCGTTCCTGCAGGCTGGGTATTAGGTAACTCGCTCGGGGTCGCGTTTTTTTCTGGGGGTAGGCCGACTGCTCTCCGGGCTCTGCTCGGAATAATGAATTCAACGACATTCGAACTGCTTCTACGGGCAAACCTTGCAACCGGGCACGTGTCCCTGAGTTCTCTTCGAAAGGTACCTGTACCTAAGGCAAGCCAACTTGAAGCTGACTCGGATCTAGGGCAGCTAGTGAACGCAGCACTCCTTGGTGACACTCATGCCGAAGTGACCGCCGACGCGTATGTTGCTCTTCGAGTATATGGATTAACTCCGAATGAGTATTCAATGGTGTTAGATCTATTCTCGAAACTGAGCAACGAAGAGAAGGAAGAAAGAAAAAAAGCCTTCGAGAGGCTATCAAGCAACGTGACGAATACTAAAACTTCCTCGGGCAGCACTTGCGGAAACAGTAGTCATATTGAGTCTAAGCTAGAGAGGGAAAGTTCTATCATTTTCAATCATCACAGTGCAAAACTGAGCGAGCTTGACCTCCAAATGGTTCGTGCTGTACCCGAGGGTGGAAATTGGAAAAACATCCCAGAAAGTATCCCCTCAAAGCGCCTTGAGCAAATACGCGAAAGCTACAAGCGAGGGGAAGGTAGCCGCTCAACTTACTATGGACGACTTCGCCGAGACATGCCGTCCTATACCATAAATACGTATTTCAACCGCCCAGGTAACGGGTGCCACGTCCATCCCACTCAAGATAGGGTTCTATCTCAACGTGAAGCAGCCAGACTACAGAGCTTTCCCGACAGTTATGAATTCATGGGAGGGCAAGGGGCAATCTGTACCCAAATAGGCAACGCTGTACCACCGCTTTTAGCCTACCGAATTGCGCAAACTCTAGGAACAAAAGGTGGCTACATTGACCTATTTTCTGGCGCTGGCGGGATGGGGTTTGGGTTTAAGTGGGCAGGCTGGAGGCCTATCATTGCGAATGATATCGAAGCTAAATATCTCTCAACTTACTCTCGCAATGTTCATGAGCGAACAGTAACGGGCAGCATCACCACCCCGTCAGTTTTCAATGAGATAGTTAAAGCAGCTAAAAATGGCCGGAGAGCGGGTGAGCCCCTCTGGGTACTAGGGGGCCCCCCATGCCAAGGTTTCTCCACAGCAGGAAACCGCAGATCAATGGAGGACTCTCGAAATCATTTATTTAGCGATTACGTCCGTTTTTTAGAAGAAGTACAGCCTGACGGCTTCGTTTTTGAGAACGTTACTGGGCTCTTAAATATGCAAGGAGGCAAGGTATTTGCTGCAGTCAAAGAAGCGTTCTCCTCTGTTATGCCATCAATCTACGCTACAGTCATTTCAGCAGATGAGCATGGCATACCTCAGCGACGCAAGCGTGTGATTTTGGTTGGCTTTCGGGAAGAGAGAATTGAGCCCTGGCAACCTCCGGAGCCAATTACGTCGTCAACTTCCTCAGGACCAACCCTGTTTTCCAATGTGCAGGTGGCGGTATCTGTCGAGGAAGCTATTAGCGATCTTCCCACTCTTAAGCCTGCTGAGGATGGTAGTTCAAAACCTTACCAATCAGCCCCTGCATCAACTTATCAAGCGCTGATGCGAGGACTGATCTCACCTGCAGAGTATTTCGCAAGATTAGAGGCGGGGGATCGCTATTAGAGCCGGCAATATGTTTTCGATGAGTTCATCGGACTCATCGACAGCGCACCCGACTCGTACATATCGCTCGTTTTCCCAGTTAGCGACCAGAATATCGGCTACGACTTGCATTGCAGCCTGAAGAAGGCTGCGAGCGTCAGTAAAAGCTTGCTCCTCAGAAATTTTTGGCAGGCTAGCACAGACACTTCGTAGCTCTTCTTCAAAAGTGTAGGTTCCCGGCTGATCAAGAATCATAGTAATTTGCTTATCGAGCTCAAGAATCCTGTTCGGCGCGCCACGTAACGTAGCATGAGCAAGCTCAAGATTGTATTCGATACTCGCATCCCTCACTTGCCAGAAGTGACGATTC
Source organism: Pseudomonas promysalinigenes (assembly GCF_014269025.2). NCBI lineage: Bacteria > Pseudomonadati > Pseudomonadota > Gammaproteobacteria > Pseudomonadales > Pseudomonadaceae > Pseudomonas > Pseudomonas promysalinigenes. Next base: position 664,727 of record NZ_CP077094.1, on the reverse strand, counting down.
GTCTTCGCCGAGTATGAGCGAAGAGCTTCGAAGCCGATCCGCATTCTGCGCGCCTTTTGCTCACTAGCGTACTTCGTCGTCCGATGTCTACGCATTATAGAACTGAAAGAAGTCACAAAGTTGACCACCTTAAGATCTTCAAATTCGACATTGAAATCGGCGCGGTCTAACTCGAGGAAACTACCAAGAAATGCGGCATGACCTTTTTCCCTCAATTCTGCCAAAAAATACATAGCTTGGCGCTGATTATCACGCATAATTTTAGATAAGCGCAAAGCTGTTTCTTCATTGACCACGCGATCCTTTAGCGCTGACCAGATTGGAGCTGCATACCAAGAAACAATCTGCACTCCACGAGCTTCTTGCTCACGAAGGTAACCTACATCCCAAAAAGTCATTCGGTTATTTTTCGCAGAGTTGGCAGATTTACTTAGAAGCCGAAACTCAGGAAGATGTGCAAAGCCTAAAGAAAGCGGGCCAATGTGATCCGCACTAGGTGGTCCCATACCGCCATCAGCACAAGAGTGACTTGCGAATCTGGCACGTACCAGCCCCATCATACGGTCGGCAGCAATCCAATCTCCTTCCGACCAATATTCAAATACGCGACGATCTGTTGTGTAGCATTGCATGTTAGGCTTATGGCGCCCCGTATCTGCCTCGCCACGGCAACAACGGTTAAACGAGTGGAAACCGTCCAGCCTGTCTGGAGCGTTCGACATAACCCCTGGGCTCAGGAGAGTAGGCTCAGAAGGAACATAAATTTCCTCCACCCACTCCAGCCAAGAGTCGAGATCTTCACCCAACTGAGGAGGTAATATATCCTTAGTTTTAAATAACGATGAAAAGTGTCGCAGCTGAGATACACCGCCCGAATCGACGATACGACGCATATAGCTTGCCACTTCTTCAAGCGCACCTGGCGCGTAATCCTCACCAAACGCCTTTATGCATCTAGAGACAAAGCTTCGCGAGGGATATACGTAGGCTATTCTGAGTGAATTACCACAACGCTTACAAGGCTTCGACCCTGTTGGATGGATGACCTTGGCAACTCTACTAATCCACTGAGATTCACCATCAAAAATCCCGATCCCAGGGCTTTCACCTTTCTCCCGCCACCAGTTTCGGCGTTTGTGATGTGTATCTTTATAGAGGCCACCACCTCGATTAGACGGTGCCTCCCACTGAATTCTCCCGTCTGCCTTAATAGCGTCAGGCATTCCCGCATAGTTTGGATGTAGAACTATGAATTTCATGTACTCAACAAAATTAGGATGCCAGGCTTGTCCTTTACTTCCATACAGACTTGATTCAGAAATAACTTCAGCATTCATACTCCCTGACATTTTCAAGCTCCGGTATCAAATTTTTAAAGGCATTTGCGAGAGCCGAGCGCGAGATCACTCAATGTGCTCAAGGGCATCCGTAATAAGGCGATAGATTTTTGAGGGTTCAAAACAGAGGGCACGACCAATAGCATCTAAAGTGCATAAAGAAGGAGATCGCCGAGATCGTTCGAGTAAGCTAATGTAGGTCCGATGAAGACCTGCAGCTTCTGCAAGCGCCTCTTGAGAGAGGCCGGCTGCAACTCGCGCCTCTCGAACCACTCTCGCGGCTGCTTGGTCGGCGATGGAAGGACGGGGGGATGTGTTCATCGTCGCGAGAATTACTCAACCTTGGCCGGCATTCCACAGACAATAGTCTGCTAGAATCACTACGATCCATGATATTGACTCAGCAGTTCGCACCAAAAGGACGAAGTAGGGCTGCCTCATTAGGAATTTCCGCTGACCGCGCCTATAGAATTGCGAGGCGATATGGTTGAATCTGGAACGAACTGATTGGTCATGAGATACCACGCCACTATCCGGAGGACCGGGGCGCACCACCAAATACCTGCTCTTGATCCCTGCGCCGTAACTCCATCGCTTGTTTTGGCACCTACCTTGAGCCGATGCAGCCCACGTCGAGGCCATCTCACCAAGGACGTCGCTTGAACCAAAATCTGGCGCGTGGAAATCCTGGCAACAAAAGTGATCGCGTCCGGTGAAAAAACACGCGGACACCATCGCCCTTGAAGCTGTAGCTTGGAAGGTGAGCTCGCTGGACGCTGACCCACCTGCTACGGCAAAAAAGCTCGCGACGGGTTTGTTTGCGCTTAATGGAGTACTTGCAATCGGAAATGCTCATCTGACTCATGTGATGGGGAACTTGGAGGGGGCGATTGGACGGAGGGCTATTTCAGCACAGGTCGGATGGCCTGCGCTGACATGATCTGAGCCCCTAGAAGTAAGGCTCCAAACCTTGTTTTCAGCCAGCCAGGTGACTGGGACCTTGAAAGTTGCTTTACTCAAAGTGGTGCCTTCCAAGTGCAAACCGCGTCAGGTAGCTCGCACTGTCACTCGACAGAATGATGAATTCCGTCCCAAACAAATCCTGAATTGGAGCAAGCTCCACCGTAAACGCTCCACTAACCGCACTTTTGGCGAGCTGGGGTCCATAGAGCGTTTACGGATTTCTTGGGATAACGATGGGGCGACACCGGGGGCGGACTTTCGAAACGTAAACCGCGCGCATGTAGGGTTGATGGTGCTCGCTATCACGAGTTGCGTTTTGGCTGAGACAGTTAGTGCGCCACGATTCGCAAACCCTAGTACCTTCTGCGGAGGGTGATGGAAATTCTCGTCGTACTCGTACCTGAATTTCCAATAGAGCTGCTTCCATGCTTCCGCAGTCTCCAGTGACAACGACAAGTATTCGGATATGTCGTTGCGTAGGTCATCTATCTATTCATGGCGCTTGTCACTGATGAATGTGGACGCTGAGCGTGCATTCGTCAGGCGCTGAACATCGAGCGTTTTACGTGTATTCCAAAGACTGACGATCGCCGTAATGAGAGCACCCACCAATTCACCAATCACGGCCATGCGCCTACTGGCAGCCCCGCGATGAATTCCCATGTACCTGTTAAGAAAGCAGTCATTCTCCAGCTCCTGGACGCACGTGAGGCCACCTCTTCACCCGTATAGGTAAGAGCATCGGCCAGGCGCAGCCATCACCCCGTGCTTCGCATAGTAAGAATCGATGGGCTTGGCCAGCCTATGGTCGAATGAAATGACTTGGCCGCTTGCGCGGCACGCAGGATCGCTTTCCTCAACAATACGTGGAGAACACCCCTCATTGCTCAGAACGAAATTTGACACTCCTCGACGGATCCGCCGCATAGGCAGATAGCCGTCCCTGCCCCCCACTGAACCGCGATTTGGCCATTGCAGTTGGAATTCTTGGAGCATCGGGCATATGACCTTGCAGCTCAAGGCCCGCCTCTTCCGCCTTCAAGGCAACGAAGCCTCGGAGCAGATTCTCACGGTACGAGTACATGTGTTCCCTACCTTCGACCAACTCCAACACTTGACCACAATCTTTAGAAAGAAATTTCTTCAGAATTTTCTTGAACTGGGTTGGCTCAAGCGGCTTTTTGTCGGCCTCAATCGGATCCAGACCAAAGACTTGCTGATTGATTCTCAAATAAGATTTGAAGATATTTTCGACATAGCGAACCGTATCCTCAGAGTCTGCAGTGGCCCATAATGCCAGCATATAATCATGACTCTTGTGCAATACCGCACTGTCGTAGGGTTTTTGCAAGCGCCCACTGATGCCAATGATCGAACGTGAAATAGCTGCGTCAAAATGAACGCGTTCGATGCGGCATACTTCCCGTTCGTCCTTGAATACCGACCACAAAAGATTTTGGGTCAAAAGATGCACAAAATACGGAAATCCGTTGCTGATGCGTGCGATCGAGTGAATAATTTCCTCATCCACCTCCAGACCGAAGGCGTTGATCGCACTGTAGGCTATATCCTCACGATAGGACCAATACAGCCGATCCAGTTTTAAGGTGAAGAGTTGGCGAAAGCTAGATTCGTGATCACCCAATAACTGATAAAGCGAAGTGGCGATTCCAGTGAAAATGAATTTCACGTTCACCCCCCGATCGCCAAGGTCTTTCAGGAAATGTGCAAACTTGGCGCGCTCGGCGGCCGACTCGATCTGGTCAAATTCGTCGATAACCACAACCGGTCGTTCAGAATGTACGCCGGCCACCTCTTCCATAACATCCACAGCGGAAAACATCGAGTCGATGGAGGGAATCGTGATGCTTTTTTCCTTATCCTTTACCTGCAGCTTGTAAAGTTTCAAGTTGAAGGTATGGGTGTACTCCAGGTCTCGCCGACCACCTGCGCGACGCAGAATTCGCTCGGAGATCTCTTCAATGGTTTTATAAAAACAGGTATCCTTGCCGCACGGGATTTGAATCGGCTCGTTGTCGCTACTCTGGTATTGCGCGGCCACCGACGCCGCTAGGGATGACTTTCCTACACCGCGATCGCCATAGATGAAGACGTGCCCGCACTGGTCAAATAGGGCCTCCTCCACCAACTCCAGCTCTTTGTCTCTCCCGAACAAACGTTCGATACTCTTGACTGGAGAGCGCACCGACAGCTTGGATTGGAGGATCTCAACAAACTGATCCTGGTCGACGTTCCGAATAGTCACATTCGTATCCTTGATAAATGACGAACTCCCGCCTCACTTGCATGGAATCAGTGACGGAGAGGCCTCGTGAGATTCGCCTCATTCACTAAGCTGCGAAGGGTTGTCTGGCGATTATGTTGAATGAAGTCCAAGGTGGCAAGAGAAGACGCACACGCACCACTGACCGCCCGTGTGCGGTTTTCCCTGGACAACGTCTCAACCCACTGAATCGACTCTGGCTTGGCAACCACTTTTCAATGAGTTCTTCTGGCCGATCTGTGCCTCCCGCCACTGCCATGTATGGACAGCTCAATACCAATCATGGTTAAAAGCGTGCTGGTCAGATTGCATGCACACGGCCGTTCAAGTGGAGTGCTGTATTCCAATTGGCATCCCAACTAAAAATCGGAATATATATAAATGTTGTGCATCATAAGGTTAACGACCCTATCCAAATCACCCCGGACCACCCAAAGTCCCGGACCACCCAAGTCCACAGCCAAATATCCTGAATCGTCATTGACGCCCCCTCTCAACTCCCCGCCCTCACAAATTGTTTCGAAACCCATCACCCCCCTCAGATTTCCCCCCTTCCCTGTAGTCCATTTCCCAAAGATACTCCCCACCCCAGTTTCCCGTTGCGACCATCCCCGCACCCTTCTAGTCTCACCCAGCCGTCAACTCGAACGGCATGACTTTGACAGGTCGCAACGGTAAACAACAAAGCGGTTCGCCTTAATGGCGGCTGTACGTGCGGGCACGCTTGCGTGCGCCGGAGCTTGTTGTTTCCGCCGGTCTGTCAACCCACGTACAGCTGCCACCCTCTGTTTGACAGCAGAAGGTGCCGGCCCTGAAATGGAAGCAATCATGTTGAAGATCGTGCCCGACCCACCTCACCTTCACCATTCCCTCGAAGACACGCTGATGATGGCCGCCGGTTATGCCCGAAACGCAGAACCCGTCGCCCAACAGCCGATGCTGATGCTGCCCAAGCCCCTTTGTCGTTTTTGATCATGACTTCGATGCACAAGTCGAATGCCTAAAAAATTTTGCTCGAAGCGGCGCTTGCCGAAGTGCAAAAGCCAACCGCCCCAACAACGCGGGGTTGATTCGCATCACGCGCCACTTGGGCTGCACGGCTTATCGCCGATAGGGCCAGCCTCGGTACGTTTCCATTTCAGGGAGATCACTCAATGACCATTGAAGAAACCCGCTTCACCGTCGGCAAAACGACCTTCTTTCAAGGTGAAAACCAGACCTACCCCCTGTTCCGCGTAGAAGCCGGCATCCCGTGCCAGGCAGCCCGGGAGCAGGCCTCCGAACTGATGGGTTACGTCCGGGACCTGAGCATCGACGGCTTGATGGAAGACAAACCGCAACTCCTCTGGGCCTCTTACTACCTCAGCGCGCTGGCCAAAGCGCTACTGGACGATGCCGAACTCGGCATGGCGAAACACCCATAAACCGAGGCCACTCCCACAATTCACCACGGGAGTGGCCCGCCCTCGCTCTACCTCAACGGCACATAAATATCCGTCTCCCACTCCTCCACCGGCCTTTGCGGGTTCCATAGTCATTGGGCGCCACGTCCCCCTTTATCTCGCCACAGATATCAAAGCGAAACCCCTGGGCTGGCGTGGTATCCGGGTTGCCGTAGGGAATGCCGAAGGTGCGACTTTCACCCACTGGCGACTGCCCACTGGCCATCCGCCACTGAATGAACTGCTCCACGGTCTGGTCCAGCTGTGCAGGCGGGCCTTGGTGTTCCAGTGCGGCGACGCGCACTTGGGCAAAGTCGACGATACGAACGTGCATGGTAATGCTCCTGGTGAAATGAGGAATGCTGAAAACCGCATGCCAGGTCTGCCAGTTCGGCTTTTGCCTGAACGTGCTGGGGGCCATGCCGAAGTCTCTGCGAAAGGCGTAGTGCTGTTTACTTGGGCCTAGAGGCTTGGCGTGAGCTCTTCGGTGGAGCGCAGATCGAGCGCCGCCCACGCGGCGCATCGCGAGCTGCGCTCGCTCCTACGTTTGTTTCGGGCCAATTAGTCCTGTGGGATTTGCGCGCGGACGCCTTTGTGCATGGCGCGGTATCGCGTCGTATGACCCAGGCGGTCGCGCGCGCCTGCCACAGGCGTTACTGGCCCGAAACAAACGTAGGAGCGAGCGCAGCTCGCGATGCGCCGCGCGGGCGGCGCTCGATCTCACAGGCGCCAAAAGGCTCAAATTGAACCCCAAAAAAACCCGACACTAGATCACTGATATCGGATTTTTTCGACCCCAAGCCTGGACTCAAATGCTTAAGTGAACAGCATTACTGCGAAAGGCGGGGCTGTCCAAGCCGGCGTCCAGGAAGGCGTCCAGTATGGTGCATCGCCCACCCCGGGGCGGGAAAGCCTAGCCGAGCTTGCTCAGTTCCGGGGATTACTGGCGCTCAGCCCCAATCGCTCGGCGCACCGTGCCCAGCAATTCGCTCAGGCGGAAGGGTTTTACCAGCATATCCATGCCCTCGCCCAAGAACGCCTGGCGGTCACGCGCTTCGTCGGCGTAGCCGGTCATGAACACCACCGGCAGCGCGGGCCGGCAAGCGCGGGCCAAGTCCGCGAGTTCGCGGCCGCTCAGGGTGGGCAAGCCTACGTCGGTCAGCAGCAGGTCTGGGCCAGGCTCCTGGCGCAGGTGCTGCAGTGCCTCATCCACAGTTGATGCCAGGGTGCACCGGTAACCGGCATCGGTCAGGGCCTCGGCCACCGATACGCGCACCGAGGCCATGTCCTCGACGATCAGCACATGCTCACCATTGCCTTGCGCGTCTTCGGTGGCTTCGCGGTGTGGGGCCGTGGCGGCGGATTGGGTGGCGGGCAGCATCAGGGTGACTTCGGTGCCCTCGCCCGGCACGCTGCGCAGCGCCACATGCCCACCCGACTGGCGGGCGAAGCCGTAGATGGTCGACAGGCCAAGCCCGGTGCCCTGCCCCACCGGCTTGGTGGTGAAGAATGGGTCGAAGACCTTTTCCAGCAGCTCAGGCTCGATGCCGCAGCCGTCGTCACGGACGGTGACCGCAATATAGGCCCCGTCGCGCAGGTTCAGGTCGCCGTAAACCTGTGCCATGCAGGTCGACACCCAGATATGTCCGCCCTTGGGCAAGGCATCGCGGGCGTTGATCACTAGGTTGAGCACGGCGCTTTCCAGTTGCACCGGGTCCACCAGGGCGATGGTGGATGAGCTGGAAAGCTCGAGAATCAGGGTGATGCGTTCGCCAATGGTGCGGGTCAGCAAGTCTTCCAGGGAATGCACGTGCTGGTTGACGTCCACCGGGCGGGTGTCCAGCGGCTGCTTGCGGGCGAAGGCCAGCAGGCGATGGGTCAGCGCGGCGGCGCTGCTGGCTGAGCTCAGCGCCGCTTCGATGTACTTGGGGACCTTTTCCGTGCGGCCCTCGGTAACCCGTTTGCGAATCAGCTCCAGGCTGGTGATCACACCGGTCAGCAGGTTGTTGAAGTCATGGGCGATGCCGCCGGTAAGGCTGCCCAAGGCATCCATCTTCTGCAGTTGCAGCAGCAAGGCTTCGGTGCGGGCGCGTTCCGCCACCTCTTTGGCCAGCTGGTTGGTGGCGTCGTCCAGGCGGGCCAGGTGAAAGCGCTCGCGGTGGCGGTGCTCGGTCACATCTTCGACGAACACCAGGCACAGGCCAGGCGTGCGGTAGGGTGACAGTTGCCACTCGGTGTCGCGGGGCTGGCCGTTCACCAGCATGCCCAGTTGGCCTTTCCAGCGCGCACCTGCGCCGATGTGCTCGCGCAGTTCGCACAGTGCCGCATCCTGCTGCGGGGCAAAGCAGTCGCGCAGGTAATCGGGCTGGTGGTTGTCTTGTACCAGCTGGGAAAAGGCATGGTTGCACTCATGCACCCTGAGCTCGGCATCGAGCACGGCGATCGGCGCCGACACGCTGCGGAAAATTTCCTGGAAGCGCGCTTCGCTTTCACGCAGTGCCCGTTCGCTGTCACGCACCCGCAGCAAGGTACGCAGGGTGGCCAGCAACACGTCCGGGTCCACTGGGTGGATCAGGTAGGCATCGGCGCCGGCGTTCAGGCCGGTGATGATGTCACCGCTCTGGATCGACGCCGCCGACACGTGAATCACTGGCAGCAAGGCGGTGCGTTCGTTGTCGCGCAGCAGGCGCACCACATCGAAGCCGCTCATGTCGGGCAGGTTGACGTCGAGGATCAGCGCGTCCAGGTGCTGCTCACCGATCAACGCCAGCCCCTCGCCGCCGGTGCCGGCTTCGAGCACTTGGTAACCCTGCGCAGTCAAGCGTCGGCGCAAGGCATAGCGGGTGGCTGCGTTGTCATCGACGATCAGCAGGCGCAGGTCAGCTCTCATCGGCATTCTCCTGGGCCAGTGCCAGCGGGATGGTCACATGGAAGCACGAGCCGACTCCTGGCTCGCTGGTCACGCCCACTTCACCGCCGAGCAAAATGGCGAAGCGTTTGCACAGCGACAGGCCCAGCCCGGTGCCGCGCAGGCGCTTCTGCAGCGGCGAATCGACCTGGGCGAAGTCCTCGAACAGGCTCCCGAGCAGCTCTTCAGGTATGCCGATGCCGGTGTCGCTGACGGCGAAGCGGATCTTGTCTTCACCCTGCAACTGAGCCGATACGCGCACCTCGCCACGGGAGGTGAACTTCAACGCGTTGGAAACGAAATTGCGCAGTATCTGCGCCAGCTTCTTGTCGTCGGTGTAGAGCCTGGGCAGGCCTACCGGCTCTTCGAAAATCAGGTCCACCGCACCGCCTTCGACGATGGGGCGGAACATGCCGCGCAGGGCGGCGAACAGGTCGAGCATGTCAAACCAGGCTGGGGAGATGGAAATGCGCCCGGCCTCGATCTTGGCCAGGTCCAGCAGGTCGTCGACCATGTCCGACAGCTCGCGGGTGGCAGTGCTGACGAATGCAACCTGGCGGTGCTGCTCTTCGGACAAAGGGCCGTCCAGCTCATCGGCCAACAGGCTGGTGATGCTCAGGATCGAGCCCAGCGGTGTGCGGAACTCGTGGCTCATGTAAGACAAGAAGCGGCTCTTCAGGTCAGAGGCCTGGCGCAGCTGCTGGGCCTGAATGTCCAGCTCGGCATACAGCGCCAGCACGCCTTGGTTGGTTTCTTCCAGCTCGGCGCGCAGCGCTTCGTTTTCGGCTTGCAGGCTGGCAACCAATGCCGCCTGGTCGGTAGCGGGTTCAGCCATAGGTGGGCTCCAGGTCGACGACCAGCACTGCTACATCATCCCGCCCACGGCAGAAATCACGGTGCAGCACGGTCGCGATGACGGCCGGGTGGCGATGCACCAGGCCAGGGTAGTCGTCGAGTTTCCAGCGCGACTGCAAGCCGTCACTGTACATAATCAGCAAATTGCCGTTCACCTGAGCGTAGTCGAACGCCTGTGCCTTGCGGTACTGATTACCGACGATGCCTGGGTGTGAGGCCAGGCCACGGGCGTGCACACCGCCAACCAGGCTCCCGCCGATGTTGCCGATGCCGGTGAAGGTCAAGCGGCTGTGGTTGGCGTCGTGCTGGGCAATGGCCACAGCGCCGCCGCGGGTGCCGGCCATTGCCTGGTGCAGGCGCTCGATCAGCAGCAACGGGGTTACGAACGGGTCGGCGGCGAAAGCCTGGGCGCCTGCGTGGGCTGCCGCTTCGGCGTCCGGGCCGTGACCCAGGCCGTCCACCATCAGGGCGCTGAGACGGTTGCCATCGATCGCCACGTGCCAGGTGTCACCGCAGGCCGGGTCATCGTGCAGGGCATGGTGACTGACGCCGATGCGCAGGTCAGCACAGGCGCTGTTGCGTGGGTAAACCCGCGCCAGAATCACCGAGCCGCGCTGGTCGGTGTACACATCGAACACCTGGGCCAGGCGCGCGATGGCGCCAAGGCCGATGCCTTGGGTGCCGCCCGTGGAAAACCCGTCTGCCAGGCAAGCTGTGGCATCGAAACCCTGGGCGCGGTCCACGGCCAGCAGTTCGATACCAACCCCGTTGGCGACTGGCAGCGCTCGCAGGTGCAGCTCGCCGCGCTGGGCGTGCTTGAGCACGTTGCTGCACAGCTCTGTAGCCAGCAAGGCCACACGCCCAGCGTCTTCATCGTCGAAACCGTGATGCTGCGCCATTTTTTGCGCCGTGCGCCGGGCATGGCCAATCTGGCTGCTGTCTTCGAGGGGCAGCACTAGCGTACAGCTGCCTTGAATGCTTATGCCCATCGCGTGATCGTCACCCGTGTGCCCTGGCCGGGTGCGGTATCCAGTTCGAACTCATCCACCAGCCGCCGGGCGCCGGTCAGGCCAAGGCCCAGGCCGTTGCCGGAGGTCCAGCCATCGGTCAGGGCCAGCTTGATGTCGGGAATGCCGGGGCCCTCATCGCGGAACACCAGGCGCAGGCCGGTGCGCCCCGGCTCTTGCAGTATTTGCCAGTCCATGTCGCCGCCGCCGCCATACACCACGGTGTTACGCGCCAGTTCGCTGACGGCGGTGACCAGTTTGGTCAGGTCGACCAGGCGCATGCCGCACTCACCGGCAAGCTTGCGGGTGAGCTGGCGAGCCAGCACCACATCCTGCTCGATACGCACCGGCAAGGTGCCACTTTGCTCGGCGTTCATGTGCGCCTCACTGTCTGGCTCAAGCGCTGCATGCCGCGTTCGACGTTCAGCGCGGTGCTGACACCCGGCAAGGTCAGGCCCAGCTCGACCAGGGTGATGGCCACTGCCGGTTGCATGCCCACCAGCATCACCTGGGCATCCATCAGCCGCGACAGGCTGGCGATGTCGGCGATCATCCGGCCGATGAACGAGTCGACCATGTCCAGTGCAGAAATGTCGATCAACAGCCCACGGGCCGAGGTGCTGCTGATGCGGTCGGTCAAATCGTCCTGCAAGCGCATGGCCAGTTCGTCATACATGTCGACCTGAATGGTCACTAACAGGTATTCGCCCATTTGCAGAATCGGGATGCGTTCCATGGCTTATACCTGCTCGGCCAGGCTCACACCCATACGCGACAGGGCCAGCTTCAAGGCGTCGGCAAGGTTGGCCTTGGTGGTCAGGGTGCCAAGGTCCAGCCCCAGGTGCACGATGGTCTGGGCGATCTGTGGGCGTATGCCGCTGATGATGCAATCGGCGCCCATCAGGCGGATCGCGGTAACGGTTTTCAGCAGGTGCTGGGCCACCAGCGTGTCGACGGTGGGCACGCCGGTGATGTCGATGATGGCGATTTCCGAACCGGTATCGACGATGCGCTGCAGCAACGATTCCATCACGGTCTGGCTGCGTTGCGAATCCAGCGTGCCGATCAGCGGCAACGCCAGCACGCCGTCCCACAGTTTGACCACAGGCGTGGACAACTCCAGCAGCTCTTCCTGCTGGCGTTTGATCACGGCTTCGCGGGTTCTCTGGAAGGTACGCATGGTGTGCATGCCCATGCTGTCAATCAGCTCGGAAAGCACCCATTGCTGTTCGGCCAACTGCGTAGGGTTAGCGCTGTAGTGCGCCTGTAGCAAGCCGAACAGCGGCCCTTTGAGGGCGAAAATGAAGTAGACGGTTTGGTGGGAGTCATGGCCTAACTGGGCGCGGCTGGCGGACAGTTTCTCCAGGAACCGCCGGGCTTCGTCCCAACCGGCAGCGTTCAGGTCGCTGCCGCTTTGCGATTGCAGGCCATTGATCAGCGCCTGCAGAAATTCGCGGGTTTCCTGGGCGAGTAGCTGTTCCTTGATATTACGGGTGGCGCCGCTGGCTTCGAGGCTTGCAGTCCACTCATTTAGCAGCTGTGCCTGATGGGTGGTGATCGCTTCCAACGTGCCGCCGTGCAGTGCTGCCATATGCTTCTCGCTCCTATGCGTTAAGGCCGGCATCCCCAGGTGTCCGCCGGCCTGCAGAAATGACATCTGCCCTTACAAATAGTTGTGGAGAATAGAAAAGATAGTTGCAATGAGCCACAACTGCGCGGCGTTTGCAATGAAGGCCCCATTGCGGGGCCCCAAAAACTGCAAAACACCTCAACAGGGCAGTGCCAGTTAGTTGCACCAATTGGCTCGACTAACTGGCACCGCCCGTTCGAGGGCGTTTTTCGTTACTGCACGTTCACTCGCATCACCCCATCGACCGCACACCAACCGCCTGCGCATGGCCTCGTGAGGTGACGATGCCCAGGAAGGAAATCACGATCGCCAGGCCCAGGGTCGAACTCACTTCTGCGCGGTGCTCGGGCGTGAACATCATCACCGCCAATGCGCCAGCGATGAAGATGATCACCGCCCACGTCAGGTACGGGAACAGCCACATGCGGAATTTCAACTCGGTGTTCTCGCGCTCCAGGCGGCGGCGCATGCGTAACTGGGAGATGGCGATAACCAGGTACACCAGCAGCGCAATGGCGCCGGAGCTGGCCAGCAGGAACTCGAATACGCCCTTGGGTGCGAAGTAGTTGAGGATGGCGATGGCGGCGCCGATCAAGGTGCTACCAAACACCGCCGCACGGGGCACACCCACTTTGGAGGTCTTGTTGAGGAACGCCGGTGCATCACCGCGCTTGGCCAGTGAGTACATCATGCGCGAGGCGATGTAGATCGACGAGTTCATGCAGCTGGTCACGGCCACCAGCACCACCAGGTCCACCATGAAGCCGGCGCTGGGGATGTTCATGATTTCCAGTGCACGCTGGTACGAACCCACCACTGCCAGTTGTGGGTCGTTCCACGGCACCACGGAAATGATCACGAAGATCGACAGAATATAGAAAGTGCTGATCCGCCAGATCACCGAACGGGTGGCCTTGGCGATGTTGCGCGAGGGGTCGCTGGATTCGGACGCCGCGATGGTCACCGCCTCGGTGCCGATGAAGCTGAACATCACGGTGATGAAGGCGCCAACCACCGCCGACCAGCCGTTGGGCGCGAAGCCGCCGTGCTCGGCCATCAGCGTGCTCAAACCGCTGACCTCACGGTTGGGCAGCCAGCCCATCAGCGCGGCGAAGCCCAAGCCGATGAAGCCGAGAATCGCCGTGACCTTCATAATGGCGAACCAGAACTCGAACTCACCGTACTTGGCCACGCTGAACAGGTTGGTGCCTGCCAGCAGCAGCACCGAGGCCAGGGCGAAGATCCAGCTGGGGATATCGGGGAACCAGGCGTTGAGCACATGCCCTGCCGCCAGCGCCTCGATGGGGATCACCAGCACCCAGAACCACCAGTACAGCCAGCCGATGGTATAGCCGGCCCAACGGCCGATGGCCTGGTCTGCGTAAGTGGAGAACGACCCAGTGTCTGGGTGTGCGACGGCCATTTCGCCGAGCATGCGCATCACCAGCACCACCAAGGTCCCGGCGACGAAATACGAAAGAATGGTAGCTGGCCCGGCCACCGCGATGGCGTGCCCGGAACCTACGAACAGTCCGGCACCGATAATGCCCGCAATGGACAGCATCGTTACATGACGTGGCTTGAAACCTTGCGCGAGGTTGCCATCGGATCCCACGGTGTTCATTGATCTTGTTCTCTTTTTGCTGACACAAGGAAGGGCGGGCAGAGGGAGGCGAAAATATCTCCTTTCAAATCAATAAGTCGACAGGATACAGGTGCTTGTTTGTTGGTATTGGGCACAGGTCACTGAGCAAGCTGCTGGTGAGGTTCGGGCTTCATTTAAGCCCCGCAAGGCTGTGGGAAATTACACGAGAACGCCTCAGAACTGTTCGATCACGACAGCGGATTTCCAGAAACGCCAAATGTCGCCCATGGCCTGTCCAATCGCGCCAACGCTGCCACCCGGGGCTTTCGGTTTTCATTTGGATGTGTGCGCCCAGGCAAAAAAAAGCCCCGGTATCCCGGGGCCTCTGTTGCTCAGGCGTCTGCCTACGCCTGCCCAGTACGCTCGAAGCGTTTGGCCAGCAACAGGTAAGCGAAGATCCCCAGCACGCCATGGGCGGCCACGAACCAGAGTGCGTTGTGGAACGAGCCAGTGCTGGCGACCACGTAGCCGATCACCAGCGGGGTGACGATACCGGCGATGTTGCCAATGCCGTTGAAGACACCGCCGCACAGGCCGACCATCTTCTTCGGTGCCACATCCGACAGCACCGCCCAGCCCACGGCCGCCAGCCCTTTGCCGAAGAAGGCCAGGGTCATCAGGGCGATGACCGCGGCGTTGCCATCCACATAATTGGCCAGCACCAGCGTGGTGGACAGCGCCATACCGATCACGAAGGGCGTCTTGCGCGCTTTGGACGGGTGCACACCACGGCGAATCAGGTAGTCGGAGACGAAACCACCGAGAATCCCGCCGGTAAAGCCGCAGATGGCTGGCAATGCGGCGACCCAGCCGGCCTCCATGATGGTCATACCACGGCCTTTGATCAGGTAGATCGGGAACCAGGTGATGAAGAAGTAAGTGAGCGCGGTGATGCAGTACTGGCCCATGTACACCGCCCACAGGTTACGGCTGGTGAACAGCTGGGCGACTTCGGCGCGGGTCGGTTTGCTCTTGGCCGTCTTACGTTCCTTTTCAAGGTCCACCAGGGCCCCGCCTTCGCGCATGTAATCCAGCTCTTCGCGGCTGAGCCCCGGTGCGCTGTGGGGCTCGTGATACAAGCGGAACCACACCACGCTGAGCACAAGCCCCAGTACGCCCATCCAGATGAACACCTGCTCCCAGCTCAGGGTGTGAGTCATCCACGCCATCAACGGTGCGAACACCACTACGGCCATGTATTGCGCGGAATTGAACAAAGCCGACGCAGTGCCGCGCTCACGGGTGGGGAACCAGCAACTGACGATGCGCGAATTGGCCGGAAACGCTGGCGACTCCACCAACCCGAGCATGAAGCGCATAGAAAACAGCGCCACGGCCGCCGACACGCCCGCCAGGCCCAGCCAGCCGACGGTGCCTTGCAGCAGGGTGAACAGGGACCAGAGGATCAGGCTGATGCCATACACCCGGCGCGCGCCGAAGCGGTCGAGTAGCCAGCCCCCCGGCACCTGGCCCAGGGCGTAGGCCCAAGCGAAGGCGGAGAACACCATGCCCAGCATCACCGGGTCGAGGCCAAGGTCTTTGAGCACCTCGGTGCCGGTGATCGACAACGTGGCGCGGTCGGCGTAGTTGATGACGGTGATGACGAAGATCAGCGCCAGGACCAGGAAGCGATGGCGACCGATCCCGGCCCCGGCCTGCGATGCGGCGACGGCGGATTTGCTGTTCATTTGGCCCCTCTTGCTTCTCGTGGGAAGCGTTTGTTCTTGTGTGAAGGTATGGCCCGTGGGCCTTGTGTTGCCTGTGCTGCCTGCTTCGCGGGTGAACCCAGCCCTATGGCCTGCGCCGTTTTCAGCATCTGCGCACTTACCGTGGCGCGGCTATAGCCGCGAAGAGGCCCTAACGCCCGGTGACGCGGTTCGGCGGCGCCTCGCCACGGAAACAGGCTTCTAGGTTGTTCAACACCATGCGGCCCATTTCCAGCCGGGTCTGCAGCGTGGCACTGCCACGATGCGGCTGCAGCGCCACCTGATTGAGGTCACGTAGCGCCGGGGGCACGTTGGGTTCGTCGACGAATACGTCCAGCC
Source organism: Pseudomonas promysalinigenes (assembly GCF_014269025.2). Taxonomy (NCBI): domain Bacteria; kingdom Pseudomonadati; phylum Pseudomonadota; class Gammaproteobacteria; order Pseudomonadales; family Pseudomonadaceae; genus Pseudomonas; species Pseudomonas promysalinigenes. Next base: position 648,611 of record NZ_CP077094.1, on the reverse strand, counting down.
CGGCCCCGGCGATGCGCTGTTCACGCAAGGCATCCACCAGCGCCTGCTCATCCACCAGCTTGCCGCGCGCCACATTGATCAGATGACCCTGCGGCCCCAGTGCATCGAGCACCTCGGCCGTCACCAGCACCTGCCCGCCATCGGCAGACGCCGCGACCACCAACACATCCACCGAGCGTGCCAAGGCCACCAGGTCAGGCTCATAGCGGTAGCCGCTTTCTGGCTGCTCGCGCCGCCCGTTGTAGGCAATGGCCATGTCGAATGCCGCTGCGCGCCGTGCGATGGCCTTGCCAACCTCGCCCAGGCCGACGATGCCCAACTCGATACCACTGACCTTGCGCGCCAGGGGCAAGTTGACCGTGCCCCACAACCCGTCGCGTACCAGCCGCTCACCTTCGCCCAGGCGGCGCAAGCTACTGATGATCAGGCCCATGGCAAGGTCGGCTACATCGGCGGTCAGCACGCCCGGCGTGGTGGTGACCTGAACGCCGCGGCCAGCCGCATGGTGCAGGTCTACGGCGTCGGTACCGATGCCGCTGATGGCAATGATTTCAAGAGCCGGCAATTGGTCCATCAACGCATTCGACAGGCCCTTGGCGCCACCTGTGACTACGCCGCGAATGCGCGGGCCAACCTCGGCGAGCAACTGTTGCGGTTGTTCGTACTGGTACAGGCGGTGCACGTGGTAGCGGCTGACCAGCTCGGCATCGATGGCCTCTGGCACAGGCTGGGTCAGCAGTATGTCGATGGGAGTGTTGTGCATGCTGGGCTTCCGGCAGTTCGAAGACATGACTCGATGCTAGGCCCGTATTTGATACAGGTCTAATATAGATACTGGATCGAATAATTCAGGAATTGAATCATGGAGCTGCACCAACTGCGCTGTTTCGTCGCTGTCGCTGAGGAGCTGCACTTCGGCCGCGCCGCCACACGCCTGCACATGACCCAGCCCCCGCTGAGCCGGCAGATCCAATTGCTGGAGCACTCTCTTGGCGTGCTGTTGCTTGAACGCAATAACCGCCAGGCGCGGCTGACCCTGGCAGGGCAAAGTTTTTTGCAGGATGCCCGGCGCATCCTGCAGGTAGCTGAATCGGCCAGCCAGTCGGCGCGGCGTATCGCCCATGGCGAAGCAGGCAGACTGACCTTGGGCTTCACTGCCGTGGGCGCCTACAGCATGATCCCGCGCTTGCTGGTGCATGCCGGGCACACCTTGCCTGACATCGAACTGGTGCTGCGCGAACGGGTGTCGGCCACCCAGGTGCATGACCTTGAAGCGGGCCTGATCGATGTCGGCCTGGTACGCCAGGTGTTGCCAAGCGCCCGCGTGCAATACCTGCCGATCCACCGCGAACCGTTCCTCGCTGCCCTGCCCGCCGGGCACCCATTGGCGGCGCGCAAGCAGCTCAGGCCGAGCGATTTCGACGGCGAGGCATTTGTGATGTACAGCGCCAGCGAGGGGCGGTACTTCCATGACCGCATTGCCAACCTGTTTGCCCAGTATGGGGTGCAGCCGCACTACCTGCATCAGTTGGGGCAGACGCATTCGATTCTTGGCCTGGTCAACGTCGGGCTGGGGTGTGCTGTGGTACCGGCTTCGGCGCAGGCGCTGCGCCTTGAACAGGTGGTGTTCAAGCCGCTGGAGGGAATGGAGCAGCAGGCTGAGATCTTCCTGGCGTTTTGCCGGGATAATCCGAACCCCGTGCTTGAGGGTTTTGTGGAGATGGCGCGGGTATTTTTCGAAGCAGGGTAGATAGCGGTGGCTTGTTCGCGGGTAAGCCGCTCCCACAGGTATGGAACTGTCCAGGCCCGCAAGCCTGTGCAAAACCCATGGGAGCGAGGTCACCCGCGAACAGGCCGGCAGCCTCAACGCACCATGCAAGGCCGCTTGTTATCGAAGCGCCAGCCTGGGATCAAAAACTGCATCGCCACGCTGTCATCGCGCGCGCCCAACCCCATGTTGCGGTAGCACTCGTGGGCCTTGGCCAGTTGGTCTTCGTCCAGTTCCACGCCCAGCCCCGGCCGCGCCGGTACCCGCACATGGCCATCGACGATGCGCAGGGGGTCGCGGGTCAGGCGCTGGCCGTCTTGCCAGATCCAGTGAGTGTCGATGGCGGTGATGTCACCCGGCGCCGCCGCAGCGACCTGGGTGAACATCGCCAGCGAAATATCGAAGTGGTTGTTGGAGTGAGAGCCCCAGGTCAGGCCCCAGTCGTTGCACATCTGCGCCACGCGCACCGAGCCCTGAAGGGTCCAGAAGTGCGGGTCGGCCAAGGGAATGTCCACCGACTGCAACTGGATGGCGTGGCCCATCTGCCGCCAATCGGTCGCGATCATGTTGGTGGCCGTGGGCAGGCCAGTGGCGCGGCGGAACTCGGCCATCACCTCACGGCCTGAGTAACCATTTTCCGCACCGCACGGGTCTTCGGCGTAAGCCAGCACGTGGTGTTTGTCGCGGCACAAGGCGATGGCTTCCTTGAGCGACCAGGCGCCGTTGGGGTCAAGGGTGATACGCGCTTCGGGGAAGCGTTCGGCCAGGGCGGTGACCGCTTCCATTTCCTCCTCGCCGCGTAGCACCCCACCCTTGAGCTTGAAGTCACTGAAGCCATAGCGCTGCTTGGCGGCTTCGGCCAGGCGCACGACGGCTTCCGGGGTCAGCGCCTTTTCATGGCGCAGGCGGAACCAGTCGTCGTCGGCATCGGCTTCGTTACGGTAGGCCAGGTCGGTCTGCTGGCGGTCACCGATATAGAACAGGTAGCCCAGCATCTTCACCGCATCGCGCTGCTGGCCTTCGCCAAGCAAAGCTGCAATTGGCACGTTCAGGTGCTGGCCGAGCAGGTCGAGCAACGCCGATTCGATGGCCGTCACCGCGTGCACCGTGATGCGCAGGTCGAACGTTTGCAGGCCGCGCCCGCCAGCATCGCGGCTGTCGAAGGTCTGGCGCATGGCATTGAGCACGCGCTGGTAGTGCCCGATCGGCTGGCCGACCACCAGGCTGCGAGCGTCTTCCAGCGTTTGACGGATGGCCTCGCCACCCGGCACTTCGCCCAGGCCAGTATTGCCGGCGCTGTCACGCAGCACCACGACATTGCGGGTGAAGTAAGGGCCGTGGGCGCCACTGAGGTTGAGCAGCATGCTGTCGTGGCCTGCCACGGGGATCACGCGCAGCTCTGTGACCACAGGGGTTTGGGCATGAACGGCGGGGTTGGTCTGCATATTCATCATTGTTTTCTCGCAGTCATCAGTGGGTCTGGCCCAAGGCCGAAGGTGCCTTGAGCTCGTCAGTGGGGGCGCCCTTTGGGCGAATGCGTAGGAAGAATACGGCGATGGCTGCCAGCACCGAGGTCACGGCCAGGCCATACAGGCCGCCCTGGATCGACCCGGTCTGCTGCTCCAGCAGGCCGAAGGTGGTAGGGGCAACGAAGCCGCCGAGATTACCGACCGAGTTGATCAAGGCAATCACGGCCGCAGCGATGCGTGCGTCCAGGTAGCCTTGGGGGATCGGCCAGAACAGCGACGAGGCCGACTTGAAGCCAATGGCCGCGAAGCACACCGCAACGAAGGCGAACACCGGGCCGCCGGTGGTGGACATGAACATGCCGATGGCCGCAACCACCAAGGCACCTGCCACCCACGCCTGCTGGAATTTCCAGCGCGAGGAGCCAGCGGCGAAGGCGTACATGGCGATGATCGAGATCAGCCACGGGATGGAATTGAAGAAGCCGACCTGCAGGTCACTGAGGTCGCCCATGCGTTTGATGATGCTGGGCAGCCAGAAGGTGGCAGCGTAGATGGTCAGCTGAATGCAGAAGTAGATCAGGCAGAACAGCAGGATCTGGCGGTCCTTGAGCAGGCTCCAGGCCGATGGCTTCACCGCGCCGACGGCTTCACGCTCACGTTGTTCACGGTCGATGGTCGCTTCCAGCGCCTGCTGTTCCGCCGGGCTCAGCCATTTGGCATCCTTAGGCTTTGAGTCGAGCCAGAAGAACACGAAGAAGCACAGTGCTACCGAGGCCATCCCTTCGATGAACAGCATCCACTGCCAGCCATGCATGCCCAACCCTTGGATCTGCATCAGCGCGCCGGCCAAGGGGCCGGAAATCAGCGATGCCAGGGCCGAGCCGCTGAGGAAAATGGCGATGGCTTTGCCGCGCTCGGCGGCCGGCAACCAGCGGGTGAAGTAGTAGATCACCCCAGGGAAGAAGCCCGCTTCGGCGACCCCCAGCAGAAAGCGCAGCACGTAGAACTGGGTTTCGTTCTGCACGAAGGCCATGGCAGTGGCCACCAGGCCCCAGGTGAACATGATGCGGGTCAGCCACAGCCGTGCACCGACCTTTTGCAGCAACATGTTGGACGGCACTTCGAACAATGCATAGCCGATGAAAAACAGCCCGGCGCCGAAACCAAAAGCAGCGGCGCTGATGCCCAGGTCGCTCTCCAGGTGGGGGCGGACGAAGCCGATGTTGACGCGGTCCAGGTAGTTGACGATGAACATGATGACGAACAGCGGCAGGACATGGCGTTTGACCTTGGCCACGGCACTGGCCAAAGCGTCGCCTTCATTCCGGGCAGACGGAGCGAGGGTGTCGTTCACAGGTAGATCTCCCACTAATTGTTTTTGTGCGGGTCGAGGTTGTCTGACATGACAGTGGAACGGAGCATATGCCTCGCGAGGTTGTACGACAAGATGCCAATCATCGCGAAAATCGCTTGATACAAGCAGCTAAAAAGGTAAATTGAGTCGATCTTGTCTATAAAGGCTTGTAACAGACCTACACGCAGATGAAAAAATCCTGCAAAAAAAATTTTGCCAGGTTAACTTGTCATACAAGCTCACCTACCCCGGAAATTGCCATGGACCACGCCTGCGCAAAACGTAGCCACAGTCGCACCCACGACCTGGTATCGAGCCTGACCCAGCAGATTCTGTTGGGCACCTTCAAACCAGGGGACAGGTTGCCCTCGGAGAACACCCTGGTGCGTGAGCACGGTGTCAGCCGCACTGTGGTACGCGAAGCGCTATCGAAACTGCAGGCCTCAGGCCTGGTAGAGCCGCGCCATGGCATCGGAACCTTCGTGATGGAGCGCCAGGGCCCTGCAGGTTTGCGGGTGGGCGCGGAGAATGCGGCGAGCGTGCGTGACCTGCTGGAGCTGCGCATCGGCCTGGAAGGCCAGGCAGCTGCGCTGGCTGCGGTGCGCCGCAGTGACGAACAGCTGGCACGCATGCGCAAGGCGCTGGATGACTACCAGGATCTAGCGGCGGCCGGGGACAGTTGCATCGAGGCAGATCGGCGCTTTCACCTGTTGATCGCCGAAGCCACCGGCAATCTGTATTTCAGCGAGATGATGGCGCAGTTGGGCAACGGCCTGATCCCGCGTAACCGTGTGGCCCTGGCCGAACGCGCCGGGGCCAACCTGGCGCGGCATGCGTACCTGGCCAACCTTGAGCACGAGGCCATTCTCAATGCCATCCGCCGGCAAGACCCGGATGCCGCACGGGCAGCGATCTGCCTGCACCTGTCCAACAGTCGGGACCGACTACTGCCAGATTGAGTGCTGCAGTGCATCAAGCCAGGGCCCGGTCCACCAGCACCTGCAAGCGCCCCTGCGAACAACGCTCGACCCGCGCCTGAACGCCATACACCTCGGCCAGTAGCGCAGGTTGCAGCACCTGCTGGGGTGCCCCGCAGGCCACTACCCTACCCTCGCGCAATACCACCAGCCAGTCGGCATGGCTGGCAGCAAGGTTGATGTCATGCAACACCGCCACGGCCAACGAGCCATGCGCAACCACCCGCTCGCGCACCGCCCCCATCACCCGCAATTGGTAATGTAGATCCAGCGCACTGGTCGGCTCGTCCAGTAGCAGCACCTGGGGGTTACGCGCCAACAACTGGGCCAGCGCCACCAGTTGCCGCTGGCCACCTGACAGGCTATCGAGGGAACGCTCGGCCAGCGCCTCGATCCCCAGGTGACGCAGCGCCGCGTAGGCGCTACCTAGCAAGTCGTCTTCACCCGCCACACGCAGCGCCGCGACAATGCTTTCCAACACCCCCAGGGCAATCCCTGGTGGCAATTGCTGGGGCATATAGGCCAAGCGGCGCGCACGCTCGGCAAAGCTCAGCCGGTTCACGTCCTGGCCATCCAGATGCAGGCTGCCAGTCATGCGCTCAAGCCCGGCAAGCGCACGCAGCAAGGTCGACTTGCCCGCACCGTTCGGCCCGACCAGCGCCACCAGGCTACCGGCCGGCAGTGCCGGCAGGCTCACCCCGTGCAGGATCTGCCGCGCACCATAGGCGACCGCCACGTCCTCGATCAGCAAGCTCACAGTTTTCGCCCCCGACGGAACACCAGCAGCACGAACACCGGCACCCCGACCAGTGCCGTCACGATGCCTACCGGCACGATCACACCAGGCAGGATCAACTTGCTGGCAAGCGACGACAGCGACAGCATCAGCGCCCCTACCAGCGCACTGGCCGGCAGCAGAAACCGCTGATCCTCACCCACCAGCAGGCGCGCTATGTGTGGCCCGACCAGGCCGACAAAACCAATGGTGCCGACGAACGCCACCGCCGTGGCCGACAGCAGGCTGATACGCAGCAGCGAAGCAAAACGCAGGCGCCGGGTATCCACACCAAAGCTGCGCGCGCGGTCCTCGCCCATGCGCAGCAATGTCATGGCCGGGGCTGCACGCAGCGAGAACGGCAGTAGCACCGCCAGCACCAAGGCCAGAATGCCCAGTTTCTGCCAGTCGGCCCGGGCTACGCTGCCCAAGGTCCAGAACACCAGTTGCTGCAACACGTCCTCGGTGGCCAGCAACTGCAGCAGCGAAACCAGCGCATTGCAGCTGAATACCAGCGCGATACCGAACAGCACCAGGCTCTCTACACCGGCACCGCGCAAACGTGACATGGCCTGCAGCAGCAACACCGACAGGCAGGCGAAGGCGAAAGCCATCAGCGTCACCTGCGCGCTCGGCGCCAGCCAGGTGATAGCCAGTGGATAGGCAATCGCCAACGATGCTCCAAGCGCTGCCGCCGACGACACGCCAAGGGTGAAGGGGCTGGCCAGCGGGTTATCGAGGATCGCTTGCATTTCGGCGCCTGCCAGGGCCAAGGCTGCGCCCACCAGCACGGCCATCAGCGAGTACGGCAGGCGCACGTTCCAGATGATCACCCGTTCGGTTGCGCTCAGCGTGGCCGGGTCGAGCATGCCATGCAGCAGTTGCCCAAGGCCCATGCCCGACGCACCGCTGGCCAGGTCGCACAGCACCGACAGCAGCAACAGCAGTGCCAACGCCAACACCAGCAAGGCCCGCCGCCACAGCAGACGACGGTAGTGCCAGGCGGCGCGCGCCGCACCGTCATGAGCCAACGCGGTCACTTGGCGTTGACCCAGTACTGGCCGTCCAGGCCTACTTTGAGCATTTGATTGATTTCGCCCATGGTGGCCTGCGGGTCGATGTCTTTGAAGTGCTCAGGGTGCACCCACTTGGCCATGGCTTCGATCGCAAGGATGTTGAAGGGCGAGTTGTAAAAGTCATGCCAAAGGCCGTGAGCCTGCCCCGCCTGGATGGGACGAAGCGGCGCGAACTCGGGCCGGGCAGTGATCTTCGCCAGGCTCTGGCGAGCGGTTTCAAGCGAGACACCTGCCCCAAGCAGCACGCCCGGTGCGCGGTTGCCGGTGGCGATGTAGACATCAGGGTCGGCCTGCAGCACATATTCGACGCTGACATCCCCAAGGGCCCCCGGCACTACATCGGCACCGATGTTATGCCCGCCGACCGCTTCGATCACGCTACCCAAGCCGCTTTTGCCAGTGGTATGACCCGGCGCCTGCCAAACACCTGGCAGCAACTCCAGGAACACCTTCGGCCGCTGGTCAGCCGCCAGCGTGGCCACGCGCTCGTTGATGCGCGCGAGGTGGCGCTCATACAGGCTCAGGTAAGCCTGCGCTTGCTGCTCACGCCCCAACAATGTGCCTAGCGCTTGCATGCTGACCCGCGTGTTGCGGATCGGGTGCACGCGGAAGTCGATAAACAGCACCGGGATGCCAGCCTTCTCCAGCAAGTCGGCCACCGGGCTGTGCTGGGTCGGGCCTTCGCCGGCGATGCTGAAGATCGCAAGGTCCGGCTTGAGCGCAAGAATCTGCTCGGCGCTGACGCTCTGCTCCGAGGCCTGCCCGATCAAGGGCAGTTTGGCGAGCTGGGGGTATTGCTTGGCGTAAACCTCATAGGTATGCGGGTCGAGCAGGCGCATATCGTTCTGCCAGCCCACCACCCGCTGGAACGGGTTGTCGCGGTCGAGCAGCGCCAAGGCGAAGAACAGCCGCCCTTCACCCAGCACGATGCGCTGCGGGCTGTGGTCGACTTCAACCTTGCGCCCAAGCACATCGGTGACCTCCAGCGCGTGGGCGGTGCGGGCGACACCCGCTAGGGCAGCCAGCAACAACAGCGCCAGCAGCAGGCGCTGGGGTGATAGGCAAAGGCGGTACATCGGGGGAATCCTCTTGTGGAGAATCAGTCGCATCTGGTCCGGCGCATTCTAGCCAGCCGCCTTCCCCTGCCGATGTACGCAAATGTAGTGGCTTGTCCAAGCCTCGTTACAGTTCTACCACGTCAGGCAAATCTTGCCGAAATGCCGGTTGCTCTCTTGGTAGCGAAACGCTTCGACGATCTGTTCCAGCTCGAAGTGCTTGTCCACCACTGGCCGCAAACCATTGGCATCGATCGCCCGGATCATCGCCTGCTGCTGCGCGCGGCTGCCCACCAGCACACCTTGCAGGCGGATCTGCCGCACCAGCGCTTGTACCAGCGGCAGTTGCCCGGCCACGCCGGTAAGGATGCCGATCAGCGACACATGCCCGCCAATGCGCGCGGCGATCATCGACTGCTCGAGCGTTGCCGGGCCGCCTACTTCGATGACGTGATCGACCCCGCGATTGCCGGTGAGCTCACGGACTTTTTCGCCCCATTCTGGGGTACGTTGGTAGTTGATCAGGTGGTCGGCGCCGAGGGCTTTGAGGCGTTCGAGCTTGGCGTCGCTGGATGATGTAGCGATGACTGTGGCACCTGCCAGCTTGGCAAACTGCAGGGCGAAGATCGAAACGCCCCCCGTGCCCTGCACCAGCACCGTATCGCCAGGTTTGAGGTGGTCATCGCCCATGAGCGCACGCCAGGCGGTAAGGCCGGCGGTGGTCAATGTTGCCGCCTCGGCATGGCTGAACCCCCGAGGCGCCAAGGTGAAAGAGGTTGCCGCAGCGGTGACCTGCTGCCGGGCATAGCCATCGATGCCGTCGCCGGGCACACGAGCAAAACCTTCGACATTGGCTTGGCCGTCGAGCCAGTCGGGGAAGAATGTGCTGACGACGCTGTCGCCAACTTTGAACTCGCTTACACCCGCGCCAACCGCTACCACCTCGCCGGCCCCGTCGGCCATGGGGATACGCCGCTCGCTCGGGCCCCACATGCCGCTCACCACAGCGAAATCGTGGTAGTTGAGGGAACTGGCCTGCAGCCGCACGGTGATTTCACCGGTATTGGGCGCCGGGGCTTCGCAGGTGCCGACTTCGACCTTGTCGTAGCCGCCGCCGGGTTGCACAAAAATGGCTTTACTGGTCATGACCAAGGCTCCATTGCCAATAAGGATTGGCGTTCAGCATAGCCAGTGCAGACTTACCTGTGCTGGCCTCTTCGCAGGTAAACCCGGCCCCACAGGGCCAGCTCGAATCCGCGAAGAGCCCTGCACGAACAACAGACAGTTCAGCCCAGCATCATCCGCAGTGCCCGGCAATCGGCCGCGTGCCAATCCACCAGTTCAGGCCATGGGTTGTCCGGCAGGTTCACCAGCACCGTGCGCGCACCCGCAGCCCGCCCGCAGTCCAAATCGAAGCGGTAGTCGCCGACCATCACCATTTCCTGGGGCGCCACGCCCCAGCCCTTGGCAATTTTCAGCAGCCCATCGGGGCTCGGCTTGGGCTGTGCCTCATCGCGCCCGAGAATGTGCTCGACATCGAAGCAGTCAGCCAGGCCAATGGCCTGCAGCGTCACATGGGCCAGCTCCCGCGCATTGCGGGTCAGGATACCCAGCCGGCAGCCACGTTCGGCCAGCTCGCGTACCAGCTCCACCGCCCCGGTAGCCGCTGTCGAATCGACCGCCAACTGCCGTTCGTGCTCCAGCAGCCACGCATGCTTTTGCGCCGCCTGCGCCGCTGGCAGCGCGGCCAGGTGGGTGAGGATGTCGTCCTCGGCCGGAATGTCCAGGGCTACACGGATCGCCGCGAAGTCGTGCACCGCTACGGTGAGGGTGCCGTCCATGTCGAACACCCAGTTGCGAATCTCGCTCAGGCTCATGCCCAGTCCTTCCGGTGACGGATCAAGCCTTCCTGGGTGGACGACGCCACCAACTGGCCTGCGCGGTTGAAGATGCTACCGCGGCAGAAGCCACGGGCATTGCCGGCCCACGGGCTGTCTGTGGCATACAGCAGCCACTCGTCGGCACGCAGGTTGCGGTGGAACCACAGCGAGTGGTCGAGGCTGGCGATCTGCATGTCGCGCTGCCACACCGACTTGCCGTGGGGCAGCAGCGAGGTGGTCAACAGACCGAAGTCGGAGGCATAGGCCAGCAGGTATTTATGCAGCGCGGGCACGTCAGGAAGGCTGCCGTCGGCGCGGAACCAGGCGTACTTGACCGGGTCGCCGGGTTTTGGGTTGAACGGGTCACGCTCGCTCACCGGGCGGATCTCGATCGGTTTGGCGCACAGCACCTTGTCGCGGATGCGCTCGGGCAGCTTGTCGGCATGGGCGCTGGCCAGCTCCACTTCGGTCGCGAGGTTTTCCGGGCCCACCACATCGGGCATCTGCACCTGATGCTCGAAGCCTTCTTCGTCATACTGGAACGACGCACTGCAGGTGAAAATTGGCTGGCCCTTCTGGATCGCCGTCACCCGCCGGGTGCTGAAACTGCCGCCATCGCGCACGCGGTCGACCGAGTACACCACAGGCAGGCTTGCATCGCCTGGGCGCAGGAAGTAACCGTGCAGCGAGTGCACATGGCGTGCATCCTCGACCGTCTGGCTGGCAGCCGACAGTGACTGGCCCAATACCTGGCCGCCGTACAGTTGGCGGAAGCCCAGGTCCTGGCTGCGGCCACGGAACAGGTTTTCCTCGATCGGCTCGAGGCTCAACAGGTCGACCAAGTCGTCCAACACGTGACTCATCGGGGGTTCTCCTTGTAGGAACGAGCCTTGCTCGCGATGCTCGGTTTCACAGGCGCTGAACGTTTTCGGCGAGCACCTTACAGTCGGCAAATGATACAGGCTTTGCTATAGATACCGCGCATGGCCAGTCATTCCGTTCGCAGCGTCTGCTCCCAATGCGCACGGTCGATGCGGTACAGCACATGGGGGCGCAAAGGGTGGCCAATGGGCAACCGCGGGTGTTCGAAGCTGCCGTTGACATCTTCGATCATACCGATGGCCTGCATGACTTTCTGCGACGGCAAATTGCTCTTGCTGGTGAACGACACCACCTCTTCCACGCGCAACTGGGCGAAAGCGCAGCGCAGGCAGGTCCACGCAGCCTCGCTGGCGAACCCCAGCCCCCAGTGGCGCCGCGCCAGACGCCAGCCGATCTCCACCGCCGGGGCGAAAGGCGCATCGAAATTGACATTCAACAGCCCCGTCATGCCGATAAACGCGCCGCTGTCCTTGCGCTCCAAGGCCCACAGGCCAAAGCCGTATTCGTTGAAGTGCCCGCGAACCCTGCCGATCAACGCAGCAGCTTCCAGGCGCGTCATTGGCGCGGGGAAATAGCGCATCACCTGGGGGTCGGCACACATCGCGGCGAACTCGCGCAGGTCATCATCGTGCCATTGGCGCAACACCAGCCGTGCGCTTTCCAGTTGAAGGATTGGGGTCATGGGGCGAACTCCGGTTTTGCGGTGGGGCATCTTACAGCGTAGGCGCGGCCAGGGGTTTCACCCAGCAGGCAGCCACCGGAACGCATTTTTCACACCCCCTTCACCGTAGCCCCACAGCTGGCTGCGCAAAATGCCCAGCAACTACCGCCGCGCCATTGGAGTGACGCATGCATCCGAGCAGTACCTTGGGCTACCCCGCCATCAACGCACCTCGCAAGTGGCGCATGTCGCGCCAGGCCCTGGGTGCTGTTGTCGGTATATGCGTGATGCTCGCGGCGGTCACTACCTGGCTAGCGACGAGGACCCCTATCGTGGACCTTGGAAACGAACAACAGCTTAGCGACAGCGGCCTGCTGCAGGACTGGGCCGACGGCGCGGTAATCGTGATGATCCGCCACGCCGAGCGCTGCGACAGCGCCCCCGGCCCTTGCTTGAGCGACCCCACTGGTATCACCGTGGCTGGCAGCGAGGCCGCCGCGCGGGTGGGCGAGGGTTTGGGCAAGCTGGGCCTGGCCGGCGCCGATATGCTGGCCAGCCCCAAGCTGCGCACTCAGCAAACGGCGCACTTCATTCTTGGCCAGGCCGTAACGAGCCAAGCCTGGTTGGAGCACTGCGACAATCAGTTCGCCAGTGAGTCCCTGGCGCACAAACGTGCGGGGCATAACCTGGTGCTGGTGACCCACAACGGCTGCATCGACCACTTTGCTCGTCAGCAAGGCGTTGCCGGGGGTGAACGCGAGAGCAACTACGCCAGTGCGCTGTTCGTTTCGGTGGACGCCAAGGGTAAAGCACGCGTTCTTGGCCGTTTGAACGAACCCGATTGGCAACGGGTATTGGCGAGTACGGGGCGATAACTGGCAAGATCAGCGCTGGCCCCGATTGCGAACTCCCCATGCCGTTGCCGCTGATCTACCACGAAGACTACAGCCCGGAATTCCCCGCCGAGCATCGCTTCCCCATGGACAAGTTCCGCCTGCTGCACGATCACCTGGTCGAAAGCGGGTTGACTACCGACCAAGCCCTGCTGCGCCCGGATATCTGCCCCAACGATATCCTTGCCCTGGCCCACGACCGCGGTTACATCGAGCGCTACATGAGCGGTGAGCTGTCGCGCGAAGACCAACGCCGCCTCGGCCTGCCCTGGAGCGAGGCACTGGCCCGGCGCACGGTGCGGGCGGTTGGCGGCTCGCTACTGACCGCCGAGATGGCGCTGCAGCACGGCATCGCCTGCCATCTGGCCGGTGGCACCCACCATGCGCACTACGACTACCCGGCGGGCTTCTGCATCTTCAATGACCTGGCGGTGATCAGCCGCTACCTGCTCGAGGCCGGCCGTGTACATCGGGTGCTGATCTTCGACTGCGATGTGCACCAAGGCGATGGCACTGCCCGCATCCTCCATGACACGCCTGAGGCCATTACCGTGTCACTGCACTGCGAGCAGAACTTTCCAGCACGCAAGGCCCACAGCGACTGGGACATTCCCTTGCCTAGGGGCATGGGCGACAACGCTTACTTGAACGTGGTGGAAGATGCGCTGAACTACCTGCTGCCGCTGTATCAGCCCGACCTGGTGCTGTATGACGCGGGTGTGGACGTACACAAGGACGATGCGCTGGGTTACCTGCAACTGACCGACGCCGGCTTGGCCGCGCGGGACGAAAAGGTAATGCGCCACTGCCTGGGGCGCGATATTCCGGTGGTCGGCGTGATCGGTGGAGGCTACAGCAAGGACCGCGAAGCCCTGGCCAAGCGTCACGGCATTCTTCACCACAGCGCGGCGCGGGTGATGGGTTGTTCACAATGACTGTGGAACCGCTTGTGGATAACCTGCGGGAAAGGCGCTGCAGCCCTTTAATGGCCTGGCCTGCAGAGCACTGATTATTTTTTGACCAGTGCTCAAGCGCCCCGTGCTGCGCTAAACTACGCGGCCTTTTCCACAAGCTGCTGCCCACCATGCCCGAATTGTCCCCTGCATCCCCTCCCCTGGCCGTTGTCATCGGTGGCGGCCCCGCTGGCCTGATGGCTGCAGAAGCCATGGCCCAGGCAGGCCTGGCAGTAGAGGTGTTCGATGCCATGCCTTCGGTGGGCCGCAAGTTTCTGCTGGCGGGTGTGGGAGGTATGAACATCACCCACTCGGAAGCTTATCCACAGTTCGTTTCGCGCTATGGCGAGCGTGAAGGCCAAATCGACGGGCTGCTGCGCGACTTCGATGCCGATGCCCTGTGCCGCTGGATTCACGGTCTGGGTGTCGACACCTTCGTCGGTACTTCGGGTCGAGTGTTCCCCACCGACATGAAGGCTGCCCCGCTGCTGCGCGCCTGGCTCAAGCGCCTGCGCGATCAGGGCGTGGTTATCCACACCCGCCACCGTTGGCTGGGCTGGAATTCAGACGGGAGCCTGCGGATCGCTTATCCACAGGGGGAATTGCTGGTCGAAGCTAGCGCAGTTGTATTAGCCCTGGGTGGCGCCAGCTGGGCCAGGCTTGGTTCGGACGGCGCCTGGCAGCCGGTGTTGGCCGAGCGTGCTGTGGATATCTCGCCCTTGCGGCCCAGCAACTGTGGTTTCGAAGTGGCAGGCTGGAGCGACGTGCTTGTGGATAAATTCGCAGGCGCGCCGCTCAAGAACGTCGCGTTGAGCGTGCCTGGCATGCCGCCGCGCAAAGGCGAGTTCATTCTCACTGCGCAAGGCGTTGAAGGCAGCCTGGTATACGCCTGGTCGGCGCTGTTGCGCCAGGCGATCGAACAACAAGGCCAGGCTCGTCTGTTGCTTGACCTGCTACCGGACAAGCCTGTGGAAAAAATCGTCCAGGCGCTGGCCAAGCCTCGTGGGTCAAGGTCGATGGCCAAGCACCTGCACAGCCAGTTGGGAATCGACGGGGTAAAGGCCGGGCTGTTGCGCGAGCTGACTGACCAGGCGACCTTCGCGCAGCCCCAGGCACTGGCACAAGCGATCAAGGCCTTGCCAATCACCCTGGTACGCACACGACCGCTGGACGAAGCCATCAGCAGTGCCGGTGGGGTGTGTTTCGAGGGGCTGGACGAAGGGTTGATGGTGCGCGCACTGCCGGGTGTGTTCTGTGCCGGCGAGATGCTGGACTGGGAGGCACCGACCGGGGGGTATCTGCTGACGGCGTGTTTCGCCAGTGGGCTAAGGGCCGGACGCGCTGCTGCAAGCTGGCTGAAAGCCCAAAGTTGAACGGTTGACCTGCGGGAGAGGATTAGCCGCGAACACGGGCGCAGCCCGTGTCATCCACTGCGGCGAATTTTTTGCGGATAAACCCGCTCCCAATGGGCCTGCTTAGGGTTTGCGCTTGCGTGGCCCGCTGTTGAAACTCGGTACCTTGCGCACTGCCTTCACCGAAGGCTCCGCCGGCCCCGACTCGGTACTGTCCATCCAACGTCCCAACCCCCGTTTAGCGCTGTTCTCTTTCGGCTTCTTGGGTTTTTTCGGTTTCTTGATCACCTGGCCACTGGCATCGGTCATCGGTACCCGGTGCTCGGGGATAAAGTCAGGCTCCTCATGGCGCGGCAGGGTCTGCCGGGTCAGCACTTCGATGGCCGACAGCATCTGCACTTCATCGGCGCATACCAGGGAAATCGCCTCGCCCTTGTTACCGGCTCGGCCGGTACGGCCGATACGATGCACATAGTCCTCGGCCACGATGGGCAGGTCGAGGTTGACCACCAACGGCAGGTCGTCGATATCCAGGCCACGGGCGGCGACGTCGGTCGCCACCAGCACCTGCACCTCCCGCGCTTTGAAGCTGTCCAGCGCGCGCTGCCGGGTGGCTTGCGGGCGGTCGCCGTGGATACCGTCGGCATTCACGCCTTCGGCCAACAAGCGCTCGACCAGTTGATCGACACCGTTACGGGTTTTGGCGAACACCAGTACTTGCTTCCAGCGCTGCTTGCGCAGCAGGTGCATGAACAAATCCGCCTTGCGCTTTTTGTCCACCGGCACCAGCCACTGCTTGACCGTGGTTGCCGCAGCGTTGCGCGGGCTGACTTCGATGCTCAGCGGGTCGTTCAAAGCCAGGCCCGCGAGCACACGGATCTGCTCGGAGAAAGTGGCAGAGAACAACAGCGTCTGACGCTTGCGCGGCAAGGCGGCGTAGACCGATTGCAGCTCCTCGGCAAAGCCGAGGTCGAGCATGCGGTCGGCTTCGTCGAGCACCAGCGTTTGCACCTGGTTGAACTTCACCGCGTTCTGACGGAACAGGTCGAGCAAACGGCCGGGGGTGGCCACCAGCAGGTCGACGCCACGGCGCAGGCGCATCATCTGCGGGTTGATGCTGACCCCGCCATACACCGCATAGGTGCTCAGCGGCAGGTTTTCCGCATATTCGCGCACGTTGTTGTGCACCTGCTCGGCCAGCTCGCGGGTCGGCACCAGCACCAGGGCGCGGATCGAATTGCTGGCGACCTTCTCACCTTCCAGGGCCAGGCGCTGCAGCACAGGCAACGCGAAGCCGGCTGTTTTGCCGGTGCCGGTCTGGGCTGCGGCCATCAGGTCACGACCAGCCAGCACGGCAGGGATGGCCTTGGCCTGGACCGGGGTGGGCGTGGTGTAGTCGAGCTGCTGCAAGGTACGCAGCAAGGGTTCGATCAGGCCGAGTTTGGCGAAATTCATGGCAATACCGTCAGAGGGGGTTCAGCGAAGGCGGCAAGTTTACCGCATCCCCTCGGGCTACTTGCAGATTTCGCCTTTCAACGGCGGCTGCGGTGCCTTGCGCCATTGCGGCAGGCCAATCAGCACCACAGCGCCAATGATCACCGCCATGGCCAGGCATTCCTCGGTGCCGATCTGTTCACCGGCAAACACGATGCCCAACAATACGGCTACTGCAGGGTTGACGTAGGCATAGCTGGTGGCAGCTGCTGGGCGCACGTTCTTGAGCAGGTACATGTAGGCACTGAAGGCAAGAATCGAACCGAACAGCACCAGGTAGGCCAGCGCAGCCCAACCGGCCGCAGTGGGCATGTGCGTCATGCGCTCACCGGACAGCACGCTGCCGATCAACAACACCGCGCCACCCACCAACATCTCGGCGGCACTGGCCATGGGGCCCTGAGGTAAGGGCAGGCTTTTGCTCCACACCGAACCGAACGCCCAAGACGCTGCTGCGAACAGCACAAGCGCCGCACCCACCGGGCTGGCTTGCAGGTTCGAGCCCAGGTTGAGCAGAGCGATGCCCAGCAGCCCGAGCATGATCCCGGCCCATTCCAACCGCGAGTTGCGATGGCCGAACAGCAAGCCGAAAAGCAAAGTGAACAGCGGCACCGTAGCCACCGCCAACGCCGCTACGCCCGAGGCCACACCGGCATGCTCGGCCACGGTCACCCCGCCGTTGCCACAGCTGAGCAGCAGAAACCCGATGGCACCTGCCGCTCGCCATTGCGGCCAAGTCGGCGCCGGCACCCCGCGCCAACGCAAAAAGCCATACAGCAGGCTGCCCGCGATCAAAAAGCGCACGCCCGCCATCAGCATCGGTGGCCATGACTCGACACCAATGCGGATGAACAAATAGGTGGAACCCCAGACCAGGTAAAGGGCCAGAAAGGCCCCAACGAGCAATAGTGGAAAGCGACGGGAGGCAGGCATGGCAGACAACTCAGAAATCCGTTTTCGGGCGACCGAGTTTAGGGCTGCGTGCAATGGAAGATAAGTTACAAATCAGTGCGAAATTAGCGGCACACTTTCGTACCGCCAGTCACACAAGCTTGGCCAACGCTTCACGCATTTTCGCTGCGGGTGTCTTCTGCAACCGGCAAAGCAGCTGGTGGGAAAGCTGCTGGACCCCATGGGCCTGGCGCAGCACACCTGCCAGATGTTGCAGCAGGTTGGCCGCCATCTCGGCATCGGCCATGGCCCGGTGCGCAGTACCGGTGTTCGGCAGCCCAGCCCAACGGGTCAGGGTACCCAGCTTGTGGTTGGGCGCCGCCGGCAGCAGGCGCCGCGAGAGCAGCAGGGAACAGGCGAAGGGCTGCTGACGGCTGCGGCCAATGCGGCCCAGTTCGTAGTCCCAGAACTTCTGGTCGAAAGCGGCGTTGTGGGCCAACAGCGGCGTTTCCCCGACGAATTCAGCAACCTCGTTCATCACCTGGTCCACAGGTGGCGCACTGCGCAGCATGCTAGTGGTGATGCCGGTCAGCCCGGCGACGAAGGCCGGCACCGGTACGCCAGCGTTCATCAGGCTCTGATAACGCTCGACGATCCGCCCGCGTTCGAACATCACCACCGCCACTTCAGTGGCACGGCAGCCGGCACCGGGGGAGATGCCCGTTGTTTCAAAGTCGATGACCGCAATACGTTCCATAAAAAAACCTTAGTGCTTGAGCAACAGCGCGCCCTCGATAGGCACATAGCGGGTGGCAGCGCGAATCAGCGACAACGCCGTGAGGCCAGGCACGCCATACACCACTGCCTCGGTACCATGGCGCTGGATGACCCGTTCCAGCAACAGGTCGAAATCACCATCCCCCGAGGCCAAAACCACTTGGTCGACCCGGCTGGCCGCATCGATCACATCCAGGGTGATGCCCACGTCCCAATCGCCTTTGGCAGAGCCATCACTGCGCTGGATGAACGGTTTCAGGCGTACGTCGAACCCCAGGTTGCGCAGGATCTGCTGAAATTGCTGCTGCTTGCTATCACCCCGGTCGATGGCATAAGCCACGGCCTCGACGATCTCGCCTTCACGGCTGACGTCCTTCCACAGCGCGGTGTAGTTGAAGTGGCAGCCATGGGCCTGGCGCACGGTGTAGTAGAGGTTCTGCACATCGGCGAACAGCGCGATCTTTTTCACCACATACCCTCGACATGAAAAGGGGCGCAGAGCGCCCCTCGAATTGCCGCCAGTATGCCAGAGCGATCAGACGAAGGTATCGTCGTCCGAGAAGAAGCCACCGTCATCGTTGCCGTAGTCACTATCGGCCCAACCGCCTTGGTCGTTGTTCCAGTCACTGTTGTCGGCGACCTGCTGTTGCCCGCCCTGGTCGTTCCAGCCGCCGCTGTCGCTGGCCGGGGTCGGCTCTTCTTTGATCACCTCGACCACTTCCTCAGGCTGCGAGTGGTGGTTGAACAGGCTGCTGATGCCTTGTGCCAGCAACACGCCACCGGCAACCCCAGCAGCGGTCTGCATCGCACCACCCAGGAAGCTACTGGCACCGCTGCGGGCAGGCGCCGCGCCGAAGCTTGAAGGTTGCGCCTGAGCCTGTGGTTGCGGTTGCTGTTGCGCCGCAGAGAAGCCTGGCGCACTTGGCTCGCGCCAACCGCCGCCGGAGGCGACCGGCGTGCTAGGGCGCTGCGGCTGATTCGGCTCTGGCGTGCGCGCGCCAGCACCGAAGATGCTGGAAAGGAAACCGCCGCCATTGCCGCTACTCGCCCGCGTGGCCTCAAGCTGTGCCCGGGCCTGCTTGAGCTCGGCTTCCAGTTGTTTGTTCTGCTCGTCCAGGCGCTTGAGCGCCGCCTCCTGAACCAGAATCGCCTGGGCCATGTAGTAAGGCGCCGCCGGTTGCTGGCGCACATGCTCCTCGATCCGCGCCTGCGCCTGGGCATCACGCGGCTGGCTGGGGTCTTCGGCTTGCTTGATGCGGCCGAACAAGCCGTCGATCAGAGTTTGTTCATCAGTGTTCATTGGGCTACCTCGTGGGGTGAGCAGGACATCGGACATGCCAAAGATGGGGCGCACGGGCCGCAGATTCAATCATCGTGCGGGTGAAACTTTTTTCAGCCAACGACCGCTCTAGGCTAAAGTTAGGCCCCAGCTTTTACTGCCGTGCGATGTTGACTGATGAATCCGCTGAGCGTTCTACGCGACTCCCTGTACTTCTTCCGCCGTCACCTGGCCAGCATCATCCCGCTGTGCCTGCCGCTGGTGGTGCTCGAGGCCTTGACCACCGAACTGCTGTATCGCCAGTTGGGTGATCAGGCCTCTGCCGCCTACGGCATGCTGATCAGCCTGTTGTTCTACCCGCTCTACAGCGCGGCGCTGATCCTTTACCTGGATACCCGCAGCAACGGCCAGCCAATCCCCAAACGCGACCTGTTCGCCCGCGCCGTGCAACTGTGGCCGCAGCTGGCGTTGTTGGTATTGATCAGTTCGCTGCTGATCATGGCCGGCCTGGCACTGCTGGTGTTCCCCGGCGTGTGGATCATGATCAACCTGGTGTTCGCCGAATACCTGCTGGTACTGCGGGGCCTACCGGTGGTGCAATCGATGCGCGAAAGCGCACGCATGACCACTGGGCACTTCATGCGCATCATGATTTGCGTACTGGGGGTGCTGGCACCGATCTGGCTGATCGACGGGCTACTGATGATGGCCTTCCCCGAGCCTGCGCCAGGTGTGCAACTGGCCTTGGATAGCCTTAGCGGCTTCCTGCAGCTGTTCAGTACCGTAGTGCTGTACCGCCTGTTCATGTTGCTCGAAGGTCAAGCAAGCGCCTGAGCGGTGCATGGACCACGGCCTAGAGGAAGCCATTCTGCCTCCCAGGCACCGCGTACAAGCCATAGGGTTGGGTCTTCATCACACGGAGACCCGCTATGGACTCGCAAATCCAAGACGCTTACGCCAGGTCATTCACCGGCCGCTTGCATGCCATCGCCACCGGCGGCTACGTGCCGTTGCGCTTGAGCAGAACTCACGATAAATGGAATTGGGGAATCGCCCCCCAATACGACTGGCTGATGGCCGGCGGCACTGAGAAATCCATCGCGATGGATTTTGCCTTCAACTCGCAGACAGACGATCGCCTGCACTACCACATAAGCCTGGCAAGCAAGACTCAACCACCCAAGAAGCTGGGCCTGAGCCATAACAGCTACTTAGGCTTCTACCAGCGAACCAACGTTACTGATTATTGGAAGATCGAGCCACTTCAGCTGACCGAACACGGTTTGGTCTGCTACCTGCGCGATCATCAAGGCTACCGTGTGGGTGCCATCAAGGACACGCCGCATCGCAGCGGCCAGACCATGTATCTACTCAATACCAAAGAAGGTGAAACCATCACTTTCCTGCTTCAGCAGCGCACGTAAAAATATTCGGCTCAGCTACCGCGCGGCTTGGCCCGCGCGGTAGCTTCGGCCACCAGCGGGTCGTCGGGCCAATAATGTTTCGGGTAACGCCCCTTCAAGTCCTTCTTCACCTCTGCATAGGTGGTACGCCAAAAGCTGGCCAGGTCCTGGGTCACTTGCACTGGCCGCCGCGCTGGGGATAACAGGTGCAGTTTTACCTGCTGACGGCCCTGGGCAATGCGTGGGGTATCGGCCAGGCCAAACAGCTCTTGCAGGCGCACGGCCAAGATCGGCGGGTGTTCACTGTAGTCCAGGCGGATGTTCGAACCGGACGGCACGGTCAGATGGGCCGGTGCCCATTCGTCCAGGCGCTGGGGCAACGGCCAGGGCAGCAGATTGCGCAAGATCGAGGGCAGGTCCAGGGCAGCGAAGTGGCTCAGGCGCGACACTTTGCCGAGGTAGGGCTGCAGCCACTGGTCCAGACTCGCCAGCAAGGCTTCGTCACTCAGATCAGGCCATTGGCTCCGGCCTTCGCTGTTGAGGTCCAGCTGCCGCAACAGCGCGACCCGTGCTTGCCACTGGCGCAGCTCCGGGGTCCAGGTCAGCAGGTTCAGGCCTTTGCGTCGCACCAGGCCAATCAGCGCTCGGGCGCGGGCGTCGTCGTCCAGGCCCGGCAAGGGTTCACGGCTCAGTACCAGTTCACCGACCTTAGTCTGGCGTTCGGCACGCAGTACCTGTTCACGCTCGTCCCAGTCAAGGATATCGACGCGCTCGACTTGTTCTGCCAGCACATCATCGAACAGCGCCGGGTCGAATTCGGCCGCCAGATAGATACGTTCTTCGCGTTGGCCCTGGCGGCTACCAAGGTCAGCGATGACCAGCCACGGGCATTTCATCAGCGCGTCCACTTCCGCGAACAGGGCGGCACGGCCGTTGGCCAGGCGGTATTCGGCGCTGCCCTGGCGGCGCTGCTGCGCCACGCGGTCAGGATAGGCCAGCGCCAGCAAGCCACCGAGCCAGCGTGGGTGCTCAGGGTCGGCGACCGTGGCCGTGGGCTTGCCGCGCAACAGGTTGCGATACTGGCGCGCAAGCTGCCGGGCGCGCTGCACACCGCCCAGGGCGCCACGGCTGGTCTTGCCTTCACCACTGACCAATGCCAAGCGGCTGTGCAGATCGGCACCACCGCCACGCTGTATATCTCGTTCACCGAGCAAGGCCGCAACCTCGCAAGCCATGCTCGCCAGGCCCAAGTCCTGGCCACGCAGCAGCAGGTGGGCAATGCGCGGGTGTGCCGGCAGTTCGGCCATTGCCTGGCCATGTTCGCTCAAGTGGCCATGGCTACCCGGTTTGAATGCACCCAGGCGCGCCAGCAAGTCTTGGGCTTGGGAGAACGCCGCCGCTGGCGGTTGGTCGAGCCAGCGCAGTTGGTCTGGGGTGACGCCCCAACGCGCCAGTTGCAGAGCCAGGCCAGCTAGGTCGGCCTGGAGAATCTCGGCGCTGGCGTGGGCAGCCAATTGATCATGCTGGGCCTCGGACCACAGGCGGTAGCACACGCCAGGTTCCAGGCGCCCGGCACGGCCGGCACGCTGGGTGGCGCTGGCTCGGGAGATGCGCTGGGTGTCCAGGCGGGTCATGCCGCTACCCGGGTCGAAACGCGGCACGCGCGCAAGGCCGGCATCGATGACCACCCGCACCCCGTCGATGGTCAGGCTGGTTTCGGCGATGTTGGTGGCCAGCACCACCTTGCGCAGGCCGTTGCCTGGCGAATCGATGGCCGCGCGCTGCTCGCTGAGCTCCAGCTCCCCGTGCAAAGGGCACAGCAGAATGTCGGGTCGCTGGCCCAGGGCCTCCTGCAAGCTCTGGTGCACACGGCGGATTTCGGCCTGGCCGGGCAAAAACACCAGCACACTGCCAGGCTGTTCAGCCAAGGCCAGCAGCACGTTATCCACAACCCGTGGTTCGATGAATTCGCCCGGCTGGAACGGCCGCCCCCAGCGGATATCCACTGGGTGCATGCGCCCTTGGCTACTGACCACAGGGGCATCGTCGAGCAGACGCGACAGGCGCTCGCCCTCCAGAGTCGCCGACATTAGAAGGATTTTAAGCGGGGGATCATCACGTAGCAGTTCCCGGCCGTTGAGGCTCAGCGCCAGCGCAAGGTCTGCATCCAGGCTGCGCTCGTGAAACTCGTCGAATATCAGCAGACCAACCCCTTCGAGTGCCGGGTCAGCCTGCAACCGCCGAGTCAGGATGCCCTCGGTGACCACCTCAATGCGCGTCTTTGGCCCCACCTTGCTGTCCAGGCGAATGCGATAGCCCACCGTCTCGCCGACCTTTTCCCCCAGTTCGCTGGCCAGGCGTTCGGCCGCAGCCCGCGCGGCCAAACGGCGTGGTTCGAGCATGAGGATGGTCTGCCCCGCTAGCCACGGCGCATCGAGCAGCGCCAGTGGCACCCGAGTGGTCTTGCCGGCCCCCGGAGGCGCTTCGAGCACGGCTTCGTCGCGGTTTTCCAAGGTTTCGCGCAGGGCGGGCAACACGGCATCGATCGGTAATGAAATCATGGTGGTCCTCGAACAGTGTGGCGAGTATAACGGCGAACCCAGCCTGCTCTATCATGGTCTTAGCAGCAGGTGCTGGCGCATCGCTTGCCCTGCTGAACACCTTTTCGGAGATTTACATGCGCATCCCATCCCGCGTCATTGGTGGCGCCCTGATCGTCACCCTGCTGACCCAGCTGACGGCCTGCGGCACTATTTTCTATCCAGATCGCCGTGGCCAGATCGGCGGCAAGATCGACCCTGTGGTCGCCGCCATGGATGCTATCGGCATCCTGTTCTACGTAATCCCCGGCCTGATTGCCTTCGGCATCGATTTCGCCACGGGCGCCATCTACTACCCCGGCGGCCGGACGGCCCAGATCGACCCGGTCAAACTGCGTGATGCCGTAAGCCCTGATGGCAAGGTCGACAACCTCAAGCTGCAGTCCATCGTGCAAAGCGAGCTGGGCCAGCGCCTGCCGCTGGATGACCCACGGCTGATCCAGCACCGCGGCAGCTTAGAGCAGCTGGCGGCCTTGGGCCTGGTTCCTGCGGCCTAAATCGCACAAGGACATCACTTGAACATGATTACCGCCGCCGAACACCAGCGCCTGCTGCGCCTGGCAACACGTGCCTCACTGGCCGTGGCCAGCATCTTGGTGGTCAGCAAGGCCGTGGCCTGGTGGCTAAGCGGCTCGGTCAGCCTATTGGCGGGGCTGACCGACTCGGCACTGGATGCCGTCGCCTCGTTCCTCAACCTGCTTGCTGTGCATTACGCCCTGCGCCCAGCCGATGACGATCACCGCTTCGGTCATGGCAAGGCCGAGGCCCTGGCCGGGATGGCCCAGGCGCTGTTCATCGGGGTCAGCGCGGTGCTGATCGGGGTGCAGGCGGTCGAACGCCTGCAAGACCCGACTCCGCTGGGCAATACCAGCATCGGCATCGCCGTGATGCTGCTGTCGCTGGTGCTCACCGTCGCCCTGCTGGCACTGCAGCGCAAAGTCATCCGCTTGACCGGCTCCACCGCCGTGCGCGCTGACTCGCTGCATTACCGCTCTGACCTGTTACTCAACGGCAGCATTCTGCTTGCCCTGCTGCTGGCCCGTTTCGGCTGGCCGCAACTGGACGCACTGTTCGGGCTGGGCATCGCGCTTTATATCCTCTGGAGTGCGCTGCAGATCGCCCGCGAAAGTACGGCGATTCTCATGGACAAGGAGTTGCCCACCGACATCGGCGAAGGGATGGTCGATCTGGTAATGGGCATCGCTGGGGTCAAAGGCGTGCACGACCTGCGTACGCGAATGTCCGGCAACCAGTGGTTCGTGCAACTGCACCTGGAGCTGCCGGGGCAGCTGCCACTGCATGAAGCCCATGAACTGTGCGTGCAAGCTTCAGAGGTAATCCGCCAGCGTTATCCGAAGGCGGATGTAATGGTGCACGCCGACCCGGTATGAGTCAGTTGACGCTGTAGCCGCGGCCGCTGAAGCAGGCGCTCAGTGCCCGGCGGTAGTTGCTGGCCACCTCCACAGGCGGGGCATAGGGTGCTGTGGCTGGATCGAACCCGGACTGGCTTACGGCCCAGCGGTGGCACTGATAGCGGTCCTGGTCTTGTTGTTCCTGCCCCTGCCCATACATCGGATAAGCGACTACATCGTAACCGTTGCCGGCCACAGGCGTTGCGGGCAGCGGTGCGGGCGCGGCAGCGGGCGGGTTGACCACCACATACTCTTGGCTATCGGCCAGGTACTGGTAATAGGTATCGGCGACCAGGAAGAACAGCGCGCCCCCCAGCCACACCTCCCGCGCATAGGCCGGCAGGTAATTGACCCTTACGCCGTAGGGTGGCCTGACCACAACATAACTGCCGCCGTGGGGGCGATACCAGTAGCCACCGGAGTAGAAATAGTCGTTGCCGCGGTACGGCACCTTCCAGTAGCGATCCGGAAAATGATCCACAGTGTGCCCTGGACGATACTGCGGGCCGGGGCCCCAGCCATTGCCGTGGCCATCCGGGCGCCCGTGCCAGTCACCGCCCGGCCGTTGGCCAGGGCCACCGGCTTGCCAGTGGCGATTGTCACCGTTGCGCCGCGGGATGTCCTGATAGTAGC
The DNA here is from genome assembly GCF_014269025.2 of Pseudomonas promysalinigenes. Lineage (NCBI taxonomy): Bacteria > Pseudomonadati > Pseudomonadota > Gammaproteobacteria > Pseudomonadales > Pseudomonadaceae > Pseudomonas > Pseudomonas promysalinigenes. The sequence goes on along the minus strand of NZ_CP077094.1, from coordinate 623,027 downwards.
CCTGGCGCGGGGGCTGAGTCTGCTCTGCAGCATCACGCGAATTCAGCGGCCGGCCAGGGCCGCCCTCGCCGTCATGCCACTGGCCAGGGTCTTCGGCCAAGGCCGCATAGCTGATGCTCAACCCCAGCAAACCAACACCTGCCAACTGCCAGATGCGCGACTTCATGTAGTTCCTCACGGTATCCAAAGCGCCATGCTGCCAGTCTACCGCGCTGGTGCCACAGGCAGATGAAATCGCGGCCATGAAAAAAGGGAGACCGATGGCCTCCCTTTGGGAATTGTCGTCCGTGCTCGGCACTTGTGGTGCCGGCTCACCTCGCAGTGTCTTCTGAACGCTGCGTAGCCCGGGGGCCTGCTGATCCTGTTGGATGGCTGGCCGCGACCGCCCGCCTAGGGCGCGTCGCCGTGGACTGATGTCCGGGCAGTGATTCTGTAGGTAACTATAGGGGAGCCGGCAAAGCAGAGGATTGCGAAGATTGCTCAGATAAATAGCACTTGCGCAATTTTTAACCCTGGATTGATAATTCACCGCAATCCGAACAGAAAAGGGCTTTTTCATGAGCAAACTTGACCGGTACGACCTGAGCATTCTCGCTGAACTGCAGCGCGACGCGCGCATTTCCAACCAGGAGCTGGCCGAGCGCATCGGCCTGTCGCCATCGCCATGCTCGCGTCGGGTCAAGCAACTGGAAGACGACGGCTACATCTCACGCCAGGTCGCACTGCTTGACCGCAAGAAGCTCGGCCTGAGCCTCACTGCCTATGTGTTGATCGGCATGGACCGGCACACCCCAGAACGCTTCGAGACGTTCGAAGCCGCCATCCGCAACTTGCCCCAAGTGCTCGAATGCAGCCTGGTAACTGGCATGGATGCGGATTATCAGCTCAAGGTGGTGGTCCCCGACATGGACCACTACCAGAAACTGCTGCTCGGTAGCCTAACCCGCATCGAAGGCGTGACCAGCGTGCGTTCGAGCTTCGTACTCAATCAGGTACTGGCCAGCACCGAGATGCCGTTGACCCACCTTCGCTGATCGCCCCTATAACCGACGCCCCGCCTGCCTGGAGAACACCGATGGATCCCGCCGTATTCGAAGAGTGGATGATGATCGTACTGGTCACCGTGCTGATCGGTTTCATGGGTTTCATCGTCTGGGACTTGGCAAAAAAGTCCAAGGCAGGGCGCTTCGGCACCCTCATCCTGTTCTTCGTGCTTGGGCTGGGGGTGCTGGCGTTCATTATCAAAAGTGTGGTGGTGGCGTTTATCGAGGGGGTCTAGCGCGTAAGCTTAGGCGCCACTTCTCGCCAGCAGCCCTGCTCGAGCCCATCCAGTGCCCAGTCACCGATACGCACTCGCACCAGGCGCAAGGTAGGCAACCCCACCGCCGCCGTCATGCGTCGCACCTGGCGGTTACGCCCTTCGCGGATCACCAACTCCAACCAGCAGGTCGGCACGCTTTTACGAAAACGCACCGGCGGATTGCGCGGCCACAGCTCGGGCTCGGCCAGCCGGCGCGCTTGGGCGGGCAACGTCGGGCCGTCATTGAGCTGTACGCCATCACGTAGACGCTGGATCTGCTCTTCGCTCGGCTCGCCTTCCACCTGCACCCAGTATGTCTTGGGCAGCTTGTGCTTAGGGTCGGCAATGCGCGCCTGCAGCCCGCCATCGTTGGTCAGCAGCAGCAACCCTTCGCTGTCGCGGTCCAGGCGACCGGCGGGGTAGACGCCAGGGATGTCGATGAAATCCTTGAGCGTCGCCCGCCCCTCACCGTCGCTGAACTGGGTCAGTACGTCAAAGGGCTTGTTGAACAGTATCAGGCGTGGCTCGGCCGGTGGCGCCTTGGCCTGGCGACGGGGGCCAGCAGGCCGCGCCGGGGGGCGGCGCGGCTTGGAACGGGGTGGCAGTGGCATGGATCCTCAGCGGAACGGCGGCTCATCGAAGCTGCGCAGTTTACGCGAGTGCAACGAATTGAGCTCGGTGCGCAGCAAGTCCAGCGCGGCGATGCCGATCTTAAGATGCTGGCTGACGGCACGGTTATAGAAGGCGTTGGCCGAGCCTGGCAGCTTGATTTCGCTGTGCAAGGGCTTGTCGGAAACGCACAGCAACGTGCCGTACGGCACGCGCAGCCGATAGCCCTGGGCCGCAATGGTGCCACTTTCCATATCCACCGCCACCGCGCGGGAGAGGTTGATCAGCGGGCGTTCCTGAGCCCAGCGCAGCTCCCAGTTGCGGTCGTCGTAGGTGAGCACGGTGCCGGTACGCAGGCGCTTTTTGAGCTCTTCGCCACGCTCGCCGGTTACCTGTGCAGCAGCCTCCTGCAGGGCCAATTGCACCTCTGCCAATGCCGGGATGGGGATATTGGGCGGCACCACGCGATCGAGGATACCGTCACGGCGCATGTAGGCGTGGGCCAGTACGTAGTCGCCAATGGTTTGCGACTGGCGCAGGCCGCCGCAGTGGCCGATCATCAGCCAGCAGTGCGGGCGCAGCACCGCCAGGTGGTCGGTGATGTTCTTGGCGTTGGATGGGCCAACGCCGATGTTGACCAGAGTCACGCCATCACCGTCACCGGCGATCAGGTGATAGGCCGGCATCTGGTAGCGGTGCCAGACCACGCTGGCCACCAGGGCCTGCGCTTCACCGTGGTCCATGCCCTTCTCGATCACTACGTTGCCCGGCAAGACCATGCGCACGAAGCGCGGGTCATCGCGCAGTTGATCAAGCCCATGGCTGATGAACTGGTCAACGTAGCGGTGGTAGTTGGTCAGCAGAATCCATGGCTGCACGTGGCGCCAGTCGCTGCCGGTGTAATGCACCAGGCGGCGCAGCGAGAAGTCCACACGTGCGGCATCGAACAACGCCAGCGGCAGGGTTTCGGCACTGTCCCAGTCGTACAGGCCATCGGCAATATTGTCGGTGGCTGCCGACAGGTCGGTGCTGGGGAACACCCGCGCAAGTTCGGCGGCGGTGATGCCACTGCCGGCCAGCTCATCGCCCTGGTCCACCACATAGGGGTAAGGAATGTTCTGCTCGCTGACGCCGACTTCCACGGTCACCGTGTAGTCATGCATCAGTGGGCGTAGTTGCTCCAGCAGGTAACCACGGAACGCTGCTGGCTGGGTGACGGTGACACTGTAAGTGCCAGCGACCTGTACCTTGGCATAGGCGCGAGTAGTGGCGGCTACCTCGCCGTGGCTGTAATAGGTCAGGCGCAGTGCCGGGTAACGATAGAGGGCGCGCTCATCGGCGTCGGGCTCGGTACGGTCCTTCAGGTAACGCTTGAGGGCCTGGCTCAGGGCCCCGGTGGCCTGTTCATGCAAGGCCGCCAGACGATCGACGGCCTGTTCGGGGGTATCTACGACTACAAAAGCTTGGCTCACACTGGGCTTCCTGTCTGGACATGCATGTCAGCCATCTTGCCTGCCTTTGTGTCTAAATACACCCCCGATGCTCAAGCGCGCTAATCAACTCGGCCAGGCGGGCGTCGACCGTGCCAACAGGGCCTGCACATCGATGCCACGGGGCAGTGCGCCGTACACCCGCCCGCCCCCGTTCAGACGGCTGGCGATGAAGGCATCGCTGACGGCGGCGTTGCCGGCTTCCAGAAGCAACTTAGCCTGCACTGCCAAGGCAATATCCTCGGTAAGCTGCCGCGCCCTGTACTGGATATCGCCGGTATCGGCGAACGCTCCCTTGAGGTTGCCAATATGCGCGGCCAGGCGGGGGTCACCATGCCCGTCCCCAAGTTCGGCGAACAACGCATCGAGCACACCGCCTTCTTTGGACAACGCGCGCAGCACATCCAAGCATTGCACATTGCCAGAGCCTTCCCAGGTCGAGTTGACCGGCGCTTCGCGGTACAGCCGTGGCAGAATGCTGTCCTCGACATAACCGGCACCGCCCAGGCACTCAGCGGCCTCGTTGATCATCGCCGGCGCCCGCTTGCAGATCCAGTATTTGCCAACTGCCGTGACCAGCCGGGCGAAGTGCGCCTGCTGGGGGTCATCGAGCTGCTCCAAGGCCTGCCCCATGCGCAAGCTCAGCGCCAATGCCGCCTCGCTTTCCAGCGCCAGGTCAGCCAGCACGTTCTGCATCAGGGGCTGCTCGCTGAGCACTCGGCCACCGACCTTGCGATGGGCGCAATGATGTGCGGCCTGGGTCAGGGCCTGACGCATCAGGGCGCTGGAGCCGACCATGCAATCGAAGCGGGTCATCGCGACCATTTCGATGATGGTCGGCACCCCGCGCCCCTCCTCGCCCACCATCCACGCCAGGGCGCCGCGAAACTCGACTTCGCTGGAAGCATTCGAGCTGTTGCCCAGCTTGTTTTTCAGACGTTGGATATAGAACTGGTTGCGGCTGTCGTCAGGGCGATGGCGTGGCAACAGGAAGCAGCTCAGGCCCTTGTCGGTTTGCGCCAAGGTGAGAAAGGCATCGCACATCGGCGCCGAACAGAACCACTTGTGCCCCACCAGTTCGTAAGGCTGGCCGGGGCCAGGGCTGCCCACCGGGTATGCGCGGGTGGTATTGGCGCGCACGTCGGTGCCGCCCTGCTTCTCGGTCATGGCCATGCCGAGGGTGACCCCGGCCTTGTGCCGGTCACCGACATTGCGTGGGTCGTACTCGCAGGCGAGGATCTTTGGCAGCCAGTATTCGGCCAACTCCGGCTGCAGCCTGAGGGCGGGCACGGCAGCGAAGGTCATGGTCAGCGGGCAACCGGTGCCGGCCTCGGCCTGGCTGTGCAGGTAAGTCATCGACGCACGCGCTACATGGGCGCCTGGCCGGGGTTCAGCCCAAGGCAAGGAAGGCAGGCCATGCTCGACGGCAGTGCGCATCAGTTCGTGATAGGCAGGGTGGAACTCCACAAGATCGATGCGGTGGCCGTAGCGGTCGTGGCTCTGAAATTGCGGTTTGTGCGCATTGGCCAGGAACCCCGCAGCCATCAGCGGCCCGCCCGCCAAGGCACCATAGGCATCGATCCGCGATTCGGCCCACCCGGCCCCAAAGCGCCGCGACCACTCTTGCAGCGGCAGGTCGAGGCGGTACAGGTTGGCACCGTCGAGTGACGGCGGTTGATTGGTGACTTCGTGGGTTTCAGCGTACTGGTGCAGGTTCATCGGGAGCTCCTGGATCCGGGCATGCCTGAAAGGCCCAGTGAAGCACTCCCTGCGGTGCAGTCAAAGTGGCAATAATGACTAAACAGGTGGCAGGGTGAATGAAGGGCTCCGAGGGCTTGCCGCAACATCTTTGACGCCTGCGGGATCGAGCGCCGCCCGCGCGGCGCATCGCGAGCTGCGCTCGCTCCTACGTTTGTTTCGGGCCAATCAATCCTGCGGGATTTGCGCGCGAACGCTTTGGGGCCTGGCGCGATATCGCGTTGTATGAACCAGGCGGTCGCGCGCGCCTGTCACAGGCGTTACTGGCCCGAAACAAACGTAGGAGCGAGCAAAGCTCGCGATGCGCCGCGCGGGCGGCGCTCGGTCTCACAGGCGCCAAACTTCTCAAGGCATGCACCTACAGCCGCGTAGCCCCCGAAAAAGCCCTGCCCGGCGGCACCTGCACCTGGGCGATGGCCACATTCAAGGCCAGCTCGAAGCGGCTGCCCACGCCCCGCGTCGATTCATGGGACAGCCTGGCGCCCAGCAACTCGGTCAACTGCCGACAGATCGACAAGCCAATGCCCAGCCCGCCGTAACGCCGGGTCATGGAGCCATCAACCTGGTAGAAACGCTGGTAGAGAATGGCTTGGTCAAGGTCGTCGAACCCAATTCCACTGTCGCTGACCGCAAAGGTCAGTACCAGGCTGTCCGGGCCAAGGCGACGGCCGCGGACCTGCACCATCACGCCCCCCTGATGGGTGAATTTCAGACCGTTGTCCACCAGACAACCCAGGCAGCGGGCTATTTTCTGGGCATCGCCCAGGAGCTCGTCCGGCAGATCGGCAGGAATATCCAGGCTCAGATACAAGCCCTTGCCCAAGGCCGTACCGGCATAGCCAGCGCGCAGCTCATGCAGCGTATGCCGCAGGCTGAACGGCTGGGTTTGTGGGCGCATGCGGCCAGCCTGTAGCTCGCTCAAGGTGAGAATGTCATCCACCATGTCCATCATGTCCTGGGCAGAACCGACCGCCGTACGCTGGTACTGAGCCATCTCGGCACTCATCGGCAATGTCTGCATCAGCTCCAGCGAGCCAATTACCCCATTCATCGGCGTGCGCAGTTCATGGGTGATGGTGGCGAGGAACTCGTCCTTGATGTGGTTGCTTCTGGCCAGTTGCTGGTTCAAGTGCTCCAGGGCCTGGCCGGCGTCACGCAAGTTCTGCGCCTGCTGCTCACGCATGCTGTTAATACGGTCGGCCAGGGCCAGCGACAGCAGTGCCACTTCCAGCGCTGAACCCAACTGGCTGGCGTACATGGTAATGAACAGGTTTGGCAGATATCCCAGCACCATGAGGGTGTTGACTAGCCCACCGATCAGAAACGCCGTCCAGGCGATGATGAACCAGCGTGCAACGCGCATGCCGCGCAGCCAGGCGTATAAACCGGCAGCGAAGATACTCACGGTGAACAGCAGCGCCAGCACCGTGGCCATTCGCAGGGCGATGCCGTACGGCATGCTCACCGACAGCACCATCACCAGCACCCCACCGAGCATCAACACTTGCAGCCACCGGTCCAGGCTGCGGCTAACCTTGCCCAGCTGCAGGAAGTGACGCGCAAACTGGCAACCGAACAGCCCTGCAGCACCAATGAACATGGGTGTTGCGGCATTCGCCCACCAAGGGCTGTCTGGCCACAGATAGGCAACCCCTGCACCGTTGACCGACACTTGATACAAGCCGAACGCGGCAATGTAGAGGATGTAATACAGGTAACTGACGTCGCGCACGCTGAGGTAGATGAACAGGTTGTACACCGCCATCACCAGCAACACGCCGTAGATCATGCCAAGCACATAGAACCGCGTCGGCTGGTCTTCCATGTAGGCTTCGGCGGACCATAATGCCAAGGGTACCTGTACCGAGCCCTGGCTATACACACGCAAGTAGGCTGTGGTCGACTGCCCTGGCTGCAGTGGAAGCTCGAACAGGTAGTTGTTCTGGCGTATCTGTCGGCTGGCGTAGGGCAAGGCATCGCCAGTGTGCTGGGCCAGGCGGAACTGACCATCGCTGTCAGGCAGATACAGCTCGATGTGGTCCATGGGGGGATAGGCCAGCTCCAGCAGCCATTGCCGCGGCTGGGCAGTGGCAGAGGCCCGGTAATGCAGGTCGACCTTGAGCCAGAACACCGAAGTCGAATAGCCGGCGTTCAGCACGTCCTGGTGGTGGGTGCGAAAACGGCTGGCGAACAGGGGGGCGCTGACCTGGGCGATGCTGGCGCTGCCATCAGGGTCTTCGTAGACCTGCATGACCTTGCCCAACGGGAGGTAACGAGTCGCTTCGTCGAATTCGACGCCTGCGGCCAGAGCGGGCAACAAGCCCAGCAGCATAATCAGCAAATAGCGCATACAGCCCCAGCTTCGCCTGCACGGTCGCGTCGCGGTGGCCTCCGATCCCTTTGAGACGACGAAATCCGGCAGAGCCCGTTTATCGAGTTATCCGAGCACTCTAGCATAGCTTTCAACCCAGGCAACCGACCGTACGAATTTTCACTAAAAAGGCTCTAAATCAAGGCTTTTAGGGGCATTCGACGAGAGAATTTGACTGCATGGTCAGCAAATCTGACTGGGCGGGCGATTCGCACAAATGGGTTTGGTGGTAAGCTCGCCGACCATGAATACCTACAGCTCCCGCCCCGTTGTCCTCTGTCTCTCCGGCCACGACCCAAGTGGCGGCGCCGGCTTGCAGGCAGATATCGAAGCCCTGATCGCTCAAGGCTGTCACGCAGCACCTACCGTGACCGCCCTGACCGTGCAGGATACCGTCAACGTTTCCGACTTCCGTGTGCTCGACCGTGAATGGGTGCTGGCCCAGGCAAACGCCGTGCTGGTCGACTCCACGGTGGCCGCCGTCAAGCTGGGCATGCTCGGCTCGATCGGCATGGTCGACACTGTCGCCGAACTGCTCAGTGCTCACCCGCACCTGCCGATGGTCTGTGACCCGGTGCTGCGTGCCGGTGGTGGTGGCCGCCTAGGTAAGGACGAAGTCGGCTATGCCCTGCGCGAGCGTTTGCTGCCGCTTGCGACCATCGCCACGCCAAACCTGCCTGAAGCTCGCATCCTGGCCGAACTGCCCGAGGGCACTGCCGACGAATGCGCCGAAAAGCTGTTGCCGTTTTGCAAGCACCTGCTGATCACCGGCGGCCACGGCGACGAAGACGAAATCCATAACCGCCTGTACAGCCGCGACGGCCAAAGCCACACCTGGACCTGCCAACGCTTGCCTGGCAGTTACCATGGCTCTGGCTGCACCCTGGCCAGCGCCTTGGCCGGTCGCCTGGCCCTTGGCGAGCACCTGCAAAGCGCAGTGAAAAGCTCGCTGGATTACACCTGGCGCACCCTGCGCGACGCCGAGCAATTGGGCAGGGGCCAGTACGTACCGCGCCGCCTGCCCCTGGATTTCTGCAGCTGAAAAGAGGCTATCAATGAAACTACGCGGCCTGTACGCCATCACCGACAGCCAGCTGCTCGCCGGCCGTTTCCTGTCTCATGTCGAAGCCGCGCTGGAAGGCGGCGTGTGCCTGCTGCAGTACCGCGACAAGAGTGACGACGCCGCGCGCCGCTTGCGCGAGGCCGAGGCACTGATGAAGCTGTGCGAGCGCTACGGCACTGGGCTTGTGATCAACGACGATGCCGAACTGGCCGCGCGCCTGGGCGTCGGTGTGCACCTGGGCCAGACCGACGGCCCACTGACCCCGGCCCGTGCCTTGCTGGGCCGCCAGGCCATCATCGGGTCCACCTGCCACGCCAGCCTCGAGCTGGCCGCACAAGCGGCCCAGGAAGGCGCCAGCTATGTCGCCTTCGGCCGTTTCTTCAATTCCGTCACCAAGCCCGGCGCGCCGGCTGCCAACCTTGAACTGCTGGAGCAGGCCCGCGCCCAGGTGAAACTGCCGATCGCCGTGATCGGTGGTGTCACCCTTGACAATGCCGCCCCGCTGATCGCCCACGGTGCCGATCTACTGGCGGTGATCCACGGCCTGTTCGGCGCCGACAGCGCGCAGGAAGTCACCCGCCGCGCCCGCGCCTTCAACGCCCTGTTCGCTTCCTGATTTCGAGAGAAGACCCCTATGTCCCGTTCCGAAGCCCTGTTCGCCCAAGCCCAGAAGCACATTCCTGGCGGCGTAAACTCGCCAGTCCGCGCCTTCAAGAGCGTCGGAGGCACCCCACTGTTCTTCAAGCACGCTGAGGGCGCTTATGTCGTCGATGAAGATGACAAGCGCTATGTCGACTACGTCGGCTCCTGGGGCCCGATGATCCTTGGCCACGGCCACCCAGACGTGCTCGACGCAGTGCGCCGCCAGCTCGAACACGGCCTGTCCTACGGGGCGCCGACCGCCATGGAAACCGAAATGGCCGACCTGGTCTGCTCGCTGGTGCCGTCGATGGAAATGGTGCGCATGGTCAGCTCCGGCACCGAGGCGACCATGAGCGCCATACGCCTGGCCCGTGGCTACACCGGCCGTGACGCCATCATCAAGTTCGAAGGCTGCTACCACGGCCACTCCGACAGCTTGCTGGTCAAGGCAGGTTCCGGCCTGCTGACCCAAGGCGTGCCAAGCTCGGCAGGCGTCCCAGCGGACTTCGCCAAGCACACCCTGACCCTGCCGTTCAACGACATTGCAGCCGTGGAAAAGACCCTGGCCGAAGTGGGCCAGACCGTCGCCTGCATCATCGTTGAACCGGTCGCCGGCAACATGAACTGCGTACCACCAGCACCTGGCTTCCTCGAAGGGCTGCGCGAGCAGTGCGACAAGCACGGCGTGGTGCTGATTTTCGACGAAGTGATGACCGGTTTTCGCGTTTCGCTGGGCGGCGCCCAAGGTCACTACGGGATCAAGCCGGACCTGTCGACCTTCGGCAAGATCGTCGGCGGTGGCATGCCGGTGGGTTGCTTCGGTGGCAAGCGCGAGATCATGGGCTGCATCGCGCCGCTGGGGCCGGTCTATCAAGCCGGTACACTGTCGGGTAACCCCCTGGCCATGGCTGCCGGCCTGACGACCTTGAAACTGATCAGCCGCCCCGGCTTCCACGACGAACTCAGCGCATTCACCAGCCGCATGCTCGACGGCCTGCAACAACGCGCCGACGCTGCTGGCGTACCGTTCGTGACCACCCAGGCAGGCGCCATGTTCGGCCTGTACTTCAGTGGCGCCGACGACATCGTCACCTTCGACGATGTGATGGCCAGCGACGCCGAACGGTTCAAGCGCTTCTTCCACCTGATGCTCGACGGCGGCGTGTACCTGGCGCCGAGCGCGTTCGAAGCAGGCTTCACCTCGATCGTTCATGGGGAAAAAGAGCTGCAAATTACCCTGGACGCTGCTGAAAAAGCCTTTGCCGCGCTGAAGTAAAGGTTGGCCTGCAGGGGCCTCTTCGCCGGTGTACCCGCTCCTACAGTGATGCATTTACTTATGGGAGTGGACTGGCTGGCAAGAGGCCCGTGCACGGAATAAATGCGCTGTAGAATCAGCAAAGCTTTATCAATAGAGAAATTCGCGTAAAACTTTGTAAGGTTGGCGCTGCTTATCCCATAATGTGCCACCAGAGACATTGGCCGCAGCTTTGCAGAGGTAAGTCGATCCCCATGAACCGCACCGGCCGCGCCCTGACCCTGGGCTGCCTGTTGCTTCTTCAGCCCCTGCTGGCCTTGGCGGAGGGCGGTAACTCGTTGCTGATTCCGGCAACGGGGCGCTGCACGCTCAATGTTCAGCCAGAAGACCTGCAGAACGCGCTCAAAACCTGCGAGCAGGCAGCGGCGACCGGGGACGCCCAGGCGCAGTTCGAGCTTGGCGAGTATTACTACACGCTAACGCCCCAAAACCTCAAAAAGGCCCTGGACTGGTACCAAAAGGCATCTTTGCAAGGCCATGCCCAAGCGCAGTACCGCCTTGGCGCCATGTTCTTCCATGGCGAAGGGGTCAAGGCCAACAACGTGCAGGCCTACATCCTGCTGAAAATGGCTGCGGTCAACGGCGCAGAAGACGCCCTGGACATGGCCGACGAAGTGACCGAGCAGATGCCGCGCGACGAGCTGGAGCACGCTACCCAGGTACTTGGGCAGATCTTCCGCAAATACCTGTTGGAACTGCAGAACGCCGAAGGGCGCACACCGTTCTCGCCACTTCCCTGAGGCTCAGCGCTCCGGCATGGGCATCGGGAATGGCATGACGTTGCCGCCGGCCTTGGCTTCGCTGATCTTGGCAGTGCCAAGCCGCTCCACTTCGTCGATACGCACGATCGAGTGCATGGGTACGAAGCTGCGAATCACCCCTTCGAACTGGTTCTTGAGCTTCTCTTCGCTGGGGTCGACCACCACTTGGGTGCGCTCGCCGAACACGAACTCCTCGATTTCCAGAAAGCCCCACAGGTCGCTCTGATAGATCTGTTTGGCATACATTTCGAAGACCTGCCCCTGATTGAGGAAGATCACTTTATAGATGGCAGGTTCACGTTTGCTCATGATCGGCGCGATAGCACATGCGTAAGAAAAGGCGCGCATCATAGCAGAGCAGCCTCCGGCAAACGCAGCCTGGCGGCCCATACCTACCCTTGATCGTTTCAGTGCTTTCGCCACTGCCGCTCAAGGGTTATTCTTGAGTTCAATTCCATCGCCGACGAGCGGCTAAAAACGACCTTGAACGCACCCATACAACCTCATCGTTTCATCCTCGAACCTTTCGAGGCCCACCGTTTCGCCAATTTGTGCGGCCAGTTCGACGAGCACCTGCGCCTGATCGAACAACGCCTGGCTATCGAAATCCGCAACCGCGGCAACCAATTCGAGCTGATCGGCGAACCCAAGACCACCTCCGCTGCCGAGCAACTGCTGCGCCGTCTCTACCGTGAGGCCAAGGCCACCGAGTTGTCGCCGGAAACCGTGCACCTGTACCTGCAGGAGTCGACGGTCGAGAACATCGACAACCCGGCGGTGAATGAAGTGAGCGTTTCGTTGCGCACGCGCAAGGGCAACATCCGCCCGCGCGGCGTCAACCAGCAGCGTTACGTCAAGGAAATCCTGGGCAACGACATCAACTTCGGCATTGGCCCTGCGGGTACCGGCAAGACGTATCTCGCCGTGGCCTGCGCCGTCGATGCCCTGGAACGCGAGCAGGTGCGCCGCATCCTGCTGGTGCGCCCAGCTGTTGAAGCGGGTGAAAAGCTCGGCTTCCTGCCCGGCGACCTGGCTCAGAAGATCGACCCGTATCTGCGCCCGCTGTACGACGCGCTGTACGAGATGCTCGGCTTCGAGCACGTGGCCAAGCTGATCGAGCGCCAGGTGATCGAGATCGCCCCGCTGGCCTACATGCGCGGCCGCACACTGAACAACAGCTTCATCATCCTTGACGAGAGCCAGAACACCACCCTCGAGCAGATGAAGATGTTCCTCACCCGCATCGGCTTCGGCTCCACGGCGGTGATCACCGGTGACATCACCCAGGTCGATCTGCCGCGTGGCACCAAGTCGGGCCTGGCCCATGTGATCGAGGTGCTCAAGGACGTGCCGGGCATCAGCTTCACCCACTTCCAACCCAAGGATGTGGTTCGTCACCCACTGGTACAGCGTATCGTCGAAGCCTATGACCGCTTCGATGCCCGTCAGGCCAAGCCCGAGGCGCCCGGCAAAGATGCTTGAGCTCGATTTGCAAAGGGCTACGGACGCTGCCGCCCCGGATGACGCTGCTTTCCGCCGCTGGTGCGAGCTGGCCTTGCGCCAGCGCAGCGCCGATTCCGAGATGACCATTCGTCTGGTCGACGAAGCCGAAGGCCGCGAACTAAATCACACCTATCGGCACAAAGATTACGCGACCAACGTCCTGTCGTTCCCGGCGGACGTACCCGACGATCTGCTGGATATCCCACTGTTGGGGGATCTGGTGATTTGCGTGCCAGTGGTCGAGCGCGAGGCTGCCGAACAGGGCAAAGCCTTGCAAGCCCACTGGGCACACCTGGTAATTCACGGCTGCCTGCACCTACTCGGCTACGACCACATCGAGGACGATGAGGCCGAGGAAATGGAAGCGCTGGAACGGGAATTGCTGGCAGAACTGGGTCACCCCGACCCCTATGCCGACGATGAAAACGAACCTCTCACACACTGATACACCAAGGATCACGAGAAACGCCATGAGCGAAGATCGATCGAGCAACGGGCAAAAGTCCTGGCTGGGTAAACTGACCCAGGCTTTTGCCCATGAGCCGAAAAACCGCCAGGAGCTCCTTGAGCTGCTGCGCGAAGCCCATCAGAACAAGCTGCTCGACAGCGAAGCGCTGACCATCGTCGAGGGTGCCATCCAGGTTGCAGACCTGCAGGTTCGCGACATCATGGTTCCGCGTTCGCAAATGATCAGCATCAAGGCGACCCAATCGCCGCGCGAATTCCTGCCGGCGGTCATCGACGCCGCCCACTCGCGCTACCCGGTGATCGGCGAAAGCCATGACGATGTGCTCGGGATCCTGCTGGCCAAGGACCTGCTGCCGCTGATCCTCAAGGAGAACGGCGACAGCTTCAACATCAAGGACTTGCTGCGCCCGGCCACCTTCGTGCCGGAGTCCAAACGCCTGAACGTGCTGCTGCGCGAATTTCGCGCCAACCACAACCACATGGCCATCGTTATCGACGAATACGGCGGCGTGGCCGGGCTGGTGACCATCGAGGACGTGCTGGAGCAGATCGTCGGCGATATCGAAGACGAGCATGACGTCGAAGAAGACAGCTACATCAAGCCGCTGCCAAGTGGCGACTTCCTGGTCAAGGCGTTGACCCCGATCGACAACTTCAATGAGTTCTTCGACAGCGGGTTCTCCGATGACGAGTTCGACACCGTTGGCGGCTTGGTGATGAGCGCCTTCGGCCACCTGCCCAAGCGTAATGAAACCACCGAGATCGGCGCCTACAAGTTCCGTATTCTCAACGCCGACAGCCGGCGGATACACTTGCTGCGACTGACCCCGATCACCCGTTAAGGACTCACATGCGTTGGATCACCCGCCCCGGCTGGCCCGGTAACCTGCTGGCCTTGGCGGCCGGCGCATCGACGCTCCTGGCCCTGGCACCGTTCGATATCTGGCCGGTGGCTTTGTTGTCCATTGCCCTGCTGTACCTGGGCCTACGAGAACTCAACCCACGCCAGGCCATGTGGCGCGGCTGGTGGTTCGGTTTCGGCCTGTATGGTGCCGGCACCTGGTGGATCTATGTCAGCATGAACACCTACGGCGGCGCTTCGCCTTTGTTGGCGATCGCACTGCTGTTGGCATTCTTCGCCGCCCTCGCCTGGTTCTTCGCCTTGCCCACTTGGTTATGGGCGCGCTGGTTGCGGCGCAACGAGGCGCCGCTGGCAGATGCCTTGTGCTTTGCCGCGCTGTGGCTGTTGCAGGAGGCGTTCCGGGGCTGGTTCCTCACCGGTTTCCCCTGGCTCTACGCCGGCTACAGCCAGCTCGACGGTCCCCTTGCCGGCCTGGCACCGCTGGGCGGGGTGTGGCTGGTTTCCTTCACCTTGGCATTGACCGCTGCGCTGCTGTGCAACCTGCACCGTCTGCGCCAACGCCCGTCGTTCCTGGCTGTGGGTGTGGTGCTGCTGTTAGCGCCTTGGGTGATCGGCATGGCCCTTAAGGGCCACGCCTGGACCACGCCTGCGGGCGACCCCTTGAAGGTCGCGGCCCTGCAGGGCAATGTCGAGCAGGATCTGAAATGGGACCCAGCCCACATCGATGCGCAACTGGCGCTGTACCGCGACATGAGCTTCAGGTCCAAGCCGGTCGACCTGCTGGTGTGGCCGGAAACCGCCGTGCCGGTACTCAAGGACCAGGCCCAGGGCTATATCGACGTGATGGGGCGTTTTGCCGCCGACCGGCATTCGGCGCTGATCACCGGCGTGCCCGTACGTGAGATCGTGCATCGCCAGCGCCGCTTCTACAACGGCGTAACGGTGACCGGCGAAGGCGACGGCACCTACCTCAAGCAAAAGCTGGTGCCTTTCGGCGAGTATGTACCGCTGCAGGACATGCTGCGCGGCGCGATCGAGTTCTTCAACCTGCCGATGTCCGACTTTGCCCGTGGCCCTGAAGACCAGCCCTTGCTGCAAGCCAAGGGTTACCAGGTTGCACCATTCATCTGCTACGAAGTGGTCTACCCAGAATTCGCAGCGGGCCTTGCGGCGCGCAGCGATCTGCTGCTGACCATCAGCAACGATACCTGGTTCGGCACTTCGATCGGCCCGCTGCAACACTTGCAGATGGCACAGATGCGCGCACTGGAGGCTGGCCGTTGGATGATCCGAGCCACCAACAACGGCGTAACCGCGCTGATCGACCCGTTTGGCAAGATCACCGCGCAAGTGCCGCAGTTCCAGCGGGCGGTATTGTATGGAGACGTGGTGCCGATGCAGCAACTGACGCCCTACCTGCAATGGCGCTCCTGGCCGCTGGCGATCCTGTGCGTACTGTTGCTGGGCTGGGCGCTGCTGGCAGGCCGTATCGCCAAGACCGTCTGAATGGCCCGCGCCGGAATCTTCGCGGCTGCAACCGCTCCCACAGGTGGAGTTCATCACGCGTGATGGGCGGACCACAGTGGGAGCGGGGTTGCCTGCGAAAAGGCCGCGCAGGTTTCAATAGAACAACCGATACCCCACCAACCCTGCCGCTTCGTTGAGCAACTGCCCGCTCTGCCACATGGCCCGGCTTTCTGGCAGCAACCCGGCAAACGGCCGGGCATGATCGCGCCCCAGGAACCCGACCGGCGCCGGGACCACCTCGAAGCCGGCACGCTCGAAGCACCAGCGCGAGCGCTGCATGTGCCAGGCCTGGGTCACCACCACCACCCGGCGGATGCCGAGCGGTTGCAACAGCTTTGCGCTGAACTGGGCATTCTCCCACGTGGTACGGCTGGCCTGCTCCTGCCACTTCACCGGCACCGCGAAATCCTCACGCAGCCGATCAGCCATCAGCCCCGCTTCACTGGGCGGCGTGCCGTAGTGCAGGCCGCCGCTGGTCAACACCGGTAAGCCCGATGCCTTTGCCAGTTGCGCCGCAAAACGTATGCGTTCGAACGCCGTGGCAGTGGGCTGGTCACCCCCACCCCAGGCAGGGTCGCCACGTTCGCGCCCAGCACCGAGCACCACGATGGCGTCAGCCTTGCTCGCCAGCCCGGCCCAATCTGCGGTAGCTAACGGCGGTTCGGTTTCCAACAGGCGGGCAGCCTGCTGCACCACCAGCGGCAAACTCATCAGCCAAAGCCCGCCCAAGCCTGCGGCAAAGCACAGTGCCGCCAGACGAGGCCGTCGCCTGCGCAACCACCAGGCAGCGAGCAGCAGTACGAACAGCACGCCAGGCGGCATAAGCCATTGCTTGATGAAAAACCGAATTGGCATCGACACACCTCCGTGGAAGGCGTGCAGCCTATAAAGGAACGGCGCCGGTCAACAAGCCTGAACCGGCGCCGATTCGAGAAGTGTGTTGTAAACGCGCCGCGCCATGTCTGCGCCTGGCGCCAGAACCACTAGCGATTGAGCAGCGTCCTGGTGTCTGCCGCTCTAGGCGGGCGTCTCTTGTCCTTGAGCCAGATAATCTTTGCCGTTGTCGGTTCCGCTTGCGGGAATGTACCGGCGCAGGCATTGCGGCGTTCCGGGAGGCGTTCCAGGTAGGCCTTGATCACTTCGAACTCTGCATGGCTCAGGCCACGCAACTCCAGCTCGGCTGGCATCTCGTCGCGCAATCGCACCGATGTTCTGGCGGTTTCCAATGCCAGGCCAAGGCGGTCGATCAGGCGTTCGTAAAGCTCCGGTTTGACTGCGGGTAGCTGCGTCTCTCCCATCCGTTCACCTCATTGAAGATAAATAACATCTCCCCCCACACCTGAGCTTAGCGTTGCTGCGAAAAGCAGCTGGATGCCGCGACCAGCGGGCATTCGCAATCAAGGTTTCCCACGATGCGCGGCGCTGCTGTATGCTACGGCGTTCACTCTAATACGACACCGGAGTGCCGGACGCAGCGAGGTTCCGCTGCCTGGAACAAAGTCTCTTCCCTCTCAGCAAAAAGTAGCCATGCACGAACAATACACGCCCCGTGATATCGAAGCCGCCGCCCAGAACTTCTGGGACGAGCAACAATCGTTCGCTGTTACCGAACAGCCTGGCAAGGACACCTACTACTGCCTGTCGATGTTCCCGTACCCGAGCGGCAAGCTACACATGGGCCACGTGCGCAACTACACCATCGGTGACGTGATTGCCCGCTACCAGCGCATGCTGGGCAAGAACGTCCTGCAACCGATGGGCTGGGACGCTTTTGGCATGCCGGCAGAAAACGCGGCAATGAAGAACAATGTCGCCCCGGCCAAGTGGACGTACGAAAACATCGAGTACATGAAGACCCAGCTCAAGAGCCTGGGCCTGGCCATCGATTGGGCGCGTGAAGTCACCACCTGCAAGCCGGACTACTACCGCTGGGAGCAGTGGCTGTTCACCCGCCTGTTCGAAAAAGGCATCATCTATCGCAAGAACGGGACCGTGAACTGGGACCCGGCCGACCAGACCGTACTGGCCAACGAGCAGGTCATCGATGGCCGCGGCTGGCGCTCGGGCGCGCTGATCGAAAAGCGCGAAATCCCGATGTATTACTTCCGCATCACCGACTACGCCGACGAGCTGCTGGAAAGCCTCGACGAACTGCCGGGCTGGCCTGAGCAGGTCAAGACCATGCAGCGCAACTGGATCGGCAAGTCGCGCGGCATGGAAGTGCAGTTCCCGTACGACCAGGCCAGCATTGGCCACGAAGGCACCCTGAAGGTGTTCACCACCCGGCCTGACACCCTGATGGGTGCAACCTACGTCGCCGTGGCTGCCGAGCACCCACTGGCCACTCAGGCCGCCCAGGGCAACCCGGCGCTGCAGGCATTCATCGACGAATGCAAGAGCGGCAGCGTGGCCGAGGCCGACATGGCCACCCAGGAGAAGAAGGGCATGCCCACTTCCCTGTTCGTCCAGCATCCACTCACTGGCCAGAAGCTGCCGGTGTGGGTCGCCAACTATGTGCTGATGCACTACGGCGACGGCGCGGTGATGGCTGTGCCGGCCCACGATGAGCGCGACTTCGAGTTCGCTCGCAAGTACGACCTGCCGGTCAAGGCCGTAGTGCGCACCAGTGCGGGCGATGAAGTGGGCCAGGAGTGGCAGGCCGCCTATGGCGAGCATGGCCAACTGATCAATTCCGCCGAATTCGACGGCCTGGACTTCGCCGGCGCCTTCGACGCCATCGAAGCCGCGCTCATCCGCAAGGACCTGGGCAAGTCGCGCACCCAGTTCCGCCTGCGTGACTGGGGCATCAGCCGCCAGCGTTACTGGGGCTGCCCGATTCCGATCATCCACTGCCCGTCGTGCGGTGATGTGCCAGTGCCGCAAGAGCAACTGCCGGTCACCCTGCCAGAAAACGTGGTGCCGGACGGCGCTGGTTCGCCACTGGCGCGCATGCCTGAATTCTACGAGTGCACCTGCCCGAAATGCGGCGCTGCGGCCAAACGCGAAACCGACACCATGGACACCTTCGTGGAATCGTCCTGGTACTTCGCCCGCTACGCGTCGCCTAACTACGAAGGTGGCATGGTCGACCCGAAAGCGGCCAACCACTGGTTGCCGGTCGATCAGTACATCGGTGGTATCGAGCATGCGATCCTGCACCTGCTGTACGCGCGGTTCTTCCACAAGCTAATGCGCGACGAGGGCCTGGTCACTTCCAACGAGCCGTTCAAGAACCTCCTGACCCAAGGCATGGTAGTGGCCGAGACCTACTACCGTGTGGCTGCCAACGGCGGCAAGGACTGGTTCAACCCGGCCGACGTCGAGATCGAGCGCGATGCCAAGGCTAAGATCATCGGCGCACGCCTGAAGACCGACGGCCTGCCGGTGGAAATCGGTGGCACCGAGAAGATGTCCAAGTCCAAGAACAACGGCGTCGACCCCCAGTCGATGATCGACCAGTACGGTGCCGACACCTGCCGCCTGTTCATGATGTTCGCCTCGCCGCCTGACGCAAGCTTGGAGTGGTCCGACTCCGGCGTTGAAGGCGCAAGCCGCTTCCTGCGCCGCGTATGGCGCCTGGCCCAGGCACACGTGGCCCAAGGCCTGCCGGGCAAGCTGGATGTCGCTGCCCTGGACGATGCGCAGAAGGTCATCCGCCGCGCCATCCACGCGGCGATCAAGCAGGCCAGCACCGACGTGGGTCAGTTCCACAAGTTCAACACCGCCATCGCCCAGGTGATGACCGTGATGAACGTGCTGGAAAAGGCTCCGCAGGCCACCGAACAAGACCGCGCCTTGCTGCAAGAAGGCCTGGAAGCAGTAACCCTGCTGCTGGCACCGATCACCCCGCACATCTCCCATGAGCTGTGGAAGCAACTGGGCCACGATCAGGCTGTGATCGACGCCAACTGGCCTGCGGTGGACGAAAGCGCCCTGGTTCAGGACAGCATCACCCTGGTGGTGCAGGTCAACGGCAAGCTGCGTGGCCAGGTAGAGATGCCTGCTGCGGCAAGCCGCGAAGAAGTCGAAGCCGCTGCCCGCAGCAATGAAAATGTCCTGCGCTTCATCGATGGCCTGACCATCCGCAAGGTCATCGTGGTACCGGGCAAACTGGTCAACATCGTAGCCAACTGATGGCAACGCTCACCCGTACCACGTGCGGGTGAGCGGTATCGGCCCACAAGGGAGCAACAACATGATCAAACGCAATCTGCTGGTAATGGGCCTGGCCGTACTGCTCAGCGCCTGCGGTTTCCAGCTGCGCGGCACTGGCACCAACGAGTTGAGTGTCAAGGAAATGGACGTGAGCGCACGTAACGCCTACGGCCCGACGCTGGTGCAACTGCGCGAAGTACTCCAGCGCAGCGGCGTCAATGTGCATACCGGCGCGCCTTATCGCCTGGTACTGACCAACGAACAGGAAAACTCGCGCTCGGCAAGCTACGCCGGCGGCAACGCCACGGCCGAGTACGAGCTCACCACCACCCTCAACTACAGCATCCTGGGCCTGAACAACCTTGAATTGCTGAGCGACAAGGTGGAAGTACGCAAGACCTATGTTCGTGACGGTGGCAACATTACCGGCTCCGATCAGGAAGCCCAGCGTGCACGCGAAGAAATGCGCCGCAATCTGGTGCAAGCGATGGTCTCGCGTCTGCAGATGCTGACGCCTTCGCAGCTTGACGAACTGCAGGCCAAGGCCGATGCCCGTGCCAAGGCTGAGGCCGAGGCGCTCGAAGCAGCACGCCGGCAGCAGGCGGAAACGCCGCAGCAGTCGCCGATGGAAATCCCGGGCAAATAAGCCCGCGCGGGGCGCTTCGGCGCCCCTCCTGCTCCCATGAAGCTCTCCCCCGCCCAACTCGGCAAACACTTGCAAGGTAGCCTGGCCCCGGTTTACGTGGTCAGTGGCGATGACCCGCTGCTGTGCCAGGAGGCTGCCGACGCCATCCGTACCGCCGCGCGCGCGCAAGGTTTTGACGAGCGCCAGGTGTTCAGCGCCGACGCCAACTTCGATTGGGGCACCCTGCTGCAAGCAGGGGCCAGCTTGTCGCTGTTCGCCCAACGCCGCCTGCTGGAGCTGCGCTTGCCCTCGGGCAAGCCCGGTGACAAAGGGGCTGCGGCGCTGATCGAGTACTGCGCCAAACCGGCCGAGGATACGTTGCTGCTGGTCAGCCTGCCCAAGCTCGATGGCAGTGCGCAAAAGACCAAGTGGGGCAAGGCGCTGATCGAAGGTGCCCACTGTCAGTTCATCCAGATCTGGCCGGTAGATGCCCAGCAGTTGCCGCAATGGATCAACCAACGCCTGGCGCAGGCCGGGCTGTCGGCCCAGCGCGATGCCGTCGACCTTATCGCCGCGCGGGTCGAAGGCAACTTGCTGGCAGCCGCTCAGGAAATCGAAAAGCTCAAACTGCTGGCAGACGGCAACCAAGTCACTGTCGAGACGGTGCAGGCTGCGGTCGCCGACAGCGCACGCTTCGACGTTTTCGGGCTGGTTGATGCCATTCTCAATGGCGAAGCCGCTCATGCCCTGCGCATGCTCGAAGGCTTGCGCGGCGAGGGTGTCGAGCCACCGGTGATTCTCTGGGCACTGGCCCGTGAGCTGCGCCTTCTGGCGGGGCTGGCGCAACAATTCAGCCAAGGCGTGCCACTGGACAAAGCCTTCAGCCAGGCGCGCCCGCCTGTGTGGGACAAGCGCCGCCCGCTGGTCAGCAAGGCCCTGCAGCGGCTCTCGGCGCAGCGCTGGGCGCAATTACTGCAGGATGCCCAGCACATCGATGCACAAATCAAAGGCCAAGCCGAAGGCTCGCCTTGGACAACGCTGTCGCGCCTGACACTATTGATGGCCGGGCAGCGCTTGGTACTCCCTGCGCAATAACAGGGCTGCGTTGTGGGCGGGACCACGCGCAAACATGGACGACCCCCGTGCCATCCATCGCTGGGTTAGCTCATATACACAATCAATTGGCCCCGCCCCCCTCTGCGGCCTAAAGTTCGCCCCGCAAAGCCACCAACCGGGACCTCGATCATGAGCAAAAAACCGAAAAAACACGGCCCCAACAAGGCCAAGTCGATTATCGCCCAGCCGCTGTTTCGCTGCCGCCAGGAGCGACCGGACAAGGGCAAAGGCAGCTACCGCCGCGAAGCCTTCCAATCGAGAGATTGGGAGGCTTCTTACTTTTTGGCCGCATGAAAGCATCCAGCGCGCAGGCATGATATGGTCGGCACCTGACCTGCAATTCTGGATCTGTGCATGCTCTTGAGTCCTCTGCCCCGTTGGAAATCCCGCCAGTTACTCGCGGCCTCCAGCTTCATCCTGCTCGTCGCCTGCGCGGAAAAACCCACCGCCGCAGACGCCCTGCCGCTGGCCCCCGCTCAGCCAGCGCCGGTGGTCACCCTGCCCAGCGCCACGCCTGACATCAGCACCGAAGTCCAGCCGCTGCAAACCTTTGCCCAGTGGCAGGCCAACTTCCGCCAGCAGGCACTGCAGGCCGGGATCGCGCCAAGCACCTTCGACCGAGCGTTTCTCGGCATCACCCCCGATATGGACGTGATCAAGGCCGACCGCAGCCAGCCCGAATTCACCCGCCCAGTCTGGGAATACCTGGAGGGCGCACTGTCCCCGCTGCGCGTGCGCAACGGTAAGAGGCTGCTGGAACAGAATGCCGAATTGCTGGGCCGTATCGAGCAACGTTATGGCGTAGATCGCCAGGTGCTGGTCGCTGTATGGGGCATGGAAAGCAACTTCGGCCAGTTCCAGGGCAATAAGTCGGTGATCCGCTCACTGGCGACCCTGGCCTACGAAGGCCGCCGCCCACAGTTCGCTCAGGATCAACTGATCGCCGCTCTGCAGATCATCCAACACGGCGATATCCAGCCTGAGACCATGCGTGGCTCGTGGGCTGGCGCCATGGGCCAGACCCAGTTCATTCCCACCACCTATAACACCCATGCAGTGGATTTCGACGGCGATGGCCGCCGTGATATCTGGAACAGCACACCAGACGCCCTGGCCTCGACGGCGCATTACCTACAGAGCTCTGGCTGGAAGCAGGGCCAGCCGTGGGGCTTCGAAGTGCAGGTTCCGGCAGGGTTCGACTTCTGGCAGGCAGACGGCGCCCTGCGCAAGCCCGTATACGAATGGTTGCAGATGGGTGTCAGGCTGCCGGCCGGTACTCAGCTGCCAGCGGGTAGCAACCAGTTGTCGGCGGCTTTACTGCTGCCAGCCGGCGCTCGTGGGCCAGCGTTTTTGGTGCTGGACAACTTCCGCGCCATTCTCAAGTACAACAATTCGTCGGCCTACGCCCTGGCCGTCAGCCTGCTGGGGGATCGTTTCTCGGGCTGGGGCTTCATCAGCGGGAGCTGGCCGAAGGAAGATCTGCCATTAAGCCGCAGCGAGCGGATGGAGTTGCAGAATCTGCTCAACGCCAGCGGGCACGAAGCCGGCAATCCGGATGGCATCATCGGAGCCAATACCCGCAAAGCAATCCGCAATGCCCAGCAGCAACTGGGGTGGCCTGCCGATGGCTACCCAACTCATAAACTGCTCGATAGCTTGCGCCAACGCTGATGCATCGGGGGCCGCAGTGCGGCCCCTCCCTCTCAAGCCTGAAACAGATCCTGCTCCAGCACCAAGCTCTGCTGCTGGGTGTCCAGCCTCACCTGCGCCCCCAGCGGCAAACAGACATTCGGGTCGCAGTGCCCGCTGCGCCACCCTGCCAACACTGGCACGCCCAGCGGCCCGAACGTCTGCTCAAGCAACGGCGTCAACGCGGCAACGGTTATCCCGGCAAAATCCCCCACCAACACGCCCTTGATGCCTGCCAGCTTACCGGCAAGGTGCAGCTGGGTGAGCAGCCTGTCCACCCGGTACAGCGGCTCGTTGACATCTTCGATGAACAAAATACAGCCTTGGGTTTCGATTTCGGCCGTTGTGCCCAGCGTCGCACCTAGCATCGACAGATTCCCACCCAGCAATCGCCCACTGGCAACGCCAGGGGTCACGCTATGCAAGGCGATCTCGGCTGGATGAACGATCGCATCGCCCTTGCCCAGCAAACCACCCAATTGCGCCAATAGCGACGACTCGGTCGGCTGCAGCTTGGCGCCCAACAGGTCGGCATTGAGCATCGCGCCGTGGAAGGTGAGCAGCCCTGTGTGCCGATAGATGGCCGTGTGCAGCGCGGTGATGTCGCTGTAGCCCACCAGAGGTTTAGGGTTGCGGCCAATCAGCTGGAAATCCAGCCGGTCGAGCAGCCGCATGCTGCCATACCCGCCACGCATGCACAGGATGGCGTGGATATCCGGGTCGGCAAAAGCCTCATGCAAATCGGCCAGGCGCTGCTCATCGCTACCTGCCAGGTAACCTGCGGCCTGCATAGCCCCTGGGTAGATCCGGCAACGCAGGCCACGCTCGGCAAACCACTGGGTAGCCTTTTGCGTATCCAGGCGAGCTGGCCCGGCGGGGGCAACGATGGCGAAACAGGCGTCGGCACCCAGCGCTTTGGGCAAACGAGATTCGGGGGATTCAGCGCGATGCATCGCAGCTCCTTAGGCAAAAACAAAAATGCCGATGCCGCCTTTCAGCGCACATCGGCATGTTCAGCACAGGCTCGGATCAGAGCTTGATCTTGGCTTCGTGCGCCTGCTGGTCGGCATGGTACGACGAACGCACCAACGGGCCGGACGCTACGTTCTTGAAGCCCATCTTGTAGCCTTCTTCGGCGAACCAGGCAAAGGTGTCCGGGTGAACGAAACGCTGCACTGGCAAGTGGCTGCGCGAAGGCTGCAGGTACTGGCCGAGGGTCAGCATGTCGATGTCATGCTCACGCATACGGTGCATCACCTCGATCACTTCCTCGTCGGTTTCGCCCAAACCAAGCATCAGGCCCGATTTGGTCGGCACGTGCGGCACCATCTGCTTGAATTTCTGCAGCAGGTCCAAGGACCAGTCGTAGTCCGAACCAGGGCGTGCAGCTTTGTAAAGGCGCGGCACTGTTTCCAGGTTGTGGTTGAACACATCTGGCGGTGTTTGCGCGGTGATTTCCAGGGCGACGTCCATGCGGCCACGGTAGTCCGGCACCAGGGTTTCCAGCTGTACGCCCGGCGACAAGGCGCGGATCTCGCGAATGCAGTCAGCAAAGTGCTGCGCACCACCGTCACGCAGGTCGTCGCGGTCAACCGAAGTGATCACCACATATTTGAGGCGCAGATCGGCGATGGCTACGGCCAGGTTCTTTGGCTCGTCCAGGTCCAGCGGCTTCGGCCGGCCGTGGCCGACGTCACAGAACGGGCAACGACGGGTGCAGATATCACCCATGATCATGAAGGTCGCAGTACCACCGGAGAAGCACTCGCCCAAGTTCGGGCAGGACGCCTCTTCACACACACTGTGCAGCTTGTGCTTGCGCAGCAGTTGCTTGATACGGTCGACCTCTGGCGAAACCGGGATGCGCACGCGGATCCAGTCAGGCTTTTTCGGCAGCTCGTCGGTGGGAATGATCTTCACCGGGATGCGCGCGACTTTCTCAGCACCACGCAGCTTAACTCCAGCTTCCACTTTCTTCGGCGCTGGGCGCGCGGTGGCATCCTGGGTGGGGGTCAGGTTAGGCACGGCTTCTTGCACAGTTGTCATATTCAGTCGATTCCGCCCGTCAGGGTCGTCTGCTCAGCGTAGTCGAGGTGCTTGACCAGCTGTCCGCGCAGCCTTGTCCTGACCTCGTCGAGTTCGATCGGGCCTGCCAGGTCGCGCAGCTGGGTCATTGCCAGCCCCGCATACCCGCAGGGGTTGATTCGGCGGAATGGCGCGAGGTCCATGTCCACGTTCAGGGCAAGGCCGTGAAACGAACGGCCATTGCGGATTCGCAGGCCGAGGGAGGCGATTTTCGCTCCGTCGACATAGACACCTGGCGCATCGGGCTTGGCCATGGCGCTGACGCCGTAGCTGGCCAGCAGGTCGATCAGGGTCTGCTCGATACGGCTGACCAGGTCGCGCACGCCAAAACCCAGGCGACGCACGTCCAGCAGCAGGTAAGCCACGAGCTGCCCGGGGCCATGGTAGGTCACCTGGCCGCCGCGGTCAGTCTGCACCACCGGAATATCGCCTGGCACCAGCAGGTGCTCGGCCTTGCCGGCCTGCCCCTGGGTGAAGACTGCGGGATGCTCGACCAGCCAGATTTCGTCCTGGCTGTGCGGGCCGCGCTGCTCGGTGAAGCGGCGCATAGCCTCCAGTACCGGTTCATACGGTTGCAGGCCAAGCTCGCGCACCCCGAGGCAAAGCGGCATCAGAGCACCATTTTGACGATGCCGGTGGCACGCAGGGCACTGTTGATGTCATGCAGCTGGTTTTCGCTTTCAGCGACGATGTGCAGCTGCACGGTGGTGTACTTGCCTTCTTTGCTCTGGCGTTCGGCCAAAGTGGAAAGGTCGACCTTAGCATGCTTGCTCAGGATCTCGATCACCGTGTCGCGGAAGCCGACAACGGTGTCGCCGATGACCTTGATCGGGTAATCGGCGCAGGGGAATTCGATTTTGTGCGACTTGACGTCAGGTTCGCTCATGGCGGAAACGGCCTCGTAAGCCGTGGCAACAACAACGCCCCCGCAGATGCGCGGGGGCTTGCAGGTCACGTATCAGTTGAACAACCCGTAGAAGAATAGACGGATGCTATCCCACATACGGCGGAAGAAACCACCTTCCTCGACGCCATCGAGGGCGATCAGGTCGGCGCTGTGAACCACATTCTCGTCCAGTTTGACTTCCACTTTACCGATCACGTCACCTTTGGCGATCGGTGCGGTGAGCTGCGGGTTCATGGTCATCGAAGCCTGCAGGCGCTTGAGCTGCCCTTTAGGCATGGTCATGGTCAGGTCTTCGGCCAGGCCGGCTTTGACTTCGCTGGTGGCGCCCTTCCACACCGGTGCTTTGGTCAGTTCGGTGCCCTTCTGATAGAAGGTCTGGGTTTCGAAGAAGCGGAAGCCGTAAGTCAGCAGCTTCTGGGTTTCGGCGGCGCGGGCTTGTTCGCTGTTGGTGCCGAACACCACGGCGATCAGACGCTGACCGTCACGCACGGCCGATGCCACCATGCAGTAGCCGGCTTCTTCGGTGTGGCCGGTTTTCAGACCATCGACGGTCTTGTCACGCCACAGCAGCAGGTTGCGGTTAGGCTGCTTGATGTTGTTCCAGAAGAACTCTTTCTGCGAGTAGATCGCGTAGTGAGCCGGGTCGATGTTGATGATCGCGCGGGCCAACACGGCCATGTCGTGCGCCGAGGAGTAGTGCTCCGGGTTCGGCAGGCCGGTGGGGTTCATGAAGTGGCTGTTGGACATGCCCAGTTCGGCAGCGGTCTTGTTCATCATGTCGGCGAAAGCGTCTTCGCTGCCAGCGATGTGCTCGGACAAAGCGACCGAGGCATCGTTGCCGGACTGGATGATGATGCCGTGCAGCAGGTCGCTGACGGTGACCTGGCTGCCGACCTTGATGAACATACGCGAACCACCAGTGCGCCAGGCATTCTCGCTGACGGTGACCGGGTCGTTTTCGCCGATCTGGCCACGACGGATATCGACGGTGGCGATGTAGGCGGTCATCAGTTTGGTCAGGCTGGCCGGTGGCAGGCGCTCGTCACCGTTGTTCTCGACCAGCACGTTGCCGCTGGACGCGTCCATGAGTACGTAGGACTTGGCAGCCAACTGCGGTGGGGCAGGCATCATCTGCTCTGCTGCGAAGGCAGCAGGCGTGAGCATCAGCAGTACGGGCAGGCAAAGTCGTTTGGCAAGGTTGGTGATGTTCATCCGTCTCTCGTAAATCGCTAATGGTCTGATGTTCCCTGGGCCACATCGTGTGCCCAGCGCCAGTCAGTCTAGTTTTGATGGCCATCGGGCCGGCCCACAAAGTGCGGCTTTATGCCGCTGCGGGCAAAAGCCGACATTGTACATGCCCAGGCCCGGCAATTCATGACAAAACCGACAGTTTGGTGTGATGCCAGCCAGTCAAGGTTTCAGACTCATTCATCGGCGCCGCCGAGGGCTGCAATGCAGCCCCGTTCGGCTCAACTGACTGGCATTACACGTTGGCGTTTGTTTTCCGCGCAGGGTACATGCCCACTAGGATTTACACCCCAGCAGCCGCGCGACCCGCCCGGTCAGTCAGCTGTGACCAGCTTGGCCTGGCCAAGGTTCGCCATGCGAATGCTGTTCTGTGCCTGTTGGATCTCGCCAGGGCTGCTGAATGGCCCAAGCCGCACACGGTGCAGGGTTTGCTGATTACGCACGATAGAGCTGATGAACACCGGAGCACTGACCATGGTGCTCAGCTTGGAGCGCAACAGTTCGGCGGCATCGGGGTTGGCGAAGGCCCCTACCTGAAGGACGTTGCCGCTGCCCGCCGGGATGCTGTTACCGCCCACCTGCACAGGCACGACTGGCGCCGCGTGCTGCTGAGGTGGCGGGGTCCATTGCTCGACCCGGCCGGTGCTGGCGGCAATGGCCTGGGTTTGCGCGACCTGTGGCTCTTTGAGCATCAGTGGCGGCTGCTGCCCCTTCTGCGCCCACCACTGCTGCGGGTCGATACCCTCGACTCGCACATGGGCGGTGCCGATCTCGGCATAGCCTAGCTTCTTCGCCGCGGCATAAGACAGGTCGATAATGCGATCCGAGTAGAACGGCCCACGGTCATTGACCCGCAGGATCACACTGCGGCCATTGGCCAGGTTGGTGACCCGCACATAGGCCGGCAAGGGCAGAGTCTTGTGCGCCGCACTCATGCCGTACAGGTCGTAGAGTTCGCCGTTGGCGGTGTTCTGGCCGTGGAACTTGGTGCCATACCAAGAAGCCGTACCTTCGGCGCGGTAGTTGCGCGCGTCCTGCATCGGGTAGTAGGTCTTGCCCAGTACGGTGTAGGGGTTGGCCTTGTAGGCCCCCGTGTGAACGGTTGGTGTGGCATCGGGGATCTTGTTGACATCCACATCCCACCAGGGTGCACCGTCTTTGTGGGCTCGGTTGATGTCCAGGCCAGGCTGGGCACGGACGACGTTGCCCTTGCTCTGGGAAGTCGGCCGGCTAGAGGAGCAACTGACCAGCAGCATGCCGACGGCCATGCAGGTCAGCAGCTTGAAGGTGTTGGCTGAGAAGATTGCGCGCATTACTTGACGCCCCGTACTTGGACCAGCTGTTGAGCTAGCTGATGCACCGCCATGGCATACATCACGCTGCGGTTGTAGCGAGTGATCGCGTAGAAGTTTTTCAGGCCCATCCAGTATTCAGGGCCGTTCTCGCCATCCAGGCGGAACGCGGTTACCGGCAGATCATCGCGCAACGCATCATGGCTCGACCAGCCCAGGGCCTGCAACTGCCCGACGGTTTTAACAGGTTCGATGCCGGTAGTCAGGCCAAGGTCTGCCTGCGAGCCACTGACCTGGGCACGGCTGACCACACCCTCGCCTGCCACCCAGCCATGGCGCTTGAAGTAGTTGGCTACGCTGCCGATGGCATCGTCGGGGTTGTTCCAGATATTGATGTGGCCATCGCCGTCGAAGTCCACAGCGTAGTTGCGAAAGCTGCTGGGCATGAACTGCGGCAGGCCCATGGCGCCGGCGTAGGAACCTTTGAGCGTCAGCGGGTCGAGTTGCTCGTCGCGAGCCAATAGCAGGTACTCGCGCAGTTCCTTGCGGAAGAATTCGGCACGGGGCGGGTAGTCGAAGCCCAGGGTCGACAGGGCATCGATCACGCGGAAGTTGCCGGTGTTGCGGCCGAAGAATGTTTCGACACCAATGATGGCGACGATGTATTGCGCAGGTACGCCATATTCCTGCTCGGCGCGGGCAAGAACTGCCTCATGCTGGCGCCAGAAGTCGACACCGCGGGCGATGCGGGCGTCGGTGATGAACATGGGCCGGTAGTCCTTCCACGGCTTGACCCGCTCGGCAGGGCGGGAGATGGCATCGAGGATCGACTGCTTGCGCTGCACTTCCTTGAACACGCCCATCAATTGCTCGGGGGCAAAACCGTAGTCACGGCTCATCTGGCCCACGAACTCGGCCACCTGCGGCGAGTTGTCGTAGTCGCCGGCATGGGCCAGTTGTACAGCGCCGAACAGGCCCACCGCACCAAACCACGGCACACAACGGGCAGCCCAGTTACGCACTGTTTGCATCAAATTCTTCACCTTTTTCAAACCTGGGCGATCCATTTGCGGTGCGTGTGGATCGACATCAAAACGCCAAACGCTGACAGCAGCGTCACCAACGAAGTTCCGCCATAGCTAATGAAGGGCAGCGGCACGCCCACCACGGGCAGCAGGCCACTGACCATGCCGATATTGACGAACACATAAACGAAGAAGGTCATGGTCAAGCTGCCAGCCAGCAACTTGCCGAACAGCGTTTGCGCCTGGGCAGTAATCATCAGCCCACGGCCGATCAGCAGCAGGTAGACGATCAACAGCAGACAGATACCCACCAGACCGAACTCTTCGCCGAGCACCGCGATGATGAAGTCGGTGTGGCTTTCCGGAAGAAAGTCCAGGTGTGACTGGGTGCCCAGCAGCCACCCCTTGCCAAACACGCCACCGGAGCCAATCGCAGCCTTCGACTGGATGATGTTCCAGCCGGTACCCAGGGGGTCGCTCTCGGGGTCCAGGAAGGTCAGAACGCGCTGCTTCTGGTAGTCGTGCATCACGAAGAACCACATCGCCACCGCTACAGGCACCGTTGCTGCCAGCACGCTGAGAATCCAGCGCCAGCGCAGGCCACCCATGAACAGCACGAAAGCGCCGGAGGCGAGAATCAGCAGCGCCGTGCCCAGGTCAGGTTGCCGGACGATAAGAATGAATGGCACTCCGATCAACACCAGGCTTATTGCCACGTGTTTCAGGTGCGGCGGCAAGGTACGTTTGGAGAGGTACCAGGCGATGGTCGCCGGCATGATGATCTTGAGAAATTCCGAAGGCTGGAAGCGGATCACCCCGGGGATGTTGATCCAGCGCGTGGCACCCATGGCGTTGTGGCCCATGACATCCACCACCACCAGCAGGAACACCCCCACCAGGTACGCCAACGGCACCCAACGCGCCATGAAGCGCGGTTCCAACTGGGCGATGACGAACATCGAAACCAGCCCGATGCCGAACGAAGTCGCCTGCTTGAGCAGCAGGTCCCAGTTCTTGCCACTGGCTGAATAGAGCACGAACAGGCTGCCGGCCGCGAGGGTCAGCAGGATGATGAGCAAGGGGCCGTCGATGTGGATGCGCTGCAGGAAGCTGGCGCGTCGACGCATCACGTCCTCGCTTGAGAGCATGCGATCGAAATTGTTCTTCACTGGGCCGTTTCCTGGGCGACGGTGGCAGGCGCGAATTCGCTCTTGAGCCGGCCGCTTTCATCGAGCAGCCAGGCATCCATGATCTGCCGCACCACAGGGGCGGCAACGCCAGAGCCCGACTCGCCGTTCTCAACCATCACCGAGACCACGATCTTCGGATCGTCAGCCGGGGCGAAGGCCACGAACAGCGCGTGGTCGCGGTGGCGTTCCTGGAGTTTGTTACGGTCATACTTCTCGCCCTGCTTGATCGCCACCACCTGGGCGGTGCCGCTTTTGCCGGCAATGCGGTACTGGGCGCCGACCGCAGCCTTGCGCGCAGTACCGCGGGCGTTGTGCATGACCTGTTCCATACCGTGGGTGACCTTGGCCCAGTCGGACTTGTCACGCAGGACGATGTCCTGCATAGGGTTGGGGTCCAGCGGCGCCTGGCCTTCGATGGTCTTGGCCAGGTGTGGGCGGTTCCACACGCCTTTGTTGGCGATCAACGCGGTGGCTTGGGCCAGTTGCAGTGGGGTTGCCTGCATGTAGCCCTGGCCGATCCCGAGGATCAAGGTTTCACCCGGGAACCAGGCCTGACGGCGCGTTGCCCGCTTCCACTCACGCGATGGCATCAGGCCCGGCGACTCCTCGAACATATCCAGGGCAACCTTCTGGCCGATGCCGAATTTGTTCATGTAGCTGGAGAGCCGGTCGATGCCCATCTTGTGGGCAAGGTCGTAGAAGTAGGTGTCGTTGGAGCGCATGATTGCGGTATCCAGGTCCACCCAGCCGTCACCGGTACGGTTCCAGTTACGGTATTTGTGATCGTAGTTGGGCAGCTGGTAATAACCAGGGTCGAACACCCGGCTGCTGGCGTTGACCACGCCACTGTCGAGGCCTGCGATGGCCACCGCAGGCTTGATGGTCGAGCCTGGGGGGTAAAGCCCGCGCAACACACGGTTGAACAGCGGCCGGTCGATCGAGTCGCGCAGCTCGGCGTAGGCTTTGAAACTGATGCCCGTGACGAACAGGTTGGGGTCGAAGCTGGGCTGGCTGACCATGGCCAGTACTTCGCCGGTGCGCGGGTCGAGCGCTACCACGGCGCCACGCCGGCCACCCAGGGCGGCCTCGGCGGCTTCCTGCAGCTTGATATCCAGGCTCAGCACGATGTCCTTGCCAGGCTTGGGGTCGGTACGCTTGAGCACGCGCAGCACACGGCCGCGGGCATTGGTTTCGACTTCCTCGTAACCCACCTGGCCGTGCAACTCTGGCTCGTAGAAGCGCTCGATGCCGGTCTTGCCGATATGGTGGGTGCCGCTGTAATTCACAGGGTCGAGCGATTTGAGCTCTTTTTCGTTGATCCGCCCGACGTAACCCACCGAATGGGCGAAATGCGCACCCTGAGGATAATGACGCACCAGTTGGGCGACCACTTCTACCCCTGGGAGGCGGAACTGGTTGACCGCCACCCGAGCGATCTGCTCTTCGTTGAGCTCGAACAGGATAGGCACAGGCTCGAATGGCCGACGCCCCTGCTTCATGCGCTTTTCGAACAGCGCTCGGTCATCTGGGGTCAGCTCCAGCACCTGGACGATGGTGTCCAGCACTTCCTGCCAGTTGCCTGCACGTTCGCGGGTCATCGACAGGCTGAAGCTTGGCCGGTTGTCTGCGATGATCACGCCATTGCGATCGAATATCAGCCCACGGGTAGGCGGAATGGGCTGCACATGCACCCGATTGTTTTCCGACAGCGTGGAGTGATAGTCGTACTGGATGATCTGCAGGTAATACAACCGCGCAATCAGCACGCAGATGAGCAGCATCACCGCCACCGCGCCGACCACGACGCGGTTACGCACCAGGCGGGCGTCTTTCTCGTGGTCCTTGAGACGGATCGGCTGCGACATCGGACTGCTTACAGGCTCATTTGTGGTAAGGGTGCCCGGACAAGACTGTCCAGGCGCGATAGATCTGCTCGCCGATCAGTATCCTTACCAACGGGTGCGGTAGGGTCAGCGGCGATAGCGACCAGCGCTGCTCGGCGCGTGCACAGACCTCAGGCGCCAGCCCCTCCGGGCCGCCCACCATCAAATTCACCGTGCGTGAGTCCAGGCGCCAGCGGTCCAGCTCGCTCGCCAACTGCTCGGTACTCCAGGGCTTGCCATGGACCTCGAGGGTTACGATGCGTTCCCCTGGCTGAACCTTGCTCAGCATGGCCTCGCCCTCCTGACGGATCAGGCGGGCGACATCGGCATTCTTGCCACGGGTATTGAGCGGGATTTCCACCAGCTCCAACGACAGCTCCTGGGGCAGGCGCTTGGCATATTCATGCCAGCCTTCCTCGACCCATTTGGGCATGCGCGAGCCGACCGCGATCAGGCGAAGACGCACGACGCTTCCTTATTCCCGGTCTTTGAGCTTGTCGGTGAAATAGTCGCTGGCGTTTTCCGGGCTGTGGTGCTTGGCATCGGCGGCACGGCTTTGCTCGGCACCCATCCACAGGCGCTCCAGATCATAGAACTGGCGAGCTGCAGCGGTCA
Source organism: Pseudomonas promysalinigenes (assembly GCF_014269025.2). NCBI lineage: Bacteria > Pseudomonadati > Pseudomonadota > Gammaproteobacteria > Pseudomonadales > Pseudomonadaceae > Pseudomonas > Pseudomonas promysalinigenes. Next base: position 589,528 of record NZ_CP077094.1, on the reverse strand, counting down.
TCATGTGAACGATGACGTCGTTCAGGTCCAGCAGTACCCAATCACTGTCGCCCTTGCCTTCTTCACCCAGAGGCTGCGCGCCCTGTTTTTTGACCGACTCACGGACCTTTTCCAGCATCGCGTTGATCTGGCGGTTGGAGGTACCGGTGGCAATGATCATGTAATCGGTCAGGCTGTGCTTTTCGCGCACGTCGATGACCTGGATGTCCTGGGCCTTGACGTCTTCCAGGGCGCTGATGGTCAGCTTGACCAGTTCTTCGCCATTGATTTTCTGCTTGCTCATAAAAAACTCTTCAACTCGTTTGGATGAGGCGCCCTCGGGCACCGTCAGTTAGGGGCACGATACAGTTCGTGCGCCTCGATGTAGGCCAGTACGGCGTCCGGCACCAGGAACCTCACCGATTTGCCGCTGGCCAGCAGCTGTCGGATCTGTGTAGCGGACACCGCAAGCGGCGTCTGCCAGATGAACGAAATATTCCCCGCCGGGCCGGACATGGCGGTGGGATCGCTCTCCGAGCGCGCAGCCAGCAGGTTGCGCAACTCGTCAGGGGGTTCAACGTCGGCATCCGGGCGTTGCAGCACCAGGATATGACAGTGTTGCAGCAATTCGTCCCAGCGGTGCCAGGTGGGCAGGCCGCAGAAGGCATCCCAGCCCAACAGCAAGAACAGTTGGTCGTCGGGACCGAGCTCCAGGCGCACCGACTCCAGCGTGTCGATGGTGTACGACGGCTTGTCGCGTTCCAGTTCACGAGCATCGACACTCAGGCAGCTGACGCCCTGCACCGCTTCGCGAACCATGGCCAGGCGGTCTTGTGCCGCTACCTGGGGGGTATCACGGTGCGGCGGGCGGGCGTTGGGCAACAGGCGCAGCTCATCGAGCGCCATGAACTCGGCCACTTCCAGCGCGCTGCGCAGGTGGCCGATGTGCACGGGGTCGAAAGTACCGCCAAGAATGCCGATGCGCCGGACTGCCTGGGCCTTGCTCAACTCAGCAGGACTCCTGGCCGCGCAATTGGCCGTCGCCGATCACCACGTACTTCTCGCAGGTCAAGCCTTCCAGACCGACAGGGCCGCGGGCGTGCAGCTTGTCGGTGGAAATGCCGATCTCCGCGCCCAGACCATATTCGAAGCCATCGGCAAAGCAGGTCGGCGTGTTGAGCATCACCGATGCCGAGTCGACCTCAGCCATGAACTGACGGGCCTGGCCCTGGTGCTCGGTGATGATCGAATCGGTGTGGTGAGAGCCGTAGTGGTTGATATGTTCGATGGCCTGGTCCAAACCCTCGACGACACGGATCGAGAGGATCGCGTCGAGGTATTCGGTGTGCCAGTCGTCTTCGCTGGCTGGCTTGGCGTCGATCAATGCGCAGGTCAGCTTGCAGCCACGCAACTCGACACCTTTGTCCTGGAAGCGGCGAGCCATTTCCGGCAGGAAGGCTTCGGCCACGCGCTGGTCGACCAGCAGGGTCTCCATCGCACCACAGATGCCGTAGCGGTAGGTCTTGGCGTTGAATGCCACGCGCCACGCCTTGTCCAGCTCGGCGTGCTCAGCCACATAGACGTGGCAGATGCCGTCCAGGTGTTTGATGACCGGCACGCGAGCATCGCGGCTGATGCGCTCGATCAGGCCCCTGCCACCACGCGGCACGATCACATCGACGAACTCGGGCATGCTGATCAGCGCGCCAACCGCCTCGCGGTCGGTAGTCTCGACCACTTGCACCACGGCAGCAGGCAGGCCTGCAGCAGCCAAGCCACGCTGGATACACACTGCGATGGCGCGGTTGGAGTGGATGGCCTCGGAGCCGCCACGCAGGATGGTGGCATTGCCGGACTTCAGGCACAGACTGGCTGCATCGATGGTGACGTTGGGGCGCGACTCGTAGATGATCCCGATCACCCCCAGCGGTACACGCATCTTGCCAACCTGGATGCCCGACGGGCGGTAGCTCATGTCGCGGATGGCACCCACCGGGTCTGGCAAGCTGGCCACCTGGCGCAGGCCGGTGATCATGCCGTCGATCCGAGCCGAAGTCAGCGCAAGACGGTCCAGCAGCGCAGGCTCCAGGCCATTGGCACGGCCTGCGGCCAAGTCCCGTTCGTTGGCTTCAGCGAGCTCGGCGCGCGCGGCGTCCAACGCATCGGCGGCAGCTTGCAAAGCGCGGTTCTTCTGCGCGGTGCTGGCACGTGCGATAACGCGAGAGGCCTGGCGGGCGGCGCGACCCAGGCGGGTCATGTAGTCAAGAACGGACTCAGTCATCGGTTCGGTGTCTTGGCGAAGGGGAAATCGGCTGATTATAACTGCCGCGCAGGTATACGCCCAGCGGCGGGTGGCGGATGGTAGAAAATGGCGTGTAAGTTTCCATAGGAAAGATGTAACTGCACGTCTCGAACCGTCTCGGTTCAGCCTCGATTAAGCCAATCATTGCTATCATCACAACCTTCATAGTCACGACTCGCCAGCATGTCAGCACCAGCCCCCTGCCCTGCCCGCGCCTTACCGGACAGTTTCTTCGACCGCGACGCCCAGACCTTGGCCAAGGCGTTGCTAGGCAAAGTCATCCGTCATCGCCATGGCAACCTGTGGCTGGCTGCACGCATCATCGAAACCGAAGCTTATTACCTGACCGACAAAGGCAGCCACGCGTCGCTGGGTTACACCGAAAAACGCAAGGCGCTATTCCTCGATGGCGGGCACATCTACATGTATTACGCCCGCGGCGGAGACTCGCTCAACTTCAGCGCCCACGGCCCAGGCAACGCGGTACTGATAAAATCTGCCTACCCCTGGGTCGATGCCATCTCAGGCGCCGACAGCCTGGCGCAGATGCAACTGAACAACCCCGATGCCAGCGGCAACCTGCGCCCAGCCGAGCGCCTTTGCAGCGGGCAGACCCTGCTGTGCAAGGCCTTGGGCCTGAAAGTGCCGCACTGGGACGGACAACGCTTTGACCCTCAACGCCTTTACGTCGAAGACTGCGCGCTCCCTGTGCCGCAGATCATCCAGGCGCCACGCCTGGGCATCCCCCAGGGGCGCGACGAGCACCTGCCGTATCGCTTCATCGACGCCGCTTTCGCCCGCTTCTGCACGCGGAACCCGCTGCGCCGGGGCCAGCTCGAAGGGCAAGACTTTTTCATCCTCGAACAAGGAAGCTGAAACATGGGCCAATGGCTCGACAGCATCACTGGCTGGCTCAGCGCCAACCCTCAGTGGCTCGGTCTGGCGATCTTTCTGGTGGCGTGCGTGGAATGCCTGGCCATCGCCGGCATCATCGTGCCGGGCACGGTGCTGCTGTTCGCGGTGGCCGTGCTGGCAGGCAGTGGCGCACTCAGCCTGGGGGAAACCTTACTATTGGGGTTCCTCGGCGGCCTGCTGGGTGATGCGCTGTCTTACACCATCGGCAAGTGCTTTCATCAGAACATCCGCCGCCTACCGGTGCTGCGCCATCACCCAGAGTGGATCGGCAGTGCCGAGAGCTACTTTCAGCGCTATGGCATCGCAAGCCTACTGGTAGGCCGCTTCATCGGCCCGCTGCGGCCAATGCTGCCGATGGTCGCCGGGATGTTCGACATGCCGCTGCCGCGCTTCATCGCGGTCAGCCTGGTGGCCGGCGCTGGCTGGTCGGTCGCTTACCTGCTGCCAGGCTGGGCGACCGGCGCGGCCATGCGCCTGCCACTGCCAGAAGGCTTCTGGCTGGATGCCGGTATCATCGCGGGGACCTTGGCGGCCTTGATCGGGCTGAGCCTCAACAGCAGCATGCGCGATCAGCGCCACGGTACTCGGCTGATCGCGGGGCTTAGTTTCATTGCGCTGACCGGGGTTTTCCTTGGCTGGCCTTATCTGCACGAATTTGACCAAGGTGTAATGACCCTGGTGCAAGAGCATCGCAGCAAGGCCATCGACGGCGCGGTGGTCATCGTGACCCGCCTGGGCGACTTCAAGACTCAATTCTTCCTGGGCGGCCTGCTGACGGGTCTGCTGTTACTGGCGCGGCAGTGGCGCCATGCCCTTTTCGCAGGGGGCACGCTGATCGGCACGGCATTGGCCAATGGCTCGCTGAAATGGTTGTTCGCCCGGGCCAGGCCAGAAGTGCTGAGCGAGCCGCTGACCACTTACAGCATGCCCAGCGGCCACAGTTCGGCGTCGTTCGCATTCTTCCTGACCCTGGCGGTGCTGGCAGGGCGCGGCATGCCTGCGCGTCTGCGCCTGACCTGGGTAATGATGGGCTGCATCCCGGCACTGGCGATTGCCTTGTCGCGGGTCTACCTGGGGGTGCATTGGCCAACCGACATCCTGGCAGGGGCTTTGCTGGCTTGCTGCGTGTGTGCGTTGAGCCTGACGCTGGTGCAAAACCGCCAACCACTGACGGCAATGCCTTTGCGGGTGTGGTGGTTAGTGCTGCCGGCGTGCATCGCGTTGCTGGCGTTTTTCGCCATGCATTCGCTGCCTCACGCCTTACTCCGTTACCAATATTGAGGCCAGTGCAGCGCACCGCACCCATTCAGGCGAACAGTTCACCCTGGATCCGCTCAAGCAGCTTCTGGATTTCTTCCAGTCGCTGCCCAGGCGAGCCGATCGCCAACAGGTCGAGCTTGTCTTCTTCAACGAACGGCAGCAAGTACGCCAGCTGGTTGGCCAAGGCTTGGCGACCATCGACGTCCCGCGGCATGTCCAGCGACTCGACCATCGGGTGCTCACCCAGCGCCACCAACAGCGCCAGCAAGTCATCGTCATGCTCAGTGAGCGGACTGTCTGGGTGCTCTGTCAGCCAGTTCACCTCGCCGACCAGCAACTGGTCTTTCTGCACCACGGTCTGGCTCAGTTCGAAACGCCGCACACCTTCCACACGGATGCCAAGCAGGCCGTTTTCCTGCTGGACGAAATCGCGGATCAATGCCTCGCAGCCAATCGAAGCCACCACCGGTGGGGCTTTACCGACCTGCTCGCCTTCGACGATGCAGACCACGCCAAAGCCGGTACCTTGCTTCATGCAGCGGCCGATCATGTCCAGATAGCGCGCCTCGAAGATCTGCAGGTCCAGCAGGCAACCTGGAAACAACACGGTATTGAGCGGAAACAGCGGTAGCGTCATCACAACTCCTCAAGCCACCAGGCTGACTGCCAACGGCAGGAACACCGCCGTGGCCACCCCCATCAGGCTCATCGCCAACGCGGCAAAGGCGCCGCACTCATCACTTTCCTGCAAGGCCACCGAAGTGCCTACGGCATGGGCGGTCACGCCCAGCGACATGCCACGCGCTTCCGGGCTGTGCACGCCCAACCGGGTCAGCAGCGCCGGGCCGAAGATCGCCCCGATCACACCGGTGATCAACACGAACACAGCTGCCAGCGCCGCCACACCACCAATTTGTTCGGCCACCAACATGGCGATCGGCGAAGTGACCGACTTGGGTGCCATGGTCATCAGGATCATGTGCTCGGCACCGAACCACCAGCCCAGCAGCAGGCAACAGACCGTGGCGAACAGGCCTCCGATTACCAGCGTAGTAAAGGTCGGCCAAAACAGCTGCCGGATGCGTTTCAGGTTCAGGTACAGCGGCACCGCCAAGGCTACTGTCGCAGGCCCGAGCAGAATATTCATGATCTCGGTGCTCTTGCGATACTCGGCGTAGCTGATTCCGCAGCTCAACAGCACGCCAATCACCAGCATCATCGAAACCAGCACCGGCTGCAGAAAGATCCAACGGGTTTTCTCGAACGCCGCCAGCACGATCTGATAGGCGCCCAGGGTGATACCGATACCGAACAAGGGATGGTGGATGACGGCGTTAACCGCGCCCTGCCAGTCGAGCATCATGACTGCTCCTTATGCCTGCCATGCTGGCGATTGATGAGTTTCTGCATCAGCAGACCGACGAACGCCAACGTCGCAAGGCAGGAAATCAACAGCGCACCGGCGATCGCCCAAAAGTCTGCGGCGATGTCCTTGGCATACACCATCACCCCCACCGCCGGCGGCACCAGCAGCAGCGGCAAATAGCGCAGCAGGCTACCGGCAGCTTCGTTGAGGGGCTTGCCGACCTCGCCGCGGGCCATGAGAAATACCAGCAGCAGCAACAGGCCGATGATCGGGCCAGGCAGAATCGGCACGCACAAATGATTGAGTGCAGTACCCAGCAATTGAAAAAACACCAGCCAGGTCAAACCACGCAACAGCATAACCATCTCCTTCAAGCATGCCGGCCATTATAAGCACGCACTGCCTGTAAGCCGACATTCGCCAAATTGGGGTTCCTTGACTGAAACGATTCGCCGTGCTCATCTTGTACGCGCGTACCAAATGACAACTTGGAGAGTCGCGATGCCCTATGTACCGGTAACCGAACTTGCAAAGTACGTTGGAAAAGAGCTGGGACGCTCCGACTGGTTGATCATCGACCAGCAGCGCATCAATCTTTTCGCTGAGGCCACTGGTGATTTCCAGTTCATCCATGTCGATCCGCAGAAGGCCGCAAACACCCCGTTCGGCACAACCATTGCCCACGGTTTCCTGACGTTGTCGCTGATCCCCAAGTTGATGGAAGACATCTTGGTGCTTCCTGAGGGGCTGAAGATGGTGGTCAACTACGGGCTCGACAGCGTGCGGTTCATCCAGCCAGTTAAGGTCAACAGTAAGGTGCGGCTGAAGGTCGACCTGGGGCAAGTGACCGAAAAAAAACCAGGGCAATGGCTGCTCAAAGCCACCGCTACCCTGGAGATCGAAGGCGAAGACAAGCCCGCCTACATCGCTGAACCGCTCTCGCTCTGTTTCGTCTGACCCAAGGCCAGTCACCGATACCTGCGCCCCAAAATCTGCGGCATACTCGGCAGATCTTTTGCCCGGATTACGCCATGCGTCCCTTGCTCCCCATCGCCCTGACCTTGATGCTCACTGCCTGTGGCGATGGAGAGTCGTTGACCCCGCCTGACGCCCGCCTGCCCGATGGCGGGCGGTATCGGGGCCAGGTGATCGATGGTTTGCTCCAGGGGGCTGGGCGAATCGACTACCCCAACGGCAGTTGGTACGCGGGCAATTTCAAGGATGGCCAGTGGCATGGCCAGGGCGAGTGGCACGGCAGCAATGGTGAGGTCTACCGGGGCCAGTTCGACAAAGGGCTGTTCCACGGCTTGGGTGAACTCACCACCCCCGGCAGCCATTATGCGGGTACCTTCAGCCACGGTCGGCGTGACGGTGAAGGTACTCTCAAACAGGTGGATCAGAGCTACCGCGGCCAGTTCAAGGACGACCAGTACGATGGCGCAGGCGAGTTGGAACTGGCCGACGGCAGCCGCTACCAAGGCCTGTTCGCCCGAGGCAAGCCCAATGGCGCGGGCGTGCGCAGCGATGCCAGCGGCAACCGGTTCAGCGGCCGCTTCGTCGATGGCCAATTGCAAGGCAGTGGCACCTACGACAGTGTCGAAGGCGAGCAGTACATCGGTGAATTCAAGGACAACCGCCTCGAAGGTCGAGGCCGCTACGAGAACGCTGATGGCGACGTATGGATTGGTGACTTCAAGGATGGATCCCTGGTCGGCGAAGGCGAATTACTCGGCAGCGACGGCAGCCACTACAAAGGCAGCTTCGTCGACTGGCGCCTGTCTGGCCAAGGCAGCCTGCAGATGCCCGACGGCAGCCAGTATGTCGGGGGTTTCGACAGCGACGCCTACCAGGGCCATGGCAAGCTGACCCTGCCCAATGGCCAGGTCCAGAGCGGCTTCTGGGTCAATGGCGTGCGTGTACGTGATCAAAACGGCAACCTGCTGCCCGACCCGCTGGACTTGGCCCTGCTCAACCAGGGCCGCCTACTGAATGAAGCGATGGCCCAGGTGCCCCGCTCGGCACCCCCAGTGCAGTTGTATAGCCTGGTGCTGGCTGGCGATGGCCAGCAAAGCGTGTTCCTGCGCGAAGCCGACTATGTCAGCAACCTGCTCAAAGTGCGGTTCGGTGCTCGCGGGCAGATCACCCTGGTCAATCATCGCGACCAGATGGCTACTCGCCCCATGGCGACCCGTGAGAACCTGACCCGTGCTGCCCGTACCTTGGCCGAGCGCAGCAGCCAGCAAGACCTGATCTTCATCTACCTGACCAGCCACGGCAGCCAGGACCACCAGCTGGTGCTCGACCAGCCGCGTCTGCAACTGGCTGACCTGTCCGCTGACGAATTGGCCAGTGCCCTAGCTCCGCTTAAAGACCGCGACAAGATAATCGTCATCTCCGCCTGCTATTCAGGTGGCTATATCGCCCCGTTGAAGGATGAGCGCACCCTGATCATGACAGCCGCTCGTGCTGATCGGGTTTCGTTCGGCTGCTCGGAAGAGGCTGATTTCACCTACTTCGGCGATGCCTTGTTCGCCCAGGCGCTGAACCAGACCGACGACCTCAAACAAGCGTTCGAACTCGCGCGCACCAGTGTTGCCGAACGGGAAAGACGAGAAGGTTTCGAAGCCTCCGAACCTCAGATATGGGCACCGCCCGCAGTACTGGCGCACTGGCAGCAACTTCGTCAGCACCAGGCCGAGGAAGCGTTGCGTAATGCAGCACAGGCCAAAGCGCCGCCACAGGAAAAAAAACCTGCCAGGCGCTAAGCTTGTGTGTAACAAGGGAGAGACATCATGTATTTGACGCCTCAGCATGTCCTGCTTGCCGGAGCCACCGGCCTCACCGGTGAGCATCTGCTCGACCGCCTGCTCAACGAGCCCACCATCAGCCGCGTTTTGGCCCCGACCCGCCGGCCGTTGGCCGAGCACCCGCACCTTGAAAACCCAGTAGGTGATCCAGCGGTTTTTCTTCCGCAACTGGGCGGCCGTGTCGATATTGCTTATTGCTGCCTGGGCACCACCCTGAAGCAGGCAGGCTCAGAACAGGCATTTCGCGCGGTGGACCTGGACATGGTGGTGGCGTTCAGCAAGCGCGCCCGGGAGATGGGTGCGCGGCATCTGCTGGTGGTCAGTGCGCTTGGGGCAGACCCTAAATCCTCTGTGTTCTACAACCGGGTCAAGGGCGAAATGGAAGAAGCGCTCAAAGCGCAGGACTGGCCCCAATTGACCATCGCGCGCCCGTCGCTGTTGTTGGGCGAACGGATACAACCTCGGCTGGGCGAGCGACTGGCGTCACCCTTCGCCAGGCTGATGCCAGGTAAATATCGCGGCATCGAAGCCTGCACGTTGGCGCGAGCCCTCTGGCGCCTGGCGCTGGAAGAAGAAGACGGTATCCGGATTGTGGAGTCCGACGAACTGCGCAAGCTAGGCAAGCAATAGCCTACAACCCCCCTGTAGCCTGAACCCCCACCCCTGCCGCTGTCAGCAATGACAGCGGCAGGAACAGTGTATCCAGCAACATGCTGCCGGGCAGATCGAGCTGTGGATAACCTGGAGCATCGGCCCCGAAGCGGTCCTTGGGGCAGCAACCGCCGTTGATGACATACAGGTCCAGTCGGGTGCCGGCATAAACCAACGGAGCTCCAGGCTTGTTGGCATTGAGCGTGCGCACCGTGGCGCAGCCCCCAAGCAAACCGACCGCCAACGCCGCCACTACCAAGCGCCTCAATCATCAGCCCCGAAATGATGCTCACCCCAGCGCGGCAGCATGTCCTGCGGGATGCTCAGCAAGTTGAGAATGCGCGCCACCACAAAGTCGACCAGGTCATCGATGGTCTGCGGCTGGTGATAGAAACCCGGCGCTGCCGGCAAAATAACAGCGCCCATCTGTGACAACTTGAGCATGTTTTCCAAGTGAATGGTCGAGAACGGCGCCTCGCGCGGCACGAGGATCAACTGTCGACGCTCCTTGAGCGTAACGTCCGCGGCACGTTCGATCAGGTTGTTGCAGGCCCCGGTGGCGATTGCCGACAACGTGCCGGTAGAGCACGGCACCACCACCATCGCTGCCGGCGCGCCCGAACCCGAAGCCACCGGCGCCATCCAGTCCTCCTTGCCGTAAACGCGGATCTGCCCATCGGCAGCACCCGTGTACTCGGTCAGAAACGCCTGCATGGCCTGTGGCTTGGCTGGCAGCAAAACGTCGGTTTCGGTGGCCATTACCAGTTGCGCGGCTTTGGAGATGAGAAAGTGCACCTCCCGGTCTTCGCGCACCAGGCAATCGAGCAGGCGCAGACCATACTGCGCCCCCGAGGCCCCGGTCATGGCCAAGGTGATGCGTTCCGGCCCGCTCACTTCAGCGCCTCGGCCAGTTTGCCGTGCAGACCACCGAAACCGCCATTGCTCATGATTACTACATGGGTGCCTGGGCGGGCCTGGCCCTTGACCCGCTCGATGATCGCCTCGAGGCTGTCGGCGACCACACTTGGCACCTTGCACTGCGCTGCGGTGCCGGCCAGGTCCCAACCCAGATTGGCCGGCGCGTACCAAATCACCTGGTCGGCATCGTTGACACTCTCTGGCAGGCCGTCACGGTGCGCGCCCAGTTTCATGGAGTTGGAGCGCGGCTCGATGATGGCGATAACAGGTGCCTCGCCGACGCGCTTGCGCAGGCCGTCGAGGGTGGTGGCAATGGCAGTTGGGTGATGGGCGAAATCGTCGTAGATGGTCACGCCCTGCACTTGCGCAACCAGCTCCATGCGCCGCTTGACGCTTTTGAAGGCACTCAGCCCGTCGATGCCCAGCGCTGGCGCGACCCCTACGTGGCGAGCGGCGGCCAGCGTGGCCAGGGCGTTGGCGACGTTGTGCTGGCCGGTCAGCGCCCAGTCCACTACACCCTGGACTTGACCGTCGAACAGCACCTCGAAACGCGAACCGTCTGCACTGAGCAGGCGAGCCTGCCATTGCCCCCCTTCCCCGGTGGTTTGCACAGGCGTCCAGCAGCCCATGCCGATCACCCGCTCCAGGGCCTGCTCGGTGGTGGGGTGAATGACCAGACCTTCGCTGGGAATGGTACGCACCAGATGGTGGAACTGTCGCTCGATGGACGCAAGATCCGGGAAGATATCAGCGTGATCGAACTCAAGGTTGTTGAGGATTGCGGTACGCGGGTGGTAATGCACGAACTTCGAGCGCTTGTCGAAGAAGGCACTGTCGTATTCATCGGCTTCGACCACGAAAAATGGCGTGTCGCCCAGGCGCGCCGACACCGAGAAGTTTTGCGGCACACCGCCGATCAAAAAGCCTGGGTTCATGCCGGCATGCTCCAACACCCAGGCCAGCATGCTGCTGGTGGTGGTCTTGCCGTGAGTGCCCGCTACAGCCAGCACCCAGCGGCCCTGCAGCACATGGTCGGCCAGCCACTGCGGGCCGGACACATAGGGCAAGCCCTTGTTCAGTACATACTCAACTGCCGGGTTGCCCCGAGACATGGCGTTGCCAATGACCACCAGATCTGGCGCCGGGTCCAGCTGAGCGGGGTCATAGCCCTGGGTCAGCTCGATCCCCTGGGCCTGGAGCTGGGTGCTCATGGGCGGATAGACGTTGGCGTCAGAGCCGGTGACACGGTGGCCGAGCTCTTTGGCCAGCACCGCCAGCGAACCCATGAAAGTGCCGCAAATACCGAGAATGTGAATATGCATGGTCGACCTCGCAAAACATCGAGGCAGGGTAGCCCAGGGCGCGAGAATTCGCACCCGGTGTTTTGCTCAGGCGCCCCGGTTGATGCCGTGCTTGCGCAGTTTTCGATACAAGGTGTTGCGGCTGATGCCCAGGTGCTCGGCGACCCGGGTCAGGTGCCAGTGCTTTGCCTCCAAGGTAGCTATAAGGGCTTCACGCTCAGCGTCCTGCAGCACCTCGGTGCCACTACCTGTGGATCGATACCCCGACCGGGGCGTTTCGCAAGGAAAGGCCGCTTTTTCAGTGGCCTGATTGGCACGAATGATGGCAGGCAGGTCCGAGAACCTGACACAGCTGCCGTCACACAGCGCGACCAAGGTTCGCAGTACATTGCGCAACTGCCGCACATTCCCCGGCCAAGCGAAGTCCAGCAGGGCCCGACGGGCATCGGCTGCCAGGTTCACTACCTGCCCGTGCGCCTCCTGGCGTAGCAGCACATCCAGCAACGCCTCCTTGTCAGTACGCTCACGCACTGCAGGCAGGGTTAATTCCAGCCCATTGAGCCGGTAATAAAGGTCTTCGCGAAAACTGCCCTGCGCTACCCGCTCCAGCAAATCACGGTGGGTGGCGCTGATGATGCGCACATCCACAGCGTGCGGCTCGCCGCCGATCGGTACCACCTGGCGTTCTTCCAGCACCCGTAACAAGCGGGTTTGCAAGGCAAGGGGCATGTCGCCGATTTCGTCCAGCAACAACGTGCCGCCATCGGCCTGCAACAACTTGCCACGCATGCCCTCCTTGCGCGCCCCAGTGAAGCTGCCACCGCGATAACCGAACAGCTCACTCTCGATCAAGCTCTCAGGGATCGACGCACAGTTAACCGCCACGAACGGCTTGCTACGACGCTGACTGGCCTGGTGCACCGCCTGGGCGAAAGCCTCCTTACCGCAACCTGTTTCGCCGCGCAGCAGCAGCGGCACATCGCGTTCGAACACCCGTACTGCGCGCTGAAAGTCGTTTTGCAAGGCCGGGTCCAGCAGGCAGATAGCCGGCTGCGCGGCGGGCCTGGGCTCGGGCAAGCTGGCCGGCACCGCCCACTGCGGCGCACGGGGTTGACCGCGCAAGCTCGCGAACACCTGCCGCCCGTCACGGGTCTGCAACGGCCAGACAGTACTGGCACCGGGTGTGGCACGGCTGAACAGCTCGTCGTGGCTGCATGCGAAAAACCTGTCCAGCCCTTTGCCCAGTAAACCGCCGCGCACGCTGCCCAGCAAATTCAAGGCACTTTGATTGGCCGCGCAGATGCGGCCATCACCGTCCAATGCCAGCAGCCCTTCGCTGAACTGGCCGACCGACTCGGCCTGCAGGTGAAAGCGCAGCAACCACTGCTGCTCGAAATGGCGCAGGAAGTAACAGCTCTCGATCATCTTCGCCGAAAGGTTGACCAGCGCCATGGTGTGAAATTGGCTTTGGCGCGATACATCCGGCCGCGCCGAAGACACATCGAGCACCGCCAGCAACTCGCCGTGAGGGTCGAAGACCGGGCTCGCCGAACAGGTCAGCCCGGTGTGGCGGCCGCGAAAGTGTTCATTCTGGTGAATGGTCAAGGCCTGGCGCTCGACCAGGCAGGTGCCGATGCCGTTGGTGCCTTCGCGCGCCTCGCTCCAATCTGCGCCAAGCCACAGCCCTGCGCGTTCGAAATCGCGGCGTTCGCCAGGCGCTGTGACACAGTTGAGGATCACCCCGCGGGCATCGGTCAACAACACCGCGTGGCCGGCGCCGGACAGCTGCTGATGCAGGCTGTTCATCTCGCTGCCGGCGATGCTCAGTACCTGACGCATGCGTTCGCGGCTCTCGAGCAGGCGGCCATGTTCGAGCACCACCGGCGCCTCGATCACCGACGGGTCGAGGTGATAGTCCTCCAGGCAACGCAGCCATGAGCGCGCAATGGAGGGGTCACTGCCTGCTTCGCCACGGGCAACGGTATGCACCTGCTGGGCATGAAGGCTGAATGCATTGCTCTGCATTTGTTGTTGTTCTCCGCAGATAGAGACTCACCCCAGCATCCTCCACCCGCGCAGGCTTTGCAACGTGCCTGCCCACAACGTGTCGCAAACGGCACAAAGTGTCACGCCAGGGCGTGCCAAGCCTGGTACAGCGTACTGCGGCGCAGGGCCAGAGCATGATCCAAGTCATTGATTACACAGGCACGGACCACACTGGCCCAACCTTTGCTCTACGCTTTTCAACTCCTCAACAAACATAACAGCCAGGAGACACACCATGCGTTACGCACATCCCGGTACCGAAGGCGCGAAGATTTCCTTCAAGAGCCGCTACGGCAACTTCATCGGTGGTGAGTTCGTTCCTCCGGTAAAGGGTGAGTACTTCACCAATACTTCCCCGGTCAATGGCCAGCCAATCGCAGAATTCCCTCGCTCCACTGCCGAAGACATCGATAAAGCGCTGGATGCCGCCCATGCCGCCGCCGACGCCTGGGGCCGCACGTCGGTGCAGGACCGCTCCAATGTTCTGCTGAAAATCGCCGACCGTATCGAACAGAACCTGGAAGCCCTGGCCATTACCGAAACCTGGGACAACGGCAAGCCCATCCGCGAAACCCTCAATGCCGATATCCCGCTGGCGGTGGACCACTTCCGCTACTTCGCCGGCTGCATTCGTGCCCAGGAAGGCGGCGCTGCCGAAATCAACGAAAGCACCGTGGCCTACCATATTCACGAGCCACTGGGCGTGGTCGGGCAGATCATCCCGTGGAACTTCCCGATCCTGATGGCCGCCTGGAAGCTTGCGCCGGCACTGGCCGCCGGCAACTGCGTGGTGCTCAAACCGGCCGAGCAGACGCCGCTGGGCATCACCGTACTGGTCGAGCTGATTGGTGACCTGCTGCCCAAGGGCGTGCTCAATGTGGTGCAGGGCTATGGCCGCGAGGCCGGTGAAGCGCTGGCCACCAGCAAACGCATCGCCAAGATCGCATTCACAGGCTCCACGCCGGTCGGCTCGCACATCATGAAATGCGCTGCCGAAAACATCATCCCATCCACCGTCGAACTGGGCGGCAAATCGCCCAACGTGTATTTCGAAGACATCATGCAGGCCGAACCCAGCTTCATCGACAAAGCCGCCGAGGGCATGGTGCTGGCGTTCTTCAACCAAGGCGAGGTGTGCACCTGCCCATCGCGGGCGCTGGTGCAGGAGTCGATCTACCCGCAGTTCATGGAAGTGGTGATGAAAAAGGTGCTGCAGATCAAGCGCGGCGACCCACTGGACACCGACACCATGGTCGGCGCCCAGGCTTCGCAGCAGCAGTTCGAGAAAATCCTCTCGTACCTCGACATCGCCCAGCAGGAAGGCGCCGAGCTGCTCACTGGCGGCAAGGTGGAAAAACTCGAAGGCTCGCTGGCCACCGGTTACTACATCCAGCCGACCTTGCTCAAAGGCAACAACCGGATGCGCGTGTTCCAGGAAGAAATCTTCGGCCCGGTGGTCAGCGTCACCACCTTCAAAGACGAAGCCGAAGCCCTGGCAATTGCCAACGACACCGAATTCGGCCTCGGTGCTGGCGTATGGACCCGCGATATCAACCGGGCCTACCGCATGGGCCGCGGCATCAAGGCTGGCCGCGTATGGACCAACTGCTATCACCTGTACCCGGCGCACGCCGCGTTCGGTGGTTACAAAAAATCCGGTGTCGGCCGTGAAACCCACAAGATGATGCTCGACCACTACCAGCAGACCAAGAACCTGCTGGTGAGCTATGACATCAACCCGCTGGGCTTCTTCTAAAATCGAGCAGAGGGGCCGCCGAAATGGCGGCCTCGACCGCTCTGGCTCGCTTCCTGCAGTACCCATCACCATCGGCTCGGACACCTTCGGGCCACCAAGAAAAAAAACAGGTGAAACTATGCCAAGCGATCAATCCGCCGGTGTGCCGGCAGGGTCTTCCGTCGACTTCGAGAAGGTCGGGTCAGACTATTTCCAGCAACGTGAACTGAAAAAAGGCGCCGCCGGCTGGGTACTGCTGGTAGGCCTGGGCGTTGCCTATGTGATTTCCGGCGACTATGCCGGCTGGAACTTCGGCCTCGCCCAGGGCGGTTGGGGCGGTATGTTCCTCGCCACATTGCTGATGGCCACCATGTACCTGTGCATGTGTTTCTCGTTGGCCGAACTGTCCTCGATGATCCCCACCGCAGGCGGTGGCTATGGCTTTGCCCGTAGCGCATTCGGCCCTTGGGGTGGCTTTCTGACCGGCACGGCGATCCTCATCGAATACGCCATCGCACCCGCTGCCATCGCCGTGTTCATCGGCGCTTACTGCCAATCGCTGTTCGGCATCGGCGGTTGGATGATCTACTTGGCGTTTTACATCGTGTTCATCGGCATCCACATCTTCGGCGTGGGCGAAGCCCTGAAGCTGATGTTCATCATCACCGCCGTTGCCGCCATTGCACTGGCAGTGTTCCTGATCAGCATGGTGCCCCATTTTGATGCAGCCAACCTGTTCGACATCGCCCAGACGGGCGCCGTGGGCGCCAGCAGCTTCCTGCCGTTCGGTTATGTCGGCGTATGGGCGGCCATCCCCTATGCCATCTGGTTCTTCCTTGCCGTCGAGGGTGTGCCACTGGCTGCCGAAGAAACCAAGAACCCCAAGCGCGACCTGCCTCGAGGCCTGATTGGCGCCATGCTGGTGTTGCTGGCCTTCGCCCTGCTGATCCTGGTGATCGGCCCAGGCGCGGCAGGCTCCGAAGCACTCAAGGCCTCCGGCAACCCGCTGGTCGAAGCGCTGGCCAAAGCCTATGGCGGCTCCACCTGGATGGGCAGCTTCGTCAACCTGGTCGGCCTGGCCGGCTTGATCGCCAGCTTCTTCTCGATCATCTATGCGTATTCGCGGCAGATCTTCGCTTTGTCACGTGCCGGCTATCTGCCTCGCAAACTGTCGGAAACCAACAAGAGCAAGGCCCCGGTAATGGCCCTTGTGATTCCGGGCATCATCGGCTTTGCGCTGTCGCTAACCGGCCAGGGTGATCTGCTGATCCTGGTGGCGGTATTCGGTGCCACACTGTCCTATGTACTGATGATGGCTGCGCACATCACCCTGCGCATCCGCCGGCCGAAAATGGAACGTCCCTATCGCACCCCCGGCGGCATCTTCACCTCGGGCCTGGCCTTGGTGCTGGCCTGCATCGCTGTGGTCGCAGGCTTCCTGGTGGACCCACGGGTGGTGATTGGCGCGGCGGTGATCTATGCAGTACTGATTGCCTATTTTGCGTTCTACAGCCGCCACCACCTGGTTGCGGGCACACCGGAAGAGGAATTCGCAGCGATCCAAAAGGCCGAAGAGGCACTGCACTGATCGCGGCTACCTGCCGCGGGCAAGCCCGCGGCTCTGGAGATTCTGTATGGCAAGTTTCGTACACACGGTAGGCAACCTGGTCTACCGCTTCGATAGCCTCAAGGACGTGATGGCCAAGGCCAGCCCGGCTCGCTCGGGCGACTTTCTGGCTGGCGTCGCCGCTACCAACGACGGCGAGCGGGTGGCCGCGCAAATGGCCTTGGCGAACATTTCACTGACGCATTTTCTCAACGAGGCGCTGATCCCCTACGAACAGGACGAGATCACCCGGCTGATACTCGACACCCACGACGCCCAGGCTTTTGCCCCCGTCAGCCACCTCACCGTGGGTGGCCTACGTGACTGGCTGCTCAGCGATGAAGCCAACGAGCAAAGCCTACGTGCGTTGGCGCCAGGCCTGACCCCGGAAATGGCTGCAGCGGTATCGAAGATCATGCGCGTACAGGACCTGGTGCTGGTAGCGCAGAAAATCCGCGTGGTCACCCAGTTCCGCGGCACCATGGGCCTGCGCGGGCGCCTGTCGACGCGCCTGCAGCCCAACCACCCGACCGACGAGCCGGCAGGTATTGCCGCCAGCATCCTTGACGGCCTGCTCTACGGCAACGGCGATGCCATGATCGGCATCAACCCGGCCACCGACAGCATTGCCTCGATCTGCGCCCTGTTGGAAATGCTCGACGCCATCATCCAGCGCTACGACATCCCCACCCAGGCCTGCGTGCTCACCCACGTCACCACTTCGATCGAGGCAATCAACCGAGGGGTGCCGCTGGATTTGGTGTTCCAGTCGATTGCCGGCACCGAGGCGGCCAACGCCGGCTTTGGCATCAACCTTAACGTATTGCAGGAAGGGTACGAAGCGGGGTTGTCGCTCAAACGCGGCACCCTGGGGCAGAACCTCATGTACTTCGAAACCGGCCAGGGCAGCGCCCTGTCGGCCAACGCTCACCATGGGGTCGACCAACAGACCTGCGAAACCCGCGCATACGCCGTGGCCCGCCACTTCAAACCGTTTTTGGTCAACACCGTGGTCGGCTTCATCGGGCCCGAATACCTTTACAACGGTAAGCAGATCATCCGCGCCGGGCTCGAAGACCATTTCTGCGGCAAGCTGCTGGGCGTGCCGATGGGCTGCGACATCTGCTACACCAACCACGCCGAAGCCGACCAGGACGACATGGATACCCTGCTGACCCTGCTGGGCGTGGCTGGGATCAACTTCATCATGGGCATCCCAGGCTCTGACGACATCATGCTCAACTACCAGACCACCTCATTTCACGACGCGCTGTACGCGCGCCAGACCTTGGGCCTGAAGCCTGGGCCGGAATTCGAAGCCTGGCTGCAACGCACCGGTATCTTCACCCAGGCCGATGGCCGCGTGCGGTTTGGCGACAACCTGCCGCCGGCATTCCGCCAGGCCTTGGCACAGCTGGCATAGGAGTTTAACCATGGCAGACCCGACTCCCTCCACGACCCCACCAAGCCCCTGGCTGGCCCTGCGCGAGCTGACGCCCGCACGCATCGCCCTGGGCCGCAGCGGCACCAGCCTGCCCACAGGGGCACAACTGGACTTCCAGTTCGCCCACGCTCAAGCCCGCGACGCGGTACACCTGCCGTTCGACCACGCCGCCCTGAGCGAACAGCTCAAAGACCGAGGCCGCGACAGCCTGGTGCTGCACAGCGCCGCCGCCGATCGCCACCAGTACCTGCAACGGCCAGACCTGGGGCGGCGACTGAACGATGAATCGGCCGAACGCCTGCGCCAACACGCCATGGCCCATTCAGGCGGCGTCGACTTGGCAATCGTGGTTGCCGATGGCCTCTCGGCGCTGGCCGTACACCGCCACACCCTGCCCTTTCTAACGCGTTTCGAGGAGCAGGCCGCAGCCGACGGCTGGAGCAGCGCCCCTGTGGTGCTGGTGCAGCAAGGGCGGGTTGCGGTGGCCGACGAAGTCGGTCAATTGCTCGGCGCGCGCATGACGGTGATGCTCATTGGCGAGCGCCCAGGGCTCAGCTCGCCTGACAGCCTCGGGCTTTACTTCACCTATGGACCTAAAGTCGGCCTGACAGATGCCTACCGCAACTGCATCTCCAATATCCGCCTGGAGGGGCTGAGTTACGGCATGGCAGCCCACCGCTTGCTATACCTGATGCGCGAAGCGTGCCGGCGCCAGCTTTCCGGAGTGAATCTGAAGGATGAAGCCGAGGTCCATAGCATCGACAGCGAACACGCAACTACGGCGCGGGGTAACTTCCTGCTCGGTGAGCGTTAACGAATCTGTCACGCAGGGCCGATTGCACTGACGGCCAGCAATGGGGCAGCATCCCCATGAACGCTGCGGGCATTCCGCTGTTTCCCCAAATGGACTCTGAGGGCCGCACATGCGCATCATCAAGGCAACCCTGCAACACCTCGATCTGCTGACTCCACTGTTCGTCAGGTACCGCGAGTTCTATGGGCAGCTTCCGTATCCTGATAGCTCACGTGCGTTCCTGGAAAAACGCATCAAACGCGACGAGTCGGTCATTTATCTTGCGCTGGCGGATGACGACGACAACAAGTTGCTTGGCTTCTGCCAGCTGTACCCGAGTTACTCATCGCTGTCGCTCAAACGCGTGTGGATACTCAACGATATCTTCGTTGCCGAGGACTCTCGGCGCATGCTGGTCGCCGACCACCTGATGCGCGAGGCCAAGAAAATGGCCAAAGATACCCAGGCTGTGCGCATGCGGGTGTCGACCAGTGCCAACAACGAGGCGGCTCGCAAGACCTATGAGTCCATTGGCTTTCGCAAGGACACCGAGTTCGAGAGCTACGTGTTGCCGATCAGTCAGGATTGACCTGTAACCGAGCTGCTCGCGGGATCACCCGCGAAAGGACCGCAGCGGGTTCGCGCAGTAACCCCCCGCTACAAACTCAACAGGCAGATTTGCAACTTCGCCGTATAATGCCCCGACCTGTCGTGTATGAAATATTACCTGCCGACAGGTCATCATGCCGTCGCCCAGGGCATTGTCCGTCATCGCATGCCCGTCAAGCGGGTCAAGAACACAGGTGTTGTACATGGAATTCAACCCGCTGGACTTAATCCTGCATCTCGATGCCTACCTCGATCTGCTGGTCACCAACTACGGCCCTTGGATCTACGCCATCCTGTTCGCCGTCATCTTCTGCGAAACTGGCCTGGTAGTGATGCCATTCCTGCCGGGCGACTCGCTACTGTTCATCGCTGGCGCCGTCGCCGCCGGCGGGGGCATGGACCCGGTACTGCTGGCGGGGCTGCTGATGGCCGCAGCCATTCTGGGCGACAGCACCAATTACATCATCGGCCGTACCACGGGCGAAAAACTGTTCAGCAACCCCAATTCGAAGATCTTCCGCCGCGACTACCTGCAGCGCACCCACGACTTCTATGAACGCCACGGCGGCAAGACCGTGACCATGGCGCGCTTCCTGCCCATCCTGCGCACCTTCGCCCCGTTCGTGGCCGGTATCGCGCATATGCACTACCCGCGTTTCCTGGGTTTCAGCGTGGCTGGCTCGCTACTGTGGGTCGGCGGCCTAGTAACCCTGGGCTACTTCTTCGGCAATGTGCCGTTCATCAAACAGCACCTGTCGCTGATGGTGGTTGGCATCATCGTGCTTTCGCTGGTACCAATGATCCTCGGGTTGCTGCGTGGCCGCCTGGGTCGCACCGCCAAGGCTCACTGATAGCAACCATGTGGTCTTTCAGCGCCTGGCGGCGTAAGCGCACCCTGGCACGCTATCCGATCGAACCACGGCAATGGCAGGCGATCCGCGATCGCTTGCCGATCCTCGATGGCATCAGCGAGGCCGAAGACCAGTGGCTGCGCGAGGCCTGCATCCTGTTCCTGCTCGACAAGCATTTGACCACCCTGCCTGGGGTCGAGCTCGACGATGAACAACGCCTGTTTCTTGCCGCCCAAGCCCAGTTGCCGCTGCTGCATCTGGGTGAGCTGAACTGGTATCAGGGCTTTCACGAAATCGTACTGTACCCCGATGACTTCAAAAGCCCGCAGCGCCACCGGGACGCCAGTGGCGTGGAGCATGTGTGGGATGCCGAGCACAGTGGTGAAGCCTGGCAGCAGGGGCCAATCATCCTGGCCTGGGCCGGTGTGCTGGCCAGTGGTGGCTGGGAAGCCTACAACTTGGTGATCCACGAGCTGGCGCACAAGCTCGACATGCTCAATGGCGATGCCAACGGCCTGCCGCCACTGCACCCTGATATGCACGTACAGGACTGGGCAGCCGCCATGCAGCAGGCCTATGACGACCTCAATCGCCAGCTGGACGCTGACCCCGATGCACAAACGGCCATCGACCCTTATGCAGCAGAAAACCCCGCAGAATTCTTTGCCGTTACCAGCGAATACTTCTTCACTGCACCCGACCTGCTGCACCAGGCTTATCCACAGGTGTATCGGCAACTGTCGCAATTCTACCGGCAGGATCCACTGGCCCGCCTGACCCGGTTGCAAGCCGAGCACCCTGAGTACCGCGAACACCACGGGTGATGGGCCCGCACATCAGGCCAGGCGTGGCATGGCGGTGTGGAATATGCCTATAATCGCCGCCACTTTTTGAGCAAACACGGGGGCACTGCCCAATGAGCTACAGCAAGATTCCGGCTGGTAAAGACCTGCCGAACGACATCTACGTCGCCATCGAAATCCCGGCCAACCACGCGCCGATCAAATACGAAATCGACAAGGACAGCGATACCCTGTTCGTCGACCGTTTCATGGCCACCCCGATGTTCTACCCAGCCAACTACGGGTTCATTCCGAACACCCTGGCCGATGACGGTGATCCGCTGGACGTGCTGGTTGTCACTCCTTACCCAGTAGCCCCAGGCTCGGTCATCCGCGCCCGCCCGGTCGGCGTACTGAACATGACCGACGACGGCGGCGGCGACGCCAAGGTCATCGCTGTGCCTCACGACAAGCTGAGCCAGCTGTACGTAGACGTCAAGGAATACACCGACCTGCCGGCCCTGCTGATCCAGCAGATCGAGCACTTCTTCGCGAACTACAAAGACCTGGAGAAGGGCAAGTGGGTCAAGATCGAAGGCTGGGAAGGCGCCGACGCCGCCCGCGCTGCGATCACCAAATCGGTCGCCGCCTACAAAGGCTGATACCGTAGTGCTGAAAAAACCTCGCTCAGGCGAGGTTTTTTTTGCCCGTTGGCAAGTGGGTAAAAAATCCTACACGATCCTACGCTTTTGGCCTGCATCGGAGATTTTTCCGACTTATCGCGTCAACATCGCGTTCATTTCGCTACTGGCAACAGGCCGCTACACTCTGAGCCATGAACAGATCCGGTGACCGCCTGAAAGCCCTTCTCAGAGAATGTGGCCTGACTCCCGCAGATTTCGCTGCTCAACGCCGCGTGACGTCGCAGCACATCAATAACTGGTTCATCCGCGGCATCCCCATTGCCCGCCTCGATGAAATCGCCGAACTGTTCTGCGTACAACGCCGCTGGTTGCAGACTGGCGAAGGCCCCAAGCATCCGCCCTCGCTGCTACGCCTTTACTCCCCCCAGACAACCCCCACCACCACACCCGGCCTGATGCCGGAACCATCGGCCCCATTGGTGCAACTGCCACTTCATGAGCTGCGCGGTGGCCAATTGGCCGCGTTGGACAATCACTACCTGGCAATGCCTGCATCAGCCCTGCTCGCATTGGCGGTACCTGTGGATAACGCCATCTGCATGACCATGCCAGCCGCCAACATGGCGCCATGGATACCACGCGACGCCATTCTGGCGATCGACCTGAGCTACAAACAGGTGGTGGATGGCGAGATCTATGCCCTGCTGCACAATGGCAGGCTCAGGGTGAATTGCCTTAGCGTCGGCGTACGTAACAGCTTGTGCCTGCATAGCCATAACCCCCGTGACGCGGTGGAACGTTACACACCGCTGGAGCGTGAAGCGCAGAAGCTCGCAGTCCTGGGCTGGGTCTTCCATTGGTCCCATTACCGCCAACGCCGCCCCGAATGACCGCCACTGGGCCGATTTTTTGCTGGGCATACCGCGCCGGCCCTTGTATGCTACGCGGCACATTCAGCCCCGGCCGGTGCAAGCCGTGTTCCAGAGGGCTTGGCAACGCTCCACACGATCGTTTGCCCTCTCTTTCAGGCCCTTGATGGCCATCCAGTTAAGGCGGTTGCGGCTTACCATAAATTAGTCGGAAGCGTCCCCGAGAAGCCGGCCACAAGCCGGCTTTTTAATGCCCGACGCTCAGTCCCTCATCCCCAGTTCCGCATCATCCATCAGCGCCTTTGCCATCGCACTCAGGTAGTGCGAGGCCCAGATCATCATCGGTTTGTCTTCCATCAGACCGAGGATGGTCAGCTCGCGCACATAGCCCATCAGTTCCGAGGCTTGCTCGCGGGCATCGCGGCACGGGATGCCGGGCTCTATACGGAACAATGGGTGGGTCTGGTTCTCACCTTGGTAAAAGATGGTCTTGCCGGGAGTGCATGGGGCGGTGCCTGTAGTCACTGTTCAATATCCCTTAAATCTCTCTTGCCTGATCTGGCCTCTTCGCGGGCAAGGCCGCCCCCACAGAGATCGCCTCAGACCGAAGGCCTGCGCTGTAGCTGTGGAACCGGGCGTGCCCACCATGAGCGCCGAGCAGCCGGTACATCAACTGAGGCTTAGTGCAAGGTGCGAGGCCCTGTGGGCATCTGCACCTGGATCAACGCTGATTCGAGCAAAGCCCGCAGCGCTTCAATCTCATGCATCGAGGCCATCATCAGGATCGATGCCGGTGACTTGGGCTGCAGCAGCAATGCCTGATGCACCACAGTCGTCGCGCATAGGGCGTACTCCGTGGCTTGGATCAGAGTGTCTTCAAGGGAATGAATATCGTGGGGTGGGTCGGGGACAATTTTGAGCATGGTGTAATCTCGTCTGTATCAGAAGGGAGCACCACGACATCACTTGCATTTGATGGGTGGCGGCTACGTGCGGGTCTGCAAGACCGGACAGACGAGAACCGGCAGATCCGAAGATCTCCCGCACGCAGCCACCATTAACCGAAGCTGACTTCATGCAACTCGGATAGCGGTACTGAGCGTCTGATCGGGCTTGCAGACCCGGTCGCTGATTTGGCAACGACCGGATCACACTAAGCCGCCAGATACACCACCGCAATGGCCCAAAGGCGGTAGGAAGCTAATTCAGAAATGGACTACAAACAACGGGAATTTTCTGAACTTAGAAGTCATACCGCGCCCCGACCATCATGCTTCGAGATGGCCCATAAGAAGTTGAATGTCGAAGTCGACCCCACCCGCGACAGGTAATCCCGATCGAACAGGTTGTTAATGTTGTACGTCGCCGTAAGCGTCGAGCTCACCGGATACAACAGCATCGCGTCCACAGCGGCATAGCCCGGCGCATTGATACGCACCCCGCCGTTTTCAGAGTAGAAATAGCTCATTCCCGAAACACCGCCACCAATGGCCAGCCCATTCAGCGGGCCTTGGCTGATCGCGTATTTGCTCCACAACTGCGCGGCGCGGGTGGCGCTTGCCAAAAGTCGTAGAAGCTCAGCTTGCCTGTCGGGCGGCTCAGTACTGTATGCTTGGCCGGTCTTCAGGGCGGGGTGAAAGTCCCCACCGGCGGTAAATCGAAAGATAAGCCCGCGAGCGCCTCGGCCATGCCGAGGGTCAGCAGATCTGGTGCGACTCCAGAGCCGACGGTCATAGTCCGGATGAAAGAAGGCGTCAGGCAGGGGCCATCCGGGCGCCCCTGCGCGCGCGTTTGGTTCGCCCCGAGACGTTCATCGATCCATTACGAGGAGCGTTTCATGTCCCCTTTGCTGCACCAGCAATTCCCTAATGTGTCCGCCGCCATCGCCGCCTTCCAGGCCGGGCGCCCCGTGCTGCTGCTCGACGATGACGACCGCGAAGATGAAGCCGATATCGTCGCCGCCGCCGAGAATCTATCGTTGCAGACCATGGCCATGATGATCCGCGACTGCAGCGGTATCGTCTGCCTGTGCCTGGACGAAGCCACGGTCGATGCCCTACAGCTGGCCCCCATGGTGCAGAACAACCAGGCCCGTCATGGGACTGGCTTCACCGTCACCATCGAAGCAGCCGAGGGCGTCAGCACTGGGGTGTCGGCGCAAGATCGCATCACCACCATTGAAGCAGCGCTGCGCTCGACTGCCGAGCATCGGCATATCGTCAGCCCTGGCCATGTGTTCCCGCTGCGCGCCCGTGACGGTGGCGTGCTGGCCCGGCGTGGGCACACCGAAGGTTCGGTCGACCTGGCGCGCTTGGCGGGCCTGCGCCCGGCAGCGGTGCTGTGCGAGTTGATGAACCCTGATGGCAGCATGGCGCGGGGCGAACAAGTGGCTGTTTATGCGCGGCAGTACAACCTGCCGGTGCTGACCATCGAAGAACTGGCCCGCTGCCGGGAGGCCATGCTGGAGCGGCAAGCCGAGATCGCCTGAACCAGGGCATGGGGGGCTGCGCAGCCTGCTGAAGTTTGCTCCCCCAGCCCCGCTCTGCTAACGTCGCGCGGTTCAGACCCGCCACAGAGACTGTCGCCATGGCCCGCAAAAAAGCCTCCATCGATTTCGAACAATCCCTCGCCGACCTGCAAGCGCTGGTCGAGCGCCTGGAGAACGGCGAACTGTCGCTGGAAGACTCGCTGGCGGCGTTCGAGCAAGGCATCGCCCTGACGCGCGATTGCCAGGGCGCCCTGGCCCAGGCCGAACAGAAAGTGCAAATTCTGCTGGAGCGCGACGGCGAACTCACTGCGCAACCGTTCGATGCGGAGCCTGAAGCATGATCAGCGCTTACCAGGCCAGTTGCCAGGCCCGCGTCGACGCCGCGCTCGAACCGCTGTTCATCGCGCCGACCAAAGAGCTGGAGCGCCTGTATGCGGCCATGCGCTACAGCGTGATGAACGGCGGCAAGCGCGTGCGCCCGCTGCTGGCCTACGCCGCGTGCCAGGCCCTTGGCGCGCCGCCCGAGCAGGCCAACGGCGCCGCCTGTGCCGTGGAGCTGATACATGCCTACTCACTGGTGCATGACGACCTACCGGCCATGGACGACGACGACCTGCGCCGTGGCCAACCCACCACCCACAAAGCCTTCGATGAAGCCTGTGCGATTCTGGCCGGTGACGGCCTGCAGAGCCTGGCATTCAGCGCCCTGCTCGACCCACACCTGAGCCCACAGGCCGATGGCACCCGTCTGGCCATGGTCCAGGCCCTGGCCAAAGCGGCAGGCCCTGCCGGTATGGTCGGCGGCCAGGCCATCGACCTGGGTTCGGTGGGCATCAAGCTTGACCAGCGGGCTCTGGAATTGATGCACCGGCACAAGACCGGCGCCTTGATCGAAGCCAGCGTGCACCTTGGCGCCCTGGCCAGTGCCCGGGCCGAGCAGGCGCAGCTCGATGCCCTGCAAATGTATGCACAGGCTGTCGGCCTGGCCTTCCAGGTGCAGGACGATATCCTCGACGTAGAAAGCGACACCGCCACCCTGGGCAAGCGCCAGGGCGCCGACATCGCCCGTGACAAGCCGACCTACCCTGCCCTGCTGGGGCTCGAAGCCGCCAAAGCCTATGCCATCGAACTGCGCGATCAGGCGCTGGTCGCATTGCAAGGGTTCGATGAAAATGCCGAGCCGCTGCGGGCGTTGGCACGCTATATCGTCGAACGCCGCCATTAACGCCTGACTTCAAGCCCTGAGGGGCTGGGTTGACCCGCGGATGCGATGGTGATTTCAGCATCGCGTTGTAAGATAAACCCGGCCCTGCAGCGCCCGCGTAACCCGTGTCGAATGGGCACTTTTCCCACAATGGGGTAAACTGCCGCGTCTTAACACACCTATAACGACTCGCCTGATGCCCACGACGTTTCAAGAGATCCCCCGCGAACGCCCGGTCACGCCGTTGCTCGACCGCGCTGACACGCCTGCCGGCCTGCGCCGGCTGGCCGAAGCCGACCTGGAGACCCTGGCCGACGAGTTGCGCCAGGAATTGCTCTACACCGTTGGTCAGACCGGTGGGCATTTCGGTGCCGGCCTGGGTGTCATCGAGCTGACGATCGCCCTGCACTACGTCTTCGATACCCCGGATGACCGGCTGGTATGGGACGTCGGCCACCAGGCCTACCCGCACAAGATCCTCACCGGGCGCCGCAACCGTATGCTCAGCCTGCGCCAGAAGGACGGCATCGCCGCTTTTCCGCGCCGCAGCGAGAGTGAATACGACACCTTCGGCGTCGGCCACTCCAGCACCTCGATCAGCGCTGCGCTGGGCATGGCCATTGCCGCCCGCCTGCAAAACAGCGCGCGCAAGTCTATCGCGGTGATCGGCGATGGTGCCCTGACCGCTGGCATGGCCTTCGAGGCGCTGAACCACGCTCAGGAAGTCAACGCCGACATGCTGGTGATCCTCAACGACAACGATATGTCGATCTCCCGCAACGTCGGCGGCTTGTCCAACTACCTGGCCAAGATCCTTTCCAGCCGCACTTACGCCAGCATGCGTGAAGGCAGCAAGAAAGTGCTGTCGCGCCTGCCGGGTGCCTGGGAGATCGCGCGTCGCACCGAGGAGTACGCCAAAGGCATGTTGGTGCCGGGCACGCTGTTCGAAGAGCTGGGCTGGAACTACATCGGCCCGATCGACGGCCACGACCTGCCGACCATGATCGCTACGCTGCGCAACATGCGCGACCTCAAGGGCCCGCAGTTCCTGCATGTGGTGACCAAGAAGGGCAAAGGCTTCGCGCCGGCCGAGCTCGACCCGATCGGCTATCACGCCATCACCAAGCTTGAACCTGTCGACAAGCCAGTGGCGCCGAAGAAGGTCAGCGGCCCCAAGTATTCGGCAGTGTTCGGCCAATGGCTGTGCGACATGGCGGCCACCGACAATCGCCTGGTGGGCATTACCCCAGCGATGAAGGAAGGCTCTGACTTGGTCACTTTCAGCGAACGCTACCCGCAGCGGTATTTTGACGTAGCGATCGCCGAACAGCATGCCGTGACCTTGGCCGCCGGTATGGCCTGCGAAGGCAGCAAGCCGGTGGTGGCGATCTACTCCACCTTCTTGCAGCGGGCCTACGACCAGCTGATTCATGACGTGGCGGTGCAAAACCTCGATGTGCTGTTCGCCATCGACCGCGCCGGCCTGGTCGGCGAAGACGGCCCTACCCATGCCGGCAGTTACGATCTGTCGTATCTGCGCTGCATCCCGGGCATGTTGGTGATGACGCCAAGCGACGAGAACGAACTGCGCCAGATGCTCACCACCGGCCACCTGTTCAATGGCCCAGCGGCGGTACGCTATCCCCGTGGCACGGGCCCCAATGCACCGATCAGTGGTGACCTCGAACCATTGGAAATCGGTAAGGGCGTTGTTCGCCGCCAAGGCGAAAACGTTGCCTTGCTGGTGTTCGGCGTACAGCTGGCCGAGGCCCTGCAAGTTGCCGAGCGGCTCAACGCCACCGTGGTCGACATGCGTTTCGTCAAACCACTGGACGAGGCGTTGGTGCTGCAATTGGCTGCCAGCCACGAGTTGCTGGTGACCATCGAAGAAAACAGCATCATGGGCGGCGCTGGGGCTGCGGTGGGTGAGTTCCTGGCCCAGCAAGCGGTGGTCAAACCGCTGCTGCACCTGGGGCTGCCGGATATCTATGTCGAGCATGCCAAGCCGGCGCAGATGCTGGCCGAGTGCGGCCTGGATGCCGCTGGCATCGAGGCCTCGGTCAAAGCTCGCATGGCCAGGCTCGGCCTCTGAGGCCATTGGCGGGTCAACCCGGCTCTACAGGCCGTTGCAGGCATCTGTAGGGTCTGGTTGACTCGTGAATACTATGTGACTGTGCATGAAAATCCTGACCTTCGCGCCACTGCTCTGCCTGCCCTTGCAGGTGCTGGCCGCCGAGCGCGACGACGCCCTCAAGCTGCCTGACATGCTGGTCAGCGCTAACCGCCAGGCGGAATCTCGCAGCGCCACCAGCGCCGCCAACACTGTATTCACCCGCGCCGACATCGATCGCCTGCAACCGAGCAGTGTCACCGACCTGCTGACTCGCGTACCCGGCGTACAAGTCGCCCGTACCGGCGGCCGTGGCAGCCTTCCAGGCATTTTCATCCGGGGCACCAAAGCTGCTCAGAGCCTAGTGCTGGTCGATGGCGTGCGCATCGCCAATGCAACCTCCGGCGACAGCGGCCTGCAGTTTCTCGATGTCGACCAGATCGAACGTGTCGAAGTGCTGCGCGGCTCGCGCTCGGCGGTGTATGGCAGCGACGCGATTGGCGGGGTGATCCAGATCTTCACTCGCCGCAGCAGTGGCCCAGGGCTGCAGCCGCGCCTGCGCCTGGCAGCGGGCAGCAACCAGACCTTTCAGCGCAGCCTGGGTTTGTCCGGCGGCGGCGACGCCACCCGCTTCAGTCTGGGTGCCAGCCTCGATGAAACGGCCGGCATCGACTCCACCGGGCCTTCGTTCGACAGCGATGGCGATCACGATGCGTACCGTAACCGGTCGCTGAACCTCAGCCTGAGCCACACCTTTGGCGAGCGCCTGGAGGCGGGTTTGAACGTGCTCGACAGCCACGGACGCAGTGAGTACGACAACCCTTTCGGCCGCTTCGACCCGGTCAGCTTCCAGAGTTTGGGCCAAGAGCCCTACACCGACTTCAGCGTCAGCAGCGTGGGTAGCTACTTCGATGCACAACTCAGCGACCTCTGGCACTCGCGCCTGGAGTTAGGCCACAGCGAAAACCGCGACGATAAGCGCGACAAGCTCAGCGACGAGCGCTTTGTATTCAACACCTACCGCGACCAAGTCACCTGGCAGAATGACCTGGAGGTGGGAGAGCGGCATAGCCTGCTACTCGGTGGCGACTGGTACCAAGACCGGGTGCACGGCAGCACCGATTTCAGTGAGGACAGCCGTTGGAACCGTGCTGCTTTCATCCAGCACCGTTACCGTGGCGAAGGCTTCTCTACCGAGGTGGGTGTACGGCGCGATCAGAACCAGCAGTTCGGCGGGCAAACCACCTGGAGCGCCAGCCTCACGCTGCCTGTAAATGCGCAGAACGATGTGCTGCTGTCCTACAGCGAAGGTTTCCGTGCACCGACGTTCAACGATCTGTATTACCCCCAGTACAGTAACTCGGACCTCAAGCCTGAGCGCTCGAAAAGCTACGAGCTGCAGTGGCGCAGCCAACTCAGCCCCGACAGCCGCTTGGAAACCTCGCTGTACCGTACCGACCTGCGCGACGCAATCATCTTTGGCCAGGACTCGATCCCCCGCAACGTAGCTGCGGCGCGGATCAACGGGCTGGAAATGGCACTCGACCAGCAATGGGGGCAATGGCGTAGCCAACTGGCCCTGGCGCTGACCGACCCACGGGACCGCGACAGTGGCCACACCCTCGCCCGCCGTGCCCGGCGCACCCTGAGCCTGGACCTGGATCGCCAGTTCGACCGCTTCGCTGTGGGTGCCAGCTGGCAGGCGGTCAGCGCCAGTTACGACGATGAGGCCAACCGTAATCGCCTGGGCGGGTACGGCCTGCTCGGCGTGCGTGCGGGCTGGGCAGCGACCGACGAACTGAAACTTGAACTCAAGCTTGATAACCTGCTGGCCAAGGATTACAGCCGGGCGCTATACAGCTTCGACGGTGCCAGCTATGGCTACCGCGAAGAAGGCCGTACGGCGCTGTTGAGCGTCACTTGGACGCCGGCACTTTAGCCGCCAGCAGCGCACACAGGCGGGCAGTAGCTTCAATCATCTGGCCGCTGGGCCGCTCCAGGCCCTTGTCCGGCACCACCAGCAAGCCGTCCCCGGCCACGGCACTCAGGCGTGGCCAGGCCCGCCAGCTCGCCAGCTGCGCGCGATCACCCGCCAGAATTACCTGCGGGTCCCGCGCCAGAACCGACTCGACATTCACCTGCGGCGCCGGCTGGGCCAGGTCGGCGAATACATTGCGTGCCCCACACACCGCCAAGGCATCGCTGACGACCTGCTGCCCGCCCAGGGTATACAACGGCCGATCCCAGACCTGGTAGAACACCCGCAACGGCTGCGCGCGACGGTACTGCTGGCGCAATTGCAGCAGGCGCTCAGCCAGGGCCTGCACGTAACGCCGGCCCTGCTCCTCCCGCCCGACACGCACGGCGATGGCCTGGATCTGTTCGAGCAACTGGTTCAAGTCATGAGGTTCGGCGCTGTAGGTCGCGATGCCTAAGCGCTTAAGCTGGTCGCGCTGGGCGGGGGGCACGCTGCCGGGCCATAGCAATAGCAGGTCAGGCTTGAGGCTGAGCAGGGTTTCCATGTTCAACTGGCCCTGGCGCCCGACCGAAGGCAGCTGCTGCAATGCGTGCGGCCGCTCACCGCCATCGAGCAAGCCCACCAGCAAATCCTCAGCGTGCAACTCGAGCATCACTTCAGTCATCGACGGCGCCAGGCTGACCACGCGCAAAGGTTCACCGGCCCGTGCGCCAACGCTCAGCAGCGCCAGCAGGCAAAGCACAAAGCGCATCAGCCCAAATGACGCGAAATGCGATAGAGACATAGCAGCACCGCCGTTGACAGCCCGAGCAGCACCTGCGGCACCGCTTCCAGCCCAACCAGCACTGACAGCGCACCGACCCAGGCCGGGAAGCAGGCATACAGCATGCCCATTCGCCGCACCTGGGCAAGGTTGATCCAGGCTGCAGGCTCCTGCGCCGTGCCAAGCGCTTTGGAAGTGGCGATCAGCGACCGCTTGTACGCGCCGAAGCGCGGCAGGCTGAGGAACATGCTAGCGGCGCCGGCAATGAACAACGGCATTGCTAGCACCGGCATCAGGGCATCGCCCCCACCGAATGCCCAGGCCATGATTGGCAGCGGCACCAGGCCCACCGCCAGGTATTGCCACCAGGCCAGCGCCAGGCGGCGTTTGACCTGGCTGCGGGTCACGCTTGGGGCACCTCGCCCTGGTGTTCGTTACCCAGCATATGGCCGAGCTTGCCAGCCTTGGTTGCCAAGTAGTAACGGTTGTGCGGGTTATGGCCGGTGTGCAGCGGTACGCGCTCGGCAACCTTGATGTTCATGTCGGTCAGCGCTTTGACTTTGCGCGGATTGTTGGTCATCAGGCGCAGCGATTTAACCCCTAGGTGCTCAAGCATCGGCAGGCACATGGCGTAATCGCGCTGGTCAGCGGCAAAGCCCAGGCGCTCGTTGGCCTCGACCGTGTCGGCGCCGCCATCTTGCAGCTCGTAGGCGCGGATCTTGTTCAACAGGCCGATGCCACGGCCCTCCTGACGCAGGTACAGCAGCACACCACGGCCTTCCCGGGCGATGGCCTGTAAAGCGGCTTCAAGCTGCGAACCACAGTCGCAACGCTGGCTGAAAAGGGCATCGCCGGTCAGGCACTCGGAGTGCAGACGCCCCAGCACCGGCTCGCCATCGGCGATATCACCCAGGCTGAGCACTACGTGCTCACGGCCAGTGGCTTCGTCGAGAAAGCCATGCATGGTGAAGGTCGCAAAGGGAGTCGGGAGTTTCGAGGCGGCAACAAAGACGACGGGCACGTTGTGCTCCTGGATAAGTAGGAAATTTCTCGTGTGCCGATTGTATCAGCAGGTCGTCAGGTGTGCGCTCGTTGAATACCGCGCCTGAACATCGAAAAGTTCGATGTTTGCACGGGCCATCGTCCAGCATCACTGCGGCTTGCTGAGGGGCGAGAACGGGTAAGGCTGTTTCCAGCGCTCGAAAATCGGCTTGAGTTCACCGCTGCGCACCAGTTCGGCCATGCGCTGGTCGAACAGCTCGCACAAGGCCTGTGCTTGCCCGGTGCGGGAAAACGCCAGGTAAAGCGGTAGTTCGGCGACGTGGGTGCTGCGAAAACGCTCTGGTTGCGAGGTTTGGCCGAGTACGTAATCGACTTCGGTTTTAGCGTCGATGTAAAAATCCACCCGCTCATGTTCGAGCATTGGCAAGATGCCGTCACGGCGCTGGACTTCACGGTAGTTGCTGACATTGGGTAGGTAACTGCCATAGTCGTAGCCACGCACCCAGGCTAGCCGATACTGGCCGAGGGCAGCCAATGTAGGCGCAGGCTTGCTGGCCAAGCCGAGGGCGTAGATATGGTCCATGTCGAAGTGCCACTTGGGGTAGAGGTTGTCGGCGTTTTCCTGCTTGTAGGAGCCCACCCAGGCATCAGCTTCGCCACGCTTTACCAAGCCAACCGCCCGGCTATAGGGCGCACTTTGCGCTACCACATGAACCCCGGCAGGCTCGAAGACCTTGCGCAACACATCCCAGGCGACACCGGTCCCATCGGCGTTGGTGTAATCCACCCACTCTTCGCTGACCAGGGTGATCTGCTTGGGCAACGGCTCAGCGGCCATGGCCCATGGGGCAAGGCTCAGCATCATTGCCAGCAGTACGGTCCTCACGGCCATCCAACGCTCCCTGTTTCAGCCTACCGCCCATACCAGAACCTGCATCCCCAGCCAGGCGAACACACCTGCCAGCACATCGTCGAGCATGATCCCGACACCACCATGCACATGCCGATCGATCCAGCGAATCGGCCACGGTTTGAGGATGTCGAAGAAACGGAACATCAGGAACCCAGCCAGGATCCACTGCCACCCTTCCGGCACCAACCACAGGGTGATCCACATGCCGACCATCTCATCCCAGACAATGCCCTCGTGGTCGTGCACACGCAAGTCTTCGGCCACTTTACCGCACAGCCAGAAACCGAACAGCATGGTCACGCCCAGCAGCAGCCAGTAACCCCAATCGGGGAGCATCTGCCATAGCGGAATGAATGGGATGGCCACCAGCGAGCCCCAGGTGCCTGGGGCTTTTGGCAAGGTGCCGGAACC
This sequence comes from Pseudomonas promysalinigenes, assembly GCF_014269025.2. NCBI lineage: Bacteria > Pseudomonadati > Pseudomonadota > Gammaproteobacteria > Pseudomonadales > Pseudomonadaceae > Pseudomonas > Pseudomonas promysalinigenes. Next base: position 555,781 of record NZ_CP077094.1, on the reverse strand, counting down.
GAAACCAAAGGCAATGAAATGCCATGGATTGCGCCAGACCGATGGCGGAACGTTCTCCGCTGGCACCTGGTTGGGGTGGTCGGTCACGGTGTCTCCCTAAAATGTTGATAGCCCCGTTGGACCGGGGTGATGTCCTGGCCCAGCGCATCACGCAGGGTCACGCCCTTGCCATCGAGCACCCGGCCGATGACGTACACCTGGCCAGGGGCACGGTCGATGAGCCCGGGCAGCGCGGCAGGTGGCAGAGTGAACGCCAGGACGTAGTCGTCGCCTCCGGTCAGCGCCGCCAGCCGTGCCCCATCGAGGCCGAGAAAGCCTTGCAGTGCAGGAGACACTGGCACCTGCTCCAGGTTCACCTCCAGCGCAACACCGGAGGCCTTGGCGATATGCCCGCAGTCGGCGAGCAGGCCATCGGAAATGTCCAGTGCCGACGTGGCCTGGCCGCGCAACAACTGGCCCAGGCCAAGCTGAGGCATTGGCGACCAGTAATGCTCAAGCAGCGGCTCAGCCTGCTCGGCCGGTGCCTCGCGCTCATCCAGCAGCAGCGGCAATGCCCCTGCCGCCTTGCCCAGCGTGCCGCCGACGCACAGCAGATCGCCGGGCCGTGCGCCGCTGCGGCGCAGCGCTTGGCCGGCCGGTACGCGGCCGAACACGGTCACGGTGATACTCAGCGGCCCGCGGGTTGTATCACCCCCGACCAGGCTCATGCGGCACCGCTTAGCCATGCGGCCAAGCCCTTCGGCATAGGCCGCCAGCCAATCAGCGCCTACATCGGGCAGGGTCAGGGCGAGGGTGAAGCCGATCGCCGTCGCGCCCATGGCGGCCAGGTCACTGGCGGCCACGGCCAGCGAGCGCTGGCCTAGAAGCAACGGATCGCAGACGCTTGGGAAATGCACGCCGGCTACCAGCGTGTCGGTCGACACCGCCAGTTGCTCACCGGGTGGAAGGCCGAGCAGGGCGCAATCGTCGCCGATGCCCAACGCCACACCTTCGCCGCCCTGCGCGCAAGGCGCGGCGGCGAAGTAATGGTTGATCAGCTCGAACTCACCCATGGGCCGGCAGCGCCAGGATCAGCGCTTGTTCGCCTTGACTTCTGCTTCGCGCAGCACTGGAGCGAGTTTGTCCAGCACGCCATTGACGAACTTGTGGCCATCGGTAGCACCGAAGACCTTGGCCAGCTCCACACCTTCGTTGATCACCACGCGGTACGGTACGTCGACGCGCTTGATCAGCTCCCAAGTGGACAGGCGCAGTACGGCCAGCTCGACCGGGTCGAGCTCTTCCAGCGCCATGGTCATGCAAGGTTCCAGCGCTTTGTCGATTTCGCCTTTGATCGCCGGAACCCCATGCAGGATCTCGCGGAAATAGGCACCGTCGACATCGGTGAAATCGTTATCGACCCGGAACTGCGCTTCGATCTCGTTCAGCGAATGCTGTGCCATGTGCCACTGGTACAGGGCCTGGGTCGCAAGCTTGCGTGCCTCACGGCGCTTGGCGCTCTTGGAAGGCTTGCCGGCATCCGCAGGTTTTGGATCGCGCGGGTTGAAACGATCGCTTTCGTCGCTAATCACTTGGCCTCCAACTGCGCCAGCAGGCTGACCATTTCCAGTGCGGACAGGGCAGCTTCACCGCCTTTGTTGCCAGCCTTGGTGCCGGAGCGCTCGATGGCTTGTTCGATGGAGTCGACGGTCAGAACGCCGAAGGCCACCGGTACGCCGAACTCCATGGACACCTGGGCCAGGCCCTTGGTGCATTCGCCCGCCACGTATTCGAAGTGCGGGGTGCCGCCACGGATCACCGCGCCCAGGGCGATGATCGCGTCATATTCGCCTTGCTGGGCGACTTTCTGTGCCACCAGCGGGATTTCGAACGCGCCAGGGGCACGGATGATGGTGATTTCGCTTTCGCTGACACCGTGGCGTACCAAGGTATCGACGGCGCCGCTTACCAGGCTTTCAACGACGAAGCTGTTGAAGCGGCCAACCACCAAAGCATAGCGACCTTTGGGGGCGATGAAGGTACCTTCGATGGTCTTCAGGGTCATTCGATGTTCTCATCTTCAAGAGCGAGGCCGCATACAAGCGGCCTCGGCAGGGGTCTGGACTCGAGCTCTGGGCGTCAATGCCGCCTCAAGTCACTCGGAGGGCACGTATTCTACAACTTCCAGATCGAATCCGGATATCGCATTGAACTTCATCGGCGAACTCATCAGGCGCATCTTGCGCACACCAAGGTCGCGCAGGATCTGCGAACCGGCACCAACGGTGCTGTAGGTGGTCGGCACTTTGGCCGGTGCATCGCCTGCGCTTTCACGGATGTGCGCCAGCAGCACGTCGCCGTCCAGCGGGTGGCCCAGCAGCAGCACCACGCCGCTGCCTGCCTCGGCCACAGCGGCCATGGCCGCACGCAGGCTCCAGCGGCCTGGCTGCTTGACCAGCAGCAAGTCGCGCAGCGGGTCCATGTTGTGGACGCGAACGAGGGTCGGCTCTTCAGCGCAGATGTTGCCCAGCGTCAGGGCCATGTGCACGTCGCCTTCCACCGCGTCGCGGTAGGTGACCAGGTTGAATTCGCCCAGCTCGCTCTCGATCGGCTGCTCGGAAACACGCTGTACGGTGCGTTCGTGGATCATCCGGTAGTGGATCAGGTCAGCGATGGTGCCGATCTTCAGGCCATGTTCGGCGGCGAACACTTCCAGCTCGGCGCGACGCGACATGGTGCCGTCATCGTTCATCACCTCGCAGATCACCCCGCTCGGCTCGAAACCTGCCATGCGCGCCAGGTCGCAGGCCGCTTCGGTGTGGCCGGCGCGGGCCAGCGTACCGCCTGGCTGGGCCATCAGTGGGAAGATGTGGCCAGGGCTGACGATGTCTTCTGCCTTGGCGTCCTTGGCAGCTGCGGCCTGCACGGTACGCGCACGGTCGGCAGCGGAAATACCGGTGGTGACACCCTCGGCAGCCTCGATCGACACGGTGAACTTGGTGCCGAAGCCCGAGCCGTTGCGCGGCGCCATCAGCGGCAGCTTCAGGGTTTCGCAACGCTCGCGGGTCATCGGCATGCAAATCAGACCGCGGGCATGCTTGGCCATGAAGTTGATGTGCTCAGGCTGGCAGCACTCGGCGGCCATGATGATGTCGCCTTCGTTTTCACGGTCTTCGTCATCCATGAGGATGACCATTTTGCCCTGGCGGATATCTTCGACCAGTTCTTCGATGCTGTTGAGCGCCACTGGGCACCCCCTTCTCAATCAGGATTTCAAGAAGCCGTTGGCGGCCAGGAAGCTTTCGGTAATGCCACTGCCCTTGCTCGGCTCGGCAGCCTTGTCACCCAGAAGCAGACGCTCCAGGTAACGGGCCAGCAAGTCGACCTCAAGGTTGACCCGACGCCCTGCGCGGTAGTCGGCCATGATGGTTTCGGACAGGGTGTGCGGGACAATGGTCAGCTCGAATTCGGCGCCATTGACCTCGTTGACCGTCAGGCTGGTGCCGTCGACGGTGATCGAGCCCTTGTGGGCGATGTACTTGGCCAGCTCTCTCGGTGCACGCACCCGGAACTGGATGGCCCGCGCGTTATCGCTACGCGAGATGATTTCGCCGACGCCATCGACATGGCCGCTGACCAGATGGCCGCCCAGCCGGGTGGTGGGAGTCAGGGCTTTTTCAAGGTTGACCTTGCTGCCACTTTTGAGGTCGATGAACGCGGTGCGCTTGAGGGTCTCGACGCTGACATCGGCCCAAAAGCCATTGCCCGGCAGCTCGACGGCGGTCAGGCATACACCGTTGACAGCGATGCTGTCGCCGAGCTTGACGTCACCCAGGTCGAGCTTGCCGGTTTCGACGTAGACGCGCACGTCACCACCCTTTGCGGTCAGGCTGCCGATGGTGCCGATGGATTCGATGATGCCGGTGAACATGGGGACTTCCTCAAAAACAGGTTGCGCAGGGCAAGCCGAGCATTATACGCCGGGCTCCGGCAGAGGGATGGCCGTGACCCGCCAGTCATCGCCCACTGCGCGCATTTCGGTGATTTTCAGCCGTGGCGCCTGGCTCATTTTCTCCAGCGGCCAATCCAGCAGCGGGCGGGCCTGGGAGCCTAGGAAAGTGCCTGCGACGAACAACTGGTACTCGTCGATCAGGCCTTGACGGGCGAAGGCGCCAACCAGGCCGGGGCCGGCCTCGAGCAGAATCTCGTTGGTTCCGCGAGCGGCCAGCGCCTGCAGCAGGACCGGCAGGTCCACTTGGCCATTGTCGCCGGGCAGGCTGAGCAGCTCATGGCCAGCAGCAGCATAGCGTGGGTCATCTGCGACGGCGGTGGCCACCAGCGCCGGGCCGGCCTGGAAGAACGGGGCGTCCAGGGGCAGGCGCAAACGGCCATCGACCAGCACACGCAGCGGTGTACGGCTCAACGCCAAGGCAGTGGCCTCAGGGTCCAGGCCCAGTTCGGCTGCACGTACGGTCAGCCGTGCGTTGTCGGCCAGCACACTGGCGGCGCTGGTCAGCACCACGCTGGCACGGGCACGCAAGCGCTGCACCGCCGAGCGGGCAGCGGGGCCGGTGATCCACTGGCTTTCGCCGCTGGCCATGGCGGTGCGCCCATCCAGGCTCATCGCAAGCTTGGCGCGCACGAATGGCAAGCCGTGCTCCATGCGTTTGAGAAAGCCGGGGTTGAGGGCCCGGGCCTCGGCTTCGAGCAGGCCGCTGGCAACTTCTATGCCTGCCTCGGCCAGGCGCCGCAAGCCTTGGCCAGCCACTTGGGGGTTGGGGTCCTGCATCGCGGCGACCACCCGGGCCACCCCCGCGTTGACCAGCGCCTCGGCGCACGGTGGCGTGCGGCCGTGGTGGCTGCACGGTTCCAGGGTCACATACGCGCAGGCGCCGCGGGCCAGCTCACCGGCTTGACGCAGCGCATGCACTTCGGCGTGTGGCTCACCGGCCCTAACGTGCCAGCCTTCCCCGACCACTCGGCCATCGCGAACGATCACGCAGCCGACACGCGGGTTAGGGTGAGTGGTGTAGATGCCCTTGCGCGCCAGCTCAAGCGCGCGGGCCATGTAATGGGCATCGAGGATCGCGGTCTGGCTGGGCATGCTCACTCTTTAGCCGGCTCGCGGGCCAGGCGATCGATCTCTTCGCGGAACTCGTCCAGGTCCTGGAAGCGGCGGTACACCGAAGCGAAGCGGATGTAAGCCACCTCGTCGAGCTTGCGCAGCTCGGCCATGACCAGTTCACCCACTACCAGCGATTTGACTTCGCGCTCGCCCGTGGCGCGCAGGCGGCTTTTGATGTGCGCCAGCGCCGCTTCCAGGCGCTCGACGCTGACCGGGCGTTTTTCCAGCGCGCGCTGCATGCCAGCGCGCAGCTTGTCTTCATCGAACGGCTGGCGGGTACCGTCCTGCTTGATCAGGCGGGGCAGCACCAGTTCGGCGGTTTCGAAGGTGGTGAAACGCTCGCCGCAGGCGACGCACTCACGGCGGCGGCGCACCTGTTCGCCCTCGGCGACCAGACGCGAGTCGATGACCTTGGTGTCGTTGGCACCGCAAAAGGGACAGTGCATGGTGGCAGGCAACAAAAAAAGGGAGGGCCATGGTAGCGCATTGCACTGGCAAGACAAGCCAAAGGGGTTAACATCCATACAATTCTGCCCGTGAAGGACCCACCCATGCCTCGTCGTGCGCTCGTCGTACTGTGCTGCACTTGCTTGCTAGCCGCTTGCGGCAGTGACCGCCCAAAAACCGCAACAGCCCCTGCGCCAGTACCGGCCAAGGTGGCCAAGAACGTCGAACCGCTCGGCCCGCTGCCGGCCTATCAGCGTGAATTGAGCGGCACACTGCTGGAAATTCCGGCTGGCGCAGACGTGGAACTGGCGCTGCTGGTCATCGATGACCGTGATCGTCCGCAACAGCTTCTGGCCAGCAGTACCCTGACCGGCACTGGCCAACCCCTGCCCTATCACCTGCGTTTCAACCCCGAGGCTTTCCCCGCCGGGGCCCGGGTCGAGCTGCGTGGCCGTGCCAGCCGCTCTGGCCAACTGATCATGCACCTGCCCCCCGTGCGTATCATTCAGGCCCAGACCCAGGCTACCGGCCCGCTGCGCTTCGAAAAGGCGCCATAAGTGCCGCCGCTTGCCCTGCAGCAGGCCCTCAGTGGCCTGATTGGCGAAGCGCGCTTGGTGATCAGCGAGCTGCCGGAGTGCGAACTGAAACTGTGGCTGATCGACGATCAGAACATGGACCGCGCGTTCACCAGCGAAGAAACTCAACGCATCCTCGAGGAGCCGCCGTACTGGAGCTTCTGCTGGGCCAGCGGCCTGGCCATGGCCCGCTACTTGGCCGCGCACCCTGAGTGGGTTGCCGGCAAGCGCGTACTGGACTTTGGGGCAGGCTCGGGCATCGCCGGGATCGCCGCCGCGCGCGCGGGGGCACTGGAAGTAGTGGCCTGCGACCTCGACCCGCTGGCGTTGCAGGCCTGCCGCGCCAATGCTCAGCTCAATGCGGTCGAGCTGGGTTACAGCAGCGATTTCTTCGCCGAAGCCGACCGCTTCGACCTGATTTTGGTTGCTGATGTGCTGTACGACCGCGCCAACCTGCCACTGCTCGATGCCTTTCTGGATCGTGGCCGCCAGGCCTTGGTGGCGGACTCGCGCGTGCGTGATTTCAACCATCCGCTGTACCGAGCCCTTGGCGTGCTCGAAGCCTTGACCCTGCCGGACCTGGCAGAGCCACACGAATTCCGCAGGGTCAGCCTGTACCACGCCAGCCGCGAGCCTTTATAGTGATGCCATTCACGGATTTGCGAGAGTCGCGATGAGCCAGGAAACCCCTTACATCTTCGATGTCACCGATGCCACCTTCCAGCAACTGGTGATCGAGAACTCCTTCCACAAGCCGGTACTGGTGGACTTCTGGGCCGAGTGGTGCGCGCCCTGCAAGGCGTTGATGCCGCTGCTGGCGAAAATCGCCGAGGGCTATCAGGGCGAATTGCTGCTGGCCAAGATCAACTGCGATGTCGAGCAGCAAGTGGTGGCCCAGTTCGGCATTCGTAGCCTGCCGACCGTGGTGCTGTTCAAGGACGGCCAACCTGTCGACGGCTTTGCCGGCGCCCAGCCGGAGTCGGCGATCCGGGCCATGCTCGAGCCGCATGTGCAACTGCCGGCCGCACCGACCGCTTCGCCGTTGGAGCACGCCAAGGCGCTGTTCGCCGAAAGCCGCTTCGCCGAAGCCGAAGCCGCGCTGCAACAGTTGCTGAGCGAAGACAACAGCAACGCCGAGGCGCTGATCTACTATGCCCGCTGCCTGGCCGAGCGCGGTGAGCTAGGCGAGGCTCAAACGGTCCTGGACGCAGTCAAGGGCGACGAACACAAGGCCGCCCTGGCCGGTGCCAAGGCGCAACTTACCTTCCTGCGTCAGGCCGCCAGCCTGCCGGAGGTCGCAGACCTTAAAAGCCGTTTGGCGCAGAACCCGCAAGATGACGAGGCGGCGTACCAGCTGAGCATCCAGCAGTTGGCACGCCAGCAATACGAGGCGGCATTGGAGGGGTTGCTCAAACTGTTCCAGCGCAACCGTGGTTACGAGAACGGCCTGCCACAAAAAGCCATGCTGCAGGTGTTCGAGCTGCTGGGTAGCGACCACCCATTGGTCGGCGTGTACCGCCGCCGCCTGTCTTCGGCGATGTTCTGAGAATGCCGGGGCCGCTTTGCGGCCCCAATCTATAGTGCAGCTCAGCCCACCCAGTGATAAACCGGGGCGTGCACACCACTTTCCACTCTCACCTCACGGCTGTGCCGCAACCGGACCAGCAGCCGCTTACCCGCCGCCGTGCTACCGGTCAATGCTTCGAGGCGGTCCAGCAACGCCGGCCCGTTCATCGTACCCGCCTGGCGCAACACCTCACACGCTGCTGCCCACTGCCCATCGTTCTGGCGCGGCGTGGCAACCACAGCCGCATCGGGAACCGGCAGCGGGGCTGGCACCTCAGCCTCGCGCCGTAACTGGGCCCACTCATGGGGTTCTAGTTCAAGGGTCAAGTCCACCGGCCATTCACCGATCTGTCCACGAATTCTCACAGTCTGCTCCAGAGGCTCAGGTCAATGCCGCCATGCTACCGCAACATGAAACCTGCGCTACACAGGCTGGCAGCGGACTAAAAAGTTGTTATAACATAACCATAATACCAGCCCCGCTTCCGGAGTCGTCCATGCGTCGTTTGCTGCTCGCCCTGCCTTTCGCTCTGCTACCCCTGGCTGCCGCCCAAGCCCATGAAGATCATGACCACGATCATACCCACGGCACCCTTGGCGCCCACGAACATGGCGTCGCCAAGCTCAACGTCGTACTTGACGGCAATACTTTGGAGCTGGAGCTCGATAGCCCGGCAATGAACCTAGTGGGCTTCGAGCACATGGCCAGCAGCGATGCCGACAAGGCTAAGGTGGCGGCTGTGCGCCAGCAGCTCGAGCAACCGCTCAAGCTATTTGCCCTGGCCTCGGCCGCTGGCTGCAAGGACGACCAGCAAGAGCTGCAAAGCCCGCTGTTCGGCGACGCGGCGAAGGCAGACGACGACGGTGATGAGCACGAGGAAGGCCACGTTCACAGCGACATCAATGCCCACTACCAGCTGACCTGCGCGACGCCCGCCAAACTCACCCAGATCGACCTGGCCCCACTCTACAAGGCGTTCCCGGCCACACAGAAAATCAACGTGCAACTGATCGGCCCGAACGGCCAGAAGGGCGTCGAAACGTCGCCCACCAAGGCCACGGTCACGTTCTGAAATGAGCCAGGCGTTGATCGAACTGCAGGACCTGGTGTTCGCCTGGCCCGGCCAGGCGCCCCTGCTGGATATACCGGCGCTGCGCCTGGACGCCGGCGAAGCCCTGTTCCTCAAAGGGCCCAGCGGCAGCGGCAAGACCACGCTGCTGGGTTTGCTGGGCGGGGTCAACCGGCCGGGCCAAGGGCGTATTCAGCTATTGGGGCAGGACCTGGCGCTGCTGGGCCAAGGTGCGCGTGACCGCTTTCGAGTCGACCACACTGGCTACATTTTCCAGCAGTTCAATCTGCTGCCCTTCCTTTCGGTAAGGGAAAATGTCGAGCTGCCTTGCCGCTTCTCGCGCAGCCGCGCCCAGCGTGCTACCCAGCGCCATGGCAGTGTCGACCAGGCGGCCAGTGAACTGCTGGCGCACTTGGGCCTGGGCGAACCGGCGCTGCTGGCGCGCCGGGCCGACAGCCTATCGATCGGCCAGCAGCAACGCGTGGCCGCAGCACGGGCTCTGATCGGCCAGCCTGAACTGGTGATTGCCGACGAGCCGACCTCGGCACTGGATGCCGATACCCGCGAAGTGTTCATCCGTCTGCTGTTCGACGAGTGCCGCGCGGCGGGCTCCAGTCTGCTGTTCGTCAGCCATGACCAGAGCCTGGCGCCGCTGTTCGACCGCCATCTGTCCCTGGCAGAACTCAACCGCGCCGCCAAGCCCCGGGAGGCCTGATGTACTTGCTTCGCCTTGCCCTGGCCAGCCTGGCCAACCGCCGGTTCACGGCCTTTCTCACCGCCTTCGCCATCGCTCTGTCGGTGTGCCTGCTGTTGGCCGTCGAACGTGTGCGCACCGAAGCGCGTGCCAGCTTCGCCAGCACCATCAGCGGTACCGACCTGATTGTCGGTGCCCGCTCCGGCTCGGTGAACCTGCTGCTGTATTCGGTGTTTCGTATTGGCAACGCCACCAACAACATACGCTGGGACAGCTACCAGCACTATGCCCATGACCCCCGGGTAAAATGGGCGATCCCCATTTCGCTGGGTGACTCGCACCGGGGTTACCGGGTGATGGGCACCACGGGTGACTACTTCAGTCACTACCAGTATGGCCGCCGGCAGCATCTGGAGCTGAGCCAAGGCCGTGAGTTCGCCAGCGATCCGTTCGAGGTGGTGCTCGGTGCCGAAGTGGCCGACGCGCTGCATTACAAGCTTGGCGACAAGCTAGTGCTGGCGCACGGTGTCGCCGCGATCAGCCTGGTCAAGCATGACGACAAACCCTTCACCGTTGTCGGCGTGCTCAAACGCACCGGTACGCCGGTCGACCGTACCCTGCACATCAGCCTGGCGGGCATGGAGGCGATTCATATCGATTGGCACAATGGCGTGCCGGCCCGTGGCGCAGGCCGCATCAGTGCGGACCAGGCGCGCACCATGGACCTGCAACCTGCCGCCATCACCGCATTCATGCTTGGGCTGAACAACAAGATCGCCACCTTCAGCCTGCAGCGCGAAATCAACGAGTACCGCAGCGAGCCGCTGCTGGCGATTTTGCCTGGGGTCGCCTTGCAGGAACTGTGGAGCCTGATGGGCACCGCCGAGCAGGCGTTGTTCGTGGTGTCGTTGTTCGTGGTGCTGACCGGTTTGATCGGCATGCTCACGGCGATTCTCACCAGCCTCAACGAGCGCCGCCGGGAAATGGCCATCCTGCGTTCGGTGGGCGCACGCCCCTGGCATATCGCCGGGTTGCTGGTACTCGAAGCGCTGGCGCTGGCCGTCACCGGCATCGCGGCAGGGCTGGGTTTGCTGTACGCAGGCATCGCCCTGGCGCAAGGCTACGTTCAGGCCAACTACGGCCTTTACCTGCCGTTGGCGTTGCCCAGCGCACATGAGTGGACGCTGCTGGCGATCATCCTTGGCGCCGCGCTGCTGATGGGCAGCGTACCGGCCTGGCGCGCCTATCGGCAGTCGCTGGCCGACGGCTTGTCGATTCACCTTTGAGAGGCACCATGCTCCGGGTACTGCTGTTATCGATCTTGTGCCTCGCAGCCCCGCTGTGGGCGAGCGAGGTGCGCGAGCTGGACTGGCCTGCGCTGATTCCTGAGGGCGCGCCGGTCATCCCGCCTCAACTGGCGCCGCTGCACGACATGTCGCAATTAAGCGATGCCCTGTCTGCCGAGTCTGCCCCTGCGGCGCGCCAACAGGCGCCCGATGCCCCGGTGGTGCAGAGCCTTGATGGCCAGCAGGTGAAGATCCCGGGCTATATCGTGCCGCTCGAGGTCAGTGAGGAGGGCCGCACCACAGAGTTTCTGCTGGTGCCTTACTACGGCGCCTGCATCCATGTGCCGCCCCCGCCATCCAATCAGATCGTGCATATCTTCAGCGAAATGGGTGTGCGTGTGGAGGACCTCTACCAGCCGTACTGGATCGAGGGAAAGATGCAGGTTAGAGCCTCCAGCAGCGAGTTGGCCGATGCCGGCTACCAGATGGAAGCCGAGAAAATCTATGCGTATGTGCTCAAGTGAGAACTGTTTCTAATTTGTAACGACGCTTCGTTGAGCTGGGTCAAACAATGCGTTTAGCCGGCTCCGTACCATTGGACCATTCGTTTAATCACGTCCTTTGGGAGCTTCCATGAACAAGTCCTTGCTCGGCGCCTCGCTAGTGGCCCTTGCGCTCACCACCCCAGTTGCCTACGCCCACCAGGCGGGTGATGTCATCGTCCGTGCAGGTGCCATTACCACTGCGCCGAACGAGAGCAGCAGCGACCTGAAATTCGATGGCAACAAGGTTTCGGGCACCAAGGCTACCCTGGACAGCGACACCCAATTGGGCCTGGCCTTCGCCTACATGCTGACCGATCACGTTGGCCTGGAACTGCTGGCGGCGACGCCCTTCAAGCACAGTGTCGGGGTGAAAGGCCTCGGCGCAGGCCTGGACGGCAAACTGGCCGACATCAAGCAACTGCCACCGACCCTGTCAGTGCAGTACTACCCAATGGAGCCCACCTCCAAGTTCCAGCCTTATGCCGGGGTTGGCATCAACTACACCCTGTTCTTCGATGAAGACCTCACAGGCCAGCGCAAGCAACAAGGCTTCAGCAACCTCAAATTGCAGGATTCGGTAGGCCTCGCCGGCCAGTTGGGCATGGACTACATGATCACCGACAACCTGCTGGTGAACGCCGCGGTGTGGTATGTCGACATCGACACCAAGGCCAGCGTCAATGGCCCGACTGCTCTGGGCTACAGCAAGACCAAGGTCGACGTGGATGTCGATCCATGGGTGTACATGGTTGGCCTTGGTTACAAGTTCTGACCTGGGGAAAAAGGCGGCAGTAGCCTAACGCCCGTCAGCTAATATCTGATGCTCATCAACTGGGGCCGCGTAGCGGCCCCAGTTGCGTTGCCAGGTTCAGGCTTTGCCAAGCAACTTTGCCAGCCCCTCGACCATCGAGGTGGGCTGCGGGAAATCGAAGCGCGCCAGCAGGCGCTGGTTGTCCGCCCGCGAATGGCGGATATCACCCGAGCGGGCCTGGGCATAATGGACTGCCGGCAAGCTACCCACCACCTGTTCCAACGCCTTGAGCATCTGGTTGAGCGAGGTTGCCTGGTTCAGGCCCACGTTCACCGCCCCCTCCTCCACCTGCGCGAGCTCCAGCGCCTGCACCATCACCTGCACCAGATCACCGACGTAGAGGAAGTCACGAGTTTGCTCGCCATCGCCGAACACAGTGATTGGCAAGCCTTGGGCGGCGCGCTCGCTGAATATGCTGATGACGCCCGAGTATGGCGAGGAAGGGTCTTGGCGCGGGCCAAAGATATTGAAGAAGCGGAATACCACCGGTTCCAGCCCATGCTGCCGGCGGTAGAAGTCGAGGTACTGCTCGCTGGCCAGCTTGTCTACCGCATAGGGCGTCAAGGGCGCCTTGGAGGTTTCCTCGGCAATCGACTCCCCTTCGCCATTGTTGCCGTATACCGCCGCACTGGAGGCAAACAGCACACGGCGCACGCCATGAACGCGCATCGCCTCGGCAACGTTCAGCGTGCCGATGAAGTTGCTCTGGTGAGTCTTCACCGGGTCTTCGACTGAGGCTTGCACGGACGCCACCGCCGCCAGATGTACCACGGCGCGGCAACCGGCGACGGCGCGCTGAACCAGCTGAGCATCGGCCACATCACCCTCGATCAGTTCCAGGTGCGGGTTGCTCAGTTGCAAGTTGTCGCGCTTGCCGGTGGAAAGGTCGTCGAGAACACGTACCGCATAGCCTTTAGCCAGTAACGCATCGCACAGGTGGGAGCCAATGAAGCCGGCGCCGCCGGTGATCAGGATGGGGGCGTTAGCCATGGCGGTAGAATCGATCCAATAATGGCGGCAAACCTGCGCGCCAGGCGCGCGGCTTGATGCCGAAAGTGTGAAGAATTTTCTTGCAGGCCAGCACTGCGTTCTGCGGCTCCTCACTGGCGTCCGGCCGCAAGGCATGGGCTTGCGCAGTCGGTGCCTGTACCGCCAGCTGCCGATGCTGCCCGGCCTCGGTCAGAATGGCCTGGCCCAGGACCAGTGGCGTGGTCGCCTCGTTGCCGGCGTAGTGGTAAGTGCCCCAGAGCGGCGCACTGCAATCGAGTTGCTTGAGCACCGACAAGATCACCCGGGCAGCATCGTCGACCGGTGTGGGGTTGCCACGGCGGTCATCGGCCAGCAATAGCTCCTGCGGCTGCTCGGCGCGGGTCAGAAAGCGCCCCAGGACCCCGTCGATGCTCTCATCCAGCAACCAACCGAACCGCAGCAGCACATGTTGCGGACAGGCGGCGCGTACGCTCTGCTCGATGCGCCAAAGCGCCTGGCCGCGCGCCCCCAGCGGCATCGGCTCATCCTTTTCGCTATAGGCCGTGGCCCGCGAGCCGTCGAACACCCGGTAGCTGGAAGGCTGCACCAACGTGATCTGGTGGTGCTGACACAACTCCGCCAGCCGCTCCACCGCCCGCTCCTGCTGAGCAAGGCGCGGTTCGCTGACCGACTCGGCCTGGAACCAGTCGAAATAGTAGGCCAGGTTGACCAGGGCATCGGGGCGGTGATCGTCGAGCAGCTGAGTGAGGCTGGCCGGGGCCCAGCCGTCTTCCGGCGGGCGCGGCGCCAGGAATGCGATGTCCTCCTCGGCCCCGAGACGAATCAGCGCTTGCCCAAGGGCATTGCCACCACCCAACAGCATCAGGCGCATACGCATAGAGTCAGCAGATCCGAACAGAGTGATTGGGGAAAGGGGCATTTTGCGGTTTCCAGGCGGGGAAGTCCAACCCGAGGTGCACGGCTTCCTGGGTGCTTCAGGCCTACCACCCCATAAGAAAAGCCCTACAGACCTAAGTGACCACGTACTGCATCCAACATTAGAAAAAACTGACCAAATAGCTCCATTACATCATGAAGTTTCAACCTATTCTTACACGCAAGGAAAAAGCCATGACAGGAAGTTGCGCCGAAGAACCTCAGGATGTCGCCTATTTTAAGTTTCAGCAAAGTCAAGCCCGTATCCTGGATAGGGCGTGCCGCCATATAGCTGCCGCGGGCGGGCCCGAAACACCAGGGACTGCAGCATTATCAATGGATCTAGCACTAAAACTTAAAAAGAAATTCACGGCCAAACAGCTGGTGCAACTTGATGCCTTCTCACTTGGTAATATTTGCGCAATTGAATTCAGCAACCGAAGGCTACTGATTCGGCTCTTCGCTTATGCGCCACACACCAAAGCTCTAGTGCTTCAGTCAGACCCACTCGTCGTTCGCGGATAAGATTGGAGAACTGTAGATGGAAATCGAAATTTCCACAGTGTGCCTGCTTGCCGCTGTTGCGTTCCTAGCCGGATTCTTCGATGCCATTGCGGGAGGTGGAGGCTTGCTGACGCTTCCGGCACTTTTCATCGCCGGAATTGATCCATTGGCTGCAATGGCGACCAATAAGTTGCAGGCTTCATCAGCCAGTGTTTCGGCAGTCTGGGCGTTTGCTCGAAAACGCATGATCCAATGGCAAGCGATCTGGCCGATGGCTTTATTAGCCTTTTTCGGAGGCGTTGCAGGGGCCTTTTCAATCAGCTTGCTCGATAGGGCAATGCTCCAGGCTTCAGTCCCAATTCTACTAATAGCAGTAGCCATCTATTTTGCGCTTAGCCCCAAGCTCGACAATCAGGATCGCAAACAACGGCTACCTCATTGGACCTTCGCACTCGTTGTGGCTCCAGGCATCGGTTTTTACGATGGTATCTTTGGTCCGGGTACCGGTTCATTTTTCATGATCGCTTTCACGTTGCTCTTGGGTCAGCACCTTATGCAGGCGATCTGTAGCAGCAAGCTGCTCAATGCCTCGTGCAACCTTGGGGGGTTGTCGGTATTCATCTTCAGCGGTGCCGTCATATGGCCATTGGCGCTGGCTATGGCCGCCTGCGCCATCATTGGCGCTCAGTTCGGCGCTCGTTGTGCACTTTACTTCGGACCTAAACTGATCAAACCGCTGCTGGTTACTGTGTGCTGCTTGATGGCTATCAAGTTGCTTCTCAGCGCAGGTCATCCGATAGGTGAATGGCTGCGTTTCCACGCCGCGTTGCTTTGATAACGTCACTCGATCTCAAACAACCCATTGCGCAAAGGCGCCACGCTCAAGCGCTCGCGCACGTCGTCATCGATCCGCGAATCATCCGGCTGATACAGCTTGACCTGCCGATAGGCGTTGATGCGGTTTATCTCTTCACCCAAATACTCCCACACCACACGCGTGCAAGCGGGGTTGCGACGGTCGCCGCTGGAAACGCCGGCCTTGAGGCCGTTTAGCCGAGTGATGCGGCTTTTGAAGCTTGGAATGAGAATGGTCTGGCTCATCTCGTTGTAGGTCAGCGACTCATAGTCGATCAGGAAAAGTCGATCCTGCAGCTGAAACGCCGCACCCAGATAGCGGCACCGCACTTCGGCATGCTGGTCGGCAGAGCTGGAACGCTCCTGACGCTCCTGGCGCTCGAACAGAAAGCGGCCCCGCTCTTCCCACAGATGCACCAGCGACACCAGGATGGTGCCGGGGACCGACATGCAGTTGGAGTATTCGAAGTAATAGCCGCAATAGCGCGAAAGATTGCCGGCGTGATCATGCAGCGGGCGGAACAATTCACTGATCGGATCGCCGGGTTGCTCGGCTGGCGTCGACACCCGTGCACCGATCAAGCGGCTGAACTGCTCGGGTGGCAAATTCAGCTCGTAATCTTCCACGCCAAAGAAATCGCCAATGCGCTTGAGGTTGTAAGCCGTCGGACGGCTCTGCCCGCTCAGGTACTTGTTGAACTGGGCACGGTTGATTGACAGCTGGCGGCAAACTTCGGAGATAGAGCGGTAGTGGCTACAAGCCAATTTGAGATTGTTGGCGAAGTGATCGCTCATGACAGCAGACTCAGGTGACGCGAATGAC
Organism: Pseudomonas promysalinigenes; assembly: GCF_014269025.2. Classification (NCBI taxonomy): domain Bacteria; kingdom Pseudomonadati; phylum Pseudomonadota; class Gammaproteobacteria; order Pseudomonadales; family Pseudomonadaceae; genus Pseudomonas; species Pseudomonas promysalinigenes. The sequence continues at coordinate 539,596 of NZ_CP077094.1, read as the reverse complement.
GCAAGTGTAGCATCAAGTCGCACCAAAACGGAGCAAACCGCGAAATTGTAACGAGTCTTGTCATGGCCAACCATGCGCCCCAACGAATAGTGGTGCGCCTGCCGTCCGCTAGTCATTCCATGCGAACAATAAGAATCGAGGTCATTTTCCAATGCTCGAAGCACTTAACGATTTCCTCTCAGGGAAACTCCTCATCGTGCTGATCGTCGGTCTCGGCGGTTACTTCACCATCCGCTCGCGGTTCGTTCAGTTCCGCCACTTCGGCCATATGTTCGCCGTTTTCAAGGAATCGCTGCGTGGCCAGGCAGGCCAGTTGAGCTCCTTCCAGGCCTTGATGCTGAGCCTTGCCGGCCGCGTTGGCGCCGGTAACATTGCCGGTGTCGGCATCGCCGTGACCATGGGCGGCCCAGGCGCGGTATTCTGGATGTGGGTCACAGCCCTGGTCGGCATGGCCAGCAGCTTCTTTGAATGTACCTTGGCACAGGTGTACAAGCGCGCCGACGGCGATGGCCTGTACCGTGGCGGCCCGGCGTACTACATCCAGCACGGCCTGAAGCGCAAAAGCATGGCTATCGTGTTTTCGATCCTGCTGTTGGTCACTTACGGCTTCGCCTTCATCGGCCTGCAGTCGTACACCGTGACCCACTCGCTGCAGAACGCCTTCGCCTTTGACCCGCAACACACCGGCATCGTCCTGGCAGTGCTGTTGGCCATCACTTTCATCGGTGGCATCAAGCGCATCGCGGCCGTGTCGGACCTGCTGGTACCGGTCAAGACCCTGGCCTACATCGGCGTAACCCTGTACGTGATCGGCACTCAGATCGAACACGTGCCTGCCATGCTGGAAACCATCTTCAAGAGCGCCTTCGGTCTCGACCCAGCCTTCGGCGGCCTGCTCGGCAGCGCCATCGTCATGGGTGTGAAACGTGGCGTATTCGCCAACGAAGCAGGCCTGGGCAGTGCACCGAACGTAGCCGCCGTAGCTGCCGTGAAGCACCCAGGTGCTCAAGGCGTGGTCCAGGCATTCAGCGTGTTCCTCGACACCTTCGTGATCTGCACCTGCACCGCCTTGCTGATTCTGCTGTCGGGCTTCTACACCCCAGGCTTCGAAGGTGACGGCATCGTCCTGACCCAGAACTCGCTGGCCGCCGTGGTGGGTGACTGGGGCCGCCTGTTCGTCAGCATTGCGCTGTCGCTGTTCGTGTTCACCTGCATCCTCTACAACTACTACCTGGGCGAAAACAGCCTGCAGTTCCTCAGCCGCAACCGCACCGTGCTCATGGTGTTCCGTGGCCTAGTACTGGCGCTGGTGGTCTGGGGCTCGATGCAGGACCTGTCCACGGTCTTCGCGTTCGCAGACATCACCATGACCTGCCTGGCCTTCGTCAACCTGATCGCCCTGGCCCTGCTGTTCAAGGTCGGCCTGCGGGTGATGCGTGACTACGACGAGCAGCGCAAGGCCGGTATCAAGCAGCCGGTATTCGACTCGTCGAAGTTCGCTGACCTGGACCTTGACCGCAATGCTTGGCCTGCCAACCCGCAAGCGGAAACAGTCGCTGACAAAGCCGTCGGCCAAGCGCAAACCCAGCGCTGATATTCTGCCCTGCCCAGCCGCCCCGTCCGTGGGCGGCTGCTCTACTTTCGCTCCCCGCTACGGATGCTCTCCATGCGTGCAGTCAAGAACCTTTTCGTCCTCTACACCGGCGGCACCATCGGCATGCTGGAAACCGCAGAAGGCCTCGCGCCGGCCGGTGGTTTCGATGTGCGCATGCGCGAACACCTCGCCCAACTGCCCGATGCACCACAGGTGCACTGGACGCTGCAGGAAATGAACCCGCTGCTCGACAGCGCCAACATGCAGCAGCACAACTGGCTGGCGATGCGCGAAGCCATCGTCGCGGCGGTGGATGCCGGCCATGATGGCGTGATGGTGCTGCATGGCACCGACAGTCTGGCCTACAGCGCCGCAGCGTTGTCTTTCTTGCTACTGGGCCTGCCGGTGCCGGTGTTGCTGACCGGCTCGATGCTGCCAGCCGGGGCACCGGGCAGTGATGCCTGGGACAACCTGTGCGGGGCCCTGCGGCAGGTCGAAAAGGGCCTGGACAGTGGTGTGCAGCTGTATTTCCACGGCCAGTTGCTGCATGGCTGCCGGGCTTCGAAGCTACGCAGCGAGGCCTTCGACGCCTTCGCTGCACTGCCACGCCACCGCGAAGGTGAACGGGCCGGCCAGTGGCCTGCCGCCCTGGACTATCGGCAACGGCGCCAACCGGTCAACCTGGCGGTGATGCCGGTATACCCAGGCCTGCAAGCGGTACATCTTCAAGCCGTACTCGAAAGCGGCGTGCAGGGCTTGCTACTGGAGTGCTATGGCAGTGGTACCGGGCCATCGGATGACCAGGCGCTACTGGAAGTGCTGCGTGCAGCGCGCCAGCGCGGTGTCCTGCTGGCCGCCATCAGCCAGTGCCCGGAAGGGTCGGTGGTATTCGACACCTACGCAGCGGGTAACCGCTTGCGTAGCGCCGGGCTAGTCAGTGGCGGCGGCATGACCCGGGAAGCTGCATTGGGCAAGATGTTCGCACTGCTGGGCGCCGGCCTGGATGTCGATGCAGCCGAACAGTGGTTTGCGTTGGACCTTTGCGGGGAACGCGCCTGATTGCCGGTGAAAGTGGCGGAAGGCAGCGGGAGTCGAACCTGCCCGGGAACGGCTGCCGTCCCCAACCGGGTTTGAAGCCCGGCCGCGCCACCGGGCGCGATTGCCTTCCTTGTACTCAGTGCCCGGCCTGCTGCTGGGCCAATGCACTGTCGGCGCGGATGTAGCGCTGGTCGGCCACCCTGCGGGTGAAGCCAATGCGGTCGAAGTATTCGAGAACCTGCACACTGCGCTTGCGACCGATGCCCAACATATCGCGAAACGCGGCAACCTGCACTACTGGCGTATCCTCCATCTGCTTGAGCAGCAGTGCTGCCATGCGCTTAAGCGTCTGCTGCGGGTAGAAGAGGTCGCGTACCACCTGATGCACCAGGCCCAAACGCGCTAGCTTGCGAAGCAGCAAGCGCACATCCGCTTCGGCACATTGCTCTTCGGCTGCCAACGTCCTGACCCAGGGCGGGTCGTATTCGCCTGCCAGCAGCCTCGGCTCCAGCCGCCCCCACATTGCGCTATCGGCAGCGCTCAGCTGTACCTTGTGCTCCGGCAAATGCAGCCATGGCCCACTGCTGGACAGCAGTTGGTCACTGAGCAACTCGTCGAGCAGGCTGACAAACGCCGGCCGCTCCAGCGCCAGGCCAGCAAAGCGGCGCAGGCGGTCGCGGTCAGGGCCGAGCTGGTCGGGCTCCAGCTCGTGCAAGCGTGCCAGTTGCTCGAGCAGTTGCTGCCTGAGCGCATGCCATCGACATTTGGCAAACAGCAACGGCCCCTGGCGCGTGGCGACTACCAGCACATCTTCGGGCAAAAGCCAGGTTTCGCGCTGGCGATTGAACTGGCGCTCAAGACGCTGTGGATCCAAGCCGCCTTGAGCACTGGCGAGCAGTGCCGGTAGCGCTTGCTCCAGATCATCTGCAGCGCGCAGCACCTGCAACTGGCGCAAGCGTTCGTCGCTGCGACGCTGTCGGCTTGGGGCGAACGGGTCAAGCACTTTGCCCCCGCCGAGCGTGCGCTGGGCACGCTGGTCGCGCAATACCAGGCGGTCCCCGTGCACTGCCTGCAAAGGCGCATTAAGCAGCAATTGCGCGAACATACGCTGCCCGGCAGCCAGGCTTTGACCCTCGAGCAACGCCACTCGGGCGGTGACATCCTGGGTACCAAGATGCACATGCACAGCACTGAAGTGCTCGAAGGCACGGCTTTCGCCGGGCAGCAGGGTAAGGTCGATATCCACTCGCACACTGGGCGCATGCAACCATTGGGGCACCAGCCAGTCCCCGCGGTGCACCTGCTCAAGTGCCAAGCGCTCAGCAGCAATGTTCAGCGCCACCCGCTGGCCGGCCTCGGCCACCAGGGCAACCTGGTTCTGCGCATGCAGGCCACGCACACGCACCGGCTTCCCCGCCTTGCCTAGCAGTAATGTGTCGCCTGCACTCACCCGCCCTGCCAGGGCAGTGCCGGTGACGACTATCCCGGCTCCGGTGACGGCAAACGCACGATCCACCGCCAACCGAAAGCCACCGCGTGGGCTGCGTTGGCGCCCCTGTGCTTCAGCCTCCAGCAAGGCCCGGCGCAGCACCTCGATTCCCTGGCCGGTGAGGCTCGATACGGGGAATTGCCGCGCCTTGGCGTAAGGCCCATGGGCCAGTAACGCACTGATCTGCGCCTGCACCTGTGCCAAGCGTTCGGGTTCCACACGGTCACATTTGCTGATCACTACCAGCGCTTGCGCAATGCCCAGCAGCTCGATGATCGCCAAGTGTTCGCGGGTCTGGGGCATCACCCCATCATCGGCGGCCACCACCAGCAACACTAGATCGATACCATGGGCACCGGCCAACATGTTGTGGATAAAACGCTCGTGACCCGGCACGTCGATGAAGCCGGTCAAGGCAGCCCCATCTGCAAGCGCCACGTAGCGGTAACCCAAATCGATCGTCATGCCCCGAGCGCGTTCTTCCTGACGCAGGTCACCGGCCTGGCCGGTGAGTGCCTCAAGCAGCGCGGTCTTGCCGTGGTCGATATGGCCGGCTGTCCCGACGATCACTGCACAGGCCCCAATTGCAAGGCTGGTAATTGTGCTAGCCACTGCGCTTCATCGTCCAGCTGACGCAGGTCGAGCCACAGGGCGTCATCATTGATGCGCCCGAGCACTGGCACCGGCAAGGCGCGCAGAGCACGCTCCAGCACGTGCAGGCTGCGGCCACGCAGTTTCTTCGACACCTGCGGGCGCAGGCACAGTGCCGCGCTGGGCAGGCGTGCCACCGGCTGGCTACCGCTTCCAATCATGCCCAGTGCCGGCTCGACGCCAACATGCCACTGCTCGCCCAGGCGCACTTTGAGCTCTGGGGCAAGGCGCTCGGCCTGGGCCTGAATTTCGGCCTGGCCACGAGTGAGCAAGCGTAAGCTCGGCAGACGCTCGGCCAAGCGGTCGGGGTCGCGATACAGCGCCAGCACCGCTTCAAGTGCGGCGAGGGTGATCTTGTCGACGCGCAATGCCCGTTTAAGTGGGTTTTTCTTGATCCTGGCGATGAGGTCCTTGCGCCCGACGATGATTCCTGCCTGCGGGCCACCGAGCAGCTTGTCGCCGCTGAAGGTGACGATATCTGCGCCATCGGTTAGGGCTTGGCGCACCGTGGGTTCGGCCGGCAGGCCCCAGCGAGTAAGGTCGAGCAAGCTGCCGCTGCCGAGGTCTTCGAGCAGAGGTAATTGATGCTGGTGGGCGATCTGCGCAAGCTGCGCCGTCTCGACCTGGTGAGTGAAGCCCTGAATGCTGTAATTGCTGCAATGCACACGCATCAGCAGGCCAGTGCGTGGACCGATGGCGGCTTCATAATCACGGGCGTGCGTGCGGTTGGTAGTGCCGATTTCGTGCAGCTTCACGCCAGCGCGAGCCATGATGTCAGGGATGCGAAAGGCACCGCCGATCTCGATCAGCTCGCCACGCGAAATGATGCCCTCTTTGCGTGCCCCCAGGCTGTTGAGCGCCAGCAGCACTGCAGCGGCATTGTTGTTGACCACGGTCACGGCTTCGGCGCCGGTCAATTCGCGAATCAGACCTTCGATCAAATCATCACGGTCGCCGCGCTTGCCGGTAGCCAGGTCGAACTCAAGGTTGAGCGGGTAGCGCGCGGCCATCTGCATCGCCTCGATGGCTTCATCTGGGAGCAGCGCGCGGCCGAGGTTGGTGTGCAGCACCGTTCCTGTCAGGTTGAACACGCGACGCACCTGGCTGCGCTGCTGCACCAGCAGCCGCTCGCCCGTGCGCCCCAGCAGCACTTCAGCGCCAAGCTCGGCGGTACTGAGCTGGCCATGGAGCGCGGGGCCGCGCAGGTCGTCGAGCAGTTGGCGCAGTGTAGCCAGAACAGCATCGCGGCCGTGCCGGTCGATCAGCGGTATGCAAGCCGGGTGGCGCAGAAGGGTATCGATGGACGGCAGGCGTGGGGCGTGGCAGGTGAGGCTGGAGGACATGCGGTACTACCTTGGACTGATCCGTTGTCTGTGCTGGCCTTTCTCGGCGGCTCTACGACTCGAACCGCCGCCAAGCAAGCGAAGTGGTATTTCAGTGTAGACCCGAGCTACGACCCAGGCGCGAGCATCAGGTTCGGTGCCAAGCGATGCAAGCCCTCCTCGTCCAAGCGTATATCCAGCGCAAGGCTAGCCAGATCGTCAGCCAGCGGCTCGGCCGCCGCGTCATTCTCCAGGTAGCTCTGCTTCAAGTAGCTCTGACAGCCCGGGCAGCATTCAGCACGCAGCGGCGCCTTGCCCGGCGCGTGGCGATCATCCTCCAGGCTGCTATAGCGCAAATTTTTGCTCGACTCGCAATAAACACATTTCACGCGCACTACATGCCATTCACAGGCACATAGCGAACAGGCCAGGTAGCGCAAGCCATTGTGCTTACCACGGTTACGCACCACACCGGCCATGGCGGGCGAGCCGCAGGCGGGGCACTGCGCAAGGCTGCCCGCAGGTTTGAGCTCGGTAGCTGGCAGTGCCAGCAACCAACTTGACCAGGCAGCCTGCAAGGCAGCACCAAGGAACGGCACCAGCGCTGCAGGCACCGCATCGTATTGCCCGGCAAGCAGGGCGATACCCCAACCCTTGCGCTGCCCCTGGTCACTGGCGCGCAACGCTCGCAACGCTTCGCCCAGCGCCCCGGTGGCTTCACTGCTCAAGTGCGCGAGCAGTGCTTGCAACCAGACCAGCCAAGGGCCCTCACGCACCAGACTGTCAGCTGCCAAGGGGGGAAGTCCATGACTTATGCACAAGCGCTGACGTGCCTCGGCCACGGGTAAGCCGGCGGGCGGGTTATCCACAAGCAGCTGCTGCACCCGACAAAGCTGAGCTACCAGCCTCAGGTAGTCCGCCAAGGCGTGACCCTCGGCCAGGTGCTCCAGGCGCTGCGCGCGTTGTGCGAACAAATCGCCAGGCGGCAGATGCAGAAACGGCGGCATAACCGCCGACGCTTCGATCTGCCCAGGTTCCAGTATCGTGCTCAAGCGCTCATCCTTCTTTGCGTCCGTGATTGCCCCGAGTTTTATCGCCAGTTACCTCGCGGTACCACAATTCATGGTGCTTACGCGCCCAAGCGCGACTGACCCAGCCATGCAGCATGGCGCTGATCGAGCCTTTGATCCAGATACCGGCGTAGATGTGCACGATAATGCTCAGCACCAGCACGAAGGCTGCCAGTGCGTGGGCCAGCGCCGAAAGGCGGATGACCTCGATACCGAACAGGTGGCTGAAGTATGCACGCCAGATCACCACCCCTGTGAGCAGGAGCACCAGCATGCACGCAAGCAGCGTCCAGAACAGCAGCTTCTGCCCGGCATTGTATTTACCGACCGGTGGCACGCCCTGCTCCTGGTTCAGCATTACCCGATCAACCCGGCGCAGCCACAGGCGGTCGTTGGCGGTGATGAAATTGGCACGCCAGAAACGCACCACCAGCCCTAGGAAAAACACGAACATCGCTACGCCCAGAAACGGATGCAGGATGCGCGTCCAGGGGCCCCCACCGAACAGATGGCTGAGCCAGAACAATGCCGGGTGGAACAGCGCCAGCCCGGAGAGCCCCGCCATCATGAACAGGATTGCGACGATCCAGTGGTTGGTGCGTTCATTGGCGGTGTAGCGCAGGATGGGTTTGTTGTCGTTCATGGCCGCGGCTCCCCTTGCCCACCGGGCTTGGTTGGATCATAGACATGGACCGCCGGGTCCACCTGATGCACGCTCTCGTCCACAGATGTCGGGTGGTCGTCTTCTTCCACCCGTTGCGGGCCCACACGCACGTAGTGGAAGAACCCAGCCAGCACCGCCGCGCCCATGGCCAACAGCGCCAGTGGTTTGGTAATGCCCTTCCACAAACCCACCAGCGGGCTGATCACCGGCTGGTCCGGCAGGCCGGCGTACAGCTTTGGCGTGTCGGCATGGTGCAGCACATACATCACGTGGGTGCCGCCGACGCCATCAGGGTCATACAGGCCAGCCTTGTCGTAACCGCGCGACTTGAGGTCGACGATGCGCTCGTCAGCGTGCACCTTCATTTCTTCCTTGCTGCCGAAGACGATCGCCCCAGTGGGGCAGGTTTTCACACAGGCCGGCTCCAGGCCCACAGCCACGCGGTCGGAACACAGGGTGCACTTGTACGCCTTGTTGTCTTTCTGCGAAATGCGCGGGATGTTGAACGGGCAGCCGGTGATGCAGTAGCCGCAACCGATGCAGTGGTCCTGATTGAAGTCGACGATGCCGTTGGCGTGCTTGATGATGGCCCCCGGGCTCGGGCAGGCTTTCAGGCAACCTGGGTCAGCGCAATGCATGCAGCCGTCCTTGCGGATCAGCCATTCCAGGTTACCGTCGTCGCGTTCGTGCTCGGTGAAGCGCATCAAGGTCCAGGTTTCGGCGCTGAGGTCTTGCGGGTTGTCGTAAGTGCCATGGTTATGGCCGACTTCGTCACGCAGTTCGTTCCACTCAGAACATGCCACCTGGCAAGCCTTGCAGCCAATGCACTTGGTGGTGTCAATCAGCTTGGCAACCTGCTCCAGCTGGCGTACCGAAGGTGGAGCCGTGGTGGTGGCCGAGCGGGCGATGATGTCTTGGCTGGCCATCAGAGTTTCTCCACTTTGACGAGGAACGACTTGGACTCCGGCGTCTGGGTATTGCCGTCACCCAGGAACGGCACCAGGGTGTTGGTCAGGTAGCCGTGCCGCGTGGTGCCGGTGAAGCCCCAATGCAACGGGATACCGATCTGATGCACGGTCTGATTGTTGACCATCAGCGGACGAATACGCTTGGTCACCACCGCTACCGCATCGATGTGCCCGCGCTTGCTCGATACCCGCACTCGATCACCGGCCTTGATACCTTTTTCGTTGGCCAGCACCTCGCCAATCTCGACGAACTGCTCAGGCTGGGCAATGGCGTTCAGCCGGCAATGCTTGCTCCAGAAATGGAAGTGTTCGGTGAGCCTGTAGGTAGTGGCCGCGTAAGGGAACTCGTCATGGGTGCCGAGGCTTTCCCATACGGAGTCGAAGATCCGCCCGGCCGGGTTGCTGGTGGCCTTTTTGTTCTGCGGGTGCAGAGGGTTGATACCTATAGGGGTCTCGAACGGCTCGTAATGCTCGGGGAACGGGCCTTCGGCCATCTTGTCGATGGCGAAGAACCGAGCCACGCCTTCAGGGTTCATGATGAAGGGGTTCATCCCCGCCTCCGGTGGCGAGTCGACCTTGAAGTCGGGCACGTCGGTGCCGGTCCAGGCCTTGCCGTTCCACCATACCAGCCGCTTCTTGTCCGGGTCCCAAGGTTTGCCCTGAGTGTCACTCGATGCGCGGTTATAGAGAATGCGGCGGTTGGCCGGCCACGCCCAGGCCCAGTTCTGCACCTGATGCATGCCGTACGGGTCGCTGTTGTCGCGCCGGGCCATCTGGTTGCCCTGCTCGGTCCAGCAGCCAGAGAAGATCCAGCAGCCCGAAGCAGTGCTGCCATCGTCCTTGAGCTGACCGAAACCAGACAACTGCTGGCCAGCCTTGATGGCTGCACCGGCCGGATCGGTCATGTCAGTAACGGCCCAGCCGTTCATCTCTTTGGCCAACTCTTCCGGCGAGGGCTCTTCGGGAATTTTGTACGGCCAGTGAATGTTCAGCAGTGGGTCGGGGAAGGCGCCCCCTTCGGCCTGGTACCGCTGGCGCAGCCGAATGAACAGCTCGCTCATGATGCGCACGTCGGTACGTGTCTCTCCCGGGCCATCTGCGCCTTTCCAGTGCCACTGCAGCCAGCGGCTACTGTTGACCAGCGAGCCGTCCTCCTCGGCAAAGCACGTGGTGGGCAGGCGTATCACTTCAGTCTGGATATTGGCCGTGTCGACGTCGTTGAAAGGCCCAGCATTGCGCCAGAACTCCGAAGTTTCGGTGGCCAGTGGGTCCATGATCACCAACCATTTGAGCTTGCCAAGCGCCGCCGTGACGCGGTTCTTGTCCGGCAGCGCGGCAATCGGGTTGAAGCCTTGGCAGATGTAGCCATTGACCTTGCCCTGGCTCATCATCTCGAACATGCGCAATACGTCGTATGCCGGTACGTCGAGCTTGGGTAGCCAGTCGTAGCCCCAATTGTTGTCTGCGGTTGCATTGGGGCCATACCAGGCCTTCATCAGGCTGACGTGGAATTTGCCGTAGTTTTGCCAGTACGACAATTGGCCTGGACGCAGCGGCTTGGAAGCACGCTTATCGATGTAGGCGGTGTAATCCTGCTCGGCGTCGCCTGCCAGGGTCAGGTAGCCTGGCAAGGAGTTGGACAGCAGCCCGAGGTCGGTCAGGCCCTGGATATTGGAGTGCCCGCGCAAAGCGTTGACGCCACCGCCAGGCATGCCAACGTTGCCCAACAGCAGCTGGACCATGGCTGCACTGCGAATGATCTGCGCACCGATCGAATGCTGCGTCCAGCCGAGAGCGTAGAGGATCGTCATGGTCTTGCCCGGCACCGAGCAACTGGCGATCTCTTCCCAGACCTTCATCATCGCGTCCTGGGGCATGCCGCAGGTCATGCTCGCTAGTTCAGGGGTGTAGCGGCTGTAGTGCTGCTTCATCAGTTGGAAAACGCAACGCGGGTGCTGCAGCGTCGGGTCGACCTTGGCGAAGCCGTCCTCACCCAGCTCGTAGCCCCAGCCGGATTTGTCCGCGTAGACACGCTTGGCCTCGTCGTAGCCGCTGAACAGCCCGTCCTCGAAGCCGTAGCCCTCTTTGACGATGAACGACACGTCGGTGTAATTACGCACGTACTCGTGCTGGATCTTGTCGTTGCTCAGCAGATAGTTGATCAGCCCGCCCATGAAAGCGATGTCGGTACCGGTACGGATCGGCGCGTAGTAATCGGCCACCGAAGCGGTACGGGTAAAACGCGGGTCGACCACGATCAGCCGCGCCTGGTTGTGCGCCTTGGCTTCGGTCACCCATTTGAAGCCGCACGGATGCGCTTCTGCTGCGTTGCCACCCATCACCAGGACCAGATTCGCGTTGGCGATATCGGACCAGTGATTGGTCATGGCGCCACGGCCGTACGTCGGGGCAAGACTTGCCACCGTCGGGCCGTGTCAGACACGCGCTTGGTTATCGAACCCCAGCATGCCGGTTGCACGGATGACCTTGTGGGTCAGGTAGCCAGCCTCGCTGGACGCGGCAGAGGCAGCAAGAAAACCAGTGCTCACCCAGCGGTTGACCGTCTGGCCCTGTGCGTTCTTGGCAATGAAATTGGCATCCCGGTCCTTTTTCATCAGCTCGGCGACGCGGTCAAGGGCGTCATCCCAACTGACCCGCACCCACTCATTGCTGCCCGCCTTGCGCACTTCGGGGTACTTGAGACGGCTAGGGCTGTGGATAAAGTCGAGCAGCCCGGCACCTTTGGGGCACAGGGTGCCACGGTTAACCGGGTGATCGGCATCACCTTCAATGTGGATGATGCTCTGTTTGACGTTTTTGCCTGCATCACCCTGGCTGTACAGGATCAAGCCACAGCCGACCGAGCAGTAGGGGCAAGTGTTACGGGTTTCTTTGGTGTGCGTCAGTTTGAAATGACGCACCTGCTCGGCGAATGCCGGCGTTGGGGCCATGCCCAACGCCGCCAGGCTCGAGCCTCCAAGGCCGACGGCGGCGACCTTGAAGAACTGCCGACGGTTGAGGTCCATCGTGCACTCCTGATCAGGTTTGGACGCACGGAGCTTGGCCGGCGCCTCTTGCTTAGTCACGGTGGCGGCAGACTGATGGCCGCCAGTAGATAAGACTAGTCAAGAATCGAGAAGGTGCGATGACATGGGTCACTTGATTGCCGCATACCCTACAGGTCACGGAGATACGCCTGACAGCAAACGAGGAAACGGACTACAGATTTTCCAGCTTCTACCTGTAAAGCTGCCGAAAATTCCCACGGAAGGTGTCGCATGACTCAGAAGTTCACGTTAGCCTGGCTGATGTTGAGTACCTCATTGCTTACGGTGCATACCCATGCCGAGGCCCTCAGCGCACAACAAGCCCAGCGCATGGCTGCTGCTGCCGAACAGGCCGCTCGCGTGCAGGGGTTTTCGATCGTTATCAGCATCGTCGACAAACACGGCAACCTCAAACACTTCCATCGCATGGACGGCGCTGGCACTCACAATATCAATGCCGCCCAGCTCAAAGCCACGACTTCGGCGCGTTTTCCGCTTTCCTCCAAAGGTCGTGCAGCCTCGCCAGCCAACCCATATGCCTCGCTGCCGCGAATCACCTTGCTCCAGGGCGGACTACCAATCGTCGATGCCAATGGCGAGCATATCGGCGGTATTGGAATCAGCGGTGCAACGCCTGAGCTGGATGCAGCATTTGCCGAGGCGGCGCTTGATGGCTAGGCGTGAACAGTTAACTGAAGCCCAGCTTCAGACATAAAAAAACCCAGGGCAATTGCCCTGGGTTTTTAGTGTTTGCGCGAAATGATCGCGCTGATCAGAACGGAATATCGTCATCAAAGCTGTCAAAGTCCGCTGCCGGCTGGGGTGCTGGCTGCTGGGGTGCCGGACGCTGAGGCGCTTGCTGCGGACGCTGAACCTGCTGGCGGGGCGGGGCCTGGTTGTACTGCTGCTGGCCACCACCGTAGTTGCCACCACCCTGGTTGTACTGGTCACCGCCTTGCTGGCCCTGCGGGCGACCGCCGAGCAGCTGCATGGTGCCGTTGATGTCGACGATGATTTCAGTGGTATAGCGCTTGATGCCGTCCTTTTCCCACTCACGGGTCTGCAGTTTGCCTTCGATGTAGCACTGCGAACCTTTGCGCAGGTATTCGCCGGCGATTTCGGCAACCTTGCCGAACAGCGACACACGGTGCCATTCGGTACGCTCGACCTTTTGGCCCGACTGCTTGTCAGTCCATTGCTCGCTGGTAGCCAGGCTCAGGTTGGTCACGGCGTTACCGTTGGGCAGGTAGCGGACTTCGGGATCCTGGCCGCAGGTACCGACCAGAATGACTTTGTTAACCCCACGGGCCATAACGTTCTCCTAGGCTTCGCACGCCGAAGAGGCTGGATTCACCAGTCGCTCGAGGGTCGCACGGTCCAAAATTTTCGTATCCAGTTTGATATAGATGGCGGCTTCATCTGCCACCACCACGGCGTCGGTCACACCCGGCACGGCCATCAGGCGCTCGGTCAAGCCGGCTTCCTGAACTGCTTCTGGCGTCAACGGCATGCGCAGGCTGGTCACATAGGGTGGCTCGTTCATGCTCAAAGCAACGACCAACCAGATGGCACACAAGATAGCGCAGCCGAGGAACACCATGTTCAGCCCGCCGTGCTGGAACAGCCAGCCACCGAGAATGCCTCCCAGGGCAGCGCCGAGGAACTGGCTGGTGGAATAAACCCCCATCGCCGTTCCCTTGCCGCCAGCAGGCGACACCTTGCTCACCAGCGAGGGCAATGAAGCCTCCAGCAGGTTGAATGCGGTAAAGAATACCACGGTGCCAATCACCAGTCCGCGCAAACCGTCAGCCCACTGCCAGAAGAATACCTCTGTCAGCAGCAGGACACTGACCGCACCCGCCAACACACGCTTCATCTTGCGCTTTTTTTCGCCGTAGATGATGAACGGGACCATTGCAAAAAATGAGACGAACAGCGCGGTCAGGTACACCCACCAGTGCTGCTCTTTGGGCAGACCACCGCGCTCGACGAACGCCAGCGGCAAGGCGACGAAGCTGGCCATGAGAATGGCATGGAGGATAAAGATACTCACGTCCAGGCGCAGAAGGTCCGGATGACGCAGGGTTGGACCGAGAGCCTGGCGGGCCACCCCGGACTCACGGTGCTGCAGGATGCTGTGGGTGTTGGGCACGACGAAGGCGATCAGCAGGACACCGACCAGGGCGAGTCCTGCAGTGGCCAGGAACAAGCCTGACAAACCAAAGGCACTTGTCAACAAAGGCCCGACTACCATAGCCACAGCGAACGACAGGCCGATGCTCATACCAATCATGGCCATAGCTTTGGTCCGGTGCTGCTCGCGGGTCAGGTCGGACAACAGCGCCATGACCGCGGCCGATATCGCCCCGGCACCCTGCAGAATTCGCCCGGCGATCACCCCCCAGATCGAGTCAGCCTGGGCCGCCAGTACGCTGCCCAACGCGAAAACCAGCAGCCCCAGGTAAATCACCGGGCGGCGGCCGATTCGGTCGGAGATCATCCCGAACGGGATCTGTAACACCGCCTGAGTCAGCCCGTAGGCGCCGATGGCCAGACCAATCAGCGCGGGCGTGGCGCCGGCCAGGTCCATGCCATAGGTGGCCAGCACCGGCAGGACCATGAACATGCCCAGCATACGAAAGGCAAAGACCAGAGCCAGGCCGCCTGCAGCGCGGGTTTCGCTGCTGCTCATGCGCTCGTTGTGGGTATCGTGCATGGATAAACCTCGTGTGAACCGGCGGCGATTCTATCAGTCCGACAGGCTAACGGCATCTACGCGACGCTTTGCCGCGTAATGGCAGCGCGCCGTATACTTCTTTGTTTATGCCCGCCAAGCGAGGCCGCAGTGGACAAGATCCTGATTCGTGGGGCACGTACCCACAACCTGAAGAATATCGACCTGACGCTGCCGCGGGACAAGCTGATCGTCATCACTGGCCTGTCTGGCTCCGGCAAGTCTTCACTGGCGTTCGACACGCTCTACGCCGAAGGCCAGCGCCGCTATGTGGAGTCGCTGTCGGCTTATGCCCGGCAGTTCCTGTCGATGATGGAGAAACCCGACGTCGACACCATCGAAGGCCTGTCGCCGGCCATTTCCATCGAGCAGAAGTCGACTTCGCACAACCCGCGCTCGACCGTAGGCACCATCACCGAAATCTACGATTACCTGCGCCTGCTATATGCCCGCGTTGGTACGCCACGCTGCCCGGACCACGATATTCCGTTGGAAGCGCAAACGGTCAGCCAGATGGTCGACCTGGTGTTGGAGCGCCCGGAGGGCAGCAAGCTGATGTTGCTGGCTCCGGTGATACGTGAGCGCAAGGGTGAGCACCTGGCGGTGTTCGACGAGATGCGCGCTCAGGGCTTCGTCCGTGCACGGGTCAACGGCAAGCTCTATGAGCTGGATGAACTGCCCAAGCTGGACAAGCAGAAAAAGCACAGCATCGATGTTGTCGTGGACCGTTTCAAGGTACGCACCGATCTGCAACAGCGTTTGGCCGAGTCGTTCGAAACCGCCCTCAAGCTGGCCGATGGCATTGCGCTGGTGGCCCCGATGGATGACGAAGCTGGCGAAGAAACGATCTTCTCCGCACGCTTCGCCTGCCCCATCTGCGGCCATTCCATCAGCGAACTGGAACCGAAGCTGTTCTCGTTCAACAACCCCGCCGGCGCCTGCCCGACCTGCGACGGCCTGGGCGTGAAGCAGTTCTTCGACACCAAGCGCCTAGTCAACAGCGAGCTGACCCTGGCTGAAGGTGCCATACGCGGCTGGGACCGGCGCAATGTGTACTATTTCCAGATGCTCGGCTCACTGGCCGCGCATTACGGCTTCAGCTTGGAGGAGCCGTTCGGCGAATTGTCGGCAGAGCATCAGAAGGTGATTCTGCAGGGTAGCGGCAAGCACAGCGTCGATTTCAAATACCTCAACGACCGCGGCGATATCGTCAAACGTTCGCACCCGTTCGAAGGCATCGTGCCGAACCTAGAGCGCCGTTACCGCGAGACTGAATCGGCCACGGTACGTGAAGAGCTGGCCAAGTTCCTCGGCACTCAGCCCTGCCCGGACTGCCGCGGCACGCGGCTGCGTCGCGAAGCGCGCCACGTATGGGTTGGTGAAAAAACCCTGCCGGCGGTGACCAACCTGCCGATCGGCGAAGCCAGCAGCTATTTCGGTGAATTGACCCTGACTGGCCGGCGCGGCGAAATCGCGACGAAAATCCTCAAGGAAATCTGCGAGCGCCTACAGTTTTTGGTCAACGTCGGCCTCGATTACCTGACCCTGGACCGCAGCGCAGACACCCTCTCCGGTGGCGAGGCGCAGCGCATCCGCCTGGCCAGCCAGATCGGTGCGGGCCTGGTCGGGGTCATGTACATTCTCGATGAGCCGTCCATCGGTCTTCATCAACGTGACAACGACCGACTGCTGGCCACCCTCAACCACCTGCGCGACCTGGGTAACACGGTGATTGTGGTAGAACACGACGAAGACGCCATTCGCCTGGCCGATTATGTCGTCGATATCGGCCCAGGTGCCGGAGTACATGGCGGCCAGATCGTTGCCGAGGGCACGCCGCAGGAAGTCATGGAGCACCCTGACTCACTGACCGGCAAGTACCTGTCCGGGCGCAAGAAGATCGTCGTGCCGGCCAAACGTACACCGCGCAACAAGAAGCTGCAGCTTAAACTCAAAGGCGCGCGTGGCAACAACCTGCAGAACGTTGACCTGGAAGTGCCGATCGGCCTGCTGACTTGCGTGACCGGCGTATCGGGCTCGGGCAAATCGACCCTGATCAACAACACCCTGTTCCCCCTGGCAGCCACTGCCCTGAACGGCGCGAGCAGCCTGGAAGCCGCGCCGCACAGCAGCATGGACGGCTTGCAGCACCTGGACAAGGTTGTGGACATCGACCAGAGCCCGATCGGCCGTACACCGCGCTCCAATCCGGCCACCTATACCGGCATCTTTACGCCGATCCGTGAGCTTTTTTCCGGCGTGCCAGAGTCGCGTTCACGGGGCTACGGGCCTGGGCGTTTCTCGTTCAACGTCAAGGGCGGCCGCTGCGAGGCGTGCCAGGGCGATGGCCTGATCAAGGTGGAAATGCATTTTCTGCCGGACATCTATGTGCCCTGTGACGTGTGCAAAAGCAAGCGCTATAACCGCGAGACCCTGGAAATCAAGTACAAAGGCAAGAACATCCACGAGGTGCTGGAAATGACCATCGAGGATGCCCGCGAGTTCTTCGATGCGGTACCGGCGCTGGCGCGCAAGCTTCAGACGCTGATGGACGTGGGATTGTCGTATATCAAGCTGGGGCAGTCGGCAACCACCTTGTCCGGTGGTGAGGCGCAGCGCGTGAAGCTGTCGCGTGAGCTGTCCAAGCGCGATACCGGCAAAACCCTGTACATCCTGGACGAGCCGACCACCGGCCTGCACTTTGCCGATATTCAACAACTGCTGGATGTGCTGCATCGACTACGTGATCACGGCAACACCGTAGTGGTGATCGAGCACAACCTGGATGTGATCAAAACGGCTGACTGGCTTGTAGACCTGGGCCCGGAGGGCGGATCCAAGGGTGGGCAGATCATCGCCTGCGGCACCCCAGAGGAGCTGAGCAAGATGAAGCAATCCTACACCGGGCACTACCTCAAACCGCTGCTGGAGCGTGATCGGGCTTGAAACAACAAGGGGGCGCATTAGCGCCCCCTGTTTTACATTTGCGACTGCAAGTAATTCTGCAGGCCAATAGCCTTGATCAGACCTTGCTGCTTCTCCAGCCAATAGGTGTGATCTTCTTCGGTGTCGGCCAGTTGCGCACGCAGGATGTCACGGCTGACGTAGTCCTTGTGCAGCTCACACAGCTCGATACCTTTGCACAGTGCGCCACGCACCTTGTACTCGAGCTTGAGGTCGGCCTCGATCATCTCTGGCACGGTGCTCCCCACTTCCAGGTCGTCCGCGCGCATGTCAGGCGTGCCTTCTAGCATGAGGATACGACGCATCAACGCATCGGCGTGCTGGGCTTCTTCTTCCATCTCGTGGTTGATGCGCTCATAGAGCTTGGACAAGCCCCAGTCTTCGTACATGCGCGAGTGGATGAAGTACTGGTCGCGTGCGGCCAGTTCACCCTTGAGCAACGTGACGAGGTAGTTGATAACGTCCGGGTGACCTTGCATCGCCCTGCTTCTCCCTGTGAAAACGGTTTGATGCATATAGTGTGAACCAGCTTTCGACTGTGGTCACTGAAAAATGCGCAATCAGGCGCAATAAATCGGTTAAACAGTAGTGATATTCATTGAAAAACCGCCCAAATGAGGGCGGTTCTGTTTATCACTTCGACTCAGGCGAGATTCATGCCCAACGCTTTGGCAATGCCTTCGCCGTAGGCGGGGTCTGCCTTGAAGAAGTACTGCAACTGACGCTGGATCACATCCTCACTCACGCCAGCCATGGTTCCGGCGATGTTGTTGATCAAAAGCGCCTTCTGCTCATCGCTCATCAAACGGAACAAGGCGCCTGCGTGGCTGAAGTAATCGCTGTCCGCACGATGATCGTGGCGGTCTGCGGCGCCGCTAAGCGCCAATGCAGGTTCCCCATGACGCGGTGATTGCTTGGGTGCATCGGCATAGCTGTTAGGCTCGTAGTTGGGCGCGCTGCCGTAGCTACCGGTGGCCATGGATCCATCACGCTGATAGCTGTGGACTGGGCTACGTGGCGCATTGACCGGCAGTTGCTGATGATTGGTGCCTACACGGTAGCGATGGGCATCGGCATATGCGAACACACGGCCCTGCAGCATGCGGTCTGGCGACAACCCGACCCCGGGCACCATATTGCTCGGGCCGAACGTCGCCTGCTCGACTTCGGCGAAATAGTTGAGCGGGTTACGGTTGAGCTCCAGCACACCCACTTCGATCAATGGGTACTCCTTCTGGGACCAGGTTTTAGTCACATCGAACGGGTTCTCATGGCGGTTGGCGGCCTCAGCTTCGCTCATTACCTGGATGCACACGGTCCAACGCGGGTAATCGCCACGCTCGATGGCTTCGAACAGGTCGCGCTGAGCGTAGTCGGGATCGGTGCCAGCCAGACGGGCCGCCTCAGCCGGCGCCAAGTTCTTGATACCTTGCTGGGTCTTGAAGTGCCACTTCACCCAGGTGCGTTGCCCTTGGGCATTGACCAGGCTGTAGGTGTGGCTACCGAACCCATGCATGTGCCGATAACCGTCTGGGATACCCCGATCGGAGAACAGAATGGTGACCTGGTGCAACGCCTCAGGCGAATGCGACCAGAAGTCCCACATCATCTGCGCGTTCTTCAGATTGGTTTGCGGGTGACGCTTTTGGGTGTGGATGAAGTCTGGGAATTTCAGCGGGTCGCGAATGAAGAACACAGGCGTGTTATTGCCGACGATGTCCCAGTTGCCTTCCTCGGTGTAAAACTTGACCGCAAAGCCACGTGGGTCACGCTCAGTGTCTGCAGAGCCACGTTCGCCGCCGACAGTGGAAAACCGCAAGAACGTTTCGGTTTGTTTGCCGACGTGCTCAAACAGCTTGGCACTGGTGTATGAAGTGATATCGCGGGTGACGGTGAAGGTGCCATAGGCACCGGAGCCTTTGGCGTGTACGCGGCGCTCTGGGATGTTTTCGCGATTGAAATGCGCGAGCTTTTCGATCAGGTGAAAATCATCGAGCAACAGCGGGCCACGAGGGCCGGCGGAACGCGAGTTCTGGTTATCGGCTACAGGTGCACCGCTGGCGGTGGTGAGAATCGTGCTCATGGGCTCTCCTTATCGGTATTCGAGTGCCGGCTGATCGGCTTGAAAAGGAGTATCGACGAACGGTAATGCCCAAACAAATTTATTAAACGACTCGCACCGATAGAAATAAACAATTTATTAACACACAAAAAACCGGGCACTAGGCCCGGTTCTTTGTAGCAGACAGAACGTCTTACTCAGCAGCTTCTACAGCACCGCCGACCGGACGATCAACCAGCTCGACGTACGCCATAGGCGCGTTGTCGCCAGCGCGGAAACCGCACTTCAGGATGCGCAGGTAGCCGCCCTGACGAGTGGCGTAACGCTTGCCCAGGTCGTTGAACAGTTTGCCAACGGCAGTCTTCGAACGGGTACGATCGAAGGCCAGACGACGGTTAGCAACGCTGTCTTCCTTGGCCAGGGTGATCAGCGGCTCGGCAACGCGGCGCAGTTCCTTGGCTTTCGGCAGGGTGGTTTTGATCAGCTCGTGCTCGATCAACGACACTGCCATGTTCTGGAACATAGCCTTGCGGTGAGAGCTGGTACGGCTCAGGTGACGTCCACTTTTACGATGACGCATGATTCATTCCTTACCAAACACTACGTTCGGTGATTACGACGATCAGGCGGTCGCCTTGTCGTCTTTCTTAAGACTTGCAGGCGGCCAGTTGTCGAGGCGCATGCCGAGAGACAGACCACGAGAGGCCAGGACGTCCTTGATTTCAGTCAGGGACTTCTTGCCAAGGTTAGGAGTTTTCAACAGCTCTACTTCGGTACGCTGAATCAGGTCGCCGATGTAGTAGATGTTCTCCGCCTTGAGGCAGTTGGCCGAACGTACAGTCAGTTCCAGGTCGTCAACCGGACGCAGCAGGATCGGATCGATCTCGTCTTCCTGCTCGACTACGACAGGCTCGCTGTCACCTTTGAGGTCGACGAACGCGGCCAACTGCTGTTGCAGGATGGTCGCAGCGCGACGGATAGCCTCTTCAGGATCCAGGGTGCCGTTGGTTTCCAGATCAATGACCAGCTTGTCCAGGTTGGTACGCTGTTCAACACGGGCGTTCTCGACCACATAGGCGATACGACGCACCGGGCTGAACGAAGCGTCCAGCTGCAGACGGCCAATGCTACGGCTTTCGTCTTCGTCGGTTTGACGGGAGTCAGCCGGCTCGTAACCGCGACCACGAGCTACGGTGAGCTTCATGTTCAGGGCGCCGTTGGACGCCAGGTTCGCGATTACGTGATCGGGGTTGACGATCTCGACATCGTGATCCAGCTGAATATCGGCAGCGGTAACCACCCCCGAACCCTTTTTCGACAAGGTCAGCGTAACTTCGTCACGACCGTGCAGTTTGATAGCCAGGCCTTTCAGGTTCAACAGGATTTCAATTACGTCTTCCTGAACACCTTCGATCGCGGAGTACTCATGGAGTACACCATCAATCTCGGCCTCGACTACTGCACAGCCAGGCATGGAGGACAACAGGATGCGGCGCAGCGCGTTGCCCAGGGTATGGCCGAAACCACGCTCGAGAGGCTCGAGCGTAATCTTGGCGCGGGTCGGACTGACTACCTGCACATCAATGTGGCGGGGAGTCAGGAACTCATTTACCGAAATCTGCATGGATGCACCTATTTTCTAGCCCTTACTTGGAGTAGAGCTCGACAATCAGGTTTTCGTTGATGTCGGCAGACAGATCGCCACGAGCTGGAACGTTCTTGAAAACGCCCGACTTTTTAGCGGAATCTACGTCTACCCACTCAACTCGGCCACGCTGGGCGCACAGTTCAAGGGCTTGAACAATGCGCAGCTGGTTCGACGACTTCTCGCGAACCGCGACCACGTCACCCGGACGAACTTGGTAGGATGGAATGTTTACAGTCTTACCGTTGACGCTGATCGCTTTGTGCGAAACCAGCTGACGCGACTCGGAACGAGTCGAGCCGAAGCCCATACGGTAAACGACGTTATCCAGACGGCACTCGAGCAGTTGCAGCAGGTTCTCACCGGTTGCGCCTTTTTTCGAGGCAGCAGCTTGGTAGTAACCGCGGAACTGACGCTCCAGAACACCATAGATACGACGAACTTTTTGTTTCTCGCGCAGCTGGGTACCGTAGTCGGACTGACGGCCACGGCGCTGGCCGTGGATACCTGGGGCTGCTTCGATGTTGCACTTCGATTCCAGAGCGCGAACGCCGCTCTTCAGGAACAGGTCGGTGCCTTCACGACGAGACAGTTTGCATTTTGGACCAATGTAACGTGCCATTCTTCTGTCTCCTGATTACACGCGACGCTTCTTCGGCGGACGGCACCCGTTGTGCGGGATTGGCGTCACGTCGGTGATGCTGGCGATCTTGTAGCCGCAGCTGTTCAGTGCACGAACGGCGGATTCACGACCTGGACCTGGACCCTTGACGTTTACGTCGAGGTTTTTCAGACCATATTCCAGCGCAGCTTGACCAGCACGCTCAGCAGCGATCTGAGCTGCGAACGGGGTGGATTTGCGCGAACCACGGAAACCCGAACCACCGGAAGTAGCCCAGGACAATGCATTGCCCTGACGGTCGGTGATGGTCACGATGGTGTTGTTAAAAGAGGCGTGGATGTGGGCGATGCCATCAACCACTGTCTTTTTGACTTTTTTACGAGGACGAGCAGCAGGTTTTGCCATGTCTATATTCCTGGGCGATTACTTGCGGATCGGCTTACGCGGGCCCTTACGGGTGCGTGCGTTGGTCTTGGTGCGCTGACCGCGAACCGGCAGACCTTTACGATGACGCAGGCCGCGGTAGCAACCCAGGTCCATCAAGCGCTTGATCTTCATGTTGACGTCACGACGCAGGTCACCTTCGGTGGTGAACTTAGCGACTTCGCCACGCAGGGTTTCGATTTGCTCGTCGCTCAGATCCTTGATCTTTGCGGCTGGGTTTACACCAGCGTCTGCACAAATCTTCTGTGCAGTTGTGCGACCGACACCATAGATGTAGGTCAGCGAGATAACAGTATGCTTGTTATCTGGAATGTTGACGCCTGCAATACGGGCCATTCAGTGGGACTCCAATTGACAGCTACCTACGCCCCGGAAGCCAAGAAATAGGGCGCGAGATAATATCGCTGTAGAAACGAATAATCAACCCAGCAGCACACTAGCTGCTGGGTTTGAAGCGCAGATCACACTCAGCCTTGGCGCTGTTTGTGACGCGGTTCCGCGCTGCAGATCACTCGTACGACGCCTTCGCGACGGATGATCTTGCAGTTACGGCACAGCTTTTTCACCGATGCACGAACTTTCATTACCGACTCCTCGAACCTTAGGGGCCTATCAGCGCAGCAGACCGCTGCCACCGTAGCCTTTCAGGTTGGCTTTCTTCATCAGGGATTCGTACTGGTGCGAAACGAGGTGCGATTGTACTTGGGACATGAAGTCCATCACAACCACTACCACAATCAGCAACGAGGTCCCGCCAAGGTAGAACGGCACATTTGCTGCCACCACCAGGAACTGGGGCAGAAGGCAGACGGCCATCATGTAAAGAGCACCGAACATGGTCAGACGAGTCAGAACGCCATCAATGTAGCGCGCAGACTGTTCACCAGGACGGATACCCGGAATAAAGGCACCGGACTTCTTCAGGTTTTCCGCTACGTCTTTCGGGTTGAACATCAGCGCTGTATAGAAGAAGCAGAAGAAAATGATCCCTGCACTAAACAGCAGAATGTTCAACGGCTGACCAGGAGCGATCGACTGCGAGACGTCCTGCAGCCAGCCCATACCTTCGGACTGACCGAACCAGGCACCCAGCGAAGCCGGGAACAGCAAAATGCTGCTCGCGAAGATGGCCGGGATGACCCCCGCCATATTCACTTTCAACGGCAAGTGGCTGGTCTGCGCGGCGAAGACCTTGCGGCCCTGCTGACGCTTGGCGTAGTGAACGGCGATACGACGCTGACCACGCTCAATGAACACCACGAAACCGATGATCGCTACTGCAAGCAAACCGATAGCGACCAGGGCGAAAATGTTGATATCGCCTGTGCGCGCAGACTCGAAAGACTGCCCGATTGCTCTCGGAAGACCGGCAACGATACCCGCGAAGATCAACATCGAGATACCGTTGCCCACACCGCGCTCGGTGATCTGCTCGCCCAGCCACATCATGAACATTGCGCCCGCCACGAAAGTGGAGACGGCAACGACATAGAAGCCGAGCCCTGCAGAAAACGCCACGCCCTGGTTGGCCAAGCCAATGGACATGCCAATGGCTTGAACCAATGCCAGGATAACGGTGCCGTAGCGGGTGTACTGGCTGATCTTGCGACGGCCAGCTTCACCTTCCTTCTTCAACTGCTCCAGTTGCGGGCTGACCGCAGTCATCAGCTGCATGATGATCGATGCCGAAATGTACGGCATGATCCCCAATGCAAAGATGCTCATGCGTTCGAGCGCGCCACCGGAAAACATGTTGAACAAGCTAAGAATGGTCCCCTCATTCTGCCGAAACAGATCCGCCAGACGGTCTGGATTGATGCCTGGAACCGGGATATGCGCACCTATCCGATAGACGATGATCGCCATGAACAGAAAGCGCAGACGAGCCCAGAGTTCCGACATCCCGCCCTTACCGAGCGAAGAGAGAGCACCTTGCTTAGCCATTTATTCCTCGAACTTGCCGCCAGCTGCTTCGATAGCCGCACGCGCACCCTTGGTGGCTGCGATGCCCTTGATGGTGACTGCGCGAGTGACTTCGCCAGACAGCATGATTTTCACACGCTGTACGTTCTGGCCGATCACGTTGGCATCCTTCAGGGATTGCACGGATACCACGTCGCCTTCCACTTTAGCCAGCTCGGACAGACGCACTTCAGCGCGGTCCATGGCTTTCAGGGAAACGAAGCCGAACTTCGGCAGACGACGGTGCAGCGGCTGTTGACCGCCTTCGAAGCCAGGAGCGATCGAACCACCGGAACGGGAGGTCTGACCTTTGTGGCCGCGGCCGCCAGTCTTACCCAGACCGCTACCGATACCACGACCTGGACGATGCTTCTCGCGACGGGAACCCGGCGCTGGACTCAGATCATTGAGTTTCATCGATTAACCCTCGACCTTCAGCATGTAGTAAGCCTTGTTGATCATCCCGCGGTTTTCGGGAGTATCTTGGACTTCTACAGTGTGACCGATGCGACGCAGACCCAGACCTTTAACGCACAGTTTGTGGTTAGGCAGGCGGCCCGAGACGCTCTTGATCAGCGTAACTTTTACGGTTGCCATGATTAGAAGATCTCCTCAACGCTCTTGCCGCGCTTGGCAGCAATGGACTCAGGAGATTGCATGGCTTTCAGACCCTTGAAGGTGGCATAAACCACGTTCACTGGGTTGGTCGAACCGTAGCACTTGGCCAGGACGTTCTGAACGCCAGCAACTTCCAGGACGGCACGCATTGCGCCGCCGGCGATGATACCGGTACCTTCCGAGGCAGGCTGCATGTAAACCTTCGAGGCGCCGTGGGCGGCCTTGGTGGCGTACTGCAGAGTGGTGCCCTTCAGGTCAACCTGAATCATGTTGCGACGAGCAGCTTCCATGGCTTTCTGGATTGCAGCAGGAACTTCGCGCGATTTACCACGGCCAAAACCTACACGACCCTTGCCATCACCAACCACGGTCAGTGCGGTGAAGGTGAAGATGCGGCCGCCTTTAACGGTTTTTGCTACGCGGTTAACTTGAACCAGCTTCTCGATGTAGCCTTCGTCGCGCTTTTGATCGTTATTTGCCATAACTTAGAACTCCAGCCCGCCTTCACGAGCAGCATCAGCCAGCGCTTTGACGCGGCCATGGTACTTGAAGCCGGAACGGTCAAAGGCAACTTGAGATACACCGGCGGCTTTCGCGCGCTCAGCTACCAGCTTGCCAACCTTAGTGGCCGCGTCGATGTTGCCAGTGGCGCCATCACGCAGGTCTTTGTCCAAGGTCGAGGCGCTTGCCAGAACCTTGCTGCCGTCGGCCGAAATGACCTGGGCGTAGATGTGCTGCGAGGAGCGGAACACGCACAGGCGCACGACTTCGAGTTCGTGCATCTTGAGGCGTGCTTTGCGAGCGCGACGCAGTCGGATAACTTTTTTGTCGGTCATTTGCTAGGCCCTACTTCTTCTTGGCTTCTTTACGACGGACTACTTCGTCCGCGTAACGCACACCTTTGCCTTTGTAAGGCTCTGGCGGACGGAACCCGCGGATTTCAGCGGCCACCTGACCTACCAGCTGCTTGTCGATACCCTTGATCAGGATGTCGGTCTGGCTAGGAGTTTCAGCGGTGATACCGGCTGGCAGTTCGTAGTCCACTGGGTGAGAGAAGCCCAGGGCCAGGTTCAGGACGGTGCCTTTGGCCTGTGCCTTGTAACCAACACCGACCAGCTGGAGCTTGCGCTCGAAGCCTTGGCTTACGCCTTGGACCATGTTGTTCACCAGAGCGCGGGTAGTACCGGCCATGGCACGAGCTTGCTGGTCACCATTGCGAGCGACGAAACGCAGCTCACCAGACTCTTCGGTAACTTCAACAGACGAGTGAACGTTCAGTTCGAGAGTGCCTTTGGCACCCTTCACCGAAAGCTGCTGACCGGCGAATTTGACTTCGACACCGGATGGCAGCTTAACGGGGTTCTTAGCGACGCGAGACATGTCTATCCCCCCTTAGAACACTGTGCAGAGAACTTCGCCGCCGACACCGGCAGCGCGCGCAGCGCGATCAGTCATCACACCTTTGTTGGTGGAGACAATAGACACGCCCAGGCCACCACGTACTTTCGGCAGCTCAGTGACGGACTTGTACTGGCGCAGGCCTGGACGGCTGGAGCGCTTCAGTTCTTCGATGACCGGACGGCCTTCGAAGTACTTCAGTTCGATCGACAGGGAAGGCTTGGCTTCGCCAGTAACCTGGTAGCCAGCGATGTAACCTTCGTCCTTCAGAACTTTGGCAACCGCGACCTTCAGGGTAGAGGAAGGCATGCTTACGACGGACTTTTCAGCCATCTGGGCATTACGGATGCGAGTTAGCATGTCCGCTAACGGGTCCTGCATACTCATGGGCTAGATGCTCCTGATACAAGAAATATTAGCCTTGCGGCTATAACAGCCACCCAAACAGGCAGGTCAAAGACCCCAGGCTCGGGTGAGCCGGTCATTCTAGACACAAGGCAGAAACGAAACAAGCCCCACGAGGGGGCTTGTTTGTTGGTGAGATCACCGACGGTCGGAAGATTGCTCAACCTTACGCCGGTGTTACACCTGCAGCGATTACCAGGAGGCCTTGACCAGACCTGGTACGTCACCGCGCATTGCAGCTTGACGCAGCATGTTACGGCCCAGGCCGAACTTACGGTATACACCGTGAGGACGACCGGTCAGGCGGCAACGGTTGCGCAGACGCGAAGCGCTGGCATCACGTGGCTGCTTCTGCAGAGCGACAACGGCAGCGAAACGCTCTTCTGGAGAGGCGTTCAGGTTGACGATGGTCGCTTTCAGCTCAGCACGCTTCTTAGCGAACTTGGCTACCGTGAGCTGACGCTTCAGCTCGCGGTTTTTCATGCTCTTCTTGGCCATTTTCCTACTCCAATCAGTTGCGGAACGGGAATTTGAATGCACGCAGCAGAGCGCGGCCTTCGTCATCCGAACGAGCAGTGGTGGTCAGGGTGATGTCCAAACCGCGCAGAGCATCGATCTTGTCGTAATCGATTTCCGGGAAGATGATCTGCTCTTTCACGCCCATGCTGTAGTTGCCACGGCCATCGAAGGACTTGGCATTCAGGCCGCGGAAGTCGCGGACCCGAGGCAGGGAGATCGCCAGCAGGCGGTCCAGGAATTCGTACATCTTGTCGCTACGCAGGGTCACCTTGACACCGATAGGCCATCCTTCACGGACTTTGAAGCCAGCGATGGATTTACGAGCGAAAGTCACGACCGGCTTTTGACCGGTGATCTTTTCCAGGTCGGCAACAGCGTGCTCGATGACTTTCTTGTCACCGATCGCTTCGCCCAGACCCATGTTCAGGGTGATTTTGGTAACGCGCGGAACTTCCATCACGTTCGACAGCTTAAGTTCTTCCTTAAGCTTTGGAGCGATTTCGTTCCGGTAAATCTCTTTCAGTCGTGCCATGGTCTTCTACCTAGCAGTGTTCAAGCATCAACCGCTTTTTGGGTCGACTTGAAGACACGAATTTTCTTACCGTCTTCTACTTTGAAACCAACGCGGTCAGCCTTGTTGGTTTCACCGTTGAAGATGGCAACGTTGGAAGCGTGCAGAGGCGCTTCTTTTTCGACGATACCGCCCTGTACGCCCGCCATCGGGTTAGGCTTGGTATGACGCTTGACCAGGTTCACACCGCCAACGACCAGACGGTCATCAGCCAGAACCTTCAGCACCTTACCGCGCTTACCTTTGTCTTTGCCGGCGATCACGATGATCTCGTCGTCACGACGAATCTTTTGCATGTCGGATCTCCTTACAGCACTTCAGGGGCGAGCGAGACGATCTTCATGAACTTCTCAGTACGAAGTTCACGGGTCACTGGCCCGAAGATGCGAGTGCCGATCGGCTCTTGCTTGGTGTTCAGCAGAACAGCAGCGTTGCCGTCGAAACGAATGATGGAACCGTCAGCGCGACGTACACCGTGACGGGTACGGACGACAACAGCAGTCATCACCTGGCCTTTTTTGACCTTACCGCGCGGAATAGCTTCCTTGACGGTTACTTTGATGATGTCACCGATGCCGGCGTAACGGCGGTGCGAACCGCCGAGTACCTTGATGCACATGACGCGACGAGCGCCGCTGTTATCGGCCACATCGAGCATGGATTGAGTCTGAATCATAAAATTTCTCCGACCCCTAGCCCTTAGACTTCAACAGCGCGTTCGAGGACTTCAACCAGTGCCCAGGACTTGGTCTTGGCCAGCGGACGAGTTTCGGTAATCGAAACTTTGTCGCCGATCTTGCACTGGTTGGTTTCGTCGTGCGCGTGCAGCTTAGTCGAACGCTTAACGTATTTACCGTAGATCGGGTGCTTTACGCGACGCTCGATCAGAACGGTGATGGTCTTGTCCATTTTGTCGCTGACGACACGGCCAGTCAGCGTACGGACGGTTTTTTCAGCTTCAGCCATGATCACTTACCTGCCTGCTGGTTAAGCACAGTTTTCACGCGAGCGATGTCACGCTTAACTTGCGAGAGCAGGTGCGACTGCCCCAACTGGCCAGTTGCTTTCTGCATACGCAGATTGAACTGGTCGCGCAGCAAGCCGAGCAGTTGCTCATTCAATTGCTGTGCAGATTTTTCACGAAGTTCATTCGCTTTCATCACATCACCGTCCGCTTAACAAAGGAGGTGGCGAGAGGCAGCTTTGCAGCAGCCAGGGCGAAAGCTTCACGCGCCAGCTCTTCAGAAACACCCTCGATCTCGTACAGGACTTTGCCTGGCTGGATCTGGGCAACCCAGTATTCCACGGAGCCTTTACCTTTACCCATACGAACCTCGAGAGGCTTCTTGGAGATCGGCTTGTCCGGGAACACGCGGATCCAGATCTTGCCGCCACGCTTAACGTGACGGGTCAGCGCACGACGTGCGGACTCGATCTGGCGGGCGGTGAGGCGACCGCGAGCAACAGCTTTCAGGGCGAATTCGCCGAAGCTGACTTTGCTACCGCGCAGTGCCAGACCACGGTTGTGGCCGGTCATCTGCTTGCGGAATTTTGTACGCTTTGGTTGCAACATTTGGCGTACCCCTTACTTAGCAGCTTTTTTACGAGGCGCTGGTGCTTGTGGTTTCAGTTCTTCTTGGCGACCACCAATAACTTCGCCTTTGAAGATCCAAACCTTCACACCGATCACACCGTAAGTGGTGTGAGCTTCGTAGGTGTTGTAGTCGATATCGGCACGCAGGGTGTGCAGCGGCACACGACCTTCGCGATACCACTCGGTACGAGCAATCTCAGCACCGCCGAGACGACCGCTCACCTGGATCTTGATGCCCTTGGCACCAATACGCATGGCGTTCTGCACGGCGCGCTTCATGGCGCGACGGAACATTACGCGGCGTTCCAGCTGCTGAGCTACGCTCTGCGCAACCAGCATAGCGTCGAGTTCCGGCTTGCGGATCTCTTCGATGTTGATGTGCACAGGCACACCCATCTGCTTGGTCAGGTCCTGACGCAGCTTCTCGACATCCTCACCTTTCTTACCGATAACGATACCGGGACGAGCCGTGTGGATGGTGATGCGTGCAGTTTGAGCCGGACGATGAATATCGATACGGCTTACGGACGCGCTTTTTAGTTTGTCTTGGAGGTACTCACGCGTTTTCAGATCCTTCAACAGGTAATCTGCGTAAGTAGCACCGTCTGCGTACCAGACGGAGGTGTGCTCCTTGACGATTCCCAGGCGAATGCCAGTGGGATGTACTTTCTGACCCATCTGATCGACTCCGTTACTTGTCCGCAACCTTGACAGTGATATGGCAAGACCGCTTGACGATGCGATCAGCACGGCCTTTGGCACGTGGCATGATGCGCTTCAGCGAACGCCCTTCGTTGACGAAGACGGTGGAGACCTTCAGGTCATCAACGTCAGCGCCTTCGTTGTGTTCGGCGTTGGCAACGGCCGACTCGAGGACTTTCTTCATGATTTCAGCGGCTTTTTTGCTGCTGAAGGCCAACAGGTTGAGCGCTTCGCCCACCTTCTTCCCGCGGATCTGGTCGGCGACCAAGCGGGCTTTCTGGGCGGAGATGCGAGCGCCCGACAACTTAGCGGCTACTTCCATTTCCTTACCCCTTAACGCTTGGCTTTCTTGTCAGCCACGTGCCCGCGGTAGGTGCGGGTACCGGCAAACTCGCCCAGTTTGTGGCCGACCATGTCTTCGTTCACGAGAACTGGGACGTGTTGGCGACCGTTGTGTACCGCGATGGTCAGACCGACCATTTGTGGCAGGATCATCGAACGGCGCGACCAGGTTTTAACTGGCTTGCGATCGTTCTTCTCCACCGCCACTTCGACCTTCTTCAACAGGTGAAGATCGATAAAAGGACCTTTTTTCAGAGAACGTGGCACTGTCGTATCCCTCTAGTTACTTGCGACGACGGACGATCATGTTGTCGGTACGCTTATTACCGCGGGTCTTCGCACCCTTGGTTGGGAAGCCCCATGGCGATACCGGATGACGACCACCGGAGGTACGACCTTCACCACCACCATGTGGGTGGTCAACCGGGTTCATGGCAACACCACGAACGGTTGGGCGAACGCCGCGCCAGCGTTTGGCACCAGCTTTACCCAGCGAACGCAGGCTGTGCTCGGAGTTCGAGACTTCACCCAGGGTCGCACGGCACTCAGCCAGGACTTTACGCATTTCACCAGAGCGCAGACGCAGGGTCACATAGACACCTTCGCGAGCGATCAGCTGAGCCGAGGCACCAGCGGAACGTGCGATCTGAGCACCTTTACCCGGCTTCAGTTCGATGCCGTGAATGGTGCTACCTACTGGAATGTTGCGCAGCTGCAGGGAGTTACCGGCCTTGATTGGGGCCAGGGCACCTGCGATCAGCTGGTCGCCAGCGCTCACGCCTTTAGGGGCGATGATGTAGCGACGCTCACCATCTGCGTAGCACAGCAGGGCGATGTGAGCAGTACGGTTTGGATCGTATTCGATACGCTCGACAGTGGCTGGAATGCCATCTTTGTCGTTGCGACGGAAGTCGACCAGACGGTAATGCTGCTTGTGACCACCACCAACGTGACGAGTGGTAATGCGGCCATTGTTGTTACGACCACCAGACTTCGATTTTTTCTCGATCAGCGGTGCGTGAGGAGCGCCTTTGTGCAGCTCCTTGTTGACCACCTTGACCACGAAACGGCGGCCAGGGGAAGTCGGTTTGCATTTAACGATTGCCATGATGCACCCCTTCCTTACTCAGCACTGCTGCTGAAATCGAGATCTTGGCCTGGCTGAAGGGAGACGATCGCCTTCTTCCAGTCATTACGCTTGCCCAGACCACGTGCGGTACGCTTGGTTTTACCCAGAACGTTAACAGTCGACACGTTTTCAACTTTTACGTTGAACAGGCCTTCGACAGCTTTCTTGATTTCCAGCTTGGTTGCATCGGTAGCAACCTTGAATACGAACTGGCCTTTTTTCTCAGCCAGAACGGTAGCCTTCTCGGAAACGTGCGGGCCAAGGAGGACTTTAAATACGCGTTCCTGGTTCATCCCAGCAGCTCCTCGAATTTCTTCACGGCCGAGACGGTGATCAACACCTTCTCGTATGCGATCAGACTGACCGGGTCGGAACCTTGAACGTCACGTACATCGACGTGCGGCAGGTTGCGAGCAGCCAGGTACAGGTTCTGATCAACAGCGTCAGAAACGATCAGTACGTCGTTCAGACCCATGCCGTTCAGCTTGTTCAGCAGATCTTTGGTTTTCGGCGCTTCAACAGCGAAGTCCTGAACCACGACCAGACGGTCGCTACGCACCAGCTCAGCGAGGATGGAGCGCAGAGCTGCGCGGTACATCTTCTTGTTGAGCTTTTGCGAGTGATCTTGAGGACGAGCTGCGAAGGTTACACCACCGCCACGCCAGATCGGACCACGAGTGGTACCAGCACGAGCACGGCCAGTACCCTTCTGACGCCATGGGCGCTTACCGCCACCGGCCACGTCGGAACGGGTCTTCTGCTGCTTGGTGCCCTGACGGCCGCCAGCCATGTAGGCTACGACTGCTTGGTGTACCAGCGTCTCGTTGAATTCGCCACCGAAAGCCAGTTCGGAAACTTCGATCGCCTGAGCGTCATTTACATTAAGTTGCATGTCAGTATCCCCTTAACCGCGAGCCTTGACAGCTGGACGTACAACCACGTCGCCGCCAGTAGCGCCAGGAACGGCACCCTTGACCAGCAGCAGGTTGCGCTCAGCGTCTACGCGAACTACTTCCAGGGACTGAACAGTCACGCGCTCGGCGCCCATGTGACCGGACATTTTCTTGCCCTTGAACACACGACCAGGAGTCTGGCACTGGCCGATGGAACCAGGAACACGGTGCGACACGGAGTTACCGTGGGTGTTGTCCTGACCACGGAAGTTCCAGCGCTTGATGGTACCGGCGAAGCCTTTACCTTTGGACTGACCAGTAACGTCTACCAGCTGGCCTGCAGTGAAGAGTTCAGCTTTGATCAGATCGCCAGCCTGGAAATCGCCTTCTTCAAGACGGAACTCCCAGATACCGCGACCAGCGGCAACGTTAGCTTTGGCGAAGTGGCCTGCCTGAGCGGCAGTCACACGCGAAGCACGACGCTCGCCGACAGTGACTTGCACTGCACGGTAGCCATCGGTTTCTTCAGTTTTGAACTGGGTGACACGATTCGGCTCGATCTCAATGACCGTGACCGGAATGGAGACACCTTCTTCGGTGAAAATGCGGGTCATACCGCACTTGCGACCGATTACACCAATAGTCATGTTGTAAACCTCATGAGTGTACGGGGCTTTCACCCGCTATGGCCGCCCATTTCAGAGCGTTACACGACTAGACCGAAGTCTTAGCCGAGGCTGATCTGTACTTCCACACCTGCCGCCAGATCAAGCTTCATCAGCGCGTCAACGGTTTTATCCGTTGGCTGGACGATGTCCAGAACACGCTTATGAGTGCGGATCTCGTACTGGTCACGCGCGTCTTTGTTGACGTGCGGGGAGACCAGAACGGTGAAACGCTCTTTGCGGGTAGGCAGTGGAATTGGACCACGCACTTGTGCACCAGTACGTTTCGCGGTTTCCACGATTTCCTGGGTGGATTGGTCGATCAGGCGATGGTCGAAAGCCTTCAACCTGATACGGATTTGCTGATTTTGCATTGGATTTCAGACTCCAGGCTGTTCCCAACGGACGCACTACGCCCGCTAAAAGGAGGCGTGATTCTATAGACGCCCCCATTTAGTGTCAACCCAATAAAAAAAACCCCCGCTGAGCGGGGGTTTTTTCAATCGGTCGAGTGATTACTCGATGATTTTGGCTACGACGCCGGCGCCGACGGTACGACCGCCTTCACGGATAGCGAAGCGCAGACCGTCTTCCATTGCGATGGTCTTGATCAGGGTAACAGTCATCTGAATGTTGTCACCTGGCATTACCATTTCAACGCCTTCCGGCAGTTCGCAGTTACCGGTCACGTCAGTGGTACGGAAGTAGAACTGTGGACGGTAGCCTTTGAAGAACGGAGTGTGACGGCCGCCTTCTTCTTTCGACAGAACGTAGACTTCTGCGGTGAACTTGGTGTGCGGCTTGACCGAACCTGGCTTGACCAGAACCTGGCCACGCTCAACGTCGTCACGCTTGGTACCACGCAGCAGAACGCCGCAGTTCTCGCCAGCACGACCTTCGTCCAGCAGCTTGCGGAACATCTCAACACCGGTGCAGGTGGTGGTGGTGGTGTCACGCAGACCAACGATTTCCAGCGGATCCTGAACGCGGACGATACCACGCTCGATACGGCCGGTAACAACGGTACCACGACCCGAGATCGAGAATACGTCTTCGATCGGCATCAGGAATGGCTGGTCGATAGCACGAACTGGCTCAGGGATGTAAGCATCCAGAGTTTCTACCAGCTTCTTAACAGCGGTAGTGCCCATTTCGTTGTCGTCTTTGCCTTCCAGCGCCATACGAGCCGAACCGATGATGATCGGGGTGTCGTCGCCTGGGAAGTCATAGGTGGACAGCAGGTCGCGAACTTCCATCTCGACCAGTTCCAGCAGCTCAGCGTCGTCTACCAGGTCAGCCTTGTTCAGGAAGACCACGATGTACGGAACGCCTACCTGACGGGACAGCAGGATGTGCTCACGGGTTTGTGGCATCGGACCATCGGCGGCCGAGCAAACCAGGATCGCGCCGTCCATCTGGGCAGCACCGGTGATCATGTTCTTCACGTAGTCAGCGTGACCTGGGCAGTCAACGTGAGCGTAGTGACGAATGTTCGAGTTGTACTCGACGTGAGCGGTGTTGATGGTGATACCGCGCGCTTTTTCTTCTGGAGCCGAGTCGATCTTGTCGAACTCAACGACGGCCGAACCGAAAACTTCGGAGCAGACGCGAGTCAGAGCTGCGGTCAGAGTGGTCTTACCGTGGTCAACGTGGCCGATGGTGCCGACGTTAACGTGGGGAAGGGAACGATCAAATTTTTCTTTAGCCACGACAGTGAACCTCTTGCCTAAAGGGGATTAGCCTTGTTTTTTAACGAGTGCTTCGACGATGTTCGACGGAGCTTCGGCGTATTTGGAGAATTCCATGGAGTAGCTTGCGCGACCCTGAGACATGGAACGAACGTCGGTCGCGTAACCGAACATCTCTCCGAGCGGTACCTCAGCAGTGATTACCTTGCCGGACACCGAGTCTTCATTACCCTGGATCATCCCGCGACGACGGCTCAGGTCACCCATCACGTCACCCAGGTACTCTTCCGGGGTTACAACTTCGACCTTCATGATCGGCTCAAGCACCACACCACCGCCCTTCTGGGCCAGTTGCTTGGTCGCCATCGAAGCGGCGATCTTGAACGCCATTTCGTTGGAGTCGACGTCGTGGTACGAACCGTCGAATACCGTGGCCTTCAGGCCGAGCAGCGGATAGCCGGCAACAACGCCGTTTTTCATCTGCTCTTCGATACCCTTCTGGATCGGGGCGATGAATTCCTTAGGAATCACACCACCAACGACTTCGTTGGTGAACACCAGACCTTCGGTGATGTTGCCCTTTTCGTCCACGTCCGGCTCCGAGAAACGGATCCAGCAGTGACCGAACTGACCACGACCACCCGACTGACGAACGAACTTGCCTTCGATCTCGACGTTGGACTTGGTGATCTTCTCGCGGTACGAAACCTGCGGCTTGCCTACGTTGCACTCGACGTTGAACTCGCGCTTCATGCGGTCAACGAGGATGTCGAGGTGCAGCTCACCCATACCGGAGATGATGGTCTGGCCGGTTTCTTCGTCGGTCTTGACGCGGAACGACGGGTCTTCCTGGGCCAGCTTGCCCAGAGCGATACCCATCTTCTCCTGGTCAGCCTTGGTTTTCGGCTCTACGGAGAGCGAAATTACCGGCTCAGGGAAGTCCATACGCTCGAGGATGATCGGCTTGTCGGCGTTGCACAGGGTGTCACCGGTGGTGACGTCCTTCATGCCGATCAGAGCAGCGATGTCGCCAGCGCGTACTTCTTTGATCTCTTCACGCTGGTTGGCGTGCATCTGCACCATACGGCCAACGCGCTCTTTCTTGCCCTTGACCGAGTTGATGACGGAGTCACCGGAGGTCAGGAAGCCCGAGTAGACGCGAACGAAGGTCAGAGTACCCACGAACGGGTCGGTGGCAATCTTGAACGCCAGGGCCGAGAACGGCTCGTTGTCGTCGGCAGGACGCTCGTCGTACTGCTCTGGCTTGACTTCATCCTTCGGCGTGTCGATCAGGTCAGGGTGGATACCCTTGATCGCCGGGATTTCGGTCGGTGCTGGCAGGTAGTCGATAACGGCGTCCAGAACCAGGGGAACACCCTTGTTCTTGAACGACGAACCGCAGACAGCCGGAACGATCTCGCTGGCCAGGGTGCGCGCGCGCAGACCGGCTTTGATCTCTTCGACGGTCAGCTCTTCGCCTTCCAGGTACTTGTTCATCAGCTCTTCGCTGGACTCGGCAGCCGCTTCAACCATGTTGGAGCGCCACTCTTGAGCCAGCTCCAGCATATCGGCAGGAATTTCTTCCTCGCGATAGGTGGTGCCTTTATCGTCATCGTTCCAGTAGATGGCTTTCATCTTGATCAGGTCAATCTGACCCTGGAAGTCATCTTCTGCACCGATAGCCAGCTGGACCGGAACCGGGGTGTGACCCAGACGGTTCTTGATCTGACCGATAACGCGCAGGAAGTTGGCACCGGCACGGTCCATTTTGTTCACGTAGACAACACGTGGAACGCCGTACTTGTTGGCTTGACGCCATACGGTTTCGGACTGCGGCTCAACGCCGGAGGTACCGCAGAATACGACGACCGCGCCGTCGAGTACGCGCAGCGAACGTTCTACTTCAATGGTGAAGTCAACGTGGCCGGGGGTATCGATGACGTTTACGCGGTAGTTGTCGTACTGACCACGGGAACCTTTCCAGAAGGTGGTAACGGCAGCGGAGGTAATGGTGATACCCCGCTCCTGCTCCTGCACCATCCAGTCGGTGGTCGCGGCGCCGTCATGCACCTCGCCCATCTTGTGGCTCAGACCTGTGTAGAACAGGATCCGCTCGGTAGTGGTAGTCTTGCCCGCGTCAACGTGGGCGCAGATACCGATGTTACGGTAGCGGTTAATTGCTGTAGTACGAGCCATAAAGCCCTCGCAAAATGATTGATGCTTGAATTAGAAGCGGTAGTGCGAGAACGCTTTGTTGGCTTCAGCCATACGGTGCACGTCTTCGCGCTTCTTGACTGCAGCACCCTTGCCTTCAGCAGCATCCAGCAGCTCGCCGGCCAGGCGCAGAGCCATCGACTTCTCGCCGCGCTTGCGGGCGTAGTCTACGAGCCAGCGCATTGCCAGAGCGTTACGACGGGATGGACGAACTTCAACCGGAACCTGGTAAGTAGCACCGCCGACACGACGGGACTTAACTTCGACCAGCGGAGCGATGGCGTCGAGAGCTTTCTCGAAGATTTCCAGGGGGTCGCTGTTCTTGCGTGCTTTGACGGTATCCAGAGCACCGTAAACGATGCGCTCGGCTACTGCTTTCTTGCCGCTTTCCATCACGTGGTTCATGAACTTGGCGAGAATCTGCGATCCGTACTTAGGATCGTCAAGGATCTCACGTTTTGCTGCTACACGACGTCTTGGCATGATAAGCCCTCAAACGGTCTTCAGGTTAGCCCGGGACGTGGGTCTACGACCCCTGCCCGACCTTACTCTTATCGACTCAAAAAAATGGATGTCTGCAAACGACCGATTACTTCGGACGCTTGGTACCGTATTTCGAACGACCCTGGTTACGGCCTTTAACGCCCGAAGTATCCAGAGAGCCGCGAACGGTGTGGTAACGAACACCTGGCAAGTCTTTTACACGGCCGCCACGGATCAGGACGACGCTGTGCTCTTGCAGGTTGTGGCCTTCACCACCGATGTACGAGGAAACCTCGAAACCGTTGGTCAGACGCACACGGCATACTTTACGCAGTGCCGAGTTAGGTTTTTTCGGCGTGGTGGTGTACACGCGGGTGCACACGCCACGACGTTGCGGGCAGTTCTGCAGCGCAGGAACGTCGGACTTTTCGACCGAACGCTTACGCGGCTGACGTACCAGCTGGTTGATAGTTGCCATCTACTAGCTCCACTGATTGTCTTGCGACTCTATTGTCTTGCAAGAAAGCCAAAAATTGGCGAGACGGAGCCTCACCAAATTTAAGGGTACAAAAGTCTAAAGAGGATCTTGCACCCAGTCAAGACGAGGCCCCGGCCCACCTCGCCCGATCATCGGCAACATTTCATGTCACCGGGGATCGTGCGAGGCTTGCCGGGGCCCCGCCCTGTACTTAGTTACCGCTGGAGTTCAGCGCTTCGGTCAGTGCGGCTTCCACCTCACTGGCGCTTACACGCAGCGGTTTGTCCGCATCACGGCGACGCTTACGCTCGCTGTGGTAGGCCAGACCAGTACCAGCCGGGATCAGACGACCCACGACCACGTTCTCTTTCAGGCCACGCAGGTAGTCGCGCTTGCCGGTTACCGCCGCTTCGGTCAGCACGCGGGTGGTTTCCTGGAAGGAAGCCGCGGAGATGAACGATTCGGTCGACAGCGAGGCCTTGGTGATACCCAGCAACACGCGGGTAAACTTGGAGATGAACTTGTCTTCCCCTGCCAGGCGCTCGTTTTCCATCAACACCTGGGTCAGCTCCATCTGGTCGCCCTTGATGAAGCTGGAGTCACCCGACTCGGCGATCTCAACTTTACGCAGCATCTGACGCAGGATGGTCTCGATGTGCTTGTCGTTGATCTTAACGCCCTGCAGACGGTAAACGTCCTGGATCTCGTTGACGATGTACTTGGCCAGCGCGCTTACACCCAGCAGGCGCAAGATGTCGTGCGGATCGCTCGGGCCGTCGGAGATCACTTCGCCGCGGTTTACCTGCTCACCTTCGAAGACGTTCAGGTGACGCCACTTCGGAATCAGCTCTTCGTACGGGTCGCTGCCGTCGGTCGGGGTAATGACCAGACGACGCTTGCCTTTGGTCTCCTTACCGAACGCGATGGTGCCGCTGACTTCAGCCAGGATCGAGGCTTCTTTCGGACGACGCGCTTCGAACAGGTCGGCAACGCGCGGCAGACCACCGGTGATGTCACGGGTCTTCGACGTTTCCTGCGGGATACGCGCGATAACGTCACCAACACCGATCTGTGCACCGTCAGCCACACCAACCAGGGCGTTGGCCGGCAGGAAGTACTGGGCAGGTACGTCGGTACCCGGCAGGTACAGGTCCTTGCCAGCAGCATCGACCATCTTGATCGCCGGACGGATTTCCTTGCCAGAGGCAGGGCGATCCTTGACGTCCATCACTTCGATGTTGGTCAGGCCGGTCAATTCGTCGGTCTGACGCTTGATGGTGATGTTTTCTTCCATGCCCACGAAGGTCACGGTACCTTTGAGCTCGGTAACGATCGGGTGGGTGTGCGGGTCCCACTTGGCAACGATTGCGCCAGCTTCGACCTTGTCACCTTCCTTGACCGAAATCACCGCACCGTAAGGCAGCTTGTAACGCTCGCGCTCACGACCGAACTCGTCGGCAATGGCCAGCTCGCCGGAACGGGACACGGCAACCAGGTTGCCATCGGCACGCTCGACCTGCTTCAGGTTGTGCAGACGTACCATACCGCCATTCTTCACCTGGACGCTGTCGGCAGCCGAGGTACGGCTTGCAGCACCACCGATGTGGAACGTACGCATGGTCAGCTGGGTACCCGGCTCACCGATGGACTGTGCAGCGATAACGCCGACAGCTTCACCGATGTTCACCTGGTGACCGCGAGCCAGGTCGCGACCGTAGCACTTGGCGCAAATACCGAAGCGGGTTTCACAGTTGATCGGAGAACGCACGACTACTTCGTCGATGCTGTTCAGCTCGATGAACTCGACCCACTGTTCGTCGACCAGAGTACCGGCCGGAACGATGACATCCTCGGTGCCCGGCTTGAACACGTCACGGGCGATGACACGGCCCAGTACACGTTCACCCAGCGGCTCGACAACGTCGCCGCCTTCGATGTGCGGGGTCATCACCAGGCCTTGGTCAGTACCGCAATCGATCTCGGTAACCACCAGGTCCTGCGCGACGTCCACCAGACGACGGGTCAGGTAACCGGAGTTCGCAGTTTTCAGTGCGGTATCCGCCAGACCCTTACGGGCACCGTGAGTCGAGATGAAGTACTGCAGTACGCTCAGACCTTCACGGAAGTTCGCAGTGATCGGCGTCTCGATGATGGAGCCGTCAGGCTTGGCCATCAGACCACGCATACCGGCCAGCTGACGGATCTGGGCGGCCGAACCACGGGCACCGGAGTCAGCCATCATGTACATCGAGTTGAAGGACTCTTGGTCGACTTCGTTGCCTTCACGGTCGATGACCTTCTCTTTCGAGAGGTTGGCCATCATCGCCTTGGAAACTTCGTCGTTCGCCTTCGACCACAAGTCGATGACCTTGTTGTACTTCTCGCCCTGGGTTACCAGGCCGGAGGCGTACTGGCTCTCGATTTCCTTCACTTCATCGGTAGCGTTACCGATGATGCGAGCTTTCTCGTCCGGGATAACGAAGTCGTTAACACCGATGGAAACGCCGGAAATGGTCGAGTAAGCGAAACCGGTGTACATCAATTGGTCAGCGAAGATAACGGTCTCTTTCAGACCAACCACGCGGTAGCATTGGTTGATCAGCTTGGAGATCGCCTTTTTCTTCATCGGCTGGTTGACCACGTCGTATGGCAGACCTGCCGGCACGACCTGGAACAGCAGAGCACGGCCGACGGT
This sequence comes from Pseudomonas promysalinigenes, assembly GCF_014269025.2. Taxonomy (NCBI): domain Bacteria; kingdom Pseudomonadati; phylum Pseudomonadota; class Gammaproteobacteria; order Pseudomonadales; family Pseudomonadaceae; genus Pseudomonas; species Pseudomonas promysalinigenes. The sequence continues at coordinate 498,926 of NZ_CP077094.1, read as the reverse complement.
GGTGTCGACGATGCGGGTGTTCTTGACCACGGAGCCGTCACGCTCTTTCACGGTTTCGTTGATACGAACCTTGATTTTCGCGTGCAGGGCAGCCTCGCCGGCGCGGAATACGCGGTCGACTTCCTGCAGGTCAGCAAATACGCGACCTTCGCCCTTGGCATTGATGGCTTCACGGGTCATGTAATACAGACCCAGTACAACGTCCTGCGACGGAACGATGATTGGCTCACCGTTGGCTGGCGACAGAATGTTGTTGGTCGACATCATCAGCGCGCGCGCTTCGAGCTGGGCTTCCAGCGTCAGCGGCACGTGAACGGCCATCTGGTCACCGTCGAAGTCGGCGTTGTACGCAGCACAGACCAGCGGGTGCAGCTGAATAGCCTTACCTTCGATCAGTACTGGCTCAAAGGCCTGGATACCCAGACGGTGCAGGGTAGGTGCACGGTTGAGCAGTACGGGGTGTTCGCGGATGACTTCTGCGAGCACGTCCCACACCTCTGGCAGCTCACGCTCGACCATCTTCTTGGCAGCCTTGATGGTGGTCGCCAGACCACGCATTTCCAGCTTGCCGAAAATGAACGGCTTGAACAGCTCAAGAGCCATCTTCTTCGGCAGACCGCACTGGTGCAGACGCAGGGTCGGGCCTACGGTAATTACCGAACGGCCAGAGTAGTCCACACGCTTACCGAGCAGGTTCTGACGGAAGCGACCTTGCTTACCTTTGATCATGTCGGCCAGGGACTTCAGCGGACGCTTGTTCGAGCCAGTGATGGCGCGACCGCGACGGCCGTTGTCCAGCAGGGCGTCGACCGCTTCCTGCAGCATGCGCTTTTCGTTGCGCACGATGATGTCCGGCGCCGACAGATCGAGCAGGCGCTTCAGACGGTTGTTACGGTTGATCACCCGACGATACAGGTCGTTCAGGTCGGAGGTCGCGAAGCGGCCACCATCCAGCGGTACCAGCGGACGCAGGTCCGGTGGCAGTACTGGCAGGACGGTCAGGACCATCCACTCTGGCAGGTTGCCCGAGCCCTGGAAAGCTTCCATCAGCTTCAGGCGCTTGGACAGCTTCTTGATCTTGGTTTCCGAGTTGGTCTGCGGAATCTCTTCGCGCAGGCGGCCGATCTCGTGCTCCAGGTCGATAGCGTGCAGCAGCTCGCGGACAGCCTCTGCACCCATGCGGGCGTCGAAGTCGTCACCGAACTCTTCCAGCGCTTCAAAGTACTGCTCGTCGTTCAGCAGCTGACCCTTCTCGAGGGTAGTCATGCCCGGGTCGATAACGACGTAGCTCTCGAAGTAGAGCACGCGCTCGATGTCACGCAGGGTCATGTCCATCAGCAGACCGATACGGGACGGCAGCGACTTCAAGAACCAGATGTGGGCAACTGGCGAGGCCAGTTCGATGTGCGCCATGCGCTCACGACGAACTTTGGCCAGGGCCACTTCAACGCCGCACTTCTCGCAGATTACGCCGCGGTGCTTGAGGCGCTTGTACTTACCGCACAGGCACTCATAGTCCTTGACTGGGCCAAAGATCTTGGCGCAGAACAGGCCGTCACGCTCAGGCTTGAACGTACGGTAGTTGATGGTTTCCGGCTTCTTAACTTCACCGAACGACCACGAACGGATCATTTCAGGCGACGCCAGACCGATGCGGATGGCGTCGAACTCTTCGACTTGACCCTGGTTTTTCAGCAAATTCAGTAGGTCTTTCAAGGCCTTTCCTCCTGGCGGAGCAGGGAGCGGGCATTACCTGCCCCACTCCCCTTCGCGTCACGTGTTATTCGGTTTCCAGATCGATATCGATACCGAGCGAACGGATCTCTTTGATCAACACGTTGAAGGACTCGGGCATGCCCGGCTCCATACGGTGATCGCCATCCACGATGTTCTTGTACATCTTGGTACGGCCGTTCACGTCGTCCGACTTCACTGTGAGCATTTCTTGCAGGGTGTATGCCGCGCCGTATGCTTCCAGCGCCCACACTTCCATCTCCCCGAAACGCTGACCACCGAACTGCGCCTTACCACCCAGCGGCTGCTGGGTAACCAGGCTGTAGGAACCAGTGGAACGCGCGTGCATCTTGTCGTCCACCAAGTGGTTCAGCTTGAGCATGTACATGTAACCAACGGTCACAGGACGCTCGAACTTGTTGCCGGTACGGCCGTCGAACAGCACCATCTGGCCGCTTTCTGGCAAGTCTGCCAGTTTCAGCATGGCCTTGATCTCACGCTCCTTGGCACCATCGAAGACTGGAGTAGCCATAGGCACGCCTTTCTTCAGGTTGTTGGCCAGAGCAATGATCTCTTCGTCGGAGAACTCATCCAGGTTCTCCTGACGACCACCGATCTCGTTGTAGATCTCGGTCAGGAAGGTGCGCAGTTCAGCGGCTTTGCGCTGCTCTTCGATCATGCGATCGATCTTCTCGCCCAAGCCCTTGGCCGCGAGGCCCAGGTGAGTTTCGAGAATCTGACCGACGTTCATACGCGATGGTACACCCAGCGGGTTCAGTACCACGTCAACCGGAGTACCGTTGGCGTCGTGCGGCATGTCTTCGACCGGCATGATCACCGAGACAACACCCTTGTTACCGTGACGGCCGGCCATCTTGTCACCCGGCTGGATGCGACGGCGGATTGCCAGGTAGACCTTGACGATTTTCAGTACGCCTGGAGCCAGGTCATCGCCCTGCTGCAGCTTGCGCTTCTTGTCTTCGAACTTGTCGTCCAGCAGGCGACGGCGATCGACGATGTACTGCTGAGCCTTTTCCAGCTGCTCATTCAGTGCATCTTCGGCCATGCGCAGTTTGAACCACTGGCCATGCTCCAGACCGTCCAGTACTTCGTCAGTGATCACGGTGCCTTTCTTCAGGCCCGCACCACCGTCGACCACTTGGCCGTTCAGGGCAGCACGCAGACGCTCGAAGGTTGCACCTTCGACAATGCGGAACTCTTCGTTGAGGTCCTTGCGGATCTCGTCCAGCTGCATCTTCTCGATGGACAGGGCGCGGCTGTCGCGCTCTACGCCATCACGAGTGAAGACCTGTACGTCGATGACGGTACCCTTGGTACCAGTCGGCACGCGCAGGGAGGTGTCTTTAACGTCGCTGGCCTTCTCACCGAAGATTGCGCGCAACAGTTTCTCTTCCGGGGTCAGCTGAGTTTCGCCTTTTGGCGTGACCTTGCCGACCAGGATGTCGCCAGCGCCGACTTCAGCACCTACGTAAACGATACCCGCCTCGTCCAGCTTGTTCAGAGCAGCTTCACCCACGTTCGGGATGTCCGCAGTGATTTCTTCTGGGCCAAGCTTGGTATCACGCGCCACACAGGTCAGTTCCTGAATGTGGATAGTGGTGAAGCGGTCTTCCTGAACCACACGCTCGGACAGGCAGATGGAGTCTTCGAAGTTGAAGCCGTTCCACGCCATGAACGCGATGCGCATGTTCTGACCCAGTGCCAGTTCACCCATATCGGTGGACGGACCATCGGCCATGATGTCGCCACGCTGAACCTTGTCACCTTTGCTCACCAGCGGACGCTGGTTGATGCAGGTGTTCTGGTTCGAACGGGTGTACTTGGTCAGGTTGTAGATGTCTACACCCGCTTCGCCAGTCTCGACTTCGTCATCGGCAACGCGAACGACGATACGGCTAGCGTCGACCGAGTCGATCACACCACCGCGGCGAGCAACCACGCAGACACCGGAGTCACGGGCAACGTTGCGCTCCATGCCGGTACCAACCAGCGGCTTGTCGGCACGCAGGGTCGGTACGGCCTGACGCTGCATGTTCGAACCCATCAATGCACGGTTGGCGTCGTCGTGCTCGAGGAACGGAATCAGCGACGCAGCAACGGAAACAACCTGCTTCGGCGAAACGTCCATCAGGGTGACGTCTTCCGGCGCCTTGACGGTGAATTCGTTCAAGTGACGAACCGCAACCAGCTCATCGATCAGCTGCTTGTTCTCGTTCATGGCCGCCGAGGCCTGGGCGATCACGTGATCCGCTTCTTCAATGGCCGACAGGAACACGATGTCATCGCTGACCACGCCTTCCTTCACCACGCGGTACGGGCTCTCGAGGAAGCCGTACTGGTTGGTGCGGGCATAAGCAGCCAGGGAGTTGATCAGACCGATGTTCGGACCTTCAGGGGTCTCGATCGGGCACACACGGCCGTAGTGGGTCGGGTGTACGTCACGGACTTCGAAGCCTGCACGCTCACGGGTCAGACCACCAGGGCCAAGTGCGGAGACACGGCGCTTGTGGGTGATCTCGGAGAGCGGGTTGTTCTGGTCCATGAACTGCGACAGCTGGCTGGAACCGAAGAACTCTTTCACCGCCGCCGCTACCGGCTTGGCGTTGATCAGGTCTTGCGGCATCAAGCCTTCGCTTTCTGCCATCGACAGACGTTCTTTGACCGCACGCTCAACACGTACCAGGCCAACACGGAACTGGTTCTCGGCCATTTCGCCTACGCAACGAACGCGGCGGTTACCCAGGTGGTCGATGTCATCGACGATGCCTTTGCCGTTACGGATATCAACCAAGGTCTTCAGAACCTCGACGATATCTTCCTTGCTCAGCACGCCCGAACCTTCGATCTCGGTACGACCGATACGACGGTTGAACTTCATGCGGCCAACGGCGGACAGGTCGTAACGCTCGGCGCTGAAGAACAGGTTGTTGAACAGGGTCTCGGCTGCATCCTTGGTTGGCGGCTCGCCAGGACGCATCATCCGGTAGATCTCGACCAGCGCTTCCAGCTGATTGCTAGTGGTGTCGATCTTCAGGGTGTCGGAGATGAACGGGCCGCAGTCGATATCGTTGGTGTACAGAGTCTCGATGCGGACTACCTGAGCCTTGGCGATCTTGATCAGCAGCTCTGTGGTCAGCTCGGTATTGCACTCGGCCAGGATCTCGCCAGTGGCTGGGTGAACGATGGCCTTGGCGGTAGTGCGACCCAGGACGTATTCCATCGGCACGTCCAGCTGGTTAACACCGGCCTTCTCGAGCTGATTGACGTGGCGCGCAGTGATGCGGCGACCTTGTTCGACAATGACCTTGCCAGCACCGTCATGGATATCCATGACCGCAACTTCACCACGCAGACGCTGAGGCACCAGCTCCAGGCTGAGTTTCTCGCCGGAAATGTGGAAGACGTTGGTGGTGTAGAAGGTGTTGAGTACTTCTTCCGTGCTGTAACCCAGCGCGCGCAGCAGCACCGAAGCCGGCAGCTTGCGGCGACGGTCGATACGCACGAACACGCAGTCTTTCGGGTCGAACTCGAAGTCCAACCACGAACCGCGGTAAGGGATGATGCGAGCGGAGTACAGCAGCTTGCCGGAGCTGTGCGTCTTACCACGGTCGTGGTCGAAGAACACACCAGGCGAACGGTGCAGCTGGGAAACGATTACTCGTTCGGTACCGTTGATAACGAAGGTACCGTTCTCAGTCATCAGGGGGATTTCACCCATGTAGACTTCTTGCTCTTTGATGTCCTTGATCGCTTTGTTCGACGATTCCTTGTCGAAGATGATCAGGCGCACCTTGACCCGCAGTGGGACCGCGAAGGTCACGCCACGCAGGACACATTCCTTCACATCGAAGGCGGGATCGCCCAGGCGGTAGCCTACATACTCCAGGGCAGCATTGCCGGAGTAGCTGATGATCGGGAATACCGACTTGAAGGCCGCGTGCAGGCCGACGTCACGGAACTGATCCTTGGATGCTCCCGCTTGCAGGAATTCGCGATACGAATCCAGCTGGATGGCCAAAAGGTATGGCACATCCATGACGTCCGGCAACTTGCTAAAGTCCTTGCGGATACGTTTTTTCTCAGTGTATGAGTAAGCCATCAGCGTTCCCCAGCTTGGTCACCTGCTTGTTTGGCTTCTCCCGGCGGGAGCAGCCAGAAAATCGTGCAAACCCCTTGGTTTGCTCACCCACATGGGTGTCTTGCAGCGTGTTATCGGGGCCGGCTTGACCAGCCACCAATAACGGAAAAAGGCCGGTGGCATAAGCCACCAGCCATCAGCCTGTCGCTCAACGCTCAGGCTGGCATCGCAAAGTCGAAATTACTTCAGCTCGACTTTAGCGCCTGCTTCTTCCAGCTTCTTCTTAGCGTCTTCAGCGGCTTCTTTCGAAACGCCTTCAGCTACAACCTGAGGAGCGCCGTCGACTTTCTCTTTGGCTTCTTTCAGGCCCAGACCGGTCAGTTCGCGAACGGCTTTGATCACGTTCACTTTCTTGTCGCCGGCTTCAACCAGAACAACGTTGAACTCGGTCTGCTCTTCAACAGCGGCGGCAGCAGCAGCTGGGCCAGCGGCAACAGCGGCAGCAGCGGTAACGCCGAAGGTTTCTTCCATCGCTTTGATCAGTTCAACAATTTCCAGAACAGTTTTCTGGCCGATCGCTTCGATGATTTGCTCGTTAGTCAGAGACATGACTTAAATCCTGTATTGGGGTGACAGCCTACGCAGCCATCAAATTAAACGTATGATTTTGAAAGAGTCGCGCGTGCCTTAGGCAGCAGCAGCTTCTTTCTGGTCGCGCAGAGCTGCCAGGGTACGAGCCAGCTTGCTGGTTGCACCTTGGATTACGCTCATCAGCTGTGCGATAGCCTCGTCGCGCGTTGGCAGAGTTGCCAGCACGTCGATCTGGTTAGCGGCAAGGAACTTGCCGTCAAACGCAGCTGCCTTGATCTCGAACTTGTCCTGACCCTTGGCGAACTCTTTGAACAGACGAGCAGCAGCGCCCGGGTGTTCGTTGGAGAAAGCAATCAGGGTCGGGCCTTTGAACGCGTCGTTGAGGATCGAGAATTCGGTGCCTTCAACAGCGCGCTTGAGCAGGGTGTTACGTACGACACGTACGTATACGCCAGCTTCGCGGGCCTCTTTACGGAGTCCGGTCATTGCGCCTACAGTCACACCACGGGCATCGGCCACGACAGCGGACAGAGCGACTTTGGCAGCCTCGTTGACTTCAGCGACGATGGCCTTCTTGTCTTCGAGTTTAATTGCCACGGGTTTACTCCTGGTTTTTACCGTTTCATCTAGCCGAAGCCGGATGTCGTTTTGGTGTCTGATTCGGTAACGAATCGGGAGCACCATCTGCGTGGGCTGGGGTTTTAAGGCTTACGCCGCCTACGGTCTTGGATAGCCCCCGCCAGGCAGGGACCCCAATTTTTGCAAGCAGCGCGACACGTCGCGCTGCTTTGTTCTTACACGTTCAGCGAGCTTTGATCGATGATCAGACCTGGGCCCATGGTGGTGCTCAGGGTAACGCGCTTAACGTAAATACCTTTCGAAGAAGCCGGTTTGATACGCTTCAGATCAGCGATCAGGGCTTCAACGTTTTCCTTCAGCTTGTCAGCTTCGAAGCCGATTTTGCCAACGGAGGTGTGGATGATACCGTTCTTGTCGGTACGGTAGCGAACCTGACCAGCCTTGGCGTTTTTGACAGCGCCGGCTACGTCTGGAGTTACGGTACCAACTTTCGGGTTAGGCATCAGGCCGCGAGGACCCAGCACCTGACCCAGCTGACCTACAACACGCATGGCATCAGGCGATGCGATAACGACGTCATAGTTCAGGTCGCCGCCTTTCATTTCGGCAGCCAGATCGTCCATACCTACACGGTCAGCGCCGGCAGCCAAAGCGGCTTCAGCAGCTGGGCCCTGGGTGAAGACGGCAACGCGAACAGTCTTGCCAGTGCCGTGTGGCAGCACAGTAGCGCTACGAACGACCTGGTCGGATTTACGCGGGTCAACACCGAGGTTAACGGCGATGTCGTAGGACTCTACGAACTTGGCAGCCGGCAGCGAAGCGAGCAGGGTTGCAGCTTCTTCGAAGTTGTAGGCCTTGCCTGCTTCGATTTTCTCGGCGATTGCCTTTTGGCGCTTGGTCAGCTTAGCCATTACACACCCTCCACGTTCAAGCCCATGCTGCGGGCAGAGCCAGCGATGGTGCGTACAGCTGCGTCCAGGTCAGCGGAAGTCAGGTCAGCCTGTTTAGCCTTGGCGATGTCTTCCAACTGAGCGCGGGTAACGGTACCGACTTTCACGGTGTTCGGGCGAGCCGAACCACTGGTCAGGCCAGCAGCTTTCTTCAGCAGAACCGAGGCAGGGGTGCTCTTGGTCTCGAAGGTGAAGCTACGGTCGCTGTAAACAGTGATGATAACTGGAGTCGGCAGACCGGCTTCTTGACCCTGAGTACGGGCGTTGAAGGCCTTGCAGAACTCCATGATGTTCACACCGTGTTGACCCAGTGCTGGACCAACGGGTGGGCTTGGGTTGGCCTGGCCGGCCTTAACTTGCAGCTTGATGTAAGCCTGAATCTTCTTAGCCATGAGCTACTCCAAAATCGGGTACGAACGCCTGATGGCTCCCCGGATGACTTGCGTTTTATCCCAGTGACGACAAAACCCCGCAGCACATAAGACTGCGGGGTATGGGATGCTTCGTCCGCCTAGACCTTTTCGACCTGGCTGAACTCGAGCTCTACCGGAGTAGAGCGACCGAAAATGAGCACTGCAACCTGCAAGCGGCTCTTCTCGTAGTTAACCTCTTCGACGCTACCATTGAAGTCAGCAAACGGACCATCAATGACTCGAACCACTTCACCTGGCTCGAACAGCGTCTTAGGCTTCGGCTTGTCACTACCATCGGCGACGCGACGCAGGATAGCTTCAGCTTCTTTATCGGTAATCGGTGCAGGTTTGTCTGCAGTTCCACCGATAAAGCCCATTACACGAGGGGTATCCTTGACCAAGTGCCAAGTCCCTTCGTTCATCTCCATCTGGACCAAAACGTACCCAGGGAAGAATTTACGCTCACTTTTGCGCTTCTGGCCGTTGCGCATTTCTACGACTTCTTCGGTCGGGACCAGGATCTCACCGAAACCGTCTTCCATGCCAGCCAGCTTCACACGCTCGATCAGGGAGCGCATTACATGCTTCTCGTAACCCGAGTAAGCATGCACAACATACCAACGCTTAGCCACGGGACACCTTTAGCCAACGATCAGGGAGACCGCCCAGCCGAGCAGGGAATCAAGCCCCCACAGCAGCAGTGCCATAACCAGCACAACAGCCACAACAATCAGTGTGGTCTGGGTGGTTTCCTGGCGGGTCGGCCACACGACTTTACGGATCTCGGTACGAGCTTCCTTCGCCAGCGCAAAGAACGACTTACCCTTCGCAGTCTGCAGAGCTACGAAGCCTGCGACAGCAGCCAGGGCGAGAAGTACGAGAACGCGGTACAGAATCGGAGAAGCGGAGTAGTATTGGTTACCCACGACACCGACAACCACCAAAGCCACTACAGCCAGCCACCTGAACAGATCAAAACGCGATTCTTGGGCTTCAGTTTTGGGAGTCATCAAGGAGGATCCTGTAAGAAGAAAGCCATCACACCGAGGTGAAATGGCAGGTCAGGAGGGAATCGAACCCCCAACCTACGGTTTTGGAGACCGTCGCTCTGCCAATTGAGCTACTGACCTGTAACGCTGTATCAGGCCGGCCATTATACCGGCCTGATCAAGTAAATCAACTACTTATTCAATAATTTTTGCTACGACGCCGGCGCCGACGGTACGACCGCCTTCACGGATAGCGAAGCGCAGACCGTCTTCCATTGCGATGGTCTTGATCAGGGTAACAGTCATCTGAATGTTGTCACCTGGCATTACCATTTCAACGCCTTCCGGCAGCTCGCAGTTACCGGTCACGTCAGTGGTACGGAAGTAGAACTGTGGACGGTAGCCTTTGAAGAACGGCGTGTGACGGCCGCCTTCCTCTTTCGACAGAACGTAGACTTCTGCGGTGAACTTGGTGTGCGGCTTGACCGAACCTGGCTTGACCAGAACCTGGCCACGCTCAACGTCGTCACGCTTGGTACCACGCAGCAGAACGCCGCAGTTCTCGCCAGCACGGCCTTCGTCCAGCAGCTTGCGGAACATCTCAACACCGGTGCAGGTGGTGGTGGTGGTGTCACGCAGACCAACGATTTCCAGCGGATCCTGAACGCGGACGATACCACGCTCGATACGGCCGGTAACAACGGTACCACGACCCGAGATCGAGAATACGTCTTCGATCGGCATCAGGAAAGGCTGGTCGATAGCACGAACTGGCTCAGGGATGTAAGCATCCAGAGTTTCTACCAGCTTCTTAACAGCGGTAGTACCCATTTCGTTGTCGTCTTTGCCTTCCAGCGCCATACGAGCCGAACCGATGATGATCGGGGTGTCGTCGCCTGGGAAGTCGTAGGTGGACAGCAGGTCGCGAACTTCCATCTCGACCAGTTCCAGCAGCTCAGCGTCGTCTACCAGGTCAGCCTTGTTCAGGAAGACCACGATGTACGGAACGCCTACCTGACGGGACAGCAGGATGTGCTCACGGGTTTGTGGCATCGGACCATCGGCGGCCGAGCAAACCAGGATCGCGCCGTCCATCTGGGCAGCACCGGTGATCATGTTCTTCACGTAGTCAGCGTGACCTGGGCAGTCAACGTGAGCGTAGTGACGAATGTTCGAGTTGTACTCGACGTGAGCGGTGTTGATGGTGATACCGCGCGCTTTTTCTTCTGGAGCCGAGTCGATCTTGTCGAACTCAACGACGGCCGAACCGAAAACTTCGGAGCAGACGCGAGTCAGAGCTGCGGTCAGAGTGGTCTTACCGTGGTCAACGTGGCCGATAGTGCCGACGTTAACGTGGGGAAGGGAACGATCAAACTTTTCCTTAGCCATCGATACAATCCTCCGCAGAAGAAATAGCATTACGCTGATAAAACAAAGGCAGATATTTTCATATCTGCCTTGTTTATATGGAGCTCTTGAGCGGACTTGAACCGCTGACCTCACCCTTACCAAGGGTGTGCTCTACCAACTGAGCTACAAGAGCGAAACACTATGCGCAAAATCCAGCAAACTTGGAGCGGGTAGCGGGAATCGAACCCGCATCATCAGCTTGGAAGGCTGAGGTTCTACCACTAAACTATACCCGCGGAGCTTGCGGCTCTCGCTAAAACTGGTGGAGGGAGAAGGATTCGAACCTTCGAAGCTCTCGCAACGGATTTACAGTCCGTCCCCTTTGACCGCTCGGGAATCCCTCCAGATGTGGCCGGCATTCTATGTGTCTGCCGTCCTAGTGTCAAGCGTTTTTTCAAATTTTTTCAATCAAATCTGAAACTTAGCTGCTTTGACACTCGCTTCCAGTTCTGCCACCTAAGTGGTGTTCCCTGTGAAGCGGGCGCCATTCTATCAAGCTATTCACCAGTTGCAATACCCTGGCAGAAAATAATTTTACGTTTTAAGTCTTTGAAATCATTAGAAAGTGCATCAAGCACGGTTTGGTCCAGCAAACGCTCGCTTTCCGGCGACACCTTGAGCCACAAACCATCAGCACCAGGCAATTGACCAGACACGGGAGCTGCATTGATATCCAGGCTCACCAACCGTTGACGCAGCGCCTCGAGCTGCTCGCGAGCCGAAACGCCGCCCACCACCAGGCACTCGTCGCGGCGCTGCCCTGCAGCAGTTGCGCCTGTTTCCTTAAGCAGACGAATTTCTTGCTGGCTGCCCTTGTACAAAGACAGCGGGGCGACGTCCTTGGCCCTGAGAGGAGCCTGCTGCTGGTTCCACACGTAATAGAAGGCATTGAGCACCAACAACAGCAAAAACAACCAACGCATAAACACCTCAGTCCAGCGGACAGGCCATTGCCAGGCCAACGAACACCAAGTCGGGGACCACCCTGGCCTGTGGCGCCGCCTCTCGTACCAGCGGTGCATCTCCACCTGTCAGGAACACTGAGAAATCATCACCCCATAAGGCACGCGCCTGCTCCAGCTGGGTGCGAGCAAATCCTTGCAGCATCAATACACACCCACGCTCTACCGCCTCTACAGTGGACCGGCCCGGTGAGAGACTACTCAAGGCACGTTCGGCCGATGCATCGTCATAACGGATACGGCGGGTGTGTGTACGCAGCTGGCTACGCATCAATGGCATACCAGGACAAATGTAGCCACCGAGGTGCTCTCCTGACGCAGAGACGAAGTCAGCCTTTGCCGCTGTCCCCAAGTCAATGACCAGACATGCACCTTTGGCAAGGTGAAAGGCGCCAAGCACTGCCAGCCAGCGATCCATGCCCAGGCGCTGGTAATCCTCATACCCGTTGTGCACGCCTGCCATTGCAGGGGCAGGCTCGGCAACTCGGGCAAGCACGGCAAACGCCTTGTCGATCAGCGCACATAGCGCCGAAGTTTCATCTTCGCTGCGCACACTGACGATTCGGCAACCGGTAAGCCGCAAGGAAGCCAGCGCCCTGACGTCATCGATCAGTGCCTGGTCGGAATCTACAATGCCGCCCCCTACGATGGTGGCGTCGGCAGCGTGAATGACACGCCACTTGATGAAGCTGTTTCCGCAATCGAGCTCAAGAATCATCACGCAACCTCAAACTGAGCTCACCACCACTGAAGCTCTTTTCCACACCATCGACGTCCAGACGCAATCCGCCCTGCCCATCCACACCCAAAACAACACCATCGATCTGGCTATTACCTGCAATCAGGGACACGTTACACCCCTGCCAGAGATGCGCCTGCTCCCACTCTTCCTGAAACGCCGCAAAACCGTAGCGCCGGTGCCTGGTCAATTCATGCTGCAGTTGTTGGTTGAGCGTGGCCACCAAGCGATTACGGTCGATCGTCGTACCTATTTCACGCCGCATCGATGTCCACTGCTGGTCGACCTGTTCATTGACTTGCATATTTACATTGATGCCTATTCCGAGCACCACATGGCAAACGTCCGCAGGATCACCCACGAGCTCGAGAAGGATCCCCGTTATCTTCTGCCCGGCGACCAACACGTCATTGGGCCACTTCAAGCCCACGTCCTTGACTCCAAAACCTTGTAAGGTGCGCATCACCGCCAACCCTACAACCAAGCTGAGCCCCTCTAGCTGACGCATCCCGCCATCGACGCGCAACACCAGGCTGTAATAGAGGTTTTCCGCGAAGGGGCTCACCCACATACGCCCGCGGCGACCACGCCCAGCACTTTGACGCTCAGCCAGAACCAGGAATGGAGTGGATTGCCCCTTACTAGCAAGGCGCAGACCTTCAGCGTTGGTCGAGTCTATGGTGTCGTGGATGAAAACGGGCCAGGCCTCACCTTCGCCGAGCTCATTGATAAGCTGCGCATCAAGCAAGCTCAGGGGTGCAGCCAACTGGTAGCCACGCCCACGAACCTTATGAATGGTAAGGTTCAGCTCGGATTCCAGGTGTTGCAGCTGCTTCCAAACGGCGCTGCGACTCACCCCGAGGGCTGCCCCCAAGGCTTCTCCGGAATGGAATCGGCCATCCTTGAGGAGATTCAACAACTTCAGCATGCCAGTCTCGACTTGGAATAAGGCTGGCATGATAGCTATGGGTTGGAGGCTTGCATAGGCAAAGGGCGGCCGGTATCCGCCCGAAGCAGCACGGATTAGCAGCAGAAAAGACAAAACCCCTACCTGCATGCGCAGATAGGGGTTTTGCGAAATGAATCTTGACGATGACCTACTCTCACATGGGGAAACCCCACACTACCATCGGCGATGCATCGTTTCACTACTGAGTTCGGGATGGGATCAGGTGGTTCCAATGCTCTATGGTCGTCAAGAAATTCTGTAGCCAGAATGTCCTGTTGGACAGCCCAGCGAATTCGGATATGCGATTTGTGATGTTACGAATTTTCGGGTCTTTCGTCTTCACCACCACAATCTGCGCTGCAGATTGCTTGGGTGTTATATGGTCAAGCCTCACGGGCAATTAGTATTGGTTAGCTCAACGCCTCACAGCGCTTACACACCCAACCTATCAACGTCGTAGTCTTCGACGGCCCTTTAGGGGATTCAAGATCCCAGTGAGATCTCATCTTGAGGCAAGTTTCCCGCTTAGATGCTTTCAGCGGTTATCTCTTCCGAACATAGCTACCCGGCAATGCCACTGGCGTGACAACCGGAACACCAGAGGTTCGTCCACTCCGGTCCTCTCGTACTAGGAGCAGCCCCTCTCAAATCTCAAACGTCCACGGCAGATAGGGACCGAACTGTCTCACGACGTTCTAAACCCAGCTCGCGTACCACTTTAAATGGCGAACAGCCATACCCTTGGGACCGGCTTCAGCCCCAGGATGTGATGAGCCGACATCGAGGTGCCAAACACCGCCGTCGATATGAACTCTTGGGCGGTATCAGCCTGTTATCCCCGGAGTACCTTTTATCCGTTGAGCGATGGCCCTTCCATACAGAACCACCGGATCACTAAGACCTACTTTCGTACCTGCTCGACGTGTTTGTCTCGCAGTCAAGCGCGCTTTTGCCTTTATACTCTACGACCGATTTCCGACCGGTCTGAGCGCACCTTCGTACTCCTCCGTTACTCTTTGGGAGGAGACCGCCCCAGTCAAACTACCCACCATACACTGTCCTCGATCCGGATAACGGACCTGAGTTAGAACCTCAAAGTTGCCAGGGTGGTATTTCAAGGATGGCTCCATGAGAACTGGCGTCCCCACTTCAAAGCCTCCCACCTATCCTACACAAGCAAATTCAAAGTCCAGTGCAAAGCTATAGTAAAGGTTCACGGGGTCTTTCCGTCTAGCCGCGGATACACTGCATCTTCACAGCGATTTCAATTTCACTGAGTCTCGGGTGGAGACAGCGCCGCCATCGTTACGCCATTCGTGCAGGTCGGAACTTACCCGACAAGGAATTTCGCTACCTTAGGACCGTTATAGTTACGGCCGCCGTTTACCGGGGCTTCGATCAAGAGCTTCGCTTGCGCTAACCCCATCAATTAACCTTCCGGCACCGGGCAGGCGTCACACCCTATACGTCCACTTTCGTGTTTGCAGAGTGCTGTGTTTTTAATAAACAGTCGCAGCGGCCTGGTATCTTCGACCGGCATGGGCTTACGGAGCAAGTCCTTCACCCTCGCCGGCGCACCTTCTCCCGAAGTTACGGTGCCATTTTGCCTAGTTCCTTCACCCGAGTTCTCTCAAGCGCCTTGGTATTCTCTACCTAACCACCTGTGTCGGTTTGGGGTACGGTTCCCAGTTATCTGAAGCTTAGGAGCTTTTCTTGGAAGCATGGCATCAACCACTTCGCGCTCTAAAGAGCACTCGTCATCAGCTCTCGGCCTTAAGATCCCGGATTTGCCTAAGATCTCAGCCTACCACCTTAAACTTGGACAACCAACGCCAAGCTGGCCTAGCCTTCTCCGTCCCTCCATCGCAATAACTGGAAGTACAGGAATATTAACCTGTTTTCCATCGACTACGCTTTTCAGCCTCGCCTTAGGGACCGACTAACCCTGCGTCGATTAACGTTGCGCAGGAAACCTTGGTCTTTCGGCGTGCGAGTTTTTCACTCGCATTGTCGTTACTCATGTCAGCATTCGCACTTCTGATACCTCCAGCAAGCTTCTCAACTCACCTTCACAGGCTTACAGAACGCTCCTCTACCGCATCACCAAAGGTGATACCCGTAGCTTCGGTGCATGGTTTGAGCCCCGTTACATCTTCCGCGCAGGCCGACTCGACTAGTGAGCTATTACGCTTTCTTTAAAGGATGGCTGCTTCTAAGCCAACCTCCTAGCTGTCTAAGCCTTCCCACATCGTTTCCCACTTAACCATGACTTTGGGACCTTAGCTGACGGTCTGGGTTGTTTCCCTTTTCACGACGGACGTTAGCACCCGCCGTGTGTCTCCCATGCTCGGCACTTGTAGGTATTCGGAGTTTGCATCGGTTTGGTAAGTCGGGATGACCCCCTAGCCGAAACAGTGCTCTACCCCCTACAGTGATACATGAGGCGCTACCTAAATAGCTTTCGAGGAGAACCAGCTATCTCCGAGCTTGATTAGCCTTTCACTCCGATCCACAGGTCATCCGCTAACTTTTCAACGGTAGTCGGTTCGGTCCTCCAGTCAGTGTTACCTAACCTTCAACCTGCCCATGGATAGATCGCCCGGTTTCGGGTCTATACCCAGCGACTAAACGCCCTATTAAGACTCGCTTTCGCTACGCCTCCCCTATTCGGTTAAGCTCGCCACTGAATATAAGTCGCTGACCCATTATACAAAAGGTACGCAGTCACCTAACAAAGTAGGCTCCCACTGCTTGTACGCATACGGTTTCAGGTTCTATTTCACTCCCCTCTCCGGGGTTCTTTTCGCCTTTCCCTCACGGTACTGGTTCACTATCGGTCAGTCAGTAGTATTTAGCCTTGGAGGATGGTCCCCCCATGTTCAGACAAAGTTTCTCGTGCTCCGTCCTACTCGATTTCATTGATAAGAGACTTTCGTGTACGGGGCTATCACCCACTATGGCCGCACTTTCCAGAGCGTTCCACTAATCTCAAACCAACTTAAGGGCTGGTCCCCGTTCGCTCGCCACTACTAAGGGAATCTCGGTTGATTTCTTTTCCTCAGGGTACTTAGATGTTTCAGTTCCCCTGGTTCGCCTCTTGCACCTATGTATTCAGTACAAGATACTCAGCTTATGCTGAGTGGGTTCCCCCATTCAGAGATCTCTGGATCACAGTCTGTTTGCCGACTCCCCAAAGCTTATCGCAGGCTACCACGTCTTTCATCGCCTCTGACTGCCAAGGCATCCA
Source organism: Pseudomonas promysalinigenes (assembly GCF_014269025.2). NCBI lineage: Bacteria > Pseudomonadati > Pseudomonadota > Gammaproteobacteria > Pseudomonadales > Pseudomonadaceae > Pseudomonas > Pseudomonas promysalinigenes. Next base: position 482,264 of record NZ_CP077094.1, on the reverse strand, counting down.
CCGTATGCGCTTCTTCACTTGACCATATAACCCCAAGCAATCTGGTTATACTGTGAAGACGACATTCGCCGAAAATTCGCATGTTGCGCTTACGCGCAGAACTCACAAATTTTACCTTAGCCTGATACCCAGCAGTGAAACTGGCTATCAGTCTATATCTATCACATATCCGAATTTTTAAAGAACGATCTGACAAAAGCCAGAAATCAACATTCGACGCGAATGTTCATTTCTGAATTCGATCAGGTGCAACGTCTTCAACCAAGAATCAAGCAATTCGTGTGGGAGCTCATCAGCAGGCTGATGTCGTCGATTAAGGAGGTGATCCAGCCGCAGGTTCCCCTACGGCTACCTTGTTACGACTTCACCCCAGTCATGAATCACACCGTGGTAACCGTCCTCCCGAAGGTTAGACTAGCTACTTCTGGTGCAACCCACTCCCATGGTGTGACGGGCGGTGTGTACAAGGCCCGGGAACGTATTCACCGCGACATTCTGATTCGCGATTACTAGCGATTCCGACTTCACGCAGTCGAGTTGCAGACTGCGATCCGGACTACGATCGGTTTTGTGAGATTAGCTCCACCTCGCGGCTTGGCAACCCTCTGTACCGACCATTGTAGCACGTGTGTAGCCCAGGCCGTAAGGGCCATGATGACTTGACGTCATCCCCACCTTCCTCCGGTTTGTCACCGGCAGTCTCCTTAGAGTGCCCACCATAACGTGCTGGTAACTAAGGACAAGGGTTGCGCTCGTTACGGGACTTAACCCAACATCTCACGACACGAGCTGACGACAGCCATGCAGCACCTGTGTCAGAGTTCCCGAAGGCACCAATCCATCTCTGGAAAGTTCTCTGCATGTCAAGGCCTGGTAAGGTTCTTCGCGTTGCTTCGAATTAAACCACATGCTCCACCGCTTGTGCGGGCCCCCGTCAATTCATTTGAGTTTTAACCTTGCGGCCGTACTCCCCAGGCGGTCAACTTAATGCGTTAGCTGCGCCACTAAAATCTCAAGGATTCCAACGGCTAGTTGACATCGTTTACGGCGTGGACTACCAGGGTATCTAATCCTGTTTGCTCCCCACGCTTTCGCACCTCAGTGTCAGTATCAGTCCAGGTGGTCGCCTTCGCCACTGGTGTTCCTTCCTATATCTACGCATTTCACCGCTACACAGGAAATTCCACCACCCTCTACCGTACTCTAGCTTGCCAGTTTTGGATGCAGTTCCCAGGTTGAGCCCGGGGCTTTCACATCCAACTTAACAAACCACCTACGCGCGCTTTACGCCCAGTAATTCCGATTAACGCTTGCACCCTCTGTATTACCGCGGCTGCTGGCACAGAGTTAGCCGGTGCTTATTCTGTCGGTAACGTCAAAACAGCAAGGTATTAGCTTACTGCCCTTCCTCCCAACTTAAAGTGCTTTACAATCCGAAGACCTTCTTCACACACGCGGCATGGCTGGATCAGGCTTTCGCCCATTGTCCAATATTCCCCACTGCTGCCTCCCGTAGGAGTCTGGACCGTGTCTCAGTTCCAGTGTGACTGATCATCCTCTCAGACCAGTTACGGATCGTCGCCTTGGTGAGCCATTACCTCACCAACTAGCTAATCCGACCTAGGCTCATCTGATAGCGCAAGGCCCGAAGGTCCCCTGCTTTCTCCCGTAGGACGTATGCGGTATTAGCGTTCCTTTCGAAACGTTGTCCCCCACTACCAGGCAGATTCCTAGGCATTACTCACCCGTCCGCCGCTGAATCAAGGAGCAAGCTCCCGTCATCCGCTCGACTTGCATGTGTTAGGCCTGCCGCCAGCGTTCAATCTGAGCCATGATCAAACTCTTCAGTTCAATACTGCTTGGGTTTTTAAGAAACCCTAAACTTGGCTCAGCAATCTCAAATGACTATGTGATTTCTCGCATGGCCACTTGTGATGCTGATAATCTTTGTGACTATCAGTCCGTACTCACAAGCACCCACACGAATTGCTTGATTCGATTTGTTAAAGAGCGTTTGGTTAAGAGCGTTTCGTCTCAACCGAGGCGCGCATTCTACGCTTTCCTCATTTGCTGTCAAGCGTTTATTTTGAAGTTTTTTGCGAGAAACTCGTTTAGCTTCAAACACTTGACTCGCTGCGATCTCTCGTAGCGGGAGGCGAATCATACAGCGTTTAAAACCGCTGTCAACCTTCATCTCCACCGCCATCGATCAGCCGACCGAAGCGCTTCCAATTTCGCCCAAACTAATTAACTCGTTGAATCTCAAGGAGTTTTTCGTCCCGATGTCGCTGGAAGTGGGGCGCATTATAAGGGGATTCGAAAGCCCGTCAACCTTTAATTTCAATAACCTTCAATAAAACGAAGCGGGGAGGCCTACTGGCCTCCCCGCTTCTATATATAGCTACGCCGCGTGGCAATCACTCAGCCTTCAAGGTTACCCGGCCAAACGACTTCTTGCCCGCCTGACACACATGAGTCGCACCAAGGACAAACATGAAATCCTTGTCGACCACCGCACCATCGACCTTGACAGCACCACCACTGAGCAAGTCGCGAGCCTGCGCCGAGTTTTTCACCAGGCCGGCTCGATTCAGAACGGCCGCGATCGGCAGATCCTCAGCTGCAGCCACTTCGATTTCAGGCAGATCTTCAGGCAGCTCACCATCCTTCATCCGGTTGCCCGCAGCACGGTGTGCATTGGCTGCTGCCTCTTCGCCATGGAAGCGAGCGACGATTTCTTCGGCCAGCTTGATCTTGATGTCACGCGGGTTCGCGCCATTGGCAACATCAGCCCGGAACTGCTCGATCTCTTCCATCGAACGGAAGCTAAGCAGCTCGAAATAACGCCACATCAGCGTGTCCGGGATCGACACCAGCTTGCTGTACATGACACCGGGCGCTTCTTGAATGCCGACATAGTTGCCCAGCGACTTGGACATCTTCTTCACGCCATCGAGGCCTTCGAGCAGCGGCATGGTGACGATGTTTTGCGCCTCCTGCCCATAGGCACGCTGCAGTTCGCGCCCCATCAGCAGATTGAATTTCTGGTCGGTACCGCCCAGCTCCACATCTGCCTTGAGCGCCACCGAATCATAGCCCTGCACCAGCGGGTAAAGGAACTCGTGAATGGCAATGGGCTGGTTGGTGGTGTAACGCTTGTCGAAGTCATCACGCTCGAGCATGCGCGCGACGGTGTACTGCGAGGCCAGACGAATGAAGTCGGCAGGTGTAAGCTTGTCCATCCAGGTGGAGTTGAAAGCAACCTCGGTCTTGGCTGGGTCGAGAATCTTGAACACCTGCTGCTTGTAGGTTTCGGCGTTGTCCAGAACCTGCTCGCGGGTCAGCGGCGGACGCGTGGCACTCTTCCCGCTTGGATCACCGATCATGCCGGTGAAGTCACCAATCAGAAAAATCACCTGGTGGCCAAGCTCCTGGAACTGACGCAGCTTGTTGATCAGCACCGTGTGCCCCAGATGCAGGTCAGGCGCAGTTGGGTCGAAGCCTGCCTTGATACGCAGAGGCTGGCCGCGCTTGAGCTTCTCGACCAGTTCCGACTCGACCAACACCTCTTCCGCGCCGCGCTTGATAAGCGCCAGCTGCTCTTCAACCGACTTCATAGAAAGACCCGCAAGGCTCAGATTCAAAGGGAGCCAACCATACAAGATCGGCCACCAATTACAAGTTTGGAAATGAATTGTGACCCGACCGAGGTGTCACAGCGTCTACGCGCCCTTGCGCGAAGATGGATTTGGTTATATTTTATACAGTTATTTCATCTTCATCATGTCATTCATCTTTTCCATATTCATTTTTCCTCAAAGTTACCCTATCTATGACCAACGAAACGCCTAAAGCGCCCCCGCTTTATCCGAAAAGCCATCTGTTGGCCGCCAGCGGCATCGCCGCCCTGCTCAGCCTGGCCCTCCTTGTATTCCCATCCAGCGAAGTCGAAGCCAAGAAAACGACCCTGAGCCTGGAACTGGAAAGCCCTGCCGATCAACTGAAGGACGAATCCAACGCAGCACCGCTGGTACAGGCTCAGGGTGACCAGGATTCGCCCTTCGCCCAGATCGACGGTGCTGCCTCCGATACCGAACAAGCTGCACAGCAAGCGCCTGCCACTGATAAAGCCGCCGAAGCCAAGGTGCCCGGCCACCGCGAGGTGACAGTAGCGCGTGGCGACACCCTGTCGACCCTCTTTGCCAAGGTGGGATTGCCAGCCAACGCGGTGCACGATCTGCTGGCCAGCAACAAGCAGGCCAAGCAATTCAGCCAGCTCAAGCATGGCCAAGTACTGCAGTTCGAACTCGACAAAGATGGCCAATTGACCAGCCTGCACAGCAAGGTCAGCAACCTTGAAACCATTCGCCTGACCAAGACCGCCAAGGGTTACTCGTTCGATCGCGAAATCAGCAAGCCGGTGGTTCGCTCCGCTTATGCCCATGGAGTGATCAAAAGCTCGCTGTCGGCATCGGCTCAACGCGCCGGCCTTTCCCACAGCATGACCATGGATCTGGCCAAGGTACTGGGTTACGACATCGACTTCGCCCAGGACATTCGCCCTGGCGATGAGTTCGACGTGGTCTATGAACAGAAGGTCATGGACGGTAAGGTTGTCGGCACCGGCAATATCCTGTCCGCACGCTTCACCAACCGCGGCAAGACTTACACCGCCGTGCGCTACACCAACAAACAGGGCAATACCAGCTACTACACCGCAGACGGCAATAGCCTGCGCAAGGCGTTCATCCGTACCCCTGTCGACTTTGCCCGTATCAGCTCGCGCTTCTCCGCTGGCCGCAAGCATCCGATCCTCAACAAGATCCGCGCACACAAGGGTGTCGACTATGCAGCGCCACGCGGCACGCCGATCAAGGCAGCGGGGGATGGACGCATCGAATTGGCTGGCCGCCGTGGCGGTTACGGCAACACTGTGATCATTGCCCACGGTAATAGCTACAAAACCCTTTACGGGCACATGCAGGGCTTCGCCAAAGGCATCAAGACCGGCAGTAACGTCAAACAGGGCCAGATCATCGGCTACATCGGCACTACCGGCCTGTCGACCGGCCCCCACTTGCACTACGAATTCCAGGTCAACGGCGTACACGTAGACCCGCTGAGCCAGAAGGTGCCAATGGCTGACCCGATCGCCAAGAACGAACGCCAGCGGTTCCTGCAACAAAGCCAACCGCTGATCGCCCGCATGGACCAGGAAAAGGCCACCATGCTCGCGGCCAACAAGCGCTGAGCCATGGCGCTGTACCTTGGAGTGATGTCCGGTACCAGCCTCGATGGGCTGGACATCGCTTTAATCGAATCAGGCAAGCGAGTGGATCTGCTTGCCACATGCTATCTACCGATGCCGCCCGATCTACGTCAGGCGCTGCTGAACCTGTGTAGCAGTGGCCCCGACGAGATCGCCCGTGCCGCTGTGGCTGAGAACCGCTGGGCTAGCCTGGCAGCTGAAGGCATACGGCAACTGCTCGACCAGCAGGGGCTGCAAGCCAACGCCATCCGTGCCATTGGCAGCCACGGGCAAACCATACGTCATGAACCCTCCCGCGGCTTCACCGTGCAAATTGGCAACCCGGCGCTTCTTGCCGAATTGACTGGCATTAGCGTGGTTGCCGACTTCCGTCGGCGAGATGTTGCTGCTGGCGGCCAAGGTGCGCCATTGGTACCGGCCTTCCATGAAACCCTGTTCGGTCACTTGGGGCAGCGTCTGGCAGTGCTCAATGTCGGCGGCTTCAGCAACCTGAGCCTTATCGAGCGCGACACCCCCGTGCAAGGGTTCGACTGCGGGCCCGGCAACGTGCTGCTGGACGCCTGGATAGAGCGCAAACGTGGTCACACCTACGACGCTGACGGTGCATGGGCTGCCAGCGGTCAGGTGAAGCACGACTTGCTGGCCAGCCTGCTGAGTGACCCATTCTTCGCCGGTAGCGGCCCCAAAAGCACCGGCCGCGAAGTATTCAACCTACCATGGCTGGATGGTCATCTGGCACGTTTGCCCGCCTACCGCGAAGAAGATGTCCAGGCCACGTTGCTGGAACTGACTGCGCGCAGCATCATCGAAGCGCTGCAGAACGCCCAGCAGGACACTCAGGCGCTGCTGGTGTGTGGCGGAGGTGCTCGCAATGGCGCCTTGATGGCGCGGCTTGCCCAACTGCTGCCTCAGGCTCAGGTCAGCAGCACCGGCGCCCATGGCGTTGACCCGGACTGGGTCGAGGCGATGGCCTTTGCCTGGCTGGCCCACTGCTGCTTGGAGGGTATTGCTGCCAATCGCCCCAGCGTGACGGCGGCCAAAGGGCTGCGAGTACTCGGGGCGATCTATCCCAGGTAGACGAGGCAAAACGCAAAACGCCGCGCAAATGCGCGGCGTTTTCATTGGATCTGTTTTAGATAGAGAATGAAGAACCGCAACCGCAAGTAGTTGCGGCATTCGGGTTCTTGATCACGAAACGAGAACCCTCCAGACCCTCCTGGTAGTCCACTTCGGCCCCGGCCAGGTACTGGAAACTCATCGGGTCGACCACCAGCGAAACGCCTTCGCGCTCGACGATGGTGTCGTCCTCGGCAACGTCCTCATCGAAAGTGAAGCCGTACTGGAAGCCCGAGCAGCCACCGCCAGTGACGAAAACACGCAGTTTGAGGCGATCATTGCCTTCTTCGGAAACTAGATTCTTCACCTTCTGCGCGGCTCCGTGGGTGAACTCCAAAGCCGTGGGGGTGAAGGTTTCGACGCTCATGTTGATTCTCCCGGCGCAGTAACCGCCATAAAACTCGATGAAGCGCATTATCCGCTTCTCCGAGAAAATTGGTCAAGAATTGTGCGGCTTTAGTCGTGACATACGAAAAGGCCCGCACTCGGCGGGCCTGTTGATCAGCGAACGCTTACGGCAGCAAGCCTGCATGAGACAGGCCCATGCGCTCATCCAGCCCAAAGAGAATGTTGAGGTTCTGTACTGCCTGGCCCGAAGCACCTTTGACCAAGTTATCGATGACCGACAACACCACCACAAGGTCGCCACCCTGCGGGCGATGAACGGCAATGCGGCAGACGTTGGCGCCTCGCACGCTGCGGGTTTCAGGGTGGCTCCCAGCCGGCATCACGTCGACGAACGGCTCATCGGCGTAACGCTTCTCGAACAAAGCCTGCAGGTCGACCGACGTATCCACCACATTTGCATAGAGCGTCGCGTGAATCCCACGGATCATTGGCGTCAGGTGCGGCACGAAGGTCAGGCCGATATCGGTGCCTGCGGCCAGGCGCAGGCCCTGGCTGATTTCGGGCAAGTGACGGTGACCTTTGACCGCGTAAGCCTTCATGCTTTCGCCAGCCTCGCAGAACAGCGAGCCGACCGCAGCACCACGGCCAGCACCGCTAACCCCCGACTTGCAGTCGGCAATCAGGCGGGAAGGGTCGGCCAGGCCAGCCTCGAGCAACGGCAGGAAGCCGAGCTGGGTGGCCGTCGGATAGCAACCCGGCACGGCAATCAGGCGGGCCTGGCGAATCTTCTCGCGGTTGACCTCTGGCAGACCGTAGACGGCATCCTTGAGAAGCTCCGGTGCCCCATGAGGCTGACCATACCATTTGCCCCACTCGGCTGCGTCTTGCAGGCGGAAGTCTGCAGAGAGGTCGATGACCTTAGTCCCGGCGGCGAGCAACTCGCCAGCCAGTGCATGGGCAACACCGTGCGGGGTGGCAAAGAACACCACGTCGCACGCCCCAAGGGCTTTACTGTCGGGCACGCTGAACGCCAGGCCATCATAGTGGCCGCGCAGGTTCGGATACATGTCGGCTACCGCCACCCCCGCCTCGGAGCGCGAAGTAATGACCGCCACCTCGGCCTGTGGGTGCTGCGCCAGCAGACGCAACAGTTCGACGCCGGTGTAACCCGTGCCGCCGACGATACCGACCTTGATCATAACGCTTGCCCCTTCTCAACGAGCCGTCTGGAAAGCGCACGATAATAGGGGCGCGAAGCGCCTGTAACAACTCTTGGGGTGCCCCTTCGGCCCTCTGGGCTCTACTATCTGACGACCGTGATTAGCTCAAGGAACTTACTCCATGCTTTACCTATGGATCAAAGCGCTGCATATCGTCAGCGTGGTCTGCTGGTTCGCCGGCTTGTTCTACTTGCCCAGATTGTTCGTCTACCACGCCCAGAGCCAGGACCAGATCAGCCAGGAACGCTTCATCACCATGGAGCGCAAGCTGTACCGCGGCATCATGAACCCGGCAATGATCGCAACTTATGTCTTCGGCGCCTGGATGCTTTACCTCAGCCCCGGATGGCTGAGTCAGGGCTGGCTGCACGCAAAGCTCACCTTGGTGCTTGTACTGACCGGCTACCATCACATCTGCGGGGCGCAGCGCAAACGCTTCGCTGCCGGCAACAACACCCGCAGCCACGTTTACTATCGCTGGTTCAACGAAGTGCCCGTGCTGCTCCTGCTAGCCATCGTAATACTGGTTGTAGTCAAGCCCTTCTGACGCCAAACCGGCGTCCCATGCCTTGTAGCAAAAGGCAACAACTCGCCCAGCCAGGCTGTACACTAGGCGCCCATTTGCGCCCCAGGAGCCTTGCATGACCCGTTACGCCATGATCACCGGAGCTTCCAGCGGGCTGGGCCTGGCCCTGGCGGAAGCCCTGGCGAGGCGTGGGCGCAGCTTGATACTGGTGGCACGCCATCGCGAAACCCTGGAGCCCGTTGCACTGGAGCTGGCCCAGCGCTTCGGCGTCGAAGTGCTGCTGCGCGCCTGCGACCTCAGCCAGCCCCTGCGCCTGTCAGGGTTTGTGCTGGAGCTGGAAGAAGGTGAGCGACGCATCGACCTGCTGGTCAATTGCGCAGGGCAACGCACCTATGGGCCATTCCTGGCCCACGAGTGGGCCGATGAGCAAGATCTGCTCGAGGTCAATGTCCTTGCGCTAAGCCGCCTGTGCCATGCCATCGGCAACCTGATGGCCGTGCAAGGTGGTGGGCAGATTCTCAACGTCGCGGGCTTGGCGGCAGTGGCGCCCGGCCCAGGCATGGCCACCTACGCTGCCAGCAAGGCCTATGTCATGCATTTCAGCGAAGCCCTGCGCGAGGAGCTCAAGCCAGCCGGCATCAAGGTATCGGTCCTGTGCCCCGGCCCAGTGCGCTCAGCGCGACGCCCCATACCCCGGCTTGAAAACCACAGCGGTTGCCTGAGCCCGGAAGAGGTGGCGCTGTATACCGTGCGTGCCTTGGCTCGAAACCGTGCAGTGATCATGCCGGTGCTTCGCAACCGCTGGCTGGCATTCACTACACGCCTGCTGCCACGCTGGTTGACCCGCAAGCTGGCCGGCTTCATTCACCGCCGATACTGCCCGGTCGGCGTGGAATAGCCACTGGGCGAGTGGCCTGCGGCTGAGTACACTCGGCCCGACACTCACCATGGAGAACGTGCTGTGGACGATTTATTCATCAAGATCATCAACCGGGAAATCCCGGCCAAGATCATTTACGAGGACGACCAGGTTCTGGCGTTCCACGACATCGCGCCGCAGGCGCCAGTGCATTTTCTGGTTATCCCGAAAAAGCACATCCGCACCCTCAACGACCTGACTGAAGAAGACAAAGGCCTGGCCGGTCATATCCTGTTCACTGCCCAGCGCCTGGCAAAAGAGCTGGGCTGCGAAGACGGTTTTCGTGTGGTCATGAACTGCAACGAGCAAGGCGGTCAAACCGTCTACCACATCCATATGCATGTACTGGGTCAGCGCCAGATGCATTGGCCACCGGGCTGACCCAAGGCAAGCCCCATCCGGACTATTGAGGTAAACTGTCGGGCATCACTTCAGCGGAGGTGCCCGATGGCCACCGAACGTCACTACTCGCCGCTCGACCGCTTGTTGCTGCAGGCCGATACCGCCATGCGCACCTTGCTGCCCTTCAGCGGCCAACCTTCCCGCCCGTCGCCAGCGATCATCCAACCGGATACCCAGCTCGATGACGACCAGACTCGCCACATCGCCGGCCTCATGCGCATCAACCACACAGGTGAAGTCTGCGCTCAGGCGTTGTATCAGGGCCAAGCCCTGACCGCCAAACTGCCGCAGGTACGCAAAGCGATGGAACAGGCGGCCGAGGAAGAAGTCGACCACCTGGCCTGGTGCGAACAACGCATCCGTCAGTTGGGCAGCCACCCGAGCGTGCTCAACCCGTTGTTCTATGGAATGTCGTTCGGCATCGGTGCCCTCGCCGGCTTGGTCAGCGACAAGGTCAGCCTGGGTTTTGTCGCTGCCACCGAACACCAAGTGTGCAAGCACCTGGACGAACACCTGGAGCAGTTGCCCGAACAGGACGAAAAATCACGCGCCATCCTCGAGCAAATGCGGGCAGATGAAGAACAGCACGCTGAAACTGCGCTGGAAGCGGGCGGCTATCGTTTCCCCAGGCCTGTACGGTTTGGCATGAGCCTGCTGGCGAAAGTCATGACCAAAAGTACCTACCGCATCTAAAGGCGCACAGATGATGGAACGTATCGACGCCAAGGATCTGGCGCGCGCCGTACAGGCAGGCATTCTCCAGCCTGGCCAGGACCAGGCCCTGCTGGCGTTCTTGCGCCAGCAGCCCTGCGCCCAGGGTAGCTTCCAGCTAGCCCATGTCGCTTTTTATTTCGGCGCACTGTTGATCATGGGCGCGATGGGCTGGCTGCTCACCGAAGCCTGGCTGTCGATCGGTGACGGCGCATTGCTGGCTGTCGCTGTGCTCTATGTCGCTGGCCTCACGTTGCTCGCCCTGAGGCTGCAGAGCCGTGCGCAAACCGTTGCCGCCGGGGTTCTGGCTGCCGTTGCCGTCAGCATCGTGCCGTTGGCGGTGTTCGCCATCGAGCGGTTGATCGGCTGGTGGCCACTGGATGACGCTCAAGGGGATTACCACCAGTACTACACCTACGTACAGGGCGGGTGGCTGGTGATGGAGGCGGCGACCGTGATCGCTGGGCTACTGATGTTACGCCTGGTGCCCTACCCGTTCGTGGTGATGCCGATTGCCGTTGCTCTGTGGTTCATGTCGATGGACCTTAGCGAATGGGTTCACGGCTCGGCGTTTTCGTGGGAGCAAAGGCGCACCGTATCACTTTGGTTCGGGCTCGCCATGCTACTGGTCTGCCTGGTGGTCGACGGGCGAACTCGCCAGGACTACGCCCATTGGGGCTATTTGGCTGGCCTGGCAGCGTTCTGGGGTGGGCTGACGATGATGGAAAGCGACAGCGAACTGGGCAAAGCGCTTTACTGCCTCATAAATCTAGGTTTGATGGGCGTAGCCGTGTTGTTACGCCGGCCTGTCTTCATGGTGTTCGGGGCGATGGGCGTAGCAGCTTACCTTGGGTATCTGTCTTACGAAGTATTTGCCGAATCTTTGATGTTCCCAATCGTGCTTACCCTTATCGGCCTGGGCTTGATCGGCTTGGGAGTCGGATATCAGAAAAAGCGAGAGCAACTGAGCCAGGCGGCTAGGGACTGCCTGCCACAATGGTTGCTCAATGCCCTGCCGGCCTTGCGAGGCTGACCAGCGCCAGGGCTGCGATGCAGCCCTGATTCCCAACACTCAGCCCAGCTCTACGATTTCGTAACCGTGGGTGATTTCAACGCCGGCACGCTCGAGCATGATCGAGGCCGAGCAATACTTCTCGGCCGACAGCTCCACAGCCCGCTTGACTTGCGCTTCTTTCAAGGCGCGGCCTTTGACCACGAAATTCATATGGATCTTGGTGAACACTTTAGGGTCTTCACTGGCGCGCTCCGCTTCCAGAAACGCTTCGCAGCTTTCCACAGCCTGGCGTGACTTCTTCAGAATACTGACCACATCGAAACTGCTGCAGCCACCAAGGCCTAGCAAGAGCATTTCCATCGGCCGTACGCCCAGGTTGCGACCACCGGCCTCCGGAGGCCCGTCCATCACCACGACGTGGCCGCTGCCCGACTCACCGAGGAACATCGCTTCACCGGCCCACTGGATGCGTGCCTTCATCTGTCCGTACTCCTGGATTTCGCAAAAGGGTGCCAGCTTAAGCTTTGTATGCCTGTCGGAAAAGCTCAATGCGATTCGCTTTAGTGCCAAATATTCCGGCACTGTCTGATAAGCTGGCGCCAATTGACTGGCGCGTCGCGTTGGTCAAGGTCAAACAAGCGCCTATGCCTCGCATCGAACAGGATTTCGTGATGGTTGCCTCCGCCCTACCCGCCAAGATCAAGAACATCGACAAGCTGCTGATTCACTGCCAGCGCCGGCGGTACACCGCCAAAAGCAACATCATCTGCGCCGGTGACCATGCCGAAACCCTGTCCTTCATCATCAAAGGCTCGGTAACCATTCTGATTGAAGATGACGAAGGGCACGAGATGATCATCGCCTACCTCAACAATGGCGATTTTTTCGGTGAGTTGGGGCTGTTCGAGCCAACAGGTGGTGGGCAGCAACGTAGCGCATGGGTGCGCGCCAAGACCGAATGTGAAGTGGCCGAGATCAGCTATGACAAATTTCGCGAACTCGCCCGCCTCGACCCGGAGATTCTTTACGCCCTGGGCAGTCAGATGGCCCAGCGCCTGCGCAACACTACCCGCAAGGTCGGCGACCTGGCTTTCTTCGATGTCACCGGCCGGGTAGCCCGCTGCCTGCTGGATTTGTGCAAGCAACCGGATGCCATGACTCACCCCGACGGCATGCAGATCAAAATCACCCGCCAGGAGATTGGCCGCATCGTCGGCTGCTCTCGGGAAATGGTCGGCCGCGTGCTCAAGGACCTTGAAGAACGCAGCCTCGTGCAGGTCAAGGGTAAGACCATGGTGGTCTACGGTACCCGTTAATCCTTGGGCAGTGCAGCCAGCACCTCTTGGTAGGCCACCGACAGGCGCTCGAACCAGGGCGCCTGGGGAGCTACTTCGTGCAGAGCGATATGGCTATCGGCGCGGCAGCGCTGCTGCAGATTGCAACATTCATTGAAACGATTGACCGCCGCGACCATCGACTCGCGCTGGTTGTCCAGCAGCAGTGCGCCATGCACCAGTACTACCGGGCGTTTGCCGCCCATGCCCTGGCGCCAGCGCTGGGCCGTGCCGACCAGCTTGCGGCCATTGAGGTTGACGTTGTAGCGGCCATCGCAAAAGGCGCCGTCGATCTCCCCCACCGAAGCGACGCCCCCCCACTCACGCAGCACCTCGCACAACGGCAGGCACAGGCGCTCATAGGCGCTTTCGATACGGCCATGGTCGCCTTCGCTGCGCGGGGCCACGTAAACCAGTGCCACGTTCACCGTGGCATGCGACTGGGGCACAGGCTCGCCCCCGGTTTCGCGCAACAGCACCGGCCAACCGGCGATAGCCAGCTCCGCACAGGCTGCTTCGAAATTGTCCAGCCGGCTCATGCGCCGGGGCATGACCAAGGCGTGGTCAGTGGGGCGCCAGAACAGCACGCCGGCATCGCGTTCGCCACGGCAAACCGCGGCCAGCAGCTCTTGCTCGGCATGCAGCCCTTGCTCGACGGTGAGCGCCAGGGGTTGATCGGTCATTGATCCACCTTCGCTAGGGTTTTTGGCAGGCCTGAAAAAGCCGGCACGAAGCCGGCTTGGTGTCGATCAGTCCAGAGGCTGAACGGTTTTCTTCACCTGATCCGGGAAGAACAACCGCTGCAGCTCCAGCCCTGGGTTCGGGGCGCGCATGAAGGCCTCACCGACCAGGAACGAGTAGACGTCGTTGATTTCCATCAATTCGACATCGGCGCGGTTGAGGATACCGCTCTCGGTGATTGCCAAACGGTCACGTGGGATCCGAGGCAGCAAATCGAGGGTGGTTTCCAGGCTGACCTCGAAGGTATGCAAGTTGCGGTTGTTGACCCCGACCAGCGGTGTATCGAGGGTCTTCAACGCGCGCTCGAGTTCATCGCCATCATGGACTTCCACCAGCACGTCAAGGCCAACATCCTTAGCCACCGAAGCCAGTTCGGCCATTTTCACGTCATCCAGCGCCGACACGATCAACAGCACGCAGTCCGCGCCCAAAGCGCGTGCCTCGACGATCTGGTACGGATCGACCATGAAATCCTTGCGGATGACCGGCAGTGAAACAGCTGCGCGAGCCTGTTGCAGGTACTCGTCCGCGCCTTGGAAGTAATCCACGTCGGTCAGCACCGACAGGCAGGTCGCGCCGCCCTTCTCGTAACTGACGGCACAGTCTGCCGGCACAAAATCCTCACGTATCACGCCTTTACTGGGCGAAGCCTTCTTGATCTCTGCAATCACCGCCGCCTGCTTGCGTTTGGCCTGTGCAATCAGCGCTGCAGCAAAACCACGTGGAGCATCAGCGGCTTTGGCCAGCCCTTCAAGTTCGGCAAGGCTGACCCGGGCGCTACGCTCGGCGACTTCCTGGAATTTGCGGGCAATGATCCTTTCCAGCACCGTCGGCACACTCATGCTTCGTTCTCCACCTTAAATACTGCAGTAAAGGCACCCAGCTCCTGCAGCTTCTCCCAGGCCAGCCCGGTATGCAGAACGTCGTGGGCCAGTTCCACGCCACTTTTCAGGCTCATGGCATGGTCAGCGGCGTAGAGCGCCGCGCCGGCGTTGAGTACAATCATTTCGGCCGCCTTCTGGCCATTTTCGGTCTTGCGCCGACCTAGAGCATCACGGATCAGCTCCAGGGAGGCCTGCGGGGTTTCCACCGCCAAGCCATGCAAACTCTGGCTTTTCATACCGAGGTCTTCGGGTTCGACCCAATACTCGGTGATTAGATCGTTCTTGAGTTCGGCAACGAAGGTGGGCGCTGCCAGGCTGAATTCGTCCAGGCCATCCTTGGAGTGCACCACCAGCACATGCTTGCTGCCCAGGCGCTGAAGCACCTCGGCCAGCGGGCGGCACAATGCCTGCGTGAACACGCCAACCACCTGATGCTTCACACCGGCCGGATTCGTAAGCGGGCCGAGCATATTGAACAGGGTGCGCAGCCCCAGATCGCGACGCGGGCCTGCAGCATGCTTCATGGCGGTGTGGTGGCTTTGGGCGAACATGAAGCCTATGCCCAAGCTGTCGATGCAACGGGCAACCTGGGTCGGCGTAAGGTTCAGGTATATGCCAGCGGCTTCCAGCAGGTCGGCGCTGCCGCTCTTGCCCGAAACGGCGCGGTTGCCATGCTTGGCTACGGTGCAACCTGCAGCGGCGAGCACGAACGACGATGCGGTGGAAACATTGAAAATGTTGGCCCCGTCACCGCCAGTCCCGACGATGTCGACGACGCCATCGAGGCTTTTCAGCTCGACTTTGTCGGCCAGCTCGCGCATCACCGACACGGCGCCGACGATCTCATCGATGCTCTCGCTCTTCATGCGCATGCCCATCAGGAAGGCGCCTATCTGCGCCTCGCTGCACTGGCCGGTCATGATCTGGCGCATGACGTCGCGCATTTCATCGGTGCTCAGGTCCAGGTGGCCGACGATGCGGCTCAACGCGCTCTTGATATCCATGGTCGATCCTTAGCGGTGGCCGCCGGTCTGCTTGAGGAAGTTGGCGAACAGCTCGTGGCCCTGCTCGGTGAGGATGGATTCGGGGTGGAACTGCACCCCTTCGATGTTCAGGGTCTTGTGGCGCAGGCCCATGATCTCGTCGACCGAACCGTCATCATGGGCAGTCCATGCGGTGATTTCCAGGCAATCGGGCAGGGTCTCGCGCTTGACTACCAGCGAATGGTAACGGGTGACCGTGAGGGGGTTGTTGAGCTGGGCGAATACGCCGAGATCGCGATGGTGTACAGGGCTGGTCTTGCCATGCATGACCTGGCGGGCACGCACTACATCACCGCCGAAAGCTTGGCCGATGGACTGGTGGCCAAGGCATACCCCCAGGATCGGCAGCTTGCCAGCGAAATGCAGGATGGCATCGATGGATACGCCGGCTTCGCTTGGAGTGCATGGCCCTGGCGACACGACGATGCGCTCAGGGTTGAGCGCTTCGATTTCGGCGATGGTCATTTCGTCATTGCGAATGACCTTGACCTCGGCACCGAGCTCGCCAAGGTACTGAACGACGTTGTAAGTGAATGAGTCGTAATTGTCGATCATCAGTAACATCGGGCTAAACCTCTTGAATCTACTGACTTCAGATAACGAACCTTCCTACAGCAACTGCGGGCGCGGATTGGCCACAAGGGCAGTTACTAAACAATAAGGAAGGCAAACGGGGGCGGGCCGGACGGGCCGGCAGGAGATAAAGTCAGGCGCGCCAACGCCAACGGGCGTGGGCCTTGATAACGCGCATCAAGAGTTTGCTGACGATCAACACAGAATAGGTCTCGCTCATACTTGCACGCACAGTAGCCTACCGGGACGGCGGGCGCAATATGCCCGTAAACACGGTGAAACCAATCGACTTGGGAGGCATGCCCGGCGATTTGCTAAGGTCAAGCAGCTAGTTCACATAAAAACAATGAAAAGGATGTTCAACGATGCGAAAAGCACCTTTGCTGGGCTTTGCCCTCGCCACCCTAGCCCTGGCCTGCAGCCAAGCCCTGGCGGGGCCATCCCCCTACTCGACCCTGGTAGTGTTCGGTGACAGCCTCAATGATGCGGGGCAGTTTCCTGACCTGATCGGTGGCACCTTGGGCATGCGCTTCACCAACCGTGATGCCGATGGCCAATACGCCCCGGTATCGCCGATGATTCTCGGTGGCAAGCTGGGCCTGAGCGCAGCCGAGCTCGGGCCGTCGACCTCGCTGAGCCACCAGGCCCTTGGCCTGCCCGACGGCAACAACTGGGCAGTTGGCGGCTATACCACCCAGCAGATCCTCGACTCGATCACGACTACATCCAGGGCTGTCATACCACCCGGCCAAATTGGCGCGGGAACATCGCTGCGCGATCGGCCTGGCTACCTGGCCAACGGCTTGAGCGCCGATCCAAATGCTCTGTATTACCTTGCCGGTGGCGGCAATGACTTCCTCCAGGGCCTGGTCAACAGCCCTGCCGATGCCGCTGCGGCCGGTGCTCGCCTGGCCTCAAGCGCCCAAGCGCTACAACAGGGCGGCGCCCGCTACATCATGGTGTGGATGCTGCCAGACCTGGGGCAGACGCCAAACTTCAGCGGCACACCACAGCAGACTGCACTCTCGCAGCTGTCCGGCGTGTTCAACCAGTCGTTGGTCAGCCAGCTGGGCCGTATCGACGCCGAGATCATCCCGCTCAACATCCCGGTGCTTCTCAGCGAAGCGGTAGCCAGCCCGGCGCAGTTCGGCTTGGCGGCCGATCAAAACCTCATCGCCACCTGTTACAGCGGTAACGGCTGTGTGGAAAACCCACTCTATGGAGCCAACGGCACCCTACCTGACCCGAGCAAGCTGTTGTTCAACGACTCGGTGCACCCGACCATCGCCGGGCAGCAACTGATCGCAGACTACGCCTACTCGATCATATCCGCTCCATGGGAACTGACCCTGCTGCCAGAGATGGCACATGCCAGCCTGCGCGCGCATCAGGATGAACTGCGTAATCAGTGGCAATCACCATGGCAGGCTGTCGGCCAATGGCAGGCTTTCGTCAGCACGGGCGCCCAGCACTTGGACTTTGACGCGCAGCCCGGCGCTGCCAGCGCGGACGGGCGTGGCTACAACCTGACTCTTGGCGGCAGCTACCGGCTTAACGATGCCTGGCGCGTCGGTCTTGCCGGTGGCGTATACCGGCAGAAGCTGGAAGCCGGTGAACAGGACTCGGACTACAAACTCGACAGCTATCTGGCCAGTGCCTTCGCCCAGTTCAGCCAGAACCGCTGGTGGGCCGATGCTGCACTCAGTGCCGGCCAATTGGACTATCGTGACCTCAAGCGGACCTTCGCGCTGGGCATCAACGACCGTAGTGAAAAAGGTGACACCGATGGCCAAGCCTGGGCCGTTACTGCGCGCCTAGGCTACAACCTGGCGGCCGACGGCAGCCGCTGGCAATTGGCCCCCTTCATCAGCGGCGACTACGCGCGCGTGAAGGTTGATGGCTATGACGAAAAGAGTGGCCGCTCGACAGCGCTGGGCGTCGATGACCAAGACCGTACATCACGGCGCCTGGGGCTTGGGCTGTTGGGCAGTGTACAGGTAATGCCGAGCACCAAGCTGTTCGCCGAGGTGGCGCAAGAGCACGAGTTCGAGGATGACCAGCAGGATGTGACCCTGCACCTGACGACATTGCCGGGCAATGACTTCACGCTGACAGGTTATACGCCCCACAGCGACCTGACCCGGGCGAGCCTGGGGGTGAGCCATGAACTGGTGGCGGGGGTGCAGCTGCAAGGTAACTACAACTGGCGCAAGAGCGACGAGCTCAGGCAACAAGGTGTGAACCTGAGTGTCAGCGTCGATTTCTAGAGAGGCGCGGCCCAGTCATGGGTGAACCCGCTCCTACAGGCAGCACAATTGTCGAGTACGGCAATCGCCTGTGGAGCGGGCACCTGTTACTTAGCAGAGGTCTGTTCGGCCAAGGCCACTGCGCGGAACATGGCCCGGCGCTTGTTGATGGTTTCTTCCCACTCCAGCGCGGGCACCGAGTCGGCGACGATACCGCCACCCGCCTGCACATGCAGCTCCCCATCTTTGATGACTGCGGTACGGATGGCAATCGCGGTATCCATGTTGCCGTTCCAGGCGAAGTAACCCACCGCACCACCGTAGACGCCGCGCTTGACCGGCTCCAGCTCGTCGATGATCTCCATTGCGCGGATCTTCGGCGCACCCGACAACGTCCCTGCCGGCAAGATCGCCCGTAACGCGTCCATCGCGGTCAGGCCCTCGCGCAAGTGGCCTGTTACGTTGGAAACGATGTGCATCACGTTCGAATAACGCTCGATGACCATTTTCTCGGTCAGCCGCACGCTACCAGTGGAGGACACTCGGCCAACGTCGTTACGGCCGAGGTCGATCAGCATCAAGTGCTCGGCGATTTCCTTGTCATCCGAGAGCAAATCGTCTTCCAGCGCCCGGTCGGCCTCCTCGGTCGCGCCGCGCGGGCGAGTCCCGGCAATCGGCCGCACCGTCACCAGGTTGTCTTCCACGCGCACCAGCACTTCCGGCGAGCTGCCAACCACATGGAAGTCGCCGAAGTTGAAGAAGTACATATAAGGCGTCGGGTTGAAGCAACGCAGGGCCCGGTAGAGGTCGATCGGTGCAGCCTTGAAATCGATCGACATGCGCTGGGAGGGCACTACCTGCATGCAGTCACCCGCCAGAATGTATTCCTTGATTCGCCCTACCGCATTTTCATAATCGTCGCGGGTATAGCTTGAGCGGAACTCAGGCTCGGCTGCCATCGGGCCACTGAGGTCCAGGCCCCGGCGTGGGGTGATGGGCTGACGCAGTTTCTCCAGCAAGCCTTGCAGGCGGGCCTGCCCTTGCTCGAAGGCCTGCTCCTGGGCAGGGTCGACCAACACGATGGCGTGCATCTTGCCCGCTAGGTTATCGAATACCACCACCGCATCGGAAACCATCAACAGGATGTCCGGCACGCCCAACGGATCTGGGTTGGGGCTTGCACCGAGGCGTTTTTCCACATACCTGACACAGTCGTAGCCGAAATAGCCAACCAGGCCGCCATTGAAACGTGGCAGCCCAGCAATGTCGGCGACCTTGTACCGCTCCTTGAAGCGCTCGACGAAGGCCAGCGGGTCTTCGACGTCATGGCTTTCGACCTCTACGCCATCATGCAGAATGCTCACGTGATAGCCATGCACCCGCAACACGGTGCGCGATGGCAGGCCAATCATCGAGTAACGGCCCCACTTCTCGCCGCCCTGCACAGACTCGAGCAGATAGGAGTTGGGTTGATCGGCCAGTTTCAGATAGATCGACAGCGGTGTGTCGAAGTCGGCCAGGGTTTCACAGGCCAAAGGGATGCGGTTGTAGCCGGTAGCGGCCAGGCGCAGAAATTCTTCGCGGGTCATGGGTAGCCTCGTGGCAAGCAGCAATAGGGTCGGGCAAGCGGACGGGCCGGCAGGCGCCGGCGGGCAGGAGTCAGGCGCGCCAGCGCCAACGGGCCAGGGCCTTGATGACTTTCATCCAGAATTTGCCAGTGACCGCCACGGGGGACTCTCTGTCTTGGGAGGCTTGAAGGTCCGCCAACGTTATCCCAGTGGCCGGGTCAGCGCAACCGGGCAGCAATGCGCGAAGGTCGTCGACTACCAGGCTGGGGGATTCTTCGGTGATCGGCCGGCCGTGGTTGTAGCCGTAGGTCAGGCCCACCGATTGCACGCCTGCCGCCTTGGCCGCCTGCACATCGCTGCGCGAGTCACCGACGAACAACGACTGCTGGGGGCTGACGCCGGCCATTTGCATGACGAACAGCAGCGCCGCCGGGTCGGGCTTCTTCTGCGGCAGCGTATCGCCGCCAATGATCCAGCGGAAATACCGGCCGATTTTCATCTGGTCGAGCAACGGCGCGACGAATCGCTCCGGCTTATTGGTAATCAGCGCCATCTCGACGCCATGCTTGTGCAGCCAGCGCAAAGTATCCTTCACACCCGGATAAAGCACGGTGAGCTCATGGCTTTGGGCATAGGCCTCCATGAACAACGCCAGGCCTTTTTCGGCCAAAGCATCATCCACGGTATCGTGCTCGATGCCGCCTGCCAGGGCACGGCGCACCAGCACCTGGGCGCCATTGCCGACCCAGTGGCGTACTGCCTCCAGGCCTGCCGGTGGGCGCCCAAGTTCGAGCAGCATGCGGTCCACGGCAGCGGCCAGGTCAGGTACCGAGTCGATCAGGGTGCCGTCCAGATCAAACATCACCAGCCTGGGCAGCGCCCCCGGGAACAGCTGCTCGAAGCCGCTCATGGGCGGGCCTGAGCCAGTTCGGCGCGCATCTTGGCGATGACTTCCTGGTAGTCCGGCGCGTTGAAGATCGCCGAGCCCGCCACGAAGGTATCCGCGCCAGCGGCAGCGATTTCACGGATGTTGTTGACGTTGACGCCACCGTCGATTTCCAGGCGGATGTCGCGGCCACTGGCGTCGATCAAGGCGCGGGCTTCGCGCAGCTTGTCGAGGGTGCCTGGGATGAACTTCTGCCCGCCAAAGCCTGGGTTCACGCTCATCAGCAGTACCATGTCGACCTTGTCCATCACGTACTTCAAGGCATCCAGGCTGGTGGCCGGGTTGAACACCAGGCCGGCCTTGCATCCGCCATCCTTGATCAACTGCAGCGAGCGGTCGATGTGCTGCGAGGCTTCCGGATGGAAGGTAATGTAGGTGGCACCGGCTTCGATGAAGTCGCCGATGATACGGTCGACCGGGCTTACCATCAGGTGTACGTCGATCGGTGCGGTCACGCCGTATTTGCGCAGCGCGGAGCACACCATCGGGCCGATGGTCAGGTTGGGGACGTAATGGTTGTCCATGACATCGAAGTGAACGATGTCGGCACCCGCAGCCAATACCTTGTCGACGTCCTCGCCAAGACGGGCGAAATCGGCAGAGAGTATGGAGGGGGCAATAGCGTAGGGCTGCATGGCGCACCTGTTGGCAGAATCACGGTGGCGCGCATTGTAACTCAGGGAAGCAGTTGACGGCTGATTAGCATCAACCTGAAGCGGCCTCTTTGCGGCGAAAGCCGCTTCCACGGTTTTCAGTGCGTCTCACTGCCTGCGCAGGCTCGGTGAGAGCGGCTTTAGCCGCGAAAAGGCCGGTTCACGGGGTAACCTGATCAGGCAGGCTGCTGGGTCCTGAGCTTCTCGCTGCGCCCGCGCAGCCACTCCAGCGTCAGCAACAGCACCACCGAGAAGGCGATCAGCAGGGTCGCCGCCGCTGCAATGGTCGGGCTGAGATTTTCGCGAATGCCACTGAACATTTGCCGTGGCAGAGTCGCCTGTTCAGGCCCGGCGAGGAACAGCGTCACCACCACTTCATCGAAGGAAGTGGCGAAGGCGAACAGCGCGCCTGAAATCACACCCGGGGCAATCAGCGGCAAGGTCACCCGACGGAAGGTCAACAGCGGCGAAGCACCCAGGCTGGCCGCAGCGCGTACCAAGTTGTAGTTGAAGCCCTGCAAGGTAGCCGACACGGTGATGATGACGAAAGGTACGCCCAACACCGCATGCACCAGAATCAACGAGGTAAAGCTGTTGCCCAGGCCCAGCGGCGCAAAGAACAGATAACTGGCCACACCGATGATTACCACCGGCACCACCATGGGCGAAATAACCAGCGCCATCACCAGCGACTTGCCCGGGAAATCGCCACGGGTCAGACCAATCGAGGCCAGGGTGCCGAACACCATCGCTAGTACGGTGGCCGCTGGCGCGACGATGATGCTGTTCTTCAGCGCACGCATCCACTCGGCCGAGGCGAAGAAGTCGTGATACCACTGCAGCGAAAAGCCCTGCAGCGGATACACCAGAAAGCTGCCGCTGTTGAACGAAAGCGGCACGATCACCAGCACCGGCAGCACCAGGAAAAGCAGTATCAAGCCGCAAAGGATGCGCAGGGTGTAGAACCAAACCCGTTCGACGGGCGACATGTAGGGGCTCAGCATCTCAAGGCTCCTCAGCTCAGGCGCAGGCGGCTGGCGCCGACCAGCCAGCTATAGATCAGGTACAGCAGCACGGTCGCCAGCAGCAACAGCCCGCCTAGCGCCGTAGCCATGCCCCAGTTGATGCTGGTGTTGGTGTAGAAGGCGACGAAGTAACTGACCATCTGGTCGTTGGGGCTGCCGAGCAGGGCCGGGGTGATGTAATAGCCGATGGCCAGAATGAACACCAACAGGCAACCGGCGCCCACCCCCGCGTATGTCTGCGGGAAATACACCCGCCAGAAGCTCGCAAACGGGTGGCAGCCAAGGGAAATCGCCGCGCGCATGTAGCTGGGCGAGATCCCCTTCATGACGCTGTACAGCGGCAGGATCATGAACGGCAGCAGGATGTGCACCATCGAGATGTAGACCCCGGTGCGGTTGAACACCAGTTCCAGCGGTTGGTCGATGATGCCGATCGCCATCAGAGCACTGTTGATCAGGCCTCCGGACTGCAGCAACACGATCCACGCGGCCACTCGCACGAGGATCGAAGTCCAGAACGGTAGCAGCACCAGAATCATCAGCAGGTTGCTTTGCCGCGTCGGCAGGTTGGCCAGCAGGTAGGCCAGCGGGTAGGCCAGCACCAGGCAGATGGCGGTGATCACCACACCCATCCACAGGGTGCGGGCGAAGATGTCCAGGTAGATCGCTTGGTCCGGCGTGGTCTTGGCCAGCTCGCCGAGATCATCGATGCGGTGGTCCACCGAGGCCAGCAGGTAGAACGGCGTCACCGAGCTGGTGTTGCGGCGGATCGCCTGCCAGTAAGCAGGATCGCCCCAGCGCTCGTCCAGCGCCTGCAGGGCATCCTTATAAGAAGCAGGCTCGGCCTTAAACGGCATTGCCCGTGCAGTTTTGGCCAGCAGGCTGCGGTAACCGGCCAACTCCATGTTCAGGCGTTTGGAAAGGTCGCCCAACGTTTGGTTCTTGCGCGATTCGGCCAGGTCCTGGCTCAGCGCCTTGTAGACGTCTTCGCCTGGCAGGCTCTTGCCGTCCCACTGGCTGATCAACTCGACGGTGCGCGGCAAGCCGCCGACTACCTCCGGGTTGCCGACGCTCTTGTACAGCAGCGCCGCGATCGGCACCAGAAACACCAACAGAAGAAACAGCGCCAGCGGCGCGATCAACGCCTGCGCTTTCCAGCGGTTGACCCGCTCGGCACGTTTGAGGCGCTGTTTAAGATTTGGACCTGCGCCTTCGTTGAGGGGCACTGCAATGGCCATGGCGAACTCCGCGATACAGGCTGAAATTGGGGCCGCAAAGCGGCCCCGCTTCCCGGGTTGTTACTTCTTAGCCGCCCAGGCGTTGAAGCGTTGCTCCAGCTGCTCGCTGTTGTCAGCCCAGAAGGCCACGTCGATCTGCACCTGGTTGGCAATGTTCTCAGGCGTGGTCGGCATATCCTTCTTCACCGCATCGGCCAGCAGTGGTACGGCTTTGGAGTTGGCCGGGCCGTAGGCGATGTTCTCGGAGTAGATCTTCTGCTGCTCAGGCTGCAAGGTGTAGGCGATGAACTTCTTCGCTTCGTCGGCATTCTTGGCGCCTTTGGGGATCGCCCAGGCGTCGAAGTCGTAGATGCCACCGTTCCACACCACCTTGAGGTTGCTTTCTTTCTGCACCGCAGCGATGCGGCCGTTGTAAGCCGAACTCATGACCACGTCACCGGAGGCAAGGTACTGCGGTGGCTGGGCACCGGCTTCCCACCATTGAATGCTTGGTTTGAGTTCGTCGAGTTTCTTGAAGGCGCGGTCCACACCTTGTTTGGTGCCCAGCACCTGGTACACGTCTTTGGGCGCAACGCCGTCTGCCATAAGGGCGAACTCGAGGGTGTACTTGGCCCCTTTGCGCAGGCCACGCTTACCCGGGAATTTCTTGGTGTCCCAGAAGTCTGCCCAGCTGGTAGGTGCGGTCTTGAGTTTGTCGGCGTTATAAGCCAGCACCGTCGACCAGACGAAGAAGCCCACGCCGCATGGCTGGATTGCGCCCTTCACATAGTCGGACTCGTTGCCGAACAGCGCAGGGTCGAGCTCTTCGAACATGCCTTCATCGCAGCCGCGGGCCAACTCCGGCGACTCTACCTCCACCAGGTTCCACGACACACTGTTGGTATCGACCATGGCTTTGACCTTGGCCATTTCACCGTTGTACTCGCCCGCAACGATCTTGCCCTTGCCGGCCTTCTCCCATTGCTCGTAGAACGCCTTGACCTGGGCCGCCTTGTTGGCACCGCCGAAGGAAACCACGGTCAGATCCGCCGCCATGCTTTGGCCAGCGGCGCACAGGCCAAGGGCCAGGGCGGTCAGTTTCAACTGCTTGCGCATTATTATTCTCTCCACAGTACAGGGTTGGTGAAGCAATCGATCAGTGGGCTTCGGCAATCGGATCGAGCGCGCGGGCGTGCTCCACCTCCCAGCCCAGCGGTACCACATCGCCCACGGCCAGCGCCGGGTCGAGTTCGGCGATTGGCTGCTTGACGAAGAAGTCAGCTTTGCCACAGACCTCTAGGCGCACCCGCACGTGGTCGCCCAGGTAAATGAACTCAGCCACCCGGCCGGAGAAGCGGTTGACGCAGTTTTCGCTGTGCCCGTTGAGACGCACCCGCTCGGGACGAATGGACAGGGTCACTGGCTCACCGGCCTGGCCCACGTTCACTGCCAGTGCCTCGACCTTCTCACCACGGGCCAGTTGCACCTGGCAGCGGTTACCGTCCAGGGACACCAGGGTGCCGTTGATGCGGTTGTTTTCGCCGATGAAGTTGGCAACGAAGGTGTTGCTGGGTTGCTCATACAGTGTGCGGGGGTCAGCGATCTGCTGGATCTCGCCCTGGTGGAACACCGCCACACGGTCGGACATGGTCAGTGCTTCACCCTGATCGTGGGTCACATAGACCACGGTCACGCCCAGGCGCTGATGAATGTGCTTGATCTCCATCTGCATGTGTTCACGCAGCTGTTTGTCCAGGGCACCCAGCGGCTCGTCCATCAGCACCAGCTGAGGCTCGAACACCAATGCCCGCGCCAGCGCGACGCGCTGCTGCTGGCCGCCCGACAGCTGGCCGGGGTAGCGCTTGGCGAATGCATCGAGCTGCACCATGTTCAGCACACGTTTGACCCGCTCGCTGATATCGGTTTTGCTCAGGCCGCGCACGGTCAGTGGAAACGCCAAGTTCTCAGCCACGGTCATGTGCGGGAACAGTGCGTAGTTCTGGAACACCATGCCGATGTCGCGCTTGTGCGGTGGCACATTGTTGATTGACCGCCCGGCCAACTGAATTTCACCGGCGGTGGGGGTTTCGAAGCCGGCCAGCATCATAAGGCTGGTGGTCTTGCCCGAGCCGGAAGGGCCAAGCAGGGTGAGGAACTCACCTTTACGAATGTCCAGGTTGAGGTTTTTGACGATCAGCGATTCGCCGTCGTAGCTCTTTTGCACACCACGGAAACTGACCAGCGTCTCGCTGGTAGCAGCGTTCGAGTTCGCCTCGCTCATGCCTGCACCTTCTTGTT
The DNA here is from genome assembly GCF_014269025.2 of Pseudomonas promysalinigenes. Taxonomy (NCBI): domain Bacteria; kingdom Pseudomonadati; phylum Pseudomonadota; class Gammaproteobacteria; order Pseudomonadales; family Pseudomonadaceae; genus Pseudomonas; species Pseudomonas promysalinigenes. Next base: position 456,210 of record NZ_CP077094.1, on the reverse strand, counting down.
GGAATGACTGCGTAGGCAAAAGATTAGATGAGCCGCGAACGCTGGAAAATCGGCTGCGCTGAGAGAATGCCATCATCCACGTGGAAGATTCGCTGTAGGGATTGCCCTACAAGAGCGGCGCTTTCAGCACAGCCATGAATCGCTCTGCAAGCGAGCTCGCCCGTGATCGGGCCAGCCAAAGCCGCGCAGAAGGCAGGCCAGGCGCCTTGCGAGTAAATCGGCCCACTGCAAGGTTGGCCACGCCATACAGGGGGCAGCTGTCGCGATCAGAACAGTCAGACCAGTTTGTGCTCCATGGCGTACTTCACCAGCTCCGCCAGCGAATTGACCTTGAGCTTCTGCATCAACCTGGCTTTATGGGTGCTTATGGTTTTGCTCGACAGCGCCAACTGCTGGGCGATGTCGTTGACATTGGCGCCGTGGGCCAGGCGCTCGAATACCGAGAACTCTCGTTCCGACAGCAGCGTGTGCAGCGGGCGGGTTTCGGTCAGCCCCACTTCGAAGACCATACGATCGGCCAGCGCCGGGTCGATGTAGCGCCCACCGCTGGCAACCCGCCGGATCGCGGTCAACAACAAGGCCGGGTCACTGTCCTTGGTCGCATACCCGGCGGCGCCAGCCTTTAGCGCGCGTGCTGCCATCTGTGCTTCATCGTGCATCGACAACATCAGAATCGCCGGGGCATCGTGCAGGGCACGGATGCGCGGGATCGCCTCCAGGCCGCTGACCCCCGGCATGGAAATATCCAGCAGTACCACTTCGCAGGGGCTGTGGCGCAGGGCTTCGAGCAACTGCTCACCATTGCCCGCCTCCCCTACCACTTGCATGTCCTTGGCCAGCCCGATCAGCTGTTTGATGCCCTCACGAACAATGGTGTGGTCCTCGGCCACCAGCACTCGAATCACGCTCACTCTCCTATTCCAAAGGTATGGCCACGCTCAGGCGGGTGCCTTCGCCGGGTTCACTGTCCAACACCATGGTGCCACCGAGCATCAACACACGCTCTCGCATGCCGACCAGGCCGAACGATGCGGGCCTGGGCTGATCGCAACAGAACCCACTGCCATCGTCACTGACCGTCATGCGCAGTTGCGCATTCTCACGTATCAGCTCGATCTCCACGCTATGCGCCTTGGCGTGGCGCATCACATTGGTCAGCGCCTCCTGCAGAATGCGGAACAACCCCGTGGCCTTGGCATCGCTCAATGCCGGCAGATTATCCGGTACCTGCACCAGGCAGGGTATGTGCGTACGCGCCTCGAAGCGCCGCGCCTGCCATTCGATGGCCGAAGCGATACCAGCGTCGAGGATCGGCGGGCGCAGGGCGGTGGCGACATCGCGCACCAACTGGAACAGTTGCCCGATCAGGCGCTTCATACTACCCAAGCGCTCGTGCAGCGCCGGGTCGAGCTCGGCGAAGGCCAGTTCGCACATCGACACTTCCAGTTTGAGTACTGTCAGCATCTGCCCCAGCTCGTCATGCACCTCACGGGCAATTCGCGCCTTCTCTTCTTCGCGCACACTCTCAAGGTGCGCCGACAACTCGCGCAACTGCTCCTGGGAGCTGGCCAGCGCCAGCTCGGCGCGTTTGCCTTGGGTGATGTCCCAGACGATGCCGTCCCACGCCACCCGCCCGTTGGGCAAACGGCGGGCGCTGGCCTTGATGTCGGCCCAGCGCTGCTCGCCATGGCGAGTGAGGATACGCCCCTGCCACGACCAGTCCTGATCACCGGCAATGGCCAGATCCTGAACCTGGTGGTAATCGGCCCGGTCGTCAGGGTGAACCAGGTTGCGCAGCCCCATCTGCGGGTGCTGGATTTGCGCGGGGGTGTAGCCGACCAGGGCCTCGCTGCCCTCGCTGATGTAGGGAAATTCCGGCTCACCTTGGGCTGGCGCCGGCTCAAGGCGGAACACCAGGCCTGGCACGTTGCCCGCGATGCCTTTAAGCCGCGCCTCACTTTCACGCAGCGCTGCCAGGGCGCGATGGCGTTCAGTCACATCGGCCAGATACACCACCAGGTATTCGGCATCGCGAAAGCGCAGGAAGCTCAGCGACAGCTCCACCGGCAGCAGGCTGCCATCGGCCCGCCGGCAGTGCGTCTCGAAACGCCGTGTTTCGTCTGCGCCGGCACGGGCGCCCTTCCAGAGCTCGAGCCAACGGTCCATGTTCAGGTTAGGCTCGAAATCTATCAGTGGCCGCTCCAGCAACTGGGCCTCGGCGTAGCCGAGCATATTTTCGGCTGCCTGGTTGGCATAGCGCACGTGGCTGTCCCAGTTGACCCAAAGAATGCCTACAGTGCTTTGATCGATGGAGAACTGGCTAAGGCGCAGCGCCTGCTCGCGCCCCTGACGTTCAGCCAGGTTTTCCCGCGCCGCCAGCAAGCCGCGCTCCAGTTGCCGTTGCTGGCGGCGCTGCCACACCACTGTGGCCACGGCGCATAGCAGCAACAGGCCGAACAGCAATGCCAGGTTCTGCCAGAACCCAGGTGATTCGCTCAAACGAGGGTACTTGGGCTGCAACCAGCGCTGGTGCATTTGCTCAAGTGACTTGGCCGGGATGGCCTGTAAGCCCCGCTCAAGCACATCGGCCAGCACCGGCCAGTCGCGCCGCGAGCCTACCCGAAGTAACTGCGGCAAGCCGATATCACCTACCACCACCAACTCGGCGAACTCGCTTTCGCGAGACAACCGACTCAACTGGGCTTCATCGAGCACCGCATAACCGGCCTGGCCTGCGACCACCAGTTGCAAAGCCTCGCGCTCACTCGGTACGCCCTGTAGGTTTAGGTTGCTGTAGTTGCCGCGCAGGTAATCGGCCAGGGCACTGGGCATGCGTACCGCAACGCGGGTTTGCCCGTCGAGTTTTTCCAGCTCCACGGCCATCGCGCCGGTGCGCGGCCCCACCACCAGCTGTGGAACCCGCATGTAGGGGTCACTGAACAGCCATAGGCGCAGGCTGGCCGGTGTTTGCATCAAGCCGGGCGCAAAGTCGATTTCACCGGCCTGCAGGGCATGTTCAAGGCTGGCCTGGTCAGTAAAGTTACGCCAGGTCAGGTCCAGGCCTAGCGCCTGGCCCAGTTGGGCAACCAACTCGACGTTGGCGCCGTAAAGCTGCTGCAGACGGTGATCGAATTGCGCATACGGCGCCTGCAATACCAGGCCCACCCGCAAGCTGCGATGGCTGTCGAGCCATTGCAGCTGAGCAGGCTCCAGCACCACAGTCGGCGCCGCTGGGGGCAGTGCCAGAGCGATCAAGGGCAGGCACAACACGCCGATAACCAACAGGCGACGCAATCGCTTCATCAATACGCTCATCTGGGTAAGGGCGGCCATGGGGCGTGGCCGTCGCGGGCAAATACTATTAGGCTGCCGGAATCATTCTGGCCTTGGGTTGATTCATGATCACACTTTATCGCACGACACTGGCAATGTGCTGCCTGGCCTCACTCCTGCCATTTGGCGCCGTGGCTGGCGATGCCGCCAAACCAGAAACCGCTGCCCAGGCCGGCGCTGCCCCCGTCACACGCCCACCCCTGCTCGAACGCAGCCAAGAAGATGCGCTGGCCCTGGAGAGGCAAGTACCCAAAGCCGAACAGCAGACCTTGCAAGCCGGGGCAGACAACTTTTTAGCGCTCTGGAAGCCGGCCAATGACAGCGACCCCAAGGGTGCCGTGATCATCGTGCCTGGCGCAGGTGAGAATGCCGACTGGCCCAACGCCGTCGGCCCGCTGCGGCGCAAGTTCCCTGATGCCGGCTGGCACAGCCTGAGCGTAAGCTTGCCCGATCTGCTGGCCGAGGCGCCGCAAGCGCGAGTCGATGCCAAACCAGCGTCAGAGCCTGACAACAAGCCCGGCGAAAGCGCGCCGGCCAAGGACACACCTGCCGACGCCAACGCCAACGTCGCGCAAGCCACCGCTGCCGATGTCGATACCGCAGAAAGCACCGACGCCGTACAAGCCAGCGACCAGAATGACGCAGCCGATGCCGAACGCATCTTCGCCCGCTTGGACGCAGCCGTGGCGTTTGCCCAGCAGCACAATTCGCGCAGCATCGTGCTGATCGGCCACGGCAGCGGTGCTTACTGGGCCGCGCGCTACCTGAGCGAAAAGCAACCGCCGCAAGTACACAAATTGGTGATGATCGCTGCACAAACGCCAGCACGGGTCGAACATGACCTGCAAAGCCTGACGCCGACCCTCAAAGTGCCCACCGCCGACCTTTATTTCGCCACCCGCACTGCCGACCGCAATGCCGCAGCGCTTCGCCTTCAGGCCAGTAAGCGGCAGAAGGACAGCCAGTACAAACAGCTGTCGCTGATTGCCATGTCGGCCAACCAGGAGGGTGAGCAGGAGCAGGTGTTCCGCCGCGTGAGGGGCTGGCTGAGCCCACAACAGCAGTGACGTCAAGGCGCGCTAGGCGCCCTGCTGCTAGAAACCGCGCCGCTTGCGCACGATGGCATAGGCCTGGTGCAGCTCGCGAGTGCGCTCGGTCGCCTCGCGCACCTGCGCCTCGCTTGCGCCACTCCCCGCCAGCTTGTCTGGGTGATGCTTGCTGACCAGGCGTCGGTAGGCCTGCTTGACCTGATCGGCTTCGGTGTCGGCCTCCACGCCCAGCAAGCGCAGGGCGGACGCGTAATTCATCACCCCACTTGCAACCTGCGCCTTGCGCGGTTCGTATTCCAGCGACATCGCTTGAACCTGGCGGCGGCTGAGGCCCAACTTGTGTCCCCATTCCAGCAGCAGCTCGCGCTCGTGCCGACCGGCCTTGCCATCAGCCCATGCCATACGCCAGCAAGCGCGCAGCGTGCCCTCGGCGGCATGGGGCTGCATACGGATACGACGCAGGTGGCCTGCCAGCCGGTCTTTGCCCGCCTTGCCCCGGTTGAACGCGGCAATGGCCCGCAAACGAGCAGCTTCGGGCATGTCGAGGCGGACCATTTCCTGGCGAGCCTGCTGGATGTGCTGCTCGGCCACACGGCCATCGCTTTTGGCCAACCGCCCAAGCAATACGAACAGCAATTCGTCATCCTGCAGTGGCGAGCGACCGCCAAGGCGCTCGCGCATGTCGTCCCAACCCTGCAAACGCAGGCGTCGGTCCATCGCCTGGCCCAACAAGGCTCCCAGCAATGCACCGGGAATGCTGGCAACCGCAAAACCTGCGCCCAATCCGATCAGCGTGCCTGGCCACCACATCTCAGGCGCGCTCGCTGATCAAGCGCTCGGCCTCGGCCAAACGCTCCAGAGTGCCGACATCCACCCAATGGCCGCGGTAGTGCTCGCCAGTCACCTTGGCTTCGGTCATGGCCCGGCGCAGCAATGGCGCCAGCTTGAAGGCACCGGCCTGGCAGCCTTCGAACAAAGCCGGATGCAATACCGAGAGGCCGCTGAAGGTAAGCGTACCAGGGGCGTCGTCGCCATCGATCACCCGGCCGGCGCTTAGGCGGAAGTCGCCCCGCCCGTGATGCCCAGGGTTATCGACCAGCACCAGATGCGCAAGCCCCGGCAACGGTGCGCGCAGGCGAGCAAGATCGTAATCGGTCCAGACATCGCCATTGATCAGCGCAAAGGGCTCATCGCCCAGCATCGGCAAAGCCTTGAAGATCCCGCCGCCGGTCTCCAGCGGCTCGCCTTCGGGCGAATAACGGATGCGCAGGCTGAAACGGCTACCATCGCCAAGATGGTCTTCGATCTGCTGGCCAAGCCAGGCGTGGTTGATCACCACGTCGGTAAAACCGGCTGCTGCCAGCGCACGCAGGTGGTACTCGATCAACGGCTGACCCGCGACCGGCACCAGCGGTTTGGGGGTATGCAGGGTCAGCGGGCGCATGCGCTCGCCTTTACCTGCTGCAAGAATCATTGCCTTCATGCACGCGCTCCGGCTTGCAACTCGCCGATCAGGCGGCCCAGCTCGGCGAGCTCAGGGCGACGGCTGACCACTTCTTCTATATAGGCGAAGAATCGCGGAACGTCGGCCAGATAACGAGGTTTTCCGTCACGGTGGCAAATGCGCGCGAAGATCCCGATGACCTTGAGGTGGCGCTGCACGCCCATCAGGTCGCTGGCGCGATGGAACTCTTCGAATACCGGCTGCACTGGGATGCCAGCGGCTCGCGCCTGGTCCCAGTAGCGACGCAGCCCGCCCTGGACCTGTGCTTGCGGCCAGCTGAGGAACGCGTCCTTGAACAGACAGATGATGTCGTAGGTGACCGGGCCGTAGACAGCATCCTGAAAGTCCAGCACGCCTGGGTTGGGGCTACTTTGCATCAGGTTGCGCGGCATGTAGTCACGGTGCACCAGCACTTTGGGCTGGGCCAGGGCGCTGTCGATCAGCAACTGGCTGACGCGCTGCCAGGTGGCCTGCTGTGCGGCGGTGAAGGCAAGGCCCAGCTCCCGTCCCACATACCACTCGGGGAACAGTTCGACTTCGCGGCGCAGCAAGGCGTCATCGTAATGGGGCAGCGGCGCATCCATTGGCAGGCGCTGGAAAGCCAAGAGCGCGTCAATGGCATCGGCGAACAGCGCATCGGCGTTGTCCTGTTGGATGATGTCCAGGTAGGTCTGGTGGCCCAGATCCCCCAGCAACAGGAAGCCACGTTCCAGGTCCTGGGCATGGATTTGCGGCACATGCACCCCGGCGCCTGCCAGCAAATGGTCGATGGCGACGAACGGTCGGCAATTTTCCTGAGGTGGGGGCGCGTCCATGATCACGAAGCTGCGCCCGGCCCCCTGCCAACGGAAGTAGCGGCGGAAGCTGGCATCACTGCTGGCGGCGGCCAGGCTGCCCTCGGGCACGTCGCCCCAGGCGTTGTCGCGAAAGAGTCGATCGAGCTGCTCATGGAGCCAGACAGTGAGTTGTTGCAGGCGTACATCGTGATCAGGCATTACAAGGGTCTCCGACGGCCCTAGCCGTCAAGCGGGTCATGCTTTATTATCCAGCATCTTTTTCAGACCATCGAGAGGCGTGCGGCCCCACACGCGGGCAGATGGCACGCAGGAAGCCCGGACTAATAAGATGGCATTGAAATCCCCCGCGTTTCGTAGAAAGTTTCCGTTGCTGGTAACCGGCGGTCTGCTGGCCATGCAACCTCTGGCCACCTCTTATGTGGTGGCAGCCGAGCAGTTCGACTGCCAAGTGTCCGCCTCCGGTGGTTGGGACTGCAAGCCCAAGACCCCAGTCAGCAACCTGCCTCCGCGTCCGGTGCATGACGGTGCCGCGCTTACGGCCGGTACCGAAGCCGAGCCGGTCGAAGCCCAGAGCGCCGACAAGCCGATGCTGGTCACCGAGGCCAAGGGCCGTGGTCTGAAGTCGCGCAGCGAAGACTACAGCCACCTCGACTGGGTACCCCGCGATAAGCTCACTGCAGCCCAGCTGGCCGAAACCGGCCCGTACTGCGGCGGTGCATACATCGAGCCCATTCGCCCCGGCATGGCTGACACCACGCCCAAGGACGAGTCGCCAACCTACATCAACGCCAAGGTGTCCAAGTACCAGCAGGAGCAGCAAATCGCTACCCTCGCTGGCGACGTGGTCATGCGCCAGGGCAGCATGCAGGCAGAAGCCGACGAGGCCAACCTGTATCAGGCCGAGAACCGTGGCGAGCTCAAGGGCAACGTCAAGATTCGCGACAATGGCTCGCTGGTCGTCGGTGACCAGGCACAGATCCAGCTCGACACCGGTGAAGCCCAGGTCGACAACGCCGAATACGTGATGCACAAGTCGCACATCCGCGGCAATGCCCTGTACGCCAAGCGTGGCGAAAACGCCATCATCCGCCTCAAGGACGGTACGTACACCACGTGCGAACCAGGCAGCAACGCCTGGCAGCTCAAAGGCAACAACATCACCCTGAACCCGGCGACCGGTTTCGGCACTGCGACCAACGTCACCCTGCGGGTCAAAGATTTTCCGGTGCTCTACACGCCGTACATCTACTTCCCGATCGACGACCGTCGTCAGTCCGGCTTCCTGCCGCCATCGTTCAGCAGCACCAGCGACACCGGCTTCATGCTGGTCACGCCGTACTACTTCAACCTGGCGCCGAACTATGACGCCACGTTGTACCCGCGCTACATGACCAAGCGCGGCTTGCTGATGGAAGGCGAGTTCCGCTACCTGACCAAGTCCAGCGAAGGCCAGTTCGGTGGGGCGTTCCTCAGTGATGAGAGCGACGACCGCAAGCTGCAGACGGACTACAAGAAAGACCGCTGGATGATCAACTGGCAGCACAAAGGTGGCCTGGACGAGCGCCTGATGACTGAAGTCGACTACACCGACATCAGCGACCCGTTCTACTTCCAGGATCTTGAAACCGATCAGATTGGCGTCAAGAGCCGCGATGTGGTCAACCAGCAAGGTGCCCTGACCTGGCGTGGCGACACTTACACTGCTCGCCTGAATGCGCAAGCGTACGAAATGGCGACCTTGTCGCAGATCACTCCGTACGACAAGCTGCCGCAGATTACCTTGAACGGTACTCTGCCGTTCAGCCCTGGCGGGTTGAACTTCGGCTACGAGACAGAGGCAGTACGGTTCGATCGCGACCTGAAGAACGACCTGGTCTTCGATAAGGACGGTAACCCGGACCTCACTGCTGGCACAGTCCTAGACGCCAATGGGAATATCATCGGTGGTCGCCGACTGGACCAGAACATCAGTGGTATTGCCCGAGCCAACGGTACCCGACTCAACTTCGCGCCTTCGATGAGCCTGCCGATGCAGGCCAGCTACGGCTACTTCACGCCAAAGCTGAAGTACGCCTACACCCACTATGACCTCGACCTGGACGGCCAGGGCAAGGCGCAAGCGATTGCTCAATCGGCCAACCCGGCTTATGGCAGCTACAACAGCACCCTGAACCGTGACATTCCGATCGCATCGATCGACAGCGGCCTGTACTTCGACCGCAACACCTCGCTGTTCGGCACCAACTATCGCCAGACTCTCGAACCGCGCCTGTTCTACCTCTACGTCCCATACAAGGACCAGAAGGACATCCCGCTGTTCGACACTAGCGAAACGCTGTTCAACTATGACTCGCTGTTCCGCGACAACCGTTTCTCCGGCACCGACCGCATCGGTGACGAGAACAAATTGTCGCTGGGTGTTACCACCCGCTGGATCGAAGACAACGGCTTTGAGCGCCAGAATTTCAGCATCGGCCAGGCTTACTACTTCAAGGATCGGAAGGTCCAGCTGCCAGGCATCGACTATCGCGACCGCAAGGACGCGCAGTCGGATGTATCGCCGTACGCGCTGGTGTACAACTACTACTTCAACCGCGACTGGCGCTTCAATTCAGACTTCAACTGGGACCCGGACAGCCGCAGCACCCGCTCGGGCAGTGCGATGTTCCACTACCAGCCTGAGGACAACCCGAACAAGGTGGTCAACCTCGGTTATCGCTACCGCAACGACACCATCGCCTATGACTCGAGCACCGGTACCTGGAAAGTGGGTGGCGGCGACTACGGCACCCCAGGCGATCCGAACTACATCAAGGACTACTACAAGATCCAGCAGCACGACTTCTCGGTCATCTGGCCGATCGTGCCGCAATGGAGCGTCATCGCCCGCTGGCAGCATGACTACAACCGCAACCGCACCCTGGAAGCCATGGGTGGTTTCGAGTACGACAACTGCTGCTGGAAGCTGCGCCTGATCAACCGTTACTGGATCGACTACGACGACTTCAGCCAGGCTACCCCGCAAAATGAAAAGGGTGACCACGGCATCTTCCTGCAGATCGTGCTGAAAGGCCTCGGTGGTGTAGTAGGTAATAAAGTCGAATCGTTCCTCGACCAAGGCATTCAAGGTTACCGTACACGTGAAGACCAAGCTTATTGATCGACTGCGCCCAGTGTTGCTGGGCGCTGCATTGCTGAGTGGCGCGGTACATGCCGCGGTACAACCTCTGGACCGCGTGGTGGCCATCGTCGACAACGACGTGGTTATGCAAAGCCAACTGGACCAGCGCGTCCACGAGGTGCAGCAGACCATCGCCAAGCGCGGCGGCGGCGTGCCGCCGTCCGGCGCGCTGCAGCAGCAGGTACTGGAACGCTTGATCGTCGAGAACCTGCAATTGCAGATCGGCGAACGCTCCGGCATCCGCATCACCGACGAAGAACTGAACCAGGCCATCGCCACCATCGCCCAGCGCAATGGCATGTCCCTGGAGCAGTTCCGCGCCGCCCTGGCCCATGACGGTCTGTCGTTCGACGACGCCCGTGAGCAGGTCAAGCGCGAGATGATCATCAGCCGCGTGCGCCAGCGCCGCGTTGCCGAGCGTATCCAGGTGTCCGAGCAGGAAGTGAAGAACTTCCTCAATTCAGACATGGGCAAGATGCAGATGTCGGAAGAGTATCGCCTGGCCAACATCCTCATCCCGACCCCGGAAGCCGCCAACTCTGACGACATCCAGAAAGCCGCACGCAAAGTGGGTGACCTGTACCAGCAACTGCGCCAGGGTGCTGACTTCGGCCAGCTCGCTATTGCCAACTCGGCCAGCGAAAACGCCTTGGAAGGCGGTGAAATGGGCTGGCGCAAAGCTGCGCAGTTGCCACCGGACTTCGCCAAGATGCTCAGCAGCATGGCTGTGGGCGACATTACCCAGCCTATCCGTATTCCTAACGGTTTCATCCTGCTGAAGCTGGAAGAGAAGCGTGGCGGTGGCGAGAACGTGCTGCGTGACGAAGTGCATGTGCGCCACATCCTGATCAAGCCGAGTGAAATTCGCAGCGAAGCGGCTACCAAGCAACTGGCCGAGCGTCTGTACGAGCGCATCCAGAACGGCGAAGACTTCGCCGAACTGGCCAAGAGCTTCTCGGAAGACCCAGGTTCGGCGCTCAACGGCGGCGACCTCAACTGGGTAGACCCGAACAGCTTGGTACCGGAGTTCCGCGAGCAGATGGCCAACGCCCAGCAAGGCGTAGTGACCAAACCGTTCAAGACCCAGTACGGCTGGCATGTCCTGGAAGTGCTGGGCCGCCGCGCTACCGACAGCACTGAACAGGCACGCGAGCAGCAAGCCATGAATGTGTTGCGCAACCGCAAGTACGACGAAGAGCTGCAGACCTGGCTGCGCCAGATCCGCGATGAAGCCTACGTTGAAATCAAACTGCCTGGCGCCGACCAGGCTGCACAGTGAAGCCTCTGCGCTTCGCCGTCACTCCCGGTGAACCAGCCGGCATAGGCCCTGACCTGTGCCTGCTGCTCGCCGCCGAGGCCCAGCCCCACCCCCTGATTGCCATCACCAGCCGTGACCTGCTCGCCGAGCGGGCCGCGCAGCTGGGGCTGGCTGTCAGCCTGCTACCGGTAATGCCGGGCCAATGGCCCGAGCAGCCCGCGCCTGCAGGCAGCCTCTATGTGTGGGATACCCCTTTGGCCGCCAAGGTGGTGCCAGGTCAGCTGAACGGCGCCAACGCGTCATTCGTACTGGAAACACTGACCCGTGCCGGCCAAGCGTGCCTCGACGGGCAATTCGCCGGAATGATCACCGCACCGGTGCACAAAGGCATCATCAACGAAAGCGGTATCCCCTTTTCGGGCCACACCGAATTCCTCGCCGACCTAACGCACACCGCTCAGGTTGTGATGATGCTGGCAACGCGCGGCTTGCGCGTGGCCTTGGTGACCACTCACCTGCCGTTGCGCGATATCGCCGATGCCATTACCGCCGAGCGCGTGGAGCGGGTCACCCGTATCCTGCACGCCGACATGCGCGACAAGTTCGGCATCGCCAACCCACGCATCCTGGTTTGCGGCCTCAACCCGCATGCTGGGGAAGGCGGCCATCTTGGCCGCGAAGAAATCGACATCATCGAGCCAACACTGGCCCGCTTGCGTACCGAAGGCATGGACCTGCGGGGCCCGCTGCCGGCCGATACCCTGTTTACCCCCAAATATCTGGAGCACTGCGACGCGGTGCTGGCGATGTACCATGACCAGGGCCTGCCCGTACTCAAGTACAAAGGCTTTGGTGCTGCCGTCAACGTGACCCTGGGCCTGCCGATCATCCGCACGTCGGTGGACCACGGCACCGCCCTGGACCTGGCCGGAAGCGGCAAGGTCGACACCGGCAGCCTGCGAGTCGCCCTGGAAACCGCCTACCAGATGGCCGAGAACCGACCATGAACGAGCAATACCAACACCGGGCGCGCAAGCGCTTCGGGCAAAACTTCCTGCACGACGCGGGTATCATCGACCGCATCCTGCGGGCCATCAACGCCAAGGCTGGCGAACACCTGCTGGAAATCGGCCCGGGCCAGGGTGCTCTGACCGAAGGCCTGCTCGGCAGTGGCGCGCAGCTGGACGTGGTGGAGCTGGACAAGGACCTGGTACCTATCCTGCAACACAAGTTCGCCGGCCGTGACAACTTCCGCTTGCATCAGGGCGACGCCCTGAAATTCGACTTCAACCAGCTCGGCGTTCCGTCGCGCAGCCTGAAGGTGGTCGGGAACCTGCCCTACAACATCTCAACCCCACTGATCTTCCACTTGCTCAGCCATGCCGGGCTCATCCGCGACATGCACTTCATGTTGCAAAAAGAAGTGGTCGAGCGCATGGCTGCCGGCCCTGGCGGTGGCGATTGGGGCCGCTTGTCGATCATGGTGCAGTACCACTGCCGCGTGGAACACTTGTTCAATGTTGGCCCCGGTGCTTTCAATCCACCGCCGAAGGTGGACTCGGCGATCGTGCGCCTGGTCCCGCACGAAGTGCTGCCACACCCGGCCAAGGATGCGCGCCTACTGGAGCAGGTAGTGCGCGAAGCGTTCAACCAGCGCCGCAAGACCCTGCGCAATACCCTCAAAGGCCTGCTCGACAGTGCAGCCATCGAGGCTGCAGGCGTGGACGGCAGCCTGCGCCCCGAGCAGCTTGACCTGGCAGCATTCGTGCGCCTGGCCGACCAGCTGGCAGCCCAACAAGGCTGACCGCCTGCACCGACGTCTTTGCCAGGCAAGCTCGCAAGGACGTCGGCCCCAGTTGTCAAAGCCCAGCACCGCTGGCCCTCCCCCCTATCAATGGCCTAGACTGCATTATTGCGTCAGTTCCCCAAGGCCTTTGCATGTCCGACCCTCGCTATCAAATCGACGTCAGCGTCGTGACCCGTTACCTGAAAGATCAATCCGACCCAGAAAGCAGTCGCTTTGCCTTCGCCTACACCATTACCGTGCAGAACAACGGCTCGGTCAAAGCCAAGCTGCTGTCACGGCATTGGCTGATCACCAACGGTGACGGTGAAGTCGAGGAGGTACGCGGCGCCGGTGTCGTTGGCCAGCAGCCGACCATCGAACCCGGCCAGAGCCATACCTACAGCAGCGGCGCAGTGATCAGCACGCGCGTTGGTACCATGCAGGGCAGCTACGAAATGTTCGCCGCGGACGGTAAACGCTTCGAAGCGCCCATCGCGCCCTTCCGCCTAGCCGTTCCTGGGGCGCTGCACTGATGGCCACGTATGCCGTGGGCGACCTGCAAGGTTGCCTGGAGCCGCTCAAGTGCCTGCTTGCACGGGTCGACTTCAATCCGGCGGTAGACCGTCTGTGGCTGGTCGGCGACTTGGTGAACCGCGGCCCCGAGTCGCTCGAAACCCTGCGCTATCTTTACTCGATCCGTCAGTCGCTGGTGTGCGTGCTGGGCAACCATGACCTGCACCTGCTGGCCGCTTGGCGCAATGTCGAGCGCTTGAAGAAAAACGACACCTTGCGCGAGATCATCGAAGCGCCAGATGCCGACCGGCTGTTCGACTGGCTGCGCCAGCAGAAACTGCTGCATTACGACGAGCCGCGGGGTATCGCCCTGGTTCATGCCGGCATACCACCACAGTGGACATTGGGCCAGGCCCTGGAACGGGCCCATGAAGTCGAGCAGGTGCTGCGCGACGACAACCGCCTGCCGCTGTATCTGGATGGCATGTATGGCAACGAGCCCAGCAAGTGGAGCAAGAGCCTGGCCGGCGTGGAGCGGCTGCGGGTGATCACCAATTACCTCACCCGTATGCGCTTCTGCACTGCCGGCGGCAAGCTGGACCTCAAAAGCAAAGAAGGTTTGGCCACTGCGCCCAAAGGCTACAAGCCATGGTTCGCGCACAAAGAGCGCCGCTCGCGTCATGTGAAGATCATTTTCGGCCACTGGGCTGCGCTGCAGGGCCAGGTCGACGAGCCTGGCATCATTGCTCTGGACACTGGCTGCGTATGGGGCGGCGCCATGACCCTATACAATGTCGACACTGGGCAATACCACCGCTGCGACTGCACTGACGACGGCAACGCCCGCCAGTCGGCGCCGCCCACTACACTGAACGATCAACCCCCAAGAGAGCCGTACCCATGAGCGAATTCAAACGCATCCCTCCCGAGCAGGCCCTGGCCTTGCGCGCGCAAGGTGCGGTCGTCGTCGACATTCGCGACCCGCAAGCCTTCGCCGCCGGCCATATCACAGGTGCCCGGCACCTGGATAACCATTCGGTTGCCGACTTCATCCGCAATGCCGACCTCGACGCCCCGACGCTGGTGGTTTGCTACCACGGCAACTCCAGTCAGAGCGCTGCCGCCTATCTGGTCGGCCAGGGCTTCTCCGAGGTGTACAGCGTCGACGGCGGCTTCGAGCTATGGCGTACCACCTACCCCGCCGAAACCGCCCAGGGCGCTGCCGAATAAATTTTTTCATTTTCACTGCAGCCCGCGCCGCACGTGGGCTAGCAGCCCACCTGACGAACGGTCGTACGCAACTTCTCGATCTCGCGCCCTTGACCTTGCGCATAACCAACTATCCTTAAGCGCAGGCCATCCAAAAAAGGGGAGAGCCGGTACACCGGCGTGCGGGTCATCGGTAGCGTTTCAGGGTGTTCTGGGGGGTACACAGCAACCGGCGAACCCGGTTGCATGCCAGCATCAGCTGACTGATCCGGCGTCGTCTCAACGTATCGAGCGAGGTGACGTCATGAGTATTTTTAGCCACTTCCAACAACGTTTCGAGTCCACGCGCCAGGAAGAACTCTCGCTGCAGGAGTACCTCGAGCTGTGCAAAGAGGATCGCAGTGCCTACGCATCGGCGGCCGAACGGCTGTTGCTGGCCATCGGTGAGCCAGAGCTGATCGACACCTCTACCAACTCTAGGCTGTCGCGAATCTTCTCCAATAAGGTGATTCGCCGTTACCCGGCCTTCGCCGACTTCCATGGCATGGAAGAGTGCATCGATCAGATCGTGTCCTACTTCCGCCACGCCGCCCAAGGCCTCGAAGAGAAGAAGCAGATCCTCTATCTGCTGGGCCCGGTAGGCGGCGGTAAGTCGTCGCTGGCCGAAAAGCTCAAGCAACTGATGGAAAAGGTGCCCTTCTACGCGATCAAGGGCTCGCCAGTATTCGAATCGCCCCTGGGCCTGTTCAACCCTACCGAAGACGGGGCCATCCTTGAGGAGGAATACGGGATCTCCCGTCGCTACCTCAATACCATCATGTCGCCGTGGGCTACCAAACGCCTGCAGGAATTCGGCGGCGACATCACCAAATTCAAGGTGGTCAAGCTATACCCCTCCATCCTCAATCAGATCGCCATCGCCAAGACCGAGCCAGGCGACGAGAACAACCAGGACATCTCCGCGCTGGTGGGCAAGGTGGATATCCGCAAGCTCGAGGAATTCCCGCAGAACGACGCGGACGCCTATAGCTACTCGGGCGCCCTGTGCCGGGCCAACCAAGGCCTTATGGAATTCGTCGAGATGTTCAAGGCACCGATCAAGGTGCTGCACCCGTTGCTGACCGCGACCCAGGAAGGTAACTACAACAGTACCGAAGGCCTTGGCGCGATCCCCTATACCGGGATACTGCTCGCTCACTCGAACGAATCGGAGTGGCACACTTTCCGCAACAACAAGAACAACGAAGCGTTCATCGACCGGATCTACATCGTCAAGGTGCCGTACTGCCTGCGGGTTAGCGACGAGATCAAGATCTACGATAAGCTCTTGATCAACAGCTCGCTTTCCAAGGCCCATTGCGCGCCGGACACCCTCAAGATGCTCGCTCAGTTCACCGTACTGTCGCGGCTCAAGGAGCCTGAGAACTCCAACATCTACTCGAAAATGCGGGTATACGACGGCGAGAATCTCAAGGACACCGACCCTAAAGCCAAGTCGATCCAGGAGTACCGTGACGCAGCAGGCGTCGATGAAGGCATGAACGGCCTGTCTACCCGCTTCGCCTTCAAGATCCTCTCCAAAGTGTTCAACTTCGACCCACACGAAGTTGCGGCCAACCCTGTTCACCTGCTGTATGTGCTGGAGCAGCAGATCGAGCAGGAACAGTTCCCGGCCGAGGTGCGTGAGCGCTACCTGCGCTACCTGAAGGAATACCTGGCACCGCGCTACATCGAGTTCATCGGCAAGGAAATCCAGACCGCTTATTTGGAATCCTACAGCGAATACGGGCAGAACATCTTCGATCGCTATGTGCTGTATGCCGACTTCTGGATTCAGGACCAGGAATACCGCGACCCGGAAACCGGCGAAATTCTCAACCGCATTGCCCTGAACGAAGAGCTGGAAAAGATCGAAAAACCCGCAGGTATCAGCAATCCGAAGGACTTCCGCAACGAAATCGTCAACTTCGTACTGCGTGCCCGCGCCAACAACAATGGCAAGAACCCCAGCTGGCTCAGCTACGAGAAGCTGCGGGTGGTTATCGAGAAGAAAATGTTCTCCAACACCGAAGACCTGCTGCCGGTCATCAGCTTCAATGCCAAGGCCAGCAAGGAGGACCAACAGAAACACAACGACTTCGTCACGCGGATGGTGGAGCGTGGCTACACCGACAAGCAGGTGCGCCTGCTGTCGGAATGGTACCTGCGGGTCAGAAAATCGCAATAAAGCGGCAAGCTACAAGCCGCATGCAGCAAGCTAACCAGCGCCGAGCGCAAGCCCGGCGCTCTAGCTTGCAGCAGCGGTGGCTGCACTTTCCTGCAGCCTGAAGCTTGTGGCTTGCAGCTGCTCCCAGCTACCGGAGGGACCATGAGCTACGTTATCGACCGACGCCTGAACGGCAAGAACAAGAGTACGGTCAACCGCCAGCGCTTCCTGCGGCGGTACCGTGAACACATCAAGAAGGCCGTTGAAGAGGCCGTAAGCCGCCGTTCCATCATGGACATGGAGCACGGTGAGCAGATCAGCATTCCTGGACGCGACATCGATGAACCGGTGCTGCACCACGGCCGTGGTGGCAAGCAGACCATCGTCCATCCAGGCAATAAGGAATTCACCGCTGGCGAACATATTCCGAGGCCCCAAGGCGGTGGGGGTGGTGGCGGCCGCGGCAAGGCCGGCAATTCCGGCGAGGGCATGGATGACTTCGTTTTCCAGATTACTCAGGAAGAATTCCTCGAATTCATGTTCGAGGACTTGGAACTGCCCAACCTGGTCAAACGCCACTTGACCGGTGCCGACACCTACAAGACCGTGCGTGCCGGTATCGCTAACGAAGGCAATCCTTCGCGTATCAACATCGTGCGCACCCTGCGCTCGGCACATGCCCGACGTATCGCCCTGACAGGCAGCAGCCGTGGGTTGCTGCGAGAAGCACAGAAGGAGCTAGACCGGCTAAAAGTCGAGGAACCCGACAATTTCACCGACATCCAGGAAGTCGAACAGGAGATCGAACGGCTCAAGGCACGCATCAACCGCCTGCCCTTCCTCGATACGTTCGACCTCAAGTACAACCTGCTGGTCAAACAGCCCAACCCCAGCTCCAAGGCGGTGATGTTCTGCCTGATGGACGTATCTGGTTCGATGACCCAGGCCACCAAAGACATCGCCAAGCGCTTTTTCATACTGCTGTATCTGTTCCTGAAGCGAAACTATGACCGCATCGAAGTAGTGTTCATTCGCCATCACACAAGCGCGCGTGAAGTCGACGAGGAAGAGTTTTTCTACTCCCGCGAAACCGGCGGCACCATCGTTTCCAGTGCGCTGAAAATGATGCAGGAGATCATGGCCGAACGGTACCCAGCCGCCGACTGGAACATCTACGCCGCTCAGGCCTCCGACGGTGACAACTGGAACGACGACTCGCCGATCTGTCGTGAAATCCTGACCAAGCAGATCATGCCGCATGTGCAGTACTACACTTACGTCGAGATCACCCCGCGTGAGCACCAGGCGTTGTGGTACGAGTACGAGCGAATCGGTGAGGCCTTCCCAGACACCTTCGCCCAGCAGCAGTTGGTATCGGCCGGTGATATCTATCCGGTCTTCCGTGAACTCTTTCAGCGCAGGTTAGCCACATGACCGCCAGAGCACAGAGACGCCAACCCATTTCCACCGGCTCCGAATGGACGTTCGAGCTGATCCAGACCTACGACCGTGAAATCAGCCGGCTGGCCGCTAGATACGCACTGGACACCTATCCCAACCAAATCGAGGTGATCACCGCAGAGCAGATGATGGATGCCTATGCTTCCGTCGGCATGCCTCTGGGTTATCACCATTGGTCCTACGGCAAGCAATTCCTCAGTACAGAAAAGTCCTATAGCCGCGGGCAAATGGGCCTGGCGTACGAGATCGTGATCAATTCCGACCCGTGCATCGCGTACTTGATGGAAGAAAACACCATGTGCATGCAGGCACTGGTAATCGCCCACGCCTGCTATGGGCACAACAGCTTCTTCAAAGGCAACTACCTGTTTCGCACCTGGACGGATGCCACATCGATCATTGACTACCTGGTGTTCGCCAAGCAGTACATCGCCCAATGCGAAGAACGTCACGGCATCGATGCTGTGGAAGACCTCATCGACTCCTGCCACGCGCTAATGAACTATGGCGTGGACCGCTATAAACGCCCCTATCCCATCTCTGCCGAAGAGGAGCGCCGGCGCCAGAAAGACCGTGAAGAACACCTGCAGCGGCAGATCAATGACCTGTGGCGCACGATCCCCAAAAGCGCGGAAAAGGGCGGCGAGCGCGACGATGCGCGCTTCCCCTCCGAGCCCCAGGAAAACATTCTCTACTTCATCGAGAAGAACGCCCCACTGCTCGAACCCTGGCAGCGCGAAGTGGTGCGCATCGTGCGCAAGATCGCTCAGTACTTCTACCCCCAGCGCCAGACGCAAGTCATGAACGAAGGCTGGGCAACTTTCTGGCATTACACGCTGATGAACGACCTGTATGACGAAGGCCTCATCACCGAAGGCTTCATGATGGAGTTTCTGCAGTCGCATACCAGTGTGGTGTTCCAGCCTGGCTTCGACAGCCCGTACTACAGCGGCATCAACCCCTATGCGCTGGGCTTTGCCATGTACACTGACATTCGCCGCATGTGCGAAAACCCAACCGACGAGGATCGCCACTGGTTCCCCGACATTGCCGGCAGTGACTGGCTTTCAACCCTTAAGTTCGCCATGAGCAGTTTCAAGGACGAGAGCTTCATCCTGCAGTACCTGTCACCCAAGGTGATGCGCGATTTGAAGCTGTTCAGCATCCTCGACGACGATCAGCGTGATGACCTACTGGTGCCTGCCATCCATGACGAAGCAGGCTACCGCATCATCCGTGAGCAGTTGGCCGCCCAATACAACCTTGGCAACCGCGAACCCAACGTGCAGATCTGGAGCATCGACCGTCGTGGCGACCGCTCGCTCACGCTGCGTCACCAGCAGCACAACCGTAAACCTCTGGGCGACTCGACCGAGGAAGTGCTCAAGCATCTGCACCGGCTGTGGGGCTTTGATATCCACCTGGAGACAGTCCAGGGTGACAAAGTGATCAAGACTCACCACATGCCGCCGCGAGGTGAGCACGCCGATAGCGGTGACTATGGGCGCATGGACCTTGCCGTGGTTCACCACCTTTGATGCACCGCCATAACTGCCAACGGGGTATCCTGTTGGCAGTTATGGAGGTTGCACATGCACATCTACAAAGTCGGCGGCGCAGTACGCGACCGCTTGCTCGGGCGCCCCGTCAGCGATATCGACTGGCTGGTGGTTGGCGCTACGGCCGAAGAAATGCACGCCAAGGGCTATCGCCCGGTGGGTGCTGACTTTCCGGTTTTCCTGCATCCAACCACGGGAGAGGAATACGCACTGGCACGCACCGAACGCAAAAGCGGGCGCGGCTATGGCGGGTTCACTTTTCACGCAAGCCCTGACGTAACACTGGAACAAGACCTGATCCGCCGCGACCTGACCATCAACGCGATGGCCGAGGATGAGCACGGCACAGTCTACGACCCTTATCACGGCCAGGCAGACCTTGAGCAACGCATCTTGCGGCACGTTTCTGCTGCGTTCGCCGAAGACCCCTTGCGCGTGCTTCGGGTTGCCCGCTTTGCCGCCCGCTACGCGCCCTTGGGTTTTCAAGTTGCCGATGAGACATTGGCGCTGATGCGCCAGATCGCCGAGTCGGGCGAGTTGCAGGCGCTGACAGCCGAGCGTAGCTGGAAAGAAATAGAGCGGGCGCTGATGGAAAGCCAGCCTCAAGTCTTCATTCAGGTATTACGCAGTTGCGGGGCCCTGAGGGAGCTGATGCCCGAGCTTGAGTATGGCGCGGATACAACAATGGCGCTGCAGCGAGCGGCTCAGCACCAGCAGCCACTGGCGGTGCGATGGGCCTGCTTGCTGCGAGCCCTGGAGCCGGCTGCCATCAAAGCGCTCAATCAGCGCTTCAAGGTGCCGCGCGAGTGTCAGGAACTGGCTCTGCTGGTGGCTGAATGGGCACCATTGGCCGACGACGCATTGCAACTAGCGCCGGCAAAACTGCTGGAAATGCTGCAAAAATTCGACGTCTATCGGCGGCCGCAGCGGTTCGAGGATTTTCTTGCAGCGTGCCAGATGGCCGTATCGGTAGGTTATCCACAGGCTGCTTACTTACGCGGGGCAGCGACGGCAGCCCGGACGGTTGATGCACAGGCCCTGATGCGATCGGGGCTAACCGGCCAAGGCTTGGGCGAGGCCCTCAAGGATGCACGGCTTAAAGCGCTAGAGGCATACAAAGGCGACTGAACCTGCCGGCCTCTTCGCCGCTAAAGGCGCGAAGAGGCCGGGGACATGCTCACAATGCAGTCAGCTGCAACCCACGCCACTCGAAGGCGACAGGCGCCAGCACTTGGTCGATCTGCGCCTCCTGCCACAACTGCGACATGCACTTCCCTGCCCCAGGGTGCATCAAGTCCGGTGCCAACAGCGACAATGGCCACAGCACAAAAGCGTTTTTCAGAATCTCTGCCCTCGGCAGCACCAGCCCGTCGAATGTGCCGTGCAGGTCGTCGTACATGAGCACATCGATATCCAGGGGCAAGCCCTTGCGCTCTGGCGCATAGCGGCCGTTGTCCGCCTCGATGAACTTGAGCCGGCGGTCCAGCTCCAGCAGCGGCAGATCGGTCTTGCCGGTGACGACGAAGTTGATGAACGGCCCACTCTTGATGCCTACCGCCTGGCTCTCGAAGGCTGGTGAACAACGCAGATCACTGAGAATGGCGGCCAATGCATCGAGCCCCGCGCACAAGTGCTGGTAGCGATCGGTATTGCTGCCAAGGCCCAGGTAAACCGTGCTCAGAGACATCCGCGCTCGATCTCCACGCCAACACCGCCGCGGGCCGCTGGAACGGCGCCCGGCTTGGTCAGCTTCAGTCGCACCCAGGGAATGTTGAATTCTTCCATCAGCGTCGCCACCAGCCGTTCGGCGAAGGTTTCCACCAGCTCGAAGCGCGCCTGCTCGGCGAACGCCTGCACACGCGCCGAAACACTGGCGTAGTCCAGCGCCAGGTTCAGGTCATCACCGGCTGCCGCAGGGCGGTTGTCCCAGGCGAAACTAAGGTCCAGGCGCAGGCACTGGCGGATATCCCGTTCCCAGTCATAGGCACCAATGACGGTATCGACTTCCAGGCCTTCGATGAACACTCTGTCCAAGCACTTCTCTCCACAGCACGACAAGGGCGACGGGCGCCGTTAGAATCAGGGCGTCCTCGCCCGGAATAGTTAGCATGTTTTGGTTACTGGCGCTGCTCGCCTACCTGCTTGGCTCGCTGTCCTTCGCCATCCTCCTAAGCCGCCTTTCAGGCAGCCCGGACCCGCGTTCCAGCGGATCGGGCAATGCTGGCGCCACCAACATGCTACGCCTGGCGGGCCGTAAAATGGCGATCCTGACCCTGCTGGGCGACCTGTGCAAGGGCTTGTTACCGGTTCTGCTCGCCCGCGCTGCCGGCCTTGGCCTGCAGGAGCAGGCATGGATCGGCGTTTGCGCAGTGCTCGGTCACCTGTTCCCACTGTATTTTCGGTTTCGCGGAGGTAAAGGTGTCGCCACCGCGGCCGGCATGCTCACGGCACTGTATTTTCCAGCGGCGTTACTTGCCGTCGGCGCTTGGCTTCTGACCTTCTACCTCACCCGCACAAGCTCCCTGGCGGCTCTGGTTGCTACCCCGCTGACCCTGCCACTGCTGGCTTGGCGCGAACCAGAGGCACTCCTGCCGATCGCCGTTCTGACAGTGATGATCGTCTGGCGCCACCGCAGCAATTTGCGCGACTTGTTTGCCGGGCGCGAAAGGCATTTCTGACGCCCCCGCAGGTATTCACAACGGCGGCAACTGCTCCATCGGCCAGCGGGCTTGCACGCTGATCGCCAGGTCCTGCTGCTGGCCGGCGAGCAGGCGCTGACAACCGGCGTAGGCAATCATCGCGCCGTTATCGGTACAGAACTGCGGTCGCGCGTAGTAAACATTGCCCTTCAGACCTGCCAGCATCTCTTCCAGCGAGGCACGCAATGCTTTGTTGGCACTCACACCGCCTGCGATCACCAGGCGCTTGAGGCCAGTTTGCTTGAGTGCGCGCTTGCACTTGATGGTCAGAGTCTCCACCACCGCCTGCTGGAATGCCAGGGATACGTCGCAACGGGTTTGCTCGCTGTCGTCACCAGCGCTCTTGCACTGCTGCCAAGTATTCAGAGCGAAAGTCTTGAGGCCGCTGAAGCTGAACTCAAGGCCCGGTCGGTCGGTCATTGGCCGCGGGAACACAAAGCGCCCCGGCACACCCTGCTGTGCCAGGCGGGCGATCTCCGGGCCGCCTGGGTAGTTGAGGCCGATCAGCTTGGCGGTCTTGTCGAAGGCTTCACCAGCAGCATCGTCCAGGCTCTCGCCCAACAAGGCGTACTGGCCGATGCCATCTACCCGCACCAACTGGGTATGGCCCCCGGAAACCAGCAAAGCGACGAACGGAAACTGGGGCGGGTTCTGCTCCAGCATCGGTGCCAGTAAATGGCCTTCCATATGATGCACCCCAATCGCCGGGATATCCCAGGCGAAGGCCAGGGCCTGGGCGCACGATGCGCCGACCAGCAGCGCGCCGACCAGGCCAGGGCCTGCGGTGTAGGCGATCGCGTCGATATCTGTTGCAACGCAACCGGCCTCCTCCAGCACCTGGCGGATGAGCGGTAGCATGCGTTTGACATGGTCACGCGAGGCAAGCTCGGGTACCACGCCACCAAATACGCGGTGCAGGTCGATCTGACTGAACAGCGCGTCGGCTAACAAACCGCGCTCGCTGTCGTATAATGCGACGCCGGTTTCGTCGCAGGATGTTTCTAATCCCAGTACTAGCATGGGCTCGTCCCTTGTAGGGGCTGAATTCGAAGCCGCGCATGATAGTCCCCGTGCCGGGTGCCGACCAGCGGTTTTCGATCAGAGGCTTTGCATTCCGGCGTACTAAGGGTTAACATCCGCAACCCTTGAAAACCGACGTTCTCCAGCACACCTTTGTTTTGCCAGGAGCACGTCTACCCCGGTAATGAATTAAGGTAGCCCTGGATGCCAGCCGTCAAAGTTAAAGAGAACGAACCCTTCGACGTAGCTCTGCGTCGTTTCAAGCGCTCCTGCGAAAAAGCCGGTGTACTGGCTGAAGTTCGTAGCCGCGAGTTTTACGAGAAGCCGACCGCCGAGCGTAAGCGCAAAGCAGCTGCTGCTGTTAAGCGTCACGCCAAGAAAGTTCAGCGCGAACAGCGCCGCGCCGTTCGTCTGTACTAATACAGGCGTTCTACGCTAGAGCTTCTGCCTTGCCCGGCTCACCGCCGGGCTGATGGCAGCGGTTTGCTTGGCCTTGAGCAGCTAGCTCGAGGAGCCTGCCGCAACACGCAGCGGGCAAAAGGTTTCAAAGCGTCAGAGCTGGCTTCGGCCAGGCGTGCACGTCCTGACT
Source organism: Pseudomonas promysalinigenes (assembly GCF_014269025.2). Lineage (NCBI taxonomy): Bacteria > Pseudomonadati > Pseudomonadota > Gammaproteobacteria > Pseudomonadales > Pseudomonadaceae > Pseudomonas > Pseudomonas promysalinigenes. The sequence continues at coordinate 432,046 of NZ_CP077094.1, read as the reverse complement.
GACGAGCCCTCGGCAACCTGGGCTGGCGACGAGCACACACCCCCTCGTACTTCTCCTAGCATCGCTCGCCCCCGTTAGCGTTTAGACTTGCCAGTTCCAGATGACGAGACTGCCATGGCCGGGCTGATTCCCCAGAGCTTCATCGACGACCTGATCAACCGCCTCGACATCGTCGACGTGGTGAGTTCACGCGTTCAGCTGAAAAAAACCGGCAAGAACTACTCTGCCTGCTGCCCGTTCCACAAGGAAAAAACCCCATCCTTCACGGTCAGCCCCGACAAGCAGTTCTATTACTGTTTCGGCTGCGGGGCAGGTGGCAACGCCCTTGGCTTCGTCATGGACCACGACAACCTGGACTTCCCCCAGGCCGTCGAGGAACTGGCCCGTGCTGCTGGCATGGAAGTACCCAGGGAGCAAGGCCGTCGCGACAACAAACCGCGCCAGCCAACCGACTCGCCGCTGTACCCGCTGCTGGATGCAGCCTCGGAGTTCTACCGCCAGGCCCTGCGCAGCCACCCAAGCCGCAAGGCAGCAGTGGATTACCTCAAAGGCCGCGGGCTGTCCGGTGAAATCGCCAGGGACTTCGGCCTGGGTTTCGCACCACCGGGCTGGGACAACCTGCTCAAGCACCTGGGCGCCGATAGCCTGCAGCAAAAAGTCATGATTGACGCCGGCCTGCTGATCGAGAACGCCGAAAGCGGCAAACGCTACGACCGCTTCCGCGACCGGGTAATGTTCCCCATCCGTGACAGTCGCGGGCGCATCATCGCCTTTGGGGGCCGGGTATTGGGTGACGACAAGCCCAAGTACCTCAACTCACCGGAAACCCCGGTATTCCACAAAGGCCAGGAACTGTACGGGCTGTATGAGGCTCGCAAACACAACCGCAACCTCGACGAAATCATCGTCGTCGAAGGCTACATGGACGTCATCGCACTCGCCCAGCAAGGCCTGCGCAATGCTGTCGCCACCCTCGGCACCGCCACCAGCGAAGAACACCTCAAGCGCCTGTTCCGAGTAGTACCCAGCGTGCTGTTCTGCTTCGATGGCGACCAGGCCGGGCGCAAGGCCGCTTGGCGCGCACTGGAGTCCACCCTTTCTGCCCTGCAGGACGGGCGCCGGGCGCGATTTCTGTTCCTGCCCGAAGGCGAAGACCCAGACAGCCTGGTGCGCGCCGAAGGCACCGACGCATTCATGGCGCGGATCAACCAGCACGCACAACCACTGGCCGATTACTTTTTCGAGCAACTGAGCAACGAGGCCGACCCACGTTCGCTGGAAGGCAAGGCACACATGGCCACCTTGGCTGCACCGTTGATCGAAAAGATCCCCGGAGCCAACCTGCGCCAGCTCATGCGCAACCGCCTCAAAGAAATCACCGGCCTCGACCCGCAGCAGGTCGAGCAACTGGCACAGCATGCCCCAGCGGCCAGCCCGGTGCCCGATTACGACCCAGGCTATGACTACGATGCCATGGCCAGCTACACACCTGACTACGGCGACATGCCACTGCCCGACTACGCTGCCGTTCATCAGGAAACGGAGTGGAAGCCAAACAAAGGCGGGGGCAAAAAGCCTTGGAGCGATAAGCCCTGGGACAAGAACCGCAAAGGCGGCAAGCCCTGGCAACGGCGCGACGAAGCCCCGCCACGGGTACCGGCGCCAGTCGAACCGCCGACCCTGGCGGCCCTTCGCACCTTGCTGCACCACCCGCTGCTGGCCGGCAAGGTCGAGGACGCCAGCCATTTCGCCGACGAAGAACATTTGTACAGCCAGCTATTGGTAGCGTTGATCGAAGCTGCTCAGAAAAATCCTGGGCTAAGCTCAATGCAGCTGATCGCACGCTGGCACGGCACAGAACAAGGCCGCCTGCTGCGCGCGCTGGCAGAAAAGGAATGGTTGATCGTGGCTGACAACCTTGAACAACAGTTTTTCGACACCATAACTAGCTTGTCCGCCCGCCAACGCGAGCGCAGCCTGGAACAACTGCTCAGGAAATCACGTCAAAGCGAATTGACCAGCGAGGAAAAATCCCAGCTTCTCGCCTTGCTGAGCCGGAATGTTCCCGCACAAACGCCGACCTCATCTGGCGCGTGAGGCCCATGCTCGGGTATAATCCTCGGCTTGTTTTTTGCCCGCCAAGACCTTCAGTGGATAGGGTGTTATGTCCGGAAAAGCGCAACAGCAGTCTCGTATCAAAGAGTTGATCACCCGCGGTCGTGAGCAGGGCTACCTGACTTACGCGGAGGTCAACGACCACCTGCCTGAGGATATTTCAGATCCTGAACAGGTGGAAGACATCATCCGCATGATCAACGACATGGGGATCAACGTATTCGAGAGTGCTCCGGATGCGGATGCCCTTCTGTTGGCGGAAGCCGACACCGACGAAGCAGCGGCCGAAGAAGCCGCTGCTGCGTTGGCGGCAGTTGAAACCGATATCGGCCGCACGACCGACCCTGTGCGCATGTACATGCGTGAAATGGGTACCGTCGAGCTGCTGACCCGCGAAGGCGAAATCGAAATCGCCAAGCGGATCGAGGAAGGCATCCGTGAAGTCATGGGCGCCATCGCTCATTTCCCGGGCACTGTCGACTACATCCTCGGCGAATACGACCGCGTCACCGCCGAAGGTGGCCGTCTGTCAGACGTTCTCAGCGGTTATATCGACCCTGATGACAACATCGCCGCGCCGACCGACGAGGTGCCAGTCCCTGGTGCCAAGGCGCCTGCCGCCAAGGAAGAATCGGAAGACGAAGAGGAAGAAAGTGACGGCGACGACGAGGAAGAGACCGAAAGCGGTCCTGACCCTGTCATCGCGGCCCAGCGCTTCGGCGCCGTTGCCGACCAGCTTCAGGTCACGTCCAAGGTCCTGAAAAAGCACGACCGTAGCGCCAAGGAAAGCATCGAAGCGCTGCAGGCCCTTGCTGACCTGTTCATGCCGATCAAGCTCGTGCCTAAGCAGTTCGACGTTCTGGTCGAGCGTGTGCGCGATGCCTTGAGCCGTCTGCGTCAACAGGAGCGTGCGATCATGCAGCTTTGTGTGCGTGACGCCCGTATGCCGCGTGCCGACTTCCTGCGCCTGTTCCCAGGCAACGAAACCGACCAGACCTGGTCCGGTGACCTGGCCAAACGCAGCACCAAATGGGCTGCCGCCCTGGGTGAAAAGGACGCCGCGATCGTCGCCTGCCAGCAGAAGCTGATCGACCTTGAGAACGAAACCGGTCTGACCGTTGCCGAAATCAAGGAAATCAACCGTCGCATGTCCATCGGTGAGGCCAAGGCCCGCCGCGCCAAGAAGGAAATGGTCGAGGCGAACCTGCGTCTGGTGATCTCCATCGCCAAGAAGTACACCAACCGTGGCTTGCAGTTCCTGGACCTGATTCAGGAAGGCAACATCGGCCTGATGAAGGCGGTGGACAAGTTCGAATACCGTCGCGGCTACAAGTTCTCGACCTACGCCACGTGGTGGATCCGTCAGGCAATCACCCGCTCGATCGCCGACCAGGCGCGCACCATCCGTATTCCGGTGCACATGATCGAGACGATCAACAAGCTCAACCGTATTTCCCGCCAGATGTTGCAGGAAATGGGCCGTGAACCGACCCCGGAAGAGCTTGGTGAGCGCATGGAAATGCCTGAGGACAAGATCCGTAAGGTATTGAAGATCGCCAAAGAGCCGATCTCCATGGAAACCCCGATCGGTGATGACGAAGATTCGCACCTGGGCGACTTCATCGAGGACTCGACCATGCAGTCCCCAATCGACGTAGCCACGGTCGAAAGCCTCAAGGAAGCGACCCGTGACGTGCTCTCGGGGCTGACCGCACGGGAAGCCAAGGTGCTGCGCATGCGTTTCGGTATCGACATGAACACTGACCACACCCTCGAAGAGGTGGGCAAGCAGTTCGACGTGACCCGTGAACGGATCCGTCAGATCGAAGCGAAGGCGTTGCGCAAGTTGCGCCACCCGACTCGCAGCGAGCACTTGCGCTCCTTCCTCGACGAGTGATGACGAACCCCGGCCCAGGCCGGGGTTTTTCTTATCCGACAAATAGTTGTGTTCAGTTGCTCGGCAGGCGTAATGCCCGGCTACACTCGACTTCAGACCACCTGAATGCGAGGCCCCTATGCTGCCGATGCCGGCCATTCTGTTGTCGTTCCTGATGCTGTGGAACACAGCGGCCGGCGCCCTGACCCTGACAGACGATGAAAAAACCTGGCTCACTGCCCACCCGCAGTTGAGGCTGGGCGTCGACGCCTCTTGGCCACCGTTCGAATTTCGTGACCAGGAGGGCCGGTACCAGGGATTGGCCGCCGACTACATCGCTTTGATCCAGGACCGTCTTGGGGTATCACTCAAACCGGTCGAACCCACTAGCTGGACCGAGGTGCTGCAGCAGGCACGCGATGGCCGGATCGATCTATTGCCGGGGATCATGTCAACGCCCGAACGCCAAGGTTACCTGGCTTTCACCCGCCCCTACCTCGACTTCCCCATCGTTATCCTGGCCCACGAGAAAGGCCCGCAGCCACGCACGCTCAAAGACTTGTACGGGCTGAAGGTGGCGGTTGTGGAGAACTACGCCCCTCACGAACTGCTGCGTACCCATCACCCAGACCTTAACCTGGTGGCCTTGCCCAATGTGAGTTCTGCTCTGCAGGCCTTGGCCACCGATGCGGTCGACGCCGTGGTCGGCGATCTCGCCTCGAGCATCTGGAGCCTGCGCCAACTCAAACTGGAAGGGCTGTATGTCAGCGGCGACACGCCTTATCGTTACCAGCTGGCAATGGCCGCCCCCCGCGACCAGCAGGCACTGATTGGCATCCTCGACAAAGTGATAGCCGACATGTCCAGCGATGAGGTCAGTGAGATCCAGCAACGCTGGGTGGGCAATGTTGTGGACCAACGCAGCTTCTGGCAGGACACGCTGCTCTACGGCCTGCCCGCCGTGTTGTTGCTGATTGCCATTCTGGCGGCGGTCATTCGCATCAATCGCCGCCTCAGCTCGGAAATTTCCCGGCGCATAGCGCTGGAGCAGGAGCTGCGCAGCAGCGAATATCATTACCGCGGCCTGATCGAAAGCCTGTCGGCCATCGCCTGGGAGGCCGACGCCAACGACTTCACTTACAGCTATGTTTCACCCCACGCCGAAGATCTGCTGGGCTACCCGCTGCATGACTGGCTCAAGCCTGGCTTCTGGCGCAGCATTCTGCACCCTGACGATGCGCTCTGGGCCCAGGCCTTGTGCGAAAGCGAAACCGCCGCGGGGCGGGACCATAGCCTTGATTACCGGGTTATGCGCGCCGATGGCCAGCCGCTATGGGTGCGCAACATCGTCAGCATGATCGAGCACGGCCCCCGCCCGCTCATGCGTGGCCTGATGATCGACATCAGTGAAACCAAACGTACCGAAGATGCTTTGCGGCTGTCGCAACAGAAGTTCGCCTCGGTGTTCGAGCAATGCCCGGACATCCTGTTGATCGCACGGCACAGCGACGGCGTGCTGCTGGAAGTCAATGAAGCCTTCGAAGAACAAATTGGCTTAAGCCCGGGTCAGGTGATCGGCCGCACCGCCACCGAGCTCAATTTGTGGGCAAAGGAAGGTATGGGCCCGAAGCTGCTGGAGCGCCTGCATCAAGGGGGCATCCGCAATGTGGAAATGACCTTCCGGCGCAACGACGGCGAGTTGTTCACGGGGCTTACTTCAGCCGAAACCTTCGAGCTGGACGGCAGCCTGGCGCTGGTGGTGGCAGTGCGCGATATCAGCCAGCTCAAACAAACCCAGCAACAACTGCAAACCTCCGAAGAGAAGTTCGCCAAGGCTTTCCACGCCTCGCCGGACGGGCTGCTGCTGTCGCGTCAAAGCGATGGCTTGCTGCTGGAAGTCAACGAAGGTTTTTGCCGCCTGACCGGTTACGAGTTCAACACACCGATCGACCAGACTTCGTTCGATCTCGGGATCTGGGTCGACCTCAATGAGCGCAAGCGTTTGATCGGCCAGCTGGGCCGAGATGGCTTCGTGCGTGACTTCAGTTGCCACATCCGCCGCAGCGATGGGCAAATCCGCCTTTGCGAGCTATCGGCAAGGCCGCTGCCAATCGGTGGTGTGGACTGCATGCTGACCATCGCCCGTGACATCACCGAGCGCCACCTGATGCAGGAAAAACTGCAGCTGGCTGCAACCGTGTTCGAAAACACTGCCGAAGGTGTATTGATCACCGACACCGACCAACGCATCAGCGCGGTCAACCGCGCCTTCAGTGAAATCACCGGCTACAGCGAGATCGAAGCCCTTGGCCAGACCCCGCGCCTGCTTGCCTCAGGCCAGCATGACAGCGCGTTCTACATCGCCATGTGGCACCAGCTCACCGCTGAAGGCCACTGGCAAGGCGAGATCTACAACAAGCGCAAAAATGGCGAGCTGTACCCCAGCTGGCTGACGATCAGCGCCGTACGCAACAGTGAGCATGTCATCACACACTTCGTCGCGGTATTTGCCGACATTTCCAGCATCAAGCACGCCCAGGCCAAGCTCGACTACCAGGCCCACCACGACCCGCTCACCGGCCTGCCCAACCGCGCGCTGTTCGAAAACCGCCTGCAAGCTGCGTTGACCTGCGCACAAGTGTCCAACCGCCAGGGCGCAGTGCTGTTCTTGGACCTTGACCGTTTCAAACACATCAACGACAGCCTCGGCCACCCGGTCGGCGATCTATTGCTAAAAGGCATCGCGCAACGCCTCAAGGAGCAGGTGCGCGACGTCGACACCGTGGCCCGCCTGGGTGGCGACGAGTTCATCATCCTGCTGCCGGGGCTTCACAAACCCACCGATGCCCAGGCTATCGCCAACAAATTGCTAGCGTGCTTCGTCGCCCCGTTCCAGGCGGGCGAGCACGAGTTTTTCACCAGCGCCAGTATCGGCACCAGTCTCTATCCGCAGGACGGCACCGACGTCGCGACCTTGATCCGCAACGCCGACGCCGCCATGTATCGCTCCAAAGCCAAAGGCCGCAACCGTGTGGAAGCCTACACCTGCGACCTGACCGTGCAGGCCAGCGAACGCATCGCCATGGAGCATGAACTGCGCCGCGCCATCGAGCGTAACGAGATGAGCCTGAGCTTCCAGCCCAAGCTGAGCCTCAAGACCCAGACGCTGGTGGGCGCCGAAGCGTTGATCCGCTGGAGCCACCCGACCTTTGGCGAAGTACCGCCTGAGCACTTCATTCACCTGGCCGAAGAGAACGGGACCATCTTGCAGCTAGGGGACTGGGTGCTGGAGCAGGCGTGCCAGCAGATGCACAGTTGGAAGAAGACCTACAGGGCCTTTGGCCCCCTGTCGATTAACCTCGCGGGGGCACAACTACGCCAACCCAACCTTGCCAAACGTATCGAGCACCTGCTCAAGGTCTATCAACTGACGGCAGGCGACCTGCAGCTGGAAATCACCGAAAACTTCATCATGAGTCAGGCCGAAGAAGCCCTGGCCGTGCTGCATCAACTCAAGCAATTGGGCGTGCAGCTGGCGATCGATGACTTCGGCACCGGCTATTCATCGCTCAGCTACCTCAAGCGCCTGCCGCTGGACATCCTGAAAATCGACAAATCGTTCATCCGTGGCTTGCCGGATGACCCCCACGACGCCGCAATCGCCCGCGCCATCATCGCCCTGGGGCGCAGCATGCAGCTGACGATAATCGCCGAAGGGGTAGAGAACCAGGCACAGCAGCGTTTCCTTGCCGCTGAAGGCTGCGAGCAGATTCAGGGATACATCGTTAGCCTGCCATTGCCACCTGATGAATTCGCAGCGAGCTTTCTTCGTATAGCACTAAGCGATCTTTCGGATGGCACGGTATCGAAACCCTCGTTATAATCCCGGCACTTACTGAGGGCCTATAGCTCAGTTGGTTAGAGCAGAGGACTCATAATCCTTTGGTCCACGGTTCGAGTCCGTGTGGGCCCACCAAATACAAAAAGCCGCGCTCTGCGCGGCTTTTTGGTTTTTCAGGGGGCAGCACCCGAACAGCCCAAGATTCAAACCAGCTCTTGGCACCCTCGCCGCGTAATCTGGATTGTCCGATAACCTACCTTTGGAATGCTCTCCAGCGCTTCGAGGCATGCAGCCGGATCATCCAAGGGAAGCGCCTTCAGTTGCTCGATGTCACGCTCCCACCACTGCGACGCCAACAGGCGCTCGATCACTTCAGGGGGGAATCGGTAACGGATGACCTTGGCTGGGACGCCAGCAACCACCGCGTAGGGCGGTACATCCTTGGTGACCAACGAACGGGTTGCGATGACGGCACCTGTGCCGACCGACACCCCTTCCATGACCATGGCAGCATGGCCAATCCACACGTCATGGCCGATCGTTGCAAGATCAAAACGAGCGGTGTACTCAAGGCCTGTGTCCGTGTACTGGAAAGGATGTGTGCTTAGCCAGTTCAACGGGTGTGTGTGCTTTTCCTGGCCAAGAACAACACCGGTACTGATCGAACAGAAGCGGCCAATGGAGCCGACTACCTGCAACAGGCATTCGCTGCGGATGTAGGTGTTCGCCCCTACGCTAAGCTCGCGGGTATCGATAGCGACTTCCCCGATGCGTACCCCTTCCTCGATCTTGAGGGTGGACTTGCTACTGAGCTCTGAGACAGCGGTGCTGAACTTCAGCCCGCGACGGCGAATCCAGCGCTTCCAATACCAATCCGTGACCCGCATCACTGCTCCTGAATGTTCAGCATTCGGCCAGACGGTGGCCGAATGTCTGTCATGAAAACCATCGGGCATGGATTCTAACCCGCCCAGCACCACAAAGGGCGCCGCCGTACTCGCAGACACCGCACCATGTATAAGAAGTGAACAAAAGCGCTTCGCTGCCTGCCTGGCAACTCAAGCTGGGCTTGCCCTGCTGCTATAGCGCTGGATAGGCTAGCGAACCCACCGTAGAGACCCTGCCATGTCGGACGCCCGCCCCATCATTCTCGACGAAATCGACCGCCAGTTGCTCGCCCTGCTGCAGATCAACGCCCGCGAAAGCGTCGCTACCCTGGCTAGGCAACTGGGCATTGCGCGCACCACGGTCAACTCGCGCCTGGAACGTCTGGAGAAGAACAAGGTGATCACCGGCTACGGAGTGCGCCTGGGCCAACGCCTGAGTGGCGGTGGGTTGCAAGCCTATGTGGGCATCAAGGTCCAGCCACGTTCCGGCAAGGAAGTGGTGCGGCGGCTAAGCGCCATGGGGCAAGTGCAACAACTGTGTGCGGTGAGCGGCGAATTCGATTACGTGGCCTGGCTGCGCAGCGATTCGCCAGAGCAACTGGACCAACTGCTGGACCAGATTGGCAGCGTCGAGGGTGTGGAGAAAACCACCACATCGATCATCCTCAGCAGCAAGGTCGACCGCGGGCAGCCGGTTTGACTTTGGCATTGCGCAAGCCGGAGCCATCGAAATAGTCAACGCACCCGTCGAAATGACAGATAAACATGCATTCCGACGACGTTATGCATCTTAATAACGAGCACCACCCTTCATAAAATGACCTACAGCCATCTCCTATACTCAGGCTCCGCCCCACGCGCAGCCGCTCTGGCAAGGTCCATTCATGAACAAGAAAAACCGCCACCCCGCCGACGGCAAAAAACCCATCACCATTTTCGGCCCAGACTTCCCGTTCGGCTTCGATGACTGGCTAGAACACCCGGCCGGCCTGGGCACTATTCCAGCCGAGCGCCACGGCGAAGAAGTCGCGATCGTCGGCGCAGGCATCGCAGGCCTGGTCGCCGCTTACGAATTGATGAAGCTCGGCCTCAAGCCGGTTGTGTATGAGGCCTCGAAACTCGGAGGGCGCTTGCGCTCGCAAGCCTTCAACGGCACCGATGGCATCATCGCTGAACTGGGCGGCATGCGTTTTCCAGTCTCGTCCACCGCCTTCTACCATTACGTCGACAAGCTCGGCCTGCAAACCAAACCCTTCCCCAACCCGCTGACCTCAGCCTCGGGCAGTACGGTGATCGACCTTGAAGGCCAGACGTACTACGCCGAAAAGGCCAGCGACTTGCCCAAGCTGTTCCATGAGGTCGCCGATGCCTGGGCTGATGCGCTGGAAAGCGGTGCACAGTTTGCCGACATCCAGCAGGCGATCCGCGAGCGGGACGTACCTCGGCTCAAAGCCCTGTGGAACAAGCTGGTGCCGCTGTGGGACGACCGCACGTTCTACGATTTCGTCGCCACTTCGCGCTCGTTTGCCCAGTTGAGTTTCCAGCACCGCGAAGTGTTCGGCCAGGTCGGTTTCGGCACCGGGGGCTGGGATTCGGACTTCCCCAACTCCATGCTGGAGATCTTCCGCGTGGTGATGACCAATTGCGACGACCATCAGCACCTGATCGTAGGGGGCGTTGAACAGGTGCCACAAGGTATCTGGCGCCATGTGCCGGAGCGCTGCGCCCATTGGCCAGAAGGCACCAGCCTGAGCGCTTTGCATGGCGGCGCACCACGCTCAGGAGTAAAACGCATAGCACGGGCCGCCGACGGGCGCTTGGCCGTCACCGACAATTGGGGTGACACACGCCATTACGGTGCGGTGCTCGCCACCTGCCAGAGCTGGCTGCTGACTACCCAGATCGACTGTGAAGAGTCGCTGTTCTCGCAAAAAATGTGGATGGCCTTGGACCGCACCCGTTACATGCAGTCGTCGAAAACCTTCGTCATGGTCGACCGGCCGTTCTGGAAGGATAAAGACCCGCAGACCGGCCGCGACCTGATGAGCATGACATTGACCGACCGCCTGACCCGCGGCACCTATCTGTTCGACAACGGTGACGACAAGCCGGGCGTGATTTGCCTGTCCTACGCGTGGATGAGCGACGCTTTGAAGATGTTGCCGCATCCGGTTGAGAAGCGCGTGCAGCTTGCCCTGGATGCACTGAAGAAGATCTATCCGAAAACCGATATTGCCGGGCATATCATCGGCGACCCGATCACCATTTCCTGGGAGGCCGACCCGCACTTCCTCGGCGCTTTCAAAGGCGCGCTGCCGGGCCACTACCGCTATAACCAGCGCATGTACGCACACTTCATGCAGCAAGACATGCCCGCCGAACACAAGGGCATATTCATCGCTGGCGACGACGTGTCCTGGACCCCGGCCTGGGTCGAGGGCGCGGTGCAGACATCGCTCAACGCGGTGTGGGGTATCATGAACCACTTCGGTGGCCATACACACCCAGAAAACCCAGGCCCTGGCGACGTGTTCGACCAGATCGGCCCCATCGCCCTGGCTGACTAACCAAGGAGGCAACATGCGCATCGCTCTGTTTCAGGGTACCCCCAGCCCGTTGGATGTACCCGGTAACCTGCAACGCCTGCGCCACCAGGCGCACCTGGCGGCCGAGCGAGGCGCACAGTTGCTGGTGTGCCCGGAGATGTTCCTGAGCGGCTACAACATCGGCCTGGCCCAGGCAGAACGGCTGGCCGAAGCCGAAGATGGCCCTTCGGCCATGGAGGTGGTGGAGATCGCTCAGGCGCACCGCATCGCCATCGTTTACGGCTATCCCGAGCGCGCCGAGGACGGGGCGATCTACAACAGTGTGCAGTTGATCGACGCCCATGGCAGCAGCCTGTGCAATTACCGCAAGACTCACCTGTTCGGCGAGCTGGATCGGGCGATGTTCAGCGCAGGTGCCGATCACTTCCCGGTGGTGGAGCTGCAAGGCTGGAAGCTCGGCCTGCTGATCTGCTATGACATCGAATTCCCGGAAAACGCCCGGCGCCTGGCGCTGGCGGGGGCCGAGCTGATCCTTGTGCCGACCGCTAACATGGTGCCGTACGACTTCGTCTGCCAGGTGACCGTGCGCTCGCGGGCGCAGGAGAATCAGTGCTACTTGGTGTACGCCAACTATTGCGGCGCTGAGGACGAGATCCAGTACTGCGGGCAAAGCAGCATCATCGGGCCGGACGGCAGTTTGCTGGCCATGGCCGGGCGCGACGAGTGCCTTTTGCTGGCAGACCTGGAACACGACCGCCTGATGCGAGCACGCCAAGCATTCCCCTATCTGACCGATCTGCGTCAGGAGTTGAATTGGCGTAGAGGCTGAGGGGTCGCCACCCCGCCCAGTCGCGGATGAGCCCGCATTCATCAATGGATACCTGTGGTTAGCATGAGCGACACCAACAGCCACGTCACGCTGGCCAACGGCCTGCAGCTGATATTACGCCATGCGCCACATCTCAAGCGCTCGGCTGCGGCCCTGCGCGTGCACGCCGGCAGCCATGATGCTGCGCCCCAGTGGCCTGGCCTGGCGCACTTTCTTGAACACCTGTTCTTCCTGGGTACAGCGCGCTTCCCACTGGAAGATGGGCTTATGCGCTACGTTCAGGCCTTGGGCGGCCAAGTCAATGCCAGTACCCGTGAACGCACCACCGACTTTTTCTTCGAAGTCCCGCCTGCCGCCTTGGCCGGGGGGCTGGAGCGTCTGTGCCAGATGCTTGCCGAACCTGACCTTGGCATCGAGCGCCAGCGGCGCGAGCGTGAGGTGATCCACGCCGAATTCATCGCCTGGTCGCGCAACCCTCAGGCTCAACAGCAGTTTGCTCTGCTGCAATCAGTAGCGGGCAATCACCCGCTCAGCGCTTTTCATGCCGGTAACCGTTATTCCCTCCCACTGCAGAGCAGTGCTTTCCAGGATGCCCTCGTGGGGTTTCACCAACGCTTCTATCACGCCGGCCAGATTACCCTGAGCCTCTGCGGGCCACAGCCGCTGGATGAACTGGAACGACTCGGCAGACGATTGGCGGGCATCTTCAAACGGGCGGCCGCGGTACCACAAGCTATGCCGCCGGTTTTGGCCAGTGGCGAGCCGCTACTGTTCGCCCATCAGGGCCTGCCGGCAGGGGCAGAACGGGCATTGGCGCTGCTGATGGCCAACCTCAGCGACAACCGCCCCGGCAGTTGGCTAGGTGAACTGCAGCGCCGGGGATGGCTCAAGGAGTGCAAAGTCGAGCAGTTGTATGCTTTCGCCGGGCAACTGCTCTGGCACATCGATTTGAAGCTCAACCCCTGTGCCGATAGCAGCGAGGTACTGAAGCTGTTGCACGGCTGGTTCGGCTATATTCGCCAAGCATCGCCCACAACGCTCAACCAGGCGTTCGGACTTTTGCAGCAGCGTCGCCAGCGCAGTGCCGGCGCCTTGGCGCTGGCCCGCGCAGACAGCGCCGCGCAGCCATTTGCGGCACTGGACAGCCAAGGGCTCACCGCACTTGCGGCGCTGCTCGAGCAATTGCCACAACGCGCCACCCACCCATGGCAGTTGCCCGAGCCTGACCCCTTGTTGCTCGACGAGATGCCCGCTCATCAGGCAGGAGCGCTGCCGCCTTCACTCAGTGTCAGCAGCCTGTTGCCGCCAACCCGGCACCATGCAGCGCTGTTTCTGCGTTGGCACATAGCATCACCCTCGCGTCGGCCTCTTCAGCGGGGACTTGAACGTGCCTTGCAGCCTTTACAGATGCGCTGCGAGCAGGCCGGCGTGCAATTGCAATTCAGTGGGGCCGGTGACTACTGGCAACTGCGCTGTGCTGGGCACCCCGCAGCGGTGATACGCGCCACCGCCCAGGCCCTGACGAGCTTGCAGGCACCTTGCGACTGGCCGTCCCCTGCACCTGAAGCCCCCGCCCTGATACCTATCAGAGCCTTGATCGGTCAGTTGCCGGATGCCGTACTCGGCTCACGCGCAGAACCCCAGGCGCACTGCGCGGCTGACCAAACGCAGCTCGACGACGCCTGGCAGCACAGCCGCTGGCACGGCCTGGCCGTAGGCTTCGATACAGATGCGTTGCAGGCTCTGGGTGCATTGCTGCAAAGCTGCCCTGGCCAAGGTGTGTCGCCTTCACCTGCGGCCCGCTGGGCTGGCCGCCGCTGGCAGCGGGCCAATGTGCCTGGCAGTGAAAATGCCCTTCTGCTGTTTTGCCCCGTGCCTGACGGGCAGCAAGGCTGCGGCCGCCTACTGGCCCAGAGCCTGCAGGGGCCGGTGTATCAACGCCTGCGGGTCGAGTTGCAATTAGGCTACGCGGTATTCAGTACCTTTCGTCAGATCGAGGGCGTAGGTGGCCTGCTATTCGGCGTGCAGTCGCCACATGCCAGCCAGGCAGAAATCCTCGGCCACCTGCACGCGCTTCTACGCAATGGTGTGACACTGGACGAGCATGCGCGCAAGGCCCTGGCCGAGCAGTTCGACGAACCCGCCATGGCCAACGCCGATGTAGCCGAATGGGCATGGCAAGCACGATTGGCCGCTGAACCTGACGATTTGAGGGGTTTGAAACGGGCTATTCTGGACGTGCGACAAGCGGATCTGGATGGTCTGCTTCGCCAGTTGCTCGCTGAAGATCACGCTTGGCTTTGCGTGGCCAATGCCGCAGCGCCGGACAGCTCCTGGAAGTGATCCAGGGTGGATTATTACGTTTGCTGCAAGGGCGCTTATCAAACAATTAACCTTTCGGTACAAAAATTTCTTGTAAGATAACGCTATCTCAGTCAGCGGAACCTCTTACTCGAATCAGCACTCGAGTAGTAGTGAAGCGAACACAACCCATCCGGAAGGAGAACGCCCATGTGGACCAAACCAGCTTACACTGACCTGCGTATCGGCTTTGAAGTGACCATGTACTTCGCCAACCGCTAAGCCTTGCTGTGCGGCATGACGCCTCGGCCCGCCGGGGCGTCGTCGTTTTTCGGATACGGCTTTTCGCAGAAGGAGTGGCCATGTACATCCAGATTCTCGGTTCCGCCGCCGGCGGGGGTTTCCCGCAGTGGAACTGCAACTGCGTGAACTGCAAGGGCTTTCGCGATGGTAGCCTGCGCGCCACGGCACGAACCCAGTCGTCCATTGCCTTGTCCGACGACGGTGAGCACTGGATCCTGTGCAACGCTTCGCCCGACATTCGCGCCCAACTGCAGGCCTTCGCGCCCATGCAGCCTGCGCGCGCACTGCGCGATACCGGCATCAACGCTATCGTCCTGCTCGACAGCCAGATCGACCACACCACCGGCCTGCTCAGCCTGCGCGAAGGCTGCCCGCACCAGGTCTGGTGCACGGACATGGTCCACCAAGACCTGACCACCGGCTTCCCGCTGTTCAACATGCTCAGCCACTGGAACGGCGGACTGCAGTGGAATCGCATCGAGCTTGAGGGCAGCTTCGTTATCGACGCCTGCCCAAACCTCAGATTCACACCGTTCCCCCTGCGCAGCGCAGCGCCGCCCTACTCGCCGCACCGCTTCGACCCGCACCCGGGCGACAACCTTGGCCTGCTGGTCGAGGATTCCCGCACAGGGGGCAAGCTGTTCTACGCACCCGGCCTCGGCCAGGTCGACGCCAAACTGCTGCAGATGATGCACAGTGCCGACTGCCTGCTGGTCGACGGCACGCTGTGGGAGGATGATGAAATGCAGCGGCGCGGTGTCGGCACCCGCACCGGCCGCGAGATGGGCCACCTGGCGCAGAACGGCCCCGGCGGCATGCTCGAAGTGCTCGACGGCTTCCCACGGCAACGTAAGGTGCTCATCCACATCAACAACACCAACCCAATCCTCGATGAAGACTCACCCGAGCGCGCCGAGGTCCAGCGTCGTGGGGTGGAAGTCGCCTTCGACGGC
Organism: Pseudomonas promysalinigenes; assembly: GCF_014269025.2. Taxonomy (NCBI): domain Bacteria; kingdom Pseudomonadati; phylum Pseudomonadota; class Gammaproteobacteria; order Pseudomonadales; family Pseudomonadaceae; genus Pseudomonas; species Pseudomonas promysalinigenes. Next base: position 416,395 of record NZ_CP077094.1, on the reverse strand, counting down.
ATGAGCATCGAGTTGTAAGGAGGCCCCGTGAGCGACGCACTGCCATTGTCACCTGCCGAATTCGAACAGGCCCTGCGCGCCAAGGGCGCGTACTACCACATTCACCACCCCTACCATGTGGCGATGTATCAAGGCCGCGCCAGCCGAGAGCAGATTCAAGGCTGGGTGGCCAACCGCTTCTACTACCAGGTCAACATCCCGATGAAGGATGCCGCGATCCTGGCCAACTGCCCGGATCGCGAAGTGCGCCGTGAGTGGATCCAGCGCCTGCTCGACCACGACGGCGCACCGGGTGAAGATGGCGGTATCGAAGCCTGGCTGCGCTTGGGTCAAGCAGTGGGTCTGGACCCTGATCAGCTGCGTTCACAAGAGCTGGTGCTGCCAGGCGTGCGCTTTGCCGTGGATGCCTATGTCAATTTCGCCCGCCGTGCGAGTTGGCAGGAAGCGGCCAGCAGCTCGTTGACCGAACTGTTCGCCCCGCAGATCCACCAATCGCGCCTGGACAGCTGGCCGCAACACTACCCGTGGATCGACCCGGCCGGTTACGAGTATTTCCGCACTCGCCTGGGCCAGGCCCGACGCGATGTGGAACATGGCCTGGCGATCACCCTGCAGCACTACACCACCCGGGCGGGCCAGGAGCGCATGCTGGAGATCCTGCAATTCAAACTGGATATCCTCTGGAGCATGCTCGATGCCATGAGCATGGCCTACGAGCTGAACCGCCCGCCTTACCACACCGTCACCCAGCAACGGGTCTGGCACAAAGGGATAGCCCTATGAGCTTGCAACGTAACCAAGTGCCAAACTGGCGCCCTGGCTACCGCTTCCAGTACGAACCGGCGCAGAAAGGCCACGTGCTCTTGTACCCAGAGGGCATGATCAAGCTCAACGAAAGCGCCAGCCTGATCGGTGGGTTGATCGACGGCAAGCGTGATGTGGCGGCAATCATCGCCGAACTCGAACAGCAATTTCCTGGTGTGCCCGAGGTCGCTGACGACATTGAGCAATTCATGGAGGTGGCCCGTGCCGAACACTGGATCACCCTCGCCTGAAGTGCCGGTCGGCCTGCCGCTGTGGCTGCTGGCCGAGCTCACCTACCGCTGCCCGCTGCAGTGCCCGTATTGCTCCAACCCGCTGGACTTCGCCGCCCAGGGCCAGGAGCTGAGCACTGCGCAATGGTTCAAGGTGATGGCCGAGGCCCGCGAGATGGGCGCTGCGCAAATCGGTTTCTCCGGTGGCGAACCGCTGGTGCGCCAGGACCTTGCAGAGCTTATCGGTGAGGCCCGCCGACTGGGCTACTACACCAACCTGATCACCTCGGGCATTGGCCTGACCGAAGCGCGCATCGCCGCTTTCAAGCAAGCCGGCCTGGACCATATCCAGATCAGCTTCCAAGCCAGTGACGAGCAGGTCAACAACTTGCTCGCCGGCTCGAAAAAAGCCTTCGCTCAGAAGCTGGAAATGGCCCGTGCAGTGAAGGCCCACGGCTACCCGATGGTGCTCAACTTCGTTACCCACCGGCACAACATCGACAAAATCGACCGCATCATCGAGCTGTGCATTGCGCTTGAGGCAGACTTCGTCGAGCTTGCCACCTGCCAATTCTATGGCTGGGCCCATCTCAACCGTCTGGGCCTGCTGCCCACTCGTGCGCAGCTTGAGCGCGCCGAACGTATCACCAACGAATACCGGGCCAAGCTCAAAGCCCAGGGCAACCCTTGCAAGCTGATCTTCGTGACCCCGGATTACTATGAAGAGCGACCCAAGGCTTGCATGAACGGCTGGGGCAGCCTGTTCCTGACCATCACGCCCGACGGCACCGCCCTGCCCTGCCACGGCGCGCGCCAGTTGCCGGTGCAGTTCCCCAATGTGCGCGACCACGACCTGCATCACATCTGGTACGACTCGTTCGGCTTCAATCGCTTCCGTGGATACGACTGGATGCCCGAGCCTTGCCGTTCGTGCGACGAGAAGGAAAAGGACTTCGGCGGCTGCCGCTGTCAAGCCTTCATGCTCACAGGCGATGCCAGCAATGCCGACCCGGTGTGCGCCAAGTCGGCCGACCACGGCATCATCCTCAAGGCTCGCGAAGAGGCAGAAACTGCCCAACTCGCCATCGAAGAGATGACTTTCCGCAATGAGCGCAATTCCCGTGTCATCGCCCGCGGCTGATTTCAGTGCCGCCCAGGCTGTCGCCGCTGGCACCGACTTCGCAGACCTCAAGGTCAATGAACAGGGCCTGTTCTGGAACGAGTTCCGCCCAGCCGATGGCGCCTGCCGCATCTGGCACTGGCGTGACCACCAGGCGCGGTGCCTGACGCCTGATGGCTTCAGCGTGCGCAGCCGCGTGTACGAGTATGGTGGCGGCAGCTTCTGCCTGGGCGGCGACGGCCTGCTGTTCGTCAACGAAAAGGACCAGCAGGTGTACACCCAGAGCCTTGCGGGTACTGCACCACGGCCCCTGAGTAACGAAGACGCCTGTCGTTATGGTGATCTGCAGTGGCACAACGGCCAGGTATTGGCCGTTGAGGAGCGCCATGGCCAACAGGTTGAGCATCGCCTGGTGGCATGGGATGAAACTACCCGCCAAGTGCTCGCCGAGGGCGCCGACTTTTACGCCTCACCGACGGTCAGCAGCGACGGCCAGCGCCTGGCGTGGATCGAGTGGGACCGCCCGGCACAACCGTGGACCGTCACCCGGCTGATGTGCAGGCAACGCGACACAACCGGTAACTGGGGCCCCGCGCAGTGCGTTGCCGGCGCAGATGAATCGCTGCAACAACCGCGTTTTGATGCTGACGGGCTGTTGTACTGCCTGTCTGATCGCAATGGTTTCTGGCAGCCCTGGGGCGAGGTCGACGGCAACTGGCAAGCACTTGCCGCTGAGCCGGCGGACCATGCCAGCGCCCCGTGGCAACTGGGCAACAGCACCTGGCTGCCCATCAGCCGCGAGCACTACTTGGCCACTTGGTTCGAAGGCGGCATCGGGCAACTGGGCTTGCGTGATGAACAAGGCCGCTTGGAACGCTTCGCCAGTGCCTACACCCGGTTCCGCCACTTGGCCATGGACGGCGAGCAGCTGTATGCCGTCGCCGCTTCGCCGATCAGCCCTGCGGCAGTGATCACCATCAACCGAACCAACCATGAAGTCAGCGTATTGGCTGGCGGCAGCGAGGTGCTGCCCGCCGAGCAGATCAGCCTGCCACAGTCGATCCATTACCCAAGCGGTGATGCATTTGCCCACGGCTTTTTCTACCCGGCCCACGGCATCAAAGGCGCTGCCCCGCTGCTGGTATTCATCCATGGCGGCCCGACTTCAGCCTGCTACCCCGTGCTCGATCCGCGTATTCAATACTGGACCCAGCGCGGCTTTGCCGTAGCCGACCTGAATTACCGTGGCAGTAGCGGCTACGGTCGGGCTTACCGCCAGGCGCTGCACCTGCGTTGGGGCCAAAGCGATGTCCAGGATGCCTGCGCCGCCGTCGAGTATTTGGCTCACAGAGGCCTGATCGACGCTGGCAAAGCGTTCATCCGCGGTGGCAGCGCTGGGGGTTACACCACCTTGTGCGCATTGGCGTTCCACGACGTGTTCAGGGCCGGCGCCAGCCTTTATGGAGTCAGCGACCCAATTGCTTTGGGCCACGCCACGCACAAGTTCGAAGCCGATTATTTGGACTGGCTGATCGGTGACCCGCAACGCGATGCTGAACGTTACCGCCAGCGCACGCCCTTGCTGCACGCCTCACGCATCAATGTGCCGGTGATCTTTTTCCAGGGCGAGCTGGATGCAGTGGTGGTGCCGGAGCAGACCCGTTCAATGCTGCAGGCGTTGCAGGCCAATGGCGTCGAAGCCTCGGGGCATTTCTATGCTGGCGAACGGCACGGTTTGCGCAAGGCCGAAAACCTGGCACATGCGCTGGAAGAGGAATGGAAGTTCTATTGCCGCGTACTTGAAGGCTGACAGCCGGCGTGGCGCCGCCTGGCGGCGCCCCCGGCACACTCAGCGTTTGGCGATGATGTAGACCGCATGCACGATGCCTGGGATGTAGCCCAGCAGAGTCAGTAGGATGTTCAGCCAGAATGCCCCGCCAAAACCCACCTGCAAAAACACACCCAGCGGCGGCAGGATAATGGCGATGATGATGCGAATAAAGTCCATGCGGGTTTCTCCTTAAAGGGGTTACACCAAAGACTAGCCGCGCATCCCAGAGGTTCCGCAGGTAAAAAAAACGCCCCGGCCAAATGAAACAGGCACGGGGCGATGCGCAGGAACGCTAGACGGTTCGTTGAATTCGAGATCAGGCAGGTACCCGGCCGCCAGCTTGCTGTTGGGTGTGCAAGCGAGCGAACGCCCGTGCCAGGCGCAGGAGCATTTCATCGATGTTGCCCTTGCTCACCGTCAATGCCGGGGAGAAACGCACCACGTCAGGTTGCGCGGCATTGAGCAGCAAGCCTTCGTGCAAAGCGGCTGCAACCAGCTCTTTGGCGAGGTTATCCTGCAGTTGCAGGGCCCACAGCAGGCCCTGCCCGCGCACCTGCCCCTGGCCGTAGCGGCCGGCCAGGCGAGCCAAGCCATCGCGCAAATGCCGGCCACTGTCTTGCACCTGCTCGAAGAAGCCCGGCTCCAGCACCGTATCGAGCACCGCCAGGCCGGCGGCGCTCATCAGCGCATTGCCGTGATGGCTACCTTCCAGCTCGCCTGGTTCAGCACAGCAGGCCGTGCCACGGGCCAGCAAAGCGGCCAGTGGGACCCCTGCACCCAAGCCTTTGCCGAGGGTGACGATGTCGGCGCGCACGCCAAAGGTTTGCTCGGCCAGCAACGCGCCGCAGCGGCCAATGCCGGTTTGAACTTCATCGAGAATCAGCAGGATGCCGAGTTCACGGCAGAGCTTTTGCACGCCTTGCAGGTACTCGCGGGTCGCCGGGATAACCCCGGCCTCGCCTTGAATCGGCTCGAGCATGATCGCCACGGTGCGCGAATCGACGGCGGCATGCAGCGCCGCCAGATCATTGAATGGCACCTTGCTGAAGCCGGGCAGACCTGGTTCGCAGCGGTTGCACGCCAGCGGGTCGGAAGCCGAAAGCGCGCCCAGGCTACGGCCGTGGCAGGCCTGGTTGGCGGTGATGATGTGGTAGGCGCCGTTACGGTGCAATTGGCCCCACTTGCGCGCCAGCTTGATAGCACCTTCACAGGCTTCGGCACCGCTGTTGAGCAGGTAGGCCTGGTCGCTGCCAGTGCTCTGGCACAGGCGCTCCACCAACGCTAGCAAGCCATGGCTATGGTAGCCGACCCCTGGATTGATCAAGGCCTGGGCCTGGTTAGACAGGGCCTTCACCAGCGCCGACGGGCTATGCCCAAGGCTGTTGACCGCGCCACCCTGGGTGAAATCCAGGTAAGCGTGCCCTTCGCTGTCCCAAAGCCAGGAACCCTGGCCACGTACGAACACCTGCCGCGCATGTTCGGTACTCGGCATGAGGTAAGTGCGCGCCGGCACTTTTGGATGGGCCTGCGCCACCGGTGCACGCTTGGGCTCAGCAACCGCGGCAGGGGCCGAGCGGCGCAGGTTGAACAAGTTCATCGGGGCTCCAACCAATCACAGAAGCGGCCAGTGTCGCTAAAGCAGCCGGCCTGAATTATTTTGTCGTGCCTATCAAAAGTGTTTTTCAAACGAGGTAACAATACAGCAACCGATTGCTGTAACCCGTTGTAATACGGCGATAGACTAGGCCTCGACAGGCTTTGCGGCCATTTCGTTTTCCCAGCTTTTTAGATAAGTATCGCTTATGGATTTTCGACAGCTGCGTTATTTCGTCGCGGTGTATGAAGAGGGCCATGTTGGGCGTGCCGCCGAACGCTTGTCCCTGTCGCAACCGGCGCTATCGCAACAGATCCGCCAGTTGGAACATAGCCTGGATCTGAGCCTGTTCGAGCGCAGCAACAAACGCTTGTTGCCCACCCTTGCTGCGCACACGCTTTATAACCATGCGTTGCCATTGCTCGATGGCTTGCAGCGAGCCCATGAGGCCATGCGCAACTTCAAAGGCCAGTCACTGCGCACGCTGGCCATCGGCGTCTTGCAAACCGTCAGGCCGAGCCTGATACCGCAACTGCTGGAACGGCTACGCAAAGCCCAGCCGCACCTGGTGGTACAGATCTACGAGTTATCGGGGCTGGAAATCGAACGGCGGCTGCTCAATGGCAACCTGGATATCGGCATCAGCTACCTGCCACCCCGCCAGCCAGGGCTGCATGGCTTGCTGCTGTACGAAGACGAGCTGCAGGTTGTGATACCGGCTACTCATCCGCTGAAGGACTTCAAGAAGGTATCCCTTAAGCAGGCTGCCGAATTGCCCATGCTGATGCTGGGGGAAGAGTTCCAGATCCGTCAGATCTGGAAAGATCAACTCGCCGCCCAGGGCCGTCGGCCACAGGTACAAGCCGAGATGAACAACATGGCGGGGATCCTCGACAGCTTGGCCCATACGGCGCTGGCGACCATTCTGCCGGGGCGTGCCAAGGACGCCGCCGACGACCAACAAAGTTTGTTATGGAAACCGCTGAGCGAGCCGCGGGTACCGCTCGAGGTTGGCCTGGTTTACCGCGACGCACAGCGCCAGCAGGCGTCGGTGGAGCTGCTGCGCACATTGCTGGAAGAAGAAACCGACCCACGCCAACCGGGCGCATCACCACTGGAGGTGCTTGGCTGAGAATCACGCAGACGAAGAAAACCCCGCCGAAGCGGGGTTCTCTAGACTGTTTCCCTATGACATCCCTATCGTCCCACCTTCCTGGCAGGTAATCCTTCGTTGTCCCTGTTCTGTCCTTTGCGCTTCCTGCGCAACGTCCATGAACAAAGATTAACCGTGGATCCAATCTGACGCCAGTAGCGAAAAGTCACTACGTTGTGTAGGAGAAAGCTTACACGCCGTAGGTTTTTGAAATACTTTCAACCTCAAAACTGTTCTGCATCCAGCAGGTAAAGCGACTCACTGCCTGCCTTCACCGCAGCCACCAATGACTCTACCCGCGGCAACAAGCGCGCGAAGTAGAACTGCGCGGTGCCCAGCTTGGCGGCATAGAACGCCTCGTCACCCTCGGCAGCCTTGGCGGCACGTGCCATCAAGGCCCACATGTAAGCGTAAGCCACATAGCCGAAAGCATGCAGGTACTCAACCGAAGCGGCGCCGATCTCATTCGGGTTAGCTTTGGCCTGCTCCAGTACCCACTCGGTCAGGCCATCAAGCTGATCGAGGCTGGCGCTCAGGGGTTTGGTGAAGGCTTGCAGTTCAGTGCCTGCGCTGGCAACGAACTGGCGGATCTCGTCCGAGAACAGCCTGTAATAGGCGCCACCGCTGGCCACCACCTTGCGCCCCATGAGGTCCAACGCCTGAATACCGTTGGTGCCTTCATAGATCTGGGTGATACGCACATCGCGCACCAGTTGCTCCTGCCCCCATTCACGAATGTAACCATGGCCCCCGAATACCTGCTGGCCATGCACTGTGCATTCCAGGCCAAGGTCGGTTAGAAACGCCTTGGCAACGGGTGTCAGCAGCGCCACCAGTTCTTCGCTGCGTTTGCGCGTTGCCGGGTCTTCGCTGTATTTGGCGCTATCGAGCTGCATGGCCACGTAGGTGGAGAAGGCACGCCCACCTTCGATGAGCGCCTTCATGGTCAACAGCATGCGCCGCACATCCGGGTGTACGATGATCGGGTCGGCAGCCTTCTCTTTGGCCTGTGGCCCGGTTGGCGCACGGCTTTGCAGGCGATCACGGGCGTATTCCACAGCGTTCTGGTAGGAACGCTCGGCCGACGCCAAGCCCTGGATACCCACACCCAGCCGCTCATAGTTCATCATGGTGAACATGGCCGCCAGGCCCTTGTTCGGCTCGCCGACGATGTAGCCGACCGCTTCATCGAAGTTCATCACGCAGGTGGCCGATGCTTGGATGCCCATTTTGTGCTCGATGGAGCCACAGGTGGCCGGGTTGCGCGAGCCTAGGCTACCGTCGTCATTGACCAGGAACTTGGGCACAAGGAACAGCGAAATACCCTTAGGCCCTGCTGGTGCATCCGGCAGCTTGGCCAGCACCAGATGGATGATGTTCTCGGTCAGGTCGTGCTCGCCGCCGGTGATGAATATCTTGGTACCGCTGACCTTGTAGCTGCCATCGGCCTGGGGCTCGGCCTTGGTGCGAATGATGCCCAGGTCGGTGCCCGCATGGGGTTCGGTCAGGCACATGGAGCCGGCCCAGACACCGGCATACATGTTCGGCAGGTACTTGTGCTTCAGCGCCTCATCGGCATGGGCGTTGATCGACAGGCAGGCACCTGCGGTCAACATCGGGTACAGGCCAAAAGCCAGGCTCGCAGCGTTGACCATTTCTTCGACCTGGGCCGAAACCGCCTTGGGCATGCCCATGCCGCCAAACTGCGGATCGCCGCCCACGCCAACCCAACCGCCTTCGGCGTAGGTATTGTAGGCTTCGATGAAGCCGGCAGGCGTATGCACCGAACCCTGGTCCCAGCGGCAGCCCTCTTCGTCAGCGGCGCGGCTGAGCGGTGCAATGCTCTTGCTGGTGACTTTGCCGGCTTCTTCAAGCACCGCCATGGCGGTGTCCGCATCGACCGCTTCAGCCAGTTCGGGCAACTGCGCCCACTGTTCGGCCACGTTGAAGACTTCATTCAGTACGAAGCGCATGTCGCGCAGGGGCGCTTTATATTCAGCCATGACAACCTCTCGCTGGTCGGTCGGAGCGGCCACAGGGACCGCGGCACGGGGTTGGAACCCGGGGTTGAAACCAGTGTAACCGAACAACTTTTGCGAGACATAGGTTCATCAAGTGACCGTATGGTCAATCATGGTCACGACATCCGCACCGCTCCGCGCTGGGATTGTTGACCATGCACCATGACACAGTTACGACCCGCGCCCTTTGCACTGTAGAGCGCCTGGTCGGCGCACTTGAGTACTTCTTCCGGGTTACGGTGCTCCGCCTGGCGCTCGGCCACGCCGATGCTGATGGTGACCGAGACCGTGCCACCCGCGCTGCCGCTGCGTCGCTGGCGCCCGGCAGTGTCATCCTGCGGACGGTTGCTCTGGTCTCGCAAATGCATCGTGTAGTTGGCGATCATTTCACGCACCGCTTCTACATGGGGCACGCATTCTTCAGCCGTCTTGCCAGCGAATACCAAGGCGAACTCTTCCCCCCCGTAACGGTAAGCCCGCCCGCCCCCGGATACCTTGGACAACCGACTGGCGACCAGGCGCAGCACTTGGTCACCCACATCGTGGCCGTGGGTGTCGTTGAATTTCTTGAAGTGATCCACGTCGGTCATTGCGATCACGTAGTTGCGCCCAAGGCGCTGCATGCGCTCGTTCAACGCGCGGCGCCCAGGTAGCCCGGTCAGTTCGTCACGAAAGGCCATCTGGTAGGCCTCGTGGGATACCGCAGCGGCAATCATCAACATCACCTGGCTGCACATGATGTTCAGGGTGAAGGGCAGGATGAACGTCTTGGGCAGCATCCAGAAGATACCGATCAAGCCGATCAGCTGCGCTGCATGCAACGGCCGCGGCTCGCGCAGGTATTGAACCACCAGCAGCACCAGTACCAGGAAAAACAGCGGGTAAACCATCTGGATCAGGCTCATCCACTGGCCATGCAATGAGGGCCAGCGTATTTCGGCCAACCAGCCCAGCAGTGCCTGGGGAAAGCTCTGCTCCAAGGCCAGTGCCACGCTGCCGACTGCGAACAGCACTGCAAAACGGGCCAGCAGGTCCTGTGCCAGGTGGGTGCGCTCCTGCCAAAGACCGAACAGGCCATATAAGGCTGGCAGCAACAAGCACACCAGGTGGAAAACCACCGCGGCGTCCTCACGCACGCGGCCGTTGTCGCGGTAGTAGTCGGTCTGCGTATCGAGCAGGAAGTAGGCGATGTAGACCGTGACCATCAGAAACAGCTCGCGCTGGCGGCGGTAGACAGCGCAATAGGCACCACCGAGCAGCAGCACCAGCGTGGGAAGCACGTTGAACAGTGAAGTGAAGAAAACGCTAAGGTCCCTCACATACGCCGCCGCAAGCCCAGCCAGTAATAGAAACAGCGAAGGCAGGAAATGGCTCGCGCGAACAGCATTTAAACGAAACAAGGGCAATCTCCAACCCGGCAGATCAATAATGGCATTGTGCCTTTACTTCATCGGCAGCACACGTGAATAGATGAGTTCCCGGGTGGGTTAACGGCAGCGGCGGCATGCGGCTTGAGCATTTCTTGCCTGAGCGCTTTGGCAAAGCTAAATATCCGGACGAAAAAAACCGCTCACTGGGAGCGGTTTCTTCAAAGCGGAACCTCAAGCAGGCTTAGTAACCCAGCGCGAAGTCCTCTTCTTTCATATCCATCAGGTTGTTGGCGCCAGACAGCATGGAGGCCACATGGGTGCGAGTACGCGGCAGAATGCGCTGGAAGTAGAAGCGTGCGGTCTGCAGCTTGGCGGTGTAGAAGGCCTCTTCGCTAGTGCCGGCAGCCAGCTTTTCGGCGGCCAGGCGGGCGATGTCGGCCCAGAAGTAGGCCAGGCATGCGTAGCCGGAATACATCAGGTAGTCCACCGAAGCGGCACCGACTTCCTCACGGTCCTTCATCGCGGCCATCCCCACTTTCATGGTCAGCTCGCCCCACTCCTTGTTCAGCGCAGCCAATGGCTCGACGAACTCTTTGACCGCGTCATTGCCTTCCTGCGACTGGCAGAACTTGTGCACGATCTTGGTGAAGCCCTTGAGTGCTTCGCCCTGGGTCATCAGCACCTTGCGCCCGAGCAGGTCGAGTGCCTGGATGCCGGTGGTGCCTTCGTACAGCATGGAGATGCGGCTATCGCGCACGTTCTGCTCCATGCCCCACTCAGCAATGAAACCGTGGCCACCGTAAATCTGCACACCATGGTTGGCCGCCTCGAAGCCCACCTCGGTCATGAAAGCCTTGGCGATCGGGGTGAGGAACGCCAGCAAGGCGTCGGCCTTCTTGCGCTCTTCTTCGTCCTGGCTGTACTTGACGATGTCGACCTGCTTGGCAGTGAAGTACACCATCGCGCGGTTACCTTCAGCGAACGCCTTCATGGTCAGCAGCATACGGCGCACGTCAGGGTGGACGATGATCGGGTCTGCGGCTTTGTCCGGTGCTTTAGGGCCGGTCAGCGAACGCATCTGCAGGCGCTCACGGGCATACTTCAGGCCACCCTGGAAGGCTACCTCGGCATGGGCCAGGCCTTGCAGCGCGGTACCCAGGCGTGCAGTGTTCATGAAGGTGAACATGCAGTTCAGGCCTTTGTTGGCCGGGCCAATCAGGTAGCCGGTTGCGCCATCGAAGTTCATCACACAGGTAGCATTACCGTGGATGCCCATCTTGTGCTCGATGGAGCCGCAGCTCACACCGTTGCGCTCACCCACCCCGCCCTCTGCGTTAGGCAGGAACTTCGGCACGATGAACAGCGAAATGCCTTTGGTGCCAGCCGGAGCGTCCGGCAGGCGTGCCAGCACGATGTGGACGATGTTGCCGGCCATGTCGTGTTCGCCGGCCGAGATGAAAATCTTGGTGCCGGACACTTTGTAGCTGCCATCGGCCTGAGGCTCGGCCTTGGTCCGCAGCATGCCCAGGTCGGTGCCGCAATGCGGCTCGGTCAGGCACATGGTGCCGGTCCATTCGCCGGACACCAGCTTGGTCAGGTAGGTGTGCTGCTGCTCGGCGGTACCGTGGGCGGAGATGGTGTTCATCGCGCCATGGGACAGGCCTGGGTACATGCCCCACGACCAGTTCGAACCACCGACCATTTCGCTCAGGGCCAGGCCCAACGACTCTGGCAGGCCTTGGCCGCCGTGCTCGACGTCATGGGCCAGGCTTGGCCAGCCACCTTCGACGAATTGCGCGTAGGCTTCCTTGAAGCCGGTCGGTGTCTTCACGCCCGACTCGCTCCAGGTGCAGCCTTCCTGATCGCCGACACGGTTCAGCGGCGACAGTACCTGCTCACAGAACTTCGCGCCTTCTTCCAGGATTGCATCGACCATGTCGGGCGTTGCGTCCTGGCAACCCGGCAGGCTCTGATAGTGCGCCTCGTAGCCGAGCAGCTCGTCGCGCACGAAACGAATATCACGCAAGGGGGCTTTGTAATCAGGCATTGCGATGAACCTCTGTGATGAGTTCTGGGGGACCGCTGATACCAACCAGCTCTTGTCGGCTTTCGGTCAAACAGTTGTTTGAAACTTACGTTTAGCACGCCCGGATGTCAAGAAGTGACTATGGTGCCATTTACGCCACGAAAAATGGCTTTTATGCCATTCGATCCAAACCGAGCGTCAATCGGCTGGGCAAGCGGAATGATCCCTGAAGGCGCAAAAGGGAAAACGGCGATGAGCGGGTGTGCTAACTCGCAGGCGGGCGATTGTTGAGGTCACCTACAAGCCTGCGGGAGCGGCTTTAGCCGCGTAGGCACCTGCAGACTGAAGATGCCCTGGGTATCACGGCATGAAGCCGCGATAGAAAGGAGTCAGGCGTAAGTGTCGATAAATCGACCGAGCATTTCGTCGGAGGCCTTGGCCACTTTCACACCCAGTTCGGTTTCGGTCTTGCCGAGGGCCAGTTGTACGGTGCTAGTGGCCAAGTCCATCTGCTGGCTTCGATCCACCCCACGCAGGCGCTCGGCCTGGAAGTCGCTGGACTGGCTGGTCGCAGCGCGCTCGACCGAGCTGCTGGCGATCTGGCCTGCAGCCTGATCGACACGGTTCTGGCCGTTGTAGATCGTATTGAGGCCCGCGTAGTACGCGGTGCTGCCGGTGATTTGCATGGCTCGACTCCAATGACACTGGGTGTGAACATGCTCCATTAAAGCAGCCCGAGGGTGAAATGGCTCTTTTAAATAGCTAATGGCCCGGTGCCAGCTCATAGGCCGAGAGTATATGGCCCAGCTTCAATCCAGTAGGTCGAGCTGTAAGTGTTCTGCCACAGCATCAGCGCTAGCCTGCTTGAGTTTCGGCACGCGCCCCAGGCACGGCGCCGGCAAGCGCTCCGCCAGACTGGCCAGGTTTTCCTCCAGGCGCGCGGTCCTTGGCTCGATCACATTGGCTACCCAACCCGCCAGCTGCAGCCCGTCGCGGGCGATCGCCTCGGCACTGAGCAGCGCGTGGTTGATACAACCCAACCGCACGCCCACCACCAGAATCACCGGCAGCTTCAGGGCAATAGCCAGGTCGGACAGATTGGCCTGGTCGGACAATGGCACACGCCAACCGCCTGCACCCTCAACCAGAGTGAAGTCAGCTCCCTGGTCCAGCACATGCCGCATGGCCCTGGCCAAAGCAGCCACCTCCAGCGCAACACCGGCCTCACGGGCAGCCACATGGGGGGCGATGGCCGGCTCGAAGGCAAACGGGTTGACCTGCTGGTAGTCGAGCTTGATCGAGCTTTCATCGATCAGCGCCTGAGCGTCGCTGTTGCGCAAGCCCTTGGCGGTCATTGTGCAACCCGAAGCCACTGGCTTGGCGCCCAGGGTACTCAGCCCTTGCAAGCGCGCCGCATGCAAAAGCCCCGCAGCAATGGTGGTCTTGCCGACATCGGTGTCGGTGCCGGCGATGAAATAGGCCTGGCTCATCTCGGTCCTCTTATGCCTGTGGCTTGCGCATCACACCATAAACCACCTGATAGGTGGCGGGCAGCCCCTGGGGCTGGCGAAACGCTTCATAGGCCTGCATCAGGCCTTGCACACGGGCACGGCCGGTCAGGCCAGAGGGCCGCCCGGGGTTGAGGTTGTGGGCGCCGAGTGCCTTGAGTTCATGGGTCAGGCTACGCACATCCGGGTAGTGCAGCACATGGGCCTGGCGTTGCAGGCTGAGCGGTTCCAGGCCGCTGGCTGCACACAGGTTCTGGTAGTCCTGCAAGCGCCGAAAGCGGTTCACATGCACCATGCCGTCCACCGCCTGCCAGCTGGCACGCAACTCCTCGAGCGTACCGACGCACAGGCTGCTGAAGGCCAGCACACCGCCTGGGCGCAGTACCCGCCGCGCTTCTTCTAGCACCATGGCGAACTGACTGCACCACTGCACCGCCAGGCTGCTGAACACCAGGTCGACGCAGGCATCTCCCAGTGGCAGGCGCTCGGCGTCACCCGCAATCAGGTACTGCGCCCCACCCCGCTCGCCCCGAGCATGGCGCAACATACCTTCGGCGATATCCACCGCCACACCGGTTGCCCGCGCGAAGCGCTCGCCCAGCACTCGGCTGAAATAGCCAGTGCCACTGCCTAGGTCCAGCCAGCGCGACGGCGCCAGATCTTCAGGCAATTGCGCCAGCAAGCTCACCCCGACAGCCCGCTGCAGGGCAGCGACGCTATCGTAGCTGGCCGCTGCTCGGGAGAACGAAGCCGCTACCTGGCGCTTGTCAGGCAAGGCTCCGGGCAGGGTTGGATGGGAAAGGTCAGTCATCGCCACTCTCATGCAGGAAACTCTTGATGCCCGCCGCCAGTTCCTGGGGATATTCCAGCAAAAAGGCGTGGGAACTCTCTTCGACCAGGCCGACTTCAACGTCCGGCAGCAATTCGCTCAGCGCCTTGGCCGCCTCGGCCGGTACCAGTGCATCGCTGCCAGCGAACAGGTGCAGCTGCGGGCCGCCATAGGCCTGCAAGGCTGCACGGGTATCGAGCTTGGCCAGTACTTCAAGGCCAGTGGCAAGGTACAGAGGGTCGGTGTCCGGTACACCCACTCCCAATTGCCGCAACAGCGTGCGTGGCTGCAGGGCGCCGTCGCTGCACAGCGTACGGAAACGCTTGAGGGTTACCGAGGTGTGGCTGCGACATCCATCGAGGAAGGTGCCGAAGGTGTCCACGGCCATGCCATGGGGCCAATCGGCACGGGCCACGAAACTGGGGTTACTGCCCAAGGTCAGCAAGCCGCAGCAATGGTCGCCACGCTTGCGCGCCAGCTCGCTGGCGAGCATCCCACCCAGCGACCAGCCACCCAGCCAGGTATCGTTGGGCAGCTTGCGGTCAAGGTAGTCGACCCAGGCCTGCACATCGGCATCTGCCAATTCCGGCAGTGGCATAAGCTCGACTTGCAGGCGCGTGTCCTGGGCCCGCAGGCTGGCGGCGAGGGGTTCTAGGGCGGCGGGGCCCAACCCCCAACCTGGAAGAAGGATCAGACGGTTACGCATCGGCGGCCTCCAGCTGTGGATAACACTCGGCCAATGCATTCAACAATAGCTGCACTTGCGCCTCACTGTGCGCCGCGCTCAAGGTTACCCGCAGCCGAGCGCTGCCGGCCGGCACCGTCGGCGGGCGGATGGCGGTCACCAGCAAACCGCGTTCGCGCAACATGCGTGACAGTTCAACAGCCTTGGCACTGTCACCCACCATGATCGGCTGGATCGGTGTCGGGCTGTCCATCAGTCGCAGGCCAATCTGCTCGGCGCCCAGGCGAAACTTGCGGATCAATGCCGCCAGATGCTCGCGGCGCCAGGTATCACGGCGCAGCAACTGCAGGCTCTTGAGTGTGGCGCAAGCCAGCGCCGGGGGCTGGCTGGTGGTGTAGATGTAGGGCCGGGCGAACTGAACCAGTGTCTCGATCAATTCGTCGCTGCCGGCGACGAAGGCACCGGCGGTGCCGCAGCCCTTGCCGAGGGTACCAATCAACACTGGCACATCGTCGATACCCAGGCCGAAGTGCTCGACGATGCCGCCACCTTGAGCCCCCAGAGTACCTAACCCATGGGCGTCATCGACCATCAACCAGGCACCGGCGGCGCGAGTCACGCCAGCCAGTGCCGGCAAGTCGGCAAGGTCACCGTCCATGCTGAACACACCGTCGGTGACTACAAGCGTGTTGCCGGCAGCCTTGCTCAGTCGGCTGGCCAGGCTGGTTGGGTCGTTGTGCAGGTAACGGCTGAAGCGGGCACCACTGAGCAAGCCGCCGTCCAACAGCGAGGCATGGTTCAGGCGGTCCTGCAGCACGGTGTCGCCCTGCCCCACCAGCGCGGTGATGGCGCCGAGGTTGGCCATGTAGCCTGTGGAAAACAGCAGCGCGCGCGGGCGGCCAGTGAGTTCGGCCAACGCCTCTTCGACGGCATGATGCGGCGTGCTGTGGCCGACCACCAGATGCGAAGCACCGCCACCGACACCCCACTGTTGGGCGCCAGCCTGCCAAGCGGCGATCACCTCAGGGTGGTTGGCCAGCCCCAGATAGTCATTGCTGCAGAAGGCCAGCAAGCGTTGCCCATCGACCACCACTTCCGGCCCCTGTGGGCTCTGCAACAATGGCCGCTGCCGATACAGGTCTGCGGCGCGCCGTTCGGCCAGGCGCGCCGCCAGATCGAAGGCCATTTCAGGCTGACGCGGCGTCGTAGAACAGATCGCTGCTGCGTTGCTCGACCAGCGCCTGCTCGATGGCGGCCTGGTGCACTTCGTCGGCGTGCTCTTCGCGCGCCTCGGGCTCGATGCCCAGGCGAGCGAACAGCTGCATGTCCTTGTCAGCCTGCGGGTTGGCGGTAGTCAGCAGCTTCTCGCCGTAGAAAATCGAGTTGGCGCCAGCCATGAACGCCAGTGCCTGCATTTGCTCGTTCATCTGCTCGCGGCCAGCGGACAGGCGCACGTGCGACTTGGGCATCAGGATACGCGCCACTGCGAGCATGCGAATGAAGTCGAACGGATCGACGTCTTGTTCTTCGGCCAGCGGCGTGCCAGCGACCTTCACCAGCATGTTGATCGGCACCGATTCAGGGTGCTCGGGCAGGTTGGCCAGCTGAATCAGCAAGCCTGCGCGGTCGTCCAGCGACTCACCCATGCCCAGGATGCCGCCCGAACAGATCTTCATCCCAGCCTCACGCACGTAAGCCAAGGTCTGCAGGCGTTCGCTGTAAGTACGGGTAGTAATGATGCTGCCGTAGAACTCCGGCGAGGTATCGAGGTTATGGTTGTAATAGTCCAACCCAGCCTGGGCCAGGGCGGCGGTCTGCTCTTGGTCGAGCTTGCCGAGGGTCATGCAGGTTTCCAGGCCCATGGCCTTCACGCCCTTGACCATTTCCAGCACGTAGGGCATGTCCTTGGCCGACGGATGCTTCCACGCAGCGCCCATGCAAAACCGGGTGGAGCCGATGGCTTTGGCGCGAGCGGCCTCTTCCAGCACCTTCTGCACTTCCATCAGCTTCTGTTTTTCAAGCCCCGTGTTGTAGTGGCCGGACTGCGGACAATATTTGCAATCCTCCGGGCAGGCGCCGGTTTTGATCGACAGCAAGGTCGACACCTGCACACGGTTGGGGTCGAAATGCGCGCGGTGCACGGTTTGCGCCTGGAACAGCAGGTCATTGAACGGCTGCTGAAACAACGCCTTGACCTCAGGCAGTGACCAGTCGTGACGTGTTGTTGCAGTTGTGCTGGCGCTCATCGGCGATTCCTTGTTTAGGCTGTAGCTGGCGCCGAGGCACAAGTGCCTGCCAGCGCATCACGGATAGCTCGCATACTCATGGAAGCCCTATGAACTGTCAACCTTGGCTAAAGTTGCTGGTCAACAAGTGTATAAATATTAACCACCTTTGTTTACTGTGCAGCGAGCCTGCGCAACAGCGCTACCCGCTGTGCGTACCTTGCGAACAGGAGCTTCCCTGGCTGGAGGAGTACTGCCTGCGCTGCGCGCTGCCCTTGCCGATGGCCAACCTGACCTGCGCTCAGTGCAGCCGCAGGCCACCGCCTTTCGACCAGGTGGTGGCCCCCTGGCATTACGGGTTCCCGCTGGACACGCTGATCAGCCGTTTCAAATACAACAGCCAATGGCCTCTTGGCCGGTTGATGGCCGAGTTGCTGGCCATGAACCTGCGCTACCGCTTCGATGAGGGGCTACGCAAACCAAGCCTGCTGTTGCCAGTACCCTTGGCTCGGCGCCGGCTGCGCGAACGGGGCTTCAACCAGGCGGGCATGCTGGGGCGCTGGCTGGCCAAGGCACTGGCTATCGAGTGCGATGAGCGGTTGCTGCTGCGCACGCGGGAAACCCCGGCACAACAGCACCTCGATGCCAAGGCCCGGCGTGGCAACCTGCGCCAGGCTTTCGCCCTGGCCAACGGTACGTCGCTTGAAGGTCAGCATGTCGCAGTGGTCGATGACGTACTGACCACCGGGGCCACAGCCCAGGCCATCGCACAGGTGCTGCGCCAGGCCGGTGCGCGCAGGATCGACGTGTATTGCCTGGCACGCACGGCAAAACCGGGGCAAGCTTGAGGGATAAGTCCATGATAGGCGCCCACATGTCCCTGCCCGCACTCCTCACCCAGCACATCGCCCGTCGCCCGCAGCGCATTGCACTGCTTCAGCACATTGCCGAACAAGGCTCGATCACCCGTGCGGCGAAAGCGGCCGGTATCAGCTACAAAGCTGCCTGGGATGCGATCGATGAACTCAACAATCTGGCCAGCCTGCCGCTGGTCGAGCGCAGCACGGGCGGGCGTGGCGGTGGCGGCGCGCGGCTGTCGAGCGAGGGCGAACGGGTGCTGCGCCTCTACCAACGTTTGCAAAGCCTGCAAGCCCAGCTGCTCGAAGCCGCCGAGCAGTCTTCGGACCTCGAGCTGCTCGGGCGCCTGATGTTGCGCACCAGTGCGCGCAACCAGTTGCAGGGGCAGGTCAGCGGCCTGCGCCGTGAAGGGCGACATGACCGAGTCACCCTGGCACTGGGCGGTGCCGTACAAATCGATGCATTGATCACGCAAGACAGCACTGCACGCCTGGACCTGACCCTTGGTTGCGCCGTGGTGGCATTGCTCAAGGCTGGCTGGGTAACGCTGCTGGACGACAACGACGAGCCTGAAGCTGGCAGCAACTGCCTGTCAGCCACTATCGAACAAGTGCTGGCCGACCCTGAAGGCCCCAGCGAAGTGCGCTTGACCCTGGGCAACGGCCAGACCCTATGTGCCTTCGCCGAGGCCGATTGGCTGGCGCAACGACACTTGCTGGCTGGCCAACCGATACGCGTCCAGTTTCATCCCTCCAGTGTGCTGTTGGGCGTGCCGGCCTGAGTTCGGCGAACTGCCGCCCGCCGGTCTGCGATTTTGCAGCAGCTGTGAATGAACGGGGCCTTCACCGTGGCGACGCAACTGCCGAATGCCAAAGCGCTTGATCGGCAAGGTAAAACAACCCCTAGCAGGGCAAAAATGTCAGGCCTGCGCGCATTCATTACACTGTAGCTTCACTGCACCTCGCGTAGCTCCGGAGCTTTCATGTCGCACCCGTTCGATACCCTCACGCCAGACCTGGTCCTTGATGCCGTGGAAAGCCTTGGCTTTCTCAGCGATGCTCGGGTGCTGGCGCTGAACAGCTACGAAAACCGCGTCTATCAAATAGGCATCGAGGATGCGCAACCGCTGATCGCCAAGTTCTACCGCCCAGGCCGCTGGAGCGATGCAGCGATTCTGGAAGAGCACCAGTTCACTGCCGAGCTGGCAGACTGCGAGGTACCGGTAGTCGCGCCGTTGCAACACGGCGGGCAGACCCTGTTCCAGCACAACGGCTTTCGCTTTACCCTGTTCCCGCGCCGGGGTGGCCACGCACCCGAGCCCGGCAACCTTGACCAGCTTTATCGCCTCGGACAGTTGCTTGGCCGCCTGCATGCGGTGGGCGCTGCACGGCCGTTCGAACACCGCGAGGCATTGGCTGTGGACAACTTCGGCCATGCCTCGCTGAACACCTTGCTCGACGGCGGTTTCGTTCCCAAGGACCTGTTGCCCGCCTTCGAGTCCGTGGCCCGCGACCTGCTCAAACAGGTCGAAGACATCTATGCGCGCACGCCCCATCAGGTCATTCGACTGCACGGCGACCTGCACCCAGGCAACCTGATGCACCGCGATGAGGTGTACCACGTGGTTGACCTCGATGATTGCCGCATGGGCCCAGCCGTGCAGGACCTATGGATGATGCTCGCCGGTAGCCGCGAGGAGCGGCTTGGGCAGTTGGCCGAGCTGATCGATGGCTACAACGAGTTCCACGACTTCGACCCGCGTGAGCTGGCCCTGATCGAACCGTTACGCGCCCTGCGCCAGCTGTACTACAGCGCCTGGCTGGCCAGGCGCTGGGACGACCCCGCATTCCCGCCCAGCTTCCCGTGGTTCGGCCAGCCGCGATACTGGGGCGACCAGATACTCGCGCTGCGCGAGCAACGGGCAGCACTGGATGAATTACCCCTGAAATTGTTCTAGAAAGGTGCCGGCCTCTGTCTACAATAGCCATCGCTTCATTCAGCAAGGATTTGAAATGCACGCTGCAAACCCGCGTCGCGGGTACCTTCTGGGCCTGAGTGCCTACATCATCTGGGGCCTGTTCCCCATCTACTTCAAGGCCATTCAGAGCGTCCCAGCTGTCGAGATCATCGTTCACCGGGTGCTCTGGTCGGCCCTGTTCGGTTCACTGTTGCTACTGGCGTGGAAACACCCCGGCTGGTGGCGCGAGCTGCGTGAAAACCCCCGCCGGCTGGCGATTCTGGCCCTGAGCGGTACCTTGATCGCCGCCAACTGGCTGACCTACGTGTGGGCAGTGAACAATGGCCGCATGCTTGAAGCCAGCCTTGGCTACTACATCAACCCTTTGATCAATGTGCTGCTGGGCATGCTGCTGCTCGGCGAGCGCCTGCGCCGCCTGCAATGGCTGGCGGTGATGATGGCGGCAGTGGGCGTCGCACAGCAGGTTTGGCAAGTCGGGAGCCTGCCGTGGGTATCGCTGGCATTGGCACTGACCTTTGGCTTTTACGGCTTGATTCGCAAGCAGGCACCGGTAGCAGCGCTGCCTGGCCTGGTGGTGGAAACCTGGATGCTGGTGCCGTTGGCGGTAGGCTGGTTGCTGTTGCACCCCACGGCGATGAGCGCGCAGGCCACGTTCTACAGCAGTAGCGAGGCCTTGTGGCTGATGGCAGCAGGGCCGGTGACCCTCGTGCCGCTGGTCTGCTTCAACGCCGCTGCTCGCCACCTACCCTACACCACACTGGGCTTTTTGCAGTACCTGGCGCCAACTTTGGTACTGCTGCAGGCCGTGCTGCTGTTCGATGAACATTTGTCGCCTAGCACCCTGGTGGCGTTCATCTTCATTTGGGCGGGCTTGGTGATCTACAGCGTCGACGCTTGGATAAATCTACGCAAACGCGCCTGATCAAAAAACGATCTAATCGTTGCAGGCCCCGTAATGCCTGGCCTGCAACGATATCTCCAGAGGTTATCCACACCCTCGTCCCCGCGCTTTGTGCACAACCGCCTGATGCTTGTACGTTTTTTGCTCAATCCTCTAGAGCCTGCGGAACACCTGAGCTCGCGGGCTGAGCCCCCAGGTTATCCACAGGGCCTTCCCCGTGAAACCGGGATAACTCCACCATTGGGCTTGTGCAGATCCGTTCAGTCCTGCGGCCGCAGGGTCAACTCCACCATCAGGTCGTCCGCCAGGCTTTCCAGCTTCTGCTGCAGATCATCAAGCGACAGCGCCAAAGGCAGTGCCAACAGCGCATCGGCATGGAACAGCGGCTCGCTGCTCATCGGTGCCGGGCGCACCTCGGTGGTGAATCGCTCAAGGTTCACCCCCTGCTCGGCCAGCAACCGGGTGATATCGCGCACGATGCCGGGGCGGTCATTACCTACCAGCTCCATGGCGATTGGCTTCCAGGTGCATGAAGGTTCCACGCCGCTTTCAGCGATCAGCACACGAATTTCGTACTGCCCCAGGGCCTGCAGCGCCGCCACCAGCTCATCGTAGTTTTCCGCCGGCACCGCCACCCGCAAAATCCCGGCGAACTGGCCGGCCATCCGCAACATACGGCTTTCGAGCCAGTTGCCGTTATGCTCGGCGATGCATTGGGCAACGCGCTCCACCTGCCCGGCCTTGTCCGGGGCGATTACGGTCAACACAAGATGATCCACAAGCCCTACCTCAGCGTCGGGCCGCGCAAGGCGGCGAATATGGGGATCGGTTGAGTATAGGCAAGGCGCGGCAACCTGCCGCAGGGCGTTCAACACAAGCAATCGTGTACTGTTTCAAGATTTATCTGGAACAATCTACCTGTTTTTTGCGAACATACCCTCTCCCAGCGTGACCCTACGCGACCAGCTGGTCGCAGAACGGCGCTTTTAGTCTGATTTTGCCTCGCCTACTGCTTCATGTAGTATCCCGTGGCGCGGACTACAAAACGTCGTTTGGATGTCTGCCAAGGCGCCTGTGAAAATACGCACACTGTCTGCCAGCCCGTCTGGCAGGCCGCACCCAGCCGCTCTCGCCACTGGACGAGGGCATGCACTGGAACGTGTTTAGAGAAGCGCTACAGGCTTAATACAGAAGAGCGAAATAGCTGAGCAGAGTGAGGCAAGCAATGACTGGATACGTTCAAGTCGGTGGCCTTCAGGTCGCCAAGGTCCTGTATGACTTCGTCAACAACGAAGCCATCCCAGGGACCGGCATCGTCGCCGAGCAGTTCTGGGCCGGTGCTGAGAAGATCATCAATGACCTCGCTCCAAAGAACAAAGCCCTGCTCGCCAAGCGCGACGAGCTGCAAGCCAAGATCGACGCCTGGCACCAGGCACGCAAAGGCCAGGCACACGACGCCGTAGCCTACAAAGCATTCCTCCAGGAAATCGGCTACCTGCTGCCACAAGCCGACGATTTCCAGGCCACCACCCAGAATGTGGATGAAGAAATCGCCCACATGGCCGGCCCACAGCTGGTCGTGCCGGTGATGAACGCCCGCTTCGCATTGAACGCCGCCAACGCCCGTTGGGGGTCGCTGTATGACGCACTGTACGGCACCGATGCCATCAGCGATGAAGGCGGCGCCGAAAAAGGCCAGGGCTACAACAAGCTGCGTGGCGATAAAGTCATCGCCTTCGCCCGCGCCTTCCTCGACGAAGCCGCGCCCCTCGCTGCAGGCTCTCATGTCGACTCCACCGGCTACCGCATCGAAGACGGCAAGCTTGTGGTCACCCTCAAGGGTGGCAGCAACAGTGGCTTGCGCGATGATGCGCAACTGATCGGTTTCCATGGCGACGCCAAGGCGCCTACCGCCGTGCTGCTCAAGCACAACGGCCTGCACTTCGAAATCCAGGTCGATGCCAACACCCCAGTCGGCAGTACCGATGCCGCCGGCGTCAAAGACATCCTGATGGAGTCGGCGCTGACCACCATCATGGACTGCGAAGACTCCGTCGCTGCCGTCGATGCCGATGACAAGGTCATCGTCTACCGCAACTGGCTGGGCCTGATGAAAGGCGACCTGGCCGAAAGCGTGAGCAAAGGTGGCAAGACCTTCACCCGCACCATGAACCCGGATCGCGAATACGCCGCCCCCAATGGCGGCAGCGTTACCCTGCACGGCCGTTCACTGCTGTTTGTGCGCAACGTCGGCCACTTGATGACCAACCCGGCGATTCTCGACGGCCAGGGCAACGAAATCCCCGAGGGTATACAGGACGGCCTGTTCACCAACCTGATCGCCCTGCACAACCTCAACGGCAACACCAGCCGCAAGAACACCCGCACTGGCAGCGTCTACATCGTCAAACCGAAAATGCACGGCCCTGAAGAAGTCGCCTTCGCCGCAGAAATCTTCAGCCGTGTCGAAGACCTGCTGGGCATGCCGCGCAACACCGTCAAAGTCGGCATCATGGACGAGGAGCGCCGTACCACGGTCAACCTCAAATCCTGCATCAAGGCAGCCGCCGAGCGCGTGGTGTTCATCAACACCGGCTTCCTCGACCGCACCGGCGACGAAATCCACACCTCGATGGAAGCCGGCGCCGTGGTACGCAAAGGCGCCATGAAGAACGAGAAGTGGATTGGCGCCTACGAGAACAACAACGTCGACGTTGGCCTGGCCACTGGGTTACAAGGCCGTGCGCAAATCGGCAAAGGCATGTGGGCCATGCCCGACCTGATGGCCGCCATGCTCGAGCAGAAGATCGCTCACCCGCTCGCTGGGGCCAATACCGCCTGGGTACCTTCGCCAACCGCAGCCACCCTGCACGCCTTGCACTACCACAAGGTCGATGTGCAGGCGCGTCAACGTGAGCTGGCTTCGCGCAGCCCGGCGTCGGTGGATGACATCCTGACCATCCCGCTGGCAGCCAATACCAATTGGTCGGCCGAAGAAATCCGCAACGAGCTGGACAACAACGCCCAGGGCATCCTTGGCTATGTCGTGCGCTGGATCGATCAGGGCGTGGGTTGCTCGAAGGTGCCGGACATCAACGATGTCGGCCTGATGGAAGACCGCGCCACGCTGCGTATTTCGGCCCAGTTGCTGGCCAACTGGCTGCGCCATGGCGTGGTAACCCAGGAGCAAGTGCTGGAAAGCCTCAAGCGCATGGCTGCGGTGGTCGACAAGCAGAACGCCGGCGACGCCCTGTACCGTCCGATGGCGCCGAACTTCGACGACAACGTCGCGTTCCAAGCCGCTGTCGAGCTGGTAATCGAGGGTGCCAAGCAGCCTAACGGTTACACCGAGCCGGTGCTGCACCGTCGTCGCCGCGAGTTCAAAGCACGTAACGGGCTGTAAGCGGGTTGGTTAGAAGGGCCGCAATGCGGCCCTTTTTGCTGCGTCACTCAAGCTTGAGTTCTTTCTTCACCAACCCCAGCAATTTCCCCAAATCCACTGGTTTCAACAAAAAGTCCACTACACCCAGGTGCATCACGTCGACCGCCTCTTTTACATCGGTGTCGCCCGACACCACGATGATCGACAGCGCCGCCCGCTCCGACTCACGTACCTGGCGGATCAACTCCAGCCCATCACTGGGTTGCATGCGCAGGTCAGTGATCATCAGCGCGATACGCGGCTCGTAATGCAGCTTGAGCATCGCTTCCTGGGCGCCGTCAGCCGTCATGCACTCGATGCCCCGGCTTTTGAGGTACAACTTCAGCGCCTCGCTGTTCACCGCGTTGTCATCGACGATAAGCACCACTGGGCTGGCCGCTACCGGCGCACTCACCACGGCCAATGCCTCTCGTTCGGCGTCGCTCAGGATGTCGTCATGCTCAACCATGGTCGTCTCGTCAAAAAAATCCCGCTCAATCGTTAGGACCGCAAAAACCGCGTAACTAGGCTCGCCTTTCGTCGGCGTTTTGACACACACTGCTCACTAGACTTACGTCCAATGGGCACCGCAACGCTGCGAGCCGACCATGGGGGCCAAGAACAACAAGGTCGGCACCTATATATAGATATATATAGTCCGGCGCAGCGATACGGTCAGCGTCATGAGTAAAAAGGATGCCTACAGCCAGGCGGGTAGAACGGCAGTACTGCAGAATATCCAAGGCACCTTGCAGTTCCTGCAGCGTTTCCCACCCTTCAATCAGATGGAGCAGAGCCACCTGGCGTTTCTGGTGGAACAATGCCAGCTGCGGTTCTATGCCAGCGGCGAAAGCATCATCAAACCGGCCGACGGCCCCGTCGAGCATTTCTATATCGTCAAACAAGGGCGTGTGGTTGGCGAGCGCCAGCACCTAGTCAAGCCCGGAGTGGAAACCACCTTCGAAATTACCAGCGGCGAATGTTTCCCCCTGGCAGCGCTGCTGGGCGAGCGAGCGACGCGCACCGAACATTTGGCAGGTGAAGACACCTTTTGCCTGCAACTGAACAAGGCTGCGTTCATTCGCGTGTTCTCGATGTCGGAGGTGTTTCGCGATTTTGCCCTGCGCGGCGTCAGCAGCCTGCTCGATCAGGTCAACCAGCAAGTGCGCCAGCGCGCCGTGCAAACACTCGGCACCCAGTACTCGCTCAACACCCCCCTGGGCGAACTGGCCATGCGTCACCCAGTGGTGTGCAGCCCTGGTACGCCGCTGCGCGAGGCCGTGCGGCTGATGCATGAACAGCAGGTGGGCAGCATCGTGGTGATCGACCAAGCGCGTTATCCCGTGGGCATTTTCACCCTGCGTGACCTGCGCCAGGTGGTAGCCGCCGCCGGTGCCGAGCTGGGCGTACCGATCGAGCGGCACATGACGGCCAAGCCGTTTTTCCTGAGCCCCAAGGCCAGCGCCTTCGATGGCGCCATGGCAATGACCGAACGGCACATCGCGCACGTCTGCCTGGTCGAGAACGGCCGCCTGTGCGGGGTGGTGTCGGAGCGCGACTTGTTCTCCCTGCAGCGGGTCGACCTGGTGCATCTGGCGCGTACCATCCGCCATGCGCCGCGCCTTGATGCGCTGATACAGCTGCGCGGCGATATAGGCCAACTGGTCGAGCGCATGCTCGCCCACGGCGCCTCATCCACCCAGATCACCCAGATCATCACCCTGCTCAACGACCACACGGTGTGCCGGGTGATCGAGCTGGCCATTGCCGAGCGCGGCGACCCCGGTGTGCCGTTCAGCTGGCTGTGCTTCGGCAGCGAAGGGCGCCGCGAGCAGACCCTGCACACTGACCAGGACAACGGCATTCTCTTCGAAGCTACTGACGACAATGAAGCCGACACCCTTCGCGCACGCCTGTTGCCTTTGGCGCAGTACATCAACCAGTGCCTGGCCCAGTGCGGCTTCACCCTGTGCAAGGGCAACGTCATGGCCGGCAACCCAGAGCTGTGTCTGTCGCGCATGCAGTGGGCACGGCGCTTCGCTGGCTTCGTGCGCGAGGCCAGCCCGCAAAACCTGCTGGAATCGAGCATCTACTTCGACCTGCGCGTGGTCTGGGGCGATGAGCAAGGCGCTGAACAACTGCGCCGGCAACTACTGGATCAGGTGGCAGAGAACCGTATATTCCAGCGCATGCTGGCCGATAACGCGCTACGCCAGCGCCCCCCGGTGGGCCGCCTTCGCGAGTTCGTACTGACCCGTCAGGGCAACGACAAAGCCGCCACCCTGGACCTCAAGGTGCAAGGCCTGACACCGTTCGTCGATGGCGCTCGCCTGCTAGCCCTGGCCAATGGCATTGGTACCTGCAATACAGTGGAGCGTCTTCGCCAGTTGGTTGCCAGCGGTGTGATCGACGCCCTCGACGGCGCCGCTTACGAAGAGGCCTACCACTTCATTCAACAAACTCGCATGCAGCAACACCAACGCCAGAGCCGCGACAACCTGCCCTACTCCAACCGCCTCGATCCAGACAGCCTCAACCACCTGGACCGGCGCATCCTGCGCGAATCCCTGCGCCAGGCCCAACGCCTGCAGAGCAGCCTGGCCTTGCGGTATCAGTTATGAGCCTGTTCACCTGGTTGCGCCCCGCCGCGCCCATGCTCGATGAGGCCCTGCGCCAGCGCCTGGCACGGCTGCCCAAAGCCAAGCCACTGGGGGTCTGCACGCTGCGCGAGCAACGTTGGGTGGTGCTCGACCTTGAAACCAGCGGCCTGAACACCAATCGTGACCAGGTGCTGTCGATCGGCGCCGTGGCCATCGACGACGGGGCCATCGATTTTGCCCAGCAGTTCGAGCGCACCCTGCACCGCCCTGAGCAGAAAACCAACGCCAGCGTGCTGATCCACGGCTTGGGGCCAAGTGCCCTGGCCGCTGGTTGCGACCCTGCCGAAGCCTTGCTCGATCTGCTGGAGTTCATCGGCGACAGCCCAGTGCTGGCATTCCATGCGCCGTTCGATCAGCGCATGCTGGCGCGTGCGCTACGGGAAAGCCTGGGCTATCGCTTGCAATTGCCGTTTCTCGACGTAGCGGAACTGGCACCGATGCTCAACCCCGATACCGTTATGCGCGAGGCAGGGCTGGACGACTGGGTGTCGCGCTTTGGCCTGCAGGTGGACGAGCGCCACCATGCCAGCGCCGACGCGCAGGTCACAGCGGAGCTTGCGCTGATCCTTTTCAGCCAGGCCCGTCGCCAGCAGCTCGACAGCCCCGTGCAGCTGGAACAGCGGCTTGCTGGCTGGAGGCGTCGCAAAGCCAACATTCATGGCATGTGAAGGGCCATAGCTCTGTGTCGGCCTGTGCGCGGTCAAACCCTGCCCACAAGCATGCATCAACCTCCAGTCCTGCGCTGTCTACCTGGCAGTGGGTTCGCCCGCCAATGGCCCAGCACAGACGAACCTGTAAACCAATGATGGCAATCCGATAAGCGTCCATTGCACCCCACCCATCGCCTCTGCAACAATCGCGAATAATTATCGTTAGTTAATGCATTCGTTCCGGGGGACGCTGCATGCCACCTGCCCACAGCCCACACACCGAGCTGATTGGATCGCTGTATCGCGATCACCGCGGCTGGCTGCTTGCATGGCTGCAGCGCAACCTGGCTTGCCGTCAACGGGCCGAAGACCTGAGCCAGGATACGTTCGTGCGCCTGCTCGGTCGCGAACAACTGCAAACCCCGCGCGAGCCGAGGGCGTTTCTCGCCGCTGTGGCCAAAGGCCTGATGTTCGACCATTTCCGCCGCGCAGCGCTGGAGCAGGCTTACCTGTCGGAGCTTGCGCAGTTACCCGAGGCCGAACAGCCGTCCCCGGAACTGCAGCATCTGATTCTCGAAGACCTCAAAGCCATCGACCGTCTGCTTGGCAAGCTGTCGAGCAAAGCTCGCGCGGCATTCTTGCACAATCGCCTGGATGGCATGGCCCATGCCGAAATTGCCGAGCGCCTGGGTGTGTCGGTATCGCGAGTACGTCAGTACATCGCCCAAGGTATGCGCCAGTGCTACGTGGCCCTGTATGGGGAGCCCACGTGAACAACGCACCGGTTTCATCCCAAGTACTGGAAGCCGCCATCGCCTGGAAAATGCGCCTGGACAACGCCAGTGGCACACAAGACCTGCCCTGCGCGTTCATCCGCTGGCATGCCGCAAGCGAGGAGCACGCCCGCGCCTGGCGGCAACTGGGCGCCATGGACCAGCGCGTCAGCGCAGCCGCAGGCCCGGCACGCCAGGCGCTGATACAGTCACGTGCCGGGCTGCGTCGGCGCCTCGGCAAGGTCGGCAGTGGGCTGGCCGGGATGGTTCTGCTCGGCGCGTTACTGGCATGGGTCGGCATCCCGTCATTGGCGCCCAGTTACTGGCTGGCCGACCAGCGTACCGCCACAGGCGAGGTACGTACCTTGCGCCTGGCGGACGGTACGCTGCTGAGCCTGAACAGTCACAGCGCGGTCGATATCGACTACCACGGCGAGCAACGCCTGATCGTGTTGCATCAAGGCGAAATTTCGGTCGAAACCGGCCATGGCGACCCGCGCCCGCTGTTGGTGCGTACTGAGCATGGTCGCCTGCGGCCACTGGGCACACGCTTCCTGGTGCGCCGTGAAGGCGCTGGCACGCGTCTGGAGGTACTGCAGGCATCGGTGGCCGCCATGGCGCGCAATAGCGGCGATGAACAGGTGCTCAACGCTGGCCAGCAAGTACTGATGGGCAAGGATGGCTTGGGCCGCGTAAGCCCAGTGCCCACGGGGGCCGATGCCTGGACCCGTGGCATGCTGGTGGTGGATAACGTACGGCTGGCCGAGCTGGTCGAACAGCTTGGCCGTTATCGCAGCGGCCACCTGGGGGTGGCCGAAGAAGTGGCAGACCTGCGCGTGACCGGCAGTTTCCCGCTGGCCGATACCGACCTGGCGCTGGCCTCGCTGCTGCCGGCGCTGCCGGTGAGGATCGAGCGGCACACGCCTTGGTGGGTGAAGATCGTGCCCAAGTGAACCAGTACGGGTTAATTCGCGTCAACCCGCCGCCCCGCAGAGCATCGCAGTATGGGGAGGATGCCCTGCCTGCCAGTGTCAACCTCATCGCGGGCGAACCCGCTCCGAGCAAAGGCTCTTGAGATCGACTTCAACCTGAGGAAGCGGGAATAGCCGCGAAAGGACCGCGCAGAAAACGTAGATTCAAATAATTCTCACTATTTTTCCGATTGCCCCTATCACTTCTGGAGTTTCGCTCGGCAAGGATGCAGTTAGCTCTTATCCGTCGAGGAACCGCTGCATGTCCCGTGCCGTTGATCGCATCCTGCGTCCCAGCCTGATAGCCCTGGCCATCGCCCTGGCTGCACCATTGTCCAGTACGGCCCTGTTCGCCGCCGAGCAGTCCGGCCCCCGCGCCTACAACCTGCCCGCCGCACCGTTGGCCAGCACCTTGAACCAGATCGCCAGCCAGTCGGGCATCGCCCTGGCCATCGACCCTGCATTGGTCAGCGGCCGAACATCGGCCCCGGTCAAGGGCCAGTACGATGCCCTTGGCGCCTTGCAGGCAGCCTTGCTTGGCACCGGTTTGCAGCTGCAGCAAAGCAGCGTGGGCAGCTACAGCCTGATCGCTGCACCAGACGGCACACTGGCTCTACCGGAAACCACGGTGAACGCCGCCAGCACATTCGAAAGCGCTTGGGGCCCGGTCGAGGGTTACCTGGCCAAACGCACCGCAGCCGGCACCAAGACCGATACTGCATTGGTGGAAGTACCACGCTCGATCTCGGTGGCCACCCGCCAACAGATGAACGACCGCGGCGTGCACAGCCTGGATGATGCCGTGCGCTACATGCCTGGGATCGTCTCGGCCAGTTTCGGCAGTGATACCCGCTATGACTGGATGCGCGTGCGCGGCTTCGAGCCAACCCAGTTCCTCGACGGCCTGCCGCTGCCACGTGGTGTGTATGCCAACCCGAAGGCTGAAACCTGGAACCTCGACCGCCTGGCCCTGCTGCGTGGCCCGGCTTCCTCGCTGTATGGCCAAACCCCGCCCGGCGGCCTGCTGGACATGGTCAGCCGCCGCCCACAAGCCCAAAGCGCCCACGAAATCGAAGTGCAGTATGGCAGCGACAACCACCGTCAGATCAACTTCGCCAGCACCGGCAAGGTCGATGAGGAAGGACGCTTGCTGTATGGCGTAAGCGGCGTGGTGCGCGATGGCGGCACGCAGATCGACCATGTCGACGACAAACGCTACAACATCGCCCCGAGCCTGACCTGGAATATCGACGAAGACACTTCACTGACACTGCTGAGCCAGTTCACCCGTGACGATACCGGCGTTACCAGCCAGTTCCATCCTATCCAGGGCACCAAGCTCGACTCCGCGTTCGGCAAGGTTTCACACCACAAGAACCTGGGCGATCCGAACTACGAGTTCTACGACCGTACCTACTACGCGCTGGGCTATGCATTCGAACATCGCATCAACGATGTTTGGCAGTTCCGCCAGAATCTGCGCTACACCAAATCAGACTTGGCGTTCCAGGCTGTGACTGTCAATAGCTACATCCCAGGGCTTCCAGGCTACGAGTTGGACGCTGACGGCAACATTGGTCGCGGTACCACCAATGTCGATGAAGACATCAGCCAATTTGCGGTCGATAACAACTTCCAAGCAGACTTCAGCACCGGCGCGATAAGCCACACCCTGTTGATCGGCCTGGATCACCAACGCATCAATACCAATTACCTGGCAATCTTCGGCACGGCACCGAGTGTCAACGTCAATAACCCCGAGTATGGTTTGCCGATCACGCGCCCGGATCGTTCGACCGCCTTCTACGATTACGACCAAAAGACCCGTCAGACTGGTGTTTATGCTCAGGATCAAATGGCATTGGGCAACTGGCGCCTGACCTTGGGCGGTCGCGAAGATTGGGTGCACACCGGCACCAAGTTCTTCAATCAGGGTGATGCCACCAGTACCGAAAGAGACAAGAAGTTCAGCGCCAACGCGGCCATAAGCTACGTGTTCGACTCGGGCTTGGTGCCCTATCTGTCCTATGCAGAGTCTTTCCAGCCAGCCAGCAACGCCGCCGTATCTGCCACCGACTCGTTCAAACCGACCGAAGGCAAGCAGTGGGAGCTGGGTATCAAGTACCAGCCACCGGGCTCCAATACCCTATTGTCGGCAGCCGTGTATGACCTGACGCAGAAAAACGTCTCGGTCACCAACAATGTTGGCAACGTGACCATCACCAGCCAGACCGGCGAGGTCAAGGTTCATGGCCTGGAACTGGAAGCAGTATCCGACGTCAGCGAAAACCTCAAACTGACCGCCGCCTACACCCTGGCCAAATCAGAAGTGCAGGATGGTCTGTACAAAGGCAACCGCCTGCAACTGATGCCCAACCAGCAAGCCTCGTTGTGGGCCGACTATACCTGGCACAGCGGCGTACTGGACGGCTTCGGCATTGGCGGTGGTGCACGCTACACCGGTAATACCTATGGAGACCAGGCCAATACCTACCTGGGCAAGGCCAATGCCTACACGGTGTTCGATGCCTCGGTACATTACGACCTGGGGCGCCTTAGCAACAGCTTCAAAGGCGCGTCGGTGGCGGTCAATGCGACCAACCTGTTCAACAAGGACTACCTCTCGACCTGTGACTCTTACTATTGCTACTACGGCGATGAGCGCAGCGTCGTCGCCAGCGCTTCCTACAAGTTCTGAGTGAAGGGGGCCGCTCGCCGGCCCCGGTTCCAACAGACATGATTCGGTACCGTGATGAAAAGCCCCACCATCCGCCGCTGGTCGATGATCCATACCTGGAGCAGCCTGGTCTGTACCCTGTTCCTGCTGTTGCTGGCGCTGACCGGCCTACCCCTGATCTTCCACCACGAACTCGAACACCTGCTCGGTGACGCTGCCCAACTCCGCCAGATGCCGGCAGGCACTGCGCACCTTGACCTGCAACAGCTGGTCATCGAAGCCCAGAAATACCGGCCAGGCGAAGTCGTTCAGTACCTAGGCTTCGACGAAGACGAGCCAAACGGCGTGCTCACGATCACCGCCGCCACGGCCGGCACCGAACCCAATTCGTCGCATACCTTCATGCTCGACGCCCGCACCGGCGAACCGGTAGCGATGCCCGCCGCAAACGGCGGCTTCATGATGCTCATGCTGCGCCTGCACGTAGACATGTTCGCAGGGCTGCCAGGCAAACTGCTGCTGGCCTTCATGGGAGTGCTGTTCATCGTTGCGATCGTGTCGGGCACGGTGCTCTATGCGCCGTTCATGCGCCGCTTGGATTTCGCCACCGTGCGTCACGACAAGTCCCGCCGCCTGCGCTGGCTTGACCTGCACAACCTGATCGGCGTAGTCACCCTGGCCTGGGCATTGACCGTGGGCGTGACCGGCGTGATCAGTGCGCTGTCCGACCTGGTCATCGCCGCCTGGCGCAATGACAGCCTGGCTGCGATGGTTGCGCCCTACCAGGATGCCCCACCACTGACCGAGCGCGCCCCGGCCACAGCGCTGCTGAGCATCGCCGAGCGAGCGGCACCAGGTATGCGTGCGGATTTCATCGCCTTCCCCGGCACCCGTTTTTCCAGCGAGCATCATTACGCCGTATTCATGAAAGGCGCCACGCACCTGACCTCGCACCTGCTGACGCCGGTGCTGATCGATGCCCGCACGCTGCAAGTCACCGCCGTCGGTGAGCGCCCTTGGTACATGGATGCCATGGGCCTGTCGCAGCCTTTGCACTTCGGTGACTATGGCGGGCGGCCCATGCAGATACTCTGGGCCGTGCTCGATGGGTTGACCATCATCGTGCTCGGCAGTGGCCTGTACCTATGGTTGGGCAAGCATCGTCGCACCAGGGAGGCCAAGGCATGAGCCACCGCTCGCGCTCCACCGCCAGGATCTTTCTCTGGCCCGCCGCCATCGCCCTGTTGTGTGCGCTTGGCCTGTTCGCCGCGCTGTTGGGTGACGGCGCCTGGGACATGCTCGCCTGGCTGGGCCTTGGCCTGCCGGCAGCCTTGAGCCTGCGCGCCATGATTCGCTGAGGTAGCGGATTACCCCATGGCCTGCGCAGGCCCAGGGCAGCATGCCCGCTTCCAGACACCCGGAGCGGACCATGCTACCCCTGCAACGTATCGAATTTCTTCATAGCCAGGTGCTGGCGCTACTGGCGACGATGCCCGTGGCCAGCGTGCCACTGCCCTCGCGCCAGCAGCTGCATGGCGAATTGGCCGCCTTCTGGGCGGCCACCGACGGCCAGGGCCGTTCACGCAGCACGCGCCTGGCCGACATACGCCGGGCGATGATGCACGCCGAAGCGGACCTGCGCGTGGCCGATCAGACCTTGAGCGTAGAACTGGCCACCACCCTTAGTGTGTTCCTTGACCTGCCTTTCGCGTGGCAGCGCCACCACCAACCCTTGGCGGGGCGTGCGCAAGCCTATCGGCCGGTACTCGCCCGCTCCCGCCCAGCATGGCGGGCCGCGTTACCCGGCCTGTTCGTGATCGCCACCGGTCAGCCCGAAGGGCAAGACCTTCAAGCCCAGCAGGCAACCGGCCCGGTGTTGCTCTGGGGCCTGGCCCAAGGCCTGGAGAGCTATCCATCGCTGCAGGCCCTGCACCAGGAGTTGTGCGAGCGCCTGGATGACCCGCTTCAGGGCGGCCCATTGCTGCAACTGCTGGTCGAGCCAAGCCAGATCGAAAACGCCCGCCAAGCCGATCGCTTGCGCTATGAGTGGTACGCCGACGACCCGCTGCAGGCACAGGTCGAACAATTGCTCGCCAGCCAGCGTCTGCGCCTGAACCAGGCCTGGCCGGCGCTGCAGGATGCCAGCCCGCAACAAGCTGCGCAGACGCTGAGCGAGGCTTTGGCACTGCAAACGCAGGCCGGGAGCAAGGCTCTGCTCGATACCCGCTACGCGGCGCTGCTGGAAAAGAACCTGCCCAACTGGCTCAGCTCAGCAACCCCTCAGGCGCTCGCGCACATCATGCAAGGTATGCAGGAATTGGTGGCCATCGGTGAGCAAGTCGCCGCGCCCGGCATCCTGACCCTCAGGCAGTTTCAGCACCACGATACCTTGCGGCACTGGGCCAGCCAGCGGGTGCAGGAGCGTCTGCGCAACGACCTGGGCCTGCTCGCGCAGCCTTCGAGCATTTACGTGCATGTCACGCATACCCGCCAGACCGGGCCTTGGCTGAACCCCTTACAGCCCTCCGCCCATGTGACCTGGCGAGGTTTCGAACGGGTGGGAGGGGAGTTGATCGAGGCCTACCGCACAAGTTACACCCTGGATGAACTGGCGGTACGCAACGTGGCATGGTTCGACTTCGACTATTGGCTCACTGCACGGGTGACCACGACCGGGAGCACGCCTCTGCCGGCCGAACTCAATCCGGGCTATATCAAAGCGTTGGTTCGGCAGCTGAACGTGGGGGACGGTTACGCCAGCTACCTACGTACGCAGTTGCTCGATACACCGCTGGGGCGCTGGCGCCTGCTGGCTCACAGCAAGGTCAACCGCGCACGCATGCGCGCCGAGGTAGCCAAAGCACGCTACGCCGGGCACCTGAGCAGCGACTGGTCGGAACGCCATTACCGCTGGGTGCAACAGGTGCTGGCGCAGCCGCACAATGCGCTGCGGCCCAAGGTGGATGGGCACAAGGTGGTGGCCCGGCAGGTGCTGATCGAAGGCCATACCGCCCAGGGCTTGTTGCTGCTTGCCAGCGAATCGGCCAACGACTCAAGCTTCGTGCTTTATACCCCGAGCGCACCCGACCGCCGCGCCTGGCGGTCATTCGCCAGCCCACGCGCCCTGCTGCGGATGCTACGAAGCAAGCCGCGGCTGCGTGACTATATGGCCCAACGCCTGCCGCTACTGCCCGCCGCACAGGTCCAAACACTGCTGGTCAAAGGGCGACTCGGCAAAGCGTTGAGCACTCCTGCCATCGAAGACGACCTGTTCCATGCCTGCTACATGGCCGAGGTACGTGCTGCACTGGCCACCGCCGATGCCCACAGCCACAGCACCGGCGAAGTTGATATCGAGCAAGCGCTGAAATTGGGCTGGACCATGCTTGACCTGATCAGCATGTTCCTGCCATCCAGGGTCATGATTCCGCTGGCACTGGGGCGCATGGCGCTGGAAATCTGGAATGGCGTACAGGCCTACCACGAGGATGACTTGAACGCCGTACTCAGCCAAGCCTACAACGCCCTTAGCCACCTCAACGATGCCGGTACTAGCCTGGCCAGCACCGGGTTGATGCGTCGGGTATTGCGCGGCATGCCCAAGCAGCCGCCGTTGCCACTACCGCTGCGTTTCAGCGTAACCCCTGCAACGACCAATCTTCGCTACCACATCGAGGGTTTGTACGGCGAACAGGTGTACGAGAAAGAGTCGGCCATCGAAGGGTTGTCCGAATATTTCATACAGGATGCTCAAGGGCGTTATTACAGAGTTACTTTCGACGGCCGGCGCTGGGGCGCGATCGACCCTGCCAGGCCGGACGCCTACCTGACACAGCCCGTCAAGCGCCTGGCTAATGGTGAGTGGGTGATCGACTCACCGCTGCTGTGGTACGACGGCCTGCCGGACCTGACGCGGCTGCTGGGCGATTGCCGCCTGCAGCAGCCCTTGAACGGTGTCGCTACCGGGGAGGCCAACGGTTTATTCAGCACCCAAGAGCAGCTGTATCTGCAGACCACCGCCGGTCAGCTGCCGCTACGCCGCCACCTGCTGCCCAACCTGTATCACCTGCCTATACCGGGCGCCGAAAACGCCGGGGTCACCCCTTGGGCCGTGCTGCGCTGGCAGGACAGGCAGTGGCGCATTCGGGTGCGCCAAGCCGGGCGCAGCAGTGACTGGCTTGCCCTGCCCGAGGCTTACTCGGCCAGTTTGGGCAGCAGCCGCTCAAGCCGCTGATGCAAGGCACTGCCACTGGGCCAGTTGCGCAATAGCCTTGCTCGGTCACGGGCAAAGGCCGAGGCGAAGCTGAGCTGGGTGGCGTGTTGGCACATGGCGTCCAGGTCGATCAACGACCATTGGCCCTTGTCCCAGAACAGGTTGTGCCCCTTGAAATCACCATGGCTGATGCGTTCACGAATCAGCTGGTGCATCAGCCGAACCAGAGCATCGACCTGATCATCGGGCGCATCGCCGTTATCCACATAGGGCGCAAAGCATGCCGTCAGGTCGGGCCCGTCGACGTACTCGGTAACCAGATAGGCACGGCTGCGCAGGCCCAGCACACGTTGCTCCAGTACCGCCAACGGGCGGGGCGTGGCGATGTCGAGAAATGCCAGGCGATTGCCTTCGATCCACGAGTGCCAGGCCCGGCTCGGGCGCCAGAAACGCTTGAACCAATGGGCGGTGTTCTTGATGTTGTAGCGCTTAAGCACCAGCTTGCGGCCGTTGATCTCGATACGGGCGACGCTGGCTGCACCACCGGTTTTGTACAAATGGCCCTGGTCGATGAGCTCATCGGCCTGCGCCAATACCGGCAGCATGGCATCCACTTCTTCGCGGCGGATCGCCTGCAGGCCCGAAAGGCTGCGTTGCACACTGAACAAGCTGCACTCGCGACCGGCTTTCTCTAGGTAGTCCTTCTGCCGCCAGCTGCGCACCTTGTCCACCTGCTTCTGCAACGCTTCCAGCGGCAGGGCATGCTCGGCGTTGGCTAGCAGGTAATGCACCAGCAGCTCCTCGAGGAACGGCTCCAGACGCTTGGGTAACTGCGCGAAAAACACCCCGAGGTTTTCCAGAACGCGAGGGCGTGAAAGCTGCTGGCCTGGCGTTTCGGCCTTGATCCCGGCGCCGTCGATCAAATAAAGCTTGCCGCCGTGGCGCAGCAGGTTATCCAGGTGCAGGTCTTCCTGCCACAGGCCTTTGGCATGCATCTGTGCCACAGCGCCAAGGGCTTCGCCCAGCACCGCCTGCTGCTCGTCAGCCAGCACTGGCAAGTGCTGCACCGCGGCCCAGGCATCGGCCAGGCTTTCAGCGCCGTCCAGGAATTCGAACAGCAACCAGCCACCCTCACCCTCGGTAAGGCCATCGGCCAGCAGACGCGGCGTGGTCAAGCCCTGTTTGGCCAACAGTTTCACGCCATCGAGTTCGCGCTGAAAATGCCGCGCAGCGTTGCCACCAACCAGCAGCTTGGCCAGCACCGGAATGCCGCGCCACACGCCTGCGCCCACGTAACGCTGCCCAGGCAGCACGCGCAGCAGGCTCAGTAATTGCAGGTCAGCCGTGCCGGCGGCATCGGCCAGGGTAATGTTCAGGGGCAGCGACGGGCTGCGCCCAGCCGCTTTGAGTTCAGACAAACGCATCAGCGAGCCTCTTTTTCACGACGGCGTAGCGTCAGGCGTTGCAGCCAGGTGCCAACCAAAGGGCTTTCGGCAGGTTGTTGCAGGTAGGCGGCGAGCAACTGGCGCACCTCGGCTGCCCCCCAGACCGTAGCCCGGCGCAGCAGTGGTTCCAGATCACGCAGGCGATCACGCATGCCGAACAGCAACGGCCGGGTCTTTTCTAGATCGATCAACTGCGCTTCCCAACCCTCGCGGCGCTGGCGCAGGAAGATGTGCTTGGGATAGAAGCAACCATGAACCTGGCCGGCACCATGCAGGGTGCGCGCAAGTTGGCCACAGGCCTTGAGAATGCCGGCCTGAGCCACTTCATCGAGCTGCGACCACTGGCCCAGCAGGCTTTCGAGGTCACGCCACTCGTCCAGCGCACGGGTCATCAAGATCGCCCGGTGCTCGCCATTGTGCTTACGCTCGCCGTAGTACACCGCCTGCAAGGCAGGAATGTGCAGCTTCTGGTAGCGGCTGATGTTGCGAAATTCGCGGGCGAATGTCGGTTCGCCGAACGGTCGATGCAAAGTACGGGTCAGGTAATTGCTCTGGCGCTTGAGGTAATAGCCTTTGCCTTCGAGCTCCAGGCGATAGACGCTGCTCCAGCCACCGCGGCCGGTATTGGGTTCGTCCACGGCTTCCAGCTGCAGGGCCCACAACGCCTCGAAGTCATTCAAGCCATGGCGTTTGAGCAACGCAAGGTCCGCGCTGGCCAGGTAATCGGTCATTCCCTTCCCTCGAAAAAGCTCAGCACCTGACGAATGCGGCGCTTGTCGCGCGCAGTCAGGCGTCGGCGCCCGCGGTATTGCAGATAGAAACGCAGGCGCTGAGTGGCCGTCAGGTGATACTTGGCTACCTTGTCCAGGCAGGCCAGGTCTTTGATCATGCGATGACGCCACATGAAGCCCCGCCAGAAGTCGCCGGTCGGGCAGTCGATGAAGAACAGCGTACCCAGATCGTCGACCAGCAGGTTGCGCCATTTCAAGTCGTTGTGGGCGAAGCGGTGCTCATGCATCACCCGGGTGTGACGCGCCAGCTGGCGGCTGAGCTTGTCTACCCAGACGCGGTCGGCCAGGCGTGGGTCGTTGCGCTCGGCCAACGCCGACAGGTCTTCGGTACGCGGCAGTTCACGGGTGATCATGGCCCCACGGCCGAATGCCAGGCCCTTGCGCTCCAGGCCCCAGGCCACCACCTCGGCCGTGGGAATCTCCCACTTGGCGAACTGCTTGAGGTTCTGCCATTCCGCCTTGATACGTGGCCGGCCCAGATAGCGGCGCATGTGCTTGCCCGCGCCAGTGTAACGCTTGACGTAATAGTTGACCCCGTCACGCTCGACACGGATGACCTCGCTCAGCGGGTCGCGCGTCAGGTGCTCGCCCTTCAGAGCGAACACCGCATCGAGGCTGCCGAAGTCCGACGCCAGATGTTCGTAGCCCGGCGCCAGTGTCCAACCCGACATCAGAGTGCATCCCCATAGCGTTGCTTACGATCGTAGAGTTTCTGCGCTTTGGCTTCGAGCCAGCCGAGCAGCGCGGCTTCTTCGGCCAGCACCTGGCGCAGCGGGCGCTGGAAGTAACCGCGCAGAAAGCGCAGCTTGTCGCGCCGCGTAAGGCCGATATCCAGCGCCGAGAAGTAAAGCGCTGCCAAGTCCTTGTCGCGCCAGCGGCGGCTGATTTTCGCTCGGGTCTGCGCGCGGTGCAGGTCGATCACCGACAGTTTGAAGTCTTCTGGCGTCACCGGCCGATCAGTGTGCAGCAGGAAGTGGCAGATATAGCAGTCACGGTGGTTGACCCCGGCGCGATGCATGCCGCCGGTCATCTTCGCCACCTCAGCGATCAAGGCACGCTTGAGCCGCGGTGCAGGCGGTTGTTTGACCCAATCGATGCTGAAGTCTTCCAGGCTGATGGTCGGCGCCAGCTCCTGGGTGATGATGAACGAATGCTGGCTGGCCGGGTTGCTGCCTCGCTCCCCGTAAGCCACGGCAGTCATGGTCGGCACGCCTGCCTCGTGCAGGCGCTCGATGGCCCGCCATTCCTGGCCCGCACCGAGCACCGGTAGCTTGGCGCTGAACAGGTTCTTGAAGATCTCGCCCCAGCCGATGCCGCGGTGGATCTTGACGAAGAACCCTTCGCCGGCCACTTCGGTACGCAACGTGCGGCGCCCTTCCAGCTCGCGGTAAACCTCGCCTTGCAGTGCCTCCACGGCTTCGAAAGGGTCACGCCCAGCCCACAACTGCTTGAAGGGTTCGGCCAGTATCAGCTTCATGCGCTCTCCTGCCCCAGAATCACATCGGCAGCATGCTGCGGCATGCTGTAGAGGTCGGCGCTGTCGGCAAAGGCCAAGCCATTGCGCGACCAGTTGGCGCGGGCCTGCCCATCGTCGAGCATGCGCTTGAGGTAGTCATTGAGCTGTTGCTGTTCGAACGGTTCATCAAGCACCAGGCCACTGTCGGCTTCGGCAATGTAGTGGGCGTAGCCGCACACCTTGGAAACCAGTACCGGCAAGCCGGCCACCAGCGCTTCGAGCAGCACCGTACCGGTGTTCTCGTTGTAGGCTGGGTGAATCAGCAGGTCGGCGCCCAGCAAAAAGCGCGGAATGTCACTGCGGCCCTTGAGGAACTGCACCTGCTCGCCCAGGCCCAACGTGGCGCTTTGCAGCTGGAACACCTTAGGGTCGTCCTGGCCGATGACCATCAGCCTGGTCCGTTTGCGCAGTGCCGAGGGCAGCGCGGCCAGAGCCTTGAGGCTGCGGTCGACGCCCTTGGTCTTGAAGCCTGAACCGATCTGCACCATCAGCAAGTCGTCATCGCCAAGGTTGAACTCCTTGCGAAATTCAGCGCGGATCTCGGCGGCGTTGGCCGGCGCGCGGCGATCCTGGGAGATGCCAGGCGGCAGCAGATGGAAGCGCTCCACCGGGGTGGCGTAGTGCTTGATGAACAGCGGCTGCTGCACCTCGGAAATCATCAGCACTTGAGTGTGTGCATCCTTGGCGAACACGGCGCGCTCATACTCGGCGAAATGCCGGTAGCGCCCCCAGCGGCGGTACAGCCCACCGCGCAGGGTTTGCGCCTTGTCTTCGAAGCAGCCATCGGCGGCGTAGTACACATCCAGCCCCGGCATCTTGTTGAAGCCGATCAGGCGGTCGACCGGGCGTATGGCCAGGTCCGCTTGCATCCAGGCGGTGAGTTTCTCGTTACGCCGATGGTTGAAGAGCGCCTTGACCGGCGCCACCAGCACTTCAAAGCCCGGCGGAATGTCACCCTCCCAGATCAGCGTGTAGACACGGATCTGGTGGCCCCGCTTCTGGCACTCCAGGGCAATGCGCATGAAATCGCGCTGCAGCCCGCCGAAGGGGAAATACTTGTAAAGCACGAAAGCCAGTTGCATCAACGAACATCCTCAGCCAGCAGCAGCGCGCTCAGGCGGCTCGCGACATGCTCGGGATTCAAGCGAGTGAAGCACAGCGGCCACTCGCGTTTCAGATCGAACCGGCGCAGATCTTCGGCGCTCGGTTTATAGGTGCATTTCTTTTGCAGGCACGGCGCGCAAGGGAAATCGCTGGCCTGGTGAACCTGCACGCGGCCATAGGCGCCGGTAAGGCCCGGGTTGGTTGGGCCGAACAGGGAAATGGTCGGAACATCCAGTGCGGCGGCCAGGTGACCGAGGCCGGTATCCACCGCCACACACGCTTTAGCCGCCGCCAGCACGCGGGCGACCCCGGCAAGGTTCAACTTGGGGAGCACCTGGCAATTGTTCAAGCCTTGGGCGATGCGCTCGGCCCGGGCTTTCTCCGCCGGGTTGCCCCACGGCAGGCGCACCTGCAGCTTGCGCCTGCCTAGGCGTTCAGCCAGTTCGCGCCAGTAGGCCTCGGGCCAGTGCTTGGTCGCCCATGTGGTGCCGTGCAGAAACACCACGTAGGGCGCAGCCGCAGGCAACTGCAGGCGATCCAGGTCAAGGCCATAGTTGCCGATGCCCTCTGGCAGGTCGTAGGCCAATGCCATGGCGAACAACTGCCGCACCCGCTCCACCGCATGCTGGCCGACGGCAACCGACAACGGCCGGTCATAGAAGCGGCTGGCCCAGCCTTCGCGGGCTGAATAGCGGTCAAGCCCGGCAACTGGCGCCTTGACATAGCGGGTCAACCACGCCGACTTGACCAGGCCTTGGGCATCGATCACCAAGTCGTACTTGCGTGCGCGCAGGGGCTGTTTGAAGGCCTTCCACTCGCCGCTCTTGATCGTCTGCCAGAGGTTCTTGCGCCAACGGCGGATGGCCACGGGAATCACCTGATCCACCGCTGGGTGCCAGCTGGGGATCTCGGCAAAGCCCTCTTCCACCACCCAGTCGAACCGGATGCCAGGGATGGCGTGGGCGGCGTCGGTCAATGCCGGCAAGGTGTGGATCACATCACCCAGCGACGAGGTCTTGATGATCAGTACCCGCACTTAGTCGACCTCTGCCACGGCATCGATCAGGTTCGGCCCACCCAGGCTGTGCAATGCGGCAATCACCCTGCCAGGCTCCAGCAGGCGCAGGCAGTTGTAATGGCCGAAGCGGCAGGTGCGGTCGAAGCAAGGGCTGCACTCGATGCCGGTGCGTACCACTTCCACTTGCTCGGCCAAAGGCGGCGTAAAGCCTGGTGAGGTAGAGCCATATACCGCGACCAACGGGCGGTTCAGCGCGGCAGCCACGTGCATCAGGCCCGAGTCGTTGGACACCACGGCATCGGCGCAGGACATCAGGTCGATGGCCTCGGCCAACGAGGTTTCCCCGGCCAGGTTATACGACTCCTCACGCAGCCCTGGAATGAGCCGCTCGCGGATCTGCTCCCCCACTGGGTGGTCGTTCTTCGAGCCGAACAGCCACACTTGCCAGCCTTGGCGGATCATTGCCTCGGCCACAGTGGCGTAGTGCTCGGCGGGCCAACGCTTGGCCTCGCCGAACTCGGCGCCAGGGCATAGCGCCAGCAACGGGCGATCCAGCGCCAGGCCGAACTTGGCCAGTGCCGCCTCGCGGCTTTGCGCCTGGATCTGCAGGCGTGGCCGTGGATACGGCTGCGGCAACTCGGCACCCGGCGCGTAGGCCAATGCCATGAAGCGCTCGATCATCAGCGGATAGCGGGCCTTGTCCAGCTTGCGCACGTCGTTGAGCAGGCCGAAACGCATTTCACCGCGCCAGCCCGTGCGTTTGGCAATGCCGGCAAAGAACGGTACCAATGCCGACTTCATGGAGTTGGGCAGCAGGATGGCCTGGTCGTACTGGCCAGCCAGGGACTTGCCGATGCGCCGGCGGGTTGCCAACTCTAGCGCGCCGTGGCCGAGCGGGAAGCTCAAGGCCTGGCGCACCTCGGGCATGCGCTCGAGGATCGGCCGACTCCACTCGGGTGCCAGCACGTCGATCACGCAGTCCGGATGCTGCTGTTTCAGGCACTGGAACAGGGTTTGCGCCATTACCATGTCGCCGACCCAGCTGGGGCCAATGATCAGTATTCTCATGCTTAGTCCAGAAACGCTCGGGGAGGCTACAGGCTGCGTAAAGCCTGGCCTCCCCTCTTTATATTCAGGCTATGTGGCGGACAGTGTACCACTCGGGCAGATCCCTGGCTGATCGCAGCCCGTGGGAGCGGGTTGCCCCGCCAACACGGGCCAAGCCCGTGCCAGGCACCGCGGTGCCTTCTTCGCAGGTAAACCCGCCCCCACAAGCGCTGCGGTGTGCTCAGGTCAAACCCAATTCACCCCAGATCCGCCGCACCTGGCGCCGCTCATCGGCAAACTGCGCCGCATCGATCACCCCGGCCTGCTTCTGCAGGGCCTGGCGGTGCGACGCCGAGCGGAACGCCTTGTACACCTCACGCAACAGTACCGCGTCACTGGCCGGCATCAAACCTGCCTGCTCCAGCTCCTCCAGAATGCGGATGTTATCGGTCCATCGAAGTATGGCCGGGTGCTCGTGTGACCAGGCCAAAGCGGCGTATTGCACCATAAATTCGATATCGACGATACCGCCGGCATCCTGCTTGATGTCGAACGCCATGCCGG
The DNA here is from genome assembly GCF_014269025.2 of Pseudomonas promysalinigenes. NCBI lineage: Bacteria > Pseudomonadati > Pseudomonadota > Gammaproteobacteria > Pseudomonadales > Pseudomonadaceae > Pseudomonas > Pseudomonas promysalinigenes. Next base: position 372,412 of record NZ_CP077094.1, on the reverse strand, counting down.
CATCGAAGGCATTGGCAGCGGTGCCTGCTGCGGTGGCTTTGGTGCCGAGGTTGTCACGCATCTTGGCGCGCATCTCACTCACTTCGCCGCGCAACTTGGCAAGGTCGCGGGGCTGGCCCAGAACCTTGGCGCGCACGGCCTCGAAGCCCTTGGCCACTTGCTCGCAGCCCACCAGCACACGGGCGCGCACCAGCGCCTGATGCTCCCAGGTCCAGGCCTCGTTCTGCTGATAGCGCTCGAACGCCCCCAGCGAACTGACCAGCAGCCCCGCGGCGCCGGACGGGCGCAGACGCATGTCGACCTCGTACAGCTGGCCAGAGTTGGTCTGGGTGGTCAGCAGGTGGATGATGCGCTGGCCCAGGCGGGTGAAGAATTGCGCGCTGTCGATGGGCTTGGCGCCATCGGTCTCTGCTTGCGGGTCACCATCGTGGATGAACACCAGGTCCAGGTCCGAACCATGGCCCAGCTCCAGCCCGCCAACCTTGCCGTAGCCGATGATGACGAAGCCTGGGTCGCACAAACTGCCATCGCTGCGCTTGGGCTGGCCGTGGCGGGCCACGGTCTGGCGCCAAGCCAGGGCGAGCACCTGGTCGAGAATCGCTTCGGCCAGCCAAGTCAGGTAATCGCTGACTTTCATCAAAGGTAGGTTGCCGCTGATTTCCGATGCCGCCACCCGCAGGCTGTGGGCCAGCTTGAAATGACGCAACGCTTCCATCTGCTGTTCCAGGTCATCCTCGGGGATGCGTGTCAGCCGCTCGCGCAACTCGGCAGCCAGCTCCGGCGCCAACGGTGGGCTGAACAGGCGGCCCTCGTTGAGCAGCTCATCGAGCAGCAATGGATAGCGGGCGATCTGTTCGGCGATCCACGGGCTGGCCGCGCACAGGGTCAGCAAGCGGCGCAAGGCGCCGGGGTTTTCGGTAAGCAGAACCAGATAGGCCGAGCGCCGCGCCACGGCCTCGACCAGTGGTAACACGCGTTCGAGCACTAGGTCGGGGTTGTCGTGCTCGACCGCCTGGGCCAGCAGACGGGGGATGAAGGCATCCAACCGCTCACGGCCGATGCGCTGCATCGAGCGCAATTGCGGGCTGGCACGCAGAGCGGCCAGGCGGCGCAGGGCCTCGGCCGGCTGTTCGAAGCCGGCCTCTTGCAACTGTCGGCCAGCCGCCTCTTCATCCTGGGCCTGCTCCCACAGCGGCGACCATTCGCCACCCACCACCAGCTCGCCTTCGCCTTCATCCTCGTCCGGGTCGGCGATGACCTGGCGGAAGTGCCAATCCACGCGGGTTCGCCAATGCATCAGTTGTGCATGAAAACTTTGCCAATCGGTAAAGCCGAGCATGTAAGCGACACGCTCCCGGTCCAGCTCATCCTCCGGCAGCATCTGCGTCTGCCGGTCGGCAATGGCCTGGATGGCGTGCTCGGTGTAGCGCAGAAACTCATAGCCTTCGCGCAGCTCTGCCACCACCGCAGGCGGCAGGTAACCCTGGCCTTCCAGTGTCGCCAGCACCTTGAGCAGCGGCCGCTGCTGCAGGCTCAGGTCGCGACCACCGTGGATCAGCTGGAAGGCCTGGGCGATGAACTCGACTTCGCGGATGCCGCCAGCGCCCAGCTTGATGTTGTCGGCCATGCCCTTGCGCCGAACCTCCTGCTGAATCAGCTGCTTCATGGTGCGCAGCGCTTCGATGGCCGAGAAGTCGAGGTAGCGCCGGTACACGAACGGGCGCAGCATCTCTTGCAACTGGGCGCCAGCAGCCTGGTCACCGGCCACTACCCGCGCCTTGATCATCGCGTAACGCTCCCAGTCGCGGCCCTGGTCCTGGTAATACTGCTCCAGCGCATTGAAGCTCAGCACCAGCGCGCCGGCCGAGCCGTAGGGGCGCAGGCGCATGTCGACCCGGAACACGAAACCGTCGACGGTGACCGGGTCCAGGGCTTTGATCAGGCGTTGGCCAAGGCGGGTGAAAAATTCCTGGTTGTCCAGCGAACGCTTGACCCCTTGTGTCTCGCCGCCCTCTGGGAAGGCGAAGATCAGGTCGATGTCCGACGACAGGTTCAATTCCACCGCCCCCAACTTGCCCATGCCCAGCACCACCATATGCTGTGCCTGACCGCTGCGGTTGCCGATGGGGGTGCCGAACTGCTGGCAGTGGCGCGGGTACAGCCATTGGTAGGCTTCGTCGATGGCGGCGTCGGCAAGGTCGGACAGGTCGCGGCAGGTTTCGCCCAGCTCGGCCTGGCGGGTGATGTCACGCCAGATGATGCGCAGTTGCTGGCGGTTGCGCTCGCGGCGCAGGTTACGCGCCAGTTCCTCTTCGCTTTGCGCGGCCTGGGCCGCAGCGCTAACGTGCCCACGCAGCTCGCCGGGCGCGTACCGGCGATCCAGCTCACCGCTGGCGAGCAGGGCGAACAGCATCGTCGGCTCGCGTTGTGCCAGGCCCAGCACGAAGTCACTGGCGGCGGCCACTTGGTCGAACTGCTGGCGGTGCAGCGCAGACCACGATTGCAGGTCGAGTTCAGCGTGGCCCGCCACCGCATCGCTCAAAAACTGCTGATTGCGTACGACCAACGGTTGCAGTGAAACAGGCAGTGCGGGCGGCAAAGGCAGGCGCATGGTCTATCCTTGATCGGCGTGAAATGAAGGGGAAAAAGCGGCCGCGAGGTTGCCGGACCACGGTTGGACTGTCGTACAAAAGTTGGAAATAGCTGAAAAAAACGAATCATTGGCAAGAAACATCACGATCCACCTGTTCGCTGCACACCGCCAACCAACATGAACGATTTTCCTCACAAGCCGAGGTGCGACCAAACGTCGCATTTGTGTAGTTTTACTACTACCCATAAGCTGCAAAAGCATGAAATGCCCGAGCAAATGTAGTAAAACTACACGGCGCCGGGAGACACCCCGGTAATCCAAGAATTCACGACGTCTGCCCATAAGGCCAGTCGCAAACTCAGGCCCCCGATTCTGGTGGCCTTTCCGCCCTGGAGCAAGCCATGCAAGACCTCGATCCAATCGAAACCCAGGAATGGCTGGATGCCCTGGAGTCGGTCCTCGACAAAGAAGGCGAAGACCGCGCTCATTACCTGATGACCCGCATGGGCGAGCTGGCCACCCGCAGTGGCTCTCAGCTGCCGTACGCGATCACCACGCCATACCGCAACACCATCCCTGTCACCCACGAAGCACGCATGCCTGGCGACCTGTTCATGGAACGCCGCATTCGCTCGATGGTGCGTTGGAACGCGCTGGCCATGGTGATGCGCACCAACCTGAAGGACTCGGACCTGGGCGGCCACATCTCCAGCTTCGCCTCCAGTGCCACCCTGTATGACATCGGCTTCAACTACTTCTTCCAGGCTCCGACCGAAGAGCACGGCGGCGACCTGATCTTCTATCAAGGCCATGCTTCGCCAGGCGTTTACGCCCGTGCCTTCATGGAAGGCCGCATCAGCGAAGAGCAGATGAACAACTTCCGCCAGGAAGTGGACGGTAAAGGCCTGTCCTCGTACCCGCACCCATGGCTGATGCCTGACTTCTGGCAGTTCCCGACCGTTTCGATGGGGCTGGGCCCGATCCAGGCCATCTACCAGGCGCGTTTCATGAAGTACCTGGAAGCGCGCGGCTTCATCCCTGCCGGCAAGCAGAAGGTCTGGTGCTTCATGGGCGACGGCGAGTGCGACGAGCCCGAATCCCTGGGCGCGATCGCCCTGGCCGGCCGCGAGAAGCTGGACAACCTGATCTTCGTCATCAACTGCAACCTGCAGCGCCTCGACGGCCCGGTTCGCGGCAACGGCAAGATCATCCAGGAACTCGAAGGCGTGTTCCGTGGCGGTGGCTGGAACGTCAACAAGGTAGTCTGGGGCCGCTTCTGGGACCCACTGTTCGCCAAGGACACCAACGGTGCCCTGCAGCGCCGCATGGACGAAGTCATCGACGGCGAGTACCAGAACTACAAAGCCAAAGACGGCGCCTATGTGCGTGAGCACTTCTTCAACACCCCAGAGCTCAAGGCCATGGTCGAAGACCTGTCCGACGACGAGATCTGGAAGCTCAACCGTGGCGGCCACGACCCGTACAAGGTCTACGCGGCTTACCACCAGGCTGTGAACCACAAAGACCAGCCTACCGTCATCCTGGCCAAGACCATCAAGGGTTACGGTACCGGTGCCGGCGAAGCCAAGAACACCGCGCACAACACCAAGAAGGTCGACGTCGACAGCCTGCGCCACTTCCGTGACCGCTTCGACATCCCGGTCAAGGATGCCGAGCTGGAAAACCTGCCATTCTTCAAACCCGAAGAAGGTTCGGCCGAAGCCAAGTACCTGGCCGAACGCCGCGCTGCCCTGGGCGGTTTCGTGCCACAGCGCCGGGCCAAGAGCTTCAGCGTACCGACCCCGCCACTGGAAACGCTCAAAGCGATCCTGGACGGCTCGGGCGACCGCGAAATCTCCACCACCATGGCCTTCGTGCGTATTCTGGCGCAGCTGGTCAAGGACAAGGACATCGGCCAGCGCATCGTGCCGATCATCCCGGACGAAGCCCGTACCTTCGGTATGGAAGGCATGTTCCGCCAGCTGGGTATCTACTCGTCGGTCGGCCAGCTCTATGAGCCAGTCGATAAAGACCAGGTGATGTTCTACCGCGAAGACAAGAAGGGCCAGATTCTCGAGGAAGGCATCAACGAAGCCGGCGCCATGTCGTCGTTCATCGCTGCCGGTACCTCGTACAGCTGCCACAACCAGCCGATGCTGCCGTTCTACATCTTCTACTCGATGTTCGGCTTCCAGCGCATTGGCGACCTGGCCTGGGCCGCTGGCGACAGCCGCACCCGTGGCTTCCTGATCGGCGGTACCGCCGGCCGTACCACCCTCAACGGTGAAGGCCTGCAGCACGAAGACGGTCACAGCCACATGATGGCCGGTACCATCCCGAACTGCCGCACCTACGATCCGACCTACGGCTACGAGCTGGCGGTGATCATTCAGGACGGCATGAAGAAGATGACCGAAGAGCAACAGGACATCTTCTACTACATCACCGTGATGAACGAATCCTACCAGCAGCCAGCCATGCCGGCCGGTGTCGAGGAAGGCATCATCAAGGGCATGTACCTGCTCGAGGAAGATACCCGCGAAGCTGCGCACCACGTACAGCTGATGGGCTCGGGCACCATCCTGCGCGAAGTCCGCGAAGCGGCGAAGATCCTGCGTGAAGAGTTCAACGTCGGTGCCGACGTGTGGAGCGTCACCAGCTTCAACGAACTGCGTCGCGACGGCCTGGCCGTGGAACGCGCCAACCGCCTCAAGCCTGGCCAGAAGCCACAGCAGACCTACGTCGAGCAGTGCCTGAACGGTCGTAAAGGGCCGGTCATCGCCTCCACCGACTACATGAAGCTGTTCGCCGAGCAGATTCGCCAGTGGGTACCGAGCAAAGAGTTCAAAGTCCTGGGTACCGACGGTTACGGTCGCAGCGACAGCCGCAAGAAGCTGCGTCACTTCTTCGAAGTCGACCGCCACTTCGTGGTGCTGGCTGCCCTGGAAGCCCTGGCTGACCGTGGTGAGATCGAACCCAAGGTTGTGGCTGACGCCATCGTCAAGTTCGGCATCGACCCGGACAAGCGCAACCCACTGGACTGCTGAGGAGTATTTTTAAGTGAGCGAACTCATTCGCGTACCTGACATCGGCAGCGGTGAAGGTGAAATCATCGAGCTGTTCGTCAAGGTCGGTGACCGTATCGAGGCTGACCAGAGCCTGCTGACCCTGGAGTCCGACAAGGCCTCCATGGAGATCCCTGCGCCCAAGGCCGGTGTGATCAAAGAGCTCAAGGTCAAGCTGGGTGATCGCCTGAAAGAAGGCGACGAACTGCTGGTTTTGGAAGCTGAGGGCGCCGCTGCTGCGGCGCCTGAGGCTCCGGCCGCCGCCGCCGCGCCTGCTGAAGCACCAGCACCGGCTCCGGCTGCCGAAGCTGCCCCTGCTCCGGCCGCAGCCCCGGCTGCTGCCAGCGTGCAAGACATCCACGTGCCGGACATCGGCTCGTCGGGCAAGGCCAAGATCATCGAAGTGCTGGTCAAGGTCGGCGACACCGTCGAAGCTGACCAGTCGCTGATAACCCTGGAGTCCGACAAGGCCTCCATGGAAATCCCATCGCCAGCCGCTGGCGTGGTCGAAGAAGTGCTGTGCAAGCTCGAAGACGAAGTCGGCACTGGCGACCTGATCTTCAAGCTCAAGGTCGCGGGCGCCGCCCCGGCTGCTGCACCGGCCCCGGCCGCTGCCGAGCCAGCCAAGGCAGAGGCGGCGCCTGCCGCCGCGCCAGCCGCTGCCCCGGCACCCGCTGCCGCCCCTGCTCCGGCTGCCACTGCGCCGGCAGCCGGCAGCAACGCCAAGGTCCACGCAGGCCCGGCGGTTCGCCAACTGGCCCGTGAATTTGGTGTCGATCTGGGCGCCGTTGCGGCCACCGGCCCGCATGGCCGCATCCTCAAGGAAGACGTGCAGGTCTACGTCAAGGCGATGATGCAGAAGGCCAAGGAAGCACCGGCCGCCGGTGCCACCGGCGGCGCTGGCATCCCGCCGATCCCGGCAGTGGACTTCAGCAAGTTCGGTGAAGTGGAAGAAGTCGCCCTGACCCGCCTGATGCAGGTCGGCGCCACCAACCTGCACCGCAGCTGGCTGAACGTGCCGCACGTGACCCAGTTCGACTCGGCCGACATCACCGAGCTGGAAGCTTTCCGCGTTGCGCAGAAGGCCGTGGCCGAGAAGGCTGGCGTGAAGCTGACCGTGCTGCCGCTGCTGCTCAAGGCCTGCGCATTCCTGCTCAAGGAACTGCCAGACTTCAACAGCTCGCTGGCACCAAGCGGCAAGGCCATCATCCGCAAGAAGTACGTGCACATCGGCTTTGCCGTGGACACCCCGGACGGCCTGCTGGTCCCTGTGATCAAGAACGTCGACCAGAAGAGCCTGCTGCAACTGGCTGCCGAAGCCGCTGCACTGGCCGAGAAAGCACGCACCAAGAAGCTGTCGGCTGACGACATGCAAGGCGCCTGCTTCACCATCTCCAGCCTCGGCCACATTGGCGGCACCGGCTTCACGCCGATCGTCAACGCGCCGGAAGTGGCGATCCTGGGCGTCTCCAAGGCGACCATGCAGCCCGTCTGGGATGGCAAAGCCTTCCAGCCGAAGCTGATGCTGCCACTGTCGCTGTCCTACGATCACCGTGTGATCAACGGCGCGGCCGCCGCACGCTTCACCAAGCGTCTTGGTGACGTGCTGGGCGATATCCGCACCATGCTGCTGTAATGCGGCACACTGCCCCTCCCGGCGAGGGGCAGCACCTTTTTCGAGCTGCCACGCTCGTACCTCAACCCCGCCAATTGGCGGGGCTTTTTTTGTCCGCCGTTAGGGGGTGGGCGTGTGAGATCCAGCGCCGCCCGCGCGGCGCATCGCGAGCTGCGCTCGCTCCTACGTTTGTTTCCGGCCAATTGATCCTGTGGGATTTGCGCGCGGACGCCTTGGTGCATGGCGCAATATCGCGTCGTACAGACAAGGCGGTCGCGCGCGCCTGCTACAGGCGTTACTGGCCCGAAACAAACGTAGGAGCGAGCAAAGCTCGCGATGCGCCGCGCGGGCGGCGCTCGATCTCACAGGCGCCAAATCACTCAAGACAAATTAAGGATTTCGCCCCTCCAGCCGAAACATCTACAAGACAGCCCTCATGGCCGCTTGCCAGCCTCCGGGACATGATGCAACCTTGCCAGATACGCAGCCGTCCAGGCCGCGTCCCCTTCAAGCGAGTCTTCGATGAAAAGCCAACCCGATGCCGCTAGCCGTGTGGCGGCCGAGGTCGTCACGCCGCTCCCCGTGCCCTCGCGGCTGGGCATGCTGCGTTTCGAAAGGCTCAACGAAGCGAGCTGGGCGATGCTGTACCTGGACCCGGCCTGCGACCGCCAATTCGGCATGCCCGCGCCACAACTGTGCGCCCTGGTCGATTCACCCTACGCCAGCCTGATGGAACCCGAGGCGCGCTACCGGCTGCACGATGAAATTCAGCTGCAACTGAACAAGCGCGGTTACTACCGCGTGCGCTACACCTTGCACACCCAGGCCCGTGCGTTGCGTCTGCTGGAGGCCGGCGAGGCATTCAAGCAGCACAACCGCCAGTTGCTGCGCGGGTTCCTGACAGTGCTCGATGATGAAGAAGAAGGCGAAGCCGACTCCAGTGACCTGGAATCACGCAACAACCGCCTGCAACTAGCCCTGCAGATCAACCAACGCGCCCAGCAGGTACAGCTCGAGCACCTGGAACGCGTGCGCGCCCAGCAGGATCTTATTCTGCGCCTGGCCCGGCAGCGGTACAGTGCCGAGAACTCGCTGCTCGAAGCGGCTGAGCTGATCACCCGTAGTGCCTGTGAAATCTACAAGGTCGATTGCGCCAGCATCTGGTACCTGGACGAACAACGCCTGCAGCCGATCAGTGCCTGGCTGCACAAGGAGCAGGTCCATCGCTTGCCCGAGCCAATTGACGCCAGCCGTTTTCCGGACTACCTCGAAGCCCTGCACGCCAGCCGTGCCATCGACGCCCACAACGCCAAGCACGATCCGCGTACCCGCGAGCTGGCAGAAAGCCTGTACGCGGACAACAACGCCATGCTCGACGCCAGTATCCGCGTCGATGGCCAAGTGGTCGGTGTGTTGTGCCTGGAGCAGACCGCCCAACCACGTGCCTGGCAGTCGGATGAAATCGCCTTTGCCGGCGAGCTGGCCGACCAGTTCGCCCAGGTCATCACCAACCACAACCGGCGAACCGCCGCCAGCGCCTTGCACCTGTTCCAGCGGGCGGTCGAGCAAAGCGCCAGCGCCTTCCTGCTGGTCAACCGCGACGGTGTGGTGGAGTACGTCAACCCAAGCTTCACGGCGATCACCCAGTACAGCACCGAGGAAGTCCAAGGCCATCACCTGGCCGAGCTGCCCGCCTTGGAAAACCTCAGCGAGCTGCTGTTCGACTCACCGTCGAGCCTGGCCATGGGCAACAGCTGGCAGGGCGAATTCAAGAGCCGGCGCAAAAACCTCGAACCCTACTGGGGCCAACTGTCGATCTCCAAGGTGTACGGCGACAACCGCGAGCTGACCCATTACATCGGCATCTATGAAGACATCACCCAGAGCAAGCTGGCCCAACAGCGCATCGAACGGCTGGCCTACACCGATAACCTGACCAATCTGGGCAACCGCCCGGCGTTCATCCGCAAGCTCGACGAGCGCTTCGCCCGCGACAGCGAGAAACCGATCTGCCTGCTGCTGGTGGACATCGACAACTTCAAGCGGATCAACGACAGCCTCGGCCACCAGACCGGCGACAAACTGTTGATCAGCCTTGCCCGGCGCCTGCGCAACAGCCTCAGCGCCAACGGTGTGCTGGCGCGTTTCGCCAGCAACGAGTTCGCCGTACTGCTCGATGACACAGGCCTGGAAGAAGGCCAGGGGGTCGCCCTGCAACTGCTGCGAACCCTCGATAAACCGATGTTCGTCGACAACCAGCTGATCAACGTCACCGCCTCCGTGGGGCTTGCGTGTGCACCGCTGCATGGCAGCGACCCGACGACGCTGATGAAAAATGCAGGGCTTGCCCTGCACAAGGCCAAGGCCAACGGCAAGCACCAGGTGCAGGTGTTCACCGAAGTGCTCAATGCCGAGGCCAGCTACAAGCTGTTCGTCGAAAACAACCTGCGCCGCGCGCTAACCCAGAACGAGCTCGAGGTGTTCTACCAGCCCAAGCTGTGCCTGCGCAGTGGCCGCTTGCTGGGCCTGGAGGCGCTGCTGCGCTGGAACCACCCCGAACGCGGCATGATCCGCCCAGACCAGTTCATCAGCGTGGCCGAAGAAACCGGGCTCATCATCCCCATCGGCAAGTGGGTGGTGCGCCAGTCCTGCCGCATGAGCCAGCAGTTGCAGCAAGCCGGCATGGGCTGCCTGCAGGTGGCGATCAACCTGTCGCCCAAGCAATTCTCCGACCCTGACCTGGTCGCCTCCATCGCCTCGATTCTCAAAGAAGAAGGCCTGCCTGCGCATCTGCTGGAGCTGGAGCTGACCGAAGGCCTGCTGCTCGAAGCTAGCGAAGATACCCACCGCCAGCTCGACGAGCTCAAGGCCCTGGGCCTGACCCTGGCGATGGACGACTTCGGTACGGGTTATTCGTCGTTGAGCTACCTGAAGAAGTTTCCGATCGATATCATCAAGATCGACCGCAGCTTCATCAACGAGATCCCCGATAACCAGGACGACATGGAGATCACCTCGGCCGTAGTGGCCATGGCCCACAACCTCAAGCTCAAGGTCGTGGCCGAGGGCATCGAGACGCCAGAGCAATTGGCGTTCCTGCGCCGGCACCGCTGCGATGTCGGCCAAGGCTACCTGTTCGACCGGCCGATACCGGGCAGTGAGCTGGAAGCAAAACTCAAGCGCTATCCGCGCGGTCCAATGGCCTGACAGCAGCGCCAAGCTGGGGCACACTAGACGTCATTCGGGTCCAGAAAGCGCGGGTTCACCCGCAAACGGTCCCCACCCCCATTCACAGATACTCAGAGGAACAGCCATGGTCCTGCGTTCGGAAATCTTAGTGAACAAAAACGTCCTGCCAACCGCGGAGCAAGCCCTGCCTGGCCGCGAGACGCCCATGCAGTTACCCGAGTTCCATTACGTGTTCAAGGACACCCCGCTGCTCGGCCCATTCTTCGAAGGCGCCATCGATTTCGCCATCTTCGGCCTTGGCTGCTTCTGGGGCGCCGAGCGGCGCTTCTGGCAGCGCGAAGGCGTGGTCAGCACAGTGGTCGGCTATGCAGGCGGATTTACCCCGAACCCAACCTACGAAGAGGTCTGCTCAGGCCTGACTGGCCACACCGAAGTGGTGTTGGTGGCGTTCGACAAGGACAAGGTCAGCTACCAGGAACTGCTGGCAATGTTCTGGGAGCTGCACAACCCGACCCAAGGCATGCGCCAGGGCAACGACATCGGCACCCAGTACCGCTCGGCCATCTACTGCACCAGCCCGGAACAACTCGAACAGGCCAAGGCCAGCCGCGAGGCCTTCCAGGCGGAGCTGACCAAGGCCGGTTACGGTGAAATCACCACCGAAATCGATCAGGCGCCAACCGTCTACTTCGCCGAGGCTTACCACCAGCAGTACCTGGCCAAGAACCCTGACGGCTACTGTGGCATCGGCGGCACCGGCGTATGCCTGCCACCCAGCCTGCAAGGCAACTGAACCATGAGCACGATGACCCTGTTCCACTCGCCGCTGTCGCCATTCGTACGCAAGGTGATGGTGGTGCTGCACGAGACCGGCCAACTGCAGCGGGTGACCCTGCAGCCGGTGAACATCACGCCGGTCAATGGTGACGAGCAGCTCAACCAGGGCAACCCGATCGGCAAGATTCCGGCCCTGCGCCTGGAGGACGGCACCGTGCTGCACGACAGCCGGGTGATTTGCGAGTACCTCGACCTGCAGCATGTTGGCCCAGCCCTGCTGCCACGCGAGGGTGCGGCACGCTGGCGGCGCATGACCCTGGCCTCCCAAGCCGATGCGATCATGGATGCAGCGGTCGCATCGCGTTACGAGAGCGTTCTACGCCCCGAAGAGAAACGCTGGGACGGCTGGTTGAACGCCCAGGCCGACAAGATCCGGCGCAGCCTGGCCAACCTCGAACAGGAGCATTTGGCCCAGCTTGCATCGGGGTTCGACTTGGCGGCGATTGGCGTGGCCTGTGCGTTGGGCTACCTGGACCTGCGTCAGCCGCAGTTTGGCTGGCGTGAGCGCCAGCCTGGCCTGGCGGCATGGTATGCCGAGGTCAGCCAGCGCCCATCGATGGTCGCCACAGCCCCATCAGCTTGAAAAACAGGCCACGCCGGGCGGTATCAGCAGTCCGGCTTGCCAGCGGTGAACCGCTTGGCTGGGTTCACCGCCGCCTTGAACTCGCGCAGGGCCTTGGCCCCTATCAGCAGCGGATAGTTGAAATTGCTGCGGTCCACCAAGTTGACCTCAACAGTGCGCTTCACATCCCCCAGGCATAGCTCGAGGTCTACCACCGGGCGCTTGGACAGCTCAGGCACATCGCCCTCGTCCTCTTCATCGGCGCGGCCCTTGATTTTGCTGATGCGCGAAACCTTGTGCTCGTACACCTTGCCGTCCGAATCCTTGGTGGCCAAGCGGAACCGCACCCAATCCTCGCCATCGCGGGTGAAGCGCTCGATGTCCTTGGCAGACAGCGACGCGGTATAGGCACCGGTGTCCATCTTGGCTTTGAGGGTCTGCCCCAGTTCAGGCAGGGCGATGTTCTCGTAACGGCCGTATAGCGTCGGGTCAGCGGCCATGACCGGTAGCGCCACCAACGACAGCAGGGCAAGCAAAGATTTCACAGGGCAGGCTTCCTTGAAAAGAGTCAGTGCTTAGACTGCACTGGCAGGATAGGTTCGTCGGTACCCAGGTTAAACAACATAATGTGAAACATTTGTCCCTGCCACTTGGCACTGGATGTTTGGCGTTGGCTGCCACCCTGCTTATCATTGCCAACCGTTTCATTCCTACAACAAGAGTTTCCCTATGCGTCGCCTGCTAATCGGCCTGTTCACCACCACCCTGCTGCTGCTCAACACCGTGGTATTGATTTGCCCGCTGCTGGTCTTCGCCCTGCTCAAGCTGGTGCTGCCCGGCCGTGGTCGCGACTATGCGTCCTGGGCGGTCATGTGGGTGGCTGAAACCTGGTCAGAAATCGACAAAGCCATTTTCGCGTTGTGCATCCCCACGCAATGGGACATCCGCGGCGTCGAGAACCTGCGCAGAGACACCTCATACCTGGCGGTGAGCAACCACCAAAGCTGGGTCGATATCCCGGCGCTGATCGAAAGCCTCAACCGCCGCACACCGTTCTTCAAGTTCTTCCTGAAGAAAGAACTGATCTGGGTGCCGCTGCTGGGCCTGGCCTGGTGGGGGTTGGATTACCCATTCATGAAGCGCTACAGCAAGGCGTTTCTGGAGAAACACCCGCACCTCAAAGGCAAGGACCTGGAAATCACCAAGGCTGCCTGCGAGCTGTTCAAGCGCCAGCCGGTGACCGTGGTCAACTACCTCGAAGGCACGCGTTTCAGCCAAGCCAAGCACTGCGAGCAGCAGTCGCCCTACCGCCACCTGCTCAAACCCAAAGCCGGCGGGGTGGCCTTCGTGCTGGCCGCGCTGGGCGAGCAACTGGATGCATTGCTGGATGTCACCATCGTCTACCCCGGCGAGCAGGCGCCGGGCTTCTGGGCTTTGCTCAATGGCAGCATCAGCCGGGTGATCATCGACATCAACGTGCGTGAGCTGGACCCAGCCTTGTGGGCCGGAGACTACGAAAACGATCCCGCCTTCCGTCAGACCGTGCAGGACTGGGTCAACCAGCTGTGGCTGGAGAAGGACCAGCGCATCGAGGCTTTACGCGCCGAGATGCGCTGAGCCTGCCGCTTAGCGTTTCACCAGCTGCATGATCTCGAAGGCGTTCAACGCCGCCCCGCGCAGCAGCTGGTCACCACTGATGAACAGGTCCAGACCGTACTGGCCGTAGATGAGGTTGAAGCGAATCCGCCCGACCTCCACTGCATGTTTGTAGGTGGAGGTCATCGGCATCGGGTAGCGCCCGGCTGCCGGGTCATCCACCAGTTCAACCCCAGGCGCTTCGGCCAGCAGCCGCCGCACCCCCTCCAGCGAGTGAATAGGCTGCTTGAATTTGAGCGTCAGGCTTTCGGCATGGGAGCGCAGGGTCGGCACCCTCACCGCCGTGGTGCTGATGGCAAGGCGCGGCTCGCCAAGTACCTTGCGCAACTCCCACACCACCTTCATTTCCTCACGGGTGTAGAGGTTGTCTTCGAAACGGTCGACCTGCGGGATCACGTTGAAGGCCAGGTTATGGGCGAAGTTCTCGCTGCCGTTGTCCAGGCCATAGTCCTCGAAACCACCCGCCCGCTCGCGCAGCTCCAGCATCGCCGGCTGCCCGGCACCGCTGGCGGCCTGGTAGGTGGAAATGATCGCGCTTTCAAGGCCGAACGCCTGGTGCAGCGGGCCCAGCACCATCAAGGCGATAGCCGACGAGCAATTAGGGTTGGCGATCAGGTATTCGCCTTTGTAGCTTTTGCCGTTGATCGGTGGCACCAGCAATGGCACATCCGGGTGGTAACGGAACGCCGAAGAGTTGTCGATCACCACCGAAGACTGTGCCAGCTGTTCGCCGTATTTGAGGGCGAACTCCCCGGAAACACACAGGAACACCACATCGCAGGTGGCGCAGGCCTCGACCGAGAATGGCTCGATAAGGTAGTCCCGCCCGCCTACCTGCAAAAGCTTGCCAGCAGAGCGCGGCGAGGCCATGCAGAGCACCTCGAGCTCGGTCGGGCCGAGCAGCTCAAGCATGGTCAGGCCAACGGCACCGGTACAACCGACAACTGCGATTCTTTTCATCACAACTCCTTGATCTCGCAAAGCCGGGTGCCACTTAAGGCACCCGGCAACTTCTCATGCCGTGCGCAGTTTCGCGCCCGCCTGTTGCACCACTGCCCGCTGGGCCCGCACCGAGTTCCAGGTGAACACGCCAAGCGCCACCCAGATGAACAGGAACGCCACCAGTTTCAGCGGCGAGACATGCTCCCCATAAACGAATGCGGCCAGCAGGAAATTGCAGATCGGTGGTACGAACTGCAAGAAGCCCAGGGTGACCATGGACAACTGTTTGGCCGCCAGGCTGTACCACCACAGTGGCAGCACCGTAATCAGCCCCGTTGCCGCCAGCAGCAGATCGGTGCCCAGCGCCAGGCCAAAGTGATGCCCCAGCCCCTGGCTGCCGGCGTAAGCCAGGAACACCATGGCGAATGGCAACAGTGCCATGATCTCCAGGGTCTGGATCACCACCGGGTCACCCGGCACTTTCTTCTTGAAGATGCCGTAGAACGAGTAGCATGAGCCGATGATCAGCGCGATCCATGGGAACGAGCGCAGGTTCAGCAGCTCGAACGCCATCAGCGTCACCCCGATCACGGCAAGGCCGATGGCCAGCACTTGCAGCCCGCTCAGGCGCTCTTTGAACAGCAGGCGTGACACCGCCATGCTCATGATCGGGCTGAGGAAGTAGCCGAAGGCTACTTCCAGCACACGCCCAGTCATGATCCCGTAGATGTACATCAGCCACCACAACCCCAGGACCGCAGCGACCGTCAGCACATGCTGGGCGCGGATGGTCGGCAGGGTTGCCCGCAGCTTGCCCACCCGCCCGCTGACCACCAGCAGGGCGACCAGGAACAGCTCGGCGAAGACGATCCGCCACGACAGCAGGTGGTAGGCATCGAGCTGGCCGAGTGGCTTGTACCACAGTGGGTACGACCCCCACAGCAAGGTCGCACCCAAGCCATAGAAGATGCCGGCACCTGCGCTGGCGTCTTTGTCTGCACTCATGCCGGCAGCCCTTTGCCAAGCTTGCGGGCGATACCGTCCCAGTAGATTTCCATCAGGTGCAGGTACTGCTGGATACCCTCGACGAACAGCGCACGCTGCTCAGGGGTCTGCAGGTGCTTTTCCATGATGTTGAACACGGCGTTGGAGTGGCCCACTTCCACCTCCATGTGCAGGGTCCAGAAGAAGCGCTGCTGGGCGCTCATGCCTTCCTTGATCAAACCATCGTTGTACTTGCTGACCATCGAGGCGGACATTGCCTCGTCGGCGAACAGGCCGCCCAAAGCCTTCTGCAGCGGCGGAGTGGTGTACAGCGCGCAGATGCCGTCGTTGAGTGCCTGGGTGCTGGGCAGGCACTTGTAGCCGTCGATTTCCTCGGCGCTGATGCCCTTGTCCAGCAGGAACTTGCGGTACAGGTCCGAGTGCGAATGGGTTTCGCCCAGCTCGTCGCGGGCATTGAAGGCAATGGCGCGCAGCACGGCTTCATCGCGGGTCAGGGTCGAGATACCGCAGACATAGAACGGCAGAAACTTGAAGTAGTGCAGCGTTTCCAGATAGAGCACCTTGCTCTGCTCGGCATCCAGGCCTTCGGCTGCATAGGTATTGAGGAACGGGTGCTCGGTGGCGCGGTGCTTGAGGATGCTGTCGATGTGCTCGTTCATGAACAGTTCGAGCTCGAGCGAAACATCGCCGCTGCGCACAACGTAGGCGGAATCGGACTGGAAGGTTTCCTGGGAGATGGACATGTGCGTTTCCTTGCAAAAGAGGTTAAGAAATCCGAAAAGGCCTGGGGCCTGTGCCCCAGGCGTGCAGCCGATCAGGCGTCGTGGCCGCGGTGCTCGGTGCCCCAGATCACGTCGATGCTCTCGTGGGCTACGTCGGTGCGCCGGTCATGGGCACTGGCCCAGCAGGTGTTGAGGATGATTCGCGTGGTTTCCTGCTGGATCGGTACCACGTGGTGCAGCGTGGTGTCGGATTTCAGGAAGTACACATCACCCTTGAGGTGGTGATACGACTTGATGTCGTTGTTCAGGATGTACTGCCAGATCTGCGGGTCTTTCTTGTCCCACTCGCTGTGGGGCACGCACTGCAGTACGCCACCGATGGCCGGGTCCTCGGGCGCTTCGATGATCCAGATCAGGGTGTACGGGTAGTCGCCCCAATGCCAGCCGTGGGTATCGCCTGGGTGGCTGAGCTTGGTGATTAGGTACTGCTCCTGCTCCCAGCAGGCCGCCAGGTCATCACCTGCGATATTGCCGAGAAAACGCTGCACCGCAGGCGATTCGTAGATCGCCGGGATCAGGTTGCCACTGCTTTTGATCTCTGGCTGGTTGACGTTGTACATCTTGCGGTAGGTGTTGCCGGTCGAAGCCACGGTCACGTCGCGACGTACCGAGTGGTCATCGAGCAACTGATGCACCTCACCGTGCACGTCCTCCAGCAGGCCGCGAGGCAGGAAGGTGAAGTCCTTGAAGTTGAAGTAACCGTTGCGCCGGAACGCGTTGCGGATCTGTTTCATCCGCGTCTCATCGGCCAGGATGGTGTCGAAGTGTTGGCTCAGTTGCTGTTCCAGTGCATCCATCGGCGAAGCTCCTTGGGTTGGCAAGCAGGCACGTCTTTCCTGTAGCGCGCGCCTTGTTTTTGTGGTGAATCAGGGTTGCTGCAGTGCCAGCAGTGCCGGCTGGCGACGACTGAGCAGCGTCAGCAATGGGCCGGTCATCAGTGTGGTGACGATGGTCATGACGATCAGCAGGGTGAACAGCTGGGCGCTGATCAGGCCCAGGTCCAGGCCGATCTTGAGCACCACCAGTTCCATCAGGCCACGGGTATTCATCAACACACCGATGCGCAGCGACGTGCGCCAGGGGTAACGCACCAGACGCGCGCCCAGGGCACTACCGGCGACTTTGCCGACCACTGCCACCAGCAGCACCAAGGCCAGTGCGCCCAAGCCAGTTTCAGCGAACGCACCCGGGGCGGTGCTCAGGCCCGCCAGGGCGAAGAAGCAGGGCATGAACACCATCAGGGCCAGGTGTTCCAGGCGCTCGATGATCATCTGCAACAAATGTTCGTCACGCGGCAGGCACAGCCCGAACAGAAACGCGCCGAATACCGCATGTACCTGCAGCCAGTGGGTCAGGCTGCCATAGACCATGACCCCGGCCAGCAGCCCCAACAGCACCTGGGGTTGCCCGTATCCACTGCAACCGGCCAGCCAACGCGCCAGTGCCGGGCGCAGCACCAGCAGCGAGAACGCCACCAGAACCAGCAGGCCAGCGACCCGTGCCGCCAGCAGCGGCAGGTTGCCGTCGTTGCTGTGGACCATGGCCACCAACGCCAGCAGTAACCAGGCGCCGACATCGCTCATGGCCGCGGCAAGCATGGCCACTGCGCCCTCTTGCGAAGCCAGCAGGCCGTGCTCTTTGAGGATACGCGCCAGCACGGGGAAGGCAGTGACCGAGCACACCGTGCCGATGAACAAGGTAAATGCCAGCAGCGACACGCTGGGCGGCGCGAAGCGGGCGTACAACCATGGCGCCAGCGCGGTCCCCAGCAGAAACGGCAGCGCGATACTGAACACACCCACCACCGAGGCCTTGACGCCGCCCAGGCGCTCGCCAGCAGGGAACCGGAATTCTGCGCCGATGACGAACATGAACAGCAGCAACCCGAACTCACTCAAAGCCCTGAGCTGCGCGGTGTCATCCGGGTCGAACAATGCGGCCTGCAGGCCTGGGAACAACTGCCCAAGTACCACCGGGCCAATCAGGAAACCGGCGATCATCTCTCCCACCACCTGCGGCTGCCCAATCCGGTGCAACAGGTAGCCACAGGCTTTGGCCATGGCCACCACGAACAGTAGCGTCATCAACATCATCGCTCGGTCCCTCAAGCAATCATTCAGGTCCACGGTCACGCTGTGGGTGCTCAGTGAGACTTGGCTCAACATCCAGCCTGCGCAAGAGCGCGCAGCAAAGCCGTCGGTCGCATCATGCGCTGCATGCTTTGGTCTTATATGAGCGGGGATTGTAGGAATGTGAACCGGTTCGCTACAGTGCGTTTACCGTCAACAATTGGGAAAATTCCGCCAAATGAGCGAGATGCCAGGGCTGGTCGCCACGTTGGCCTACGAAGGGCTGTGCACCTTTGAATTTGGGATCGCCGTCGAGATCTTCGGCCTGCGCCGCCCGGAGTTGGACATCCCTTGGTATCAACACCAAGTGGTCGCGGTCGATGATGGGCCCATGCATGCCGCAGGCGGCGTGCGTATCAGCGCAGACGCTGGGCTCGAGGGCCTGGCCAGGGCGCAGACCATCATCGTGCCGGGCTGGCGTAGCCGCCACGAAGCACCGCCCGCTGCCCTGCTCGACGCACTGCGCGCAGCCCATGCTCGCGGTGCCCGGCTGCTGTCGATCTGCTCCGGTGTATTCGTACTCGCCGCCACAGGCCTGCTCGACGGCAGGCGCGCCACTACCCATTGGCAGTTCGCCCATGAGCTGGCATCGCGCTTTCCGCATATCGAGGTCGACCCTAACGTGCTGTATGTCGACGCCGGCCAACTGATTACCTCAGCTGGCAGCGCAGCCGGTATCGACGCCTGCCTGCACCTGGTGGCGCGCGATCATGGCACCCACGTCGCCAACACCGTGGCCAGGCGCCTGGTGATGGCGCCGCAGCGCACCGGCGGCCAGGCTCAGTTCATTCCGATGCCGATCATGAAAGCGCCGCGCAACGAGCTGAGCCGGGTATTGCAATGGGCGCGGGAAAACCTGGAGCAGCCGATCAGCATCTGCCAGATGGCCGAGAAAATGGCCATGAGCGAACGTACCTTCCTGCGCCGCTTCAAGGAAACCACTGGCCTTGCCCCCAAAGCATGGCTGCAGCAAGAGCGCATCAGCCGCGCCCGGGAGTTGCTTGAAAGCACCGCTGGCAATACCAACGATATCGCCGAAGCCTGCGGCTTCACTTCGACGGAAAGCTTCCGCGTAGCCTTCCGCACCACGGTCGGCATTGCCCCTTCGAGTTATCGCAAACATTTCGGGGCAAGCCCTGCCCTGCATGAAGCCAAGAGCTGGCGCGCCCAGTGCTGATGGGCTCGGCGAGCCGATTAGAAGCTGCCTTTATAATTTGTATTAGCGAATCTTTCGTTGATGCCGCAGGGCAAAGCGGATAAAAATCTGTCAACAAAAACAAACACAGGTTTTTCCGATGGGCAGTCAACACTCCGCCGGCGATGCCGCTAGCACCGCGCAACTGCGCCGCGTTCTCGGGCTTCCTGCCCTGGTCTTCTTTGGTTTGGTGTACATGGTGCCGTTGACGATTTTCACCACCTACGGCATCGTCACCGAGCTCACCGGGGGCCGCACCGCCGGGGCCTACCTGGTCACCCTGCTGGCGATGCTGTTCACCGCCGCGTCCTACAGCTTTATGGTCAAGCGTTTTCCGGTGGCGGGCTCGGCATATTCCTACACCAACATGGCTTTCGGTCCAAATGCCGGGTTTCTCGCAGGCTGGTCGCTGCTGCTGGACTACCTGTTCCTGCCGATGATCAATTATCTGCTGATCGGGTTGTTCCTCAACATTGCCTTCCCGGCCGTGCCCGCCTGGGTCTTCGTGCTGGCCTGCATCGCCTTGGTGACCTTGCTCAACGTGATCGGCATCCACTCGGTGGCCAAGGCCAGCAACCTGATCGTCGGCGCGCAGATCGTGTTCATCGTGGTGTTCGTTGCGTTGTCGTGTCACTCGCTGACCGGCCAGCCGCTGGAGTTGCTGTCGCCGTTGCTGGGCGATGGCTCCAAACCCGGTTACGCCCCGATCATGGCCGGTGCTGCAGTACTGTGCCTGTCGTTTCTAGGCTTCGATGCCGTTTCGACGTTGGCCGAAGAATGCCGCGATGCTCGCCGCGACGTGCCAAGGGCGATCATCCTCACCACCTTGTTCGCTGGGCTGCTGTTCACCGTGCTGGCCTACGTCAGCCAACTAGTGCTGCCTGGCACCACCTTCAGCAACGTTGATGCGGCCGCCAACGAGGTGATGTTCAAGGCTGGGGGGCAGTTTCTGGCCAATTTCTTCACCGCAGCGTTCGTAGCTGGCAGCCTGGGTTCGGCACTGGCGTCACAGGCGGCGGTGTCACGTATTTTGTTCACCATGGGGCGCGACAACGTGCTGCCCCGGCGCAGCTTTGGTTACCTCTCGCCCCGCTTCGGCACGCCAGTGTTCGCCATTGCGCTGGTGTCGGCGTTTTCGCTGCTGGCGGTGGTGATCGATCTGGCGACTTTGGCGTCGCTGATCAGCTTCGGTGCGTTGGTGGCGTTCTCGGCGGTGAACCTGGCGGTGGTTAAAACCCATCTGGTGGACCACGCTGCGCAGCGTGACCTCAAAGGGCTGCTGAGCTATGGCGTAGTACCCCTGGTGGGCTTGGCGCTGACCCTGTGGCTGTGGACCAGCCTGTCGGCGCTGACCTTGGTGATTGGGCTGTGCTGGTTCGCCCTGGGGCTTGCTTACCTGGCGGTGTTGACAGCTGGCTTCCGCCGCCCGGTGCGCCTGGTGGACTTCACAGAAGCCGCTTGAGCAAGCTTGCAACTGTGGGGATTTACCCGCGAAGGCGATGGTGAAGTCATCAGCGCATTCATGGGTGAACCCGCCCACATAGGGGCTAGTGCTGGGGCTCGGCGTTAGCTCTTCGGTGGGGCGCAGATCGAGCGCCGCCCGCGCGGCGCATCGCGAGCTGCGCTCGCTCCTACGTTTGTTTCAGGCCAATTGATCCTGTGGGATTTGCGCGCGGACGCCTTGATGCATGGCGCAATATCGCGTCGTACAAACAAGGCGGTCGCGCGCGTCTGCCACAGGCGTTACTGGCCCGAAACAAACGTAGGAGCGAGCGCAGCTCGCGATGCGCCGCGCGGGCGGCGCTCGATCTCACAGGCGCTAAAAGGCTCAGATTGAACCCCATAGGGCCGGCATTCAGCCATCAGACCGAAGGCTGAGCCAATGGCGCAGGGGTAGTCCACAGGCTACCCAGGTTCTGCAGCAACGACCCAGCAATGCCCTGCTGCCCCAGGTACTGCAGAATCAACGGCGCGAACTGCCCAATCATCCCGGTATCCATCCCCAGTGCCTTGAAGGCGGTGTCCAGGTCGCTGCGGTTCTGCACATCGTTGCCCAGAGCCTTATCCAGCGCCGACTGGCTGCCCTTTTCGCCTCCCAGCAAAGCCCCCAAGCCATTCAGCCCGCCCAAGGCATTGGCCCCGGACAGGAGGTCCAGCCCTGGTACAGCCTTGGTCAATTGCCCGTACTCATCGCTGCTGAGGTTATTGCGCGCCAGCCCCAGCATCGCCCCTGCCCCGCCCACGGCCTGTTCGGGGGTGATATTCAGTTGGCTGCCTAGGGTATTGAGCAGATTGGCTTGCGCTGCAGGGGCTTGCACCTGGCCTTGTCGCTGCGGGTTCTGCATGGCAGAGACGGCATTGGCCGCGTCACCGAGATTGAAGGCGAACACCGGGCTTGCGGCCAGGGTCATCAAGGTTGCCAGGGTGAATGCTTTCATCGGGAGGGACCTCATGGGCCGGGGTGGCCGGGGGAATCGAGGGGTTTGACTGAAAGTCTGGAGGTTTGTTCCGGGCCAGTTATCGGCAGGTTGCAGCCCCACTGCTACCTATCACTTTTGCCAGTTTCAATGTTCTGACAACTGCTCAAAATAGCCACTGGACCAACATATTTATCCACGCTGTAAGGGGCGACGTCATGTGCAAATCTGGGAACAGCGTCATTTTTTTCTACCAAGCCAACAGACTTATCACCGTCAAGCAAGACGCCAGCCCTCGGAGCATCTTCCGCACCGCAGACATACCCTTGGCCGAGCAGCAGCCAGCCAGTAGCACTGGTTTGCTAGCTGTCGATGGCAAAGGTTCGGTGCTTACCGTAAAAGGCAAGGAAAAACATGAGATACATAACTATTCGCCTTATGGGCATGACCCTACTTTACCATCGGCGCTTACACTGCTGGGGTTCAATGGTGAACACCTAGAAGCAAACAGTGGCTACCAAATGCTAGGTAACGGCTATAGACCTTACAGTCTTAAACTAATGCGTTTTCTTGCCCCTGATAACTTGAGCCCATTCGCCGGAGGCGGAATCAATGCTTTCAACTATTGTGGGGATGACCCAGTGAACTATGCAGATGTTTCAGGGCATATTCGCATTCGTAGTCTGTTTGGGCATACATTTCGCCCAAAGCCTCCAGTTCAAATAAAGAAAATAAAAGAGCTAAAGTCTCAACTCAACGAAATGTATGCAGCGAATCCTGAAGCCCCTCTCCCCACTTATGACGAAGCAGTGTCGTCGCCCCCTTTTTATAACTCACATCTACAAAAGAAACTAGACGCTCTTCTCAACGAACTTAAACCAGGCACAAAAAAACTTGAACGTCTGCACGAACAATATAACGCCTACATACCGCAGCAGCGGAAAAAGCTCGCCGAAACAGAGAAGCAATTCCGAGACAACCTGAATAGGTTCGTGCATTCACTTTCTGACCACCGCCCTAACCTGTCCTACGGTTATCTGGCAAACCGCGATGAAGCCTCAATTGCTTATTACAACAAAAAAATCGCACTCGTAATCGAGGAGCGTGAGGCAATTCAAGAGGTGATAGCCAGCCTTAGACAGCTATAGGCTACGGCACCTTATTAGCCAGCAAGACTTCCTGAAACAGTGTTCTATCTGAAAATAATTCTCAATCAGCACCTATGTCAGAGGCCGTCGCCATGAAACCATCACTGAACCCTGCGATTTTTTTCTACCAAGGCAACAAACTCGTCACTGTCAAGGCAGGCGCCAACCATCGCAGCATCTTCCGAGCGACGGACATGCCACTGGCTGAGCAGCAATCAGCCGACGGCAATGGCTTGCTGGCTACAGATAACAAAGGCTCGGTGCTTGCTGTACAGAGCGAGGAGGAAAAAGAAACACATCGGTAGTCGAGTGATGGGCATGATCCGACACTGCCGTCCGTGCAAGCATCAACTGCCTCAAACGGTAAGATTTAGGACGCAGGTTCGACCTGCCATGCGCTTGGATGAAAAGATCGCCTTTGATCGGTAAGCCTGACGATAAGCAAATAAGACCTGCAGACCGTGACTAGGCAAAGATGCCCTCAGAAGAGGGCATCTTTTTACGACCTTACGCCGCCCCCCACATCTTGTGCGGGTCAATCACAAACTTCTTCGGCACCCCTGCATCGAACTCGCCATACCCTTCCGGCGCCTGATCCAGGTTGATCACCTGCACGCCCACCACTTCGGCAATGTTGATGCGGTCCCACATGATCGCCTGCATCAGCTGGCGGTTGTACTTCATGGTCGGCGTCTGGCCGGTGTGGAAGCTGTGCGACTTGGCCCAGCCCAGGCCGAAGCGGATGCTCAGCGCGCCGATCTTGGCAGCGGCATCGACCGCGCCTGGGTCTTCGGTCACGTACAGGCCCGGGATACCGATGCTGCCGGCCACGCGGGTCACTTGCATAAGCGAGTTCAGTACAGTGGCCGGGGCTTCATGCTTGGCACCTTCGTGGCCGTGGCCGCGGGCTTCGAAGCCGACAGCATCGACCGCGCAATCCACTTCCGGCTCACCGAGGATGTCGACGATCTGCTCGTGCAGTGGGGTGTCCTTGGACAGGTCGACCACTTCGAAGCCCTGGGACTTGGCATGGGCCAGGCGAGCAGGGTTCAGGTCACCGACGATCACACAGGCCGCACCCAGCAGGCGCGCCGAGGCAGCAGCGGCAAGGCCCACCGGGCCGGCACCCGCTACATAAACGGTGCTGCCAGGGCCTACACCGGCGGTGACGGCACCGTGGTAGCCGGTGGGCAGGATGTCGGACAGGCAAGTCAGGTCACGGATCTTCTCCATGGCCTTGTCGCGATCCGGCAGTTTCAGCAGGTTGAAGTCGGCGTACGGCACCAGCACGTACTCGGCCTGACCACCAGTCCAGTCACCCATGTCGACATAGCCGTAGGCGCCACCAGCGCGCGCTGGGTTGACGGTCAGGCAGACACCGGTGTGCATTTCTTTGCACGAACGGCAGCGGCCGCAGGCGACGTTGAACGGCACCGACACCAGGTCACCGATTTTCAGGCGCTCGACATCACGCCCCATCTCGACGATTTCACCGGTAATTTCATGGCCCAGAACCAGGCCGACTTGGGCAGTGGTACGGCCGCGGACCATGTGCTGGTCAGAGCCGCAAATGTTGGTGGAAACCACCTTGAGGATCACGCCGTGCTCGATCTTCTTGCCGCGTGGGTCTTGCATTTTCGGGTAGTCGATCTTCTGTACTTCGACCTTGCCAGCGCCGAGATACACCACTCCACGATTGCCAGACATGCTCTTACCTCGCTTGATTTGTATTTATGCAGCGGTGGTGGAACGCGCCGCCATCCATGGGCGGCATGTGTTTCTGGAATGCAGAGAATTGTGGGCCTGATACGGCAATTTGCACTGACTGGAAACGACAGGGAGATACCTTTTAACGGCAGTGTGTCGTGGCAGAAATAGGGGGCAATCAGCGGTTGGAAACTGCACCGGGCTGGTCGCGGCTGTAGCCGCTCCCCCAGCGTTGGGCGCAAGGCCTTGGGCCTGCACTTTATCTGTTGAAGTGGCTTTGACCGTGAACAGCCCGGAGCTGGTGCTTAGAGAACGACTGTACGGTTGGCGTTGAGGAACACCCGCCGCTCGATGTGATACCCCACCGCCCGCGCCAGGGTCAGGCACTCGATGTCACGCCCTTTGGCAATCAGGTCTTCCGGGTAATGGCTGTGGTCCACCACCTCCACACCTTGGGCAATGATCGGCCCTTCGTCGAGGTCGTTGTTGATGTAGTGCGCCGTTGCACCGACCATCTTCACACCCTTGTTGTAGGCCTGGTGATAAGGCTTGGCACCTTTGAACCCTGGTAGCAACGAGTGATGAATGTTGATCGCCCAACCGTCCAGTCGCCGGCACAGCTCGGGCGAGAGCACCTGCATGTAGCGGGCGAGCACCACCAGCTCCGCCCCGGTTTCTTCGATCACCTGGATCACCTTGCGCTCTTGCGCAGGCTTGTCCTTCGGATCGAGGGCGAAGTGGTAATAAGGGATCTTGTGCCAGTGCGCCAATGGCTCAAGGTCTGGGTGGTTGGACACCACCGCGACCACATCCATGGCCAGCTGGCCGATGCGCTGGCGATACAGCAGGTCGTTCAGGCAATGGTCGGCTTTGGACACCATGATCACCACCTTGGGGCGGTGATTAGGGGCGGTCAGCTCGAAGGCCATGCCGAACGCTTCGCTGCGCTCGGCAAGGCCGGCCCTGAAGCCGGCCTCGTCGAAATCGTCCGGCTGGCGGAACTCCACGCGGATGAAAAAACGCCCCGACAGCCGGTCATCGAAGGAGTGGTGCTCCGTGACGTAGCAGCGCTGCTCGAAGAGGTAACGCGTCACCACGTCGACAGTGCCGAGCATGCTCGGGCAGTCGGCGGTGAGAATCCAGGTATCCGGTGCCCGACTCATGCTCTGTTCTCCTTAGGCCTCGATGCTCAGGCCGTACTCGGCCGATGCGTCCTGCAGCCACAGCCACCAGTAGTCGGCGAAGCTGCGGCGGATCACCAGCTCCCAGGTGTCTTCGGCAGTGCGGCGGATCACCAGTTGCGACTTGGCGAACACGGTGCCGACGGCTTTGCCGACCGGGAAGTTGTTGGGGTGAACGTCATAGCTGGTGGACTTCATCAACACTTCGCGCACGTTCGGGCCACGCAACTCCAGCAGGCTTTGCCCACCGCTGACGTTGACCACCTGAATGTGCTGGCCTTCGAGGGCTGCACGCAGTTTTTGCTCGACCGCCAGTTCCTGGCCGCCGGGTACGATCAGCAGCCACTCGTCTGGGCCCATCCATTGCAGCGACATGTCGTTGCTGGCCACCACGGTCAAAGCAACCGGCAGCTCCAGGCCCAGCGCCTTGTGCACGCCTGCGGCGAACTCTGGGTTGTGCCCGTCCCCGCGGATGGTCAGGTGACCGAGGAATTTCTTTTCACGCAGGGTGACGCCTGCGTTCTTGCGGCCTTTACCAACCAGGCTGGCCAGGTCGGCGTGGTGCAGTGGCGACTGGGCTTTGGCCTCGGCGCCGGGGTTTTGCTGGAAGACGTTGATAGCGCTCATTTCTTACCTGCCTTGAATTCTTGTTCGTCAGGGTGGCGCAGCACTGTATGCGGGCTGCGCCACCATCCGGGGCCTTAGACGTTCTGCCGCTCACCCTTCGGATCGAAGAACACCGAAGACACGATTTCCGCTTCGATCACGCTGCCATCGGCCTGCGGCGAGTAAACACGCTCGCCCATGCGCTTGAGGCCACCTTTGACCACGCCCATGGCAAACGAATAGCCCAGGGAGTTGGAGGCATAGCTGGAGGTCACGTGGCCGACCATGTCCATCGGGATCGGCTGCTTCGGATCGAACACCAGCTGGGCGCCTTCGGGCAGCCATTTGGTCGGGTCGATCGGCTTGAGGCCCACCAGCTGCTTGCGGTTCTCCCGTACGCAGTCTTCGCGGTTCATGCCACGCAGGCCAATCCACGAGTAAGGCTTGTTGCGGCCCACGCACCAGCTCATGTTGAGGTCGTCCGGGGTCATCGAACCGTCGGTATCCTGGCCGACGATGATGAAGCCCTTCTCGGCACGCAGTACGTGCATGGTTTCGGTGCCGTACGGGGTCAGGTTGTACTTCTTGCCGGCCTCGATGATCTGTTCCAGCACGCCCATGGCGTAGTTGGCCTGCACGTTGACCTCGTACGACAGCTCACCGGTGAACGAAATACGGAACACACGGGCTGGTACGCCGCCAACGTTGCCTTCTTTCCAGGTCATGAACGGGAAGGCTTCCTTGTCCATATCGATGTCGGTCAGCTCGCTGAGCAGCTTGCGGCTGTTCGGCCCGGACAGGGTCATGGTCGCCCAGTGGTCGGTGACCGAGGTGAAGTACACCTTCAGTTCCGGCCATTCGGTCTGGTGGTACAGCT
This sequence comes from Pseudomonas promysalinigenes, assembly GCF_014269025.2. Taxonomy (NCBI): domain Bacteria; kingdom Pseudomonadati; phylum Pseudomonadota; class Gammaproteobacteria; order Pseudomonadales; family Pseudomonadaceae; genus Pseudomonas; species Pseudomonas promysalinigenes. The sequence continues at coordinate 344,906 of NZ_CP077094.1, read as the reverse complement.
CCATCCATTGCAGCACACGGGCGGCGCCGCCAGTGGTGGTGGTCATGATGAAGTGGTTGTCGCCGACGCAGGCGGTTACGCCGTCGTCGAAGACCATGCCGTCTTCCTTGCACATCAGCCCGTAGCGGGCCTTGCCCACGTCGAGCTTGGTCCAGGCGTTGGTGTAGATGCGGTTGAGGAACTCGCGCGCATCCGGGCCCTGGATGTCGATCTTGCCCAGGGTCGAGGCGTCCAGCAGGCCTACGCTGTCGCGCACGGCCTTGCATTCACGGGCCACGGCAGCATGGATGTCTTCACCGGCCTTGGGGAAGTACCAAGGGCGCTTCCACTGGCCAACGTCTTCGAACTCGGCGCCGTTCTTCACATGCCAGGCATGCAGTGCGGTGAAACGCACTGGCTCGAACAGGTGACCACAGTGACGGCCGGCTACTGCGCCGAAGGTCACCGGCGTGTAGTTCGGGCGGAACATGGTGGTGCCCATTTCCGGGATGGTGATGCCGATCGAGCGGGCAGCGATGGCCAGGCCGTTGATGTTGCCCAGCTTGCCCTGGTCGGTACCGAAGCCCAGCGCGGTGTAGCGCTTGACGTGCTCGACCGATTCGAAGCCTTCGCGGGTGGCCAGTTCGATGGCGGCGGCGGTCACGTCGTTCTGCTGGTCGACGAACTGCTTGGGTGCGCGGGCGGTGCCTTTGTCGTGGGGCACCTGGAACAGTGCCACGGTGGCCTCTTCCTTGCGCGCAACGGTTTTCGGCAGGCTGCCGACCGTGGCCTTGAAGCCGGCCTCGGTGGCTGCGCGAACACCGCCTTCGAAGCCATCGGCAATCACATCGCCCAGGGCGTAGACGCCGTTGATGCCACCGACGCAAACGCGTTTTTGCGGGGCATCACCCGGCACGAAACCGAGGATGTCTTCACGCCACACCGGGCGACCGCCCAAGTGCGAAGCCAGGTGCACGATCGGGCTGTAGCCGCCGGAGGTGGCGATCAGGTCGCATTCGAGGGTTTCACCGGGGCTGGTGACCTTGTGCGCCTGCACATCGATAGCCGCCACGCGGGCGCCGGTGACGTGCTTGGTGCCTTTGGCCTCGATCACCGCGCTGGAGGTGAGAATCCGAATGCCTTTGGCACGGGCTTCTTCAACCAGCGAGCCGCGTGGGTTGTGGCGGGCGTCGGCGATGGCGACCACCTGCAGGCCTGCGTCGTGCCAGTCCAGCGCTGCGCGGTAGGCGTGGTCGTTGTTGGTCGACAGCACCAGCTTGCGGCCCGGGGCGACGCCGTAGCGGCGAACGTAGGTGGACACAGCGCCGGCCAGCATGTTGCCCGGCAGGTCGTTGTTGCCGTACACCAGCGGGCGCTCGTGGGCGCCGGCAGCAAGGACCACGCGCTTGGCGCGGACACGGTGCACGCGGTGGCGTACCTGGCCGATCGGGGCACGGTCGCCGAGGTGGTCGGTAAGGCGCTCGTGGATGGTCAGGAAGTTATGGTCGTGGTAGCCGTTGACCGTGGCACGTGGCAGCAAGGTCACTTCCGGCAGGCTTTCCAGCTCTTTGACCACGGCATGCACCCAGTCGGCGGCAGGCTTGCCATCGAGGGTTTCGCGGGTGTCGAGCAGGCTGCCACCGAACTCTTCCTGCTCGTCAGCCAGGATCACGCGGGCACCGCTGCGGGCAGCGGCCAGCGCAGCGGCCAGGCCAGCAGGCCCAGCACCGACGATCAGCACGTCGCAGTGCTGGTTCATGTAGTCATAAGTGTCTGGGTCGTTTTGCAAAGGTGCGCGGCCAAGGCCGGCGGCTTTGCGGATGTACTTCTCGTAAGTCATCCAGAACGATTTGGGGTACATGAAGGTTTTGTAGTAGAAGCCCGGCGGCATCATGCTGCCGCCGACCTTGCCCAGGATGCCCATGACGTCATTATTGACGTTCGGCCAGCCGTTAGTGCTGGTGGCGACCAGGCCCGCGTACAGCGGCTGCTGGGTGGCTCGCACGTTGGGGATCTGGGTGGCTTCGCTGGAGCCGATCTGCAGGATGGCGTTCGGCTCTTCGGTGCCTGCGGCGATGATCCCGCGTGGGCGCGAGTACTTGAAGCTACGGCCTACGATGTCGACGCCGTTGGCCAGCAACGCGGCGGCCAGGCTGTCACCGGCATAGCCCTGGTAGGTCTTGCCGTTGAAGGTGAAGTTCAGCACCTTGCTGCGGTCGATACGGCCGCCGCTGGCGAGGCGATAGGTCTGGCTCATACTTTTTCCCCTTGGCCTTTAGCGGTGGACGCTACGCTTGCGGCTTTGCCGCTGGCGGTCACTTGCGGCTTCTCGCCAATCTTGTAGGTTTCCAGAATTTCGTAGGTCACGGTGTCGCGGGTGACGTTGAAGTACTGGCGGCAGCCGGCAACGTGGTCCCACAGTTCGTGGTGAATACCGCGTGGGTTGTCACGGTAGAACATGTAGGTGCCCCACTCCTGGTCGGAGCAGGCGTTTGGGTCCAGCGGGCGGGCGATGTGTGCCTGGCCAGAGGCGTGGAACTCTTCTTCGGAGCGCAGCTCGCCGCAGTGGGGACAGAAAATATGCAACATGACGGTGTCTCCGGTTAGTGGGCGACGGCGGCGGCGCCGTGTTCGTCGATCAGTGCGCCGTTGTAGAAACGGTCCATGGAGAATGGCGCGGCCAGTGGGTGCATTTCGCCCGTGGCCAGGCTCGCGGCGAAGACGTTGCCCGAACCAGGGGTCGCCTTGAAGCCGCCAGTACCCCAACCGCAGTTGAAGAACATGTTCTTGACCGGGGTTTTGGTGATGATCGGGCAAGCGTCCGGCGAGGTGTCGACGATGCCGCCCCACTGGCGGTTCATGCGCACGCGCGAGAGGTTGGGGAACATCTCGACGATCGCCTGCAGGGTGTGCTCGATCACCGGGTACGAACCGCGCTGGCCATAGCCGACCCAGCTGTCGATACCGGCACCGATCACCAGGTCACCTTTGTCGGACTGGCTGATGTAGCCGTGTACGGCGTTGGACATGATCACCGAGTCGATGATCGGCTTGATCGGTTCCGATACCAGCGCTTGCAGCGGGTGCGATTCCAGCGGCAGGCGGAAGCCGGCGAGCTTGGCCATGTGCCCGGAGTTACCGGCGGTGACCACGCCCACACGTTTGGCGCCGATGAAGCCTTTGTTGGTTTCCACGCCGATGACCGCGCCGTTTTCCTTACGGAAACCGATCACTTCGGTCTGCTGGATCAGGTCCACGCCCAGGGCGTCGGCGGCACGTGCATAGCCCCAGGCCACAGCGTCGTGGCGGGCAACGCCACCACGGCGCTGAACGGTCGCGCCGAGGATCGGGTAGCGGGTGTTTTTCGAGCAGTCCAGGTACGGGATTTCGGCCGCGACCTGGGCAGTGTTGAGCAGCTCGCCATCCACGCCATTGAGGCGGTTGGCCGAAACGCGGCGCTCGGAGTCACGCATGTCCTGCAGGGTGTGGCACAGGTTGTAGACGCCACGCTGGGAGAACATCACGTTGTAGTTCAGGTCCTGGGACAGGCCTTCCCACAGCTTCATGGCGTGCTCGTACAGGTGCGCCGATTCGTCCCACAGGTAGTTGGAGCGCACGATGGTGGTGTTACGGGCAGTGTTGCCGCCGCCCAGGTAACCCTTCTCGATCACCGCGACGTTGGTGATGCCATGCTCCTTGGCCAGGTAGTAGGCCGTGGCCAGGCCATGGCCGCCACCGCCGACGATAACCACGTCGTAGACCTTTTTAGGGGTCGGCGTGCGCCACATGCGCTGCCAGTTCTCGTGGTGGCTGAGGGAGTGTTTGAAAAGGCCGAAGCCCGAATAGCGTTGCATGGTCGTTTACTCCACTCAGCGGTAAACAGGGAAGTCAGCGCACAGCGCCGCGACGTTCTTCGCCACATCGGCTTCGACGTCAGCGTCACCGAGGTTGTCGAGGATGTCGCAGATCCAACCGGCCAGGGCCACACATTGCGTGACCTTGAAGCCGCGAGTGGTGACAGCCGGGGTGCCGATGCGCAGGCCGGAGGTGACGAACGGCGACTGCGGGTCGTTCGGCACGGCGTTCTTGTTGACAGTGATGTGCGCGCGGCCCAGGGCGGCGTCGGCATCTTTGCCGGTCAGGCCCTGGCGAATCAGGCTGACCAGGAACAGGTGGTTGTCGGTGCCACCGGAAACCACGTCGTAGCCGCGGTCGACGAACACCTGGGCCATGGCCTGGGCGTTTTCGATGACTTGTTTCTGGTAGCTCTTGAATTCGGGTTCGAGTGCTTCCTTGAAGCACACGGCCTTGGCGGCGATCACGTGCATCAGCGGGCCGCCCTGGGCGCCTGGGAAAACGGCGGCGTTGAGCTTCTTCTCGATTTCTTCGTTGGCCTTGGCCAGGATCAGGCCGCCACGTGGCCCGCGCAGGGTCTTGTGGGTGGTGGTGGTGACCACATCGGCGAACGGGATCGGGTTGGGATACAGGCCAGCGGCAACCAGGCCGGCAACGTGTGCCATGTCGACGAACAGCAGTGCGCCCACTTTGTCAGCGATGGCACGGAAGCGTGGGAAGTCCAGGGTCTTGGAGTAGGCCGAGAAACCGGCAACGATCATCTTCGGCTTGTGCTCGACAGCCAGGCGTTCGACTTCGTCGTAGTCGATCAGGCCGGTATTGGTGTCGATGCCGTATTGCACTGCGTTGTACAGCTTGCCCGAGGACGACACTTTGGCGCCGTGGGTCAGGTGGCCGCCGTGGGCCAGGCTCATGCCCAGGATGGTGTCACCGGCCTGCAGCAGGGCCAGGTAGACGGCACCGTTGGCCGAGGAGCCGGAGTGCGGCTGAACGTTGGCGTAATCGGCACCGAACAGTTGCTTGGCTCGCTCAATGGCCAGCGCTTCGACTTTGTCGACGTGCTCGCAGCCACCGTAGTAGCGCTTGCCTGGGTAACCTTCGGCGTACTTGTTGGTCAGGCCGCTGCCTTGGGCCTGCATGACGCGCTTGCTGGTGTAGTTCTCCGAAGCGATCAGTTCGATGTGATCTTCCTGACGCTGTTCTTCGGCATTCATCGCCGCCAGCAGTGCATCGTCATAACCCTGGATCTGGTCTTGCTTGCTGAACATCGTGTATCTCCCGGCAGCGATCGTTTTTTGTCGTAGGGCACTGTGGCCCTTTGTGGCGATGGTATGACTGGCCGGGGTGGGTCAGATGCCTGCGCACGCCTTGCAATGGCGCGTTTACGACATTGGTTGCGCAAGAGGGGCAAGCGCTGGCCTCGCGTTGAACACGGGGAGCGCCGCTCGCTCGCGCGGATACTCAACTGAGGGATGCATGCAAGCGTCCTGGATGCATCGGGTGGTGAGCATAACGAGCAACGTCCGAGGCTCTAACAAATGTGGCCGTAGCTGAAGTTTCATAAGTTGTAAATCAAACAGATAGGATTTACTCCAAAGAATGCTGCAAGGCCATTGTTTTATTACGCCTAACGCGCAATTACCAAGTTAGGCAAATCCCGTTGAGCCCGCGCTCAACTGACATTTTTGACAGTTCAATATCGGCGCCAGTGTTCATACACTGTACGGCGTGGGGCCATATCGGCATCAGCGGATAGAGGATGGCAGTTCTTTATGACCCGCCTATCAATCCTACGTTCGAGAGGACATCGTAATGATCGACGATATTGAATTCTTCTATATGAATGCTCCCATCACCGACCCTGATGTAAAAACGCTTCTGATGCATTCAACCGATACGGACTCCCATCCACAATATGTAATTTCGTCCCCTATCGTTCATCGCGTAACGATAAACGACGAACAAATTACATGGGAGCTGAACTCGGTTTACTCCATGCCTGACCACGGTGCACAGCAACCGTCTCAGCAGGTACAACACCATCGTCCGCCCAAACAAGGCGAAACTGGAGTAGTGGTTATTAAAGGGCTCCTCGGCGAGCCTGCATATGAAATGGATGATGGTCCTCTGGCCGACACCTTCTTGCGGTTGAAGACCGGCTCGGTATACCAGGAAGATGGCCAGTACTTCCAGATTGCCGTCCGCCAAATCGTCGTCGTCCCGCCCGCGTATGCATCGCTTGTAGTGCTTGTTCGACCTTTGAGCTGACCCCAGGGGCTTACCGGTATAGCGAACGGGGTAACCCAGGCCCCCATTGTCTGCCAACGTACAACTTGTATAGGCAAGCTGCGAAGCGATGGTTTAGAGTGCGATTCTGCGCCGTACACAGGACCGTGTGATGACAGACAAAAGCCAACAATTCGCCAGCGACAACTATTCCGGTATCTGCCCCGAAGCCTGGGCCGCGATGGAAAAGGCTAACCTCGGCCACGACCGCGCCTACGGCGACGACCAGTGGACCGAGCGCGCCTCGGAATACTTCCGCAAGCTGTTTGAAACCGACTGCGAAGTGTTTTTCGCCTTCAACGGCACCGCCGCCAACTCCCTGGCCCTGGCCTCGCTGTGCCAGAGCTACCACAGCGTGATCTGCTCCGAGACCGCCCACGTCGAAACCGACGAGTGCGGCGCGCCGGAGTTCTTCTCCAACGGCTCCAAACTGCTGACCGCAGGCAGCGTCAATGGCAAGCTGACGCCCGAATCGATTCGCGAAGTGGCGCTCAAGCGTCAAGACATCCATTACCCCAAACCGCGGGTGGTCACCATCACCCAGGCCACCGAGGTGGGGACCGTCTACCGCCCTGACGAGCTCAAGGCCATCAGTGCCACCTGCAAGGAGCTGGGCCTGAACCTGCACATGGACGGCGCACGCTTCACCAACGCCTGCGCGTTCCTCGGCTGCAGCCCAGCCGAGCTGACCTGGAAGGCAGGCGTCGATGTGCTGTGCTTTGGCGGTACCAAGAACGGCATGGCGGTGGGCGAGGCGATCCTGTTCTTCAACCGCCAGCTGGCCGAAGACTTCGACTACCGCTGCAAACAGGCCGGGCAGTTGGCTTCGAAGATGCGCTTTTTGTCGGCGCCGTGGGTGGGCTTGCTGGAAGATGGCGCCTGGTTACGTCATGGCGGCCACGCCAACCAATGCGCGCAGTTGCTGGCATCGCTGGTCGCTGACCTGCCGGGGGTAGAATTGATGTTCCCGGTAGAGGCCAACGGGGTGTTCCTGCAAATGCCGGAGCCTGCGATTGAAGCACTGCGGGCCAAGGGCTGGCGGTTCTATACCTTCATTGGCAGTGGTGGCGCGCGGTTCATGTGCTCGTGGGATACCGAGCAAGAGCGGGTGCGTGAGCTGGCGGCGGATATCCGTAGCATCATCGGCGCCTGACGGAGGGCTGAGGGGGTTTCGCCCTCTTTTCGCGACACGAGGCGGCTCCTGCAGGGGGCGCGCGATCTAGGGGCTTGGCTTGGGAATTTCTGTGGTGCGCAAATCGAGCGCCGCCCGCGCGGCGCATCGCGAGCTGCGCTCGCTCCTACGTTTGTTTCGGGCCAATTAATCCTGTGGGATTTGCGCGCGGACGCCTTGGTGCATGGCGCACTATCGCGTCGTACGAACAAGGCGGTCGCGCGCGTCTGCCACAGGCGTTACTGGCCCGAAACAAACGTAGGAGCGAGCGCAGCTCGCGATGCGCCGCGCGGGCGGCGCTCGATTTCTGCACCACAAAAAATCCCAAGCCATGCCCCCGGAGCGTCTTCGTGTCGCAAAAACCCCACACACCCGCTCCAGCAACCTAAAGCTTGAACCCACCCATCTGCCGCGCGAGGTCATCGGCCAGTGTGCGCAACGCTTGGCACTGCTCACGGCAACCCTGTACCTCGGCAGCGGTGTCCCGCGCCAGGTCGGAAATGCCCTGAACCGTCCGGTTGATCTCTTCGGTCACCGCCGACTGTTCTTCGGTTGCCGTCGCCACCTGATGATTCATGTCGCTGATGTGTTCAACCTGATCGGTAATCGCGCCCAGCGATGCCCCAGTACGCTGGCTCGACGCCACACCACTGCCGGTCGCGCGCTGCCCGGCCTGCATCGAGCTCACGGCAGAGCCTGCGCCTTGCTTCAGGCGCTGAATCATCTGCTGCACCTCATCGGTGGACAGTTGCGTGCGCCGGGCCAGGGTACGCACTTCATCGGCCACCACAGCAAACCCACGGCCCATGTCCCCTGCCCTGGCCGCCTCGATGGCGGCATTCAAGGCCAGCAGGTTGGTCTGTTCGGAAATACTACGAATCACCGCTAATACTTCGTCGATCGAGGCAACTTCGTCGGCCAACTGGCTCACCGCTTCGGCAGCCATGCCGATATCACCTGACATACCCTCGATACCCTCGATGGAGCGCCGCACCACTTCGCGCGCCTGCAACGCTTCATCCCGCGCCGATTGCGACGCCTGGGCCGCATCACCGGCATTACGGGCAATGTCCTGCACGGTCAGGCCCATCTCGTGCACCGCGGTGGCAACCATTTCGGTCATTTCCTGCTGACGCCCGGAGCGCTCAGCAGTGTTATCCACTACCTGGGCCACCTGGGCGACAGCTTGATGCAGGCGTTCGCTGGTATGCAGCACCTCGCCGATCAGGCCACGCTGGCTGTCGAGGAAACGGTTGAACCCCCGCGCCAGGTCACCCAGTTCATCCTGGCGGGCATCGTCCAAACGATGACTGAGGTCGCCGCTGCCGCTGCCAATCTGCACCAGCGCATCGGTGACCCGCCGAATAGGCCTGACCAGGCCGCGCGCCAGCAGTACCACCAGCAGTAGCGACGCCAGTGCAACCGCGCCACCGATCAGGCTGGTCAGCCACACCGCCTGGCGCATTGGCGCGTAGATTTCCGTTTCCGGCACCTCGGCCACCAGTGTCCAGTTCAAGTCCCGCAGCGGTAGGCCAAGGGCCACATAGGTCTGGCCATCACGGCTGAAGCGGCTGCTCTGCAGCTTGCCCGCCGAAGCCATCAAGGTCTGCGCTGCCTCACTGCCAACCTGCTCTGCAAGCTGGCGCTTACCGCTTAAAGCGTTATCCGGATGCACCTGAATCAGGCCGTCGTTGCGCACCAGAAACACCTTGCCGTGCTGGCCAAAGGTGAAGTCGTGAATCAGCTGGGACAACTCGCTCATGCGCAGCCCCATACCCGCCACCCCCACCAACTGCCCGTCCTTTTCCACGCGGTAGTCGATGAACAGCGCAAGCTCGCCGGTAGCGCCGTCGATATCGATATTGACCAGGCGCTCGGCACCGCTATCGATGTACCCATAAAACCAGGAATCTTTGGGGTTGCTGCGGCTCAGGGTGCGGTCCAGCCCCTTTTCGCTGTAGTAGTGCCCCGTGGCGGTGGCAGCGAACATGGTGGTGAAGGCCTGGTTGCGCTGCCGTGACGCTTGCAGGTATTCGATGAAGCCGGGAGCCTGGGCAGGGTTTTCACCGCCGGCGAGCCAGTCTCGCAGCAAGGTGTTGCCAGCGATGTCGGCTGCTGCCACCAAGGGCTTGCCGAGCATGTGCTCGATGTCGTTGCGGATTGCTTCGATGCTGGCCGGCAACGCCGTGTCCACCAGATACCGTTCGGTCAGGCGGTTGAGCGTCAGCGTGAAGATGATCACCACCACCAGAATACTGGCCAGCAGGGCAGCGCCCATGCTCGCAATCAATTGCCACTGGATACTGCTACGCCAGATACGCATACCCCGCCCCCGCACATTATTGTTTTGCGCGAAGTGTATACGATCTCGTATGCAATTAATCCACTGATCCAGGACAATGGGGCCGCCATGCGGCCCCCAAGCGGGTCAGGACTCAGCGATAGTCTTGACGATGGCGTCGACCGTGGCATCGATCTGCGCCTGGGTTCGCGCCAATGTCTGTTGGTGCTCTTGCTGCTGGGCAATTTGCTTGGAACACAGATTCAATGCAGCAAGCACCAGCAACTTGTCGCCGATCAAGGTGGGGTAGGAACGCTTGGTTTCGGCCAGAGCGGTATTGAGCATTCGCACGGCCTGGGCCAAGGTTTCTTCCTGGCCTTCGGGCGCCTTGATCGAATAGTCGTTGCCAAGAATAGACACGACATTGATCGGCTGCGCTTGCAGTCTCATGCGCCAACGACACCTGCGCTGGCGCGCTCGACCAGCGCCTGGATACGGGCGGCGGTGGCGCCTTGCTTCTCTTCCTGCTCCATCAGCGACAGCTGCAGGGTTTCGTTCTCTTCTTTGGCCTGGGCCAGTTCCTGGCCGAGGGTGGTGTTCTGCTCGGTGAGTTGAGCGTTTTTCTGCATCAGGTCGCTGACCAGTTGCTCGAGTTGATTCAGGGAGGTTTCCAGCATGGGTATATCTCGGGTTGTTGCAAAGGGCGCACACGATAAAGAAAAGCGTGAGCCCCCGCCATTAAATATCGGATTCTCAAGGTTTCTTCACCGCAGATTGACAGGGTATCGCGCCCCTTGTTCCGACCTGGATCAACCGCCGGTCAGTTAAGCCGTGGCTTATTCAACCCAACCACGGCCCGGCCGATCAGTAATCGATGCGCACATCCCCTTTAGGCACGCTGCAGCACGACAGGATGTAGCCTTCGGCTTCGTCGTCCTCGGTGATACCACCGTTGTGCTCCATCTCCACTTCGCCACCCAGCTTGAGTACCTTGCAAGTGCCGCAGATACCCATGCCGCAGGCTTTGGGGATCATCAACCCTACCTTGGCCGCCGCTGCATGCACGGTCTCGCCAGGGGCTACGCGGATGCTCTTCTCGCTGCCGATGAACTCCACCAGGTTGAGCTGCGATACATCCAGCTCCGGCGCATCGGCAGCCTGCTCGGCGTGCTCCACCGCATCGGCCTTGGCCTCTGGCGGTGTAGCCCCGAACGATTCTTCGTGGTAGTTGCTCATGTCGAAGCCGACCGCTTCGAGCATGCGCTTGACCGCATTCATATAGGGTGTCGGGCCGCAGCAGAACACCACGCGCTCCATGTAGTCCGGCGCGATCAGTTCCATCAGGCGTTGGTTGAGGTAGCCGCGATAGCCGGCCCACGGCTCACCCAGGCCGTGCTTCTCGCAGACGATGTGCAGGCTGAAGTTGGGAATGCGCGAGGCCATCTGCTCCAGCTCGCGATGGAAGATGATGTCTTTCGGCGAACGGGCGCTGTGCACGAACACCATGTCGACATTGGCGTTGGTGTCATAGAACCAGCGCGCCATCGACATCACCGGGGTAATGCCGACACCGCCGGACAGGTACAGCACCTTGGCGCCTGGGAAGTCGATGGCGTTGAACAGGCCCACCGGGCCGTGCACCGGTAGCTCGGCGCCCTCGTGCATGGTGTCGTGGAGGAAGTTGGACACCAGCCCGCCCGGCACGCGCTTGACCGTGATCGAGAAACTGTAAGGCACCGACGGCGAGCTTGAGATGGTGTACGAGCGCATCACCGGCTTGCCTTCGATTTCCAGCTCCAGGGTGACGAACTGCCCTGGCTTGAAGAAGAACATGATGGGCTGGTCGGCCATGAAGCAGAAGGTGCGCACGTCCCAGGTCTCCTGGATGACCTTGACGCAGCGCACGATGTGGCGGCCGTTGGCCCAGGTCTGAGTGGTGACCGGATTGAGGAAGGTATCAGACATGTTCATCTCCAGCGGCCGACGATTGGCCTTTTTATGGCTGGGATGATGCGCAAGCTTGCGACGACGTACATTCCTGCTAGCGACATCGGCGTGCTTATCGCGACCAGCCCCGCACTACAAGGGCTGGCGCGTCGTAATTCAAATCGGCCATGTCGCCCATGGATACGGTTCGCGGCGCCTTCGGACGCACACTCCACGGCAAAACAATCCGCTGTTTTTCAACAGACAGCCTTGCGGCACCACCACAACGATTAGCCACCTTTTGCCGGCCGCACACGGCCCCGAGGAATACACGATGGACGTCACCGCAACCCTGAGCCTGGGCGATCCACTGGAACCTGCACGCAAGGCCACTGCCGAGATGCTGCAGACCCGCGAGCGTACCTACTCGCTGCCCCAGCCGTTCTACAACGACGAGCGTCTGTTCCAGATCGACATGCAGGAGATCTTCCAGAAAGAATGGTTGATCGCTGGCATGACCTGCGAGATCCCGGCCAAGGGCAACTACATCACCCTGCAGATCGGCAACAACCCGATCCTGGTGGTGCGCGGTGCCGAAGGCAAGGTACATGCCTTCCATAACGTGTGCCGCCACCGCGGCTCGCGCCTGTGCGTCAGCGATAAAGGCAAGGTGGCCAAGCTGGTTTGCCACTACCACCAATGGACCTACGAACTGGACGGCAGGCTGCTGTTCGCCGGCACCGAAATGGGCGCCGACTTCGACATGAAGCAGTACGGCCTCAAGCCTGTGAACGTGAAGGTCGCTGGGGGTTACATCTTCATCAGCCTGGCGCAAAACCCGCCAGCGATCGACGAGTTCCTGGCCACCCTGGACCATTACATGGAACCGTACGACATGGAGAACACCAAGGTGGCGGTGCAAACCACCTTGATGGAAAAGGCCAACTGGAAGCTGGTGCTGGAAAACAACCGCGAGTGTTACCACTGCTCAGGCTCCCACCCAGAGCTGCTGCAAACCCTGCTGGAGTGGGACGACACCAACGACCCGCGTGCCGACCAGGCCTTCAAGGACCACGTGGCCGCCTCTGCCGCCGCCTGGGAAGCCGAGAAGATCCCTTACCTGCACAAAAGCCATGGTCTGCGTAACCGCATCGTGCGCATGCCGCTGCTCAAGGGCACCGTGTCGATGACCATGGACGGCAAGCAGGCTTGCCAGAAGCTGATGGGCCGGATCAAGAACCCAGACCTGGGCTCGATGCGTATCCTGCACCTGCCGCACTCCTGGAACCACTGCATGGGCGACCACATGATCGTGTTCACCGTGTGGCCGATCAGCGCGCAAGAAACCATGGTCACCACCAAATGGCTGGTGCACAAGGATGCCGTCGAAGGTGTGGACTACGATCCAGAGCGCATGCGCAAGGTGTGGGACGCGACCAACGACCAGGACCGCCGGCTGGCCGAAGAGAACCAGCGTGGCATCAACTCCACCGCCTACCAGCCTGGGCCGTATTCGAAGACTTATGAGTTCGGCGTGGTGAACTTCATTGACTGGTACAGCGATCGCATGCTGGCCAATCTTGGCGCTGAACCTGCTCCTTACCTGACAGAGGTGAAGGCTCAGTAAACTGGGCTGCATCGCACATCACGGAGGGTTCGTGATGTGCGACACAGCGCAGGGCGTTGAGACAGCGGACCTGAGAATGGCTTGGCCTTTTTGCCCCTTTTCATTCAGATGGATTTTCGGATCCTCTGCATCTGCCCCTTGCCCGACATGTCCGAGTTAGGTGGTTGCGAAAACTTCCGTGAAACATAGGCCTCATCACCACTCCCTGAGGACAGCTGTGCAGGAGCAGACCGCTGGGACACATTTGGAGAATCAGAGTTATAGGACAGACCACTCGTCATACTTGGCCGAAAACCTGGAGGATCAGGCATCTGCGGAAGTGGGGTTGGTGGCGGCGCCGATGGGGCCGGCCTACTCACCATATGATCCGTGCCCTTCGCTTTCATACCTATCAGACTACGTAAGTTGCCAGTCACATTCTCGTAGATCTGGTTTCGCCCGACATAGAATGCTTTTGCGAGCTGAAGGACATGGCCTGTGCCTGCGACAACAACACCGACGTTGGATACGAACGTCCCCGAACCCCAACCCGCCGCTTGGGCCGTTGCGCCTGCTATGGACAATGCTCCTCCCCCAAAGGTGAGCCGGGAGATGAGTATCTCCAGCCCAGTAGAGGGGACCTTGCTCACCAAGGATTTAACCACCGAGACACTGCCGAAGCTCGCCGTCATGATCCGTTGGGTGAATGCCGAAATAGTTATCGGTGAATGGCCCGAAGGGTCCCGAGCGTTGCTTGGATCACGATAGACGTATGCATTGATGCCACCTAGCCCAAATGGGCTGAGATCATCCGGGGAATGGAACCGCATCAAGTGCGGATTGTAAGTTCGGTAGCCCTGGCCCAAGTGGTAGCAACCGGTCACTGGATCACGGTTTTCTCCGGTGAACCCTGTGATCAGGCAATCGCTGCTGGCAAGCGCGCCATACACCGTATAACGCCGAGTGATGCCGCTCTCGCCAGCTAGGACCGTACATTGCCTATCTACCGCCAGACACCGCGTTTTCGTGGCCATGCCGGCTCTCGCTGGAAAGATGACAGCCCCAATACTAAGCCCTGCACCGCCCCACCAGAACTGGCAAAAATATCAGGTCCTTTAGCCAAACCCGTGATCAAACAGCCTTACTGAATCACAAAGATGTTTCCCTGATGGAGATTGTCGTCACGGGTTCAGCCCTAGATGATTGCCGCGCACTCCAACTATGCCAAGCGTCCGTCGCAGCGTTGTACGCCGCGCTGATACCCGCGCCCAAGGCCCTGGCCCCGTGCAACAAATAGGTAGCCCCCTCAACCGCCATCCTGGCGCCTGTGACTTCATAAACAGTCTCCCACGCCACCCTACCCGCTGACACGCCTGGTCGCCCCACCCCACGCCAAACCGCCTGTGCAGCTTCGCTATTGGAGAACAGGCCACCCGCAATATTGCCGAGCACATTGCTCATACCCAAGCGTTGGCTGGTACTGGTCAACACATTACTCACCGACCCGCTTTGGATAGGGGCTGCTACCGCGCTCCCAACGCCCAGCACGCCTGTCCAGGCGAAAGCAATGTTACCTACACGTTGGCTGAAGCTCGGCTTAACCAAAAGAGTGCCCGAATGCTGGCTTTCCAGCCGATTGACCACATTTCTCGCCGTGCGTAACACGGCCCCACCCGCCGTTACCGTACTTGAAAGCACTCTGACGCCGGTTATCAAGTGGCTTAGCCAGCTCGCGCCACTGGGGTCTACCCGGTTAACTGGGTCACCAGCGCAGTAGGCATAGGCATTCAGCCCGCCTGTGGAAAAGGGACTGAGAGAGTCAGGGGAGTGAAAACGCATCAGCACCGGGTTATAGGTTCGTCGGCCATTACCCAGGTGGTAGCCGCCAACGTGAGAATCGAACAATTGGCCAGTGAAAGCCAGGCATCCACCATCGATCGCCCGGTACGCCCCATACGGCGAATAGGCCCTCGAAACTCCCCCGCCTTGGATACATGTGGCCTTTAGCGTGCCGTGCATGATCGATGCTCAAGCGATAATCTTTGGTAAACCTATCCAACTCGAGCATTTTCGAAAACTGTCAGAATTGCTAGGTATGCAGGACTTATACACAGCGCTTGCAGCACTTAACTTCATTGTTTCCGCTGCCGGAGATACCATGCTCCCACACACCTGATCATAGTTTGATCAAATCCGCGCAACCCTGATGTGGTGAGGGCTACAGCCTACTTCGTACATCTTGTCCACAGAGACACCAACAGACTTTGTGAACAACGATCACGCTAACCATCACTCACCTGTGGATAAGCGCTTTGTGAACCGTAATTTTATTTTTGACCAGCATTTCACTGCCCTTTGATCATTTTTTGATCGATTCTCCACAAGCCTCGATCTTAAGGGCTCGCAGTCGCTACTGAACAGATTATCCACAGACCGGCTAACAGCGATTGTGGGTAAAAACTTCGGCTATCGCGCCATTAGCGGATAAAGGCTATGGCCTGTGAATAAAGCGCTTTGGTGCGTGATGGCTACTCAGATCGAGTCCACCCGTACAGCGCTCGATCCAAGCAGCCTCAGCCAAATGAAACCAAGCGCACACAGGCCGCTCATCAATCCCTAACCACACATTCAGCGTAGAACGCCTTCTTCTACCAGCAGCTTGAGGATCGCCTCGGCACCTTCCTGCGGGGAAACATCCTTCAGCACCTTGCCGCCACCACCGCTTGCTTTGGCCGTTGCGGCTTTCATCCGGTCGGCCCCGCTCTTGGCCTTGATCACCTTCAAGCGCTTGGGCCTGGGGCGGGCTGGTTGCAACTGGGCATCGGCCAACAGTTCGTCCTCGACAATCGCAACGTCACGCGCAGCCAATACCCCCCGCCGCGCAGGGCCAAAAGCGCTTTGCCGTGGTTTGGGTGCTGCGTTATCCACAGTCGCCAACAGCGGCAGGCGCACCTTAAGCCGCCGGCGCTGGCCGCGTGGCAGCGCTTGCAGCACTTGGGCAGTCCCATTGTCGATCGACTCCACCTCAGCCAACCCCACAATCAGGGGCCAGCCAAGCTTTTCCGCCAATAGAAACGGCAGCATGCCCGAACCTTCCCCGGTTTCAGCCTGGCTACCGGTCAGCACTAACTGGGCGCCAGCATCGCGCAGGTAATCGCCGAGCACGCCCAGCACATCGGCACCAGCTGGCTGCTCCAGCACGTCCAGATGCTCCAGGCCCATGCCTAGATAGGCGCGCAGGGCCTCTTGCTTAGGGTCGCCGGCATGCACCACCTGCAAGTTATCCCCAGCCAACTGCAAGCCCAGTTCCACCGCGCGGGAATCCTGTTCGGCGCGGCGGGCGCGACCGGAGCTTGGGTGTGCGCCGATGGATACCAGGCTGATCACTTTCGTACTCATGCTCGTGCCCTTATGCCGCGTCGCGCTGGCCGCCGCTGCGGTAGTTGTCCACAGCTTCGATCAGTGCCTGGAGAATCGCCGAACTGTCGCCAATCACCGACAGGTCAGCCCGTTTGATCATGTCGCAGCCAGGGTCCATGTTGATCGCCACCACTTTGTCACAGGCGCCAATGCCCTGCAGGTGCTGGATCGCGCCAGAGATACCCACAGCCACATAGACTCGCGCTGTAACCCAGGTACCGGTGGCACCGACTTGGCGGTTACGCGGCATGAAGCCGTCGTCCACCGCCACCCGCGAGGCGCCTTCGGTCGCGCCCAAGGCGGCGGTGGCCTTGTGGTACAGGTCCCAGTCCTTGACGCCGTTGCCACCGGAAACAATGAACTCGGCTTCAGCCATGGCGATGGTCGCAGGGTCCACTGCCACAGCGCCCAAGTCCTCGATACGCGGCAGGCTGCGCACTACGCTTGTGGACAACTCCACCGGCAACGCTTCGTGACGGGTTTCACTGACTGGCTCGGCACACTCCGCCGCGCCCAGGATCAGGCGTGGTACGGCGCGCTGCAGATCTTGCTGGCCGGCACCGGCACGGCCGATGCACTGGCCATCCTTGACCTGCCAGACCCGCGTGGCCGGGCGCTCGCCCAGGGCCGCGCCAAGGCGCCGGCCCAGTTCGCCGCCACCTGTGCGGCTGTCGGGCAATAGCCAATGCTGTGGGGCGAACTGGTTGTCCACAGCGCGCAGCCCCTGCACCAGCTGCTCCGGTGCATAACCTTCAAACTGCTCGCCTTCAAGGACCAGCAGGCGATCGACACCGGCTGTGGAAAAGTTGCTTTCCTTGTGTTCCCCAAACACCACCGCCAGCACTGCGCCGTCGCTGCCGGCCAGGCCATGGGCCAGGCCGAGCAAGTCGCGGTCGTGGCTACTCAGGCGGCCGCCGATCATGTCCGGCACCACGGCAACGTAGAACGCAGGCGCTGGCACCTGGTGCAGCGGCAGTTGCACTTCGGCAGCCGCCGTACGCCGCCCACCAACACCGGTACCCTGCTGGGCGCCACTGCGGTCGATACGTTTCAGGCCAGCCGGGCCGATGAACCCGGTGGCAATGGCATGGGGGTTCTTGCGGATCAGGCCGTTGGGGCCCATCCAGCGGGTCTGTTGCGTCTGCATCGCCGCGTGCAGCGGATGCAGACGGTTACGGGCAATCCACTCGGCGCGTGGATCGCGGCGGATGATGTCGCTCATCAATGCACCTCCGCAGGTTCGCGTTTAACCGTTGGCGGCTTTGGGGCCGCAGGCGTTTGCTCTTCGAGCAGCACATCGGCCACCAGCTCGGCGAGGTCCTTGATCTGTGGGCGCGGCTCCACCACACCTTCGAGCATCGCAGTGCACTGCGGGCAACCCACGGCCACCAGCTCGGCCTTGGTTTCGCGGATGTCGTCCATGCGCATGTCCGGAATCCGCTGCTTGCCAGGGATGTCGGTGATCGGCGCGCCGCCGCCGCCGCCACAGCAACGGGAACGGAAACCTGAGCGTTGCATTTCGCGTACCTCGATACCCAGCGCCTTGAGCACTTCGCGCGGCGCTTCGTACTCACCGTTGTAACGGCCCAGGTAGCACGGGTCGTGGTAGGTGACACTGCCGCCCTTGTGCTTGCCGAGGTTCAACTTGCCGGCCGCAATCAGTTCAGCGATGTAGGTGCTGTGGTGCTGCACCTGGTACTCACCGCCCAATGCGCCGTACTCGTTCTTCAGTACGTGGAAGCTGTGCGGGTCGCAGGTGACGATGCGCTGGAACTTGTACTTGGCCATGGTCTGGATATTGCGCTTGGCCAGTTGCTGGAAGGTCGCTTCATCGCCCAGGCGGCGCGCCACGTCACCGCTGTCGCGTTCCTCCAAGCCAAGCACGGCAAAGTCGACGCCGGAGGCCTTGAGCACCTTGACGAACGAACGCAGGGTGCGCTGGTTGCGCATGTCGAAGGCACCGTCACCGACCCAGAACAGCACTTCGGTAGCCTTCACCTGCGACAGCAGCTGCAGGTTGAGGTCGGCCGCCCAGTTCATCCGCCCACCGGGGGCGAAGCCGCCGGGGTTGTCGGTGGCGATGAGGTTGTCCAGCACTTCGGCGCCCTTGTTCGGGGTCGCACCCTTTTCCAGGGTGAGGTGGCGGCGCATGTCGACGATGGCATCGACGTGCTCGATCATCATCGGGCATTCCTCGACGCAAGCGCGGCAGGTAGTGCACGACCACAGCGTCTCGGCGTCGACCAGGCCATTGACGATTGGCTGATGTGGGTTGCCGCTGTGCTCGCCAATCGGCTTGCCAGGATACGGGCTGCCGGCAAAGTTGGCATCGCTGCCGCCGGCCAGGCCGATGACCATGTCCTGAATGAGTTTTTTCGGGTTCAGCGGCTGGCCTGCAGCGAACGCCGGGCACATGGCTTCACATTTGCCGCACTGCACGCAGGCGTCGAAACCGAGCAGCTGGTTCCAGGTGAAGTCCACCGGTTTTTCCACACCCAAGGGCGCGTTCGGGTCTTCCAGGTCCAGTGGCTTGAGGCCGGTGGAGCGGCCGCCGCCGAAGCGCTCGGCGCGGCGGTGCCAGGCCAGGTGCAGGGCACCTGCGAAGGCGTGCTTCATCGGGCCGCCCCAGGTCATGCCGAAGAACAGCTCCGACACACCCCACAGCACGCCCAGGCCAAGAATGGCCACCATGACCCAGCCGCCAGTGTTGGCCGGCAGGATACCGGCAACCGGCAAAGTGGCGATGAAGAAGCTTGCGGCAAACACTAGCAGGCTCTTGGGCAACCGCATCCACGGGCCCTTGGACAGGCGCGAAGGCGGGTTCAGGCGGCGTTTGAAGACGAAGATGGCGCCGCTGAACATGATCACCGTGGCGATCAACAGGGCGTAGCCGAGTATCTTGCTTTGCAGGCCGAACCCATGCACCAGGATCGCCAGCACGGCCGACAACACAAAGCCACCAGCGGTGGCCACGTGGGTGTTGGACATGTACTTGTCGCGCTCGACCACATGGTGCAAGTCCACCAGGTAGCGCCGCGGCATGGCCAAAAGGCCGCCGATCAGGTTGACCTTGGATGGCCGGCCACGCCGCCACATGCGCACCCGGCGCAGGGCGCCGAGCACTGCCAGGCCAAGGGCAGCGAACAGCAAAATGGGTAGAAGGGTGTTCAACATGGGAGGCTCCCACAACAGCTGAATTCTTGCGCCGCCTCAAGGGCTGCGCGGACCCCTGTAGGAGCGAGCGAAGCTCGCGATAGCGCCCGAACAGACAACCCGGGTGCCAAGGCTGACGCCATCGCGAGCTACGCTCGCTCCTACAGGGGGGCCAGTCCCGCCTCTAGAGAGGCGGAGCGATCAGAAGTCCTTGCACAGGCGCAAAGCGTCGTAGATCGCCGCATGCACGTTGCGTTGGGCCACGCAGTCACCGATGCGGTACAGCAGGTAACCTTCGCCCGGCTGGCTAAGGATCGGCTGTGGCTTGATGGCGAACAGCGCTTCCACGTCGATCTGGCCCTTGTTACGCGAACCTTCCTTCAGCGCGTAATACAGTTGCTCGTCCGGGCGCACGCCGTTCTCCACCACCACCTGGTCGACCACGCGCTCTTCCTTGGCCCCGGTGTATTCGTTCTCCAGCACCGCCACCAGCTTGTCGCCCTCGCGGTAGACCTTTTCCAGCATCATGTCGCCGGTCATGATCACTTCTTTGGGGTACATGCTGCGGTAGTAGGTCGGGAAAGTAGTACCGCCCATGGCCACACCCGGCTTGATGTCGTCGGTGACGATCTCCACCTGGCTGCCCTTGTCGGCGATGAAGTCTGCCACCGACATACCGGTGAATTCGCAGATGGTGTCGTACACCAGCACGTTCTTGCCCGGCGCGACCTTGCCATCGAGCACATCCCAGCTGCTGACCACCAGCCCTTCGGCGGCGCCCCAGTGCTCGTTCTGCTCCAGGTAAGAATGCCCACCGACGGCCAGCACGATGATGTCCGGGCGCAAGTCCTGAATGGTCGCCACGTCAGCGGCGGTGCCCAGGCGCAGGTCGACCTTCAGGCGGGCGAACTCCAGCTGGTACCAACGCGTGATACCGGCAATCTGGTCGCGCTGCGGGGCCTTGGCGGCGATGGTGATCTGCCCGCCGATCTGGTCTTTCTTCTCGAACACGGTCACATCGTGGCCGCGCTCGGCCGCCACACGGGCCGCTTCCATACCGGCAGGGCCGGCACCGACGATGACGACCTTGCGCTTGGGCCCGGTGGTCTTCTCGATGATGTGCGGCACGCCCATGTATTCACGGGAAGTCGCGGCGTTCTGGATGCACAGCACATCCAGGCCCTGGTACTGGCGGTCGATGCAGTAGTTGGCACCGACGCACTGCTTGATCTGGTCCACCTGGCCCATCTTGATCTTGGCGATCAGGTGCGGGTCGGCGATGTGCGCGCGGGTCATGCCGACCATGTCGACGTAGCCGCCTTCCAGAATACGCGTGGCCTGGTTCGGGTCTTTGATGTTCTGCGCGTGCAGCACCGGCACCTTGACCACTTCCTTGATGCCCGCCGCCAGGTGCAGGAATGGCTCTGGCGGGTAGCTCATGTTGGGAATGACGTTGGCCAGGGTGTTGTGGGTGTCGCAACCGGACCCCACCACGCCGATGAAGTCGATCATGCCGGTGGCATCGTAATAGGCGGCGATCTGCTTCATGTCCTCGTGGCTGAGGCCATCGGGGTGGAACTCGTCGCCGCAGATACGCATGCCCACGCAGAAGTCGTCACCCACTTCGGCGCGCACGGCCTTGAGCACTTCCAGGCCGAACTTCATGCGGCCTTCGAAGCTGCCGCCCCACTCGTCGGTACGCTTGTTGACCCGCGGGCTCCAGAACTGGTCGATCATGTGCTGGTGCACAGCCGACAGCTCAACGCCGTCCAGGCCACCTTCCTTGGCACGCCGCGCGGCTTGCGCGTAGTTGCCGATCACGCGCCAGATCTCTTCTGGCTCGATGGTTTTGCAGGTGGCGCGGTGCACCGGTTCACGGATACCCGACGGCGACATCAGGGTCGGCCAGTTGAAGCCGTCCCAACGCGAGCGACGGCCCATGTGGGTAATCTGGATCATGATCTTGGCGCCATGCTTGTGCATGGCGTCAGCGAGGTTCTGGAAGTGCGGGATAATGCGGTCGGTCGACAGGTTGACCGACGACCACCATTCCTGCGGGCTATCGATGGCCACTACCGACGAGCCGCCACAAATGGCCAGGCCGATACCTCCCTTGGCCTTCTCTTCGTAGTACTTCACATAGCGGTCGGTGGTCATGCCGCCGTCAGTGGCGTAGACCTCGGCGTGCGCAGTGCTGAGCACGCGGTTGCGGATGGTCAGTTTGCCGATCTGGATCGGCTGGAACATTGCTTCGAATGCCATGACGCTCTCTCCGGCTTACAACGGCTTGACGACGAACAGGCCATCTTCGTGGCCTTCTTCCGAACCGCCATAGACCTGTTCGGCCACGGTGCGGATCGAGCTGCCGCGGGCAGCGAGAATCTGGTCCATGGCACCGGCGAACCAGCCAGTGAACATGTAGTCGACCTTGCGCCCGCACTTGCCATAGACGTACACGAACGCCGAGTGCTTGAGCTTGACGCTGCAGGTGCCTTTATCCAGGTCGATGTCCTGGATCTCGAACAGGCCCCAGCCACGTTGGCTCAGGCGCTTCATGTAATGCTCGAACACCGCTACGCCTTCCAGGCCATGGCATTCAGCTTCTTTCTCGCACCAGTGCCAGGCGGACTTGTAGCCGGCTTTGTAGAGGATCTCGGCATAGGCGTCGGCGCCCAGCACTTCCTCAATACCGATGTGGTTGTTGACGAAGAAATGGCGCGGCACATACAGCATCGGCAAGGCGTCGCTGGTCCAGACACCGGTCTCGCTGTCGACTTCGATTGGCAATTGCGGGGCGATCTTGGCCATGGAAACTCAACTCCAGAAAATTTTTATGTGGGTGCCCCGGCGTTGCTGGCAGGGGCTATCAGGCTTTGGAGAGCGGCTTACTCGCCCCAGACGTCCTTAAGGACGTTTACCCAGTTCTCGCCCATGATCTTGCGAACCACGCGCTCGGAATGGCCGCGCTTGAGCAGGGTCTCGGTGAGGTTGGGGAATTCGCCGACAGTGCGAATGCCAAGTGGGTTGATGATCTTGCCGAAGTTGGTCAGGCGACGGGCGTAGCCCTTGTCGTGGGTCAGGTACTCGAAGAAGTCCTGGCCGTGGCCCTGGGTGAAGTCGGTACCGATACCGATAGCGTCTTCACCGACGATGTTCATGGTGTATTCGATGGCCTCGGCGTAGTCGTCGATGGTCGAGTCGATACCTTTGGCCAGGAACGGCGCGAACATGGTCACGCCGACGAAGCCGCCATGGTCGGCGATGAACTTCAGCTCCTCGTCCGACTTGTTGCGCGGGTGCTCTTTCAAGCCCGAAGGCAGGCAGTGGGAGTAGCAGACCGGCTTCTTCGATTCGAGGATCACTTCCTCGCTGGTCTTGGAACCTACGTGGGACAGGTCGCACATGATGCCGACGCGGTTCATCTCGGCGACGATCTCGCGGCCGAAGCCCGACAGGCCGCCGTCGCGCTCGTAGCAACCGGTGCCCACCAGGTTCTGGGTGTTGTAGCACATCTGCACGATGCCCACGCCCAGCTGCTTGAACACCTCGACATAGCCGATCTGGTCTTCGAATGCATGGGCGTTCTGGAAGCCGAAGAGGATGCCGGTCTTGCCCAGCTCCTTGGCCTTGCGGATGTCGCTAGTAGTGCGTACCGGCATCACCAGGTCGCTGTTCTCGCGGATCAGTTTCTGGCTGGCGGCGATGTTGTCGACAGTCGCTTTGAAGCCTTCCCAGACCGACACCGTGCAGTTGGCCGCAGTCAAACCGCCTTTGCGCATGTCTTCGAACAGCTCGCGGTTCCATTTGGCAATGATCAGGCCGTCGATGACGATGCTGTCGGCGTGAAGTTCGGCTGGGCTCATCAGGCTGTCCCCTTTATTGACTTGTGCTGCGCCGAATCTTCTGCCGGCGCTTTGAGGCCAGCATATGCCTGTGCCCAGCAGCGCCCCGATGCAAAAACGACAGGGGGTTTGCCGAAAGCGTCAATGCGCTACATCGCGCCCTCTGGCACGGCGTACGGCAATGAGAGGCAGTCGCGATAACGGCACCTGCCGCCGCTTGATGAACATTTCGTCAGAGAGCTATCGTCTTGCGGGTAGCTGAGCGAGAATCCAGCCGATGGGTGAGCCTTGTTAAGGAGAAAAGGATGAAGTCATTGGCATGGCTGGTATTGCTGGCCGTGGTGTCGGGCGCACAGGCCGGCGAAGAAGAAAGCACCCCCTGCGACAACGTCGAAACTGACCAGCAGACCTACGCCTGCGCGGCGTTCAACAAACAGACCGCCGAGCGCGAATTGAAGTCGGCGTATGACGACTTGATTCAGCGCATTCGCGACCAGTATGCCGACGATGGCGACAAGGCGAGTGCCCTTGTTGGGAAAATGGACGCTGCCGAGAAGTTGTGGACCCAGCTGCGTGACGCCGACTGCAAGGTCGAAACCTATGCCGAAAAGCCAGGCAGCAAAGCGTTGCAGGCAGCCTGGGATACCTGCGTGGCGCAGCGTAGCGATGACCGCTCGGAGTACCTGCAGTCTATCGGCCAGCAATAGAAGCTTCGGCTGAACAGGAAAAGCTTTCAGCTTATCTGTCTTGGCGATCCGAACCACAGTGCATGCCAAGCGCCTCACCCGAGGCGCCGGAATGTACTGAACAGGAACCAAGATATGACCTCCAACATCAGCAAAACCGACATGGACACCGCCATCGCTGCCCTGAAGAAGGAAGGCGAAGAACGCGCCGTCATGGTCGCCAATACCGTCTGCATCTTCGCCCCGGATGTACCTGCCAGCGTTGCCGAAGACGTGCTCGATGGTATGCGCTTGATGAATCTGTCGGCGAACAAAAAGTTCGACAAAGAAACCCAACAGCGCGAGTGGTACAACTTCTACAACGATGGCCTAGGCAAGTTCGGCTGGACCCTGACCGGCGCTGCCCACGTGGAGGAAGCCCTCGACAAGGACACCCACACCCTGGCCACCCTGGCCCCTGAAATCGTCACCGTGCAGATTGGCAGCACCCATCGACTGAGCCGTTGTGTGAGGCGCTCTTTCGAAGTGATCGTGCAAACGCCAAAGGCGCAGCAGTTGCTCGAAGAGAGCAGCCTGAGCGTTTCGGGCAAATCCAGCACCATTCAGATTTCGGCTTGCGAAATGACCCCGCAAGGGCTGCCGATCATGCACATGACCAGCGTTCAGCTCAGCTATGACAAGGTTGAAAAAGCTGCTGGTTCTGCCGGTCGCCTTATCGACAAGTCGAACACCCGCGTTTACCGGGCTTCCCAGCAAGGCTCGTTCAGCGTTCGCCACTTCAACGCCATGCGCGAAACCGTGAGGCTGAAGCTGGCTAGCCAGGCGTTCGACATCCTGGCACTGGACATCTGACCCGGGCCCGGCGTCGCCCTGGCGGCGTCGGGTATCCCTTCCGACATTTGCAGCGAGGGGCCAGAAGCATGCCCGCAAAACCCGCCGCGCACGCCTTGGACGACCTTCATGCCTGCCTTCGCCTGGCACAGCTGGAGGCCAACCAGACGTACGATCGCCAGCAAGACGGCCAGCGCTGGTTCAGCCGTTTCTTGCGGAGCCTGGAAGACAGCGGTGTCGAACTGGTGCAGCGGACAGCGAAGAGCCTCGACTACGTCCCCACGGACGCCGTGTTTCAAGATGTCTTCACCGGCTGGATTCCCGCCCCCCAGGCGCGCAACCTCAAGTTCCGAAGGGTTGCCAGCGACATACTCCATGGTTTGAAACAGCCAGATCTCGCCTTGTTGCGCAACACCTCGGCCAGTTCGCACATGCACATCGAATTTGACCTGGATGACGAGGGTAGCCAGATGGCAATCGTTTTTTACCTATGCTGTGCAACCGACCCTGACTCACCTCGCACGCACCTGAGACTGCATTTGCACCACCTGGGCGCGAAGCTCGATGCTCAGGCTTTCGAGGCGAGGCGATCGCAAGTTGAAAAGCGCCTGCAAGCGCTCTGCAATGTGGATCAGCTCTGATCCGGCAATTGTGGCTTGAGCGCCTGGCGCTCTTCACGTGGGCAGCGGCCAAAGCGTCGCTTGTAACGGCGGGTGAAATACGACGGCAGCTCGAAACCACACGCCACGCTGACCTGGGTAATGCTCATCTGCGTCTGACACAGCAGCTGACGTGCCTTGTCCAGACGCAAGCTCAGATAAAAACCGCTCGGCGTTTCATTCAGGTACAGCTTGAACAGGCGCTCGAGTTGTCGCCGAGTGATCATGGCTCGTGCGGCCAGATCCAATGTACTGAGCGGTGGCTCGGTATGCTTTTCCATATCGCCGATCACCTGCACCAGTTTGCGGTTGCTGATGCCATAGCGCGAGGCAATCTGCATCCGCTGGTGATCCTGGCGCGGCCGGATGCGGCCGAGCACGAATTGCTCCGACACCTGCACCGCCAATTCACTGCCATGGGATCGGGCAATCAGGTCGAGCATCAGGTCGATCGACGCGGTGCCGCCGGCGCATGTGATTCGCCGCCGGTCGATTTCGAACAGCTCTTGGGTCGCCTGCAGGCTCGGGTAGTTTTCCTTGAACGCGTCCAACGCTTCCCAGTGCAGGGTAACGCGATGGCCATCGAGCAAGCCGGCCTCGGCCAACACCACCGCTCCGGTATCTATGCCGCCGAGGATGACGCGTTCATGGTCCAGGCGACGCAGCGTTTGCTGCAGTGCCGGCCCATAGCAGGCCAACGGATCGAAGCCCGCCACGATCAGCACAATGCCACAGGGTTCGGCCGCCCCGAGCGCTGCGTCGGCGTTCACTGACATGCCATTGCTGGCCTGCACGGCACCACCGTCCAGGCTCAGCACCTGCCAACGATAACAAGGGCCATTGAAACGGTTTGCCACACGAAGAGGCTCTACGGCACTGATGAACCCCATCGCCGAAAACCCTGGCAACAACAGAAAATGGATCAGTTGCGGCATTGCATGCTCCACGGCAAAAGGTGGTCGCCTCCGTGCAAATCTTGGTCGCCAGGGTGCGATTTTCCACCCTGGGTGCAGCGTAGCGTGTTCACACGGCCCACAGAGGCCCGAACCTATAAAAAATGCCCTGCCGATGGAGAGCCACCATGCACAGCTTGATCCGCCGCAGTCTGTTGACCTTCGCACTGAGCAGCATCGCTTGTACCCCACTTTTCGCCGCTGAGCCCGCAGCCTGCAAGAACGTGCGCCTGGGCGTGGTCAACTGGACCGACGTCATTGCCACCAGCGCCATGGCCCAGGTGCTGCTCGATGGCCTGGGTTACCAGACCAAGCAGACCAGCGCCTCGCAGCAGATCATCTTCGCCGGTATCCGCGACAAGCGCCTGGACATGTTCCTGGGTTACTGGAACCCGATCATGACCCAGACCATCACCCCGTTCATCGACGCCAATCAGGTCAAGGTCCTGGAAAAACCCAGCCTGGAGGACGCCCGCGCGACCCTCGCCGTGCCGAAGTACCTGTACGACAAAGGCTTGAAGACTTTCGCCGATATTCACAAGTTCGAGAAAGAGCTGGGCGGCAAAATTTACGGTATCGAGCCAGGCTCCGGTGCCAACACCCAGATCAAGGCAATGATCGCCAAGAACCAATTCGATTTGGGCAAGTTCCAGCTGGTGGAGTCCAGCGAAGCCGGCATGCTCGCCGCCGTCGACCGGGCCGTGCGGCGCAAGGAAGCGGTGGTGTTCTTCGGTTGGACGCCACACCCGATGAACGTGAACATCGACATGGCCTACCTGGGCGATAGCCAAGGCGCCCTGGGCCCGGACGAAGGGCGCGCCACGGTCTGGACCGTTACCGCGCCGGACTACGCCGAGCGCTGCCCCAATGCCAACCGCTTGCTGGCCAACCTTAACTTCAGCGCCGAAGACGAGAGCCGCATGATGCAACCGCTGCTCGACCACAAGGACGCGCTGGAGTCGGCCCGACAGTGGCTCAAGGACCACCCCGAGGACAAAGCCCGCTGGCTGGAAGGTGTGACTACCTTCGATGGCAAGCCGGCTGCAGACAACCTCAAGCTCACCGCCAACTGATCCGGCCTCTTCGCGGGTAAACCCGCTCCCACAGCCAAAGCACATGCCAGGGCCATCACGGCCCCTGTGGAGGCGGCTTCACCCGCGAAAAGCCAAAACCGACACCACAAGGAACCGCCATGAACCACGACGTCATCATCACCTGCGCCCTCACCGGCGCCGGCGACACGGTCGCCAAAAGCCACTTGGTCCCGGTCACCCCGAAACAGATCGCAGAATCGGCCGTCGAGGCCGCCAAAGCCGGCGCCACGGTTGTTCACTGCCACGTGCGTGACCCGCAGACCGGCCGCTTCAGCCGCGACGTGAACCTCTACCGCGAGGTCATGGAACGTATCCGCGAGGCCGACGTGGACGTCATCGTCAACCTCACCGCCGGCATGGGTGGCGACCTGGAAATCGGCCCGGGTGAATCGCCAATGGAATTCGGCCCCGGCACCGACCTGATTGGCCCACTGGAGCGCCTGGCCCACGTCGAAGCCCTGCTGCCGGAAATCTGCACCCTGGACTGCGGCACGCTCAACTTCGGCGACGGCAACGCCATCTACGTCTCCACCCCCGCGCAACTGCGCGCAGGTGCCAAGCGCATCACCGAACTGGGCGTGAAAGCCGAACTGGAAATCTTCGACACCGGCCACCTGTGGTTCGCCAAACAGATGATGAAAGAAGGCCTGCTCGAAGACCCGCTGTTCCAGCTTTGCCTGGGCATCCCATGGGGCGCGCCGGCAGACACCACCACCATGAAAGCCATGGTCGACAACTTGCCTGCGAACGTGACCTGGGCCGGCTTTGGCATCGGCCGCATGCAGATGCCGATGGCGGCACAGGCCGTGTTGCTGGGCGGCAACGTGCGGGTTGGCCTGGAAGACAACCTGTACCTGGACCGTGGCGTGCTGGCCAGTAATGGCCAGCTGGTGGAACGCGCCGCCGAAATCATCACCCGCATGGGTGGCCGCGTGCTCAGCCCGGCAGAAGGCCGGGCAAAAATGAACCTCAAGCGCCGCTGATCCTTTCAGGAGTTCGTCATGCCCTTCATCACCAAGATCAAGACCTTCGCCGCCCTGGGTAGCGGCGTGATCGGCAGCGGCTGGGTCGCTCGCGCCCTGGCCCATGGCCTGGACGTTATCGCCTGGGACCCGGCACCCGGCGCAGAGCAGGCCCTGCGCAAGCGCATCGCCAACGCCTGGCCGGCGCTGGAGAAACAAGGCCTTGCGCCAGGGGCGGCGCAAGATCGCCTGACCTTCGTGGCAACCATCGAAGAATGCGTGCGCGACGCTGACTTCATACAGGAAAGCGCACCCGAGCGCCTGGACCTCAAGCTCGACCTGCACGCCAAGATCAGTGCGGCGGCCAGGCCCGACGCGATCATCGGCTCCAGCACCTCCGGGCTGCTGCCCAGCGAGTTCTATGAGTCCAGCACGCATCCAGAGCGCTGCGTGGTAGGCCACCCGTTCAACCCGGTTTACCTGCTGCCACTGGTCGAAATCGTCGGCGGCAAACGCACCGCGCCCGAAGCCATCGAAGCCGCTAAAACCATTTACACCGCACTGGGCATGCGCCCGCTGCATGTGCGCAAGGAGGTGCCAGGCTTCATCGCCGATCGCCTGCTCGAAGCGCTATGGCGCGAAGCTTTGCACTTGGTCAACGATGGTGTGGCGACAACCGGTGAAATCGACGACGCGATCCGCTTTGGCGCAGGCCTGCGCTGGTCGTTCATGGGCACGTTCCTGACCTACACCCTGGCCGGTGGCGACGCCGGCATGCGCCACTTCATGTCGCAATTTGGCCCGGCGCTGAAACTGCCGTGGACTTACCTGCCGGCGCCGGAGCTGACCGACAAATTGATAGACGACGTGGTGGACGGCACCGCTGAGCAACAGGGCGAACGCAGCATCGCCGCGCTTGAGCGTTACCGTGACGACACCCTGCTGGCGGTGCTGGACGCGGTGAAAACCAGCAAGGCCAACCACGGCATGGCTTTCGGCGACTGAGGTGCCCACGATGCCCACACTGATCACCTACCGCACCCCAATCCAGGAGGACTGGGTCGACTACAACGGGCACCTGCGTGATGCCTTCTACCTGCTGATATTCAGCTACGCCACCGACGCACTGATGGAACGCATCGGCCTGGATGCCGACAATCGCGGGCAGAGTGACCACTCGCTGTTCACCCTCGAAGCCCATATCAACTACCTGCATGAGGTAAAATTGGGTGCACACGTGTGGGTGCAAACGCAGATCATCGGTTTCGATCAAAAACGCCTGCACATTTATCACAGCCTGCACCGGGCAGGGTTCGATGAAGTGCTGGCCGGCAGTGAGCAGATGCTGTTGCATGTGGACCTGGCGGGGCCGAAGTCGGCGCCGTTCAGTGCATCCAGTTCCAGCTCATTGCAACTACTAGTGGACGAGCAACGAGAGTTGCCTACCCCTGAGTATGTAGGGCGCACGATCAAGCTGCCCGGTCGATAGGCGCAGGCAAGGCAGCATGGACGCATGCTGCCTTGCACCGATTGCACTCAGAGAGGTCGGACTTCTACCTGTTCAATCAACTTGGTCAAGTTGCCATTATTTGGGGTCAAGACCATACCTTCAGGCATTTCGAGGGGATGCGCCGATAACGTCGGCACATCAAAGTCACCTGCATAACTTGTGCTCGTATAGCTGTGATACGCCACGCTGTTACCCAAGCGCAGCGTCTTGCCTGCGGTCATGTTCTTGACCCGTGCCGACCATACTTTGCGTACCCAAGCACTGCCACACACGTCCTCGATCATCGTCGTAGCCATATTCCCCGCCGGCAGATCGAAGCTGCAACTGTCGCCCCGCATGCCAGGATTATCGAAGACCGTGACATTGATCAGTACCGGTGGATAGTAATTCTCGACGGTTTCCCTGCGTTCGTTGAAACGCCGTGCTGCGTCATGGTGGTCGACGGTACCCAGCGCTGCACCCTCCGCGCTCCGTGTGCGAACCGTCGCCACTATCAGAGCAGGAGCACGCAGGTGGGTAACCTGGCAAAAATATCAGGTGGTCGGCTGGTGCAACGTTGGAAAAAAAATAACCCCGGAAAGCCGTGAGCGTCCGGGGCCAAGAGCGAGCAACATCCACTGTGCATGAGCGAGGGTGACCAAACCCTCTGAGGCCGTGAATGCTTGCAGTGTGCTGGGTTCGCAGGTGCTGGATTTAGCCGTAAACGACCTGTTCTTAGCCAAAGCAGCCATGCCTGCATTCTGTGGTTGCGGGCATGTCGCGGGCGCCACAGAATCGGTCGTAAATCACAGCAGCACTCTTTTAGCGATAAAAAGGGACAACAGCCATGATGCATGCGGATTTGATTGACCAGGACGATCTGGCAGGCCACCTGCGCGCGCGCGGGTTCGACATTCCAGCCGGGGCCAGTGCCGAGCAGGCTTGCGAGGCGGTGATTCGTGGGCTGACCGAGCCTAACGCACGGGCGCTCAAAGGCATGGTGGAACAGATGTACACCGGCAGCGCGACCATCCTGCCTGCCGTGCGCCAGGCCATCGACAAGCAGCTGTTACCAGCGTTGGCCCAGTTCAGCCGACGCGGCTGATTATTTTCTGACTTGGCCTACTCGCGGATGACCCCGCGAGTAGGCCATTAGCGTTTCAGAGCCTTACGCTGGCGAACGTCGATTCGTTGCGCGCCTGGCTGAGGGCAGCCATCGGCCCACCGTGGGGCGACAGGGTCATGGCCTGCGGGATTGGCATCATCGCCACCTGTTGCGTGGTGTTGGAGCCCACACGCTCATCACGCGGTGGAATGCCGAAGTACTCGCGGTAGCACTTGGAGAAGTGCGGCGTAGATACAAAGCCGCACACCGACGCCACTTCGATGATCGACATCGGCGTCTGCTTGAGCAACTGCCGCGCACGGATCAGGCGCAGCTTCAGGTAATAGCGCGACGGCGAGCAGTGCAGGTACTTCTGGAACAGCCGTTCGAGCTGGCGGCGCGATACCGACACATAAACGGCCAGTTCGTCGAGGTCGATCGGCTCTTCGAGGTTGGCCTCCATCAATGCCACGATCTCCTGCAGCTTCGGCTGGTTGGTGCCGAGCATGTGCTTGAGCGGCACGCGCTGATGGTCTTGCTCGTTGCGGATGCGCTCGTAGACGAACATCTCGGAAATTGCCGCAGACAGCTCGCGGCCATGATCACGGCTGATCAGGTGCAGCATCATGTCCAGCGGCGCGGTGCCACCGGAGCTGGTGAAGCGATTGCGGTCGAGGGTGAACAGGCGGGTGCTCATATTGACCCTTGGGAAGGCCTCTTGCATCGCTGCCAGGCACTCCCAGTGCACGCTGCAATCGAAGCCGTCGAGCAGCCCGGCACAGGCCAGTGCCCAGCTGCCGGTACACACCGCACCCAGGCGGCGCGACTGGCGGGCCTGAGCCTGCAGCCAGGTAACATGTTCGCGGGTCACGGTGCGCTGAATACCCACGCCACCACAGACGATCACGGTATCGATCGGCGGTGCACTGTGCATGGCTGCATCGGGGGTGATCTGCAAGCCGTCACTGGCCCATACCTGGCCACCATCGACGGTCAGGGTGTGCCAACGATAAAGCTCGCGGCCGGACAACTGGTTGGCCATACGCAGCGGCTCGACAGCCGATGCCAGGGAAATCAGGGTGAAATTGTCCAACAGAAGAAACCCGATGGACTGGGGGGCTGTGCGGTTCTGGGTTGGGTTCCCGGAGGTGTACGACGTCATCGCGGTTTCTCCTCACACAAATGCAGAGGTGCCTCAGGCGGGCACTGATTTTCTTGTTATGACCCCGACTTCGATGCTGGGGGCTTGATAGCAAACTCAACGCAAAGGCCGTGCCTAAAGTTGAACGCGCATCCGAAAAAAACTGAAAACGACGCCTTCGTTCGGCAAATCAGGCACTTCGCTCAACTTGGCCAGCCTTCGCAAACCGGCGTGCTAGCGCCTTGCGGGTTACGGCTGAGCAATTTGGTGACAGGCCCAGCGCCGGTTGCCCAGAAACGACACTCTTTAGTGTCACCGACAATGCAGACACTGATCGCGACACCTGACGATTGGTTGAAATACAAACGCCCCAAAAAGGGGCGTCGCGCAGGGTGCAGACCACTATCGGCGCATCAGCATTCGATGGCGCTGACCGCCAGGCCACCGCGGGAGGTCTCTTTGTATTTGTCGTGCATGTCGGCACCGGTGTCGCGCATGGTGCGGATCACCTGGTCGAGGGAGATGAAGTGCTCGCCGTCGCCGCGCAGGGCCATCTGTACGGCGTTGATTGCCTTGACCGCGGCAATGGCATTGCGCTCGATGCATGGCACCTGCACCAAGCCTCCGACCGGGTCGCATGTCAGCCCGAGGTTGTGCTCCAGGGCAATTTCGGCTGCGTTTTCCACCTGCGGCGGGGTAGCACCCAGCACCTGGGCAAGGCCTGCTGCCGCCATGGCGCAAGCTGAGCCAACCTCACCCTGGCAACCGACTTCTGCCCCGGAGATCGAGGCGTTTTTCTTGCACAAGATACCCACGGCAGCTGCACCGAGGAAGAAGTCGACCACGCTCGACTCGTCCACCGCATCGCTGAAGCGCATGTAGTAATGCAGCACCGCCGGGATGATGCCGGCCGCGCCGTTGGTAGGTGCAGTGACCATGCGCCCGCCAGCGGCGTTCTCCTCGTTAACTGCCAGAGCGAACAGGTTCACCCACTCCATGGCGCTCATGGTCGAACCGATCACGTTGGGCTTGCCGATCTCCTGCAGGCTGCGGTGCAGCTTGGCAGCACGGCGGCGTACGTTGAGCCCGCCAGGTAACGTACCCTCGTATTTGAGGCCGTTGTTGACGCACTCCTGCATGGCTTCCCAAAGCTTGTGCAGACCGGCGCGGATTTCTTCCTCGCTGCGCCAGACCTTCTCGTTGGCCATCATCAATTGCGACACGCTGAGGTCGTTTTGCTTGCACAGGCGCAGCAGTTCGGCTGCGCTGTTGAAATCGTACGGCAACACCGTCTGGTCAGCGTCCAGTACGCCGCTGGCGGCCTGGGCGGCATCCACTACGAAGCCGCCCCCCACCGAATAATAGGTGTCACGGTGCAGTTCGCCCTGGGCGCCTTCGGCGATCAAGGTCATGGCATTGGGGTGGTACGGCAGGTTTTCGTCCAGCAACAGCATGTCGCGAGCCCAGACGAACTCGATGGGCAGGCGATTATCCAGCTTGAGGATATTGGTTTCGCGCAGGTCGGCAATGCGCGGGACGATCTGGGTTGGGTCAATGGCGTCTGGCCATTCGCCCATCAGCCCCATGATGGTGGCGTTGTCGGTGCCATGGCCAATACCGGTTGCCGAAAGCGAGCCGTAAAGCCGCACTTCGACCCTTTGCACCTGCTCCAGCTCGCCGCGTTCACGCAGGCCCTGAACGAACAGGGCGCCAGCACGCATGGGGCCTACGGTGTGGGAGCTGGAAGGCCCGACACCGATCTTGAACAGGTCGAACACGCTGATGGCCATTGTCGCTTCACCTCTTGCTGGGCTTGTCTCTGCGCGCCATGCGCAGGGCGGGGCAACTGCTAGGCTGAAGCTGCGAGCCGCCACGAATGCACGCATCATCGGGCTTTTGCCTACCCCCTCGCCGTCTGCAACCGACGTACTTTTGTCCAGCAGCGCCGCGGCCATTTCGGCCAGGCGCGCGCCGCTTTCAAGCGGCCAGCTGACGCAAAAATACGGCTACAGGGGTGGAAAAACTCATAAACGACATCGCCCATACTGGATGCGACCCGTTGCGTACTGGTTACGACCCCACCAGTAGGCGATTGCCCTGCGCTGGAGGATTATCGAAAGCGACTCGTATAGCACGGCCACGCAACCTGCCCTCTGCAGGCCTGGTCGACCGGACCCTGAGAACGTCCGGCGACCCACGCGAACCCGAAGACAAAATCACAGGAGTCCATCCATGAAAGGTTCACCCTCGCTGTTGTTGGTTGCGATGCTTGCTGCGCCGCTGATGGCCCAGGCCGCCGAGCCTGAGCAGTGCAAGACAGTACGTTTCTCCGATGTCGGCTGGACTGACATCACCGTCACCACCGCCACCACCAGCGCTGTGCTCGAAGCACTGGGTTACAAGACCCACACCACGATGATCTCGGTACCGGTGACCTACAAGTCATTGGCCACCGGCAAGGACCTGGACGTGTTTCTCGGCAACTGGATGCCGACCATGGAGAACGACATCAAGCCGTACCGTGACGCAGGCACGGTGGAAACCGTGCGCGCTAACCTGGAAAACGCCAAGTACACCTTGGCCGTACCCCAGGCGCTGTACGACAAGGGCCTGAAGGATTTCAGCGACATTCCCAAGTTCAAGAAGGAACTGGACGGCAAAATCTACGGCATCGAACCGGGCAACGATGGCAACCGCACCATCCAGAGCATGATCGACAAGAACGCCTGGGGCCTGAAGGATGCCGGTTTCAAGATCGTGCAATCGAGCGAGGCCGGCATGCTGACGCAAGTGGACCGCGCGCAGAAACGCGGTGAAGCGATCGTGTTCCTGGGTTGGGAACCTCACCCGATGAACACTCGCTTCAAAATGCAGTACCTGACCGGCGGGGACGAGTTCTTCGGCCCCGATTTCGGCAAGGCTACCGTGCTGACCAACACCCGCAAGGGCTATACGCAGGAATGCAGCAACGTCGGCCAACTGCTGAAGAACCTGTCGTTCGAGCTCAAGGATGAAAGCACCATGATGGGCTATGTCCTGGACGACAAGATGAAGCCCGACGCAGCCGCCAAGAAGTGGCTCAAGGATAACCCCGGCAAGCTCGATACCTGGCTTGCAGGCGTTACCACCGTGGATGGCAAACCCGGCCTTGAGGCGGCCAAGGCCAAGCTGACGCAATAACGCAAGACGCCATGGCAACACCGCGGGGCAGGACCGTGCCTGCCCCGGACTGATTTCAATCTTTGCAGGTGGAAGCTCGCTATCATGCTTATCGATCAGAAAATACCCTTGGGGCAGTACATCGCGTCGTTCGTGGAATGGCTGACCCAGAACGGCGCCTCGTACTTCGATGCCATCGCCCGAGGCCTGGAGTTCATGATCCATGGGGTCACCAGCACCCTGACCTTTTTCAACCCATTCGTGCTCATTGCCATATTCGCCGCCTTGGCGCACTTCATTCAGCGCAAATGGGCGCTAACCGCTTTTGTCGCCTTTTCGTTTCTGCTGATCCTCAACCTGGGGTACTGGCAGGAAACCATGGAAACCCTGGCCCAGGTGAGCTTCGCCACCGTGGTTTGCGTGGCCATCGGCGTGCCGCTGGGTATCGTCGCCGCGCACAAGCCAATGTTCTATACCGCCATGCGCCCGGTGCTGGACCTGATGCAGACAGTGCCGACCTTCGTCTACCTGATTCCAACCCTGACCCTGTTCGGCCTCGGCGTAGTGCCGGGGCTGATTTCGACGGTGGTGTTCGCCATCGCCGCGCCAATTCGTCTCACCTACCTGGGCATCTGTGACGTACCGCAAGAGCTGATGGACGCCGGCAAGGCGT
Source organism: Pseudomonas promysalinigenes (assembly GCF_014269025.2). Lineage (NCBI taxonomy): Bacteria > Pseudomonadati > Pseudomonadota > Gammaproteobacteria > Pseudomonadales > Pseudomonadaceae > Pseudomonas > Pseudomonas promysalinigenes. Next base: position 308,635 of record NZ_CP077094.1, on the reverse strand, counting down.
TTGGCTGCTCACGCCGTCAGCTGCTCACCCGTATCGAACTGCCGCATGCGATGCCAAGCATCGCTGCCGGCGTTACCCAGTGCATCATGCTGTCGCTGTCGATGGTGGTGATCGCCGCCCTGGTGGGCGCCGACGGCCTGGGCAAACCTGTGGTCAACGCACTGAACACCGCCGATATCTCCCTGGGCTTCGAAGCAGGCCTGGCGATCGTGCTGCTGGCGATCATGCTCGACCGTATCTGCAAGCAACCGGAACTGCCGGTAAGGGGTGAGGCATGAGCATCATTCGATTCGAAGACGTCGACGTCATCTTCTCCAACAAGCCACGCGAAGCGCTGTCGCTTCTGGACCAAGGAAAGACCCGCGAACAGATCCTCAAGCAAACCGGCTTGGTGGTGGGCGTGGAAAAGGCCAACCTCGATATCAACAAAGGCGAGATCTGCGTACTGATGGGCCTGTCCGGTTCGGGCAAGTCGAGCCTGCTGCGCTGCATCAACGGCCTCAACACCGTCAGCCGCGGCAAGCTGTTCGTCGAGCACGAAGGCAAGCATATCGACATCGCCAACTGCACCCCGGCCGAACTTAAGATGATGCGCACCAAACGCATCGCCATGGTGTTCCAGAAGTTCGCCCTGATGCCGTGGCTGACGGTGCGCGAGAACATCAGCTTTGGCCTGGAAATGCAGGGCCGCCCCGAGAAGGAGCGGCGCAAGCTGGTCGACGAGAAGCTCGAACTGGTTGGCCTGACCCAATGGCGTAACAAGAAGCCGGACGAACTCTCCGGCGGCATGCAGCAGCGTGTGGGCCTGGCCCGGGCGCTGGCGATGGATGCCGACATCCTGCTGATGGACGAACCGTTTTCGGCCCTCGACCCGCTGATCCGCCAGGGCCTGCAAGACGAGCTGCTGGGCCTGCAGGCCAAGCTGAGCAAGACCATCGTGTTCGTCAGCCACGACCTGGACGAGGCGCTGAAACTGGGCAGCCGCATCGCCATCATGAAAGACGGGCGGATCATCCAGTACAGCAAGCCGGAAGAGATCGTACTGAACCCGGCCGATGAATACGTGCGTACCTTCGTCGCCCACACCAATCCGCTGAATGTGCTGTGCGGCCGCAGCCTGATGCGCAGCCTGGACAACTGCAAACGGGTCAACGGCTCGGTCTGCCTGGACCCAGGGATCGACTCCTGGCTGGACCTGGGTGAGGGCGGTTCGCTCAAGCGTGCGCGCCAGGGCCAGAACGGCCTGGACATGCAGAATTGGGCACCAGGGCAGGATGTGGAACTGCTGGGGCGCAGGCCCACGGTGGTGCACGCCGACATCGGCATGCGCGATGCCCTGCAGATTCGCTACCAGACTGGTAACAAGCTGGTGCTGCAGGATAACGACAAGGTGGTGGGGATTCTTGGGGATACCGAGCTTTATCACGCGTTGCTCGGCAAGACCCACGGGTGATGCAATTGGGGCCGCTTTGCGGCCCATCGCGACCTAACGGTCGCTCCTACGGGGGGCACGGGTGCTTTTGTAGGAGCGACCGCGAGGTCGCGATGGGCTGCAAAGCAGCCCCAATCAATGTTTCAGCGAACCACGATCCCGCGTGAAGCCATGTAGGCCTTGGCCTCAGGCACCGTGTACTCGCCAAAGTGGAAGATACTGGCCGCCAGCACCGCACTGGCGTGCCCTTCCACGATCCCATCAGCCAAATGCTGCAGGTTACCCACACCACCCGACGCGATCACCGGAATCCCCAGCGCATCGCTGATGGCACGGGTAACCCCAAGGTCGAAGCCGTTCTTCATGCCGTCCTGGTCCATGCTGGTCAGCAGAATCTCCCCTGCCCCCAGGCCTTCCATCTTCTTCGCCCATTCAACGGCATCCAGCCCGGTGGGCTTACGCCCACCGTGGGTGAAGATCTCCCAACGCGGGGCTTCGCCCGGCCCGGACACCTTCTTGGCATCGATGGCCACAACGATGCACTGCGAGCCGAAACGGTCTGCCGCCTCGCCCACGAATTCCGGGTTGAACACCGCCGCGGTGTTGATCGACACCTTGTCGGCACCGGCGTTGAGCAGGTTGCGGATGTCTTGCACGGTACGCACGCCACCGCCCACGGTCAGCGGGATGAACACCTGGCTGGCCATACGCTCGACGGTATGCAGGGTGGTGTCGCGGCCGTCGACGCTGGCGGTGATGTCGAGGAAAGTGATTTCGTCGGCACCCTGCTCGTTGTAGCGGCGGGCGATTTCCACCGGGTCCCCGGCATCACGGATGTTTTCGAACTTAACGCCCTTGACCACCCGGCCGTTGTCCACGTCCAGGCAAGGGATGATGCGCTTGGCCAGTGCCATGGTTCAGTCCTCAGCCTTGGTAGTTGTCGCAGAAAGCCTGGGCCTCGGCGACATCGAGGGTGCCTTCGTAGATGGCACGGCCAGTGATGGCGCCGATGATGCCCGGCGCTTTGGCGTCCAGCAGGGCCTTGATGTCGCCCAGGTTGTGAATGCCACCCGAGGCGATCACCGGGATCGAAGTCGCTTCGGCCAGGGCCTTGGTGAACGGCACATTGCAGCCTTGCATCATGCCGTCCTTGGCGATATCGGTGTAGACGATCGCCGAAACACCATCAGCCTCGAAACGCTTGGCCAGGTCGATGACCTGCACCGAGCTGACCTCGGCCCAACCATCGGTAGCGACGAAACCGTCCTTGGCGTCCAGGCCGACGATGACCTTGCCTGGGAAGGCCTTGCACGCCTCGGCGACGAATTCAGGCTGCTTGACCGCCTTGGTGCCGATGATCACGTAGCTGACGCCTGCCTTGACGTAGTGCTCGATGGTTTCCAGCGAACGAATGCCGCCGCCGATCTGGATCGGCAGGGTCGGGTAGCGCTTGGCGATGGCCGTGACCACTTCACCATTCACCGGCTGGCCCTCGAAGGCACCATTGAGGTCCACCAGGTGCAGGCGGCGGCAGCCACCTTCGACCCACTTGGCGGCCATGCTCACCGGGTCGTCGGAGAATACCGTGGAGTCTTCCATGCGGCCCTGGCGCAGGCGCACACAGGCACCGTCCTTCAGATCGATAGCGGGGATAATGAGCATCTTGGGAACCTGTATGTTCTTAGGGTTTCAGGGCTTCTCGAGCGCCCACAGATCGCTTTCGATGCTCTCGAACCGCTCCTTGAGGTGCAGCTGAACATCGGCAATCGCCCTGTTGTAGTAAAGGGGTGCAATTTGTTTGCTGAACAGCTCGAGGACCTCGGCCACTTCGAACGACCCCAGCTGCAGCTCGAAGCGGTCTTCGAGAAAGCGCTTGAGCGTATCGAGCGCCTCGCGTTCCTCTTGGGCAGCCAGGGTGATGGTCGGGGCCTTGGTCTTCGAACGGCTCATTTACCAGCGCCCGTCCCAGGCAACGAAGTTCTGCAGCAGCTGCAGGCCATGAGTGTGGCTTTTCTCGGGGTGGAACTGCACGGCAAAGCGCGAGCCATCGGCCAAGGCTGCAGCGAAGTCGACGCCATAGTGGCCACGGCCGACTACCTGGCTCGGTTTGCCGGCATTGATGTAGTAGCTGTGCACGAAGTAGAAACGCGCACGGTCTGGAATGTCGTGCCACAGCGGGTGGTCGATGGTCTGGCTGACTTCGTTCCAGCCCATGTGCGGCACCTTCAGGTGCTCGCCGTCTTCTTTCAGGTCTTTGCCGAAGAAACGCACTTGGCCAGGGAACAGGCCGATGCAGTCGACACCGTCGTTCTCTTCGCTGTGCTCGAGCAACGCCTGCATGCCAACGCAGATGCCGAGGAACGGGCGATCCTGGCTCACTTCGCGCACCAGGCTGTCGAAGCCCAGGCGGCGGATTTCAGCCATGCAGTCACGGATCGCGCCCACACCGGGGAACACCACACGGTCAGCCTCGCGGATCACCGCCGCGTCGCTGGTGACCAGCACCTTACCGGCGCCAACATGCTCCAGCGCCTTGGCTACCGAGTGCAGGTTGCCCATGCCATAGTCGATTACCGCTACCGTCTGCATTTACAGGCACCCTTTGGTCGACGGCATCTGCCCGGCCATGCGCTCGTCGAGCGTCACGGCCATGCGCAGGGCGCGGCCGAATGCCTTGAACACGGTTTCGATCTGGTGGTGAGTGTTGTGCCCACGCAGGTTGTCGATGTGCAAGGTCACCAAGGCGTGGTTGACGAAGCCCTGGAAGAACTCCTGGAACAGGTCGACATCGAAGCCGCCTACCGAGGCGCGGGTGTATGGCACGTGCATCTGCAGGCCTGGGCGGCCGGAGAAGTCGATGACCACGCGTGACAGCGCTTCGTCCAACGGCACGTAGGCGTGGCCGTAGCGGAAGATGCCGTTCTTGTCGCCAATGGCCTGGGCGAATGCCATGCCCAGGGTGATACCGACGTCTTCGACGGTATGGTGATCGTCGATATGCAGGTCGCCCTTGCACTCGATATCCAGATCGATCAACCCATGACGGGCGATCTGGTCCAGCATGTGTTCAAGGAAAGGCACACCGATATCGAATCGGGCCTTGCCACTGCCATCGAGGTTGATCGAGCACTTGACCTGGGTTTCCAGGGTATTGCGCTCGACGGAAGCCTTACGTTCGACCATCACCAGCTCCGCAAAATCATTGGGCGAAAAGGGCTCCATTATAGGCCCAGAACGCGCCGGCTTGAAACGCGGATGACATATGGCATTAGGCATGGGTGGGTAAAGTCGGCGCTGCCAGGTTCGACACACCTTGCCAAGCAACTGGCCGACCTACCTGCTCCAGCCGTAAAGGGGCCCTCACAGGCCCCAGTGATGCGCTCAGGCTGGCCCCATCAGTGGAACAGCACAGCGGTCTTCTGCAAGGTGATCCAAATACCCCACGCCAGCGGAATCACCACCACGGCCCAGGCGATCAGCACCAGCGGCAGGCTGCCAGGGGCTGGGTGCCATTCCAGCGAGCGCGCACCTTCGGCACCTTTGTCGTGGCTAAGCGCACGCTCGGCAGCCAGTTCGGCATCGCTCATGAAATGCTTGTCGGCCACCGGGCGCACCAGCATGTTGCAGATAAAGCCCAACACCAGCAGGCCGGCGAGGATGTACAGCGTCATGTCGTAGGCCGCGGCACGTTCCACGCCCGCCGCCAACTGGTACTCACGCAGATAGGTGATCAGCACTGGGCCCAGCACGCCAGCAGCAGCCCAGGCGGTCAGCAGGCGACCGTGGATGGCGCCGACCATCTGTGTACCGAACAGGTCGGCCAGGTAGGCTGGCACGGTAGCGAAGCCACCGCCGTACATCGACAGAATGATGCAGAACGCCGCCACGAACAGCGCCACATTGCCCAAGTGGCCCATGTTCGGCACCAGGCTGTACAACCCAACGCCCAGGGCGAAGAAGGCGAAGTAGGTGTTCTTGCGGCCAATGTAGTCGGAGAACGACGCCCAGAAGAACCGGCCGCCGATGTTGAACAGGCTGAGCAGGCCAGTGAAGCCGGCGGCGATGGCAGCGATTTGCGCCAGTTGCGCAGCGTTCAGTTCGCTGAAGGTCAGCTCGTTGCCCAGCAGCTTGCCGGCGAATACTTCCTGCAGCAGTGGCGATGCCATGCCGAGAATGCCGATACCCGCCGAAACGTTCAGGCACAGGACCAGCCAGATCAGCGCAAACTGCGGAGTTTTCCAAGCCACGCTGACGTGGACGTGGCGGTCGGTGACCATCGCGTTGGCTTTTTTGACCGGTGCAGTCCAGCCCTCAGGCTTCCAGCCGGTGGGCGGCACGCGGTAAGCCAGGGCACCTGCGGTCATGAACACGAAATAGATCGCAGCCATGACGACGAAGCTCTGCCACACGCCCACTTCATGCTCGTTGCCAAAATGGCCCATCAGCGCGGTAGCCAGGGGTGCGCCAACCATCGCGCCGCCGCCAAAGCCCATGATCGCCATGCCAGTGGCCATGCCGCGTTTGTCCGGGAACCATTTGATCAGTGTCGAAACCGGCGAAATATAGCCAAGCCCAAGGCCGATACCGCCAATGACCCCCGACCCCAGCCACATCAGCCACAGCTGGTGTGTCTTCACACCAATGGCAGAAATCAGCATGCCGCCGCACCAGCACAGCGCCGACACCAGGCCAGCCTTACGAGGGCCTGCGTGTTCCAGCCAGCCGCCGAGCACCGCCGCCGAGCAGCCGAGGAAGACGAAGAACAGGGTATAGATCCAGCTCAGCATCGAGATCGGCCAGTCGCATTGCGCGCTGAACATACGGGCGATGAAGCCCATGTCCGCCGAACAGGCCACAGGCGCGGTGATGCCGATGGCTTGAGACAGCGGCAGCCAGAATACCGAGAAGCCGTAGGCCATGCCGATGCACAGGTGAATGGCCAGGGCCGCGGGCGGAACCAGCCAGCGGTTGAAGCCCGGCCGGGCGATGATGCGCTCCTTGGACAGGAAACTTGGCGCGCTGGCCACCCCCCCCGCCCCGATTGTAGTGCTCATGGATTCGATCCTTTTGTAGGTAGACAGTGCCGGCGGATATCGTCCCAGGCTCTTGTACTCGCACGCAGGGCGAAGGGCCTTATCCTTGGGTAACGGCCCGCGACAATGGGTCGCGGCCACGCCGCAAAGCGGCACAAGAGTACCAGCTCACAGGTGACATGAAAGCAATCTGATATCGTTATTTTTGCCAACGCTGAATCGGTATTTCACTGCCGACCGCTTCGCGCGCAAAAGCTTTGATGACTCTCCCAGGCGAGCCACCGGCGAAGAATCCAGCCGTGAAGGAACTGGCGCAACCACAACTGTCGAACCTCCAAACCACCTGATTCGCCCTGCATCGTGCGCCGATCAAGCAGGGCCCTCCCCTGCGGCGCTATACTCTGGCGTTCGGAATTCACACTACAGACTACAAGGACTCGCCCATGAAAGCGTTCGGCAAAATCCTGGGACTGGGGCTTCTCGGGTTGCTGCTGATCATTGTGGCGCTGGGCTTCGCCCTGACCCACTTGTTCGATCCCAACGACTATAAAGACGAGATCCGCCAACTGGCGCGCGACAAGGCCCACGTCGAGCTCACCCTCAACGGCGACATCGGCTGGAGCCTGTTCCCATGGCTGGGCCTGGAGTTGCATGACGCCAGCATCGCGACGCTGACCAACCCGCAAGCGCCATTCGCCGACTTGCAGATGCTTGGGTTGTCTGTACGCGTGCTGCCATTGCTGCGCCGCGAAGTGCAGATGAGCGATGTGCGGGTCGAGGGGCTGAACCTGACCCTGGCGCGCGACGAAAACGGCCATGGCAACTGGGAAGACATCGGCAAGCCGCTGCCGACGGCAAACCAGGGCGCTGCCGATGCGCCTGCCCAGGCGCCTGCCGAGCAGCCGGCCAAGCCTGCTCAGAGCAGCGAACGCGCAGTCAAGCTGGATATCGACAGCCTCACCGTGAACAACGCCCGGGTGCAGTACACCGATGCCAAGAGCGGCCAAAGTTACAGCGCCGAAAGCATCCAGCTGAGCACGGGCCCCGTTCACGAAGGCGCCAACATCGCCCTGAAGGCCAGCGCTTTCCTCAGCGCCAGCCAGCCAGCGATCAAGGCCCGCACGGAGCTTGCCGGGCAGTTGCGTTTCGACCGCGCGCTCAAGCGCTACAACTTCGAAGACATGCGCCTGAGCGGCGAAACTTCGGGTGAGCCGACCGGTGGCAAGACCGTCACCTTTGGTGCCCAGGGCCAACTGCTGGTCGACATGGGCGCCAACGTGGCGTCGTGGAGCGGCCTTAAAGTGTCTGCCAACCAACTGCGGGCACTCGGTGAGCTGAACCTGCGCGACCTCGACAAGCAACCGCAGCTCAGCGGTGGGCTGTCCATCGCCCAGTTCGACCTGCGCAGCTTCCTCGACGGCATCGGCCACCCACTGCCGGCCACCCAGGACGCGGCCGCATTCGACAAGCTGGAGCTGGTCACCCGCCTGCAAGGCACCCCAACCAGCCTGACACTGGCTGACCTTGCCGTGAAACTCGATGACAGCACCTTCACCGGCCGCGTGGCCATCGAAGACTTTGCCAAACAGGCCCTGCGCCTGCAGCTCAAAGGTGACACCTTCGACGCCGACCGCTACATGCCTGCCAAGAGCGAGCAAGCCAAGGGGGCCACTGCTGCGCGCCAGGCCGAGGTTCAGCAACAGGAAGCCAGCGCCGTGGCCGGTGCCGGCAGCTCGCCGTTGCCCGACGCCCCGACCCAGGTGGCCTGGAGCCAGGACAAACTGCTCCCGGTCGACCGCCTGCGCGGGCTCGACCTGCAGGCCGACCTGGCCTTCGGCTCGCTGACGCTGGACAAGCTGCCCATCAGCGACGCCCAGTTGCAGGCTAGCGCACAGGGCGGCCTGGTGACCTTGCAGGCCTTGCGCGGGGGCCTGTACAACGGCTCCTTCGAGGCCAAGGGCAATATCGACGTGCGCCCTGCCGTGCCGCAGCTGGGCTTGAACACCAAGATCAACCGCGTCCCGGTCGAACACTTCATCAAGGCCGAAGGCAAGTCGCAGACCCCACCGGTCAAAGGCCTGCTGACCCTGAACAGCGACCTGACCGCCACCGGCAACAGCCAGAAGGCACTGGTCGACAACCTCAACGGCAGCGCAAACTTCACCATCAACGACGGTGTGCTGGTCAATGCCAACCTGGAGCAGCAACTCTGCCAGGCCATCGCCACCCTCAACCGCAAGCACCTCAGTGGCGAACCTCGCGGCAAGGACACCCCGTTCCAGGAACTGCGCGGCAGCCTGGTGATTCGCAATGGCGTGGCCAGCAACCCAGACCTCAAAGCCCGCATCCCGGGCCTGACCGTCAACGGCCAGGGTGACCTCGACCTGCGCGTGCTGGGCATGGACTACAACGTTGGGGTGATCGTCGAAGGCGACCAGCGCGCCATGCCGGACCCGGCCTGCCAGGTCAATGAGCGCTACGTCGGTGTTGAAGTGCCGCTGCGCTGCCGCGGCCCGCTGGAGCTGGGCGCCAAGGCTTGCCGCCTGGACCAGGATGGCCTGGGCAAAGTCGCAGCCAAGCTTGCTGGCAACCGCCTCAAAGACAAGATCGATGAAAAACTTGGAGACAAAGTGAGCCCAGAATTGAAAGACGCGCTCAAGGGGCTGTTCAAGCGATGACCCCCACGCAGTTCTCCAGCGCCGTGCTGGACTGGTACGACCAGCACGGTCGCCACGACCTGCCCTGGCAACAGGGCATCAACCCCTATCGGGTATGGGTCTCGGAAATCATGCTGCAGCAGACTCAGGTCAGCACCGTGCTCAACTACTTCGACCGCTTCATGCAGGCCCTGCCGACCGTGCAGGCCCTGGCGCAAGCGCCGGAGGACGAAGTGCTGCACCTGTGGACCGGGCTTGGCTACTACACCCGCGCGCGCAACCTGCAGAAGGCCGCGAAGATCATCGTCGAACAGCATGGCGGTGAATTCCCCCGTAGCGTCGAGCAGCTCACCGAGCTGCCCGGCATTGGCCGCTCCACCGCCGGGGCCATTGCCAGCATCAGCATGGGCATCCGTGCACCGATTCTCGATGGCAACGTCAAGCGCGTGCTGGCCCGCTATACCGCCCAGGCCGGTTACCCCGGCGAGCCCAAGGTGGCCAACCAACTGTGGGCCACCGCCGAGCGGTTCACCCCGCAGCAGCGCGCCAACCATTACACCCAGGCGATGATGGATATGGGGGCGACGCTGTGCACACGCACCAAGCCCAGCTGCCTGATCTGCCCGTTGCAGCGCGGCTGTGAAGCGCACCTGCACGGCGAAGAAACCCGCTACCCCGAGCCCAAGCCACGCAAGGCGCTGCCCCAGCGCCGCACGCTGATGCCGCTGCTGGCCAACCACGAAGGCGCCATCCTGCTCTATCGCCGCCCTTCCAGCGGCCTATGGGGCGGCCTGTGGAGCCTGCCGGAGCTGGACGACATCGGCCAGCTCGATGACCTCGCCTACCAGCACGGCCTGCGCTTGGCTGGCAGCCGTGCGCTGGAAGGCCTGACCCACACCTTCAGCCACTTCCAGCTGGCGATCGAACCGTGGCTTGTGCGCGTCGACCCGGTCGGCCAGCACGTGGCCGAGGCCGACTGGCTCTGGTATAACCTCGCCACCCCGCCGCGCCTGGGCCTCGCCGCCCCGGTCAAGAAGCTGCTCAAACGCGCGGCCGACGAACTGATTGCAGGAGAAGCCCAATGACCCGCACCGTGATGTGCCGCAAATACAAAGAAGAACTCCCAGGCCTGGCCCGCCCGCCGTACCCTGGCGCAAAAGGTCAGGACATCTATGACCACATCTCGGAAAAGGCTTGGGAAGACTGGAAGAAACACCAGACCATGCTGATCAATGAGAAGCGCCTGAACATGATGAACGGCGAGGACCGCAAATTCCTCCAGGTCGAGATGGACAAGTTTTTCGCGGGCGAGGAATACGCTCAGGCCGAAGGTTACGTTCCACCGGCCGAATGACCCCACGGATCGTAAGCGACGGAATTAATTTAAAATTTTTTCAAAAAGTCGTTGACGGGCGGTCAGAAAATCTATTTAATTCACCTCGTCGCCCAGATAGCTCAGTCGGTAGAGCAGAGGATTGAAAATCCTCGTGTCGGCGGTTCGACTCCGTCTCTGGGCACCACCTTCAAGCTTCTGGTGGTTGCAAAGTTACCCGAAGCGACAACAAGAAACCCGCCCAGTGCGGGTTTTTTGTTGTCTGGGATTTTACCTTCGTGAAGTACCGACCCTGTTGGCCATTGAAACCTGGCCTCTCCCCCGCCGCTTGAGCAAAACCAAGCAACACCGCTAGCCAGTTGAATAGCCTGGGCGGCTGCGCTTCAATACGCGCACTTTCAGAACACCCCCAGGATGAGCCATGGCCACCACGTCAAAGCAACAGAAACGCGCCAAGCGCGCCGCCAGCAAGGCCAAGCAGAACCGCATGGTGCGCAGCGGCCAGGCAGTCAAGGCCAGTGCCGGTGACAGCGCGAGCATCGAGCAGGTGTTCAATAAGGCCATGGAGACCGACAGCTACAAAGAGCTGTTCGAGAAGATGAAGGCCGCCCAGGAAACCAGCCTGGTGGCGATGATCTCGGTGTTCCTGGTGGACCCGCTGCTGGCCCTGGTACTCAAAGGCCACAAAGAAGAGCACGCCACCGACTACATCGTGCTGGTGTTCAACGCCTACCGCACCTGGCTGGACGGCGCCGACGAGGACACCACCATGGCCTGGCTGGAGAGCGATGAGTTCCAGCAAGCTTACATCGCCGCCTCCGAGCTGGTGGCTAAGCAGCAGCAACAGCAGAAGCAGTTCGGCTGACGTCTTGCTTTGAGCCTTTAGGCTTGCGGGAAAAAAAAGGCCGCGCCCTGACAAGGACGCGGCCTTTTCATTTCAAACAGCGCGAATCAGTTGTCCAGCGCCACCCGCGCGGCTGCTTCACGCTTGCGGTGCACCAGCAAGCCCGCCGCCACCACGCCAATGCTCAGCAGCGCAGTCGCGATGATCTCGGCCCGGTGATCCTCACGCAGTGCCATCACCGCCAGCACGGCAACGATGAAGGCAATGGTCGCCCAGGTCAGGCCCGGGAACAGCCACATCTTGAACACGATCTTCTCGCCGCGGGCTTCGCGCTGGCTACGCATGCGCAGCTGCGACACCGCAATCACCAGGTACACCAGCAGCGCGATGGCGCCAGAGCTTGCCAGCAAGAACTCGAATACCTGCGCCGGCGCCACGTAGTTGGCGAACACGCAAAGGAATGCCGCAGCGGTGGACAGCAGCACGGCCACATGGGGCGTGGCGGCCTTGGTGGTGCGCTGGGCAATGGCCGGAGCGTCGCCACGTTTGCTGAGCGAGAACAACATCCGCGAAGACGTGTACAGCGCCGAGTTCAAGCAGCTGGTGACAGCGACCAACACCACGATGTCGACGATCAACTTGGCATTCGGCACGCCGATACGGCTGAGCACTGTCTGATAGGAACCCACTTCGGCCAGGGCCGGGTCATTCCAAGGCACCAGCGCCACCACCAAGAAGATCGACACCAGGTAGAACAGGCAGATACGCCAGATCACCGAGTTGGTGGCACGGCTGATCTGCTTGCCTGGGTCTTTCGATTCGGCAGCTGCGATGGTGACGATTTCGGTGCCCATGAACGAGAACATGGTGGTCAGCATGGCCGCAAGCACAGCGCCCAAGCCATTGGGCATGAAGCCCTGGGTATCGAACAGATGCGAAGCACCGCTGACCTGGCTGCTTGGCACGAAGCCGAACATGGCGATGCAACCGACCACGATGAAGCCGATGATGGCCAGCACCTTGAGCAAGGCGAACCAGAACTCGAACTCACCGTAATTCTTCACGCTGCACAGGTTGGTCAGGGTCAGCGCCAGGGTAATAAGCAGGGAGAAGGCCCACAGGTCCACAGACGGGAACCAAGCGTGAAGGATGGCCGCCGCTGCGTTGGCCTCCAAAGGAATGACCAGCACCCAGAACCACCAGTACAACCAACCGATTGTGAAGCCAGCCCAACGGCCAATGGCGCGGTCGGCATAGGTGGAGAAAGACCCGGTATCCGGCGAGGCGACAGCCATTTCGCCCAGCATGCGCATGACCAGCACCACCAAGGTGCCGGCGGCGGCATAGGCCAGCAGCACGGCCGGGCCGGCGGCTGCGATGGCGTGGCCGGAACCTACGAAAAGACCGGCGCCGATGACGCCAGCAATGGACAGCATGGTGACATGCCGTTGTTTGAGCCCCTGAGCGAGGTCATTGGAATTGTTACCGCTCATCAAAACTACCTTTGTAAGGAGTGGACCACGCCGACTGCGGAAACAGAGCGCACCTGGGGTTGACCTAGGCATCGCTGCAATCGGCGTATGGCTACTCGCAATTAGCGCGCCAGGTATGAGGTACATTCGTCTGACAGCCCCATTACCCCTTGTAGGGCGCGGTTTGCAGCCCATTCGGCCAGGGTTTGACCGAAAGGCCGTTGAAGGAAGCTGCAAACGATGGATTACTGAAATACCCACTTACAAACGCACCAAAGGTGCTCCTAGGTAACACCTATGCACCACTGCAAAGCACATTAGTGCAACCCCAGGTACAACCCAATACCTCAACTTCAGATGCCCCAGTCGCACCTGCCTGGCCCCGCGCCACTGAGCGACAGGGCTAAAACAGCTTCCCAGCACCGGCCAAAAATGGCACCATCGCGCCTTTTTTCATCAAGGCAATGGAGCCGGCGCGCCCCTTTGCGGACATCTGCGCGACGTTGCACTGCAACGATGCGACAAACTGCCCCGGCAAAGCCTTGAGCCCCCTGCGACCCTGTTGGCCGTCCAATGCCGCTATGCTAGCGTGGCGCTCGCCAGGAAGGCCGCCAACAGCTGGGAACGCACCCGATCACATGAGGACCGCACATGGCCCAGGCCACGCCCGCGCTGGAAATCCGCAATTTGCACAAACGCTACGGCGAGCAGGAAATTCTCAAAGGCATATCGCTGACCGCGCGCGACGGTGACGTGATCTCCATCCTGGGGTCGTCCGGCTCCGGCAAGTCCACCCTGCTGCGCTGCATCAACCTGCTGGAAAACCCCCACCAGGGCGAAATCCTGGTTGCCGGCGAGAGCCTCAAGCTCAAGGCCGCAAAGAACGGCGACCTGATCGCCGCCGACAACCGCCAGATCAACCGCCTGCGCAGCGAAATCGGCTTTGTCTTCCAGAACTTCAACCTGTGGCCGCACATGTCGATCCTCGACAACATCATCGAGGCGCCACGCCGGGTGCTTGGCCAGAGCAAGGCCGAGGCCACCGAAGCGGCCGAAGCCCTGCTGAACAAGGTTGGCATCTACGACAAGCGTCACAGCTACCCCGCCCAGCTTTCCGGTGGCCAGCAACAGCGTGCTGCCATCGCCCGTACCCTGGCCATGAGGCCCAAGGTGATTCTGTTCGACGAGCCAACTTCGGCGCTCGATCCGGAAATGGTCCAGGAAGTGCTTAACGTTATCCGCGCATTGGCCGAAGAAGGCCGTACCATGCTGCTGGTGACGCACGAGATGAACTTTGCCCGCCAGGTGTCCAGTGAAGTGGTCTTCCTGCACCAGGGCCTGGTTGAAGAGCAAGGATCGCCACAGCAGGTCTTCGAAAACCCGACCTCGGCGCGTTGCAAGCAATTCATGTCCAGCCACCGCTAACGGAGCAATACATGCACACTTACAAGAAGTTCCTCCTGGCAGCCGCTGCCACCCTGGTGATGTCGGCAAACGCCATGGCCGCGGAAAAACTGCGCATGGGTATCGAAGCCGCCTACCCACCGTTCAACAACAAGGATGCCAGCGGTAACGTCGTCGGCTTCGACAAAGACATCGGCGACGCCCTGTGCGCCAAGATGAAGGTCGAATGCTCGGTGGTGACCTCCGACTGGGACGGCATCATCCCAGCCCTGAACGCCAAGAAGTTCGACTTCCTGGTGTCGTCGCTGTCGATCACCGACGAGCGCAAGCAGGCGGTCGATTTCACCGACCCGTACTACTCCAACAAGCTGCAGTTCATCGCACCGAAGAACGTCGACTTCAAGACTGACAAGGCTTCGCTCAAGGGCAAGGTGATCGGCACCCAGCGCGCCACCCTGGCCGGCACCTACCTTGAAGACAACTACCCGGATGTAGAGGTCAAGCTCTACGACACCCAGGAAAACGCCTACCTGGACCTGGTGTCTGGCCGCATCGATGGCATCCTGGCCGACAAGTATGTGCAGTACGAGTGGCTCAAGAGCAAAGACGGCATGAACTTCGAGTTCAAGGGCGAGCCGGTGATGGACAGCGACAAAATCGGTATCGCCGTGCGCAAAGGTGACACCAAGCTGCGCGACGAGTTGAACAAAGCCCTGGCAGAAATCAAAGCCGACGGTACGTACAAGAAGATCAACGACAAGTACTTCCCGTTCAGCATCGAGTGACCCACCCTGACCGGCGCGCCCATGCGGCGCGCCAGTCCCTAGAATGACCTGCCCATGAATATCGACCTGCACGGATTCGGCCCGGCCATGATGGCTGGCACGCTGATGACCGTAAAACTGGCGCTTTGCGCTTTGCTGCTGGGGCTGGTGCTGGGCCTGCTCGGCGCCCTGGCCAAAACATCTACCGTCACGCCACTGCGGTGGCTGGGCGGCTTTTACTCCACCCTGGTACGCGGCGTGCCCGAGCTGCTATGGGTGCTGCTCATCTATTTCGGCACCGTTGGGGTGATGAACGCCCTGGGCGAAGCCCTGAACATGCCGGGCCTGGAACTCAGTGCCTTCGCCGCTGGCGTGATTGCCCTGGGGCTGTGCTTTGGCGCCTACGCCACAGAAGTGTTCCGTGGCGCGATCCTGGCCATCCCCAAGGGCCACCGTGAAGCCGGCATGGCGCTGGGCCTTTCCAAGGGCCGTATTCTGTCGCGGATCATCCTGCCGCAGATGTGGCGCATCGCCCTGCCCGGCCTTGGCAACCTGTTCATGATCCTGATGAAGGACACCGCGCTGGTATCGGTGATCGGCCTGGAAGAAATCATGCGCCATGCCCAGATCGGCGTGACCGTGACCAAACAGCCATTCACCTTCTACATGGTTGCCGCCTGCATTTACCTGAGCCTGACCATCATTGCCATGACCGGCATGCACTTCATGGAAAAACGCGCCGCTCGCGGCTTTGCGAGGGCCGAACAATGAATTGGGAAGTCATCATCAAGTGGCTGCCGCGCCTGGCCCAGGGCGCGACCCTGACCTTGGAGCTGGTGGCCATCGCCGTAGTCGCCGGGTTGATTCTGGCCATCCCCCTGGGTATCGCCCGCTCCTCGCGCCACTGGTACGTACGCGCGGTGCCGTTCAGCTACATCTTCTTCTTCCGCGGCACGCCGCTGCTGGTGCAGCTGTTCTTGGTGTACTACGGCCTGGCCCAGTTCGATGCCGTGCGCGCCAGCTCGCTGTGGCCGTACCTGCGCGACCCGTTCTGGTGCACGGTGCTGACCATGACGCTGCACACCGCTGCCTACATCGCCGAGATCCTGCGCGGTGCGCTGCAGTCGATCCCCAAAGGTGAGATAGAAGCGGCGCGGGCGCTGGGCATGTCCCGGGGCAAGACACTGTTCTACATCATGCTGCCGCGCGCTGCGCGCATCGGCCTGCCGGCCTACAGCAACGAAGTGATCCTGATGCTCAAGGCCAGTGCCCTGGCCAGCACCGTGACCCTGCTGGAGCTGACCGGCATGGCCCGTACCATCATCGCCCGGACATACCTGCCGGTGGAGATCTTCTTCGCAGCCGGTGTGTTCTACCTGGTGATCTCGTTCGTGTTGGTGCAAGGCTTCAAGCTGCTCGAACGCTGGTTGCGCGTGGACGCCTGCCAGGGCCGCTGAGCCGTACTATCGCATTCGCGGGTGAACCCGCTCCCACAGCCAGTGCGCGAACCTTGAGCCAAGCGCACATCTGTAGGAGCGGGTCCCCCGCGAGTAGGCCCGACAAACCCACCCTCGCCTCAAGCCTCCATGCCCAGCTACCTGCACAGCCACCAGTTGCATGCCCGCTTCAAGGCCCTCGACCAGTTCCTGACCGAGCACCAGGCACTGTGGAAACCCAGGCCCTTCACCACCCTGCGCCTGGACTGGGAGGCCAGCCATCCTGAGCTTGCCGCCTATCTGCGCGGCTGTACCTTGGCCGACGCAGAGGCCGACGTTGCCCCAGCGCAACTGCCCGCCCCGTTCCCGCAACTGGCCGCACAAGCCGAACAGCTGGCAGCCGTGGGCGAGCTCCCGGATACCGGCCTGCCCAGCGCCGGGCACCGTCTGGACGCCAATGTACCAGGCCGCAAATGGCAGCAGATAGAAGCCTTCAGCCGCCGCGTGAGCTTTCGCGAGCAGACTCGCCATTGGCTGGACTGGTGCGCCGGCAAAGGCCACCTGGGCCGTCGCTTGCTGCAACCGGGCCAGCAGCTGACGTGCCTTGAGTACGACGCCGAACTGGTCGCAGCGGGCCAGGCGCTGAGCGATCACCATCACCTGCCTGCAAACCATGTTCACCAAGATGTCATGGCTACCGGCAGCCGCCAGTACCTGGGCCAGGACAAAAGCGTGGTCGCCCTGCATGCGTGCGGTGACCTGCACGTTCACCTGCTGCGCGAGGCCAGCCAGCAAGGCTGCCGCCACCTGGCCGTGGCCCCCTGCTGCTACAACCGCATCGGCGGCGATCGCTATCACCCGTTATCCACAGCCGCGCAGGGTTCGGCGCTGCACCTGAGCATCACCGACCTCGGCCTGCCGCTGAGCGAGACCGTCACGGCTGGCGCCCGCGTGCGCCACCAACGCGACTGCTCCATGGCCCGCCGCCTGGGCTTCGACCTGCTGCAACGCAAACAGCGTCAGTGCGATGAATACCTGCCTACCCCATCGCTGCCGGTGGCCTGGCTGGCCAAGCCGTTCGAGCAGTACTGCCGCGAGCTGGCGGCGCTGCGAGCGGTGCCGATCAGCACCACCCCGGACTGGGCCGCGCTGGAGGCCGCAGGCTGGCAACGCCTGGCCGAGGTGCGCAACCTGGAGCGGTTGCGCAACCTGTTCCGTCGCCCGCTGGAACTGTGGCTGGTGCTGGACCGCGCGCTGTACTTGAGCGAGCAAGGCTACGATGTTCGCTTGGGGACTTTCTGCGCCTATCCACTGACCCCGCGCAACCTGCTGCTGCTGGCAGAACGTGACCAATAGCCGCAGCACAACCTGTGGATAACTCTGTGAACAAGCTTGTGATTACCTGTTGGATCACTTCGCTATTTAAAGGCTTGTGCTTATGCAGCAGCGCGGCTGGAGCCCAGCAAAAACAGGCATTTGCGCAAAGACCAGTGGTTGGGGCGAGCGGCCTGCGTTTCGCGCAAGGCGTTAATGCCTCTTGTGCATAAACCAAAATTCGATTAGGCAAAGCCCGCTGGGTTGCAGCGGGCTTGGTGGGCTACCTGAGTGCTTTTCGCTTGGCCAGTTCGATGTCGTTCATTAGCGCTTTGGCCATGCCCAGCAGGTAGTCCGAGGCGCCCAGCAGCTTATGGTCATCCTCCATGTCCCCTTCACGAACCAAGTGCTTGATATAGCCCAGCAGAATCGACACATGTTCGTAAGCATGATCGACCGGGATACCCGGCTGCACACGCAGTAGGTTCATTGGCGGGTTGCCCGCTTCCAGGAACGTCGCCATGCCAGCGGTTTGGATGGGTTTGGCGGTTTCGGCATCATTCATCGCGCTGCTCCCCTGCATCGCTCAAGGTCGCCAGCGCATGCTGGAACAGTATCAAGGCCGAATCGACGGCAGAAGCGGCGTTGGCCAACGTGGTCAAGCCTGGCTCACCGGCGTGGAGGCGGCAATGTTCATCGATGGTTTCGACCACGCCGCGCATGAGTTCGATGCCGTGGACGAAGGCGTCTTCGGGGGAGATGTCGCTGTGGACGGAGAAATACGGGGTTTGGACAAGCGGATGGGGTGGATCGGGGACGATCTTTTTCATGACAGGTCCTTATTCCATGGAAAGAAACCGCCATCCAAATCTTTCTCACGGATTAGGGTGGCAGCCATGCGCGGGGTGAGAAAACCGAGGGAATAAGGAACTCGGCCAGACCAGAGTCTGCCCGCGCAGGGCTGCCATTAAGACTAACGCCTATTCCTCTCGGGTTCTCACACCCGGTCACCGAAGCGACCAGGAAACGGTACCCCCGAGGCACCTTACGGCCAACAGCGATAGCTCATCAGCGCGCGTAGGATAATTCCCAAACCTCAAAATCCTGAAGCATTTGGTCTTAACTTAGGAATTTCCTCACAAATCAGCCCAGTCATTGGTGGGCAGGTTCCCCACACGGCGCGTTCCCGGTGTATGATCCGCCCCCCAAAATATTGAAAGCTAGTCGCACGCTGCCCGCCAGCCTTGCGACCATCTGGCGTTGCGCCGGATTCGACAATGGACTAACGGACTACACCATCGTGACCTACGCCAAACCCCTCGCCCTGCTGGCCCTGACCCTGGCCTTGAGCGCCTGCAGCAACAGCCCCGCCGAGCACCCCGCCAGCAGCCTGGACTGGAACACCCCCGGCATGCAGCTGGGCGGTGACTACGGCCTGCCCCTGCGCACCGAAAGCCCCTGCCGCAAGCGTGGCTGCGACAACGACAAGCTGATTTTCAACCCCGGCAAGAGCGAGCCAAACGTCAATACCATCCACCGCGGCTGGTAGGAAATTTCTCCTTTTGGCTCGGTGACTTAGGTCATTTTCGCTTTATCGCAACTAAGTGGTTTACAGGCGCCAAACGATCGTTATAATGACGCCCCATTGCCGGTATAGCTCAGATGGTAGAGCAACTGACTTGTAATCAGTAGGTCCCGGGTTCGATTCCTGGTGCCGGCACCATTCAAGGTTCCATAGAAAGCTTTCAAAATCTCTGGAACCCCCGAAAAACCCGCCTTCTGGCGGGTTTTTTCGTTTTGGTGTTCCGTAGGCTACTGAGGGTAGCTAGCGCTGATAAGGGTAGTTTTAACGGTAGATGTCCCTTTCAATATCGGAGACTCCCTTTAGGGCCCCACCCTTGCCCCGCATACAGGCATCATCTGCCACACGGCAAAGCTCAGAAAGCGCGAGTACTAGCTCTTCGACGGCGACGGTCTTTACCTCCTTGTGCAACCCAACGGCCGCAAAGGCTAGCGACTGAGGTACGTGAAACCCGATGGCCGCGAAGGCCTGACGGCCCTCGGCAGCTATCCTGTGGTCGGGCTGGGCGACGCACGCCGCAAGCGCTTCCAGATCAATCAGCAGCTCGCCAATGGCATAGACCCGATCCAGTCCAAGCAATAAGCCAAGACACTGGCCGTGATCAACGGGGGGACCTTCGAAAGCGTTGCGCTCGACTGGCATGCGAGCATGGTGCCTAAGTGGGCGCCCGGCCACGCCAAGACTGTGCTCAGCCGATTGAAGACTCACGTGTTCCCTTTGATCGGTGCCAGAGCAATCGTTGAGCTGGACACCCACGACCTCATGCAGCCACTGGAAGCCGTGACGAAACGCGGCACCTTCGACGTGGCGCTCAGGATCAAGAACTACCTGCAAAGCATCATGCGTGAAGCCAAACGGCTGCGACTGATCACGGCGAACCCGGCTCACGACCTCGATGGCTCGATCAAGACTCCTCGAGTAACTCACCGGCCCGCACTACCCTTATCGCGGCTGCCAGAGCTACTGGCATGCATCGAGGACTACAGAGGTCGCCCGCTTACGCGCCTCACGGTGATGCTGTCGCTGCATGTATTCGTACGCTCCAGTGAACTGCGCTACGCCCGCTGGAACGAATTCGACCTCAAACGCGGAATTTGGGAAATCCCCGACACCCGCCCGGCGCTGGACGGCGTGCCGTTTTCCACAAGAGGTACGAAGATGGCCGGGGACATTCATGTTGTACCCTTATCGCCGCAAGCAGTGGCCTTGCTTGAGCAGATCCACGCGATCACCGGCAAGTTCGAGCTGGTGTTCGCGGGGGATGCCAAGCAGTGGAAACCGATGTCCGAGAACACGGTGAATGCCGCGCTCAGAACGATGGGCTACGACACCAAGGTGGATATCTGCGGCCACGGATTCCGAGCCATGGCGTGCAGTGCGCTGGTCGAGTCCGGGCTGTGGTCAGAGACGGCCATCGAACGGCAGATGAGCCACAAGGAACGCAACAACGTCCGGGCCGCTTATACCCACAAGGCCGAGTTCCTCGAAGAGCGCCGGATGATCATGACCTGGTGGAGCCGGTTTCTGGAGGCGAACCGCGAGGACCATGTGACGCCGCATGAGTTTGCCAAGCAGACGGGCGAGAACGTCACGCGGCTTCGCAGTGCCAAGAGAACCGAGTAACCCGCCGCACCACCACCTCAAACTCGCTGTGAAGTTACCCACAGCACCGCATTAAGCTCCTCCGCGCGGGTCCTTTCAAACGGGGCTGCAAAGCCGCCCCGTTTGAAAGGACCATACCTAAGAAAAAAACTGCTGGCACAGAGTGCGTCTGTAGAAAACCACTGATGTCCACCGGGGGATAGTTTTATCCACAGGCGCTAAATACCTGAAATCGCTTTGCTTGACGAATGTTGTCCACAGGCGTAGACCGGGAGTTGCAAGAGCTGTCGATGACAGCATCCCAGGTGATCCGAACCTTAAAGGTCACGCCGCTCTGGCGGTGGTTCTCCCCAAGGGCGATTCGCATCCGGCAGCTCGCCCGGTCACTACCCATGTGATGGATGCTCTTACACACATAGCGCTCGTGCGCCAGATACACCGTACCTCGCTGCCCTGCAGCAACCTATCCGCTTGGCCGATTCTTGCGCCAACCTGTGCCCGTCTCTTTCTTCTGGAAAGAGACGGGCACTTCTACCACTGCTGCAGCCCAGATCGCACATGGCTTTGCGGCATTCCCCCTCGTGACAATCGGCGTGACAAACGCCGATGTCACCAGCAACAGCGTTGTAGATGATGGTGCCGCAGACCAAGGAATGGACTGCACCTGACTGACAGTCAGGCACGCCCCGGTCATCGCATTGCTGCTTGCACATGGCTCAGGATCTCGCGGCACTGGTCTCGTCAGCCAATGCAGCCTCCACCCGCCCACCGGTAACGGTGCTCAGGAGGCTAGATCATGAGATGCCCTTGCTCCCGGACGTAAGGAGCCGCCAGTCCCGCGTAGTGGACATTCCCCACAGGTCGCAGGGGCCTTGATCCCTGATAACACTCAGCATTCTTGGCGGGATGACGTGGGGCTGGGATCGGAGAATATCAGAAGAGGTGACCGACATGGCACTGGTGGGTAGGCGCGACGGCCGCAATTTCGGCTACGGCAGGCAATTGAGTTACGCAGGACCTCAGGCGTTGAAAGACATGTTCGGCGGTGGCCACTACGGCACGGTCAAGGCGCACAGTGATCGATGGTTGGCATTTGTGAAGTGGTGCCGCTCCGAGCAGGGACCCGGTATCAATGATGCACGGCACATTGATCGGAAGGTATTGGCCGACTATGCGGCGTATCTGCGCGACGTGGTTAGCCACGGTGATCTCGCCGTCAGCACCGCACAAAACCGGCTATCCAGCGTTAATAGGACAATGGCGGCGCTGCGCGGTGATCAGTGTGTGAAATTGCCCAGTCCGAGCAAGGCGTTGGGAATGCAGCGCCCCGGGGTTCGCCACTCGGTGCCGCAGGGCCAAGACCTTGATCAGGTTAAAGAGATCGTCAATGCGCTTTGCCGAAATCATCAGCAACGGGCGGCCGCGATTGTCCTGTTGGCGCGAGCCACCGGCATGCGCTTGCGTGAGGCTATCTTGACTGACCTGCCACGGTTGAGCCGTGAGGCTAACGCCATAGGCAAGATTAATATTCAGGACGGCACGAAAGGTGGTCGCAACGGAGCTTCGGCGCCACGCTGGATTGCGGTGGACGACCATATTCGAGGTGCACTTGGGTTTGCACGGCAGGTGTCGCCTGCGGGGAGCCGCAACCTGATTGCACCAGACGAAAGCTACCTGAATCTTTTGCAAAAAATCATCCGCCCGGCGCGGGACATCCTGCATGGCCACAACCTCAAAGGCTTCCACGAACTGCGAGCGGCCTACACTTGTGAGCGCTATCAGCAAATCACTCATCACCGCGCGCCTGTCAACGGCGACCAATATTGCCAGGTAGATAGGAACCTTGATCGTGAGGCCCGGTGGCAAATCAGCTGCGAGCTAGGGCACGGACGCATCGACGTGGTCGCCGCCTACATTGGTGGCCGGGCATGAGTAAGCAAGTCGATATGGAGCTGTTTTTGGCTGGCGTTCTGACCGGCTCGCACGCAACGCGGCAACGCCACGTTCGCCAGGCGAAAATCATCCAGGCTGAAATTGCGGTGCGCTGGCATCGAGAAACGCCTTGGGCTTGGCAGAGAAAGCATTTGGCTTGGTTTCTCGACCATCGTATGAGTCAGCGCAGTGGAGCTACAAGATATTACTACGTGCTGACGGCCCGGCAGCTCGCTCGACGCCTAGAGAAGCCGTGGGTTTTCCATCTCTGAGTCAGACCAGATCTTGGTAGCGACTGCCGAAAACCACCCAGTAGCTGCCAGACCAACTGTATACAGCAGTAGACGCGATTCAGAACCAACTCTATCATGAGACTGTATAAATAACCAGTTCTTGTGAAATCTGACATTTTTGCAGTGTTAAACATGCAGAGGCGCGCTAAGCTAGCTTTTTGCCAGTATCGCGAGGGAGTGCATGATGAACCAGTTCCGAACCGAACCAGATGCCGACGCATTGGCAGAGGTGATTGGGGCAGAACCAGCAGAAGCACCACCACCAGCGCCTCTGACAATATTTAATGCTGTGGTTCAAAAGGTTGACTGTAAAGGTCAAGTACTCGGCGAGCCGTTTTATAGGACAAACGAAGCCGATATTAAGGCTTACCTTACAGGAGTGATTCGCAGCGTAGTCAGCATTTCGAGGAGTCAGCGCTTTCAGTTTTGCGATAAAGGCTTTGACTCCAAAGAGGATGTAGCGCAACTAACATCCGCTGATTTTAAAACTTCAGCGCTGGCATGGACCGAGCGGTTACTAGACTGTGAAATTGCTGCGCAGAAAAAAATTGTCGCCCTGAAAAAAGAGTTGCGTACGGGAAGCTTGCTGTGTGCGCATTTTAAGCTTGCAGAGACCGAGCATGTAATGCTTGTGAAAATTGATCATGCAGGTTTTTTAGATGAAGTAAATTTTCAGCATACTTCAGGACTTCCGGAGAAGCAGCGGGCGCAAAAATGTGCAACTTTTTCAGTGATAGGCGGTTCAATTGATAACACAGTGGTCATCAGCGATAGTAACAATACGTTAACTGAATATTGGTGGAGTAGCTTCCTTAATCTCAAGCCTTTATCCGACCCCGAACTAAATACATTTAAAGCATTCAAAGCTATTGAAGGCTTTCTGAAAACAAAAATAGAAAAAACTTCGCCCAGTGACTACTGGACATTGCGCAACGCCTTTGTTAGCTATTTCACTACTCGTCCTAATTGCCTCTTTGACCAAATGATCGATGAAATCATGGGGGAGTATCCTTGCGCTGACGAAAGTTTGAACATGCCTAAACTGGCACAGGAAGCTAAGCTGCTACCGAAGAAAAATGACTTCGATTCGCATTTTGCAATTGCCCCACACATAATCAGCAATAAAATTAAGCGGCAGATTCGTCTTGCAGAGAACCTAGATCTTCGCATTAATGGCGAAATTGCAAACTACGAAAAAATGTTTTCCACCGGAGACGACGACGGTCGGAAATATCTAAAAATTTACTCCAACGAAGGTTACGACGCCTTCAAAAAACGAGATAGCTAAAGTGATTTTCTCGGAAGTCGCCAATGCCCTGGCCCAGGCGATTATTCACTTGGAGACCGAAGAGACCAACACCACAGTTAGTGAAAAGTTTCGAATCTCCAACTTTAGTCTAGACACCACTGCGCTTGCCGAGTCCCTAAAAATCGTACATATCCGGGATAGCTTTTCCATCCAGTTCACTTACGCCGGTAGTGATCAATCGATAGTGCTGACGGGCCGCCACAACGATCAGGTAACTAGTTTCTGCCGGATGTTAAACCTGCACGTTGATGGCGATAATACAGCGTCGGGGATCTTATCCATATCCATCACGAAAGACTTTGTTTCGCAAACGGCCTCAATCTACTCGCTCCATCATATAGAGGAATATTGGCGGTTGGGTGGGCTAGGCCAAGCAGCTGCGAAACTCAGATCCCTCGCTCAAGTAGCCTATATCCTCGAATCGCCTAAAATCACCGAGTGCGCACGGTGTGGCCTGTTTGTGTTCCGTTCGATGAGTGACTCTGCCGCAACCACCACGCATCCTGAATCTGCGGACAAGAGCAAGCTCCTGGCTTCCCGCGACAAGGCGTGTTTATTCTACGAAAGCAAGTCCTATCCTTTCATTCCCCAGGACTTTG
Source organism: Pseudomonas promysalinigenes (assembly GCF_014269025.2). NCBI lineage: Bacteria > Pseudomonadati > Pseudomonadota > Gammaproteobacteria > Pseudomonadales > Pseudomonadaceae > Pseudomonas > Pseudomonas promysalinigenes. Next base: position 283,629 of record NZ_CP077094.1, on the reverse strand, counting down.
ATTTCACCACCCCTCTAGCTCATGTGGGGATTACAAACCTATTTGATACTCTCAAGCTCGCTTTCGCTATCATTTTCATAGCTGACGTTAGCAGCTTGAGCGAGCAGAAGTTAACGGCAACAATTAAAGGCTACAGGCACATAACTGGCACGATAAAGCTAACAGGCACGTCCGACGACAAGATAGCGGCTACTTATTACGAAATATATTTGTGGGCCTACAGTGAAGGCGGCGTGACCGATAAACTCGGCATTGCCAAAAATTTATTATCCATTCACATTGAAAAAAACGATCTGCGCGACATGCGTAGCGGCGCGCTGCAAGCGATGGTTTCAAATCACAGCATCTATTTAAAAGAAAACGTAAAACAATATATTGAAATTAAAAATAAGCTATCCGAACAAATCCAGAAACAATCTGAAAAAGCAAGCGAAATGGCGAAATCCATCGGTAGCTACCTGAGGACTTCTGTCTTTACAGTTTACTCTTTCATCGTTACCACATTCATAATTAGATCCTTATCTAAACCTGCTGCAGAAGGAATATTTACGACTGGAATTTACTATATTTTTTTGATGTTTCTCTTTCTGTCGCTGGGGACTCTCTTCTATGCTTACAGGGAATCTGAGGCAGAACTTGATCGATTCAAGGCAATATATCAGTCATTTAAGACGCGCTATGATGACCTCCTGTCAAATAGCGATAGAGATCGAATTTTACAGAACGATACTGACTTCAAGCGTGACTGCGATTATATCATCCAGTCGCGTAAACGTGCTTTGATTCTCTGGGCTTCTACACTTGGCGCTGTATTCTTATTTGTTTCGATAATCAAGCTGCTCAACTACTAGTAACCACTTAACCCTCACTTATCTTTAATATACTAAGCAGCTATATCCGTTTGGCGCCAAGCGACGATACATCTTTTTGATCAGCAGAAATGAAGCGTGCCGAAGTGCAAAGGTAGAAGAAATTCTTCACACACTCCCTACATCCTCACCTGATATCCCAACACTCCTGTTTTCGGTGCTTGAATTCGCTGCTCTAACCAGCGATACTTTGAAGCAAAGCCTCATGCAGCATATCAAATTTAAACCTTGGTCCAGGTAACACTGATGCTGACAACCAACAAAATCCCTTATGAGTTCCTGCATGATATGCTTGATATATTTGAGCATCAATCGTGGACTAAAGAGCTAACTCACGAACTGACCGATTTATGGAATTTGTGCGAGAAGCGCGAAGAGCAAGAACTGCTGAAATCCCTGATTAAAGATTTTTGCATCTTCGACGCCAAGATGGAAAAGCAAGCTCAAATAGCAATTGATGACAAAGTACAAGAACTTGGATTAAAACCTAAATCTACATGGATTGTTGGTGCCGCAAATAGATCTGAAATTGACGGATCTTCGGCAGCGCTTCAAAGACTAAAAAACAAAATTGAACCATGCGAAGAATGGCATTCTCGCTTTCTCCCAAACATCCCAGAAGCGGTTGAAAAAGTAAAGGAAGGGCAAACAGTCATACTGTTCGACGATTTTATCGGCAGCGGTAAAAAAATGGTTGACAAAGGCGCATGGCTTCGCAAACTTCTCGCCACGAAAGGAGTAAACGAATTCAAGATGATTTATATGTCTCTCTCAGCTATGAAATTTGGGCTTGACCGAATAGTTAAAGACACAGGGTGCGAGGCATTCGCTCATAATATTTTACAGAAAGCCATCTCCGAAAAACATCCACCCGCACAAGCTGCAGTTCTCATTGAGATCATGAGAAAAATTGAGTCCAGACTTGACGAGACCTATAGACAAAAATCTATCAAAGAGTACTCATTAGGGTTTGGTGAAAGCGAAGCTTTGTATTGTGCTGAAAACGACAACTGCCCAAACAACGTTTTTCCGGTTTTTTGGTGGCCCCGTTTAAAGAGTGGAACTCCATTTAAAACCATTTTAAGACGAGCCGGATAGCGCCAATGGATAATAAAGACAGAACTGCCATACGAGAGTTTATAACTTTGCTCTCCGACTTTGAATGGCATGACCTATATGATCTCCATGCAAAATACAACCTTTCACCGCCTGTTATTTTCGATGCCTTTTCATTTCTATCGCAGAATGGTTTAATTCTCAGAGAGGGTAGAAGCATTAAGCTATCCAGTTCATTGACTGCAGAACATTTTTCTCTTTTGAATCGGCTTTGTAAGACTAAAAGGCCTGAAGAGCTTAAAGAATTTTCTCCAAACCGCTTGACTATGGCGCATCGCCATGTATGATTCCACCTTGCTGGGTCCGGCTCTAGCAATATAAGGTGTAGTCGCCTTTATCGTTCAGGCTGGTTTTAGCCACTGAATGAATTCAACTCTACCGCTAGCGCGGCAGAGTCTAATCCATTCACTGACGTGAATGAATTAGAGTGAAAACAGCAAGCTAGTAGAGTCGGGCCTCAGCATTTATTATGGACAATATTGAAGATATTTATTCCTATCAGGGTGATGTTCAAGCGCTATGCATGGCCCTAGAGCTTGACCATACTCAGTCCCTAATTTTGCCGCGAGCAATTGCCAGGCCAGATTTATTTTATAGATTCTTTTCGATCCCAAAGAGAACTGGGGGATTGAGAAAAATCCGGGCTCCTTACCCTGCCCTTGCATCTATCCAAAAAAGAATACTAGATTGTCTGCTGGCAGAAAAACATGTGCATCACCTTTCGTTTGCATATGTTAAAAACAAGTCCGCTATAGACAACGCAAAAGTCCATTTAACAAGCAAGGAAATTCTGAAATTAGACATTCAGGATTATTTCCCTAGCATTGATAGTCAAATGGTAATTGAAGCACTTATGCGGAATGGATTTAGCTCCGCAACAGCTTTCTATATTTCCAGACTTTGCACTGTAGATGGCGCTCTGCCTCAAGGTGCATGCACCAGCCCTATCTTAAGCAATCTAGTATTCAACCCCATAGACAATAGGCTAGCCAAATTGGCTGAGCGCCTAAATTTACGATATTCTCGTTATGCAGATGACATCGTAATTTCTGGCGAAAGAGTTCCTAGAAACCTTATAAATCTAATTAGGAAAATTCTGATTGAGCGAAGATTTTCTCTCAATGAAAAAAAATGCCAACTAAAGCTTTCCGGATCAAAGAAAATCATTACCGGAGTTTCAATCTCATCTGGAGTGATGAAAGCGCCAAAGGCATTTAAAAGAGAGCTAAGATCGCAAATCTTCGCACTTGAAAAATATTCTGGCGACTTATCTAAGCTAAGAGAGTTTGATCCTCTTTTCTTCGAAAGGGTTGTAGGAAGATTAAACTATCTTTTACAGATAGAGCCCTACAACGAATACGCGAGAAAAAAGAAAGCCACTATCTGCTCTTACCATCAAAAATTATTGGGCCTGCACCCTATGGCACAGCCACAATAGAGTTGGCAATATATAAACACTAAAAAGCCAATAGTACGATTATCCCTAAGCACTCAGTCAGAATTTTTCAAAAACACTACCCGACAGCGCATCAATAAAGGTAATTTTAGAGATAGCAAAGCATGTGCTGGACGACAAAAATCATATAAAACATGTGCTTAGTACGGATTTCGACTCCTGGTGCCGCACCATATCCAGCTCCATCGCATTCCACCGAATGCCTAAGAAGCCCCTAAAACCCGCCCTTTGGCGGTTTTTTTCGTTACGGGGCACTTCGTCGAGATCCAGAAATACCCCATCCTCGGAAATATCTTTAGGGTGCAGCGGCTTGCCTGCATGGACAACGTCCCCTAATGCCACGGCTAGCCGTCCCTCTCGAACTCAAGACCATAGGTCATCCAGCGATATCTTCCCTCGCTCAGGGTCGGCAAGGCGCTCGCGAACGGTCGCTAGCAGCTCTTCATCGCCATCAGTCATGAGCACAGGTTTAAACGGCAGCTGCCCGCGCTCGGCTACGTACTGCGAGGCTTGGCGTATGGGTTCGGAGGGCGTAACACCCAACCGCGCAAGCTCACGATGTGCAATTAAGATAGCTATTCATGATACCTTATACCGCATAAGGTTCCATTTCATGGAGCTCTAAGATTTCTCACGAATTTTTAGCGCGCGGATAGTGATACCTTATACTCTCTAGGGTGTCGCCAGGAGCCACCCTATGAAAGACTTTTTCCCTGTTCAAAGCACGTCTGTGCTTTATCGTATAGGCCTTCTGATGAAGGAAGCTCGTCTGCGCATGGGGCTACGGCAGGCTGACCTTGCAAAGCTAGCTGGAATTTCTCTGCGAGCTATTCGTCACCTTGAGGGGGGAAGGCCGAAGGTGTTTCGTTGCGCGATTTCATGCTCGCGCTATTTACCGTGGGGATCTCTGACCGAATTTTCCAATCACTGATCGATGACCCTGCGCTTGATCTCAACGCTTTAGAAGCCAATACCAGCAAGCGCGTAAAACTGCCGCGCAGCAACGCGGAGGACTTCTGATGTCTCCTCCTGATCGACCACCTGGTAAATCAATCGGTAGCCGCTACTGCACAGCTTTATCTTGTAGCAGTTCGGCAAGCTATCCAGCCGGTTTGCCTCAACCCTCGGATTAAGCAAAACCGGGCGAGTTTTCTCTTGAGTTGCTGCCGAACCGTATCCCCCAGCTTTTGCCATTCCTTTAGCGCTCGTGCATCGAACTCAAGGCTATAGGTCATCCAGCGACACCTTCACTCGCTGAGGATCGGCAAGGCGCTCGCGAACGGTCGCCAGCAGCGCCTCATCTTCATCCGTCATGAGCACAGGCTTGAAAGGCAATTGCCCGCGCTCAGCGACGTACTGCAAGGCTTGGCGCATGAGTTCGGAGGGCGTAACACCCAGCCGCTCGAGCTCACGGTAGGCTCGGATTTTGAGATCGTCGTCGATACGAACATTGATGGATGCCATGATGGCTAACTCTCTGTAATGACAATAGTCTTTACAGTGGGGCAGTTCTGGGCAGCAGACAAGTGGCTATGAGCATAAACCGACGAGGGACAGGGCCGTTACGCGCCGGGTTCAGTGCGGATGAAGCCGCTCCCAGCAGGCCTGCGCAGGCTTTGATAGCCACGAAAAGGGCCGCAAAGCGGCCCCCGGTATTTTCAATTGAACAGCCTTACCGTCCGCTCAGGCCTTCGCCTGCATCAAAACGCAGTGCTAACCGTCAGCGACATACTGCGCGGATCCCCGTAAATCGCCCCCGCATAGAAGCCATACCGGGTGTAGTAATGCTTGTCGAACAGGTTATCGACATTGACGCTAACGGTGGTGTCGTCCGTCAGCTGGTACTTGGCCATGGCATTCCAAATCGCATAACCGGACCAGTTCACATCGGTCGCCCCCCCACTCACGCCATTCACCGGCTGCCCTGCTGGGCTGGAGATGGCGCGGATGTTGGTCTGCGCCTTCACCCCGGCACCCAGGGTCAGGCGGTCCAGCGGACCAGACAGGCGGTAGGTGGTCGAGGCCTTGAACAGGTGCGAGGGGTCACTGCGCCCGTCGCTGTCCACGCGGCGGAAGTGCAGGTAGGTATAACCGGCATACAGGTTCCAGTTCGGTGTCAGGGCGCCGGCGATTTCAAGGTCGATACCGTCGGTTTCCTGGCCGGTGCCTGCCTTGTAGGCATCGCCGCCGGTTGGGGTGGTCAGGCCGTCGTCGAGCACGGCTTTGTTCTGCTGCTTGGTGCGGAAGTAAGCAGCAGACGCGTTCAGGCGGCCATCCAGCCAGGCGCCCTTGATGCCGGTTTCGTAGCTCTGGCCACGGATCGGCTCGACTTTGGTGCCGCTTTCGGTTTCGGCGGTTTGTGGGTTGAAGATGTCGGTGTAGCTGGCGTACAGCGAATAGGTGTCGTTGAGGTCGTATACCGCGCCCAGGTAGGGGGTGACGATGCCGTTGTTCTGCTGGTTGCTGCGCACACCGGCAACGCTGTTGGTGGTGGCGGAGTAGTCGGTGGTACGCACGCCGACGATCACCGACAGCGGGTCGGTAATGCTCAGGCGGGTGGCGGCGTACATGCCCTGCAGGCGGGTGGTGGTCTTGGTGTGCAGGCCCGTGCGGGTGGCGATCATGTCGTAATCGCTGTCAACGCCGTTGTGCCAGTCGCTGATCGGGAAACCGTTGTTGGCGCGGAATTGGCAGCCCACCGAGGGCGCGCTGACGCGGTCGTCGCTGACCATGGTGCAGCTGTATTGCGGCGACCAGGCCACAGTTCGGCTGTCGTTGTAGCCGACCATCGCCTGGTGGGTGCGGCCAAACAGCTGGAACGGGCCGGACAGGTCGATTTGCGCAGACTGCTGGGTGGTGTCGCTGGAGCTGTGCAGGCCGTTGAGCACCGCGCCGCTGCCATCCTGGTTCCAGTAACCGCCGTAGCGGCCACGGCCGGCCGAGTTGACCTTGGCGAGGCCGCGGTGGTTGAGCACGTCAGAGGTGCTTTGCGCGACTTTCAGGTCCAGGCTCCAGTCGTTGTCGAAGCGGTGTTCCAACGAGCCGAAGGCGGTGCGGGTGGTGTACTCGCCGAAGCTCCAGCTGGGTACCAGGTTGGTGCTGCGTGGCAGGTCGGTCTTGCTGCCGTCGCCGTACCAGATGGGGATGTTCGCACCCCAGCCGCCACCGACCACCTTGTTGTATTCGTACTGATAACCGGCGCCCAGGGTGGTGGCGTCGTCGATGTCGAAGGCGAAGCTGGCGAGGGCGGCGCGGGAGCGTTCTGACTGGTTGTCGCGGAACGAGTTGGCGTCACCCTGGGTCATTACGAAGCGCGAGCGCAGGCGGCCGTCTTCAGACAGCGGCAGGTTCAGGTCGGCGCCCAGACGGCGTTTGTCCCAACTGCCGTAGGTGGCGTAGGCGCTGCCACCAAAGGTTTTGGTCGGGGCCTTGCGGATCAGGTTTACGGTGGCCGAGGGGTCGCCGGTGCCACCGAGCAGGCCGTTGGCGCCACGCACGATGTCGATACGTTCGTACAGGTCCATGTTCAGGGCGTTGCCGCCGCCGTTGAAGTCCGAACCACCCTGGAACTGCAAACCATCGACCTTCCAGTTGCTAATGGAATAGCCACGTGCGCGGAAGTCGGTACGCCCGCCGACTTCGGACTTGCTGGTACTGACCCCTGGCGTGGTGTCCAGCGCTTGCTCGATGGAGTGCACATCGCGGTCGTCCATCTGCTGGCGGGTAATGGTGGTGACCGACTGCGGCGTTTGCCGGGGGGTGAGCTTCAGGCCTGTTGAGCTGCGCGTGCTCTCGACGGTGTAGCCGAGCTGGCCGGTGTCATCTGCGGGTACGAGCGCGCTGTCCTCGATCTGGGTGGCATCGAGCACCAGTGGCTGGCTTTCGGCAGCCAAGGCGCTGCCACTGATGGCAACGGCAACGAAGAAGGCAAGCGGGTGCAGGCGGCTGCCGCCCCGGACAACAGAGGTGAAGTCGTTCATGGCACTATTAGGTTTCATTTGGGAAGGCTTCGTATTCGCAGATGATTTTTTGTTACGATTCTAGGCATCAGCCCTCTGGGCTCCATGCCCGACTTGTACGGGGATGTAATGGAACGTAACGAGCGCTGCTAGCCCTCCTCCACCAGGTGTATTACCGATGAGCACAACCTTGCTGGTTGTCGACGATGACGACGAAATCCGCGAACTTCTTTGCGATTACCTAAGCGACGCCGGCTACACCGTGTTGGCGGCGGCCGATGGTGATGGCATGCGCCAGCAACTGGCCGCGAGCAAGGTCGACTTGGTGGTGCTCGACCTGATGCTGCCTGGCGAGGATGGCTTGAGCCTGTGCCGCCAGTTGCAAGCGATGCCGGGCCTGGCGGTGATCATGCTGTCCGCCAAGGGCAGCACGCTGGACCGCATCATCGGCCTGGAGGTGGGTGCCGATGACTATCTGGCCAAGCCGTTCGAGCCGCGTGAACTGATTGCCCGTATCAAAGCGGTGCTGCGCCGGCCGCAGCGCCTGGAGGGTGCTGAAGAGGCACCGGCGTGCGACGCCGAGCACTTCGCAGGCTTTAGCCTGGACCACGTCAAGCGCCTGCTGACTCGCCCCGACGGCGCCACCCTGACCTTGCCTCGCTCCGACCACAGGGTGCTGCGGGAGCTGCTCGAGGCCAACAATCGAGTGGTTTCGCGCGACCAATTGACCCGTCGTGCCTTTGGCCGCGACCACCACCCTGACGATCGCTCTGTGGATATGTGCATCAGCCGCCTGCGCCAGCAATTGCGTCACGCGCCGGCCGGCGATATTCAGATACTGACCATCCGTAACGAGGGCTACCTGCTGAGTGTCGCCGACGCCCAGGCCGGCAACTGACATGCGCTGGCTCCGCCGCCTGTGGCCGCGCACGTTGTTTGGTCAACTGTTGCTGATCATGGTCAGCGGCACGCTGGTGGTGCAGCTGATGTCGAGTAGCATCTGGTTCGATGTGCGTTTCGCCCAGGTGCTCGAGGCTCCGATCCGGCTCATGGCCGCGCGCAGCGCCCCCTTGATTGCCCAGGCCGGCTGCCATGCCCAGGGCATACAGGCACCGGCTCACTATCGGGTGCGATGTGCCGACGCCATGCCGGCGACGGGGGTAGATGAGCGCCGCGGGCGCAGGCGCGCGGAGCTGCTGCTGCAACAGGCACTCGAATACGAGCTGGGGCATGCCCAGCAGGTGCGCTTGCTGCATGTGCAACTGACCGACCAGCAGGGCCATCCGATTGTCTGGCGTAGCCTGTTCGGCCTGCGCACCGCCCAGGCGCACATTCAGTTCGCCGTTGCGTTGCCAGACGGCCATTGGCTGAGCATCGACGGGCAGGAGCTACAGGGCTGGAGCGGTGAGTCGGCCTGGGTGTTGATCAGCGACTATTTGCTGCGGGTGTATGCCCTGCGCATCGTCGCCGTGCTGGTGGTCTGCCTGATCGCCGTGCGCTTGTGCCTGCGCCCACTGCGGCGCTTGGCCGATGCGGCGCGGGGGTTGGGCAGCAATCTGGAGCAGCCCGCCCTGGCCCTGGACGGCCCAGAAGAAGTGCGCCAGGCCGCGCAAGCATTCAACGCCATGCAGCAGCGGTTGATTGCCATGGTCAACGACAAGGCCTACTTCCTGGCAGCCGTTTCCCACGACCTGCGCACCCCACTGACGCGCATGCGCCTGCGTCTGGAGCGGCTGCCGGACGACGAGCAGCGCGAACGCTTGCGGCAGAACATCACCCAGATGGACGACATGATCGGCCAGGTGCTCGATTACCTGCGCACAGGTGAGCAGCAGAACCTGCAACTGGTCGACCTGGATCGCTTGGTCGCGCGGCTTTGCGCCGACCTTGCCAGCGCGGCGGAGCCTTTGCCGGTGCATGGCCAGGGCGGCAGCCTGCGGGCTGATGCATTGCTGCTGCAGCGTTGCCTGCAGAACCTGGTGGTCAACGCGCTGCGGTATGCCAAGCAGGTTTCGCTTAACCTGCAGGCCACTGCTGGCGGTGTGTACATCCATATCGACGACCGCGGGCCAGGCATCGCGCCAGGCTTGCTCAACACCGTCACCGATCCGTTCGTGCGCGGCGAGGGCTCACGTAACCACGGGTCCGGCGGTTACGGTCTGGGGCTGAGCATCGCCCAGCGCATCGCCAGCAGCCATGGCGGGGAGCTGCTGCTGCACAATCGTGAAGGTGGTGGGTTGCGGGTCAGCGTGTTCTTGCCCACTGCAAGCCGCGAGGCTTAACGGGTTGGCGTGGCGGTTGCGGCGGCGCGCTAGCTGGAAGCTTCAAGCGAGCAAAAAAAATCCGACACCAGATGACTGGTATCGGATTTTTCAAACCCTTGCCTACGCGCCAATGCTCAGGTGGCGAGCATCAAGCGCTTGCGCTCAGTATCAGAAGATGCTGATTGGGTATTCGACGAATACGCGCACTTCGTTGCCGTCGTCGTTGTAACCGTTCTGTTGCACGGCGGTGTTGGTACGCAGCCAGGAACCACGCAGCTTGACCGACAGGTCCTTGGCTGGGCCGTCCTGTACGACGTAACGCAGCTGGTTGAAGATTTCGCGCTCTTTACCTTCGCCGTAGCCGTGGGTGTTGATGTTGTCACCCGCCACATAGGCGATTTTGTAGGTCAGGCCCGGCATGCCGAAGGCGCCGAAGTCCAGGCCATAGGCCAACTGCCAGGAGCGCTCGTCTTCAGCGTTGAAGTCCGACCAGTAGGAGTTGGCCAGGTAGATGGTCGAGCCGCCGTCACCCACGCCACCACGGTCCTGGTACCAGCCGTAGTTGTAGCCGGTGCTGCCGGTGCTGCGCTGGTGCGCCAGGGTCACCGAGTGCGGGCCGAAGGCGTAGGTAGCAGCCAGGCTCCAGATGGTGTTATCGTCACCGGCAAGCTGAGCTTTTTGCACGTACTTGCTGTTGATGTCCGACTTGTAGCCGTTGAAGTCCAGGGTCAGGGACTGGTCTGCCGAAATCGGGTAGACGTAGTTCATGCCCAGGTAGTGCTTCTTCATCACGTCTTCGATGTTCGACGTGTAAGCAGAGGCGGTGAAGTTTTCAGTGAACTTGTAGCTGCCACCGAACACATCGATCGTCTTCAGGTGGCCGCTGTCACGGCCTTCAGCGCTCTTGCGCGCCTCTTGGGTGAAGTGACCGGCATTGAGCTCCAGGCCTTCGATTTCCTTGGAGGTGATGAACGTACCGGTGTAGCTCTCTGGCAGCAGGCGGCTGTCGTCGTACTGCAGCACTGGCAGCTCGGGCATCATGTCACCGTACTTGAGCACGGTGTTGGAGACGCGGAACTTGATGGCAGCACCACCACGGGCCAGGTTGTGCGGCGAGTTGGTAGGGGCGGTATCGCTAGGCTTGAAGAAGTCGATACCAGCGCCGCCATTGCGGCCTTTGCCGCCATCCAGGCGCAGTGCGTACAGGCCAAAGGCATCGACGCCCACGCCTACAGTGCCTTGGGTGAAGCCGGAGGAGAATTTGCCGATGAACGCCTGGCCCCATTCGCTCTGGTCGCGGTTGCCATGCTTCTTGTCGCGGTTGATGTAAGCGTTGCGCAGCAGCACGTTGGCGTGGCTGTCTTCGAGGAAGCCGTTGCTCTGGGCCTGGTCATTGGCCTGGGCCTGGGTCGCGGCGATCATCGCCAGGGCGAGCAGGCTGATCCTGGTTTTCAACATGTTGTTTTCCTTGTTTCTTAATCAAAAACGCTTTGCACCATTACGCCTGGAACCAACGCCCCTTCGTAGGTTCGACGCTATGCGGATCCGAACTGAAAAGCCCGCCAACGCTGTGTGTGGCGGGCCTTTCGCAGCAGCATGACCATGGGTGGCCAGCAAGCGTTGGCCGAATCCTAGCGGTGTGCGATTACAAATGTCAAAAACTCGTGAAATGCAGGCTGATATGACCAAGAACCACGCTGGCCGCAGGGCATTTCAATGCATCTCTGGCTATAGGAAGGACAATTTACCTTGCAAAGAAAGGGTTACGAGGCTGGGTTGAAAACCCTGTTCAAGCTCAAGAAAAGCCTGCGCACCTACAAATAAAAACGCCACCGCATGGGCGGTGGCGTTTTGCCTTGGGCGGGCTGATGACCCGTCAGGGCCAGACCCCCAGCAGTGCATCCAGCTCTGCATCGCTGATCAGGCCTTGTGGGTAGCGGCCGTCAAGCAGACGTCGTGGGTCGGTCGTCCTGACCCGTTTGCCTCCATGCTGTTTCAACCAATGCGCCATGACCTTCAGCGATTGATGGTTGATTGCCAGTGGGCGCAAAGCCGTCTCACTTGCTGCATTCATGTTCGCACGTACTCCCTTGGCCCGTGAGCGGCTAATTTACGTCTTGATTGTTACAGTACCGAGAGCCCGGTCTGCCGGGTAACTCTCTGAAAACAATACAAAACCTATGCCATCCCCCGCTCCGGGTATCGGCGCGAATAAAAAAGCCCGTATTGCGACGGGCTTCTTCATAACGCGCCGATCAGCGCTTGAACGGTGCAGGCTGCTGCTGAGTCAGGCAGTGGATGTTGCCACCGCCAAGCAGCAGCTCGCGGCCGGGGATCATCACCACTTCGTGGCTGGGGAAGACTTTGGCCAGAATCGCTCTGGCCTGCGCATCTGCCGGGTCGTCGAAGCTCGGGGCGATGATGCCGCCGTTGACGATCAGGAAGTTGACGTAGGAGCCGGCAAGGCGCACGGATGGGTCACGCTCTTGGCTACCGGCCACATGATCGACGCCGGCGCATTCTGCTTCAGTAGCGAACAGCGGGCCGGGAATCGGCATTTTGTGCACCACGAACTCACGCCCTTTGGCATCACGGGTGTTTTTCAGCACCTCGTAAGCGGCGTGGCAGCGTGCGTAGTTGGGGTCGTTGGAATCATCGGTCCAGGCCAGTAACACTTCACCAGGGCTTACGTAACAGCAGAAGTTATCGACGTGGCCGTCGGTTTCGTCGTTGTACAGGCCCTCGGGCAACCAAACGATGGTATCGACCGCCAGGTGCTCGCGCAGGGTTTGCTCGATCTGCTCGCGGCTCAGGTGCGGGTTGCGGTTGCGGTTGAGCAGGCACTCTTCGGTGGTGATCAGCGTCCCTTCGCCGTCGACGTGGATAGAACCGCCTTCAAGCACGAAGCCTTCGGTGTGGTAGCGCTGGCAGCGCTCCATTTCCAGTACCTTGGCCGCCAGCTCTTCATCGCGGTTCCACGGTGCATACAGGCCGCCGTCGAAGCCGCCCCAGGCGTTGAAGCCCCAATCAACCCCACGCACTTCACCGTGCTCGTTGATGACGAAGGTTGGCCCCGTGTCACGCACCCAGGCATCGTCGTTGCTGATTTCCACCACACGGATGTTCGGCAGGTCGAGTTGGCGACGGGCGTTTTCGTACTGGCCGGCAGAAACGGCCACGGTCACAGGTTCAAAGCGGGCGATGGCCTTTGCCAACGTGACGTGGGCAGCCTGCGCAGGCTTGCCGCCCAGGCGCCAGTTGTCCGGGCGCTCCGGCCATACCATCCAGACTTGGCTTTGCGGCGCCCATTCGGCGGGCATGTGGAAGCCATCGGCACGGGGAGTGGAGTTGAGGGTTTTCATGGTTAACCTCTGCAAAGGCGCTAGCCGATGGTCAATGGATAGCAGGAAAGTGTGACATCAGCGACGGCCTGGCTGCGACCCTCGCGGCTGGCTATTTTATAACCGATATATATCGGCTTTGAAAGCACAAATACAGCCAGATCTAAATTTTCAATTCCATATTTGTCGATATGAATCGAAATAAGGGACCTACGGTCAGGCCGAATTCCACCTTCTATATAATTCCTTGGCGCAGGGTGCCCGCGCGTGCCAAAACCCTTCAAGATGAAAGCTATTTCATGATGGCCCTTGAGATACCTGGGGTATGGCCGATACCTAGGTGCGAAGATGAAATTAACGAAGGGCGCATACTGGCGCACGGCCAGCCGATCTAGGCTCAGTTTGCCAAGGCGGCGGACACCAAGCGGACCTTCCAAGGTCGGACCCTCAGCACACTGACCGAAGAATTGCCATGAACATCATAGCGACCGAAATACCCGACGTAGTCATCATTGAACCGAAGGTCTTCGGCGACAGCCGTGGCTTTTTCTTCGAAAGCTTCAATGCTCGCGAATTCAAGAAGCAGACCGGCTTCGATGGCCACTTCGTCCAGGACAACCACTCCCGCTCCCAACGCGGCGTGCTGCGGGGCATGCATTATCAAATCGATAACCCGCAAGGCAAACTGGTGCGCGTGGTGCAAGGCGAAGTGCTGGACGTAGCCGTAGACATCCGCCGCAGTTCGCCCACCTTCGGCCGCTGGGTTGCACGGCGCCTGAATGCCACCGACCATTTGCAGTTCTGGATTCCGCCGGGGTTCGCCCACGGCTTTCTGGTGCTGAGTGAGTCAGCGGATTTCCTGTACAAGACCACCGACTACTACAACCCCGCCGCCGAGCGCTCGATCCGCTGGGATGACCCTGACCTGGGCATCGACTGGGGGGTCGCGAACCCGACCCTGTCCGCCAAGGACCAAGCTGCCGTACTGTTGAAGAACGCCGACCTGTTCCCATGAAAATTCTCGTCTGTGGCCACAACGGCCAGGTTGCTCAGGCACTGCAGGCCCAGTTGCGTGGCTTGGGAGATGTGCAGGTGCTTGGCCGCGAGCACCTGGACATGGCCTGCCCCGAGGCACTGCGCGAGCCGCTGCGGCGGCTGGCCCCGCAGTTGATCGTCAATGCGGCTGCCTATACGGCGGTCGATCAAGCCGAAAGCGAACCGGGCCAGGCCTTCGCGATCAACGCGCAAAGCCCCCAGGTGTTGGCCGAAGAGGCACAGCGCCTGGGTGCGCCGCTGATTCACTACTCCACCGATTACGTGTTCGATGGTGACAACCCCCTGCCCTACACCGAGGCAGACCGCCCCAACCCGCTGGGTGTCTATGGCCGCAGCAAACTGGCCGGGGAGCAAGCCATTACCGCAGCAGCGGGCGAGCACCTGATACTGCGCACCAGCTGGGTCTACTCGCTGTATGGGCGCAATTTTCTGTTGACCATGCAACGGCTGCTGCAGGAAAAACCGCAACTGCGGGTGGTCGATGACCAGATCGGCGCCCCCACCTGGGCCACCTCCATTGCCATCGCCACCCGTGAATTGATCCAGCGCTGGCAAAGTGGCCAGCACGGGGCCTGGGGCACTTATCACCTGGCTGCCCAAGGCGAAACCTCGTGGTACGGCTTCGCCCAGGCCATCGGCGAACAGCTCAAGGCACGCGGCCTGCCCTGCGCCGAACTGCTGCCTATCCCTGCCAGCGAGTACCCGACCCCGGCGCGACGCCCGACCAACTCCCGCCTGGACTGTTCGCGCCTGGCCCGCGAGTGGGATGTGCGCCTGCCGCACTGGCAGCAAGCGCTGATCGACTGCCTCAACTAGCGCATAATTGCGCCAGACCCTCTCTGGCGCCTTTACGCGATGATTGCAAAACCCACGCCCCCTCGCCGTCCCCGCTGGCGCAGCCTGGCCCTGCTGGCACTGTGCCTGACACCGCTGCTGTGGCCGCTGCACCACCTGGCTGAGCGCTACTACCAGGATCAACTGGCTTCGCAGAACCGCCAGACCCTCGACCTGTACGTCGCCAACTTGCTAGGCACCCTGCACCGCTACGAAACCCTGCCGCAAATCCTCGGCGACCTGCCCGCCCTGCGCGGTGTGCTGGCCGACCCGTTCCGCCTGGAAGCGGTCACCAACGCCAATCGCCTGCTCAAGGACATCGTCCAACAAACCGGCGCCGAAGTGATTTACCTGATGGATGTCAGCGGCAATACCCTGGCCGCCTCCAACTGGGACAAGCAGGACCGCTTCGTCGGGCGTAATTTCTCATTCCGGCCGTATTTCAACGAGGCCATGGCCGGCCGCTTGGGGCGCTTCTTCGGCCAGGGCACCACCTCAGCCAAGCGCGGCTATTTCTTCGCCGCCGCCGTGCGCGATGGGGAACGCATCGTTGGGGTGCTGGTGGTGAAGGTCGACCTGGACCACACCGAAACCTTATGGGGCCGCACCCCTGAGCAATTGCTGGTCACCGATCACAATGGCGTGGTCATCCTCACGTCGCGCCCAGACTGGCGTTTCCGCGCCACTCGCCCGCTCAGCGAAGCCGAGCGGCAAGCGATCATCGCTATCCAGCCCTACCCAACCCAGGCCCCACAACCGCTGGTGCTGAACCAGGACGCCTGGCTCACCCAGACCCGCGACATCAAAGAAACCGGCTGGCAGGTGAGCATCCTCGCGCCGCGCATGCTGGTCGATCGCTCGGTGCAAACGGTGATGGCCATTGGCGCCGGCGCCCTGCTGGTGCTGATGCTGTTGGCTGGGCTGGTGATGCAGCGACGCCGGCATTACATCGACCGCATCGACTTCGAGGCGCGGGGCAGGCAAGAGCTTGAAACACGTGTGGCCGAGCGTACCGCGGCCCTCGAAGGCCTCAATACCCGGCTCAAAAGCGCCGTACTGGAGCGTGAAAATGCCCAACAGGAGCTGGTGCGCGCCCAGGACGAACTGGTTCAGGCTGGCAAGCTGTCGGTGCTGGGCACCATGTCGGCAAGCATCAGCCACGAGCTCAACCAACCGCTGGCAGCCATTCGCAGCTACGCGGAAAACGCCGAAATTCTGCTCGACCACCAGCGCACCGAAGATGCCCGCGGCAACCTCAAGCTGATTGGCGAACTGACCGGGCGCATGGCCTCGATCATTGCCCATCTGCGCGCTTTCGCCCGTCGCGACCGCCACGCGCCGGAAAGCGTCGCCTTGCAGCCGGCACTGGATGACGCCCTGGCATTGCTGGCCAAACGCCGCCGGGCAATGGCGGTGGAGCTGATCCGCGACCTGCCCGAGGCCACCTTGTGGGTTCAAGCAGGTGAAACCCGGCTTCGTCAGGTGCTCGGCAACCTGCTGGCCAACGCCCTCGACGCCTTGACCGAAAAGGCCAACCCCCGGCGCCTGTGGCTAAGTGCCGAACAACGCGACGACTACGTCTACCTGTACATTCGTGACAACGGGCCAGGTTTCAGCCGCCAGGCCCTAGAGCACGCCAAGGAGCCGTTCTTCACCACCAAGACCCGCACCCAGGGCCTAGGCCTTGGCTTGGCCATCTGCGAAAGCCTGATGCGCGCACTGGGCGGTGAACTGCTGCTGGCCAACCACCCCGAAGGTGGCGCCCTGCTCACCCTGCAACTGCGCGTGGCTGCCCCCGGCGCTACCTTGCCCACTTCGGAGGACCCTTCGGCATGACGACCGAGCCGTACATCGACAGCCAGGCGCAGGTGATCCTGGTCGATGATGACCCGCACCTGCGCCAGGCCCTGAGCCAGACCCTGGACCTGGCCGGCCTGAAGGTGATCGCCCTGGCCGATGCCCAGGGCCTGGCCGAACGTATAGAACCGGATTGGCCCGGCGTGGTGGTCAGCGATATCCGCATGCCTGGCATCGACGGCCTGCAACTGCTGGAGCAATTGCACAGCCGCGACAGTGAACTGCCGGTGCTGCTGATCACCGGCCACGGCGATGTGCCGCTGGCCGTGCAGGCCATGCGTGCGGGGGCCTATGACTTTCTGGAAAAACCTTTCGCCAGCGATGCCATGCTCGACAGTGTGCGCCGCGCCCTGGCGTTACGCCGGCTGGTGCTGGATAACCGCAGCCTGCGCCTGGCGCTGAGCGACCGCCAGCAGTTGGCTACCCGGCTGGTTGGCCACTCACCGTCGATGCAGCGCCTGCGCGAACAGATCGGCGCTCTGGCAGGCACCCGTGCCGATGTCTTGATTTTGGGTGAAACCGGTGCCGGCAAAGAGGTGGTTGCCCGTGCGCTGCACGACCTGTCCAGCCGCCGCGATGGGCCATTCGTGGCCATCAATGCCGGCGCCCTGGCCGAGTCGGTGGTGGAAAGCGAGTTGTTCGGCCACGAGCCAGGGGCCTTTACCGGCGCTCAGAAGCGACGTATTGGCAAATTCGAGTTCGCCAACGGCGGCACCTTGTTCCTCGACGAAATCGAGAGCATGAGCCTGGATGTGCAGGTGAAACTGTTGCGTTTGCTGCAGGAGCGGGTGGTCGAGCGCTTGGGCGGCAACCAGCTCATTCCGCTGGATATCCGTGTGGTCGCGGCCACCAAGGAAGATTTGCGCACCAGCGCCGACCAAGGCCGCTTCCGCGCCGACCTGTACTACCGCCTGAACGTGGCGCCGCTGCGTATTCCGCCGCTGCGCGAGCGTGGCGATGACATCCTGGTGCTGTTCCAGCACTACACCGACGCTGCCAGCGCGCGCCACGGCCTGCCAGCACACGAGCTGCAACCGGCCCAGCGGGCCATGTTGCTGCGCCACGGCTGGCCGGGCAACGTTCGCGAATTGCAAAACGCCGCCGAGCGCTTTGCGCTGGGCCTGGAGCTGGCTCTGGATGGCCAGGCAGCAGCGCCTGCGGCCAGCGCCACGCCAATACTGCTGGGCAACCTCAGCGAACAGGTCGAGCAGTTCGAACGCTCCTTGATCGCCGCCGAACTGGCCCAGCGCCATAGCTCCATGCGCAGCCTGGCCGAAGCGCTCGGCATCCCGCGCAAAACCCTGCATGACAAGCTGCGCAAGCACGGCCTGCATTTCGAAGGCGGCAGCAGCGCCAGCGACGACCACGAGGAACACCGCCCATGAGTGCCGATAGCCAATACCTGCAGTCCGTGCTGCACGATGATATTCCGCTGACCCGTGACATGGGGTTGGAAGTCATCGATTGGCAAGCCCACACCTTGCGCCTGCAGCTGCCGCTGGCGGCCAACGTCAACCACAAAAGCACCATGTTCGGCGGCAGCCTGTACTGTGCTGCGGTGCTGGCCGGCTGGGGCTGGCTGCACCTGCGCCTGCGTGAGCTGGGCATCGACGATGGGCATATCGTCATCCAAGAGGGGCAGATCAGCTATCCGCTGCCGGTGACTGGCGCAGCAGTGGCGCGCTGTACAGCACCTGAGGAGCAGGCCTGGGAGCGATTCGTGACGATGTACCAGCGCCGTGGCCGGGCACGGCTGACGCTGCATACGACGGTCAGCAATGCAGGCGATGATGAACCGGCAGTCACTTTCAGCGGGCAGTACGTCCTGCACCGCTGAAGAGGACGGCCGGCAGGGTCGCGGTGATCGTGTCCGCCTTGTCTACCTGTGCCAGCCTATTCGCGCGGGAGCCAGGACCGTCAGATCAGGCTCAGCAATGCTTGCCGCCAGCTTGCCTGAGCAGGCAAGGCCAGGAAGAACGGATTGAGCAGCGACTCGCGCGGCGGGTAACGGAAAGGCTGGCCATCCACTTCGATCACCTCGCCACCTGCGCCCTCCAACACCCCCTGCGCTGCCGCCGTGTCCCATTGCGAGGTCGGCGCCAGGCGCGGGTAGCAATCGGCGCTGCCTTCAGCCAATAGGCAGAATTTCAGCGAACTGCCGATGTTCGCCAGTTCCAGTTCGCCCACCGCGGCGCTCAGCCCTGCCAGCAACGCCTCTTGTTGTGGGCTGGAATGGCGACGGCTGGCCACCACGGTAAAGCGGCCGTCGGCAGGCGGCCCGTTGCGTACCTGAACAGCCACGGCTTCACAAGCCCCGTCACGGCGCCAGGCACCTAGCGCACGGCCACCGAAATAGCAGCGGCCATTGGTGGGCATCGCTACCACGCCAAACACCACCTCGCCATTTTCGATCAATGCGATGTTGACGGTGAACTCCTCGCTACCGGCGATGAACTCTTTGGTGCCATCGAGTGGGTCCACCAGCCACCAGCGGCTCCAGCCCTGGCGCTCGGCCAGCGGGATGTCGCAGTCCTCTTCGGAAAGCACCGGAATATGCGGCGCCAAGCGCAGCAGACCATCGGCGATCACCTGGTGTGCCGCCAGGTCGGCGGCCGTCACCGGCGAATCGTCGGCCTTGTTGACCACCGCGACGTCGGCGCGCCAGAACGGCAGGATGGCCTGCCCGGCCAGTTGAGCGAGTTTGACTACTTCGTGCATCAGCTGTTGATCGTTCATGCCTCCAGCAGCCCCCGCTGAATCAACAGGTCGCGGGCCAGGTAAAGCGCTGCCAGCGCGCGCCCTTCGGTGAACTGCGGGTGCATGGCCAGGGCCGACAGCTCACGCAGGTTGACCTTGTCGACCCGCATCGGCTCCGGCTCGTCCCCTTCCAAACGTTCTTCGTACAGATCGGTTGCCAGCACCACCTGGATTTTCTGGCTCATGTAGCCAGGGGAGAGGGACAGCTCGGTCAGGTGTTCCAGTTGGCGGGCGCCGAAGCCGGCTTCTTCCTTGAGTTCCCGATCGGCGGCGGCCAGCACGTCCTCACCCGGCTCGATCAGGCCTTTGGGCAATGACAATTCGTACTCATCGGTGCCACCGCAGTATTCCTCCACCAACACCGCGTGCTCGGCGTCGAGCATGGCCACTATCATCACAGCCCCATAACCGTTGCCACGGCCCACCAGGCGCTCATAGGTGCGCTCGGTGCCGTTGCTAAAGCGCAGTTGCACGGCTTCGACCCGGAACAGGCGGCTGCTGGCGACGATCTCGCGGCTGAGGACGGTGGGTTTCTGGCGCATGGGGCAGCTCCTTGGCGTGAACGGGTTACTATACCGTGGCTTGCCGACTGATCGAGAATTTCCCATGCCTGTTCTTCCCTGGTCCGCCATCGATACCGTCCTGCTGGACATGGACGGCACCCTGCTCGACCTGCACTACGACAACCGCTTCTGGCTCGACCACCTGCCCCAGCGCTATGCCGAGCTGCATGGGGTCAGCCGGGCCATGGCAGAAATGGAGCTGCAGCCGCTGTTCGAGCGTAATGCCGGCACGCTCAATTGGTACTGCCTGGACTTCTGGAGCCGGGAGCTGAACCTGCCCATTCGCGAGCTAAAACGCGAAATCGCTGACCTGATCGCCCTGCGGCCCGATGCCGATACCTTCCTGGCAGCCATCGGCAAGGCTGGCAAGCGCGTGATAATGATCACCAATGCCCACCGCGATTCGCTGTCGCTGAAACTGGAGAGAGTGGAGCTGGCAGCGTACTTCGAGCGGCTGATCAGCTCCCACGATTACGGCTTCCCCAAAGAGAATGCGCAGTTCTGGGATGCACTGCAGGCCGATATTGGCTTTGACCCGCAGCGCAGTCTGTTCATCGATGACACCCTGAGCGTACTGCGCAGCGCGCGGCAGTACGGCGTAGGCCATTTGCTGGCCGTGCGCCAGCCGGATAGCCAGGCGCAGCCGCGCGATACCGAGGAGTTCGCAGCGGTCGAAGATTACCGGGATTTACTGGCAGGCCTGTGAAACCTATTCGCGGGTAAACCCGTGCCTACCGGCTGGCGATCACCTCAAAGGATGCGCCGAACTGGTAAAAACAGGTTTACCCGCGAACAGCCCGAACCGGGCTGCACGGTTTAGTCAGGGATACGTAGCACCTGGCCTGGGTAGATCTTGTTCACATCCTTGAGCATCGGCTTGTTGGCGTCGAAGATTTTCTGGTACTTGTTCGCATCGCCATATACCCGCTTGGAGATCGCGCTGAGGGTATCGCCCTTCTCGACGGTGACGAAGCGTGCCGCCTGAGCCACTGGCCCGGTGACGGTGATCTGATCGTCCACGCTGGCGACACCTTCGATGTTGCCGGCGGCGAGAATGATCTTCTCTTTTTCCTCCTGGCTCGCTACCTCGCCCTTGAGGATGACTTTGTCACCCTCCACGGTGGCCGTGATGTTCGGGTTGCCCAGGCCGACACTTTCCACGTGTTTCTTCAACTGCTCCTCGGCATTGGCGTTGCCGGGGGTCAGCAGATCGATCAACTTCTCGCCGGCTTCCTTCACGAAACTGAACAGGCTCATGACGCGCTCCTTGTTGACGTAAACCTTGAAGCCACGAGTCTAGGCCAGGATTGCCCCTTGCGCCCTACTGCGACCAATCGACGCGCTCTATCAAGGCATAGACCCTAGCGATTAGACGCAGCCGGCCCACACGCCTAGGCTTGGTGCTATCGAAAAACCGCCGGTAGTCAGCCTCCCGATGCAAAGCAAACCTCCTGTCTGCGCGGCCTCTACGCCTTTGGCCCTGCCCGCCGCCAGCAATAGCTACGACTACGTCCAGCTCAGCGATGGCGAGCGGGCCTGCACGCCCCTGGCCGAAGAGGTCGCCTTGGCCATTGCCTACAACGGGCTGAACCAGGCGGTCATGCTGGTCAGCCCTACCGATCTTGAGGACTTCGCAGTCGGGTTCAGCGTTGGCAGCGGGATCGTCGAGGGCACGGCGGAAATCTACGACCTCAAGTTGTCTGGAAGTGGCTCTGCGATGTACGCAGACCTTGAGATTTCCAGCCGTGCGTTCTGGAACCTGAAGAACCAGCGCCGCCAACTAGCCGGCACCAGCGGCTGCGGGCTGTGTGGTGTCGAGGCCCTGGAGCAGGCGCTGCCGGAGCTCAGCGCATTGCCTGGGGCCGGGTTGCCGCCAGCACAATGGCTGGCGGGCTTGCGCCAGCGCATCGATGCGTTCACCCCCCTGGGCCAGCACTGCGGCGCCGTACACGCCGCCTTGTTCATGAACGCCCAGGGCGAATTGCTGATGGGCCGCGAAGACATCGGCCGGCACAACGCCCTGGACAAGCTGATTGGCGCCCTGTTGCGCCAAGGCATCAGCACCGAAGGGGGCCTTGCCATCGTCACCAGCCGCTGCAGCCTGGAGCTGATCCAGAAAGTACTGCGCGCCGGTATCCAGACTTTGGTCAGCCTCTCGGCGCCCACCGGCCTTGCCCTGCAATGGGCGCGCAAGCACAACCTCAACCTCATTCATTTGCCCAAACACAGTGCACCGCGGGTCTATAGCCCTGCGGCGGAGTCGTAACAGCCGTGACCTCGTACCAGCAACTACCTGACAACGCCCCAGCCTCCCCTCCTCGCTACAAGCCCTACCACGGCCCCGCCGGTGGCTGGGGCGCGCTGCGTAGCGTGGCCAAGGCCTGGGTCGGCAGCGACAATGCGCTGAAGAACATCCGCGCCCTGCTCAAGACCAACCAGAACGGGGGCTTCGACTGCCCCGGTTGCGCCTGGGGCGATTCGCCGGAAAGCGGCATGGTCAAGTTCTGCGAGAACGGCGCCAAAGCGGTCAACTGGGAGGCGACCAAACGCCGTGTCGACGCAGCGTTCTTCGCCCGCTATAGCGTCAGCGCTTTGCTTGAGCAGAGTGACTACTGGCTGGAGTACCAGGGCCGCCTGACCGAGCCAATGGTCTACGACCCCAAAAGCGATCGCTACCAGCCGATCACCTGGGAGGCCGCCTTTGCGTTGGTCGCCCGTGAGCTGAATAAACTGGCCAGCGCAGACCAGGCCGAGTTCTATACCTCTGGCCGCGCGAGCAACGAAGCGGCGTTTCTCTACCAGTTGTTCGTGCGCGCCTACGGTACCAACAACTTCCCAGACTGCTCGAACATGTGCCATGAAGCCAGCGGTGTGGCCCTGGGCCAGAGCGTGGGCGTGGGCAAAGGCACCGTTACCTATGATGATTTCGAGCATGCCGATGCTATTTTCGTCTGGGGCCAGAACCCAGGCACCAATCACCCGCGGATGCTCGACCCACTCCGTGACGCAGTGAAACGCGGCGCTCAGGTGGTGTGCGTCAACCCACTCAAGGAGCGTGGGCTGGAGCGCTTCCAGCATCCGCAAAACCCGCTGGAAATGCTGACCAACAGCGACCGCCCGACCAATACAGCCTTCTTCCGCCCGGCATTGGGCGGCGACATGGCGCTATTGCGAGGCATGGCCAAGTTCGTCCTGCAGTGGGAGCGCGAAGCCCAGGCCAAGGGCGAGCCGGCGGTGTTCGACCATGTGTTCATCGCCGAGCATGGCCATGGGGTGGACCAGTACCTGGCAGCGGTGGATGCCACCAGCTGGGACCACATCCAGGAACAGTCCGGGCTGCCGCTGGCCGACATCGAGCTGGCGGCGCGCATGTATTGCCGTGGCAAACGGGTAATCATGTGCTGGGCGATGGGCATCACCCAGCACCGCCATTCAGTGCCGACCATTCAGGAAATCGTCAACCTGATGATGCTGCGCGGCAACATCGGCGTACCAGGCGCCGGCCTGTGCCCGGTACGCGGCCACAGCAACGTGCAGGGCGACCGCACCATGGGCATCAACGAGCGCCCGCCAGCGGCCCTACTCGATGCCATCGAGAAACGCTTCAATTTCCCGGTACCTCGGCACAATGGCCACAATACCGTCGAGGCCATCCACGCCATGCTCGAAGGCCGTGCCAAGGTCTTCATTGGCCTGGGCGGCAACTTCGCCCAAGCCACACCGGACACCGAGCGCACGGCGCAAGCCCTGCGCAACTGCGATCTGACCGTGCACATCAGCACCAAGCTCAACCGCAGCCACCTCATCCATGGCAAGCAGGCGCTGATTCTGCCGTGCCTGGGCCGTACCGACATCGACCTGCAGGCGGACGGGCCCCAGGCAGTCACCGTGGAAGACTCGTTCAGCATGGTCCACGCCTCCAATGGCCAGCTCAAGCCGCTGTCGACGCAGATGCGCTCGGAACCTGCGGTGGTAGCCGGTATTGCCGCCGCCACGCTGGGCAAGCATCCGGTGGACTGGCACTGGCTGGTGGCCGATTACGCGCGCATTCGCGACCTTATCAGCGACACCATTGCAGGCTTTGCCGACTTCAATCAGCGCCTGACCCAGCCGGGTGGTTTCTACCTGGGCAACAGCGCCGCCAGCCGCCAGTGGAAGACCACCACGGGCCGCGCCAACTTCAAGGCCAACCTGCTGCCAGACACCTTGCTCGATGAGCGCGTGCGCGCCAGCGGCCAAGTGCCGGACCTGATCATGCAGTCGATGCGCTCCCACGATCAGTACAACACCACCATTTACGGCCTGGACGATCGCTATCGTGGCGTACGCGGCCTGCGCGAAGTGCTGTTCGCCAACGAGGCCGACATCATCCGCCTGGGCTTCCAGCCGGGGCAGAAGGTCGATATCGTTTCGTTGTGGGGCGATACGCACGTACGCCGTGTGCAGGGCTTCACTTTGCTGGCCTTCGATATTCCAGCGGGGCAAGCGGCGGCGTACTACCCAGAAGTGAACCCGCTCGTGCCGCTTGAAAGCATTGGTGACGGCAGCCATACACCCACGTCCAAGTTCGTTGCCATCAAGCTCGAACGCGCTCGGGACGATGGGCGAATCCTGTAAAGCGCTGCCACCTGCCTGAACGAAAAAAGCCCTGAACCGCGAGGTCCAGGGCTTTGTCACAAATACCTCTGACAAGCGAAAACCGATTAAGTTTCATAGCAAATACAGCAACTTAGCGAATTGTGTACAACTCGTGTTACTCGTCGGATTTTCGTTGCCAGCCGCCCTTGCTAGCCTCAAATTCGCCTCGTCATCCCTATGAGGCTCTCTTGATGAAGAAGTACTCCTCGATTTTGTTGTTGTCTTTCAGCTTGCTCAGCGGCGTTGCCATGGCAGGCGGCACCACCGAGGCCGGCATTGGCGGCGCATTGGGTGGGGTACTCGGCTCCGTAGTGGGCAACTCCATCGGCGGTAGCACAGGCGGTGCCATTGGTGCAGGCCTGGGCGGCGCGGCCGGCGGCGCCCTGGGTGCCGACAAGCGTCAGCGTGGCGAGGCCGCCATCGGTGGCGCCTTGGGCGCTGCTGGGGGTAACGTGGTAGGCCGCTCGGTCGGTGGCACCACCGGGAGCTATATTGGTGCAGCCGCTGGCGGCGGTGCTGGTGGTGCACTGGGTAACTACATGGGCAACAAGGCCGATAGAGACGAGCGTCACGACGACCGTCGCTACCGTCGCGATTACGACGACCGTCGCCACTATGACCGTGGCCGCCATTATGGCCACCGCAAACATCGCCACTGGCGTCACTGATACCTCAAGGCCAGGCCTTGTTGGTAAAAAAGCCCTGCCCCGACCGGCAGGGCTTTTTCATGCCTGAAGCTCTACCTGTAAGCCAGCCAGGGTAGCCTGCAACCCCTGGGGCAGCGGTACGGGCCGGCCGCTGGCGCGCTCGATGAATACCTGCACTACCGTCCCGGCCGCGCAGGCCTCATTCTCGCCAGGGCGATACAGCGCCAGGCGATACTCCACGGTGCTGCCTACCAGCCGCGTCACCCCAAGCCCGACCTCGAGCACATCCGGAAAGCCCGGCAAAGCGAAAAAGTCGGCCGCCGAACTCACCACGAACGCAGCCAGCTCGCCATCGCGCAGGTCGACATCTGCCTGCTCGACGAGAAATGCCTGAATGGCTGTTTCGAAAAAGCCATGCACGGTTGCGCCGGCGACGTGGCCGTTGACGTCGTTGTCCTGGGGGCGGGTGAGGATCGGGTGGAAGTGGGTGAACGCGCAGCGGTTCGGGGATTCGGTCATGGGTCATCCACAGCGAGTGACTTGAGAGCCAAGCTTCCCACAACAGGGCTAGGAAGGCCTAGGCCCCTGCCTAAACCGTGCTCCAGCGGGTTGGGCTTGGCGTCGGGGATCGATCGCACTGGCGCCCTGAACCTATAGCCAATCGCGCAAAAAAAAACCGACACCAGATCACTGGTGTCGGATTTTTCAGACTCAGGCTTGCTGGTTACAGCTAGCGTCAGCTTACAGCTGTGGGCCTGCAGCCTTGATGGCGTCGGAAACTTCGAACTTCTTGAAGTTTTCGGTGAACAGCTTGGCCAGGCCTTTGGCGGCCTCATCGTACGCCGCTTTGTCAGCCCAGGTATTGCGCGGGTTGAGCAGCTCGGTGTCGACGCCTGGGACAGCCTTCGGCACGTCCAGGTTGATGATGTCCAGGTGCTCGGTTTCGGCGCCGACCAAAGCACCGCTCTGGATGGCGGCAATTACGCCACGGGTGGTCGGGATGCTGAAGCGCTTGCCAACACCGTAGCCACCACCCGTCCAGCCAGTGTTGACCAGATAGACCTTGGAGCCGAAAGCGTTGATGCGCTTGATCAGCAGCTCGGCGTATTCGCCAGCTGGGCGTGGGAAGAACGGTGCGCCGAAGCAGGTGGAGAAGGTCGACTTGATGCCGCCGCCCGAGCCCATTTCGGTGGAGCCTACCAATGCGGTGTAGCCGGACAGGAAGTGATAAGCCGCCTGCTCGTTGTTCAGGATCGAAACCGGAGGCAGAACACCGGTCAGGTCACAGGTCAGGAAGATGACAGCGTTCGGCTCACCACCCAGGTTGGCCTCGGCGCGCTTGGCGACGTGCTCCAGCGGGTAGGCAGCGCGGCTGTTCTGAGTCAGGCTGACATCGGCGTAGTCGGCGTGCTTGTTGGCGTCGAGTACGACGTTTTCCAGCACCGCGCCATGCTTGATGGCCTTCCAGATGACCGGCTCGTTCTTTTCGGAGAGGTCGATGCACTTGGCGTAGCAGCCGCCTTCCATGTTGAAGACAACACCTTCGCCCCAGCCGTGCTCGTCGTCACCGATCAGGTAACGGCTTTCGTCGGCGGACAGGGTGGTCTTACCAGTGCCGGACAGGCCGAAGAACAGGGTCACATCGCCTTCTTCACCGATGTTGGCAGCGCAGTGCATTGGCAGCACGTCGGCAGCCGGCAGCAGGAAGTTCTGCACCGAGAACATGGCTTTCTTCATTTCACCGGCATAACGCATACCGGCGATCAGTACCTTCTTCTGTGCGAAGTTGATGATCACGCAGCCGTCGGAGTTGGTGCCGTCACGCTCAGGCTCGCACACGAAGTTGGCAACGTTGAGGATCTGCCACTGCTCGCGACCGGCCGGGTTGAACTGGCCTTGCTCCGGGTTGATGAACAGGCAGCGGCCAAACAGGTTCTGCCAGGCAGTCTGAGTGGTCATCTTGACCGGCAGGTAGTGCTCGGCCGCAGCCCCTACGTGAACGTAGGAAACGAAGTGGTCCTGGGCGTTGTTGAACGCCTCGACGCGAGCCCACAGGGCATCGAACTTGTCGGCCGGGAACTTGCGGTTGATCGGGCCCCAGGCGATAGCGTCCTGGGTGGAAGGTTCTTCGACGATGAAACGGTCGGCCGGCGAACGGCCAGTACGGTGGCCAGTTTCGACTACCAGTGCGCCAGTATCGGCCAGCACGCCTTCACCGCGGGACAGCGCTTCTTTAACCAGCTCATCGACGCTCAGGTCGGTGTACACGGTGTTGTTGGCTTGCGTCATGAGATACCCCATCCGGCCCGAGGCCGAGTGCTCCAAACGTTTTGTAGTCGTCTTAAAAAAACTACTACAGCGAAAAAAGTGGCCGGATTATGCCAGAAACGCCCAAAAAAAGTAGGCCCCTCCTGTCGTAACTGCGTTTTTGCGCAATTCGACAGGAGATTCTCCTGAGCTTAAACGTTTCAGTGACGAGTTTCTGACGCCGCTTCTGTGCCACCACCGGCAAACAGTTGCGCCACATCGGTGGCATCGAAGAAATAGCGCTGGTTACAGAACTGGCAATCGATCTCGACCGTACCACCGCACTCCTCGACCAACGCCTTGGCGTCCTGCTCGCCCAAGCTGACCAATGCATTGCCGGAGCGTTCCCGCGAGCAGCTGCAGTTGAAGCGCAGCGGCTGCACGTCGAACAGGCGAACCGCGTCTTCGTGGTACAGGCGGTGCAGCAAGGTTTCGTTGCTTTCCGACCACTCTTGAGGCTTGAGTGTCTTGGCCAGGGCAATCACGTGCTGCCAGCTGTCTTCGCGCTCTTCGTCGTCGGGTTGGCGGTCACGTGGCAGTTGCTGCAGCAACAGGCCACGCGCCTTGCCGCCTTCGGCGTTTAGCCAGAAGCGGGTATTGAGCTGCTGCGATTGAACGAAGTAGTTGGTGAAGCACTCCGACAGGTCGGCGCCGTCCAGGTCGACGGTGCCTTGGTAGCGCTGGCCTTTGACCGGATCGATGGTCAGGGTCAGGTGGCCGTCGGGCATCAGTTGCTCAAGCGTGGCATCGGCCGGGATCTGCTCAGCTTCGTAGCGAGCCATACCGCGGATGTCACGGTCACCCGAGCATTCGACCATCAGCAACGGGATTGGGCCTTGAGAGCGCGCCTGCAGAATCAGCAGGCCGTCGAACTTGAGGGCGCCGACCAGCAAGGCAGTGGCGGCCATCAGTTCGCCCAGCAGGGTCTGCACGGGCTGAGGGTAAGGGTGACGCGCCAGCACCGCGGCATAGCTATCGTCGAGAGACACCCACTCGCCGCGCACATCGCGCTCGTCGAAGATGAAACGTTGGGTGAAATCTTTATCTGGCAAGTCGCTCATGGTTGTCTGGCTATCTGAAAATGATGACAAAATAATTACCGGTCACTTAAAACCGTCGCAGAGCGCTGAAAAAGCGCCTATTCCACACTGGAGATCGAAACAGTTTATGGACAATCAGCCACTGTTCCAAGCAAGGTGGTCATGGGGACCCTTGGCAGCCTGTACCTTGCTGCCCATTGCCCTACTGTGTTTCTGGTTATGGCCCTTTGGCCAGATTCTTTGCCTGACTTTCGACGAGTGGCTATTCCATAGCCTCAACGCCCCATTGGCCGAGAATACGGCCTGGCGCTACATCTGGACCGTCGGCAGCCTGCGCCCGTTCGACATCGTCGTCGGGCTGATCCTTCTGGCGTTGCTGATCCGTGGCAACTGGGTGTTCAAGGCCGCTCAGGTCCGCGAGGCCTTCTTCGGCTTTTTGGTCACGCTACTCCTGTTAGTGGTGATTCGCGCGCTGTTTTCCAAGTGGGTGGACGCGATGGGCTGGCAACACGACAGTCCATCAATGGTGTTTGATAATGTCGTGCACCTGAGCGACTACTACCCGAACCTGGAAAAAACCTGGGAACTGAAAGACCGTTCCAGCAAGAGTTTCCCTGGCGATCACGCATCGGTACTGTTGATCTGGGCGCTGTTCATGAGCCTGTTCAGCCGCCGGCTGGTGCAGTACTTGGTGATCTGGGCACTGGCGTTTGTGTTCATGATGCCGCGCTTGGTGGCTGGGGCGCACTGGGGGCAGGATGACTACATCGGTGGCCTGCTGATGGCGGTGCTTGCGCTGGGCTGGAGTTGCCACACGCCGTTGGCGGCCAAGGGCAGTGCTTTGCTGCTGCGCTGGACCGCACCATTGGTCGGGATTGCCAGGAAAATACCGTTGATCGGGCGGCTGGCGGTAGTCCGCTGAAGCGCTGAGGCCGCGCTACTCAAAGCTCCCATGGAGCTGGTGAATCTGCCGCCGCTGCTTCTTGTTAGGCCGGCCATCGGTGGTAACACCCATGGCCCCGGCCTTGCGCAGCTCGGCCGCCTGCTCGCGCTGGCGCACGCTCTCTTCAGTCTCTTGATACAGGGCCTGCGCCTCAGGCGCACCACGGCGCACCACTGAGAGGGCTTTGACTACCACCGTGCGTTCGTCGAAGCCTGTGCGCAACACCAACTCGTCGCCCACCCGCGGCTCTTTGCTCGGTTTGCAGCGCTCGCCCCGGCAATGCACCTTACCGCTTTCGATCGCCGCCTTGGCCAGCGCACGCGTTTTGTAGAACCGCGCCGCCCACAGCCATTTGTCCAGGCGCACCTTGTCATCATCGTCGGCTTTTTGTGCCATCTCGTAACCTCGCATGCTGTCGTTCATCGAACTGTACTACCGTAACTGACGGATGCAAAAAGTCCCCGCCGTGCTTACAGTTCACCACCTTATCCGCAGGGTGTGCTTCGTGAAGAAATTTGACCATCTGACAGTGATCGGCCTGCGCGAGTGGGTAGCCTTGCCGGACCTCGGCGTGGCGGGCCTGCGGGCCAAGATCGACACTGGCGCCAGCACCTCCAGCCTGCATGCAACCGAAGTCGAGCCCTTCGAGCGCAACGGCCAACCCTGGGTGCGCTTCACCGCTCATCTGGGTTCGGTGGTGCAGTTGCGCCACCGCCGCTGCGAAGCGCCGCTGGTGGCCATGAAAACCATCAAGAGCTCCAATGGCCATGCGCAGACCCGTTACGTGATACGCACTTCGCTGGCCTTGGGTGATGCCGTGTGGGAAATCGAGTTCACACTGGCCTGCCGCAAGAACATGCGCTATAGGCTGCTTCTTGGCTCCAAGGCATTGATCCAAGGCCAGTTGGTGGTCAACCCTGGTTTGAAATACGTACAAGACAAACCGGCCTATCCGGCCACTCTCCCCCCTGTCACAGGTGCTGCATGAAGATCGCTGTGCTGTCGCGCAATCCGCGTCTGTATTCCACCCGCCGTCTGGTTGAAGCCGGTACCCAGCGGGGCCACGAAATGGTGGTGATCGACACCTTGCGGGCCTATATGAACATCGCCAGCCACAAGCCACAGATCCACTACCGTGGCAGGCCGCTGGAGGGGTTCGATGCGGTGATTCCGCGCATTGGCGCTTCGGTCACCTTCTACGGCTGCGCAGTACTGCGCCAGTTCGAAATGATGGGGGTGTACCCGCTCAATGAATCGGTGGCCATCGCCCGCTCCCGGGACAAACTACGGTCGTTGCAATTGCTGTCACGCCGCGGCATCGGCCTGCCCATCACAGGTTTCGCCCACTCACCCGACGACATCCCGGACCTGATCCAGATGGTCAATGGCGCCCCGCTGGTGATCAAGGTACTCGAAGGCACTCAAGGTATCGGCGTAGTGCTGTGCGAAACCACCAAGGCTGCCGAATCGGTGATTGAGGCCTTCATGGGGCTGAAACAGAACATCATGGTGCAGGAGTACATCAAGGAAGCCGGCGGGGCGGATATCCGCTGCTTCGTGGTAGGTGACAAGGTGATCGCCTCGATGAAGCGCCAGGCCAAGCCAGGGGAATTCCGCTCCAACCTGCATCGCGGCGGTGTAGCGAGCCTGATCAAGATCACCCCCGAAGAGCGCATGACCGCCATTCGGGCCGCCAAGGTGATGGGGCTGAGTGTGGCCGGTGTGGATATCCTGCGTTCGAATCACGGGCCGTTGGTGATGGAGGTGAATTCGTCACCGGGGCTGGAGGGCATCGAGGTGACCACTGGCAAGAACGTTGCCGGGATGATCATCGAGCACCTCGAGAAGAACGGCGGGCCGAATCAGACCCGCACCAAGGGCAAGGGCTGACACCGGCTTGTGTGGGCCTCTTCGCGGGGTCAGCCGCGAAGAGCCCAATGCACTTCAAACAGCATTGCGCGGCAGTAGCAGCCCTAATGGCAGCCGCACGCGCGCTTCGATCCCGCCACCGGAGCGGTTGCGCAGCTCGACATTGCCACCATGCTGCGCCGCGATCCGTTTGACGATCGCCAACCCCAGCCCGGTACCCTTGCCTCCTCTGGCACGATCACCACGAATGAACGGGTTGAAGATGGTTTCAAGCTCCGACTCTTCGATGCCGGTGCCCCGGTCCAGTACGCTGAGCACCACATAAGGCGCGCTCTCGTCCCCCGACACGTACGCCGCCACCTCAACGCCCTGGCCTGCATGATGCAGGGCATTGCCGATAAGATTGCCAAGCATGCGCTTGAGTGACACCCGCCGCAGCGGGAATGGCGGAATGGGCTCAAGGCACAGGCGCACGCGCTCGTGGGGCTGGTTGTAAGGCGCTACTACCTCGCGCACCAGATTGGCCAGGTCGACCTCTTCGAGCGGCTCGTCTCGCCCGTCGCGAATGAACGCGAGGAACTGGTCGAGAATTGCGTCCATGTCCTCGATGTCGCGCACCATGTCATCGCTCAATTCGCTGTCGCTGTTCAACAACGACAACGACAGGCGCAGGCGCGTAAGCGGCGTGCGCAGGTCATGGGAAACACCGGCGAGCATCAACTCACGCTCACGGCCTGCTTGCTCGACATCTTCGGCCATCTGGTTGAACGCGCGGTAAACCTCGGTCATTTCGCTAGGGGTATCGCTGATCGGCAAGCGCACACTGCGCCCCTGCCCGAGCTGGCGGGCGGCAAACACCAGGCGCTTCAGGGGTTGGTTGAGCTGGCGCACGAAGATCCAGGCCGAGGCGGTGGACAACAGGCCGATGGCCAGGAACCAACCCAGCACGTTCCAGATCTTCTGCCCCCGCAGCGGGTGCGGATACAGGGGCACTTTCAGCCACCCCGGGCCCAGGCTCGGTGCATTCACCCACAGCGCAGGCGGCGCATGGATACGCAGGCGCACTTCGGTATCCTCACCCAGCTCGGCCTGCATCTGGCGCTGGTAGATTTCGCTGTAGGGCCAATGCTGCTCGCCCTCCGGCACGCCGGAGCCGGTGACACGGATCAGGCCAGCGGCTTCGGCGATCTTGTCGCGGTTTTCTTCATCCGCTGCCCAATAGGCGCGCAAAGTCAGTGCCACACCGTGACTGTACTGCCGATCGACCAACACGTCCTCGTTCATCAGCAGGTAGACCAGGGTCAGTGCCTTGGAGAACAGAACGACGATCAACACCAGCCACAGGGTGCGGGCAAAGAAGCTTTGCGGAAACCACAAGGGAGTTTTCATCGACGACGCTGCATCATTTGCCAGCGTTGCCGTCTGGTACGAACACGTAACCTACGCCCCACACCGTCTGGATGTAGCGTGGCTTGGACGGGTCTGGCTCGATCATGCGACGGAGACGGGATATCTGCACGTCGATGGAGCGCTCCAGGGCATCCCACTCGCGACCACGGGCCAGGTTCATCAGCTTGTCGCGAGTCAGTGGCTCACGGGCATGCATCACCAAGGCCTTGAGCACGGCGAACTCGCCCGTGGTGAGCATGTGCACTTCGTCGCCACGCTTGAGCTCGCGGGTGGCCAGCGACAGCTCGTAGTCGCCGAAGGTAACCGTCTCGTCCTCGCTGCCCGGTGCACCCGGCACGCTCGGCGACTGACGGCGCAGTACGGCCTTGACCCGCGCCATCAGCTCGTCGGGGTTGAATGGCTTGCCCAGGTAATCGTCGGCACCCAGCTCCAGCCCCTTGATGCGGCTGAGTTCGTCACCCTTGGCCGTGAGCATGATGATCGGGATCTGGTTGTTCTGCTGACGCAGGCGCTTGCACGCGGATAGGCCGTCCTCGCCTGGCAACATCAGGTCGAGTACCACCAGATTGAACACCTCGCGCTGCAGCAGGCGGTCCATCTGTTCGGTGTTGGGCACTGCGCGGGCGCGGTAGCCCTTGCTGGTGAAGAAACGCTCCAAAAGGCTGCTGAGCCCAGGATCGTCGTCGACGATGAGAATCTTGTCACCTTCAGCGGTATTTGGCGTGCCGGTCATGAATAACTCCTCTGATATCGCCGCGCATTATGGCGTAGCCATTGCTGCACGTTGCGTGAGCATTGTTAGCAGATTTTTCCCCGGGCGCCAGTTCCGGCTGGCCGGGCGCCATCACCGCAAGCTGTTTGCGATGGGTATAATGCGCGGCTTTCATCCAGCGCCACAGGGCCAAAGGCCCACCGGCGACCCACGTTTTCACAAATGTCAGGTGGTTTTCATGGACAGCATCAACAGCCGTATCGCCGAGGAACTGGGCGTACGCCCCCAGCAGGTCGAGGCGGCCGTGGGCCTGTTGGACGAAGGCTCGACCGTGCCCTTCATCGCCCGTTACCGCAAGGAAGTGACCGGTAGCCTGGACGACACCCAGTTGCGCCACCTGGAAGAGCGCCTGCGCTACCTGCGCGAACTCGACGAGCGCCGCGCCAGCATCCTGTCCAGCATCGAGGAACAGGGCAAGCTCACCCCGGAACTTGCCCGCGAGATCAAGCTCGCCGACACCAAGACGCGTCTCGAAGACCTTTACCTGCCATACAAGCAAAAACGCCGCACCAAGGGTCAGATCGCCTTGGAAGCCGGTCTTGGTGAGCTGGCCGATGCTCTGTTCAACGACCCAACCCTGGCCCCGGAAAGCGAAGCCGCGCGCTTCGTCGATGCCGGCAAGGGCGTGGCCGACGTCAAGGCGGCTCTGGAGGGCGCCAAGTACATCTTGATGGAGCGCTTCGCCGAAGACGCCGCACTGCTCGACAAGCTGCGCAACTTCCTCAAGCAGGAAGCGGTGCTCAGCGCCCGCGTGGTGGCCGGCAAGGAAGAAGAAGGTGCCAAGTTCCGCGACTACTTCGCCCACGACGAGCTGCTGCGTACAGCGCCCTCGCACCGGGCGCTGGCCATATTCCGCGGCCGCAACGAAGGCGTGCTGAGTGCCTCGCTGAAGGTTGGCGAAGAACTGCCCGGCACCCTGCACCCGTGCGAGCTGATGATCGGCAACCATGTCGGCATCGAAAACCGCAGCCGCCCTGCCGACAAATGGCTGGGCGAGGTGGTGCGCTGGACCTGGAAGGTCAAGCTCTATACCCACCTGGAAACCGACCTGTTCGGTGAACTGCGCGACAATGCCGAAAGTGAGGCGATCAACGTCTTCGCCCACAACCTGCACGACCTGCTGCTGGCAGCACCTGCAGGCCCACGCGCCACCCTGGGCTTCGACCCGGGCCTGCGCACCGGCTGCAAGATCGCCGTGGTCGACGCCACCGGCAAGCTGCTGGACCACACCACGGTCTACCCCCATGCGCCGAAAAACGACTGGGACCGCACCATCGCCATCATGGCCGCCTTGTGCGCCAAGCACTCGGTAGAGTTGATCGCCATCGGCAACGGCACCGCCAGCCGCGAGAGCGACAAGCTGGTGGCTGAGCTGGTGAAGAAGTACCCAGCACTGAAGATCACCAAGATCATGGTTTCCGAGGCCGGTGCTTCGGTGTACTCGGCATCGGAACTGGCAGCCCGCGAGTTCCCCGACTTGGACGTGTCGATCCGTGGCGCTGTGTCGATCGCCCGCCGCCTGCAGGACCCGCTGGCCGAGTTGGTGAAGATCGACCCGAAATCCATCGGCGTTGGCCAGTACCAGCACGACGTTTCGCAAATCAAGCTGGCCCGCGGCCTGGACGCGGTGGTCGAGGACTGCGTGAACGCCGTGGGCGTCGACGTCAACACCGCGTCGGTGGCGCTGCTGACCCGCATCTCTGGCCTGAACGCCACCCTGGCCCAGAACATCGTCGCTCACCGCGACGCCAATGGCCCATTTGCCACCCGTGCAGCGCTTAAAAAAGTCAGCCGCCTGGGTGAGAAAACCTTCGAACAGGCTGCCGGCTTCCTGCGTGTGATGAACGGCGACAACCCGCTCGACGCCTCTGCCGTGCACCCGGAGGCCTACCCGCTGGTGCAGCGCATCGCCGCAGGCACCGACCGTGACATTCGCTCGCTGATTGGCGACAGCAGCTTCCTCAAGCGCCTGGACCCCAAGCAGTTCACCGATGAAACCTTCGGCCTGCCCACCGTCACTGACATCTTGCAAGAGCTGGACAAACCCGGCCGCGACCCGCGCCCTGAGTTCAAGACGGCCACCTTCCAGGATGGCGTGGAAGACCTCAAGGACCTGGAGCCCGGCATGATCCTCGAAGGTGTGGTGACCAACGTTACAAACTTCGGGGCCTTCGTCGACATCGGCGTCCACCAGGACGGCCTGGTTCACATTTCGGCGCTGTCGGAGAAATTCGTCAAAGACCCACGCGAGGCGGTCAAGGCCGGCGACGTGGTCAAGGTCAAGGTCATGGAAGTGGACATCCCGCGCAAGCGCGTGGGCCTGTCCATGCGCATGAGCGACACGCCGGGCGAGAAGGTCGAAGGCAACCGCGGCGGCAACCGTGGCAATGCTGGTAACCGTCAGCAGCAGGCGCCGCGCCAGCGTGAAACCACCGCAGCAGCCCCGGCCAACAACGCCATGGCCGCCTTGTTCGCCAATGCCAAGCAGCTGAAGAAGAAGTGATGGATATCCCCAAGGAACTGCTCGAGAGCGCCTACAGCCAGCTGCTCGGCTGCCGGGTACAACGCCTGGACGCCGGGCTGGCGGAAGTAGGCCTGGCCCTTGAGCCGCACCTGCGCAATCGCGGCCAGAAGCTGCACGGCGGGGCGATCTTCAGCCTGGTGGACATCGCCATGGGCCTGGCGTGTTCGGCCAGCCATGGCTTCGACCAGCAAAGCGTGACCATCGAGTGCAAGATCAACTACCTGCGTGCCGTCAGTGACGGTGAGGTGCTGTGCACGGCCCGCGTGCTGCATGCCGGGCGCCGTACGCTGGTGGTCGACGCCGACGTAGTTCAAGGCGACAAACTGGTGGCAAAAGCGCAAGGAACCTTTGCGGTTCTCTAGCTCACCAAGTGGTATCTGCGGTATTTTTCGGCAGTGCGCTGGCACTGCCGGAGCCGCGTAAACCAGGCGACCACGCCAGTTCCTTTCCTCCTACCCTTGTAGACCGTCTTTGCTACCCCCATATTGGGGCCACTGACGCGTGAAGGAATACATCTTGAGCGACCTCCTCAACCGCCGCCTGAGCCTGCTCGGCGCCAATCTTCCCCTGCTCAAGCAGTGCCTGCACGGTATTGAGCGAGAATGCCTGCGCGTGACCCATGAAGGGCGCCTGGCCCAGACGCCCCACCCAGAGGCCTTGGGCTCGGCACTGACCAACGAACAGATCACCACCGATTATTCCGAGTCGCTGCTGGAGTTCATCACCCCAGCGATGGCCGACTCGGCCAAGGTGCTCGAAAGCCTCGAACAGACCCACCGCTTCGTCTACAGCAAGCTTGGCGACGAACTCCTGTGGAGCCCGTCGATGCCCTGCACGCTGCCGGCCGAGGAGGACATCCCGATTGCCGAGTACGGCACGTCGAACATCGGCAAGCTCAAGCACGTCTACCGCAAGGGCCTGGCCCTGCGCTATGGCCGCACCATGCAGTGCATCGCCGGTATCCACTACAACTTCTCGCTGCCTGAGGCGCTGTGGCCACTGTTGCGCGATGCCGAAGGTGGTGAACAGAGCGACCGTGATTACCAGTCCTCAGCGTACATTGCGCTGATTCGCAATTTCCGCCGCTACAGCTGGCTGCTGATGTATCTGTTCGGCGCCTCACCGGCATTGGACAAAGGCTTTTTGCGTGGCCGCCCGCACCAGCTTGAAGAGCTGGATGCCGAAACCCTGTATCTCCCCTACGCCACCAGCCTGCGCATGAGCGACCTGGGCTACCAGAGCAATGCCCAGGCGGGCCTTACGCCGTGCTACAACAACCTCGAGAGCTACACCGATAGCCTGCGCAAGGCAGTCGGCACGCCCTACCCGCCTTATGTCGAGGTCGGCACCCATGTGGATGGCGAGTGGGTGCAGTTGAACACCAACATCCTGCAGATCGAAAACGAGTACTACTCGAACATCCGCCCCAAGCGCGTGACCTACACCGGCGAGCGGCCGATCCAGGCTTTGACCTCGCGCGGCGTGCAGTACGTCGAAGTGCGCTGCCTGGATATCAACCCGTTCCTGCCGGTGGGCATCGACCTTACAGAAGCACGCTTCCTCGATGCATTCCTGCTGTTCTGCGCGCTGGAAGAGAGCCCGCAACTGGACAACAGCGAGTGCGGCCAGTGCTCCAGCAACTTCCTGACCGTGAACAAGGAAGGCCGTCGCCCAGGCCTTGAACTGCTGCGCGATGGCCAACCCATCGGGCTGCGTGAGTGGGCCAGCGAACTGATCGAACGCATCGGCCAGTTCGCCGCGCTGCTCGACCAGGCGCAAGGCGGTGACGAACATGCCAAAGCGTTGGCTGAACAACAGGCCAAGGTCGATGATGCAGCCCTGACCCCATCCGCCCAGGTGCTGGCCCGCATGACCGAACATGACGAAACCTTCGTCCAGTTCTCCCTGCGCCAGAGCCGCCTGCATGCCGAAACGTTGCGCGAGCAACCACTGCATGTGGAGCAACAGCAGGCGTTCGAGACGCTGGCGCGTGAGTCGCTGGCCCGGCAGTCGGAGCTTGAGCAAGAGGAGGTCGGCGACTTCGACCTGTTCGTCGGCGCTTACCAGGCCAGCATCCTGGCGATCAGCAACTGATGAATCGGCCCGCCACTTCGCGCAAGCCCCGCGCCAGCAGCCAGGCGAGGATCGACGCGATCCTGGCGGCCGCCCGCGCGCTGCTGGCCGAGCACGGAGTGACCGGGCTTTCGATCTACAGTGTGGCAGAGCACGCACAGATTCCGCCGTCTTCGGTGTACCACTTCTTCGCCAGCGTGCCGGCCCTACTGGAGGCGCTGACCGCCGATGTGCACAGGGCTTTTCGCGAGGCGCTGAGCGCACCGATCGACAGCAGCGCATTCGCCACCTGGCACGAGCTGTCACGGCTGGTCGAGCAGCGCATGCTCGACATCTACAAGGAGGATGCCGCAGCGCGCCAGTTGATTCTGGCTCAGCACGGGCTAAGTGAAGTGGTGCAGGCCGACCGGCTGCACGATATGGAGCTGGGCAGCCTGATGCACAACCTGTTCGACCGGCATTTCCACTTGCCGAAGATTCCGGCAGATGTGGATGTGTTCACCTTGGCGATGGAACTGAGTGATCGGGTTTATGCCCGCTCGGTGCAGTTGCACGAGACGATCACCCCGCGCATGGCCGAGGAAGGCAAGCGGGTGTTCGAGGCCTATCTTGGGCTTTATCTGCCGCCTTTTCTGGCCAAACGTGCACCCTGAAGACTAGGGCCGCGTCGCGGCCCTGGATGCCCGCCTCACAGCTTGGCGATGGAGACTTCGGTCGACTTCACGAACGCGATCACTTCGCTGCCCACCTGCAGCTCCAGCTCCTTCACCGAGCGGGTGGTGATGACCGAAGTGACGATGCCCGAGGCAGTCTGCACGTCGATTTCCGACAGTACCGGGCCTTCGAGGATTTCTTTCACGGTGCCTTTGAACTGGTTGCGAACGTTGATGGCTTTGATGGTCATGGCTTGATTCCTTCTCTTTGGCTTCTTGGGTTCAGTGTGCCCAACGCAGTTGCGTGGGCAATGGGGCTACAGGATCGGGCTCGGGCGCACCGCCCGGGGCCGACAGAACACGGTCAAGCACTTCGCTTTCAAGCGCAGCCAGGCGGTGCGAACCACGCGCCCTGGGCCTGGCCAGATCGACAGTGAGGTCCAGGCCGACTTCACCCTCTTCGATCAGAATCACTCGGTCGGCGACGGCGACGGCCTCGTTGACGTCGTGGGTCACCAACAGCACGGTGAAGCCATGCTGGCGCCACAGGCGTTCGATCAATTGCTGCATCTCGATGCGCGTCAGTGCATCCAGCGCGCCCAACGGCTCATCCAGCAGCAGCAGGCGCGGCTGGTGGATAAGGGCTCGGGCCAAAGCCACACGCTGTTTTTGCCCACCGGACAACGCAGCGGGCCATTCATCGGCGCGGTCAGCCAGGCCGACGGCCTCCAACGCATCCAGCGCACGCTGCCGCCAGCCGCCATGCAAACCCAGGCCAACGTTGTCGATCACCTTCTTCCACGGCAACAGCCGCGCGTCCTGGAACATTAGGCGAGTTTCCTCACGAGCCTGGCTCAGCGGGGCGGCTCCGGCCAGCAGCTCACCGTCAGTCGGTTGGTCGAGCCCGGCCAGCAGCCGCAACAAGGTGCTCTTGCCGCAACCACTGCGCCCGACGATGGCAACGAACTGCCCTGCGGGTATGTGCAGGTCGATACCTTTCAAAACCTCGCGCTGGCCGAAGGCTTTGCGCAAGCCCTTGGCGGCCAACGGGATGCCACGCAGCAGGCGTGGCGGCTGTTCTTTGAGCACCGTCATGCGCCCTCCTTCTTCGCCACTTGGTAGGCCGGGTGCCAGCGCAACCACACGCGCTCCAAGCCGCGTGCGGCGAGGTCGGCTAGCTTGCCCAGCACCGCGTACAGGACGATGGCCAGCACCACTACATCGGTCTGCAGGAATTCGCGGGCATTCATCGCCAGGTAACCGATGCCAGCATTGGCCGAAATGGTCTCGGCAACGATCAGCGTCAGCCACATGAAGCCCAGCGCAAAGCGTACCCCCACCAGGATCGAGGGCAGCGCCCCAGGCAGGATCACCTGGCGGAACAGGCCAAAACCTGACAGGCCATAGCTGCGGGCCATTTCCACCAAGGCCGGGTCGACGTTGCGGATGCCGTGATAGGTGTTCAGGTAGATCGGAAACAACGTGCCCAGCGCGACCAGAAAAATCTTCGCCGACTCATCGATCCCGAACCACAGGATCACCAGCGGGATGAGCGCCAGGTGTGGCACGTTGCGGATCATCTGTACCGAGCTATCGAGCAGGCGTTCGCCCCAGTTCGAAAGGCCAGTGATAAAGCCCAGCACCAGGCCGATGCTGCCGCCGATCACGAAGCCCAGCCCAGCACGCCAGCCGCTGATGGCTAGGTGCGTCCAGATTTCCCCGCTGCGCACCAACTCAACGCCAGCGCTGACCACCGCACTGGGCGCTGGCAGAATGCGGGTCGACAGCCAGCCGGCGCTGACTGCCAATTGCCAGGTCGCCAGCAGCAGCACTGGCAGCGCCCACGGCGCCAGGCGCTGGCTCAGGGTGGTTGTAGTTGCACGACTCATGGCCCGGCCCTCAGCTCTGCGCAACCGATTTGGGCAAGATGTCGTTGGCCACCATCTCGCCGAACGGGCTCACATAGCCGCCGCTTTTCGGCTGCTCCGGGCGCTGCACGTCAAGATGCGGGAACAGCAACTCGGCAACCCGGTAAGACTCCTCCAGGTGCGGGTAGCCAGAGAAGATGAAGGTATCTATGCCCAATTTGGCATACTCCTTGACCCGCGCCGCTACCGTGGGGCCGTCACCGACCAGAGCGGTGCCAGCACCGCCGCGCACCAGACCGACGCCGGCCCAGAGGTTGGGGCTGACTTCGAGCTTGTCGCGGTTGCCGTTGTGCAGGGCGGCCATGCGCTGTTGACCCACGGAGTCGAAACGCGCCAGGGAAGCCTGGGCGCGAGCGATGGTGTCATCGTCCAGGTGCGAGATCAGTTTGTCGGCGGCAGCCCACGCTTCTTGGTTGGTTTCCCGCACGATGACGTGCAGGCGGATGCCGAAACGCACTTGGCGGCCTTGAGCGGCGGCCTTCTCACGCACTGCAGCGATCTTCTCGGCCACGGCCGATGGCGGCTCGCCCCAGGTCAGGTACAGCTCGACCTGCTCGGCTGCCAGATCCTGAGCGGCCTCGGAGGATCCACCGAAATACAGCGGCGGGCGCGGTTGCTGGACTGGCGGATAGAGCAGCTTGGCGCCCTTGACCTGAATGTGCTTGCCCTCGTAGTCGACAACTTCGCCTTCCAGCACCTTGCGCCAGATGCGGGTGAATTCGACAGAGGCCTCATAGCGCTCCTGGTGATTGAGGTGCAGACCGTCGCCGGCCAACTCGTCCGGGTCACCCCCGGTCACCAGGTTGAACAACGCGCGGCCGTTGGACAGCCGGTCGAGCGTGGCAGCCTGGCGAGCCGCCACGGTCGGGGAGATGATGCCGGGGCGTAAGGCCACCAGAAACTTCAGGCGCTGGGTCACCGGTATCAGCGACGCAGCCACCAGCCAGGAATCCTCGCAGGAGCGCCCGGTGGGGATCAGGACGCCACCGAAACCCAGGCGGTCAGCGGCCTGGGCAATTTGTTGCAGATAACCATGATCGACCGCGCGAGCGCCGTCGGAGGTGCCCAGGTACTTGCCGTCACCGTGGGTGGGGAGGAACCAGAAAATGTTAAGGCTCATTGGAGTTGTCTCCTCAGGGTGGCTCGAGCCGAGACGGCGCCCCGGCGCAGGCGAATCATTCAAGGCGCAGTGGCGACCTTGGCCGGGGGTGTCCAGATCACGTCCTTGATGCTCAAGGGCTTGGGAATCAGCTTGAGCACCTGGAAGGTGTCGGCAATCTTCTGTTGCGCGGCAACCACCTGCGGGGTGAGCGGCTGGGCACCGTAA
This sequence comes from Pseudomonas promysalinigenes, assembly GCF_014269025.2. NCBI lineage: Bacteria > Pseudomonadati > Pseudomonadota > Gammaproteobacteria > Pseudomonadales > Pseudomonadaceae > Pseudomonas > Pseudomonas promysalinigenes. The sequence goes on along the minus strand of NZ_CP077094.1, from coordinate 241,426 downwards.
CCTTGGCGTTTCACCGAGGTCAGGGTGATGTCGGCAGGCAGGCCCAGCAGTGGGGCGACCTGCTCGGTGACCTCTTGCGGGTTGGCCTGGGACCACTGGCCGACAGCGCGCACTTCGTCGATCAGGGCGCTGATTACCGCCGGGTGCTGGGTGGCGTAGCTGCGCGTTGCCAGATAGAACTGATGGTTATCCACCAGGCCTTGACCATCACGCAGCGTGCGGGCCTGTAGTTGTTGCTCGGCGGCAGCTTGGTACGGGTCCCAGATCACCCAAGCATCGACACTGCCACGCTCGAAGGCGGCGCGGGCATCGGCGGGGGGCAGGTAGACGGGTTGGATGTCGCTGTACTTGAGGCCGGCGTCTTCCAGGGCGCGGACCAACAGGTAGTGCACGTTCGAGCCCTTGTTGAGGGCGACTTTCTTGCCTTTGAGGTCCTTCACCGACTGCACCGGCGAGTCCTTGGGCACGAGAATGGCCTCGCTGTGCGGCGCAGGTGGCTCATAGGCCACATACAGCAGGTCGGCACCAGCGGCCTGAGCGAACACCGGCGGGGTCTCACCGGTGACACCGAAGTCGATCGAGCCGACGTTCAACCCCTCAAGCAACTGCGGCCCGCCGGGGAACTCAGTCCATTGCACCTGCACGCCTTGAGCGGCCAGGCGCTTCTCAAGCGTACCCTTGGCCTTGAGTAGCACCAGGGTTCCGTATTTCTGATAACCGATACGCAGGCTTTCTGCGTGAGCTTGGGTGATGGCGCCGAAGGACACAGCCGCCGCAAACAGGGCGACCAGACCACGACGCAAGAAGACAGTGCGCATGGCGCTCTCCTGTGCGATAGGGTTCGGGTTGCACCTGCTTGCCTCGTTGACGGGCGAGTAAGGTGGTGAAGCTATGGGGTGACAGTACCAGCCTGCTTATATATCTAGAAATCATATTTTTTCATTTGTTTATTCCATTTTATGATTTTGGACATGAGGGCTTTATTGCGGCGAAAGCCGCCCTTACCAGGTCTTCTTGCAACCCACGCAGCATCGGTCGGGAGCGGGTCTATCCGCGAACAACCCCATCACTTTTACCCAGGCATAAAAAAGGGCCGTCGAAACGGCCCGAAAATCCCTGCTATGGCTAAGAGCACTGCAACGAGGATTTGGTCAGCGATTAGGTTGCGGAGTCAGCCGCAGATAAGGCTTCACAGCCCGGTAACCTTTCGGGAAGCGCTGCTTGATTTCTTCCTCATCTTTTAGAGAAGGCACAATCACCACATCGTCGCCGTCCTGCCAGTTCCCTGGTGTGGCAACCTTGTGGTTGTCGGTGAGCTGTAGCGAGTCGATCACCCGCAGGATCTCGTTGAAGTTGCGCCCGGTACTGGCCGGATAGGTGATGGTCAGGCGTACCTTCTTGTTCGGGTCGATGATGAACAGCGAGCGCACCGTCAAAGTGTCGCTGGCATTGGGGTGAATCAGGTCATACAGGTCCGAAACCTTGCGGTCGGCGTCGGCAATGATCGGGAAGTTGACCACAGTGTTCTGGGTTTCGTTGATATCCGCGATCCACTTATGGTGTGAGTCGACCGGGTCAACCGACAGGGCGATGGCTTTTACACCGCGCTTGGCGAACTCATCCTTGAGCTTGGCGGTCAGGCCCAGCTCGGTGGTGCACACTGGAGTGAAATCCGCCGGGTGGGAGAACAGCACACCCCAGCTGCTGCCTAGCCATTCGTGAAAGCGGATCTTGCCTTCACTTGAATCCTGCTCGAAGTCCGGGGCGATGTCGCCAAGTTTGAGGCTCATGGGGTGCGGCTCCTGTGCGGTGTTCTGTTGTATGGGTTGAATGTGCCTGTATTCGAACCAGAACAAAAAGAATAAATAATGATTTATCTATAACCCCAAGGAATATCGAATGATGTCCACAAAAAAGCCTCGCACTAGGCGAGGCTCTTGGTGTAACTAAGACTTACAGGAAGCTGTAAGTGTAGTTCACGATGAAGCGAGTCTGGTCCTGATCGGCAGAGGACTCACCCTGACCACGGAACACGCCCTGGCGCAGGCTGAAGCCAAGGCCTTTGAGGGTGCCTTGCTGAACGGTGTAGTCGATGCGCGCATCACGTTCCCACTCGTTGTAGGTGCCGTGGCCGGACTTGTAGCGGATGTCATCACCGCGCAGGTACGAAACCGAGGCCTTCAGGCCTGGTACGCCCAGCGAGGCGAAGTCATAGGCGTATTGACCGAAGTTGGTGTTCTCGCCAGCACGGGCGAACTGGTTGATCATGCTGTCGGTGAACAGGTAGAAGCTGGAACCGCCAGCGCCTTCGCCACGGCCGTTGCCGTCAACTACGTTACCCTGGTTCAGCCAGACGAAACCGCCGTCATCGCTGACTTGCTGACGACCCAGCATGAGCGAGTGACCGCCCAAGGTGTAGGTGAACATGGCAGTCCAGGTCTTGTTGTCGACCTTGCCATTGTTCTTGGCATAACCACCGTTGTTGTTGAAGTTGTAGCCGCCGCCGTGGCCGTTGTTACCGTCGCTGCTGCTGTCGAAGTAGCGCAGGTCGGTCTTGAACGACTGGTTGTCAGCGATCTTGAAGATGTGGGTCGCACCCAGGAAGTGCTGCTTGTAGAAGTCTTCCAGGTTCGAGTAGTAGTACTGAAGGGTCAGGTCTGGAGTGAGCTTGTAGTCCAGGCCACCGTAGCGGAACTTGTTGCTGTCGGCAGTGGCACCAGCGATCGACAGGCCAGTACGGTTGCTCGAAGCACGGCCCATGGCGTGAGTCAGCTGACCGGCGTTGATGGTCAGGTTGTCGATTTCCTTCGACTGGATGGTGCCACCCTCGAAGGTTTGTGGCAGCAGTCGACCGTCGTTGGCCACCAGGATCGGCAGGTTAGGGGCCAGGGCGCTACCGTAGTGAACTTCGGTCTTGGAGAAGCGAGCCTTAGCATTGGCACCGGCACGTGCCCACTGGCTTACCGCCGAACCGTCGGTATCGCTTGGGAAGAAGGAGCTGTTGTCGGGGTGCTTACCGCGACCGCCGTCCAGGTGAATACCCCAAAGGGCCTGGGCATCGACACCGAAACCAACAGTGCCTTGAGTGAAACCGGAGATGTAGTCGAGCTTGAAGCCCTGACCAGACTCACGGTTATCGGCACCACCTTCACGGTTGTCACCGTTGAAATACATGGTACGCGAGCTCACCGACAGCTTGCTGTCTTCTACGAAACCGGCGGCACCTGCTGCTTGGGCGAAAACCCCCACTGCCACGGCCAGAGCCAGGCTGGACTTGTACATGTTTTGCTCCTCTACGTTCTAATTCTTGTGTATCACTGGCGGCAGGGTCTTGTGCCCCGCTCGACCGTGGATGGGCGATTAGCCCCAAACCGTGACCATTTAGTCAATAGTTTCTAAACATTTCTCGACTTTGGTCTAAGACGGCCCTGCGCTACAGGATAATGACAATCCTATAAATCCAAAATGACCGTTTTGTGAATTTGTAAGATTATTACGGAATATCAAAGGAACCAATCCTACAAAAAGTTGTATCGACGCTTCCAATCATATCTTTAGGTTATTTGCAAACGTTTGCTGACCAGCGCGCAGTCTTTCCATAGGCAGTGAAGGGACAGGAGCCTAGCAGCGCATTTGCATTGCGCCACTGCCGTTGGGAGTAAAACGATTGCCTCCTAAGCTAATTCTAAAAAGTTATTTATATTGGATTTGTTAGATCATTTAGTCTTTTCGTCATTCAGCTCATCCTTTGCCCGACGAGAGGTCCTACATGATCCCGCATGCTTCGCTGCGTCTGTTCGCTGCCATCGCTGTGGTTGGCGCCACCTGGTCGGTTCAGGCCGCCGACCTTACCGTTGCGTACCAGACCACCGTCGACCCAGCCAAGGTTGCCCAGGTCGATGGCGACTACGAAAAAGCCAGCAAAACCAGTATCGACTGGCGCAAGTTCGATAACGGCGCAGATGTGATTACCGCTGTGGCCAGCGGCGACGTGCAGATCGGCTACCTCGGCTCCAGCCCATTGGCCGCCGCGGCCACCCGCAAGCTGCCAGTCGAAACCTTCCTCATCGCTACCCAGATCGGTGCCGGCGAGGCCCTGGTGGCCCGCGACGGTATTCAGACCCCGCAAGATTTGATTGGCAAGAAAGTCGCCGTGCCGTTCGTCTCCACCGGCCACTACAGCCTGCTCGCCGCGCTGAAGAACTGGAACATCGACCCGTCCAAGGTGCAGATCCTCAACCTCGCACCACCGGCGATCATAGCCGCCTGGAAGCGCGGCGACATCGATGCCACTTACGTGTGGGACCCTGCCCTGGGTGTAGCCAAGGAAAACGGCAAGGTGCTGATCACCTCGGGTGATCTGGCCAAGAAGGGCGCGCCGACCTTCGATGCCTGGATCGTGCGCAAAGACTTCGCCGCCAAGCATCCCGATGTGGTCAAGGCCTTCGCCAAGGTCACCCTGGACGCCTATGCCGACTATCGCAAAGACCCCAAAGCGTGGCTGGCCAACCCGGACAACGTGGCCAAGCTAGCCAAGCTGTCCGGTGCCAAACCTGCGGATATCCCGGTGCTGCTGCAAGGCAACATCTACCCGCTGGCCGCCGACCAGGCTAAAGAGCTGGGCGCACCGACCACTCAAGCGCTGACCGATACGGCTACCTTCCTCAAACAGCAAGGCAAGGTCGAAGCAGTGCTGCCCGACTACTCGCCCTACGTCAGCGCGCAGTACATCCCGCAGTAAGACTGCAACCACACGGAGCCTGCCATGGCCTTGCTAGAGCTGGAGCGCATCAGCGCACAGTACCCCGGCGCCACCTCCCCGGTGCTGGCCGATATCAACCTAAGCCTGGGGCCACGCCAACTGCTGGTGGCCCTGGGACCATCGGGCAGCGGCAAAACCTCGCTGCTCAACCTTATCGCCGGCTTCGTTAGCCCCAGCGCTGGGCACATCACCCTTGATGGCGCACCGGTACAAGGCCCCGGGGCCGAGCGGGGCGTGGTGTTTCAGGACGACGCCTTGCTGCCGTGGCAGAACGTGTTGGGCAATGTTGCCTTCGGCCTGGAGCTGGCCGGTGTACCACGCGCCGAGCGCGAGGCCAAAGCCCGCGAAATGTTGACCCTGGTGGACCTCGAAGGCTTCGCCGATAGGCGCATCTGGCAGTTGTCCGGCGGCCAGAAACAGCGTGTTGGCTTGGCCCGTGCGCTGGCCGCCGACCCGCGCGTGCTGTTGATGGACGAACCCTTCGGCGCCCTCGATGCCTTCACCCGTGAACAGATGCAAGAGCTGCTGCTGCAGGTTTGGCAGCGCACCGCCAAGCCGGTTTTCCTGATTACCCACGACATCGAAGAGGCGGTGTTCCTGGCCACCGAGCTGGTGCTGCTGGCGCCCAACCCTGGCCGTGTGGTCGAGCGCCTGCAACTGGATTTCGGCCAGCGCTACGCGGCTGGGGAGCCGGCTCGGGCGATCAAGTCCGACCCAGCTTTCATCGAAACGCGCGAGCACGTTCTGGCCCGCGTGTTCTCCCAACGCCAAAGCCTGCAGGAGCGCCCATGAGCAGCCTGGATCTGCCGATTGCCGGCAAACACTCTTCCCATAAACGCCCGGCGCATAAGGCTAGGCCCTCGCTGTCAACCCGGTGGATCAGCAGCCTGACCCTGGCCAGCCTACTGCTTGTATGGTGGCTGGTGACGGCAGCAGGATGGGTCGAGCCGCTGTTCCTGCCCTCGCCTGGGGACATCGCGGCCAAGGCCTGGACTCTGCTCACCCAAGGCTACATGGACGCAAGCCTGTGGCAGCACCTGGGTGCCAGCCTCGGCCGTATCGGCCTGGCCCTTGCTGCAGCGACCTTGACCGCCATCCCGGTGGGCATCGCCATCGGCTACAACCGTGTGGCGCGGGGGATTCTCGACCCACTGATCGAGTTCTATCGGCCCATTCCCCCGCTGGCCTACCTGCCACTGATCGTTATCTGGTGCGGCATCGGCGAGTTGTCCAAGGTGCTGCTGATCTATTTGGCGATATTCGCGCCCATCGCGATTGCCACGGCCACCGGGGTGCGCACGGTAGACCCCGCTAAGCTGCGGGCGGCGCAATCGCTGGGCGCCACCCCCACACAACTGATTCGCCACGTGATCCTGCCTAGCGCCCTGCCAGACATTCTGACTGGCATCCGGATCGGCCTGGGGGTCGGTTGGTCGACCTTGGTCGCCGCCGAGCTGATCGCCGCCACTAGCGGCCTGGGCTTTATGGTGCAGTCGGCGGCGCAGTTCCTGGTCACTGACGTGGTGGTGCTGGGCATTCTGTTGATCGCCCTGATCGCCTTCGCCCTTGAAATGGGCCTGCGCGCCCTGCAACGCAAGCTGGTGCCCTGGCATGGGCAGAACCACTGAGCATCCGACTGACCACGCCGGCAACCCGGCGCCTGATTGAAGAGACCGCCATGAGCCTGACCATTACCCCCCTCAGCCCTGCGCTCGGCGCGCAAATCAGCGGCGTGGACATCAGCCGCGACATCACTGACCCACAGCGTGACGCCATCGAGCAGGCGCTGCTTGAGCATCAGGTGCTGTTCTTTCGCGATCAGCCGCTCACCCCAGAGCAACAGGCACGGTTCGCCGCATACTTTGGTGACCTGCACATTCACCCGATCTACCCCAACGTGCCAGAGACGCCCCAGGTGCTGATCCTCGATACGGCGCTCACGGACGTGCGTGACAATGCGGTCTGGCACACCGACGTAACGTTTCTGCCGACCCCGGCACTGGGTGCGGTGCTCAGCGCCAAACACCTGCCGGCCTATGGCGGCGACACGCTTTGGGCCAGCGGTATTGCAGCGTTCGAAGCACTTTCGGCGCCACTGCGCGAAATGCTCGATGGCCTGAGCGCCACCCATGACTTCACCAAGTCATTTCCGCTGGAGCGCTTCGGTACCACGGCACAAGACCTGGCCCGCTGGGAGGCCACGCGGCGCAACAACCCGCCGTTGTCGCACCCGGTGGTGCGCACGCACCCGGTCAGCGGGCGCAAAGCGTTGTTCGTCAATGAGGGGTTCACCACGCGCATCAACGAATTGAGCGAAACGGAGAGCGAGGCGCTGCTGCGACTGCTGTTCGCCCATGCAACACGGCCGGAATTCAGCATTCGCTGGCGTTGGCAAAAGAATGACGTGGCGTTCTGGGATAACCGCGTGACCCAGCATTTCGCTGTGGATGACTACCGGCCTCAGCGCAGGGTGATGCACCGAGCGACCATACTGGGGGATGCGCCTTTCTGAGGCATCCTGCTCGGGCCCTTTCGAGGGTGAACCCGCGAAAGGGCCCGAGCAGATGACTACCTGACCAGATGCAAGAACTGCATGTGCCGTTCGTACTGGTCAAGGATGTCGTTGATGATCTGCTCCTTGCTGTAGCCGACCAGGTCATAGTTCTGGCTGCCTTCGCTCAGATGCACCTCGGCACGGTAGTAGCGGCGGTTCTTGAGCTCCTGCGAGCCCAGCCCACCCAGCGCGAAAGACGGGGTGAAATAGCCGCGCATCTGCACCTGATAGATGAACGGCTGCTCCTCGCCATGGCCCACTTTCAGGCTGACATTGTCATGGCTCGGGTCGTCCTGGGTCACCAGCACCAGCCCCTTCTGCTCGAACACCTCGCGCACATCGGCAATCGCCGGGCGCACCACATCGTCCATGAAGCGATACACCTCGTCGCGCGAGGGGAAGTGCACTGCCTGGCTCAGGCGCTGGCGCCAGCCACCGCGGCCACGGCGGGACTGGGCGAACGGTGCCAACGAATGCATCTGCGCGATCTGCCGCTGGCTCTCGAGGTAGAAGGCCTTGTGCAGCCCCCACATCATGCACAGCAGAATCAGCGAGAACGGCAACGAGGTCAGTACCACCGCCGATTTCAGCGAGTCGATGCTGCCGGCGAACAACAGGCCGCTGGTGATCAATGCGGTCATCGCGCCCCAGAAAATCCGCAGCCAGTTCGGCCCGTCTTCGTCAGCGTTGCCGCCTTTGGCTGACAGGGTCGACAGCACCACGGTGCCCGAGTCGGCCGATGTGACGAAGAACACGAAGCTGATGAACACCGTGACGGCGATCACCGTCTTGCTCCAGGGGTAGGTTTCCAGCAGCAGGTACAGGCTCATCGACGGGTTGTCCAACGCCGACTGGCCAAGCGCGGTCATGCCGTGGCTGAGCACTTGGTCCAGCGCGCTGTTGCCGAAGATCGACATCCACGCCAGGGTAAAGCCCAGCGGAATCAGCAATACACCGAACACGAACTCGCGGATGGTACGGCCACGGGAGATACGCGCAATGAACAGCCCTACGAACGGAGCCCAGGCAATCCACCAGGCCCAGTAGAACACCGTCCAGCCGCCCAGCCAGTCACGCTGCTCGCCGTACGCGTACACATCGAAGCTTTTGCGCGGCAAGGCGCCGAGGTAGTCGCCAAGGTTCTGGATCAAGGTATTGAACAAGTGCTGGGTGGGCCCAGCGAACAATACGAACAACAGCAAGGCACAGGCCAGGAACAGGTTGATGTCGCTCATCACCCGAACGCCCTTTTCCACCCCTGCCACGGCAACCGCCACCGCCGCGCCCATCATCAATGCAATCAGCACCACCTGTACCCATTGGCTATGGCTAATGCCAAACAGGTAGTCGAGGCCGGCGTTCAGGTGCAGCACACCAAAGCCCATGTCGGCGCCCAGACCGAACACCGTAGCGATGATGCCGAAACCGTCCACGGCGTAGCCAATCGGCCCGTTGATGCGTTTGCCGATCAGCGGATACAGCGCCGAGCGCAGGGCCAGCGGCAGGTTATGCCGATAGGCGAAATACGCCAGCGCCATGCCGACGAAGGCGAACACGCCCCAACCATGCAGGCCCCAGTGCAGGAACAGAATCTGCATCGCCTGACGCCCGGCTTCGGCCGTGCCACCTTCGCCTTGGGGCGGGGTAAGCATGTGGGTCAAGGGTTCGGATACGCAGAAGAAGAACAGCGTGATGCTGATGCCGGCGGCGAACAGCATGCCGGCCCAAGACAGGTAACTGAACTCAGGTTCGTCGTGGTCGGCACCGAGCTTGATCTTGCCGTAGCCTGACACCGCAGTGACCACGACGAATACCAAGTACAGGCTCATGGCAAGCATGTAGTACCAGCCGACCGTATTGGCCGCCCAGTTCTGCGCCGCCAGCAACCATTGGCCGGCAGCCTCGGGAAAGGCGATTACCACTAGGCCGAACAATAGAATGAACGTTGCCGCAAAGTAGAACACCGGCGGGTTCATGCGGATCTTGCCGTCGGCAAGGGATGGGGACGGTGCACTCATGCGTAAGGCACCTCGTCAATCGACGTGAGGTTCGGGATGAACGGGTTCAGCAAAGGAATCCTCCTGTTGAACACCGGCAGCGGACCAGCGTTTTTTAATTGAACAAGCGTTCAAGTTAAACATGGATCGCCGCTCAATGCGAACTGGGGCGCCGATTGGCACCCCATATGGGTCAATTTTTGACCTGGCAATCGAGCTGGAGGTTCGCTTGAGTGATGTTGCTTTCGGCCGGCACGCTGCGGGTCAGCCAGACGTTGCCGCCAATGGTCGAACCCTTGCCGATGGTGATCCGCCCAAGGATCGTCGCGCCGGCGTAAATCACCACGTCATCTTCGACAATTGGGTGGCGCGCCAAGCCTTTGTGCAGCGTGCCCGACTCATCGCTGGGGAAGCGCTTGGCGCCCAGTGTCACCGCCTGGTAGATGCGCACCCGCTCACCGATGATCGCCGTTTCGCCAATCACCACGCCGGTACCATGGTCGATGAAGAAACTCGGGCCGATCTGGGCGCCTGGGTGGATATCGATGCCAGTCGCCGAATGTGCCAGCTCCGAGCTGATACGCGCCAGCAGCGGCAAACCGGCCTGGTAAAGGTAGTGGGCCAGGCGGTGGTGGATGATCGCCAGAATGCCGGGGTAGCACAGCAGTACTTCATCCACGCTGCGCGCGGCGGGGTCGCCGTGATACGCCGCCAGTACATCGGTATCGAGTAGCTCACGCAGGCCGGGCAAGGCCGCCGCGAAACCTTGAATCAAGTGTAGGGCCTGGGCATCGATGTCGTGCACCGGCGCTTTGCTCTGGCGCGCGGCGTAGCGCAGCTCTAACCGCGCCTGCACCAGCAGCGCGGTAAGCGCCGTGTCGAGGGTATGGCCGACATAGAAGTCCTCGCTCTCTTCGCGAAGGTCGACCGGCCCCAGGCGCATCGGGAACAGTGCGCCGCAAAGCTGCTCGAGTATCTGCCGCATGGCTTCGCGAGAAGGCAGCTCACGCCCGCCCTGCTCGCCGATGCTGCGCCCATTGCGGCTGCGCCACTGTTCGCGGGCAGTGCGCAGGCCGCTGACGATAGTGTGCAGGTGCCATTGCCCAGATGAAGGTTGTTCGCTCACGGTGTTCTCCTGCCAAAGGGGCTGATCTGACGTTGTGCAATTCACTCTACGGCAAATCCACCCCTTGGAAAAAACAACGCTTTATTCCATCCTGCGCTAAGTACGGCATAAGCCGTAATGACGGTGGCCAAGTCCTGGCCTACCCTCAAGAGCAGCCGGACCACGGCACTGAGTTAATTGGTAATAATAAGATAAGTTTTTATTATTTCCCGGCCTAAAAGGCCAGCTCTATAGTCGCCACCCACTACTTCCACTACAAGCGCGGGGCCTGACATGTCGAAATTCGCCAAACCCTTACTCAACGCCAGTCTAGCCCTCCTTCTGGGCGCCGGCCTGCTTGGCCAGGCCTTCGCAGGCGAGCAGCTGAAAACCATCGAAGAGAAAGGCGTGATCAACGTCGGCCTCGAAGGCACCTACCCGCCTTTCAGCTTCCAGGATGAAAACGGCAAGCTCACGGGTTTCGAGGTCGAGCTGTCGGAGTTGCTGGCCAAGGAGCTAGGCGTCAAGGCCAAGATCCAGCCAACCAAGTGGGACGGTATCCTCGCCGCGCTGGAATCCAAGCGCCTGGACATCGTGGTCAACCAGGTGACCATCTCCGAAGAGCGCAAGAAGAAATATGATTTCTCCGAGCCCTACACCGTCTCCGGGATCCAGGCACTGGTGCTGAAAAAGAAGGCCGACCAGCTGAACATCCATGGCGCCCAGGATCTGGCCGGCAAGAAAGTCGGCGTTGGCCTTGGTACCAACTATGAGCAATGGGTCAAGCAGGACGTGCCTAAAGCTGACGTGCGCACCTATGAAGACGACCCAAGCAAGTTCGCCGACCTGCGTAACGGCCGCATCGATGCGATCCTGATCGACCGCTTGGCAGCACTGGAATACGCCCAGAAAGCCAAGGACACCGAGCTGGCCGGCGATGCCTTCTCGCGCCTGGAAAGCGGCGTGGCACTGCGCAAAGGCGAGCCTGAATTGCTGGCGGCCATCAACAAGGCCATCGACAAGCTCAAGGCAGATGGCACGCTCGCCAAGCTGTCCGAAAAATACTTCGGTGCCGATGTCACCAAATGATTGCTGAAAGCCTGCAACTCGTTGCCGATTCCGCGCCCTTTTTGCTCAAGGGCGCGGGTTATACGGTGCTGCTCAGTGTCGGCGGCATGTTCTTCGGCTTGGTGCTGGGCTTTGTCCTGGCACTGATGCGGCTGTCGAAGATTCTGCCGCTTGACTGGCTGGCGCGCATCTACGTGTCGTTCTTCCGGGGCACGCCACTGCTGGTGCAACTGTTCGTGATCTACTTTGGCATGCCTCAGATAGGGATCGAGCTCGACCCGATTCCAGCGTCGCTGATCGGTCTGTCTCTGAACATGGCGGCCTACATCTGCGAAATTCTGCGGGCGGCCATCTCGTCGATCGACCGCGGCCAGTGGGAGGCGGCGGCCAGCATCGGCATGACCCGCACCCAAGCAATGCGCCGGGCGATTCTGCCCCAGGCGTTGCGCACGGCGTTGCCCCCGCTGGGCAACAGTTTCATTTCGCTGGTCAAGGACACCGCACTGGCCGCCACCATCCAGGTGCCCGAACTGTTCCGCCAGGCGCAGTTGATCACCGCGCGCACCTTCGAGGTGTTCACCATGTACCTGGCCGTTGCAGTGATTTACTGGGTCCTCTGCAGCATCCTTGCGTACTTCCAGAACCGCATGGAAGCGCGGGTCAACCAGCACGACCAGGAGCAATGAGATGATCGTCGTCAAAGGCCTGACCAAGCAGTTCAAGGGCCAGACCGTACTCAACGGTATCGACCTCACCGTGCAAGCCGGTGAGGTGGTAGCCATCATCGGCCCCAGCGGCTCGGGCAAAACTACCTTCCTGCGCTGCCTCAACCTGCTGGAAACACCGGATGCGGGGCAGATTCAGATCGGCGCTATCAGCATCGATGCCAACCGCCCGCTCAGCGGCCAGCAAAGTGCGATTCGCCGCCTGCGACAGCAGGCAGGTTTCGTGTTCCAGAACTTCAACCTGTTCCCCCACCGCACCGCCCTGGAAAACGTCATCGAGGGCCCGGTGATCGTCAAGAAAACCCCGCGCGAGCAAGCCCTGGACCTTGGCCGGCGATTACTGGCCAAGGTTGGCCTGGCAGGCAAGGAAGATGCCTATCCAAGGCGCCTGTCCGGGGGCCAGCAACAACGCGTGGCTATTGCTCGCGCGTTGGCCATGGAGCCTGAGGTGATCCTGTTCGACGAGCCCACCTCAGCCCTGGACCCGGAGCTGGTAGGTGAAGTACTGGCGACCATCCGCGGCTTGGCCGAGGAGAAGCGCACCATGATCATCGTCACTCACGAAATGAGCTTTGCCCGCGACGTTGCCAACCGAGTGATCTTTTTCGACAAAGGCGTGATCGTGGAACAAGGCGAAGCCAAGGCGCTGTTTGCCGCCCCCAAGGAAGAGCGCACGCGGCAATTCCTGCGCAAATTCCTCGGCACAACCGCCTCCGAGTGAACCCTCACGGGCCTTTTCACGGGTATGTCCACTGCGAGTAGCCTCTGTGGGAGCGCAAAGGCTCGTCGCGGTGGGTGGTACTCGCGGCTCAAGCCGCACCTGCGCGATGCCTGCCCATGCCCGCGAAAGGCCGTTACACCCACGGCAGATTCCTCCCTTCTATGCATATTCCAAAAATCTAGTTCATAAACAATTTATAAGCCATTAGGCTATATGAACCGGACCACCGGACCACAAACGCTTGTCGCCATCAACTGAAGCGACGCATCCACTTTGTGAGGTTCGGTTCTGATGACCATCCAACCCAATACCCCCTTCCACAGCGATATCGACAGCCCGCCCCCGCTGCTGCGCGCCAAGGTTCTGCGCAATGACGCCGAGGCATTGCAGGCTGCCCGTGAACTGGCAAGCCATGCCCGCGAGCAGGCCGCTCAGCGCGACCAACATCGCAAATTGCCCTGGGCAGAGATCGAACAGTTCACCCGTAGTGGCCTGGGCAGCATCAGTGTGCCCAAAGCCTACGGTGGCCCAGACGTCTCGTTCGTCACCATTGCCGAGGTGTTCCGCCTGATCAGCGCTGCCGACCCGGCCTTGGGGCAAATTCCGCAGAACCAGTTCGGCATTCTGCAACTGCTGCGCCTGACCGCGACCCAAGCCCAACAGGCGCTGATCTGGCGCAGCGTGCTGGACGGCTGGCGCATCGGTAACGCCGGCCCCGAGCGGGGCACCAAAGACACGCTGACGCTCAAGGCGCGCATTAGCCGCAGCGGCGACGGCTATCGCATCAGCGGCGAGAAGTTCTATTCCACCGGTGCGCTGTTCGCCCACTGGGTGGCGGTCAAGGCACTGGACGATGAAGGCCGCCAGCGCCTGGCCTTCGTACGCCGTGGCTCGCCAGGGCTACGCATCGTCGACGACTGGTCCGGCTTCGGCCAGCGCACCACTGCCAGCGGGACTGTGCTGCTCGACCAAGTACCAGTAGACGCCGAACTGGTCATCGACAACTGGCGCCAGCGCGATATCCCCAATATTCAGGGCGCGGCCTCGCAGCTGATCCAGGCAGCCATCGATGCGGGCATCGCCGAGGCAGCTATCGACGACGCCATCGCCTTCGTCGGGGAAAAGTCCCGGCCATGGATCGACGCCAAGGTCGAGCGTGCGGGCGATGACCCTTACGTGATCGCCGATGTCGGCCGCCTGAAGCTCGAGCTGCATGCCGCTGAGACGCTGCTGCGCAAGGCCGCGCAGGTACTCGACGAGGTCAACGCAGGGCCCATCGATGCTGACGCTGCGGCGCGGGCCTCGATTGCCGTGGCTGAGGCCAAGGTCTTGACCACCGAAATCGCCCTGCTGGCCAGCGAGAAGCTCTTCGAGCTGGCCGGTAGCCGCGCGAGCCTGGCCGAGTTCAACCTTGACCGGCACTGGCGCAATGCTCGGGTACACACCCTGCACGACCCGGTGCGCTGGAAGTATCACGCCGTCGGCTCCTACTACCTCAACGGCACCCTACCAGCCCGGCATTCCTGGATCTGAGTTCGAGGGCCTCGGGGCTGCTTAGCAGCCCCTTCGCGATATGAGGCCGCTCCTACACGGGATCGCGCTCGCCTGTAAAAGCGGCCCTATTGGCTGCGGAGATCACCATGACTACATCCGTTATCACCAGCGACGCCCAGGCACTTTCCGTCGCTGAACACATCGCCCAGCAACTCGAGCGTGACAGCGCTCTGCGCGACCGCGAACGCCGCTTGCCCCATGCCGAGCTGGAACTGTTCACCCGCTCCGGCCTATGGGCCATCAGCGTTCCCAAAGCTTTCGGCGGCGCCGGCGTATCCAACGTCACCCTGGCCAAAGTCGTCGCCCGCATTGCCCAGGCGGACGCCTCGCTGGGGCAAATCCCGCAGAATCATTTCTACGCCCTGGAAGTACTACGGGTGAACGGCAGCCCCGAGCAGCAGCATCGGCTATATGCCGAAGTCCTCGCAGGCCGCCGCTTCGGCAATGCACTGGCAGAGCTCGGCACTAAAACCGCTCACGACCGCACCACGCGCCTGACCCGCGATGGCGCCGGTTATCGCATCAATGGCCGCAAGTTCTACGCCACCGGTGCCTTGTACGCCCAGCGTATCCCGACCTCGGTGATCGACGAGCAAGGCCGTCAGCAACTGGCTTTCGTCCCCGCCGACAGCCACGGGCTTGAAGTCATCGATGACTGGAGCGGCTTTGGCCAACGCACCACCGGCAGCGGCTCGGTGACATTCGACAACGTTTGGGTCGGCGCCGAAGACGTGGTGCCCTTCGAAAGCGCTTTCGAACGCCCGACCCCGGTCGGCCCGCTGGCGCAGATACTGCACGCAGCCATCGACACCGGCATTGCCCGTGCTGCGGTGCAAGACGCCCTGCATTTCGTGCGCACCCGAAGCCGACCGTGGGTTGATTCGGGCGTGGACAAGGCCAGTGACGACCCTCTGACCCTGAAAAGCTTCGGCCATCTGGTCATCCGCCTGCATGCCGCCGAGGCGTTGCTCGAGCGTGCGGGTGAATACCTCGACCGCGCTCAGCTCGACAGCACTGCCGACAATGTCGCGGCAGCTTCGATTGCGGTAGCCGAAGCACGGGCGATCAGCACTGAGGTGTCTCTGTCCGCTGGCACCAGCCTGTTCGAACTGGCCGGCAGCCAGGCCACGCTGGCCGAGCACAACCTCGACCGCCACTGGCGCAACGCACGCGTGCATACGCTGCACGACCCGGTACGCTGGAAATACCACGCCATCGGCAATTACTACCTCAACCACGCAAACCCTCCACGCCGGGGGACCATCTGATGGCCAAGCAGATCCTGCTCAATGCCTTCAACATGAACTGCATTGGGCACATCAACCACGGCCTGTGGACCCACCCACGGGACACCTCGACCCAGTACAAGACCCTGGCCTACTGGACCGATCTGGCGCGCCTGCTGGAGCGTGGGCTGTTCGACGGTTTGTTCATCGCCGATATCGTCGGCACCTATGACATTTACGGCAACTCCGTCGACGTGCCGCTGAAAGAGTCGATCCAGTTGCCGGTCAACGACCCGCTGCTGCTGGTATCGGCCATGGCCGCGGTCACACGCCACCTGGGCTTCGGCCTGACCGCCAACCTGACCTACGAAGCCCCTTACCTGTTCGCTCGGCGCCTCTCCACCCTCGACCACCTGAGCAATGGCCGGGTCGGCTGGAACATCGTCACCGGGTACCTCGACAGCGCCGCCCGCGCCATGGGCCTGGCGCAACAGCCCGAGCACGACCGCCGTTACGACCAGGCCGACGAATATTTGCAGGTGCTCTACCAACTGCTCGAAGGTAGCTGGGCGGACGATGCCGTGGTCAGCGACCGCAAACGCCGGGTGTACGCAGAGCCGAGCAAAGTGCGCAAGGTGCGCCACCAAGGCGAGTTCTACACGGTCGAGGGCTACCACTTGTGCGAGCCCTCGCCACAGCGCACGCCGGTACTGTTCCAGGCAGGCAGCTCCCCGCGTGGCCTGGCGTTTGCCGGCAACCATGCCGAATGCGTGTTCATCAGTGGCCAGAGCAAAGCCGCCACCCGCGCCCAGGTCGACAAGGTGCGTGCGGCCGCCCAGGCTGCCGGCCGCAGCGCCCAGGCAGTGAAGGTGTTCATGGGCATCACGGTGATCGTGGCGCCTACCGAGCAACAGGCTCAGGCCAAATACGCCGAATACCTGCAACACGCCAGCGCCGAAGCCGGTGTTGCCCATTTTGCGGCCTCGACCGGCATCGACTTTGCCAGCTACGGGCTGGACGAGCCGATCGGCGCCAGCAAAGGCAATGCTATTCAGTCGGCCACCCGGCAATTGCAGGAAAACGTCTGGACCCGCCGCCAGCTGTTGCAACAGCACGCCTTGGGCGGACGCTATGTGACGCTGGTCGGTGCCCCGGACCAGATTGCGGAGCAACTGATTGCCTGGATCGACGAAACCGGCCTGGACGGTTTCAACCTGACCCGCACCGTGACCCCGGAAAGCTATGAAGACTTCATCGAGCTGGTGGTCCCCCAGTTGCAGCAACGCGGCCGCTACAAAACCGCCTACGCCGACGGCACCCTGCGCGAAAAGCTGTTCGAAAGCGATCACCCGTACCTGCCCGCCGAGCACCCAGGTTCCACCTACCGCAACCCACCTATCGTCAGCCCGACTGGAGCCCTGCACCATGCTTGAAAAATTGATCCGGCCCGTCGCGGCCTTTGCCATCAGCTTGAGTCTGGCCACCAGTGCCGTGGCTGGCGAATCACTTAAGATCGGCACCACCGCCGCCTTTGCCATCCCGCTGGAGGCAGCGGTGGAAGAGGCACACAAACAAGGCCTGGAAGTGAAGCTGATCGAATTCAGCGACTGGATCGCGCCGAATGTCAGCCTCAACAGCGGCGATATCGACGTCAACTACTTCCAGCACATTCCCTTTCTGGAAAACGCCAAGGCTGCAGCCGGTTTCAACCTGGTGCCCTATGCACCCGGCATCATCAACAACGTCGGCCTGTATTCCAAGCGCTACAAAAGCTTCGCGCAACTGCCCGAAGGGGCAAGCGTGGCCATCGCCAACGACCCGATCAACAGCGGCCGCGGCTTGCAGCTGCTGGCCAAGGCTGGCTTGATCACCTTGAAACCGGGCGTGGGTTACAAGGCCACTGAAGACGACATCATCGCCAACCCCAAGAAGTTGAAGATCCTACAAGTCGAAGCCGTGCAACTGGTGCGCGCCTACGATGATGCCGATCTGGTCCAGGGCTACCCGGCCTACATCCGCCTGGCCAACAGTTTCGACGCCACCTCGGCACTGCTTTTCGATGGCCTTGAAAACAAGGAATACGTGATTCAGTTCGTCATCCGCCCGCAAAGCAAAGACGACCCTCGCCTGGCCAAGTTCGTGGATATCTACCAGCACTCGCCAGCGGTACGTGCGGCGCTGAACAAAGCCCACGGCAGCCTGTATCAAGCCGGCTGGGAGGGCTGAGATGAGCCAGGCCAATGCGCTCAGGGCGCCAACTGCTCAACCATCACCAGCCCCGGCCACCCAGCACGCCCTGCGACCTGAGCTCGACCAGGCCCACGTGCGCTTCATCGGGCTGGGTAAGACCTACCCCGGCCAGCAGCAACCTGCCCTGCAGGGCATCGACCTGAATATCCGCCGAGGTGAGATCTTTGGCATCATCGGCCGCAGCGGCGCGGGCAAGTCATCGTTGCTGCGCACCATCAACCGCCTGGAACAGCCAAGCCAGGGCCGCGTGCTGATCGACCAGATCGATATCGCACCCTTCGACGAAGAACGCCTGGTGGCGCTGCGTCGGCGCATCGGCATGATTTTCCAACACTTCAACCTGATGTCGGCCAAGACCGTGTGGCAGAACGTGGAGCTGCCCCTGAAAGTCGCGGGCGTGGCGAAGGCCGAGCGTCAGCGTAAGGTCCGCGAGCTGCTTGCGCTGGTTGGCCTGCAAGACAAACATCAGGTTTACCCGGCCCAGCTGTCCGGAGGCCAGAAGCAGCGGGTTGGCATCGCCAGGGCACTGGTGCATGACCCCGATATTCTATTGTGCGATGAGGCTACCTCGGCGCTTGACCCCGAAACCACGGCGTCCATCCTCCAGTTGCTGCGCGACATCAACCTGCGCCTGGGCCTGACGGTGGTGCTGATCACCCATGAAATGGCCGTGATCCGTGATATCTGCCATCGCGTGGTGGTGCTGGAGCAGGGAGCTGTGGTGGAACAGGGCGAAGTCTGGCGGGTGTTCGGCAGCCCCCGCCACGAGGTCACTCGTACCCTGCTTGCACCGTTGCAGACCAAGCTGCCTGCTGCGTTACAGGCAAGCCTGCGGGCCGATCCAGTGGGTCAAGACAGCGCCGTGGTGCTCAAACTGACCCTGCTTGGCGAACCTGCCCTGTCGGAGCTGTTCGCCGACCTGGGCGGGCGTGTGCGCCTGCTCCAAGGTGGCGTGCAAACCATTGGCACGCATGCGCTTGGCCAACTGATCCTGTCTGTTCAGGGCTCGGTGCATGACACCCAGCAATTGCTCGACCGTGCACGGTGCTGGGCCGAGAACGTGGAGGTACTGGGCCATGTGGTTTGATCGCTTGCTGCAAGGGCTGCTCGACACGCTATTGATGGTGGGCGTGTCTTCATTGATCGCGCTGCTGCTGGGTGTGCCGCTGGCAGTACTGCTGGTCACCAGCGATAAAGGCGGTATCTACCAGGCACCGTTGCTCAATCGCGTGCTGGGTGGCTTCGTCAACCTGTTCCGCTCCATCCCATTCCTGATCTTGATGGTCGCGCTGATCCCCTTCACTCGGCTGGTGGTAGGCACTACCTACGGCGTCTGGGCAGCCGTGGTACCGCTGACCATCGCTGCCACACCTTTCTTCGCGCGCATTGCCGAGGTAAGCCTGCGCGAGGTCGATCATGGTCTGGTGGAAGCCGCCCAGGCCATGGGTTGCCGGCGCTGGCACATCGTTTGGCATGTGCTGCTGCCTGAGGCGCTGCCGGGGATCATCGGCGGGTTCACTGTCACGCTGGTAACGCTGATCAACTCTTCGGCCATGGCCGGGGCGATTGGCGCAGGCGGGCTGGGGGACATCGCCTATCGCTACGGGTATCAGCGTTTCGACAGCCAGATCATGTTGACCGTGATCGCCATGCTGGTGGCTTTGGTGGCACTGATACAACTGGGTGGGGACAGGCTGGCGAAAGGGTTGAACAAGCGTTGACGCACCTGCCGTTGCCTCTGCTGCGCCTGTGAGATATCACAGGCGCAGAGAACCTGGCGCCCTACCTTTCAACCCCAGCGCAGATCGCCAGCCGGGACCGGCCGGCCGAACCAGTACCCCTGCCCCAGTTGGCACTGCTGCTCCAACAGGAACCGCGCCTGCTCGGCCTCTTCGATGCCTTCAGCATGCACTTGCATGCCCATGCTCCGCGCAAGGGCGATGATCACCCGCACGATCGCAATGTCATCATCGTCCAACGGCAGGCCAGCCACGAAACCTTGGTCGATCTTGAGCTTTTGCACGGGCATGCGCTTGAGCCGCAGCAGCGACGAATAGCCTGTACCGAAGTCATCGATGGCCAGGTTCAAGCCCAGCTCACGCAAGCGATGCAGTTGTTCAAGGGCCACCTCCGGGTCTTCCATCACCGCACTTTCGGTCACCTCCAGTTCCAGCAAGGCCGGGTCCAAGCCGGTTTGGTGGAGCACATCGGCAACCTGCCTGTACAACTCACGCTGGCCGAACAAGCGGCTAGAGATATTTACGGCAACGAATTCCAGCGATCGCCCCTGGGCCTGCCAATGCACCATCTGCAGGCATGCTTCACGCAGTACCCAGGCATCGATCTCGGCAATCAGCCCAGTGCGCTCGGCGATCGGAATGAACTCCCCAGGCGGCACCAACCCGCGCTGCGGATGCTGCCAGCGAACCAGCGCCTCGACCCCGACCATCCTTGCCGTGAACAGGTCATGCACCGGTTGGAAAAACACCCGCAGCTCATCCTTGGCCAAGGCCCGGCGCAGTTCACTGGCGGTTTCGACACGGTGCTGTGCGTGCGCGGTCAGCTCCTCCGTGTACAACGCATAGCAGGCACGGCCACTGCTCTTGGCCTTGAACAGTGCCGAATCGGCATTGCGCAACAGCTGCTCGGCGCTCAGCGCATCGCTGGGGAACAGGCTGATACCCACGCTGGCACTGATGAACAGCCGGTGGCCGTCGAACTCGAAAGGTTCGCGCATGCGCTCGATGATGCCTTGGGCCAGCTTGCCAGCTTGCCCTACCTGCTGGCAGTTCTCGGCCAGCACCCCGAACTCGTCGCCGCCCAGACGCGCCAGGGTAACGCTGCTGCCCACGGCCTGGCCCAGGCGCTCGCCAACCAGCTTGAGCAACTGGTCGCCGATGGTGTGGCCAAGGCCATCGTTGATGCTCTGAAAGTGATCCAAATCGAGCAACAGCAGCGCGCAGCCTCGCTTGTTGGCCTGCGCCGCGGCCAGGGCCTGCCGGGCACGGTCGTTGAACAGCAACCGATTGGGCAACCCGGTGAGCGGGTCATGGTGGGCCAGGTAAGCGAGTTCCTGTTCGGTATGTTTGATGGCACTGATGTCGCTGAACACCGCCACATAATGACTCAGCTCACCATGCTCATCGCGAATGGCGCTGATGGTCTGCCATTGCGGGTAGATTTCGCCGCTTTTGCGGCGGTTCCAGATCTCACCGCTCCACTCGCCCTTTTCTGCCAGCGCCCCGTAGATTTGTTGGTAGAACGCCGCGTCATGGCGCCCAGACTTGAACTTGCTGGGGCGCTGGCCGAGCACTTCCTCCTGCTGGTACCCAGTGATCTGCATGAAGGCACGATTGACATGCACGATCAGGCCGTGACGGTCGGTAACCAGTACGCCTTCCAGTGTACTGTCGAACACAGCTGCAGCCATGCGCAGGCGCTCGCGGTCCTCGCTGCGCAGGCGCGCGCCGACGCCGATGAAGTTGAGCAGACGGGCGCGGGTCACGAAGATCAGCAGGGCGCTGACCAGCACCCACACCACTACATTGATCTGCCGGCCCACGGTTAACGCAAGCGGGTCGTCAGTCATACTGCGCAGGACCACCTCGGCCAACACCAGCCAAAGGAACGAGAGCACCACATACAGCGCGGCCATGCGCAAGGCGTCGCGAACGGAAACAGACATGTCGGGGGGGAAAGCCCATGAAAAAGGATGGGGCATTATAAAGGCTGAAACATGCCGTGACTTCCTATCGGAAAGGGTGACTGGTTTTATTTCCCTGCCAAGGGATAATCACACCCTTCTCCCTGCATTCACGAGGGCTTCTACACCTATGTGGTACAACGGTTTGCTCGACTTGTCGGCCTGGCAACTGGTTGGCGTCACCCTGCTGATGACCCACGTGACCATCATCAGCGTCACTCTCTACCTGCACCGCTACTCCGCCCACCGTGCGCTGGAGCTTAACGGCGCGCTCAAGCACTTCTTCCGCTTCTGGCTGTGGCTGACCACAGCGCAGAACACCCGTGAGTGGACCGCCGTTCACCGCAAGCACCACGCCAAGTGCGAAACCCCGGACGACCCACACAGCCCCGTATACAAGGGCCTTGGTACGGTGCTGCGCAAAGGCGCCGAACTCTACCGCGAAGAGGCCCGCAACCCTGAAACGCTGCGCATCTATGGCAAAAATTGCCCGCAGGATTGGGTCGAGCGCAACCTTTACTCACGCTTCAAATTCGGCGGCATCGTGCTGATGGCCATCATCGACCTGCTGCTGTTCGGCACCGCTGGCATCACCGTCTGGGCGGTGCAGATGATGTGGATTCCGTTCTGGGCCGCAGGCGTGGTCAATGGCTTGGGCCACGCGGTGGGCTACCGCAATTTCGAATGCCGCGACGCCGCCACCAACCTGGTGCCGTGGGGCATCGTCATCGGTGGCGAAGAGCTGCACAACAACCATCACACCTACCCCAACTCGGCCAAGCTTTCCGTCAAGCGCTGGGAGTTCGACATGGGCTGGGCCTGGATTCGTCTGTTCTGCCTGCTGCGCCTGGCCAAGGTTCAGCGCGTGGCGCCCATCGCCCACAGGGTCGAGGGCAAGGCCAGCCTGGACATGGACACTGCCATGGCCATCCTCAATAACCGGTTCCAGATCATGGCCCAGTACCGCAAGCTGGTGATCGCCCCGCTGGTCAAGCAAGAGCTGGCAAAAGTCGATGAGTCTGTCCGCCATCGCTTTCGCCGTGCCAAGCGCCTGCTGTCCCGTGAAACCAGCCTGCTGGAAGACCGTCACCACCTGCGTATCGAGGGCATGCTCGCCCATAGTCAGGCGCTGAAGACCATCTATGAGAAGCGGCTCGCCCTGCAACAGATCTGGGCGCGCACCAGCGCCAATGGTCACGACATGTTGGCCGCAATGAAAGATTGGGTACACGAGGCCGAGGCCAGTGGTATTCATGCCCTGCGCGACTTCGCAGCACAGCTTAAAACCTACTCCCTGCGCCCCACTGGCGCCTGAAGGCCGCTGATCGGCGCGCCCTGCAATAGGGCGTGCCTGCTGGAACTTACCTTGTGAAAACCGACTCAAAACCCGCACATCGCCCGCGTGGCGGGCCGGGTTCTTGGCCGCACGCCTCATTGTTGAGATCCGCTCCGTGCTCATGGCCAAACACCTTCCACCTTTGCTATCAGGTAGCCAACCTCCCGAAACTGCACAAACCTTGCTGGCCCTGCTCCACGCCCAAGGCGAAGTTGCCCGCTTGAGTGAACGCGACCAGCTCTACAGCTCACTACTGGACAGCGTCAATGCCGTGCTGTGGGCTTTTGACTGGGAAACCCGTCAAGTGCTTTATGTCAGCCCCGCCTACGAGCGCATCTTCGGCCGCCCAGCCAGCCTGGTACTGGCCGACTACAACGAGTGGCGCGACAGCATCTATCCCGATGATCTGGAATTCGCCGAGCGTAGCCTGGCCCAGGTGCTGCTTAAAGGCGCCGTGGAGGACCGGGAGTACCGTATTCTCAACGCCAGCGGGCAGGTACGCTGGCTGAGCGATAAGTGCTACATCAATCAACAGAGCGAAGGTGAGCGGGTCATCGTCGTTGGTATTGCTGAAGACATCACCGAAAAGAAGCAATTGGAAGGCGAACTGCAGCGCCTGGCTACCACCGATGTGCTGACCCAGAGCAGCAACCGCCGGCATTTCTTCGAGTGTGCCCGACAAGCGTTCGATCACGCCCGAGAGGACGGCACACCTTTGGCCTTTCTGCTGTTGGACATCGACGACTTCAAGCGTATCAACGACAGTTACGGCCATCAGGAAGGCGACCAGGTGCTCCAGCGCATCGCCGACAGCGGCAAAGCCGTTCTACGCCGGGGGGACCAGTTCGGGCGTATCGGGGGTGAGGAGTTCGCCGCCATCTTCCCAGGTTGCAATGCACAAGCTGCCGAGCTCATTGCTGAGCGCCTGCAGCGAGAGGTCCAACGGCTGAGTTTCAGCCACGGCGAACAGACCTATAGCGTCACGGTAAGCCAAGGATTGACCGCCCTGACCGATCAAGACACCTCGCTGGACGACCTGTTCGCCCGTGCCGATGCCGCTATGTACCGCGCCAAGCGGCAGGGCAAGAATCAGATCGTTCACGGCTGATGGCCCCGCGGCTGCCACGGTAGCTCAAACGTTGCTGGAGGGGTCCGGGTCGAGCGGCCCATCGGCATGGGGCTCCCCTTCAGGATTCGCCACCTTGCGTAACCGGCGCAGCTCTGGCAGGCCAACCTTGAGCAAGCGCGCCGTCTTGCTACTGGCAAGCTTCTCCAGGCCTTGCTCTGCCGGCAGCCGGGCGAGTTGCCCAGCCAGGTTCATGGCCAGGATCTCCCGAGAATACACACCACCACCTAACTGGTAGATCGCTGCAATCAGCTCCCGCAGGCTCAGTGGCAGGCGCCAGCGGGTGCGCAAGGCCGAGCCGAATGCCGCGCCGAACTCCTCCAGTGATAGTGTCACCCGCCCCTCGTCCAACTCGCCCCCGGCCAGGCGCCACTCCTGCAGGCAGCGCAAGACCGCCAGGTCACCCAGGCAATGCAGCAGGCCGGCGCAGTAGCAGCGCTCTTGCTCCAGCTCGAGCATGCGTGCCAGCGAGCGGGCGTATTCCGCGCAATGCAGTGACAAGTTCCAGTAATGCGTGGCGTGTTGTGTAAGCAAGGGGTCGCTCAGGCGCGCGCTGCGCTTGAGCGTAAGACCCAGGATCAAGTTCATGCTCTGGGTGCTGCCCAGCTTGTTAAGCGCCTGCAGCAGGGTCTGCACAGGCGCGTCACGGTGCAGGCTGGCGCTGTTGGCAGCGGCGATCAGCACCGCAGTGATCTGCGGGTCGCCACGCACCTCTTCTTCGAGCACTTTGAGGTTGAGGCCTTGGGGGTTGAGCGCACGCTTGATAGCCAGTTGTACATCCGCGAACAAAGGACCGCCATCGGCACTGGCGCGGCGCTGCTCAAGGTAAGCCGGCAGCCTGGTGCCAGGCTGCAACGGTGGCACAGGGCAGGCCACCTGCTCACCTACTGCCAGCAACAGCTCTTCGAGGCTTTTGCGCAATTTATCGAGATTCAGCGGCTTGCTCAGGTAAGCCGTGGGGTGCAGTGGTAAGGCTTCGCGAACGCTGGCGCTGTCGCTGCGGTTGCTCATGAGAATGAACGGCAACCCCGGGCCTTTGACCCGCACCTTGCGCAGCAGGTCCAGGCCATCGACGCCGGCCAGCTCGCGGGCGGCGATGATCAGGTCAGGCTTGCTGGCCAGCGCCGCAAGAGCCTGAGTGCCGTCGGCGCAGACTTGCAAGCGGGCATCGCAGCGCACGCTGAGCAGCATCTCGCTCAACATTTCCCTTACCCAAGGGTCACCTTCGGCAATCAATACGCAAGGTGGGGTGGGGTCTGCAGCACTCATCAGCAACTCCTGAATATCCCTGACACGCAATCCGTTGCAGCTTCCAAGGCAAGTCCTCACACCACCATAGCGCTACAGGGCTTTTCTTGGCACAAAAAAAACCCGCCGAAGCGGGTTTTTTCATGAAGCGCGTCACATCAGGCGAGTTCAGCGAAGCACTCTTCGATGATGGTCAGGCCTTTGTCCAGCAGCGCGTCTTCGGCGGTCAGCGGAACCAGGATACGCAGGACGTTGCCGTAGGTGCCGCACGACAGCAGGATCAGGCCCTTGTCGCGCGCTTTGGCCACAACTTGGGCAACAGCAGCAGCGTTCGGGGTGTGGGTGCCCTTCTCGAACACTTCCACAGCGATCATCGAGCCCAGACCACGGACGTCGCCAATGATCGGATGCTTTTCCTGGATCTTGCGCAGGCCAGTGGTGAGGTGCTCACCGACCGCCTTGCTGCGGTCCAGCAGTTTTTCTTCCTCGAACACCTGGATAACGGCCAAGGCAGCGGCGCAGGCGATCGGCGAACCGGCGTAGGTGCCGCCCAGGCCGCCCGGGGCGATAGCGTCCATGATTTCGGCCTTGCCGCACACACCGGCCAGCGGGAAGCCGCCAGCAATGGATTTGGCGAAGGTGGTCAGGTCAGGCGCAACACCCATCTGTTCCATGGCGAAGAAGGTGCCGGTACGGCCAGCGCCAGTCTGCACTTCGTCGGCGATCAGCAGAATGCCGTGTTTGTCGCACAGCTCGCGCAGACGCTTCATCAGCTCTTTCGGCGCTGGCAGGAAGCCGCCTTCGCCTTGTACTGGCTCGAGGATGATCGCGGCGATGTCGCGTGGCTCGGCGTCGTTCTTGAAGATGCGCTCGACCGAAGCGATGGCGTCGTCAACGCTGATACCGTGCAGTTCGCTCGGGAACAGGGCGCGGAAGATGCCGCCTGGCATCAGGCCCATGCCTGCGGAGTACGGTACGACCTTGCCGGTCAGGCCCAGGGTCATCATGGTGCGGCCATGGTAACCGCCGGTGAAGGCGATCACGCCAGCACGGCCAGTGGCAGCACGGGCGATCTTGACGGCGTTTTCAACGGCTTCAGAGCCGGTGGAAACCAGCAGGGTCTTCTTGTCGAAGTCACCTGGAACCAGCTTGTTGATCTTTTCGCACAGCTCTACGTAAGGCTCGTACGCGAGCACCTGGAAGCAGGTGTGGCTGACCTTGGTCAGCTGCTCTTGCACGGCTGCAACCACTTTCGGGTGCAGGTGGCCAGTGTTCAGTACTGCGATGCCGCCGGCGAAGTCGATCAGTTCGCGGCCTTCAACGTCGATCACCGTGGAGTTCTTCGCGGATTCAACGAAGATTGGGTGAATCTG
Organism: Pseudomonas promysalinigenes; assembly: GCF_014269025.2. Lineage (NCBI taxonomy): Bacteria > Pseudomonadati > Pseudomonadota > Gammaproteobacteria > Pseudomonadales > Pseudomonadaceae > Pseudomonas > Pseudomonas promysalinigenes. The sequence goes on along the minus strand of NZ_CP077094.1, from coordinate 214,678 downwards.
GCCAACGCCACGTGGGACGGCGGCTACACGACGTTGCATCAAGGATTCGTTGGTCTTGCTCATAATGCCCTCATTTGCGCCAATCAGCGGCGCTTTTATTCGGGGGTGGCTGGGAGTGCTCGCGAACAGTATTCGTTGATCGACTGCCGTGAACGCCCTGGCCACCAGGTGCTGCGATGTCAAAAAAGCCAGCGAGACGTCGCTCTCGCGCCCCGCTGGCAGAGGTAAAAGCTTTACCCGGCGATCAAACGCTGATGCACAGGTACTTGATTTCGAGGTAGTCCTCGATACCGTACTTGGAGCCTTCACGACCCAGGCCCGAAGCCTTGATGCCGCCGAATGGCGCGACTTCGTTGGAGATCAGGCCGGTGTTGATACCCACCATGCCGTATTCCAGGGCCTCGGCAACACGGAACACACGGCTCATGTCACGGGCATAGAAGTACGAGGCCAGGCCGAACTCGGTGTCGTTGGACATGGCAATGACTTCGGCTTCGTCTTTGAAGCGGAACAGTGGCGCCAGTGGGCCGAAGGTCTCTTCTTTAGCGACTGCAGCGGTTTTCGGCACGTCAACCAGGATGGTCGGCTCGAAGAAGTTGCCTTCGATCAGCTTGCCACCGGACAGCACCTTGGCGCCTTTGCCAACGGCGTCTTCGATGTGTTCCTGAACCTTGGCTACAGCCTTGCCGTCGATCAGCGGGCCAGTGGTGGTGCCCTCTTCCAGGCCGTTACCGATCTTCAGTTTGGCCACTGCGGCAGCCAGCTTCTGAGCGAACGCGTCGTAGACGCCGTCCTGCACATAGATACGGTTGGCGCAAACGCAGGTCTGGCCGTTGTTGCGGTACTTGGAGATGATCGCGCCCTCGACCGCCTTGTCCAGGTCGGCGTCGTCGAACACGATGAACGGAGCGTTGCCACCCAGTTCCAGGGAAACTTTCTTGATGTCCTTGGCGCATTCTTGCATCAGCTGGCGACCAATTTCGGTCGAGCCGGTGAAGGACAGCTTACGTACCAGGGAGTTGCCGGTCAGCTCGCCGCCGACTTCACCAGCGCTGCCGGTAACTACGCTCAGCACGCCAGCCGGGATACCGGCACGGTTTGCCAGTTCGACCAGCGCCAGGGCCGAGTATGGGGTCTGCGAGGCAGGCTTGAGCACCATGGTGCAACCCGCAGCAAGGGCCGGGCCGGCTTTACGGGTGATCATGGCAGCCGGGAAGTTCCACGGGGTGATGGCCGCCGTAACGCCGATTGGCTGCTTGATGACGATCAGGCGCTTGTCTGGCTGGTGACCTGGGATGGTGTCACCATAAACGCGCTTGGCTTCTTCGGCGAACCACTCGATGAACGAGGCCGCGTAGGCGATTTCGCCTTTGGCTTCGGCCAGCGGCTTGCCTTGTTCGGTGGTCATCAGGCGAGCCAGGTCGTCCTGGTTTTCGATCATCAGTTCGAACCAGCGACGCAGCTTGGCCGAGCGCTCCTTGGCGGTCAGTGCACGCCAGGCCGGCAGGGCCTTGTCGGCGGCTTCGATGGCGCGGCGGGTTTCCGCAGTGCCCATCTTCGGCACGGTACCGATGACTTCACCTGTGGCCGGGTTGGTCACATTGATGGTCTGGCCGCTGTCCGCATCCAGCCACTCACCGTTGATGAAGGCTTGCTGGCGGAACAACTGAGCGTCTTTGAGCTGCATGTCGGCTTCCCGAATTGTTGATTGTATGAAAAGCGCCCAACGCAGGGCATCGAGCGTTTGAAATCTCAAACGAATGCTAAGCGGGTGCTGGGGTGTTGGACAATAGGCTGTTCAAAAAAAAGAACGAATGGTTGAACAGCCTGGCTAAAAGTGCAGCACTTTGCAAAGCGGCAACTGACCTGTTCGCGGGTGAACCGGCCTGCACAGGTCATGCATAGCCATGTGACAGCCGGTGGAGCAAAAGGCTTGTCGAGCTGTGCAGACCGTTGCGCTAAAGCCGCTCTCACAAGCTGGAGTCTATCGCAAAGCCCATGCTGGCCTGTGTGTTTACCCGCGAAACGCTGATGAAGGTTAGCCGACGCCGCTCATGCAAAGTTGAAGAGAGGACCGACGGCTTTCTGAAAGGAATCGATCAGTAACCCTTGCCCTGATCGGTCACTGAGTCCAGCTGACGACTGTGTACGTTCAGCGCCACCACCACCCTTTAAGTACCCCGACGCATTTTGTTGAGCACCGTGGTGGTGAGCTTCTGCGGACTAGGGAACTTGAGCTGAGCCCGATAGCTGAACTGCTTGTCGCTTTCTGGCCGGGAAGCACCACTGAAGTCACTCAGCTGGGCTCAGGCCAGAACTCATCGCACTGTAGGCGACAGATCGGCAAGCGTGCGCAAGTAGGCCCAAGGGTAGATACCTCGCTGATGCCCATCGCTGAATAGCAGCTGCACACCGTAGCCCTGCTCTATGAGGCGCTCCACGCGAACATCGTCTCTGACCACCATCACCCGCCCCTGCAAACCCGCTGCTCGGCATTGCGAGCAAGGGCAGTTGCCCCTTAGTCGAGCATGGCTAATGACAGCCTCGGCATCGGGCCACTGTACGGTCAGCAACCCGTACGCACGCTGGTTATGAATCCGACTTGGGCCATTCATCCGTTAGCCCCGCTCAACTGCGTCAAGGCAATGCGAACCGCCTTACGTACTTCAGGGTCGCTGTCAGCTTCAGCCGCCTGCAACGCTGGCAAGGCGCGGGCCTGGCCCAGCTCACCGAGGGCCAGCGCGGCTTCTTTACGCAGGTTGGCGATGCAGTGGCCAAGCAAACCGGCCAAGGCATCCAACGCCTGTGCATCACGCAGGCGGCCAAGCGATCGAGCAGCGCGCAATCGCACCTGCCAGAAGCCATCTGCCAGCGCCGACACCAATGCCGGGGCCGCCTGAACATGCCCTACCTTGCCCAGGGTCGTCGCGGCCTCCTCGCGCACTTGCCAGGCCGGATCGCACAGGGCGCCGATAAGTGCCGGCAAGACTGTGGAGTTACGGGAAAGCCCCAACGCGCCAATCGCTGCGCGACGGACTTCGGTATCCGGCTCATGCTCGGCCAGTTTCGCCAAGGCAGGCAAGGCAGGCTCGTGCTTGAGCCAACCCAGCACGCCTACCGCTTCGCGACGCACAGTCGCGTCCGTGTCCTGCAGTGCCAGCAAGGCAGGTGCGGCGGCATCTTCGAGGCGCAATTCACGCAGCGCACGCAAGGCACTGGCGCGTACGAAACCATCGGCATGGGTCGTCCATGGCAGGATCAATAGGCCCGACTGCGGGTGCTTCAATTCGCTGAGACTTTGCGCAGCCGCCAAGCGCACTGCTTCTCCAGCATCGGCCAGAGCGGCGCACAAGGCTTGCACCACTGCCGGCTCTTCCCAGGCCTCCAGCAGGCGCGCAGCCTCGGCACGCACCTGGTCGGCGCTGTCTATCAACAGGGCATCGGTGAGCCACGGCAGGGCATCGGAATCTTCAAGATCGGCCAATTCGAGCAGGGCGATGCGGCGCACCGCTGCGTCGTCAGCTTCCAGGCGTGGCAGCAGTTGCAGAATCTCAGGGTTGTCTGTGCGTCGTTCGGTCATAGCGCGATCCTTAGCGGCGGATGTTCGCTGAGTGGCAGGCCAAGTGGCGTTAGGCGTGGTAATTCGCGGCCTTCTTCATGGCGCAGTAGGGCCAGGCAATGGCGTTTTAGGTGAGTGAAGTCTGGGCGGGTCAGCAGACTGGCATTGCGCGGACGGGCGAAGTCCAAGCGCAGCTCCTCAATGAAGCGCCCCGGGCGAGGGCTCATGACCAAAATGCGGTCGGCCAGGAACAGGGCTTCATCGATATCATGCGTAACGAACACAACCGTGGTGCCAATGCGCGCCCAGATTTTCAGCAGCAGCTCCTGCATGCGCGATCGGGTCTGTGCATCCAGGGCGCCAAACGGCTCGTCCATCAGCAGCAGCCGTGGGCGGTTGATCAATACTCGCGCGATTTCAGCGCGCTGCTGCATGCCACCAGATAGCTGGCTGGGCCAGCGTTCGGCAAACTCCGCCAGGCCTACCAAACGCAGCATTTCGGCTGCCTGCCGGCGGCGCTCGGCCTTGCCAATGCCTTGCATCTTCAGGCCAAAGGCTACGTTGTCGAGCACGCTGCGCCATGGCAGTAGGGTGTGATGCTGAAACACCATGCCGCGCAGCGGCGAAGGGCCGGCAATGGCCTGCCCATCCACGCTCAAGGTGCCGTCGCTGGGGGCCAGGTGGCCGGCCAAGGCGCCGAGCAAGGTGGATTTGCCACAGCCCGAAGGCCCGAGTATGCAGACGAACTCACCAGGCTCCACGGCAAAATCCAGACGTTGGACTGCTTCGAAAGCTTCATCGCCCTCCCCCAGGCGAATCGACAGGCCACGCCCATCGACGCGTCCATGCATCTGTTGACCAGTGCTCATCTACCGGCCCTCCGCGTGCGGTACCAAGGCGTGGCCAGTGCTCCAAGGCGCTTGACCAGCGCACTGCTACCCATACCAAGTACGCCGATCAACAACATGCCGACAACAATGTCCGGATAGTTCTGCAAGGTATATGACTCCCAGGTGTAGTAACCGATGCCGAACTGCCCGGCGATCATTTCGGCAGTGACCAGGCAGAACCACGAGGTGCCCATGCCGATAGCCAGGCCTGTAACGATGCTTGGCAGCGCGCCGGGCAATACCACATCGCGCAAGATCGCCCAGCGCCCGGCACCGAGGCTGCGTGCCGAGGCCACCAGGCGCGGGTCTACGGCCTCTGCGCCATGAACGGTATTGAGCAGGATCGGGAACAGGGCTCCGGTGAAAGTGATGAACACCATCGACAGCTCCGAAGAGGGGAACATCAGGATCGACAGCGGGATCCAGGCAACCGCTGGAATCGGCCGCAACACCTCCAATGGCGGCAGCAGCACATCCTCGGCCCATTTCGATCGGCCGATCAGCAGCCCCAGTGCCACGCCAAGCAATGAGGCAACCGCGTAACCGGCAAATACCCGCGACAGGCTGCTGCCAAGGTGCGCCATTAGTAAACTCGAAGTCAGCAGTTGCCAGGCCGCGCTCAGCACCGTCTGCGGCGTAGGAACGTAGGTGAAGGTCAGCAGGCCCAGGTCCAGCCTGACGCTGGCCGCCACCTGCCAGAACAGCAAGCAGGCCAGCAAAGAGATCAGGCGCAGGGGCCAACGCTTGAGGTCGCGGTTCATGGTGGCGGCTCCCGGTCAGCGCTGGGCGACCAGCTTCTGGTTGGCACTGACGAAGTCGAGCGCTTGGCCCCCATGGGCTTTGGCATATTGCTCAGCCTGGTCCTTGAGCAGGAAGGCGGCCAGTTCGCCCTCAGCGTTGCGCACAAACCAGGCTTGGTTGGCTAACAGCTTGATGCCGCTATCAGCAGCCTGGGCGTAGATTGCGCGGATGTCCTTGCCGTCCTGCTCAATTTGGGCCAGCGCACCCAAGGCGGCTTGGGGCGAGGCGTAGTTACGTACTTTGTCTTCACCGCGCACCCAAATCTGCGCCAGGCGACTGAAATCGGTGATCGGCTTGCCCGTTAGTGCATCGTTGGCCTTGAGCGGGAGTGCGTCGTAGTTCTTGAGCGCCTTGTCGTAATCCAGGCCGGCCTGCTTGAAAGCGGCGCGGATGTACTGGTCGTCGATGAACTGCGCGGTGTCCAGGCCGCGGTCGGTTTTCTTCAGCAACTTGAGAGTGTCGATGGACGTAGCCACTGCCTCACGGTACTCGGGTTTCCAGGTCTGATCGCGGGTCTGTAGGCCGAGCGGGCCGTGAAACAGGTAGCTAACCTCGGCCTCGATGCCAGTCACCTTCTCGATTAACTCGCTGTATTTCTCGGGCTCTTTGGCGATCAAGCGGTCAGCTTCCAAGCTGGCACGCAGGTACGCGGTGACGACTTCTGGGTACCGATTGGCATAGTCAGCATCGACCAAGGCGCCATGGAAGGTCGGTGCTTTGGCCTGGGCACCATCGTAAATCTTGCGGGCAAAGCCGCGGTTGGGAAACAGCTCGGCGAAAGGCACGAAGTCGGCATGCGCATCAATGCGGTTGCTGCGCAAGGCGGAACCCGCGATTTCAGGTGCCTGGGCGATGATTCGCACGTCCTTTTGCGGATCCCAGCCCTGGGCAGCGACGGCTCGCAGCAGCATCCCGTGGGCAGTGGAGGCAAACGGCACGGATATGGTCTTGCCTTTGAGCTCACTCAGCGACTGCACCTGTGAGGCTGCCGGCACGACGATGCCATTGCCGCTACCCTGCACACTACCGGACAGCACACTGATGAACAGGCTGCGTTTGCCCGCATCCAGGTGCGCCACGCCGTTGAATGCGCCGGGGAAATCTGCCATGACGCCGAAGTCGAGCTTACCGGCGACCATCTCATTGGTCAGTGGCGCACCGCTGGTGAAATTCTTCCACTCCACCTGGTAGTGGGCGTCCTTGTACTTGCCGTCATGGGGCAGGTACTTTTCGAGCAGGCCAAGCTCGCGGATCAACAGGCCTGCAGTGGCGCAGTTGATGGTGGTGTCCTGGGTACCGATGGCGACGCGGATGGTCTGGGCGTTGACGTTCAGCCCGGTTAGCGCCAGCGCTAGGCCGGCGACGGTTGCTACAAGGCGCATGGATGATCCCCTCGAATCGTTTTGAGTTATGAAGTCGTCTCCGCCGCCCGGATTGGGGGTGGGAAACGAGGGGCTTTGCAGGAAGGCGCGTCCGGTGGTTTGCCGGATGGCGGAGATTGGTCAGCGCAGCAAGTAAGGGATGTCCACCTTCACAGCGCCGGTAGGGCAGTCTTTTTCACAGGGCATGCAGTACCAGCACTCGTCAAAAGCCATGTAAGCCTTCTGAGTTGCCGGGTTGATCGCCAGCAGGTCCATGGGGCACACCTCGACACAAACTGTGCAACCTTTGTCGGCGATGCACTTTTCTTCGTCGATGGTCACCGGAGCGCTGCTGCGAAAGAAGATTTCCTGGGGTTGGTAGGCCATTTCTCGGGGTCCTTGGGGCCTTCACGGGCACCCTCTAATCTGAAGACTTGCACTTATCCCTAGGGGAGCGGGCTTACCCGCAAAGGGTCCAACACGGTGGACGCCACCGGCTGCCCCCGCTGTTCTTGGATGAACTTGCTGCCATAAGGTGAGGTGTCGCTCAGGCGGCACTGGCTTTGACTCTTAACCGGTCATAGGCAGTTTGTTCTTCAGCATCCAACGCGATCAGGTACGGCTCGACGGGTTTCTTGAAACTGATCATTTCACCGTTTGCGCCTTTCTTCAGATGGCAGTGGCAAAACCATTCGCCATCGTTGCGCTCGGGGAAGTCGACCCTGTAGTGGTAAAGGCCCCAGCGGCTTTCCTCACGGAACAATGAGGCGCGGGCCGCCATTTCGGCGCAGTCACGAATCACCGAGACCTCCATAGCGCGCATCAGCTCGTGGGGATTGCTGGCTTTGATCTGCTGGAGATCACGCTCGATTTCGGCAAAGCGCGCCAGGCCGATTTCCATCTTCTTGGTTACTTTCGGCGGTTGCAGGTAATCGTTCACCATGCGCCGCAGCTTGTATTCCACCTGCGCTGGCGGCAGGCCATGCTCACGCTGCAGCGGGGCGAATATCCGCGCACGCTCGCGCTCGACCTGCACGACATCAACCTCGGCCAGCGCCCGTCCGGCCACGTACTGCGCCGCGTTCACACCGGCAAACCAGCCGTAGGTAAACGCGCCTAGCATGTAGTTATGGGGCACCGCTGCCATGTCACCAGCGGCATACAAGCCCTTGACGCTGGTCTCGGCCTTTTCGTTGACCCACACCCCAGAGGCCGAATGCCCCGAGCAGAAGCCAATCTCCGAAATGTGCATCTCGACCATGTGCTGCCGGTAATCGGTGCCACGCCCAGCATGGAACTGGCCGCGGCTGGGGCGTTCGTTACTGTGCAGAATCTGTTCGATGTTCTGGATGGTTTCCTCGGCCAGGTGATCGAGTTTGAGAAAAACCGGACCGTTGCCGCCCTCCAGCTCCTGGTGGAATTCCCACATCATCTGGCCGCTCCAGTAGTCGCACTCGATGAAGCGTTCACCCTTGTTGTTGGCGGTATAGCCACCTAACGGGCCTGTGACATAGGCACACGCAGGGCCGTTGTAGTCCTTGATCAACGGGTTGATCTGGAAGCACTCGAGGTTGGCGAGCTCGGCGCCGGCGTGGTAGGCCATGGCGTAGCCGTCACCAGCGTTCGTCGGGTTCTCGTAGGTGCCCATCAGGTAACCCGACGATGGCAACCCCAGGCGCCCCGCCGCGCCGCAGGCAAGAATCACCGCCTTGGCTCGCACCACGCAGAACGCGCCAGAGCGGCAGTCGAAACCCAACACACCGGCAGCGGCGCCTTCGGCATCGAGCAATACGCGAGTGCAGACCATGCGGTTACTGATCTGAACTCGGGCGCGCTTGAGTTGCCGATAGAGCACCTTCTTGATGTCGTGACCCTCGGGCATGGGCAATACATAAGCGCCCATGTGGTGGACCTTCTTCACCGCGTAGTCGCCAGTTTCGTCCTTTTCGAACTTCACACCCCAGCGATCGAGCTGCTCGATGGTCTCGAAACTGTGGGTAGCATAGGCGTAGACGGCGGCCTGGTTGACGATACCGTCGTTGGCCACGGTGATTTCCTTGGTGTACTGCTCGGGCGTGGCATGGCCGGGGATGATTGCGTTGTTCAAGCCGTCCATGCCCATGCTGATGGCTCCGCTGCGCTTTACGTTGGCCTTGTCCAGCAGCAACACCCGCAATTGCTTGTCTTGCTCCTTGGCCTTGATCGCCGCCATGGGCCCGGCAGTGCCGCCCCCGATGACGATGATGTCGAAGTCCTGGGTCTCGATGCTCATGCCTTGCTCCCTTTCTGGCGGTCAATGCGCAGCCGGTACTGGAAGGCATCCCCGCGGTAATAGAGGTGTTCGAAGTCAAGCGGCGTGCCTTCGGCTGTGTGGGTCAAGCGTTCTATGCGCATGATCGGCGCGCCCTCCTCCACACCCAGCGCTTGGGTCAGGTCGCTATCGGCCAACACCGCGTCGATCGCCAGATCGGCATGGCCAAGGGCGATGCCGCAGTCATTTTCCAATAGCAAAAAGATGTCGCGGGTCACCAGGTCGGCCTTTTCCAGCTTCTCGCCGATGGCCTTTGGTAGCCAGGTCAGCTCCAGCGATACCGGCTCACGGTTGATCAGGCGGACCCGGCGAATTTCGGTGACCAAACTGCCCTCCCCAACCTGCAGCCGAGCCGCCACCAAGCTATTGGCTGGTACATGGCGGAAACTGCGCAGGCGGTTGATAACCTCGTAGCCCATCTGCGTCATCGATTCACCCAGGCCCTGCAGGGTGCTGACATTCTGAAACGCCTTGGGCTTGGCGACGAAAGTGCCTTTACCGTGAATTTTGAAGATCAACCCTTCTTTTTGCAGGTCACCTAACGCCTGGCGCACTGTAATACGGCTGACATCGAAGACCTTGCCCAGCTCACTTTCCGAAGGCATTCGGCTGTGCGGGGCATAGGTGCCGTCGAGAATACGTTCGCGCAGCAGCTCCTTGAGCTGTGTGTATAACGGTACTGGTGACAGGGGGAACAGTTCGGCCATGAGTCTCTTCACTGATCAAGGACTTGTTATAACAAGTTGTTACCAGATCATAGGCAGCATAAGAGCTCACCAGGAAATACTGATATCGCATATGGATAGAGACATTTTTCTGGACGGCGCCCGTGCCGTTGGAAAAATGGCCGTAGATCAAGGCGATGGACGTCGTCGAATCAGATGGGTATTATGCGTGCGCGTTGCACTCGTAGCTCAGCTGGATAGAGTACTGCCCTCCGAAGGCAGGGGTCGTGGGTTCGAATCCCGCCGAGTGCGCCATATCCCTTTCAAAGCCCACCTTGCGTGGGCTTTGTCGTTTCACACCCTTCACCATTCTCGTTATTCCATTTCGCGATGCAAAACGGTGCCTTGGATGCTGCCGGCTTTACCTCGCCAAAACCCTTTGCTTACAATAGTGGCATTATGCCTCATCCTGTACACGGATAGTCGCGCGGTTACCCATACCCTCCAGGGAATTAGGAATGAAAACGATGCTGAAACATTGTCTGGCCTTGACCATCGCCGCCACATTGGTGGGCTGCCAGGCGACCGGTGAGCAATACCAATCCGATGTTTTCGATGCTAGCCAGGTCAACACCCAGCAAGAAGCCAAGACAGTGAAAATCATCACTGTCTCGCCTACCAAGATCAAAGTCAGCAACGAAAAGAACCAGAAAGCCGCCATGATGGTCGGCGGCGTGCTGGGCGCGCTGGGTGGCGCTGCACTGGGTGCGGGCCACAACAAGGACACCGCTATCATTGGTGGCGTGGCAGGCGGTGGTGCGGGTGCCCTGGCCGGCTCGCTGGTCAGCGACACCTCGCTGGTACCTGGCGTGCTGATCGGTTACTCGGAGAACGGCAAGATCTACACCTCGGCTCAAGTGGGCCGCCCGTGCGATTACGAAGTGGGTGGCATTTCCCTGATGGTCATGACCCTCTCCAATGAGACCCGCATCCAGCCGAATGCGAACTGCCCAGATCCGAAAAAGAGCTGAGGCCTGAGCACATGAAGAAATTTGTTCTGGGCACCGCCCTGGCACTCTCTGCTGCCACTGCGGTGGCGGGCCAGTTCGATCAGCTTTATCAGATCGAACAACAAACCAAACAATCCCAAGCCGCGCTGGAAGCAGAACGCCTACGCCAGGCCGCCGCTGCCCAGCAACGCGCCGAGGCTCGCGACGCTGCCGCCCGTCAACAGCGTGCAGCTGCCCAGCGTGCCGCAGCCCAACGTGCCGCCGAGCAACAGCAGGCCCAGGCTGCCGAGCGCAAGCGCGTGCTAACCCGGGAAGAGGCCTACGAGGATGACCTGCGCGCACTGGAGCTGGAAGAACGCCGCCTGGCCTTGCAAGCCAAAAAAGCCAAGGTCGCCCGTGCCAACGACTACATCGATGCCGAACTTCGCGACAGCGCCGCACGCACCGACGTGATTCAGTCCAATGCCGACTCCGCCCGCAACGTTACTTCAGGGGCCAAGTCTTTTCTCGAAGACACCGGCAAGGCGCAAGTCAAACGCGCTGGTGGTCTGTTCGGCGAGTAACCATCCCTTGGCATCGCCAGCCCACGGGTTGGCGATGCTCGTTGCAGAGAATCCAACATGCTACGTCTGATATTGGTTGCCAGTGCCGGCCTGGTACTGAGCGGCTGCCTGCAGGAAGAAGCCAAGTTCCCGTCGGTCGACCTACACGGCCGCTTAGTCGTCGATCAAGAAATGACCGCGTCTCGCCAGGCGCAGGGTATCCAGGGCGAATACTTCAAACGCATCTTGACCGTGAACGGCCAAGACATGGCGTTCAATGACTTCGTCCAGCAATACTGCCCCGACAGCAATACCCGTAATGAAACCTGCCTCAAGGCCTTGCGGATCAAGAAGATCGACGATGTCAGCGGTGCGACCAGGTTCCTTCCCAACGGGTTGTGATGATCGCTCGCAGACTGCTAAAAGGCCCCGGCAACCGCCGGGGCCTTTTCGTTGGTATGCCCACATCGTACTCATGGGCCACTTGGCACTACCGATGACGTTTTTCAATCGACTCCATGCCGTTTCCTGCATTGCCGTGCAGGCCGGCGTGCCGGATGCTTTATTTACTCAAGGAGCTCATCTTTCCCACCCGCAGAGGCCTGTATGAAGACCGTCGAACAAATCCTCAAGACCAAGTCCCAGCACCAGACCGTGTACACCATCGGCCCGGATGACTCGGTGCTCGACGCGTTGAAACTGCTAGCGGAGAAAAATATCGGTGCACTGCCTGTGGTGGAAGACAATCTGGTCGTGGGCATCGTCAGCGAGCGGGACTATGCACGCAAGCTGGTACTCAAGGGCCGGTCCTCAGCCGCCACCCCCGTACGCGAGATCATGAGCGCGCCGGTGATCACCGTCGAGCCGAAGAAAAGCCTGGATTACTGCATGCAGCAAATGACCGACCGTCACCTGCGCCACCTGCCGGTGGTTGAAAATGGCCAACTGCTGGGCTTGCTGTCCATCGGCGACTTGGTCAAAGAAACCATCGCTGAACAAGCCAACCTCATCCAACAACTGCAGCAATACATCCGCGGCGAATGATGCCGGCTCAGTGGTAGGCGCGCTCCAGCTCGTCCAGCTGATGGTCGAAGCTGCGCAGGCGCGCCGACCAGGTGTACACCAAGACCTCCAAGTCACGATTGAGCACGGCAGTATTGCCGTAGCCATTGCTCGAAGGTTCGCACAGGTCCAACTGATAACGCTCGCGCGCCATGGCGGTGGCTACGCTGGAAAGGTCACGGGCGTTGGCCAGCCAGTGGTGGTGATGGTCATGGATTTCGCGATCCAGGGTCCGGCACTGACGCTTGAGGGCATCCAGGCTCTGCTCCAGAGGCGTGCCCTTGAGCTCGCCCATGACCTCCTCGAAGGTGCGCCCGGAGTGCCAGTAGCTGCCCCAGAAATAACGATCGAACACCGTCTCGACGCGGCGCAATGCAACCTTGGTGTTCCAAATGGTAAGCAACGTTCGGCCCTGGATCACTTCACGCTTGTTCAAGTGCAATTGCTGCCAGGCAATCCAGGTCAGCGCCACCAGCGCGGCAGCGGCCGTCACCGCCCCTGCCGCATAGAGAAACTGCGTCGCCTGATACATATGCTGGGCATGGCGAATGCCAAAGAAGTAACCGGCCGTCAGGGTGCCCAGGATGGACACGGAGCACCAGAAGGCTGGTGCGTAGGGATCTTTCATCACGCTATCCCCTATTGTTTTTCCTGAGCATAGCAACGGCCAATCACTCGTCAGGTGCCGCTCGGCACTTTATTTTTTGGGGCGGCGCAACGCCTCGTTGAGTTGATCGAAAGGCACTGCCCAATCAGCATCTTCGAGGATGCTTTCTTTCAGGAATGCGCGCTGGGATTCACTCCAGAACGGGGCATCCACAAGTTTGATTTCATTCTTCAAAGGTGAATGGCTGGTGATGAACTGATCGATGCTCTGCGCATCATCAGGCAGGCCCAGTTGCTGGAACAGTTCGGCGAATGGATGAATCGGTGCGTCCATGGTTCCTCCTGTGAGCCGGGCTGGCCGTCGATGACGCAGACCCGACAATGGCTTGCGGTACCCCTTAGTGGCACTGCTTCATGCTCAAATGGATTGGGTGATTACAGTCACCCGACTCCAGATAGACATCGCCCTGGCGGATAAGACTCGCAACAAAAGGAGGATGGGCAAGCAAAAGTAGCCAGGGCTGTAAACCAGCCCCGGCATTCGATCAGATGGGCGCGCGACGCAAAGTGGCGAGGAAGGTCGCCGCGCCAATGAACAAACCGGCGAAGGTACGGTTCAGACGCTTTTGCTGCCTGGGGGTACGCAACAGGCGCAACACCCGCGCTGCCAGGCCGGTATAACCGGCCATAACCAGCATGTCGACGCTGACCATGGTTACGGTAATGGCAATGTACTGCGGCAACAGCGCTCCGTGTGGATTGATGAACTGCGGCAATACAGCCAGCATGAATACCAGCGCCTTGGGGTTGCTGACGTTGACCAGAAAACCGCGGAACATCAGGCTCAACGGCTTGCCGATCGGCCGTACCGCTGATTCGTCAGTCATGTCCATGGGTAGCGCGCGCCATTGCTTGTAGGCCAGGTAGACCAGATAGGCGACACCGAACCACTTGATGACATGGAAAGCGGTGGCAGAAGCGGCAAGGATCGCACCCACGCCGGCGGCAATGACAGCGATCTGCACGACCAGGCCTAGCTGCAAGCCCAAGGCATTCCAGTAACCGCGCCAGAACCCGTATTGCAACCCACTGGACATCGAAGCAATCGCTCCGGCACCCGGCGAAAGGCTGATCACCCAGCACGCGGCAAAGAAGCCCAGCCACACTTCCATCGACATCACACACCTCGCTCAACATTTGTTGCAAAACAGTAAGCTAAGGGGTTGGCGAAAAAATAACCAGCGAATTCTGCTTGAGTGATGGCACCGGCACTGACCGTTGTGGGAGCGGGCTCCCCGACGAAATGGCCAGCACGGTGCCACCTATGCATCAGGACAACGCTTCGAGCTCAGCCTGCATGCTTTCCAGCGTTTCCAAAGCCTCCATCCAGGCCTCCTCCAGCTCGCCCTCGCGCTGTTTGAGCTTGGTCTGGCGAGCCAGCAGTTCACGCAATTCATCCTTGCGCGCCGCTTCGTAAACCCCCCCGTCACCCAGCGCAGCCTCCACCTCGGCCAATTGGCCATGCACTTGGCTAAGCTCGGCCTCCAGTTTGTCGGCTGCCTTCTTGTGCGGCGCCAACTGCTGGCGCAAAGCTGCTGCAGCCTGGCGCTGGGCCTTCTTGTCGGTCTTGTCCGGGTTGGGCGGGGCACTGGTGGTTGGCGCGCTGCGCTGACGGTACTCGACCAGCCAGCGGCTATAGTCGTCCAGGTCGCCATCGAAGGGCTCGACCTTGCCATCAGCCACGAGCAGGAAGTCGTCGGTGGTGCTTTTGAGCAGGTGACGGTCGTGGGAAACCACCACCACGGCACCGGCAAATTCTTGCAGAGCCATGGTCAGCGCCAGGCGCATTTCCAGGTCCAGGTGGTTGGTCGGCTCGTCGAGCAGCAGCAGGTTAGGCCGCTCCCAGGCGATCAGCGCCAGGGCCAACCGGGCTTTTTCGCCACCGGAGAAATTGACCACCGGCTCGTCGACACGGTCGCCATGGAAGTCGAAACCGCCCAGGAAGTCGCGCAATGTCTGTTCGCGCTCGGTCGGCGCGATGCGCTGCAGGTGCAACAGCGGGCTGGCTTTGTCGTCCAGAGAATCGAGCTGGTGCTGAGCGAAGTAGCCAACGGCCAGGTTCTCGCCACGTACCAGGCGGCCCGACAGCGGCTCAAGCTCGCCAGCCAGGTTTTTGATCAGGGTCGACTTGCCGGCGCCATTGGGGCCGAGCAGGCCGATTCGGGCACCCGGTACCAGCTGCAGCTTGACCTTGTCGAGAATCGCCTTGTCACCATAGCCCAGGCGGCCCTCGGACAGGCTCAGCAACGGGCTGGAGATTTTCTGCGACTCGCGGAAGACGAAGTCGAACGGTGAATCGACATGCGCCGCCGACAGCTCTTCCATGCGCTCCAGGGCCTTGATGCGGCTTTGCGCCTGGCGTGCTTTGGTGGCCTGGGCCTTGAAGCGGGCGATGTACTTTTCCATGTGCGCGCGCTGCGCCTGCTGCTTCTCGTAGGCTTGCTGCTGCTGCGCCAGGCGCTCGGCGCGGGTACGCTCGAAGGCGGTGTAGCCGCCCTTGTAAAGGTTGAGCTTACGTTGCTCGACATGCAGCACATGGTCGACCACGGCATCCAGGAAATCGCGATCGTGAGAAATCAGCAGCAGGGTACCTGGATAGCCCTTGAGCCAGTCTTCCAGCCACAGAATCGCATCGAGGTCCAAGTGGTTGGTGGGCTCGTCGAGCAGCAGCAAGTCAGACGGGCACATCAGCGCCTGGGCCAGGTTCAGGCGCATCCGCCAGCCACCGGAGAAATCGCCGACGCGGCGGTCCATCTGCTCGTTGGTGAAGCCCAGCCCAGCGAGCAACTTACGCGCGCGGGCATCGGCGGTATAGCCGTCGGCGACCTCCAGCTCACTGTGCAGGCGTGCCAGGGCAGTGCCATCGTGGGCGTGTTCAGCCACGGCAAGTTCCGCTTGCACCTTACGCAGGCGGGCATCGCCGTCGAGCACATAGTCCACGGCCAGGCGCTCGAGGGTATCGACCTCCTGACGCATGTGAGCAATGCGCCAGTCCGCGGGCAACTGGCAATCGCCGGCATCGGGCGAAAGCTCACCGCGCAGCAGCGCGAACAGGCTGGATTTTCCGGCGCCGTTGGCACCGATCAGGCCGGCCTTGTGACCGGCGTGCAGGGTCATCTCGGCGCCTTCTAGCAAGCGCTGCGGACCACGCTGTAAAGTGAGGTTGGATAGTCTGATCATAGTGGTCGCGGAGTCTACCAGCTTCCTCGGCCCACAGCGTGAGTGGAATGATGCACACCGACCTGTGGAAACACGCCCTGGCGCTGTACGAACGCCCGGGTGTCGAAACGGCCTGCCTTGATGTGCAGGCAATGGGTGGCGATGTTTGCCTGCTACTCTGCGCCACCTGGCTACAGGCGCGTGAAGTGGCTTTCAGTGAACAGCGCGCTCAGGCGCTGCGGGCAATTGCCGAGCCCTGGCAAACAGCCGTGGTAGAACCGTTACGCCATTTGCGCCAGCAATGGCGCACGCCCGCTCAGCACGACCCATTGCTGGCGACATTGCGTGCACAGGTGAAGGGCCTGGAGTTACATGCAGAACAAACGCTGCTTGAACGGCTGCAGAACTGCGCAAAGCAATGGCCTACAGGCGCCAGTGAAACG
Source organism: Pseudomonas promysalinigenes (assembly GCF_014269025.2). Classification (NCBI taxonomy): domain Bacteria; kingdom Pseudomonadati; phylum Pseudomonadota; class Gammaproteobacteria; order Pseudomonadales; family Pseudomonadaceae; genus Pseudomonas; species Pseudomonas promysalinigenes. Next base: position 198,209 of record NZ_CP077094.1, on the reverse strand, counting down.
GCGAGTGATTGGCTGCACCGGCTGGCGCCGGAGCAGGCTCGCGGCCATGACGCGCTGAACACGTTGCGCGTCGCGGCCGCGGGGCTTCAGGACGCTGAAGAAGACGGCTGAGCTGGGGTGCTGCCTGGCGCCGATGTGCTGGCCGACGGAGTCGATGGCTCATTGTTGGCGGGCGCAGCCGGCTTGCCGTCGGCAGGTTTTGCCGAAGTGGATCTTGCTGGCGCTTTCGCGGCAGGTTTTGCTGCTGGCTTGGCGGCGACTGGCTTAGCCGCTGCTGGCTTGGCCGCTGTTTTGGCAGGCGCCTTGGTTGCTGCGGGTTTAGCTGTTGGCTTGGCGGCGGCAGTTTTCGCAGCCGGTTTGGCGGCGGCTGGCTTGGCCGCTGCTGACTTGGCCGCTGCTGGCTTGGCTGCTGTTTTGGCAGGTGCCTTGGTTGCTGCGGGTTTAGCTACTGGCTTGGCGGCGGCGGTTTTCGCAGCCGGTTTGGCGGCGGCGGCTGGCTTGGCTGCTGCAGACTGGGAAGTAGTGGTCTTGGCAGCCGTTTTGGATGCAGCGGCGCGGGTCGGTGTTTTGGCTGCAGCTGGCTTGGCAGGAGCCTTTGCAGCGACCCGGCTCGCAGGTTTGCCAGCCGCTGGTTTCTCGGCCTTGTCAGCCACTGCACGCTTGTCCAGCGCCTTGCCAGCCGCTTCGCGCACCTTACCGACACCTTGGGCCAGTTTCAGGCTTTCCTGGGCATCGCGTTTTAGCTGTTGGATATAAGCTCGGGTCTGGGTCTGACGATCCTTGAGCGAGTCGAGCAAGGTTTCAAGCTCAGTAATAGCCTTTTGCGCCTTGCTTTGTGCCTTGGCTTTACCTGCCTTGGCTGAATCCTGCAACTTCAAGCGCCCGTTGTGCAGTTTTTCCTGGGCTTTGCCACGTTGCTTTTCCAACTTGGCCAGCAGTTTCTCTGCATCAGCCAGCGCTTGCGAGCAGGCCTCTTCCAAATGTTCGAGCAAGCTGCCCGAAAGTTGCTGGAGCAGGTGTAACGGCGTGCTTACTGGCTTCTTTTTAGCCGACATGGTTTACCTCCTGGCTGACGAGATTGCGGCTCATACTATGCTTGTGCTGCTACCGCCGCTAGGGCATGTTGACAGTATTGTGTGTGCCGCGTTGCATGCCTGGGCAAAGTTGTCATTTTGCAGCTGCGTGCAAGTGTAGTTGCTTAACAAAAGGTTGCTGATATTCACGCATATCGGCTGAATAAGACTGGCATACTCCACGGCTTGTCGAGCTGGAGTTGCCCATGTCGCGCTACCTTGTATTCAGCCTTTGCCTGATGGCGCCTTTAGCCTTGGCGACCACCAATACTGCGCCTGCCAATGATCGAGATCTGGCCTACAGTCTCGGCGCCAGCTTGGGTGAGCGCCTGCGCCAGGAGGTGCCTGGCCTGCAACTGGATGCACTGGTCGAAGGGCTGCGTGACGCGTACCAGGGCCAACCACTAAAGCTTGACCAAGCTACGATGCAGACCATCCTCCAACAGCATGAGGAGCAGGCCAACACAGCTGCTGAACAAGCCAATGCAGCAAAACTGCAAGCCGTTGAAACCCGTTTCATGGCCAACGAGCGCGCCCGAGCCGGCGTGCACGAGTTGCCTGAGGGAGTGCTGTACACCGAGTTGAAGGCGGGTACCGGCGCGCAACCGCAACCCCATGGCAAGGTCCAGGTACGTTACGTGGGTAGGTTGCCCGACGGCACGGTATTCGATCAGAACCAGCAACCGCAGTGGTTCAGCCTGGACTCGGTAATTGAAGGGTGGCAGGTGGCACTGCCACACATGAAAGCGGGTTCGAGCTGGCGTGTGGTCATACCCTCGGCCCAAGCCTATGGTGCCGAGGGGGCCGGCGACTTGATCGCGCCCTACACGCCGCTGGTGTTCGAAATCGACTTGCTGGCCGTCGGCGGCTGAGGCCCGCCGTCAGGCCTCGACCGCGCCCTCTTCCTTGTGCGCGTTATGCAGCACTTCGATGAGGCAATCTTCGAGTTCGAAACGCTCGTGCAACAGGCTGCCCAACTTGCCGAGTTTCTCGGCGAAGCGTTCGGTGTCCTTGCACTCGCCCTTCTCGCAATGGTCATTGAAGGCCAGGGCGATCTGGGTAATGTCGCTGATCCGCGGGCTGATCTCGTCGGCCAGTTTCAGCGCTTTCTCATCGCCGAACGCCTTTGCCTCGGTGACTAGCTGCTCACTGACTTCAAAGTGCCAGGCGGACACATAGTCGACCAGCACCGCACAGAAATCGCGGTTCTTGTCTTTGTCGGCAAACGCCGGCTTGGCGTCGCGCAAGGTGCGGAAAGCCTGGATCAGTTCCTTTCGCTCCTCGAGCCAACGGTCGATCAGCTTGTGAACCCCACCCCAGCGTTCCTGGGCGTTCTGACAACTATCGAGCATGGCGATCTCTTCCCTTCTGGCCTTCTGGGTAGATGCCCCTGCGCCTCGCACCACGACCATGCAGCACAAAGTGACATCAGCAGGACGACATCGGGCAGTTGTATTCTCGGTATGCGTGCTGGGAGATTATTCCCGCGCGTGCTTGGCATCAAGGTACGCAGCAGACTAAGTTCATACAAGTGTTTAATGGCCGGCTTCACCACCATTGGTCGTGCGAAGGCTGATCGGCGCGCGGCAGGTCAGGGATGACCGAGCGAGCGAAAGCGAAAGGCGAGCAGGCAACTCAAGGGGACCGCCGCCAGCAGGAGAAACGCCAGCAAACTCCACTCTGGCAAGGTCAGGTCGAGAAAGCTCCAGGCCAACGAGCTGCAATCGGGGCCGCCGAGCAGGAGCTGGCGGGCAGCCTCACGCCAGGACAGTTCGAACATGCGCCCTATTGGCAGCCAGCACATCGGGCTCGCATCGACCGAGCCCTGCACCCACACATGCCGCGCTGCCAGTGCGGCACCGCCGAATGCGCACAACAGCGCTGTTTGAGCGTAGCGCCTGACCCCGGTAGTGCCAGGCGCGTGCACTGCCGCACAGAGGCACACCAATGCATACATGCCCAGCAATACACGCTGGCTGAAACATAAAGCGCAAGGTACGAGCCCAAGCACACTTTCGAGATAGAAGGAAGCGCCCAACACTGCCAACGAGGCAAGGCATACCGGAATGAACAGTGCGCGCAGACTGGCCAACGACATGGGCAGTAGAAATCCCGGAAAAGTTGTAGTGGCTTGGAACGGTAGAGGAAAATCCGGGGTTGTTTCAAGGCGCTACTGGAATGAGAAGTCCCTATATGAGCGGGGAAGTTTCCACTTGGCTTGTAGGAAACTTCTCAGGGAAGGTTGCGAAATTAACTTTCCACTAGAAAGGCGTCATCCGCCCACATGAGCCCGCGCGCCACGCGGGCTCATGGAGCACTCAGGCCCGCTCGCTCTCGGGCAACGGCAGCGCCAGTAGACGCTCATCAAGCAAGCCCAAACCTTCTTGAAACAGCTGATTACTGCGTTCGGTTTCGCCCAAGCTGGCCAGCAGGCGCGCAAGCTCGGCACAAGCTTCTGGATTACGCTCCATGCGCAGGCTGCTCTCGAGATAATCGCGCGCTTTGCCCCACAAACGGTTCTGCAGGCTCAGCCGACCAAGCGTGAGCAACAGGCTTGGATCTTGCGGATGTTCTTTCAACCAGCCCTCTGCAGCCTGCAACTGCCGCGCAGGGTCATCGCCGCGTACCAGGCCGTACAAGCGCGCAAGGTGGCTTTCGTAGTTGCGCTTGAGCGCGGTACGCAGCACCTGCTCGGCTTCACCTTGAGCACCCAGCTGGCGCAACTGTTCCGCATAGGCCAGCACCAGCTGTGGCTCCTGGCGCTGGGCTGCGGTCAATTGCTGCCAGGCCCGCTCGAGTGCCTGGCGCGAGGCTTGCAAATCCTCGCCTCGGGTTGTGGCCAGGCCAAGGTTCTGGCCCCATGCCCGCTTCTCCAACGCAGCGAGCTCATCGACCGGCAGTACCTTGCCTTTGCGCAGATCCGGCAGCAGACGAATCAACGCCGACCAGTCACCACGCTCCAGGTGCAGGCGCTGCAACAGGCGCAACACCTGGGCGTTATGAGGATGGCGCTCGTTCATGGCCATCAACGTTTCTAATGCAGCATCGTGCTCGCCTCGGTCCATCTGCAATTGCGCGTGGGTCAGTGCAATGGCCAGCTCGGCCTGGGGCTGGCGCTCCAGCGCACGCTCCAGCAGGTTGTCGCTGTCCTCCTTTCGCCCCAGTTCATTGGCTGCACGCGCGGCGCCAAGGTAATAAAGCAATGGCTGGCGCTCGGCCTCGGCAGCACGGTGCAGGTGACGCTGCGCACTGGCCCAGCGACCCTCGGCCAGGTCCAGTTGGCCTTGTTCGATGGCGATTCGCACCCTTCGGCTGCGGTTGCGCCGCGACCAAGGGTTGACCACGCCACTTGAAGTCAGCAGCAATCCAACCAGGTAGCGCAGCAGCAACAGCAGCAGGATCACGCCAGCCAAGGCCGCGAGCGCAGCCCACAGCCCGGACTGATAACGGAAGCTCCCATAGCTGATCAGCACATAACCCGTATGCTTGGCCACTGCGATGCCCAAGGCTGCAGCGACCACGATCGCCAGCACGGCCAGCAGGTAGACACGCTTCATGGTTTGCCCCCTTGCGCCTCAGCAGGCAGATGGCGGCGCTGGATATAGGCCTGCACCGCCGCCAGGCTTTCGCTCAGGTCCGGGGTGACTACCGATACCGGCTGATCGGCCAACGCGTTGAGGCTGTCGAGCATCGCCTTGCTTTGCGGATTGTCTGCGTTGAAGTTGGCCAGCAGCACGCTGCGCGCATCATCCAAAGCCTGGGTATAGACCTTGGCTTCGCCGTTGAGGGCAGCCCACTGGGCCTGCTCAAGGGTCAGGCTTAAAGCCAGTCGCAGCTGGTTCAACTGCTGCCCGGCCAGCAACGGCCGCACATTGTCGTCAGCATTGAAGTCGATCTGGAAGTACTTGGAAATTTCCGACCACCACTGGGACAGGCGGCTAGCCACATCGCCGTCGCTGCTCAGCGCGCCGAGCGCGTTGGCATTGCTGGTGAACTCCGGGGATTGGGCGCTCAGTTGCTGCACCAGGTCGCGCTGGGCGGCAAGCTCGAGGAACAGGCCAGTGCGGTCGGGTTGTTGGGTGCTGTTGAGCGTAGCCAGGCTACGCGCCAGTTCCTCGCGAGCGGCAAATGCACCCGGGTCGCTCTGTTCGCGCAGGATTTGGTCGGCACCTTCGACCAGCGCTTTGGCGCTGGTGATATCCTGCAGCGCCGACAAGCGCAGGGTCGCCAGGCGCAGTAGATGTTCAGCTTCGGCCAAACGCCACTCTTTGCGGCTTTCGCCCAGCACGGTTTCCAAGCGCTGGCTCAGACGTTGCTGATCGCCCTGCAGTTGCGCTACCAAACGGCGACGGTCTTCCAGCTCGCTGGCTGCCGGCAGGCTCGCCAGCTGCGCGCTGATCTGCTGCTCGCGCTGCTGCAGCGCTACGGCGCGCTGGTCAAGCGTTTCGATGTGCTGGCCCTGGTTCAGGGCGCTGCTTTGAAGGTGGCGCACTTGCCAGACACCCCAACCACCGGCGGCTAGCCCAGCGGCACCCAGCAACAGCGCTAGCACGGCCAGACCATTGCCAGAGCGCTTGACGGGCTTGTCGGTGAAAGGTTGCGCCGGCTCCTGCGCCGACGGCTGATCATTGTTGGACAAGACAGTTTCGCTCACGTATCCATCCTTCGCATGGGGGCGCTTCGCGCTAGTTCGAAGCGCCTTGAGAGGCAGGTGCAACACTACGCTGCACCGCTGCCAGCAAAGCCGTGGCGCTCGCGCCATGGCAATCCACAACCTTTAGGGCACCAGCGGCCCGGGCCTGCTCCGCGACCCGCGGGCTCGGCACGAACAACGGCAGGCTGGCCAGCTGCGGCCAATCGGTGGCGGCCAGCTGCTGCAGATGTTCAAGACCCTGCCCACTGCTGACCACCAGGCCATTGAGGCGTTCCGCTTCAATGCGTCGCATCAGCGTACCGGCCGGGTACTCCGGCAGGCAGCGACGATACAGTTCCAGATAATCGACACTAGCACCTTGCTCTGCAAGACGCTCGGCGAGCAGTTCACGACCTCCCACGCCTCGAACGATCAGCACACGCGCCTGAGGCACGCTGATGGCCTGGTGCAAGGCCGCAAGCTTGAGCAATGCTTCGCTGTCGTCACCTTCGGTAGGGAACGATACCCGAAGCCCGGCGCCCTGCAAGACGGCTGCCGTGGCCTGCCCCACGGTAAACCAGGCTGCCACGGGCGCCTGCCGGCCAGCTCGCTGCAACTGCTCAAGCAATAGGCGCGCAGCGGGCTTGCTGACCACAATGATGGCTTGGTACTGCGCCAGCCCGGCCAATTGGCGCAGGGGGCCGTCTGCCAAGGCAACGGGCTCGATGGCCAGCAACGGCAAGCAACTGCTGGCCACACCCGCGCAGGCCAGCTGCTGCGCCAGTACCGCGCAGTCCTCTTCAGGCCGGGTCAGCAGCAGGCGCCAGGTGCTCACGGATGCCCGGCCTCACCGTAGACCTCTTCGAGGATGGCTTGCGCGCCCTGCCCCAGAAGATCTTCGGCAACCTGCACACCCAGGCTTTGCGCAGCTTCGCGCGGCGCGCGGGCCTCGGCCATCAGCAGGGTGCCGCCACTGGGCTGGCCGACCATGCCGCGCAGCCACAGCTGGTCACCTTCAAGCACTGCGTAACAGGCGATCGGCACCTGACAGCCGCCATTGAGGCGTTTGTTCAAGGCGCGCTCAGCGACCACGCGGTCGGCGGTATCTGCATGGTGCAGTGGCGCCAGCAATTGATGAATTTCGCTGTCCGCGCTGCGGCACTCGATACCCACTGCGCCCTGGCCGCCGGCTGGCAGGCTGTCGTCGACGCCCATGCTGGCAGTGATGCGGTCTTCGAAACCTAGGCGTATCAGACCTGCCGCCGCGAGGATGATGGCGTCGTACTCTCCGGCATCGAGCTTGGCCAGGCGAGTGTTGACGTTACCGCGCAGGAAGTGGATTTTCAGGTCCGGCCGACGGGCCAGCAACTGCGCCTGGCGGCGCAGGCTGGAAGTGCCGACGATGCTACCGGCGGGCAAAGCCGCAAGGCTGGCATGTTTGTTCGAAACGAAGGCATCGCGCGGGTCTTCGCGCTCGCAGATGCAATACAGCCCCAGGCCGTCGGGGAAGTCCATGGGCACATCCTTCATCGAATGCACCGCGATGTCGGCTTCATTGTCCAGCAGGGCGTTTTCCAGCTCCTTGACGAAAAGGCCCTTGCCGCCGATTTTCGCCAGCGGTGCATCGAGCAGCTTGTCGCCGCGGCTGACCATCGGCACCAGGGTCACCAGCAGCCCGGGGTGGGCCTGCTCGAGGCGGGCTTTGACGTATTCGGCCTGCCACAGGGCCAAGGCACTTTTACGGGTGGCAATGCGGATTTCGCGAGTGGACATGAAACGCCCCGATCCAAAGAAATGCCGCTGATGATAACAGCATCATCGGCATCGCTAGCAGATGTGGGTCAGGAACCTGTCGAGGCCTGTAGCGGCGGGCGCGGCAGCACAGCCTCAAAGGGACTGCATCATTTTGCGCACGCCCGCCACATGCCGACGGCTAACGGTCAGCGCATCACCGTCCAAGCCCTTGAGGAACAACTGAAAATGCCCCAGGGGTGTGCGTTGCAGGCGCTCGATGCGCTCACGGGCTACCAATGCATTACGGTGGATGCGCACGAAACGTTCGCCGAATTCGTCCTCCAAAGCCTTGAGCGGCTCATCCAGCAATACCTCGCCGGTTTCGTGACGCAAGGTGACGTATTTGTGATCGGCGATGAAATAAATGACTTGTGGCAATGGAATCAGCTCGATCCCTTTGCGCGTGCGGGCACTGATGTGGCTGCGCGGGCTGCCACCCTCGCTGCCAGGCCGAGTCAGTGCTGCCAACTGGGCACGGTTGGGTTTATCGGCCTTGCGCAGTGCATCGCGCAGGGCCTGGGGCTGAATCGGCTTGGTCACGTTGCTGAGGGTGCTGTCTTTGAACGCCTCGGCGCCGTATTCATCGTCACCGGTGCAGAACACCACCGAAGGGGGCGACTCGCGCTCGCAGAGGCGAGCGGCGACCTGCAGGCCATCCAGGCCTGGCATGCCGATGTCCAGCAGCACCACATCCGGCTTGAGGCTTTCGATCAGCGCCAGGGCCTCTTCGCCATTCGTGGCGCTGGGCTCCAGCACGGTGTACCCCTCCAGTTCAGCGATCATGCGTGTGAGGCGGTCACGGGCTTGGGGTTCATCATCAACGATCAGGACATTCATAATTGCTCTGGATTCCTGAGTGAGTCTCGCACAGGTATAGCGTAGACAAGAGCAGGTCGAGCGACGCTGCGGTCACGCTCTAGACCGGTACGAAGGCCAAAGATTCACTGAGCCGGCAGAAACGCTGCCAGTCCTCTGTCCAACTGTAGACGGTCCATGGAACACTGCCGTTCAATCGGTGAATATCGTCGTGTGCGACATTGGGGTGTGTTTTGCAACGGTTTCTGTCGACCGACGCCCTGCGGCGCAAGGCCCAACCCTGCTATCATCGGCGCCACTTTTTCGTTCACGCCTGCAATGAGTGAATCCATGAGCACCGACAAGACCAATCAGTCCTGGGGCGGCCGCTTCAGTGAACCCGTCGACGCCTTCGTCGCCCGTTTCACCGCCTCGGTCGACTTCGACAAGCGCCTGTACCGCCACGACATCATGGGTTCGATCGCCCACGCCAGCATGCTGGCGCAGGTCGGCGTACTGAGCGATGCCGAACGCGACACCATCATCGATGGCCTGAAAACTATTCAGGGTGAAATCGAGGCCGGCAGTTTCGACTGGCGCGTCGACCTTGAAGACGTACACATGAACATCGAAGCGCGCCTGACCGACCGCATCGGTATCACCGGCAAGAAGCTGCACACAGGCCGCAGCCGCAACGACCAGGTGGCCACCGATATCCGTCTGTGGCTGCGTGACGAGATCGACCTGATCCTTGCCGAAATCACCCGCCTGCAGCAGGGCCTGCTGGAGCAGGCCGAGCGTGAAGCCGAAACCATCATGCCTGGGTTCACTCACCTGCAAACCGCCCAGCCGGTGACTTTCGGCCACCACCTGCTGGCCTGGTTCGAAATGCTCAGCCGCGACTACGAGCGCCTGGTGGACTGCCGCAAGCGCACCAACCGCATGCCTCTGGGCAGTGCCGCACTGGCCGGTACCACCTACCCGATCAACCGTGAGCTGACCTGCCAGCTGCTGGGCTTCGAAGCCGTGGCCGGCAACTCGCTGGACGGCGTTTCGGATCGTGACTTCGCCATTGAGTTCTGCGCTGCCGCCAGCGTGGCGATGATGCACCTGTCGCGCTTCTCCGAAGAGCTGGTGCTGTGGACCAGCGCCCAATTCCAGTTCATCGACCTGCCTGATCGCTTCTGCACCGGCAGCTCGATCATGCCGCAGAAAAAGAACCCCGACGTACCTGAACTGGTGCGCGGCAAGAGCGGCCGAGTGTTCGGCGCGCTGACCGGGCTGTTGACCCTGATGAAAGGCCAGCCACTGGCCTACAACAAAGACAACCAGGAAGACAAAGAGCCGCTGTTCGACGCTGCCGACACGCTGCGCGACTCGCTGCGCGCCTTCGCCGACATGATCCCGGCGATCAAGCCCAAGCACGCGATCATGCGCGAAGCGGCCCTGCGCGGCTTCTCGACCGCCACCGACCTGGCCGACTACCTGGTCCGACGTGGCCTGCCGTTCCGTGATTGCCACGAAATCGTCGGCCATGCCGTGAAGTATGGCGTGGACACCGGCAAAGACCTGGCCGAAATGAGCCTGGACGAGCTGCGCCAGTTCAGCGACCAGATCGAGCAGGATGTGTTCGCCGTGCTGACTCTGGAAGGCTCGGTGAACGCGCGTGACCACATCGGTGGTACCGCCCCGGCCCAGGTTCGCGCTGCGGTCGCGCGCGGCAAGGCGCTGCTGGCTTCGCGCTGACTCCTATCGCCAGCGCGTGCTCTGGATCGCCGGTGAAGCCTTTACAGCGAAGGCTTCACTGGCGACGGCTTGCGCTGAGCCCTCAGCGTTTACCGCTGCGGATCATTTCCATGAAGGCTGGCATCGCAGCCTCCTTATCCGCCACGATCCGTGCCATGTGCGGGTTCTCGCCCATCAGCTGCAGCAACGCCTTGGCCTGGGGGAAGTCCGCCAGCAGGTCGATGCCCAGTACCTTCTTGCCCACTGCGCACGCAAGGTCCACCGAGAAGCAGAACATCAGGTCGGCCAGGGTCAGCTGTTCACCCGCCACGTAAGGCGCGAAGCGACCATTGCGCTTGAGGGTGGCGAACCCGGCCAGCAATTCGGTGCGCGCACGCTCCTTGATCAGCGGCTCCACCGCCATGCCGAAGAACGACTCGGCATAGCAGGTACGTGCTGGCAACTCGATATACAGTTCGATTTCTTTTAGCAGCTCGCGCACTTTGGCCTGGCTGAACGGGTCGCTTGGCAGCAGCGCTTTACCTGGCTGGGTCTGCTCGATGTAGTCGAGGATGACGCTGGTTTCGCTGATAAAGCCGTGCTCGGTTTCCAGCACTGGCACCTTGCCGCGCGGGCTGACATCCAGCGCATGCGGCGCTTGCCCGCCGTAGAACGTGACCTCTTCAAAAGGCACGCCTTTCTCCAGCAGGGCCAGCTTGACCATGTTGTAGTAGTTGCTGACCGAGAATCCGTGAAGCTTGAGCATGGGGTTACAGCCTCCAGGCCGTGTGGGAATGGCCCGGCTGTTATAGACCGTCTACCGTTGCCTGACCAGCGTCATGCACACGGTCGATGACCGGGCATTGCCAGCGAAGGCATGGCAAACTGTCCCTCCCACCCAAGGAGTACCGCCATGAGCGAACATGACGAAATCGACAACGACGACGAAGCCTTCGCCGAGGCGACCCTGACCGAAGCCATCGAGAACCAGATCGAAAGCGGTGAACCGCCGGCCGCCAAGGCCACGTTCAACAAACTGACTCTGGTGGGCTACGAGCGCGAAGACATTCTCAACCTCATGGCCCACGTGCTGGCCATCGAAATCGACAACATGCTCAAGGAAGATCGCCCATTCAACGGCCAGTGGTACGAAGACGCCCTTCGCGCCTTGCCCGAGCTGCCGCCTGAGGCAGATCAAGGCGACGACGCATAACCCGACTACACTCCAGGGTCAGGCACCGCTGGCGGTGCCGCCATCCTTGTCTGGAAGTCAGGAGTCGCCATGTCCTTCACCCCCGAACTGATCGCCGAAATGGAAGTGCTCGCCCTGTTCAACCTGGACAGCAACCAAGAAGGGATCAAGATCCACGCAAACGCCTCCCCCACCCTGGTTGCCGCCGCGCAACGCCTGTATGACAAGCAGGTGACCGACCAGCCTGACGGTGGCTACCTTACAAGCCTTGGGCATGATGCGGCAGAAAGCGTGCATCTGCTGCTCAACATCCTCAAGGCACCGCAGCCGGCCTGAACCCATGCCGCCTCTTCGCGCAACGCTGCGCGAAGAGGGCGTTAGAAAAATGGCGCCAATAATCCATATTCCGCTTATCCCACTGCACCACTCAGGCTAAACTCGCCACAGTTCCCCGGCCCGCCCCCCGAGTGTGCAATGAGCCACCCCCACGAAATCCGCCCTGACCTGGACGAAGGAATCGACCGCAAGGTGCTGGCGACATTGCGTGCGCGGTTTCTACACATCAACCAATGCCGGCTGGAGCGGGCAATGGAGGGGCTTTCGAGCCGCCAGCAGCTGGTCCTGACCCTGCTGCCGCTGTTGTTCCACGTCAACCACCCGCTATTGCCAGGCTACGTTTCTGGCGCCACCCCCGCAGGGGTTGCGGGGTACGAACCGCATGCCGAGCAAATCGCCGATGCGCAGCGCCTGGCACGCTCGTTCGCTTACAAGACCCGCCACGGCAACCCACCACGGCCAATTCATGGCCTATTTCTGATGGGCAGCTTGGGCTCGCTGGCTCAGGCCGAACAAAGCGACATGGATCTTTGGGTCTGCCATGCCCCTGGCCTGGACGAGGCCCAGCGCGAGGAGCTGCGGCGCAAATGCCTGCTGCTGGAAACTTGGGCAGCCAGCCAAGGCGCCGAAGCACATTTTTTTCTGATCGACCCCCAAAGCTTCGCCCAGGGCCAGCGTGACAGCCAGCTCAGCTCCGACGATTGCGGCACTACCCAGCACTATCTGTTACTCGATGAGTTCTATCGCACCGCCATCTGGCTAGCCGGGCGCACGCCGCTATGGTGGTTGGTGCCGGCCTATGAAGAGCACAACTACCAGGCTTACACGCAAACACTTTTGTCCAAGCGGTTCATTCGTAACCAGGACGCCCTCGACCTCGGCAACCTGGCGCATATTCCGCCCAGGGAATATGTCGGTGCCGGCCTGTGGCAGCTTTATAAAGCCATTGATTCGCCCTATAAATCGCTGCTCAAGCTGCTACTCACCGAAGCTTACGCCAGCGAGCACCCGAACGTGCGCTGCCTGAGCCTGGACTACAAGCAGGCGGTATTTGCCAATCACCTAGACCTTGACGAGCTCGACCCATACGTCATGGTGTACCGCCGAATAGAACGCTATCTGCAGGGCCGCGGCGAAACCGCACGTCTCGAACTGGTTCGGCGCAGCCTGTACCTGAAGGTCAATAAGAAGCTGAGCAGCCTGGACCGCAGCCGCAGTAACGGCTGGCAACGTCAACTGCTGCAACGCCTGACTGATGAATGGGGGTGGGACGCGCGCCAGTTAGCCATGCTCGACAGCCGCAGCCAGTGGAAGGTGCGTCAGGTCGCTGTCGAACGCCGGGAGGTGGTGGCAGAACTCAACCAGAGCTATCGCTTTCTCGGCCGATTCGCGCAAAGCCAGGGCGCCAGCAGCCGTGCCGAACTACGCGACCTCAATGTGCTGGGCCGGCGCCTGTACGCAGCGTTCGAGCGCCGGGCCGGCAAGATCGAAGTGATCAACCCTGGTATTGCTCCAGACATCGCCGAAGACACCCTGACCCTGGTGCAATCACCGAACCGCAAGGAACCTGGTACGTATCACTGGGGGCTGTACAACGGCAACCTGGCGGTGCACGAATGGGAGCATTTCAACCCGATCAAGCGTTGCCGCGAGCTGCTTGAACTGTTGACCTGGGCACACCGCAACGGGGTCATAGACACCACGACGCGGCTGGCCCTGCACCCCGGTGACAGCGACCTCAGCGAGTTCGAACTGTTCAACCTGCTCAGCAGCCTGCAGCAAAGCATTCCTCTGCCACTGGGTAGCGTCAGCGAAGAATATCTGCTGCAACCGAGCGCGGCGAACGCAGTCCTGCTGCTGGTGAATGTCGGCGTCGACCCGCTGCGCCAACACCGCGACCTGAACATCTTGATGACCACCGAGCGCACCGACTCGCTGAGCTATGCCGGTGTGCGCGAGAACCTGGTACTGACCCTGGACCAGATCACACTCAATAGCTGGAACGAGGTCCTGGTACAGCGTTACGACGGTGAGCACGCCCTGCTGCGTTGCCTGCAGGACTTTCTCAACAGCCTGGGCCAACGAAACCATCGCCCACATTTACAGGTGCGCTGCTTCTGCCACAACCGCGCCCAGGCCATCAGCCAGCGGGTGGAAGAGATTTTCGACACGGCGCAGCTGCTGCTCGACCAGCGCCTGAATCACCGCTACCTGCTGCAAGTGGCGCAATACATCCATGTACTGGAATTGCTGCCCGGCCAGGTCAGCCTGGCAACCATGGCCGACCATGAAGCCCTGCTGGCTCACCTGGGCGAAGTGCGCAGCTGCTACAGCCCCTTGTACCTTGATGGCAATGCCCTGCAGGACTACGACCTGCCCCTGCTGCTGGAGCAAGGCCGGCGCAATTGCATTCAGGTGTTTTATCGCCTGTTCGATGGCTGGGCCGACCTGTATGTGCTGGATGAGTACAACGCGTTGTGGCAACAGCGCCTGCCGTTCTCTGATGAAAGCCACCTGCTGCTGCCGTTGCAACGTTTTCTGCATTCTGTGGTGATGCGCCACGACGCGCGCTTGCCACTGGATAGCCTGCAACTGGCCACACTGGAAATTCAGTACGCGCAATTGATGCCTTCAGGTCCGGGCAAAGCACGTAGTGTCGAACCAAGGCCTGCGCCAAGCGTTGCCAGCGGCCAGCCTTATTACGAGGTGCAGGCCATCGTACAGGCAGGTGCACAGGGCGTAATGCACGTTACGTTGTATTGTGATCAGCGGGAGTTCTCCGAACTGGAGCATGGTGCCCTGCTCTACCAGGCAGTGGCCCGGCAGATCCTTGGGCAGCGCCGCGCAGCCGCGCAGTATCGCTGCTACATCACTGACCTGGACCTTTCCGAACTGCTGAAGGACGAGCAGGGCTCGACCAGCCTCTACCTGCATTACAAGGGTCAACTTGAGCATGCGCTCAACCGGGGACTGGAGCAGATCCAGGCTGCGCCCGTCAACTCAACCCACTGACATTTCCCTCTGCATAGCCATGTGTGCCAGCGACATGCTCGAGCCTCATTCAATGACTGAGGTGTGTCATGAACAAGCAGAACTGGATGGGCAGTTTGCCCGAGCTGGGTCGCCTGCGTATTGATCAGCTGATCCTGCCGGGCAGCCATGATTCGGGCATGGATAAACAAGCCGACAACATCGTACCGCCCCAAGAGGTGACTCAGGACGTCGCGTGCATCGAGCAGATTCGGGGGGGTATTCGGGTGCTGGACCTGCGTGTGCGTGCCAACCGCGAATACACGCCCGATTCACCCAACCGATACAAGCTGTATCACATGAGTACATCGGGGCGTACCGTGCTGGGCGACATCGTCGCCGAGCTGCAGCGTTTCTATGCCGAGCCTGGCAATGAACGAGAAATCATCATCCTCGACTTCCATCAGTTCGATAATTTCAGTGCTCAGGAGCACGAGTGGCTGCTAGCTATGCTGGACAAGCACTTGGGCCAGCGGATCATCCCCTATGACTTGCACCCACTGACCCTGGAGCAGTTGTGGAATGACTACCCAGGCAAAACGGTGGTGATCGCCTACAACGATAAAGCTGCACCCGGCCACTGGGACGGCGTGGAACAGGTCTGGATGGGTGAGAACACACCTTCGACCGCAGAATTGAAAGCTTTCATGGACCACAACAGCAAGCGCTATAAGCCCGATGGCACGCTACGCTCGATCCAGTGCGCCAAGTACAACAAAGTGCTGTTCACCCCTGACGACTTCAGCGACAAGATCGATGAGTGGTTCGAATCCGTAGACCTCGACAGCTACATCCAGGGCTTCCACATCATCAATACCGATTGGTCGCTACGCAGCCGTATCGTCGACAACTGCATCCACGCTTGCCTGCTCAGGGCGCAGAACACGCCCTGAAGGACCGGGCTGGGATTAGAGCTCGAAATCGCCTGCGGCCTCTGGCTGGTATTCGACCTCGAGCAGTTTGAGCTTCAACGTCTTGCCCCCTGGCGCCGGCCAGTCGATCTGCTCGCCTACCGACAAGCCCAGCAGCGCACAACCGATCGGCGCCAGGATCGAAACCTTGCCCTCACCGCCCGCGTCCTTGGGGTACACCAGCGTCAGGTGGTAGTCCTTGCCGCTGGCTTGCTCCTGGCAATGCACCCGCGAGTTCATGGTCACCACACCAGCAGGCACTTGCTCATGGCCGACCACCTGACCGGCACGGTCCAGCTCTTGCTGCAAGGCAAGCACCCCCGGCGTGCTTTCGTCGAGGCTGTCGATCAGGCGCTCCAGACGCTGTACGTCCAGCCGGGTGAGGATGAGGGAAGGCTTGGTGCTCATGATCCAGTCAGGCTCCTTTGAACAGGCGGTTTTCTACCCGC
Source organism: Pseudomonas promysalinigenes (assembly GCF_014269025.2). NCBI lineage: Bacteria > Pseudomonadati > Pseudomonadota > Gammaproteobacteria > Pseudomonadales > Pseudomonadaceae > Pseudomonas > Pseudomonas promysalinigenes. Next base: position 182,271 of record NZ_CP077094.1, on the reverse strand, counting down.
AGATAAAGCAAAACCCCGCCCAAGGGCGGGGTTTGTGGATGCTTTCGCGTCACCGACGCATAGCCCGACACTACCACAGCCGGGCAAATACTCAAGCCCGTGCGCGCAGCGCCTGGGCCTCGCGGCAAATCTGCCGGCGGCGCTCGTCGTCGGCCGAACGCCATTCACGAATGTGCTCGACGTGCCGGTGGCAGCCGGTGCAGACCCGCTGCTCATCGAGCCTGCACACGCTGATGCAGGGTGAAGGCACCGCAGGACTTACATTGCTGTACAGCGGCTTGGGCGGCCGCGCCTGGCTTGCCATGTCAGATCTCGTCGAAGTCCAGCTTTTCGCCGGCCCGCTCCCAGACAATACGCTCGAGCATCTCGCCCAAGAGCTCCTCGCTCTTCTCGCACACCCACTTGCCGCTCTCTTCGTCGTAGTCGAAGTGAAAGCCTCCGGAGCGGTCAGCCAACCACAGCTGACGCAGCGGCTCCTGGCGACTGAAGATCAACTGCGCCCCCCCTTCGAACTTGACCGTCAGCACGCCGGCCGAATTTTCCATGTCCAGGTCCAGGCCGCTTTCGTCGAACAGGTCTTCCAAGGCCTGTTGGGTGGCGTCGACCAGATCATGGAAACGCGCTTCGCTCAAACTCATTGCAAGAACCTCGAAATTGGCTGCTTTACGGGCAAGCCCGGCAAGATACGGGCGCCGAGCACTGAATGCAAAGGTTTAGCCCTCCAGGCGCTGCCCCCAGACACGCTAATGGCAGCTAAGCATAGCCCGCCCGACGGATCGGCTCTTGCATAGGCAATCCACCGGTCGCTCGGTATACTCGGGCGCAATACTGCATATTTCAAAGGATTTCACCCATGAAGCGCCTGATTTCCTCGCTCGCGGCGCTGGTCGCGGTTGCCTGCCTCGTTTCGGCCTGCGGTCAGAAGGGCCCTCTGTATCTGCCAGAAGACGGCAAAGACGGCAAAGGCCCGAAAAGCTCGCACCAGCACCAGCACGCGCCTGCGGTCCAACCGCAAGACGAGCAGCCCATTGAGCCCGAGCAGACGCCAGAGCAGTAAGGAAATCAGATGAACGCTTTCAACTACCGCGACGGTGAACTGTTCGCGGAGGGCGTGGCCCTGTCGGCCATCGCCGAACGTTTCGGCACCCCCACCTACGTTTACTCGCGCGCACACATCGAAGCCCAGTACCGCAGCTACACCGATGCCCTGCAAGGCACCGAGCACCTGGTGTGCTTCGCCGTCAAAGCCAACTCCAACCTTGGCGTGCTGAACGTCCTGGCGCGCTTGGGCGCGGGTTTCGATATCGTCTCCGGTGGTGAGCTGGAGCGTGTGCTGGCCGCTGGCGGGCGAGCCGATCGCGTGGTGTTCTCCGGCGTCGGCAAAACCCGCGAAGACATGCGCCGCGCTCTGGAAGTCGGCGTTCACTGCTTCAATGTCGAATCCACCGACGAGCTCGAGCGTCTGCAAGTGGTTGCTGCCCAGATGGGCAAGATCGCCCCGATCTCACTGCGCGTTAACCCGGACGTCGATGCCGGCACCCACCCGTACATCTCAACCGGCCTGAAAGAGAACAAGTTCGGCATCGCCATCGCCGATGCCGAAGCGATCTACGTGCGCGCCGCACAGTTGCCGAACCTGGAGGTGGTCGGTGTCGACTGCCATATCGGTTCGCAATTGACCACCGTCGACCCGTTCCTCGATGCCCTCGACCGTCTGCTTGCCCTAGTAGATCGCCTGGCCGAGTGCGGCATCCACCTGCGCCATCTGGACCTCGGCGGCGGCGTTGGTGTGCGCTATCGCGACGAAGAGCCGCCACTGGTGGCGGACTACATCAAAGCCATCCGCGAGCGCGTCGGCAGCCGCGACTTGGCCCTGGTATTCGAGCCTGGCCGCTACATCGTGGCCAACGCCGGCGCCCTGCTGACCCGCGTGGAATACCTCAAGCACACCGAACACAAAGACTTCGCCATCATCGATGCGGCGATGAACGACTTGATCCGCCCGGCCCTGTACCAGGCCTGGATGGGTGTCAGCGCGGTCAGCCCGCGGGCCGGCGAAGGCCGTGCCTATGACCTGGTCGGGCCGATCTGCGAGACCGGCGACTTCCTCGCCAAAGACCGCGTATTGAACCTGGTCGAAGGCGACCTGCTGGCGGTGGAGTCGGCGGGCGCCTATGGTTTCGTCATGAGCTCCAACTACAACACCCGTGGCCGTTGCGCGGAAATCCTGGTCGACGGCGAGCAGGCTTTCGAAGTCCGTCGCCGCGAAACCATCGCCGAACTGTACGCTGGCGAAAGCCTGCTGCCGGAGTGAACCCATGCTGCTGCGCTTTACCAAGATGCATGGGCTGGGCAACGACTTCATGGTCCTGGACCTGGTCAGTCAGCACGCACACATCCAGCCCAAGCACGCCAAGCAATGGGGCGATCGCCATACCGGTATCGGCTTCGATCAACTGCTGATCGTCGAGGCGCCAAGCAATCCGGAAGTGGATTTCCGCTACCGGATCTTCAACGCCGACGGCTCTGAGGTCGAACAGTGCGGCAACGGTGCGCGCTGCTTCGCCCGCTTCGTGCTGGATAAGCGCCTGACTGCGAAGAAGCGTATCCGCGTGGAAACCAAGGGCGGCATCATCGAACTGGACGTGCAGAACGACGGCCAGGTGTGTGTCGACATGGGCCCGCCGCGCTTCGTTCCGGCAGATATCCCGTTCATCGCCGATGAACAGGCGCTGAGCTACCCCCTCGACGTCGACGGCCAGTCGCATTCGATAGCCGCCGTATCCATGGGTAACCCCCACGCCGTGTTGCGCGTCGATGACGTGCACTCGGCGCCGGTCCATGAACTGGGTCCTAAAATCGAAAACCACCCGCGCTTTCCGCAGCGAGTGAATGCCGGTTTCCTTCAGGTCATCGACCGCCACCGCGCCAACTTGCGAGTATGGGAGCGTGGTGCCGGCGAGACGCGTGCCTGCGGCACCGGTGCCTGTGCCGCGGCCGTGGCTGCGATCAGCCAGGGCTGGATGGACTCACCCGTAACCCTCGACCTACCGGGTGGGCGCCTGAACATCGAATGGGCTGGCCCGGGCAAGCCCGTGTTGATGACCGGCCCTGCCGTGCGGGTTTTCGAAGGACAGGTTCGTCTCTAAGCGAGTAACCGCCATGACCGATCAGCCAGTATCCCAGCAGCCCAACGAGCTCGACGCCGAAGCGGTGGTCGCCTACTTGCGTGCCCACCCGACTTTCTTCGCCGAGCACGACGAGCTGCTGGTCGAGCAACGCATCCCTCACCAGCGCGGCGACAGCGTGTCGCTGGTGGAACGCCAGCTCAAGCTGCTGCGCGACCGCAACATCGAGATGCGCCATCGCCTGTCGCAACTGATGGACGTGGCCCGCGACAACGACAGGCTATTCGACAAGACCCGTCGGCTGATTCTCGACCTGCTCGATGCCGCGAGCCTGGAAGAAGTGGTGATGGCCGTCGAAGACAGCCTTCGCCAGGAGTTTCAGGTGCCCTTCGTCAGCCTGATCCTCTTTGGCGACCACGCAGCGCCGGTCGGCCGCTGGGTGAGCAATGCCGAAGCCCAGCAAGCCATCGGCGGCCTATTAGGCGGCGGCAAGACGGTCAGTGGCAACCTGCGCGAACATGAACTGGCCTTTTTGTTCGGCAAAGACCAGCAGCAGGAGGTAGGCTCCAGCGCGGTCGCAGCGCTGGAATATCAGGGGCTGCATGGGGTGCTGGCCATCGGTAGTCGCGACCCTCAACATTACAAGAGCAGCGTGGGTACGCTGTTCCTTGGCTATATCGCCGAGGTACTTGGCCGTGTGGTCCCCCGCGTCACCCAACCGCTGCGCTCGGTACGCTGATGGAACGCCAGCTGGAGGCTTATTGCGCTCACCTGCGCAACGAGCGCCAGGTGTCGGACCATACCTTGCTGGCCTACCGCCGCGACCTCGACAAGGTCATCGAATACTGCAACAGCCAAGGCATCGGCGGGTGGGGCGCGTTGCAAGCGCCACAACTGCGCCAGCTCATCGCCCGCCAGCACCACCATGGGCAGTCTTCGCGCAGCCTGGCGCGGTTGCTCTCAGCGGTGCGCGGCCTGTACCGCTACCTCAATCGCGAGGGCCTGTGCCAGCATGATCCGGCCACGGGCCTGAGCGCACCGAAGGGCGAGCGCCGGCTGCCCAAGGTGCTGGACACTGACCGCGCCCTGCAATTGCTCGACGGCGGCGTCGACGACGACTTCATCGCTCGCCGCGACCAGGCGATCCTCGAGCTGTTCTACTCCTCCGGCCTGCGCCTTTCGGAGCTGAACAATCTTGACCTCGAACAGCTCGATTTGGCCGCAGGCCTTGTGCAGGTGCTGGGCAAGGGCAGTAAGACCCGCGTGCTGCCGGTCGGCCGCAAGGCCCGCGAGGCATTGCAGGCCTGGTTGAAGCTGCGCGGTATCGGTGGTCCACTCGACAGCGCAGTGTTCATTACCCGCCAGGGCAAGCGCATGAGCCCGCGCGCGATCCAGCTGCGGGTAAAGACCGCCGGTGAGCGTGAACTGGGCCAGCACCTGCACCCACACATGCTTCGCCACTCTTTCGCCAGCCATGTGCTGGAATCGTCCCAGGACCTGCGAGCGGTGCAGGAAATGCTCGGCCACGCCGACATCAGCACCACACAGATTTATACCCACCTGGACTTCCAACACTTGGCCGCGGTGTACGACAGCGCCCACCCTCGGGCCAAACGCAGCAAAGGCAAAGACTCATGAGCATCAAGCTGATCACTTTCGACCTCGACGACACCCTTTGGGACACCGCGCCTGTGATTGCCAGCGCCGAGATCGTGCTGCGCGACTGGCTCGAAGCCAACGCGCCTATGCTCGCGAGTGTGCCGGTTGAACATTTGTTCGCCATCCGCGAACGCCTGGTACAGGCCGAGCCGGGCCTTAAACATCGCATCAGCGCCCTGCGCAGACGTGTGCTGTTACACGCCTTGAAGGCGGTTGGCTACAGCGAAAATCAGGCCCAGGCATTGGCCAACGAAGGCTTCGAAGTGTTCTTGCATGCCCGCCATCAGGTAGAAGTGTTCCCCGAGGTACAACCGCTGCTGGAGATCCTGCGCCAGCATTACACTTTGGGCGTGATCACCAATGGCAACGCCGATGTGCGCCGGCTGGGTTTGGCGGATTACTTCCGCTTTGCACTGTGTGCCGAAGACCTGGGTATCGGCAAACCGGACCCGGCGCCGTTCATCGAGGCGCTAAAGCGTGGCGAGGTTGAGGCCAGCGCCGCGGTGCACGTCGGCGATCACCCAGGCGACGATATTGCTGGCGCCCAACGCGCCGGGCTGCGTGCAGTGTGGTTCAACCCGCAGAGCAAGGCCTGGGCTGGCGAGCAAGCTCCAGATGCAGAAATCCAGCGTTTGTCGCAGCTACCCGAGGTGCTTGCGCGCTGGCGCTGACAGTGCTGATGCACTTACCTGGCTGAAATTCAGACAAAAAAAAGCCCGCAGCGACGGCGGGCTTTTCTAGCGCAGCCACTAGATAGGGCGGCTGCCGTATTTGTTGTCCGGCTTCTTGGGCGGATCGGCGACAACGTTGGCTTCGACTTCCTGGACCTTGCCGCCGCGAGCGAGGAACTCTTCCATGGCCTTGGCCAGGGCATCACGCTCCTTCTGCTTGGCTTCCACGCTCGGCATTTCGTCTACCGAGACGGCAGCCTTGGATTTGCCCTTGGCAACCGGAGCCGCACTGCTGTCGTCATCGCCAGCGTCTTCGGCAACATCATCGGCGGCCGTTTCGAGGCCGTCATCGGCCTCGTCTTCGTCGCCTACTTCGAGGTCATCATTTTCCAGATCGTCGTCGCTCATGTTCTACCTCATGACTTGCAAAAAGCAGGTTAGTTATAGACCGGTGCAGCCGTAGACCGGCAGCCACCAGCGAAAATTCAACTGGCCGTAGGCTGGCCACTGCCTTGGGGGCGGTGCTCCTGATGGGAGGTTTTGCCCCCACAGAACCTGCAGTTGGCAGGCCTGGGAAATTTTTTGGGCGCCCTAGTGGCCACACGCTATTGGCAAGCCTAGCAAAAGGCTGGCGAAGCGCGCGGGCCTTGTCAAACAGCCCTCGGCGCGCATTCTAGCGCGCCCGTGGAAAAAGCAAAGCTCCATAAACGCCCTGTGACTTGTAAGTTTTTGGCCTACGTCGCGAACGTGGCGGATAAACCGTTTGCACTGCGGCAAATGTTGAAAAACAGGCAAAAAAATGCCCGGCGAACCGGGCAAATTTTTAGCAGCTTGCGATTACAGGTTGTAGCCGCGTTCGTTGTGTTGAGCCAGGTCGAGGCCGACCGACTCTTCTTCTTCGTTGACCCGCAGGCCCATGACCATATCCAGCACCTTGAGAATCACGTAGGTGACGATGGCGGTATAGCCGACGGTGAAAATCACGCCCTTGGCTTGTACCCAGACCTGGGCACCGATATCGGTGACCGTGCCGAAGCCGCCCAGGGCCGGTGCCGCGAATACGCCGGTGAGGATGGCACCGATGATGCCGCCAACGCCGTGCACGCCGAAAGCGTCGAGCGAATCGTCATAACCCAGCTTGCGCTTGAGGGTGGTAGCGCAGAAGTAGCAGACTACGCCCGAGGCGAGGCCGATCACCAACGCGCCCATCGGGCCCACGGTGCCAGCAGCCGGGGTGATGGCAACCAGGCCAGCGACCACACCCGAGGCAATGCCCAACGCGCTCGGCTTGCCGTGACCGATCCACTCGGCGAACATCCAGCCCAGCGCAGCCGCAGCGGTTGCGATTTGAGTCACCAGCATGGCCATGCCGGCGGTGCCGTTGGCGGCGGCGGCGGAACCTGCGTTGAAGCCGAACCAGCCGATCCACAGCATGGCCGCGCCCATCAGGGTGTAGCCCAGGTTATGAGGCGCCATTGGGGTAGTCGGGTAGCCTTTGCGCTTGCCCAGTACCAGGCAGCAGACCAGGCCTGCGATACCGGCGTTGATATGCACCACGGTGCCGCCGGCGAAGTCGAGCACGCCCCAATCCCACATCAGTGCACCGTCACCGCTCCAGACCATATGGGCGATCGGCGCGTAGACCAGGGTGAACCAGATGCCCATGAACACCAGCATCGCCGAAAACTTCATGCGCTCGGCAAAGGCACCGACGATCAGCGCCGGGGTGATGATGGCGAAGGTCATCTGGAAGGTGATGAATACCGCTTCAGGGAACAGCGCGGTAGCCGAGGTCAGGTTCTCGGGTGTTACACCACTGAGGAACGCCTTGGAGAAGCCACCGACGAAGGAATTGAAGTTCAGCACGCCTTTTTCCATACCAGCGGTATCGAAGGCCATGCTGTAGCCATAAATGACCCAGAGAATGCTGATCAGGCCGGTGATGGCAAAGCACTGCATCATCACCGACAGCACGTTCTTGGAACGCACCATGCCGCCGTAGAACAGGGCCAGGCCTGGAATGGTCATGAACAGCACCAGCGCTGTGGAGGTGAGCATCCAGGCGGTATCGCCGGAGTTCAGCACCGGGGCGGCTGTTTCCTCTGCCAGGGCGAGCCCGGGCATTACGAGGGACAATAGGGCTCCTAGCCCTGCGATCTTACGCAGAGTCATGTTGTTTTCTCCTGGGGCGTTGGGTTTGGTGAGGCTTTTTTCGGCGCTTTAGATCGCGTCGGTATCGGTTTCGCCGGTACGGATGCGGATCGCCTGCTCCAGATTCACCACGAAGATCTTGCCGTCACCGATCTTGCCGGTGTTAGCCGCCTTGGTGATGGCTTCGATCACTCGATCAAGGTCCTTGTCGTCGATGGCGACGTCGATCTTCACTTTAGGCAGGAAGTCGACCACATATTCCGCACCGCGATACAGCTCGGTGTGGCCCTTCTGCCGGCCGAAACCTTTGACTTCGGTGACGGTAATGCCCTGCACGCCGATTTCCGACAACGACTCGCGCACGTCGTCCAGCTTGAACGGCTTGATGATGGCTGTGACTAGCTTCATGAAACTCTCTCCCGATTTGGTGGACTTGCCCCAGGAAAACAAACCCGTCTCAAGTCTAAGCGCAGCGGTTGGCTTTGTAACGCGTCGTCGGCATCCGGCTCCGCGTGCGCACTGCCTGGTCACAAGGAACTGCATCAGTGCATGGCTCGCACAGGTCATTGCAGAAACCTTGCCAGTTCCGTTAAAGCGCCGCAAAACAGCGAGTTATGTGAATTTCCGAGGTTTGGCCAGTCGCCACTATGGCAATCATGCACAATTTCGGTGCGAGTTGATTGGGCGCTCTGCTCAAATAAAGTGCGGCAGCCTAGTGCAACGGCTATACCGGGCGATGCGTCATCAAGTGCCAAGTTGCCCCGTGTTACACTGCGAGCCATTTCTCAGTATCAGTGGACAGCCGAACCATGCTCGCGCCCAAAGCCCTTCTCGACGCCCTGAGCGACCAGGCCTCGCGCCTGTTCAGCAGCGACACCGCCCAGCCTCGCGCCGAACTGGAAAGCCAGTTCAAGGTGCTGATGCAAGGTGCCTTCAGCAAGCTGGACCTGGTAAGCCGCGAAGAATTCGATAGCCAGATGGTCGTCTTGGCACGCACCCGTGCTCGCCTGGAGGCCCTCGAGAAACAGGTCGCAGAGCTAGAAGCCCGGCTCGCCCCCGCAGCCCAGGAGTAAGCGCCGGCCTGGGCTTGGATCAAGCCGAAGCCTGGTGCTCGCCGGTAACCTTGGGCGGCAGTTCGCAGGCCTGCAGGTCGCCCCGAAACAACGCTGCGCCGCACACAGTGAACAGGGTTTTGACGCGGCTGTGGGAGTTACGGATCTCTGCCTGTATCGCCTCGATCAGTGGGTCGCTGGACTGCAGTGCCACGGCGCGATTGGCCCATTCGATAGCGGCAAAGCGGCTCTGTTTTCGCGTGCCGGAGCCCTGCATCCATGCCAGCCCGAGCTCAGCACAGGCGCGCGCAGCAATGCCGGTTTCACGATGCTCGCTAAGCGCCAGCAGGTAGCCAACTGCTTGGACGCGCTCAGACGTATCCCCATACTGACGCAGTAAGATACCCAGCTGTAACTGCGCCTTGGCATGGATGGGCGGATGAATGACAGCGTCAAGCAGAAACCGCTTGACCACCAGCATTGCCTTGCGGTCCTCAAGCCCTTGCGCAAGCGCCATTCGCTGACAGGCCAGGTTGAACTTGGCCAATGGGTGCCCTGCTTGGGCTGCGCGCAATAACCAATGTTCGGCAGCTTTATTGCTCAGGTAGTGCTTTGGCGTATTGCCCAGCCAGCCCCGGTGCAGATCGTAGAGTGCAATGGCTGCATCCGAAAGCTTCAACTGTGCGCAGCCTTCGTACAGAAAATACGCTGCGTCGTGCATGTTCGCAGCCCAGAGCAGGCGTGGCACATCCAGCACCTCAAAGCCCCACTCGTGCTGCCCGCTTGGGCGCTTGACCGCCCATTGCAGCCAATGGTGGGCCTGTTCGCAAGACTGCACGAACCCCCATAGCCCAAAGCGATGACCCACAGCCCGCAACGCATAGGCCGCCGGCTGCCGACGGTCGTCGCACAGGCGCTCAATCACCCTTTGCAGTAGCTGTGCAGCATCTTCTGCCTCGTTGAACAGCGCTAGGCACACCAGGCTATGAAAAGATTCGCCGATGGCCGGGAGGTAACCTTGTTCAGGGTAAAGCGCGACGCTATCGACGAAATCGCGCATCGCGCCGGGATAATCCTGCATCGTATTGCGCCGCAAGGCGCCCCGCCGGGCCAGCAGCGTCGCACGCTCCTTGGGCCTGAGTTCGCGCTCGGCCCATTGGCCGAAGGTGCTGTGCCAGGCATTGACCTGCGGCAACTGCTTGGCCTGCGGCAACGAAAAAGTGTCCTCTACGGCCAGCCAGCGAATCGCATTGCGCAGTGCCTCTGGCCAACCCTGACACAGCGGGCCGCTGGCCAGTGCGTCGACCGCCGCATCACTGCCGCCCCAACGGGGCGTGAGGTAAGAGGCGTAGGTCTCGACCGCCTCGAAGCAGCCGGGAAACCAAACCAGAGCCTGGCGCAGCCAGTAGTCCCGAGCATTTTCCGCCTGCCCGAGCAGGCGAGGGCTCAACCCGGACGGCAATGCTTGGGGCAGCTCCAGCAAGGGGGTCAGGCCATATTTGACCAACAGCGGCGCAGCGGCCTCTTGCACTTCCACATCGGCGTGCAGGCTGGGCCGATCACGCGCCGCCTGCCCTGCGAACAACTCGACCAACCAGCCGGGCTCGCGCAGGTATGCAGTGATGTGCAGCATGCCAATAACAGCGGCCACCGGTTGAGTGCTGCGATGCATCGCCCGCAAAAAGTGCGCAGCGCCCTGCTCACAGGCCTGTTCGGCAGCCAGCCAGCGCTCTGCGCAAACCTTTCGCGGGCCGGCCTGATCGAGAATGTGGCAGGCTCGGCTCCAACAGTGAAAGCCCATCACCACCTGGGGATGATAGGCACGCGGGCATGCCTCGATCCACGCGTTGATGGTGTACGTCAGGGCCTTGTCGCCCTGCAGGTCAGGATCGAGCATGTAGCCTTTTATCGCCTCAAGGTAGGCAGGGCACTCACCGGGAGGTGCCTGCCGCCACTGAACCTGAAGTGCATCGAACAGGAGGTTCAGTTCAGCGAATTCAGAGGCCTGTACCCGTTCTCGGATCTGTTGACGGGTGCGAATTAGGGTGTGCACGGGCTGTACCTTAAAGTCCATTTAAAGGTCGTATTGCCATCCAATGGCAATACAGGTCGCTAATGAACACTAAGCCATAGCTAGGCGCTTCGCAAAGTATTGGATCCCGTATTTATCCATTCTTAGGACGAGGTGGCGTTTCGGTTCGCTGCATGCCCAGCAGGCTCAGAACCTCGCCAGACATGCCGTGACTCACTTTCGACCGCCTCCCTTTCCTTGAGGGCTATATGCTGGGCTCTGCCGCAGGAAGCGGCAGTTTCTGCTAACAAGGAGCGTCCATGTCCCTCGCCCTCGTTCATAGCCGCGCTCAAGTCGGCGTACAAGCCCCGGCGGTCAGCGTCGAAACGCATCTAGCCAATGGCCTGCCCCATCTCACTCTGGTGGGCTTGCCGGAAACCACGGTCAAAGAAAGCAAAGACCGCGTACGCAGCGCGATTGTGAACTCCGGGCTGAACTACCCGCAGCGGCGCATCACTCAGAACCTTGCACCTGCCGACTTGCCCAAGGACGGCGGGCGCTATGACCTGGCCATCGCGTTGGGCATTCTGGCTGCCGATGGCCAGGTGCCGCTGCCAGCCCTGGCGGAGCTGGAATGCCTGGGCGAGCTGGCCCTGTCTGGGAAGCTGCGCCCTGTGCAGGGTGTGTTGCCGGCAGCGCTGGCGGCGCGCCAGGCCGGCAGGGCGCTGGTGGTGCCACGGGAAAACGCCGAAGAAGCCAGCCTGGCTGGCGGATTGGTGGTTTATGCCGTGGGCCACCTGCTGGAGTTGGTGGCCCACCTCAATGGCCAGGTGCCGTTGCCAGCCTATGCCGCCAACGGCCTAGTTCTGCAACAGCAGCCCTACCCCGACCTAAGCGAGGTCCAGGGCCAAATTGCGGCCAAGCGGGCCTTGCTGCTGGCCGCAGCCGGAGCACACAACCTGCTCTTCACCGGCCCGCCCGGTACGGGTAAGACCTTGCTCGCCAGCCGTCTGCCTGGCCTGTTGCCTCCCCTGGACGAGCATGAGGCACTGGAGGTGGCGGCGATTCAATCAGTCAGTGGCCACACCCCCTTGAGTAGCTGGCCGCAGCGGCCCTTTCGCCACCCCCATCACTCAGCCTCGGGGCCTGCGTTGGTTGGCGGCGGCAGCCGGCCACAGCCTGGCGAGATCACCCTGGCGCACCATGGCGTGCTGTTTCTTGACGAGCTGCCGGAATTTGAGAGGCGCGTACTCGAAGTGCTGCGCGAGCCCCTGGAGTCGGGCGAAATCGTGATTGCCAGGGCTCGCGACAAGGTGCGTTTCCCGGCGCGCTTTCAGTTGGTTGCTGCCATGAACCCCTGCCCCTGCGGCTATTTAGGCGACCCCACTGGTCGCTGTCGCTGCAGCACCGAGCAGATTGCACGCTACCGCAACAAGCTGTCAGGCCCGCTATTGGACCGCATCGACCTGCACCTGACCGTCGCTCGCGAAACCACTACGCTCAACCACCAGCCGAGCGGTGAGACCAGCGCCGATGTGGCCGCCAAGGTGGCCGAGGCGAGAGAAGTGCAGCATCGGCGACAAGGCTGCGCCAATGCGTTTCTGAGCTTGGAGGGGTTGCGGCAACATTGTCCGCTTTCAGTGACGGATCAAGCGTGGCTGGAAAGCGCCTGTGAACGGTTGAGCCTTTCTTTACGTGCGGCGCACCGGTTGTTGAAGGTTGCCCGTACTCTGGCAGATTTGCACGGCAGCCAGTCGATCGGCAAGGGGCACCTCGCCGAGGCATTGCAGTACAGGCCGGGGAGCAGCTAGATCCCAAGCACGGCGTACCTGAAGCTCTAATTGTCACCTTAGAAGGGACAATGTTTCTCCGTTGCAGCAGATTGTTTGAACCGTGCTCACCCGCCAGAATGGTCCGCAACTTTGTTCAATCGCTGCCCCCGGCAGCTCATGGAGTACGAGCCAATGCCACACGAAGGCAGCCTTCTACAGACTGCGGTAATTTTTCTGCTAGCCGCAGTCGTTGCCGTCCCATTGGCCAAACGCCTGCAACTGGGCGCCGTAATTGGTTACTTGCTTGCCGGCGTGGCCATCGGCCCTCAGGCCCTGGGCTTGATCCGTGACACCGAAAGCGTTGCGCACATTTCCGAGCTGGGCGTGGTCTTGCTGTTGTTCATAATCGGTCTGGAGCTGTCGCCCAAACGCCTGTGGCTGATGCGCAAGGCGGTGTTTGGCGTCGGAGCTGCCCAGGTGCTGCTGACAGGCGCTGTGCTCGGTGCCATCGCGCTGTTCGGCTTCGGTCAGTCGCTGCCGGCAGCCGTCGTGCTCGGCCTGGGCCTGGCCTTGTCGTCCACCGCCCTCGGCCTGCAAAGCCTGGCCGAAAACAAACAACTCAACGCCCCTCATGGCCGCTTGGCGTTCGCCATCCTGCTGTTTCAGGATATCGCCGCTATCCCTCTGATCGCCCTGGTGCCCCTGCTGGCCGCCAGCGGCCCGGACAGCAGCCACGGCGACAGCCTGCAACATGGGCTAAGGGTGTTGGCCAGTATCGCCGTGGTCATTATCGGTGGCCGGTACCTACTACGCCCCGTGTTTCGCACAGTGGCCCGCACCGGGCTGCCGGAGGTATCCACCGCCACCGCGTTGCTGGTGGTCATCGGTACTGCTTGGTTGATGGAAGAAGCTGGCATCTCCATGGCCTTGGGAGCCTTCCTGGCAGGCTTGCTTTTGGCCGACTCGGAATACCGGCACGAACTGGAGTCGCAGATCGAGCCGTTCAAGGGCCTACTGCTTGGGCTGTTCTTCATCAGTGTGGGCATGGGTGCCAATCTGAGCCTGCTGCTTGAGATGCCCTGGGTGCTACTGGGCCTGACCTTGCTGCTAGTTGCCGTGAAGCTAGTGCTGCTGATCGGCGTGGGGCGCCTGGCTGGCGGCCTGAACAGCGCCAGCGCACTGCGCTTGGGCATGGTGCTGGCCGCTGGCGGGGAGTTCGCCTTCGTAGTGTTCAAGTTGGGCAAGGATCAAGGCTTGTTCGATACCCAGACCTACGACCTGCTGCTGATGACCATCACCCTTTCAATGGCCATCACTCCGCTGTTGATGCTTGCCTGCGCCCGCGCCCTGAAGCGCCCGCAACCAGCGCGAGAGGTACCCGAGCAGTACAAAGCCATCGACGCCGGCACGCCGCGTGTGGTGATCGTCGGCATGGGGCGCATGGGGCAGATCGTGGCGCGCATTCTGCGGGCGCAGAAAATCCCCTTCCTTGCCTTGGAAACCTCGGTGGACGCCATCGAAATGACGCGCATGTTCGAACAGGTACCCGTGTTCTACGGCGATCCCTTGCGCCCCGAGGTACTGCAAGCGGCCAAGGTGGGCGAGGCTGAGTATTTGATCATCACCATCGACGATCCTGAAGCGGCCATCCATACAGCGGAACGGGTCAAACGCCAGTATCCCCACTTGAAAGTGCTGGCCCGGGCGCGCAATCGCCAGCACGTGCACAAGCTGGCCGATGTCGGTGCCGAGCCGATTCGCGAGACATTCTATTCAAGCTTGGAGATGACCCGCAGAGCGCTGGTCGGGCTTGGCTTGAGCAATGAGCAGGCGGCCGATCGCATCGAGCGCTTTGCCCAGCATGATGAAGAAGTATTGCAAGCCCAGGGATTGGTCCGCGACGACCGTGCCAAGGTCATGCAGACAGCCATGGAGGCGCGAGTAGAGTTGGCGCGGTTGTTTGACTCTGACGCGGACTGATTGCACCTGCCTGAGGCTGAGGCCCCAGGCAGTTCGGGGAGCACGCAGTCAACGCCTGGCAACGTCCTTCCAGCCGCCACCCAAGGCCAGGAACACGCCAATCTGCCCCAGTGCCACTTGGCTGTTGGCCGCCGCCAACTGTGAGCGCACATCGGTGTATGTACGGGTCGCCTGCAAATCCGCCAGGAACGAGGCGCGCCCCGCCTGGTAGAACCGATGCGTTTGGTCCGCCGCTTCCTTTGCCGACTGCGCAGCCTCCACCAGTGCGTCACGCCGGTCCAGCAGGGCGCTGTACTGCGCCAGACGCGTCTGGGTCTCGCGGATAGCGTTCAGCACAACGCCGTCGAAATGCGCCAAGGCGGCCTGAGTGGACGCCTCGGCCATGCGAATGCGAGCGCGGGTGCCGTTGGTGGGGATGCTCCAGCTGATCTGCGGGCCGAAACCCCAGCGGTTGGTCGACGGGTCGCCAAGGTCTTCAAGGATACCAATAGTGCCCACCTGAGCCCCGATGCTGATATCCGGATACAGCGCACCGGTGGCTACGCCGATTTCAGCGGTGGCGGCAGCCAGCTGCCGTTCCGCCTGGCGTACGTCCGGCCGGCGCTTGAGCAGAGCCGCACCATCACCCACAGGCACGAGCTGGGCAAGGCGCGGCAGCTCGGCGCAATCTGCGGTGCCAGCGGGCAACTTGTCCACAGGCTGGGCGAGCAGCGCCGCAAGGGTGTAGAGGCCCGTTTCGCGTTCAGCCTTGAAACGCGGCAACTCGGCGCGCAATGACTTGAACTGGGTCTGCGAGCGGGTGACCTGAGTTTCATCGCCGCGGCCCGCATCGCGCAGGCGCTGGTTGAGTGTCACGCTCTGCTGCTGCAGGTCAAGGGACTCGTGGGCGATGTGGTATTCCTCGTTAGCCGAACACACTTGGGTGTAAGCCTTGACTACGTCAGCCACCAAGGTGATACGCGCGGTGTCGGCCGCAGCCTGCACTGCATCGGCATTGGCCTTGGCCGCCTCGGTGCCGCGCTTGAAAGTGCCCCACAGGTCGAACTGGTACGACGCGCTGATGATCGCCTCGCCGATGTTGGCCACAGGCACTTTTTCTGGGAGCAAGAAGGCTTGGCCGGACTCTTGCAGCCGCTGGGCGCCAGCCTTGATGCCACCATTGAAGCCACCCTGCGACTCGGCCACTTCGACCTGGGCCCGGGCTTTGGCGATATTGGCCGCTGCTACGCGCAGCTCGGTGTTGGCACGCAAAGCCTGGCGCACCAGCTCATTGAGGCGCTGATCCTGGTACAACTGCCACCAGTCCTCGGGCACCGGCGCCGACACCACGCTATCGGCATCCTGGCGCAGTGGGCCGTTGAGATCGCTGCGCTGTACCGCGGCGTCCTGGGGCACTTGGTAATCGGGGCCGACCATCATGCACGCCCCCAAAGACAGGCAGAACCCTGCCAGGACCAACTGTTTCATGGGCGCTCGCCCTCAAGAATCGATACCGTGGCGGTGCGCCCGGCGATCATGCGGAAGTCTTGCGGCACTTGGTCGAAAGCGATACGCACAGGAATGCGCTGGGCCAGGCGCACCCAGCTGAACGCCGGGTTGACGTTGGGCAACAGATTGCTGCCACTGCTGCGATCACGGTCTTCGATACCGGCAGCAAAGCTCTGCACGTGGCCACGCAAACGCGTGTTGTCCCCCATCACACGGATGTCCACAGCGTCGCCAACGTGGATTTTACCGAGCTTGGTCTCTTCGAAATAACCATCGACGTGGTACGAAGCGCTATCGACTACTGACAGCACTGGGCGCCCGGCGCTGACGAATTCATGGTCGCGCGGAGCACGGTCGTTCAGGTAGCCATCTACCGGGCTACGCACTACCGAGCGGTCCAGGTTGAGCTGTGCGGTGTCCACCGCCACCTGGGCTTCGCTGACCGCTGAGCGTGCGCGGGCTTCACGGGACTGGCTTTCTTCCAGCTGCTCGGCTGCCACCAGGTTGCCCAGTTTGCGATTACGCTGCGCTTCGCGGGAGGCCTGTGCCAGCGTTTCTTGGCGTTCGCCAAGGGTCGCCTTGGCTTGACGCAATGCCAGCGTGAAGCGGTCCTGGTCGATGGTGAACAGCACGTCGCCGCGCTTGACGGTCTGGTTGTCGCGTACCTCGACCTTCTGGATCAGCCCGGACACATCCGGGGCGATCTGGATCACATCAGCGCGGATGTGGCCGTCACGGGTCCAAGGGGCGAACATGTAGTACACCACCATCTGCCACACGAGCACTGCGGCGAAAGTCACTACCAGCAAAGTCAGGACCACACGGCCCAAGGTCAATAAAGGTTTTTTCATGGCAGCATCAGGCTTCGGCAAAAATGATCCACCGCGCCTAGGAGCACGGCATACAGGGCAACGTTGAACAGCGCCCGGTGCCAGACCAGGCGGTAGAAATGCAAGCGCAGCAGCACCGCATGCACCCCTAGAAACAGCAGGTAGGTGCCAAACATCATCACCAGCAGCGTGGGCAGGAAGACCCCACTGATATCCACTTCACCGATCACAGGGGCGCTCCATCCAGCCCGGGGGGCAGTTGCGGTTGTTCGGCAGGCTCGAGCATCACCTCTACACCCGGCAACAGCGCCAGGCGCAGGCCGCTCAGGGCATGCAGCAGATGGGTACGGGCATTGCCGCGTTCGTAGAGTTCATCCAGGTTCAGCGCCAGGCGCGCACGCTCCATGTTGCGCAGCAGTGCGGGCGGCGCATGCAGGCGCTCCCCTGCACGCAAGCAAGCCGCGTAGTGCGCGCCCACTTCTTCGATGACCGTGCGCAGCCTGGCGCGAGCTGGCTGGCTGGCTCGCGGCATGTAGGCCAGCAGGTCGAGCAAGTTCAGCCCCACACGCAAGTCGCGCAGCGCAACACCGCTGTCCTGGCCGGTTTGCGACAAGCGCGGCAAGTGCTGCATCAGCCTGTCGAGCATCTGTACCCCGACTTGGCGGTGCTCGGCCAGCGTCGCGGTCTCGGTCATGCCGACGATGTCACGCCAGGCGAAGCGAGTCATGCGCTTGGCTGCCAGCTCGACACCGAACGGGCGCATCACCAAGGTCCAGATGAAAGCAAACAGCAGGCCCACGGGGCCCGCCAGATTGGCGTTGAGGAAGGTGAAAAAGTCAGCGTCGTAGGCACCCTGGATGCTGATGAAGGTCGAGGTGTTGACGATGGTCAGCAAGGTGCCGAGATAAAAGCGCGGCTGGACGGTCAGGGTTCCGATACAGATGAACGGGACGGCGAAGGCCAGCACCAGCATCGGGAAGTCGTGCAGGTTGGGCAGCACCAGAAACAGGTAAAGGCTTGAGAAGATCACCGACATCAAGGTCCAGAAGAAGAACCGGTAGATCTGCGGTGCTGGGTCGTCCATGGCGGCGAAAAAACTGCACGACACGGCTGCGAGAATCACCGCACTGGCGCCATCGTTCCAGCCAAGGCCGATCCACAGGCCACACGCGACGATGATCGCCAGCACCGTGGAGGCCACCGAATAGAGCATCAGCCCTCGGTCGAAGAACGCAGTCAGCCGGCCTAGCCGCCAATGCCGGTACACCGCACGCCAGGGCTTGGCGTCGTCAGTGCGCAGCGCATGCTGCAGCGAACAGCAGTCCTGCCACAGGTCGGCCCACTCGGTAAGCCGGTAAAGCGCGTTGGACAGCAGCAACTCGGCGCGCTGATCAAGCGCCGCAGCGCCCGGCTGCAAGCGGTCGATCTGCTCATGCAGGCTAGCCCAACGCGTCACCGAGGCACTGTCGGCAGTGCCCTTGAGCCACTGCCGGGCTGCTTCGAGCACTGGTTGAAGCTGGGCAAAATGAGCCGGAGCGCGGCCCTCGAGGGCGACGAGTGCGTCGTCGAGGGCATCGATCACCGGCAACAGGTGGATCATCCGTCCGCGCAATTCACGCGCGTTCTTGAGGGTGTGTGGGCCCGCACCTTCGTGGCCGAGTTGGCCGATCATCAACTCCAGCGAATTGAAGGTGGTCACCATCGCGACACGCATGCCCCCGACTTTGTCGGCGCTGGCATCGCGGGAAAGGTAGGTATCGCTGTAGCGAATCGCTTCGCTGAACCAGTTGCCGGTCGCACCGACCACCACAGGGGCCAGCCGGCGCGGCCAGAATACCGCCCCGACCACTGCTGCGCAGACGATCCCCAAACAGATTTCCTGAGCCCGAGACGATGCCACATCGAACACCGCCAACGGGTTGTCGACTACCGCCAAGGCAATCATTGGCAAGGTGTAGCCGGCCAGCATCAGCACGTAGTTGTTGGCCGTGCGCAAGTTCAGCGAAAGAAACAGCAAGGTGCCGGTCCACAAGGCAATGGCGATGCTCAACAGCAATGGCGACTGCACCAAGGGTGGAACCAGGAAGATCGCCCCGGCGGCACCGAGCAAGGTGCCCAGCGCACGGTACAGTGCTTTGGAGCTGGTCGGCCCGACGAATGGGCTCGAGACGATGTAAACCGTGGCCATGGCCCAGTACGGACGCGGCAACTGCAGCAGTAGCGCAATGTACAAGGCGATCATCGATGCGGCGAAGGTGCGCACCCCGTAGAACCAGTCACGAGCCGGCGGGACCGAGCTGAAGAAACCGTTCATGCCACCCCACCGGCGGTGCCGAGGCCAGCGGCCTCGAAGGCTCGCAACACACGCAGAGCAGCTTGCAGGTCGGCCTCGTCGATGCCTTTGAGCACCTCATGGCGCACGCGTACCAGTTCGGCCTCAATGGCTTCGGCCAGGCGTCGGCCTTCGGCAGTCAAGCTCAAAGCCTTGGCGCGGCGGTCGAGGGGGTCTTCACTACGGCAGACCAGCCCAGCCTTGCACAACTGATCAAGCAGGCGTACCAGCGACGGGCTTTCCAGGCCGGCCGCCTGAGCGACGGCCACTTGGTGCACGCCGTCGCCCAGACGCACGATCATCAACAGCGGTGCGGCGCAGGCTTCGGAGATGCCGTAGCCAATCAGTGCGTTGTGGCAGATCCGCCGCCAGTGGCGGGCGGCCACCACCATGCCACTGCTGACTTGCAGGCGCAGGGAGTCAATAGACATTCAGGGAACCAAGGATATTCATAGTTTGCTAACTATCAATATACGCCTGTGCCTCCCCCTGTCGTCAACCGCGACCGACGACAGGCGTCGATCACATGCTGGTTTTCAGGTTGCCGCCCTGCGTGGGTAAATCCGCTCCTGCAGACACCTCAGGCCTGGGTACTGTGCATAGCTGGATGAACGGATTACCTACGAACGGCCGCACCAACATCTGATCGATCAGGGCTGAACTTGATCCTCCAGCTTCATGGTCAAGGCCAAGCTGCTACCCATTTGCACTGCCCGGTCGCGCCAATCTCGGTAACGCGCGTCATCCCCGCGGCTGAAATGGACAGCCAACTCCTCGGCCGCCTGTATTACGCCGGTTGCCGCTGCAAGCTCCAGCCAGTACAACGCTGCCCTGGTGTCTGGGTTCACATGTAGGCCATGCAACAAACGGTAACCCACTTCGAACCGGCAACGCGCCTCACCCTCCTCGGCCCCGCGGAAAAACCATTGGTAGGCCTGATCCATGTCCACCTGCCAGCCCAGCGCGGCATCGCAGACTTCTTCTTCGTACAGGTCACCCAGCGCAGCAGCGGCATGCAGTAAGCCGCGCTCGAAGGCCTGCCGGTAACACGCCTCGGCCTGCACGTAGGAGGTTGCAACGCCCTTGCCGAAGTAGTGCTGCTGCCCCAGGTTGAACCAAGCCGCTGCATTTCCCTGCAGCGCCGCCATGCGCAGCAGGTGCCCCGCCAGCCCGGTGTCGGCCCGCCAATATTTGCCGTTGAGCCATATCCAGCCCAGATCGTTGAGAGCTGCCACGCTACCGGCCAGCGCCAGCTCGCGTAGGTCGGCATAGATCACCTGCAGGTCGTGGGCCTCGTCCAGTCGGTTGACCAATAAAGCCCGCTGGCTGGGTAGACCAACCCCTACGAACTGCCGCTGTCGCCTTCCGGGCGATGCTGGTGGGCAATTGATCTGCTCAGGCAGAAGACGGGCGAGCAGCGAATGGATATTGCTGGCAGCAGACATGTTCATCCTCATTGAACGACCCACAGGCCCGACCACGGCTGTGACGAGGGATGATTCTGCGCGACGCCACGTCAAAACCTGTCGCGAACAATCTTGGTAAGGCAACCAAATGAGTATTCCTTGATCCTAACCAGTTATGGCTAATTGCCATGACCCGCCCCAGCCGCCATCCTGATGTGGCAAGCCTAGACAAGGACGTTATCTTTTGCCGTTCGCCAGCACCCGCGCCACCCTCAGCCGCCAATGGGCATTACTGCGTCAGCTACCCCACCGCTCCCCCGGCATTACGAGTGCCGAATTGGTGTGGCGCCTGCGTGACGTAGGCTTCACTGTCAGCAAGCGCACGGTCGAGCGCGATCTGAACGAGCTGTCGCTGATTTTTCCGCTCGATCGCAATGACAAGAGCATTCCATTTGGCTGGCATTGGTCGGCCAGTGTAGTAGGCGAAGTGCGCGGCAACTTCGATCTGCAAGGGTACCTGCGAGGTGATTCGCTTAAGCCAGTGGCCGGTGAAGGAATCGAGATACTGGCCTGGGTCAGCGACCCGTTGGCTCGACAGCTGCGCGAAGCGCCTTTGAGCGCAGACATGCAATTGACCGCCCTGGAACAGGGCCACCGGCTAACGGCCACCGTGGAAGATGGATGGGCACTGCGCTTGTGGGTGCTTAGTCAGGGGGCCGGCGTGGTGATAGAACAGCCCAGCGAACTTCGCACTGAGATATCGAGAACACTGTTTGAGGCGGCTGCGCAGTATCTAGGTATAGATTTAGCTTGACCGTTTGGCCATAAAAGTGAAGTCAGCAGGCTAAAAACCCTTTACTTTGTAGTCAGCTTCGGAAGGTCCCGATCCATAAGCAGAGTACTGTTAGCGATTCAAGCAAAAGCAGATGAAGCAGCCACAACGTAACAAGCAATTTTTTAATCTGGTCTGGAACTGTCTCCACCTCCCCAGGATCTACTAGGCCTTTACCAACACAGAATCGACTCATGGACAACATTGCGGATATAGCACCGATTCGCATTACACGTCCTAGCAAACCAACACTGGCCCAATTATGTCGATTACTAACAACTATCTTGCTACATTTAAAAAAGCCTCCACTTGATAGAGATAGCGGTAGGCCACAACAATCCAGACAGTGAACATCTTTACTGGAGCCGCAATCATACCGATACCCAGGATGGCTATCTGCATATCTTTCGTTTTCTAGCCTCATACAAAATCTGCCCGAGCCCTTCACCGCCCATAGATCCTAACCCAGCACCCGCCATGCCACTCACGCCGCCTACTATCACAACGCAAGCGAGCGAACCCATTCCAGCGGTCGGTACGCCAACGGCTCCACAGATGATAGGAGCTACGAAGCCTGCCACTGCTCCTGCGAAAGTTCCGAGGCTCACGCTGCCGATAAAATTACTCGAATTGTGCGCCCATTATGCCCCCAACTGAAAAAACATTGTAATAACCTGGAGGGAATAAGTTTAAAAAAATTAGGTCAGAGCGTCGCGGGTGCACACTATCAAAAATATCCGAGCGCAAGGAAAGCAATTGATGCACCACACATCGTGCACCACGCCACTACAAGAATTCTTCTCAATGAGCGTGGAAAGATTTGTAATTGCGGCTCATTAACCAGCCCTCTTCGAGCGAATAGGCGTGGTGTAGTTAACAGCGTTGCAATAGTGCAAATACGCATGATCCGCCCCAAAACGCCCGCGTGCAAATAAAGCTTTCTATTTCCAGCTACAAATAGACTTCCCGATAGCGAACTTTCAATTTCATCAAGATATCTAAAAGACACAAATGTAAGCACGCAAAATGCCAGTAGCCCCAAGACGAAGAAACCTATAGCAGCCACGTTCATATCATATGTGCTCATGGTTGAACGCGCTCATAAAGGACTTCACCAAACCACTCGCCGCCCGCTTTACCTTTTTCGCCACCCACCTCCCCACCTACAACGCCCCCCGCTACGGCACATCCTAGTGCGCCAAGCCCACCGGACGGTAGTCCAAACACTACTGCACATACAAAGGTACCGGCGGCTCCGCCTACTGCCCCCATCATAACGCTTGCACCGACACCTCCAATTAACCCACCTCCTTCCACATATTTAGCCTTTCTACACGCTTCCTCCCGACCGACTGTGCATGCCCTATGGATAGACAGCCCCGTTGCCCCCACATCTAATGCAACCCCAACATATGATCCCTTCTTAATCAAATTCGCAGCCTTCGCCACCCCAGTCACTTTCTCTGCGTAGCCGGAAATCTCCCCGCTACTCAGGTAGCGTTTGGTAGAAAGCTGCAGCATGCGCTTGATCGACCCCTGATTTCTAAGACCAGCGCCGAAGGCGGCAGCCCTTCCTAGCTGTTTATCCAACGTGCTGAACAACCCCGCACGCTTGGCGTAGAACGCCTCCCGTGCCCTTAAAACACCTCCACTGATATGCTCGCGGTGTACTTGCTCAATCTGTTCCAGCGTGATTCTGATCGCATCCAGATACCTGGCCCAGCCATCGCTCGCAACCCCCGCCCCCATCGAGGCATGGGCTAGCAAGCTCTGCAACATCTCGAAGTTTTCCAGCATGAACCCGTCGACACCTCCACCGTTAAGCACAATATCGCGGTGGATGCCCATCGCTTTACCCATGAGATAGGCTTCATGGCCGGTGCACAAGGGCGTGCCGGGATCACCCACGATCACCAGCTCCCCTGCCAGCACCACGGTGTTCACGATATGCCCATTGAGCACATCGAACTTGGCCTGCTGGTTGGCATTCATCGGCGTGCCATGCTTCAGGGACGCGTAATTCTGAGCTGTGGGATTTATGAAACTGCGTGCCTCGGACATGGGCGCCCCTCACGCATGTTTTCTGTTGGCGATCCGGTCCCAACCGCCGGTGACATTGCCACCGGCACGCCCGTCAGCACGCTGTTGCCGGGTGTAGGTGGTTTTGATGCGGCCGTAGTCAAGCTGGATGATCTCAATCGGCACGCCGGTTTGGGCGCTTTGTGCGTAGTCGGCGATGATCACTTCCTCAAGCACCAACTCATAGTATTTGAGCTTGTCACCACCTGCGCGACAGACCACCAACCTGACCTGCTTCAGATGCTGCCCAGCGCAACTGGCTTCGAGCAACTTGCAGCTGGCGTTGTCCAGGTATTTGGTAAAGCAGAGTTTGCTGAGGCTTGTGCGCCCCGAGGTGGCGCCGCCTGCCGAACTTGCAGTGGCAGAAGTGCTTTGGCTGGTGCCGAACGAGTAGCCGAGGATTTCGATCCAGTTGGCGTATTGCGCGTCCTTCGCTTCACCAGCGATTTCATCGATTTGAATGTAAGCGTCGAAAGCCATTGTCACTGTTCCCTGTAAACGACTGAAAGGAACAGGCTAGGCATTAGAAAATGCAATTCACAATAGTTTGCCGGAGATCAAGCTATTATTCGGACGTTTCCTACAATTTCGACGGAATCCGGGTTTAGGCACACATTCAGTTCTATCGGGTGGTTCATGGCCCTGCTATCTGTCGAATAACGAAAGGGCCATTACCAGCTTTCCTCATTAACGCTGCATCCCCCAACGCCGCACAGTCAGCCGCTCCACAGTATTGAACACCAGCCCCTCCACCAGTAGGCCGATGAGAATCACTACCGCCAGCCCGGCAAACACCTTGTCGGTATACAGCTCGTTGCGGTTCTGGAAAATGTACCAACCCAGCCCACCCTTTCCGCTGCTGGCACCGAACACCAGCTCGGCGGCGATCAGGGTACGCCATGCGAACGCCCAGCCGATCTTCAGCCCGGAGAGAATCGACGGCAAGGCAGCTGGCACCAGGATGTGCAGCACCAGACGCAGGCCTTTGAGGCCGTAATTGCGCCCGGCCATGCGTAAGGTTTCCGACACGCCTAGAAAGCCCGCGTAGGTATTGAGCGCCAGTGCCCACAGCACCGAATGCACCAGTACGAAGATCAGGCTGTTGTCACCCAGCCCGAACCACAGCAGTGCCAACGGCAGCAAGGCGATTGCCGGCAGCGGATTGAACATCGAGGTCAGAGTGCCGAGTAAGTCGCGGCCAAGCTGGGTCGATACGGCAAGGCTGGTCAAGCCAAAGGCCAGAACGATACCCAGCACGTAGCCTTTGAGCAGAATCACCAGCGATACGCCAACCTTGGCCGGCAGTTCACCACTGACCAGGCCGTCCCACAGCGCGGCGGCGGTTTGCAGGAAAGTAGGCAGCAGCAGGTCGTTGTCCTGGTAGCGGGCGATCGCTTCCCAAAAAATTGCGAGCACCAGCAGGATCACCGCCTTGCGCAGCCAGCCGTGCTGCCACAAGCGCTGTGCCAGAGGTAGGTTACGCGCTACAGGTACGCTGAGCAGTGGCTCCAGCTGCACCTCGTATTCCTGGCGCACAGGTCTAGAAATCATGAGGCAAATTCCTGTCAGTAGGCTATGCGGATATCGTTGAAGCTCAGATCGGTGGGCTGCTCTGGGGCTTGCGCTTCGTCGAACAGCAAGCGGTGGATACGCCGCGCACTGGCCTGAAAGTCCGCAGCGCCAAGGCTGCCAAGGTCGTACTGGTGGCTATGCACCTCCCCCCGGACTCTCCCTGGATGGGGGGAGAGCAACAGGATGCGGTTGCCCACCACCAGCGCCTCCTCAATCGAATGGGTAACGAACAGCAGCGTAAAGCGCACTTCCTCCCATAGCTGCAGGAGCTCTTCCTGCATTTTGCGCCGGGTCAGTGCGTCGAGCGCTGCGAAAGGCTCGTCCATCAGCAGTATCTTTGGCTGGGTCGCTAGCGCCCGGGCGATTGCCACTCGGGCCTTCATGCCGCCCGACAGCGTGTGCGGGTAGGCGTCTGCAAAGGCCGCCAGCCCAACTTTGTCCAGATAATGCAGGGCTCGGTCCTGAGCTTCAGCCCGCTTTAACTGCCCAGACACGACCAGCGGAAACATGATGTTCTCTTTCACCGTCTTCCACGGTGGCAATTGGTCGAACTCTTGAAACACCACGATGCGATCAGGCCCAGGGCTGCTGACCGGGTGGCCTTGCAGGAGGATTTCTCCTTCCTGGGGAGCGATGAAACCGGCAACGGCCTTGAGCAATGTGGACTTGCCGCAGCCGGAGGGCCCAAGCAGGACAAACCGGTCGGCTTGATCCACTTCAAAGCTGACCTGATGGGTGGCCCGCACCACGCGCTGCGCGGTGCGGTATTCGAGGCTAAGGCTGTGCACCTCAAGCAACGGCGGCGGTGTCTCACGGCTCAGGTTGCTGGCCGTGTGGCCTGGCAATGGGGCGGTCATGGTCGATCAGCTCCCCTGCAGCGGGCGTTCATCCTGGAAGAAGTAATCCTTCCAAGACGCCGGCTTGTGCTTGATGGCGCCTACCCGGTACAGGAACTCGGCAAGCTTGTAGGTGTTCTTTGGGGTGACGGTGAACTCGTACTGCGGGTTGTCGATCAACTTGATCAGCGTGTCGCGGTCGATCTTGGCCTTGGTCACGCGAATGTAGGTATCGGCCGCCGCAGCCTTGTCCTTCTGGGCAAAGTCCGCCGCCTCGGCCAGGGCGTCGACGAAAGCCTTGTATGTCTTGGGGTTGTCCTTGCGGAATTTTTCGGTGGCGAACAGCAGGGTCGGCGAATTGGGGCCGAGCAGATCATAGCTGTTGAGCACCACGTGCACGCTCTTGTTGGCCAGCGCCTGGTCCTGGAATGGCGGGTTAGAGAAGTGCCCATTCAGCTCAGTGCCACCGGCCA
This sequence comes from Pseudomonas promysalinigenes, assembly GCF_014269025.2. Taxonomy (NCBI): domain Bacteria; kingdom Pseudomonadati; phylum Pseudomonadota; class Gammaproteobacteria; order Pseudomonadales; family Pseudomonadaceae; genus Pseudomonas; species Pseudomonas promysalinigenes. The sequence goes on along the minus strand of NZ_CP077094.1, from coordinate 155,999 downwards.
GAAGCGCTGCGGTAGCATCCGGGTGGGGTACAGCCAGGGTGTACTTGTCGAGACGGTTGTATTGCTCGTCGCCCCACTGCTGGGCGGCAGCGTACTGCAGAAACCGCGACTGCACCGACACCCCAACGGCAGGCACGGCGATGCGGTCCTTTTCTGAAATGTCGGCGATGGTCTTCACGTTCGGGTTGCTACTGACCAAGTAGTACGGGAAGTTACCCAGCGAGGCGACGGCCTTGACGTTCTGCCGCCCGTACGTGCGATCCCAAACAGTCAGCAACGGCCCAACCCCGGCACCCGCAATGTCCACCGAACCGGACAGCAGTGCGTCATTGATCGCCGAGCCGCCGGACAACTGGGCCCAGTCGACTTCAATATCGATACCCTGCTGCTTGCCGTGCTTTTCGATCAGATGTTGGTCACGCACTACGTTGAGCAGCAGATAGACGATGCCAAACTGCTCGGCGATGCGAATCTTGCCTTCGGCTTGGGCCGCGACGGGGGCCGCCAGGCTGCCTAGAACCAAGCTGGCACCCAGGCCAATGGATGCCGCCAGGCGGCTGATGGATTTACGCATGATGAATTCCTCAGTCGTCAGAACGGGGCATCGCCCTGGATGGTGGTGCGGTACAGTTTGCGCCGCAGATGCGCGGGGCATCCGCTGGCGAGATGGATCAGCGACCGGTTGTCCCAGAACACCAGGTCATGTGGCTGCCACTGGTGGCGGTAGATGTTCTGCTCCAGGACGCTCAAACCGTAGAGCTGCTGCAGCACGTCGTGGCTTTCATCGTCCGGCAGGCCGATGATGCGGGTGGTGAAGCCCTCGCTGACGAATAGCGCCTGGCGGCCGTTTTCAGGGTGAGTGCGTACAACGGGGTGGATGACTTCCTTGACCTGCGCCAGTTGCTCGGCGGTCAGAGTTGGCCGCCAGTTGCCTTCGAACTTGGTTTCGGCGTAACGCGCTGTGTAGGAATGAGCGGCACTGCGACCCTCGACCACCTTGCGCAAGGCCCCGGGTACCGCTTCCCAGGCTTTGTGCATGTCGGCGAACAAGGTGTCGCCGCCTTCACTGGGCAGTTCCTGGGCATGCAGCATGGAGCCGAGGCTTGGCAGCTCTTTGTACGAGAGGTCCGAGTGCCAGAATTTACCGGCATCGCCCAAGCCGATGTTCTGACCATTTTCGATGATATTGGAGACGATCAGGATTTCCGGATGGCCCGCCAGTAGAAACTGTTTGAGCACATGGATCTGCAGCTCGCCGAAACGGCGGCTGAAGCTAATTTGTTGCTCCGGGCTGATTCGCTGTTCACGGAACACCAGCACGTGGTGGTCGAGGTGGGCGCGATGGATACGGGTGAAATCCTCGGCAGTGACCGGTTTGGCCAGGTCCAGGCCGATGATCTCGGCGCCAACGGCGCCGGAGAACGGGCGAATTTCAAAACTTTGCGGCTGGGCGCTGTCGATGGTCGACAAGGCGTTCGAGGCTGGCATGTGTCACTCCCACGCAGTGCGCGACTCAATGGCGCGCAACGATCAGAAACGCACGGGGTTCACCCGTGTGGATTCAAGTCGTGCGGCGCATCGATTGGTCGACGGGTACGCAGTGAGAGCGACTATAGAGGCATAAGAAATATAATTTAAATATCTTTAAAGAATATACATATGAAGTCACGCTTTACGGGGAGCCCGTAAAGCGTGCTGGCAGGGATCAACGCTCGCGCAGCGCCTCAGCCCGAGCCTTCATGATCGGTTTGAGCAGATAGCTCATGATGGTCTTCTTGCCCGTCATGATGTCCACCGTCGCGACCATGCCTGGGATGATCAGTAGCGGTTTCTGATCAGTTCCTAGGTGGCTCTTCTCGGTTCGCAACCTGATCAGGTAGTAGGTGGTTTTCTTGTCTTCGTCAGTGATGGTGTCTGCGCCGATCTGCTCGAGCTTGGCCTTCAGGCCGCCGTAGATGGTGTAGTCGTAGGCGGTGAACTTGACGGTCGCTTCCTGGCCAGGGTGCAGGAATGCGATGTCTTTTGGCAGGATCTTGGCTTCGACCACCAGCGAGTCATCCAGCGGCACGATTTCGATGATATCGCTGCCTGGCTGGATCACGCCGCCGATGGTATTGACCAGCAGTTGCTTGACGACGCCACGCACTGGCGAGGTGACCAGCGTTCGGCTCACGCGATCATCCAGCGCCTTGCTGGTCGCGGTGGCCTTGTTGAGTTCCGTGCGGGCCTCATTGAGCTTGGTCAGGGCCTCACTGCGGAACTTGCCACGGGTCTCTTCAATCTTGCTTTCGACTTCCTTGATGGCCGCCTCGGCACGTGGAATGGCGAGGGCCGTCGAGTCCATCTGACCCCGGGTTTCCACCTCCGCGCGGCGAAGCCGCAGGATTTCGACCTGAGACACCGCGCCCTGAGCGACCAAAGGTTCGGACATGCCGATTTCCTGGCGCAGCAGCTGCAGGCTGTTGGCGTACTGAGCACGCTTAGAGGTGAATTCGCGCAGTTCCTGCTGTTTTTGCACCAATTGCTGCTGCAGACCACCGAGCTCATCTTGCAGTTGCTGGCGGCGGCTCTGGTACAGCGACTCCTCATCCGCTGCCTGGCTGGGGGCAGCTTTGCGCAGCTCTTCATCGATCTTCAGCGGTCGGTCTTCGACTTCCGCGCTCAGGCGCTGCACCCGAAGGGCCATGGCCAGGCGATCGGCTTCGGTTTCACCTACGTTGGAAGCGAAACGGGTCTCGTCAAGGCGCAGCAGCGGTTGGCCAACCTCGACCACCTGCCCTTCCTTGGCGAAGATCTCGGCGACGATGCCACCTTCGAGGTTCTGAATTTTCTGCACCTTGGACGAAGGGATTGCCTTGCCCTCGCCACGGGTCACCTCATCGATGGGGGCGAAGCAGGCCCAGATAATCAAGAACAGGAAGAACGCGATCACCCCCCAGATGGTCAGGCGCACGATACGAGGCGCGTCCTCGATCAGCGCTTTGCTGACCTCTGGCAGCGGTTGCCCGTGCAATGACTCGGAACCTTTGAAATAGCGGCGCAGGCCGTTCTTGAACACGCTGAAATCCAGGTTACGCAACACTGATCTGCCCCTTCTTCAGTGCATCCATGACCGAAGCTTTCGGGCCATCGGCAACAATTTGGCCGCGATCGATAACGATCAGCCGGTCCACCAGCGTCAGCAGCGAAGCACGGTGAGTCACCAGCAGCACCGTCTTGTGCTCGATGACCGCCTGCAGGCGCTGTTTGAGGCGTTCCTCACCCGTGTTGTCCATGGCAGCAGTGGGCTCATCGAGCAGCAGGATCTGCGGGTTGAGCAACAGGGCGCGGCCCAGCGCGACGTTCTGCCGCTGACCGCCGGAGAGGTTTTGCCCACGCTCACCCACTTGCAGCTCGTAACCGTCCGGGTGCAGACGGGCGAATTCGTGGACCCCGGCCAGTTCGGCGGCCTGCAGGATCAGCTCGTCCTCAATGTAACGGGCACCGCTGACCAAGTTATCGCGCAAGGTGCCAGCCAACAGCTGAATATCCTGAGGTACATAGCCCACATTGTGACGCAGCTCGCTGACGTCGATCTGGCGTATGTCTACGCCGTCGACCAGCAGCGAGCCGTTGTCGGCTTCGTAGAGGCCGACGATGAGCTTGGCCAGCGAGCTCTTGCCCGAGCCGCTACGGCCGATGATGCCGATTTTTTCGCCTGGGCGGACACTGAGGTTGATGCCTTTTAGCGCGAGGTTTTGCTGGTTCGGGTAGGTGAAGTCGACGCCACGGAATTCGATAGCGCCCTGCAACACCTGGCGGCTCAAAGGGCGCTCTTCGAAGTTGCGCTCTTGGGGCAGCTCCATCATCTGATTGGTCGAGGCCATGGTGACCTTGGCCTGCTGGTAGCGGGCAAGCAGGCCGTTCAGCGAACTCAGCGGGCCCAACGCGCGGCCGCTGAGCATGTAGCACGCCACAAGGCCGCCCATGCTCAGGTTGCCGTCGATGATCAAGTACACGCCGACGCAGATCATCGCCACACCAGCCAGTTGCTGAATCAGCAAGGTAATGTTCATCGCCAGGCTAGACAGCACCTTGACGCGCAATTCCAGGCGGCTGAGGGTGCCAAGCGTCTGCTCCCACATGTACTGGCGCTCGCTTTCGGCATTGTTGACCTTGACCGCGTCCAACCCAGCCAAGGTTTCAATCAGGCTCGATTGACGTTCCGAGGCCAGTGCCATGGTGCGTTCCATGGTCGCCATGAGTGGCCGTTGCAGGGCATATCCAATGCCCAGAGCCAGGGGGAAGGCGAGGATAGGGATCCACACCAAATGCCCACCGATGATGGCAATGACCAGCAGAATGATGAAGGTGAACGGCAGATCGATCAGGCTGGTCAGAGTCAGCGAAGCTAGAAAGTCACGAAGCCCCTGAAACTCATGGATGTTCTGGGCAAAGCTGCCGACCCGGGCCGGGCGGTACTTCATCGACATACCGACGATGCGCTCGAACAATGTCGCAGAGATGATCAAGTCGGTCTTCTTGCCAGCCAGGTCCAGGCATAACCCTCGCAGCCCCTTGAGGATCAGGTCGAACAAGTAGGCCCCGGTGATGCCCACCGCCAGCACCCATAGCGTGGAGGTGGCCTGGTTGGGGACGACGCGGTCGTAGACGTTCATCACGAACAATGGGGCAGCCAGCGCGATCAGGTTGATCACCAGGCTTGCAGCAATGGCATCGATGTACAGCCACTTGCTGCGCAGCAGCGTGTCGCGGAACCAGGAACGGGCACGCGGGATCAGGTTACCGTGATTGACGTCGAACTTGTGCTGAGGCTGTGCGAAGAACACTTTGCCGCTGTAATCCTCGACAAGCGCCTCACGGCTGATCAAGACCTCGCCACCATCACTCTCGCTGAGCAGCAAGCGCGCATTGTCTTCGCCCTCCCATCCCAGCAGGACGGCAGCGCGACCCTCTTTGAGCAGCAACATGGCCGGCATGGCAATGCTCGGGATCTGCTCGAGCTTGCGCTGCAGCAAACGCCCTTGCAGCCCGGCACGCGCGGCGGCACGTGGCAGCAGTTCGGCATTCAGCCGCTGGGCCGGCAGTGGCAGGCCTGTGGTGAGCATCGCCCGGCTCGCGGGTTTCTGATGCAAGACACACAAGGTCAGCAGGCTATCCAGTAGCGGATCGTCGTGCTGACTACGTGGATCGTGGTTGAGTTGGGCTCGACTGACTTCGGATTCCACGCGGGGCTCTCTTCAACCTGAAGGGTAAGGTTTTGGGTGAACCTCAGTTTGGACCTGACGGGTTCACCTGTGGTTTCAATTGGTTCTGCTCGCTCAAGATGGCGGGCGGTGCGATGACACCCCGGCGCTTGAGCAGTTGGCCAATGGTCGCCTTGATTCGTTACTGAGTAAACAACTGAATGGCCATCACTGCCACTCAATGGAGCTAAGCAGTAGTGGTTTCATTTATCTCTACCCAACCGATTCCCGTGAGTGTCAGGTATTCGGTTCTTCCGGGCAGGGCACTGCCAAATGATCGGCGCCTAGGCTTCGGCGTTTAGTGCGGATCTGGCGATGCTTGGCTTTTCTATGGGTTCAAGCACCCCACTCCCGGCCTCAATTAGGCCGCTTGGCAGGCTTTTGGCATGCACCGTAGAGTGCCAAAATCCCGATGGGGAGCGTCAAACAAACCTATACGAATATTTATGAAATCTATCAGAACACTCATCGTTATGGGTCATGAATGGATTGCTACCGGGGTGCAAAATGCCATCCTCTTTCACCGCTAGATGACCTCCAGTCCGGGCCTTTGAGCGGTATATCAGAACCATCGAATAATTGAAGAAATATCAATGTGACATTATTTCGCCGATTGTTTAGGATGAGAGATATTTGGTCAATAGTTTGGCATAAACGTAATTCCAATTGGTTATAGCCAGTAAGTTGACGCGCATTTTTAACATATTTATTGACACCATTGCGCCTGATGAGCATCAAAGATGCCTTTCGGGTCAGGGACGTCCCACCATCGGGTAAGTCGGAGAGTCTAATGAGCAGCGTTGTTGCCATCGTCAAAAGCATTGTTGGCCAAGTCATCGCAGTATCCCCAGAAGGCATCCGGCGCGTCCTGATCGAAGGCGATCGCCTGTTCGCGGGCGAGCAAGTGTTAACCGGCGCAGGTGGAGCGGTAACGCTGGAGCTGGCTGATGGCCGCTTGCTGGACCTTGGGCGCGATACTCAGTGGAGCGCAGACGCACCGGACAGCAGCACTGACCTGGGCCTGGCCGCCGCGCAAGCTGCGCCGTCGGTTGAAGAACTGCAACAAGCGATTGCCGCCGGCGCTGACCCGACCACCGAGCTCGAAGCTACGGCTGCTGGCGCTACCGCTGCAGGTGGCGGCGCAGCGGGGGGCGGGCATAGTTTCGTTATGCTCGATGCCACGGCGGGCAGTGTCGATCCGACAGTGGGCTTCCCCACCGACCCTCTGAATTTCGCAGCCGCCGCTACTGCCGAGGAAACCGGGGCACTTACCGCAGCGTCCACTACGGCGGACACTCCGATCGCCACGGACCTTACGCTGAGCGCAACCCCTTCGATCAGCGAAGCCGGTGGCGTCATCGTTTATACCGCAACCGTTGGGCAGGCGCCGGCCACCAACCTGACCGTGACCCTCTCGAACGGCGCAGTGATCATCATTCCAGCCGGGCAGACCTCGGGAACAGTCAATTTTCCAGTTGCGGGCAATGATACGCCCTACATTGATGGTGGGCAGATCTCTACAACAGTGACTGGCACTACCGGTGGTGGCAACGTAGTCGTCACGCTGCCGCAGACACCGGTGGTGACTGAAATCACAGACACCATCGACACCACCACCGCCACCCTGACCGCTACTCCAAGCGTGACCGAAGGTGGCGTGATCACTTACACCGTGACGCTGAGCAACCCTGCTCAGACGCCGGTGACCGTGACCCTGTCCAACGGCCAGACCATCACTGTTGCTGCTGGCCAGAGCACCGGTAGCGTCGACTTTCAGACGCCGGCCAACGACGTCTACAACAATGGTTCGACCGTTAACACCACTATCACCGCAGCAACCGGTGGCAACTTCGAACAGCTGACGCCGAATCCAGCCCCGGCCACGACCGTGATCGCGGACTCCGTCGACACCACCACCGCTACCCTGACCGCTACTCCAAGCGTGACCGAAGGTGGCGTGATCACTTACACCGTGACGCTGAGCAACCCTGCTCAAACGCCGGTGACCGTGATCCTGTCCAACGGCCAGACCATCACTGTTGCTGCTGGCCAGAGCACTGGTAGCGTCGATTTCCAGACGCCGGCCAATGACGTCTACAACAATGGTTCGACCGTTAACACCACTATCACTGCAGCAACCGGTGGCAACTTCGAACAGCTGACGCCGAATCCAGCCCCGGCCACGACCGTCATCGCGGACTCCGTCGACACCACCACCGCCACTCTGACCGCTACCCCAAGCGTGACCGAAGGTGGCGTGATCACTTACACCGTGACGCTGAGCAACCCCGCTCAGACGCCGGTGACCGTGACCCTGTCGAACGGCCAGACCATCACTGTTGCTGCTGGGCAGAGCACCGGTAGCGTCGATTTCCAGACGCCGGCCAATGACGTCTACAACAATGGTTCGACCGTTAACACCACTATCACCGCAGCAACCGGTGGCAACTTCGAACAGCTGACGCCGAATCCAGCGCCGGCCACGACCGTGATCGCGGACTCCGTCGACACCACCACCGCTACCCTGACCGCTACTCCAAGCGTGACCGAAGGTGGCGTGATCACTTACACCGTGACGCTGAGCAACCCCGCTCAAACGCCGGTGACCGTGACCCTGTCCAACGGCCAGACCATCACTGTTGCTGCTGGGCAGAGCACCGGTAGCGTCGATTTCCAGACGCCGGCCAACGACGTCTACAACAACGGCTCGACCGTTAACACCACTATCACTGCAGCAACCGGTGGCAACTTCGAACAGCTGACGCCGAACCCGGCGCCGGCCACGACCGTGATCGCGGACTCCGTCGACACCACCACCGCTACTCTGACCGCTACTCCAAGCGTGACCGAAGGTGGCGTGATCACTTACACCGTGACGCTGAGCAACCCCGCTCAAACGCCGGTGACCGTGACCCTGTCCAACGGCCAGACCATCACTGTTGCAGCTGGCCAGAGCACTGGTAGCGTCGATTTCCAGACGCCGGCCAATGACGTCTACAACAATGGTTCGACCGTTAACACCACTATCACTGCAGCAACCGGTGGCAACTTCGAACAGCTGACGCCGAATCCAGCCCCGGCCACGACCGTGATCGCGGACTCCGTCGACACCACCACCGCCACCCTGACCGCTACCCCAAGCGTGACCGAAGGTGGCGTGATCACTTACACCGTGACGCTGAGCAACCCTGCTCAAACGCCGGTGACCGTGACCCTGTCCAACGGCCAGACCATCACTGTTGCTGCTGGGCAGAGAACCGGTAGCGTCGATTTCCAGACGCCGGCCAACGACGTCTACAACAATGGTTCGACCGTTAACACCACTATCACCGCAGCAACCGGTGGCAACTTCGAACAGCTGACGCCGAATCCAGCGCCGGCCACGACCGTGATCGCGGACTCCGTCGACACCACCACCGCTACCCTGACCGCTACTCCAAGCGTGACCGAAGGTGGCGTGATCACTTACACCGTGACGCTGAGCAACCCCGCTCAAACGCCGGTGACCGTGACCCTGTCCAACGGCCAGACCATCACTGTTGCTGCTGGGCAGAGCACCGGTAGCGTCGATTTCCAGACGCCGGCCAACGACGTCTACAACAATGGTTCGACCGTCAGCACCACTATCACTAGCACCACCGGCGGCAATTTCGAGCAGCTTGATGTGAGCTCCACACCTGCCGTTACATCAATCACTGACTCGATAGATATTTCGACCGTAACCCTAACGGCCACCCCAAGCGTGACCGAAGGCGGCACCGTGGTGTACACCGCCACTGTCAGCGCCCCTGTTACCGGTGCCCCACTGGTGATCACCCTGGCCAACGGCCAGACCATTACCATTCCGGTCAACGCAAGCTCCGGCTCGGTCGACTACGTTGCGCCGAACAACGTCTACAACACAAACACGCCGCTGACCAACAGCATCACTAACGTCACTGGCGGTAACTACGAGAAGCTGGAGACTGCTGGTAATCCGACCACTTCGGTTACTGACGATCCGGCGAAGCTCGACAGTACTGGCCTCACCTTGTCCGCCACCGGTACCGTCCAGGAAGGCGGCAGCATCGTTTACACCGCTACTCTGACCAATCCGGCTGGTAGCGAAATGAAGATCACCCTGAGCAATGGTGAAGTCATCACTATTGGCAAGGGTTTGACAGAAGGCTCGATCACTGTCCCAGCACCAGCCAACACCGTCTATGTCGATGCCGGCAATGTCAGTGTGAATGTCACCGGCACCACCGGTGGTGACTTCGAGAAGCTGGACGTCAGCCCAGCGCCGGCTGTGACCGCAATCACCGATACCATCGATACTTCGACGGTAACCCTGACCGCGACCCCAAGCGTGACCGAAGGCGGCACTGTGGTGTACACCGCCACTGTCAACGCCCCGGTTACTGGTGCTCCGCTGGTGATTACTTTGGCTAACGGCCAGACCATCACCATCCCGGTAAACGCCAGCTCTGGCTCGGTTGACTACGTTGCGCCAAACAACGTCTACAACACCAACACCCCGCTGACCAACAGCATCACCAACGTCACCGGTGGCAACTACGAGAAGCTGGAAACGTCTGGTAACCCAACCACTTCGGTTACCGATGATCCGACCCAGCTGGACAGCACTGGCCTCACCTTGTCCGCCACTGGCACCGTCCAGGAAGGTGGCAGCATCGTTTACACCGCCACCCTGACCAATCCAGCCGGTAGCGAGATGACGGTTACCTTGAGCAATGGTGCCGTGATCACCATCGCCAAAGGCCAGACTGAAGGCAGCGTTTCGTTCGATGCACCAGCTAACACCGTCTATGTCGATGCGGGTAATGTCAGTGTGAATGTTACCGGCACCACCGGGGGTGACTTCGAGAAGCTAGACGTCAGCTCAACACCGGCTGTGACCGCAATCACCGATACCATCGATACTTCGACGGTGACCCTGACGGCCACTCCGTCCGCTGTTGAAGGTGGCGTGGTCACCTACACGGCGAGCGTGACTTCGCCAGTTACCGGTACTCCGCTGGTGATCACTCTGGCCAACGGCCAGACCATCACCATCCCGGTCAACGCAAGCTCCGGCTCGGTCGACTACGTTGCACCGAACAACGTCTACAACACCAACACGCCGCTGACCAACAGCATCACCAATGTCACCGGTGGTAACTACGAGAAGCTGGAAACGGCTGGTAACCCAACCACTTCGGTTACCGATGATCCAGCCAAGCTGGACAGCACCGGCTTGAGCCTCAGCGCCACTGGCACCGTTCAGGAAGGCGGCAGCATCGTTTACACCGCTACTCTGACCAATCCGGCTGGCAGCGAGATGAAGATCACCCTGAGCAATGGTGAAGTCATCACCATTGGCAAAGGTTTGACCGAAGGCTCGATCACGGTCCCAGCACCAGCCAACACCGTGTATGTCGATGCTGGCAATGTGAGTGTGAGCGTCACTGGAGCTACTGGTGGTGACTTCGAGAAGCTGAACGTCAGCCCGGCACCGGCTGTGACTGCAATCACCGACACCATCGATACTTCCACAGTGACTCTGACGGCCACTCCGTCCGCTGTTGAAGGTGGCGTGGTCACCTACACCGCGAGCGTGACTTCGCCAGTCACCGGCACTCCTCTGGTGATCACTCTGGCCAACGGACAGACCATCACCATCCCGGTCAACGCAAGCTCCGGCTCGGTTGATTTCACAGCGCCGAACAACGTCTACAACACCAACACGCCGCTGACTAACAGCATCACTAACGTCACCGGTGGCAACTACGAGAAGCTGGAAACCGCTGGTAACCCGACCACTTCGGTTACCGATGATCCGGCGAAGCTGGACAGCACTGGCCTCACCTTGTCCGCCACCGGTACCGTCCAGGAAGGCGGCAGCATCGTTTACACCGCTACTCTGACCAATCCGGCCGGTAGCGAAATGACGGTTACCTTGAGCAATGGTGCAGTGATCACCATCGCCAAAGGCCAGACTCAAGGCAGCGTGTCGTTCGATGCCCCAGCCAACACTGTCTATGTCGATGCCGGCAATGTGAGTGTGAATGTCACCGGCACCACAGGTGGTGACTTCGAGAAGCTGAACGTCAGCCCGGCACCGGCTGTGACCGCCATCACCGACACCATCGATACCTCGACGATGACTCTGACCGCGACCCCAAGCGTGACCGAAGGCGGCACCGTGGTGTACACCGCCACCGTCAACGCACCGGTTACTGGTGCTCCGCTGGTGATCACCCTGGCCAACGGCCAGACCATCACCATCCCGGTCAACGCCAGCTCTGGCTCGGTTGACTACGTTGCACCGAACAACGTCTACAACACCAACACGCCGCTGACTAACAGCATCACCAACGTCACCGGTGGCAACTACGAGAAGCTGGAAACGGCTGGTAACCCGACCACTTCGGTTACCGATGATCCGGCGAAGCTCGACAGCACTGGCCTCACCTTGTCCGCCACCGGCACCGTCCAGGAAGGTGGCAGCATCGTCTATACCGCGACCCTGACCAATCCGGCCGGTAGCGAGATGACGGTCACCTTGAGCAACGGTGCCGTGATCACCATCGCGAAAGGCCAGACTGAAGGCAGCGTGTCGTTCGATGCCCCAGCCAACACTGTCTATGTCGATGCCGGTAATATCAGTGTGAATGTCACCAGCACCACCGGTGGTGACTTCGAGAAGCTGGACGTCAGCCCGGCACCGGCTGTGACTGCAATCACCGACACCATCGATACTTCCACAGTGACCCTGACGGCCACTCCGTCCGCTGTTGAAGGTGGCGTGGTCACCTACACCGCGAGCGTGACTTCGCCAGTTACCGGTACTCCGCTGGTAATCACCCTGGCTAACGGTCAGACCATCACCATCCCGGTCAACGCAAGCTCCGGCTCGGTCGACTACGTTGCGCCAAACAACGTCTACAACACCAATACGCCGCTGACCAACAGCATCACTAACGTCACCGGTGGCAACTACGAGAAGCTGGAAACGGCTGGTAACCCAACCACTTCGGTTACCGATGATCCGGCGAAGCTCGACAGCACTGGCCTCACCTTGTCCGCCACCGGCACCGTCCAGGAAGGCGGCAGCATCGTCTACACCGCGACCCTGACCAATCCGGCCGGTAGCGAGATGACGGTTACCTTGAGCAATGGTGCAGTGATCACCATCGCCAAAGGCCAGACTGAAGGCAGCGTTTCGTTCGATGCGCCAGCTAACACCGTGTATGTCGATGCGGGTAATGTCAGTGTGAATGTCACCGGCACCACCGGGGGTGACTTCGAGAAGCTAGACGTCAGCTCAACACCGGCTGTGACCGCAATCACCGATACCATCGATACTTCGACGGTGACCCTGACGGCCACTCCGTCCGCTGTTGAAGGTGGCGTGGTCACCTACACGGCGAGCGTGACTTCGCCAGTTACCGGTACTCCGCTGGTGATCACTCTGGCCAACGGCCAGACCATCACCATCCCGGTCAACGCAAGCTCCGGCTCGGTCGACTACGTTGCACCGAACAACGTCTACAACACCAACACGCCGCTGACCAACAGCATCACCAATGTCACCGGTGGTAACTACGAGAAGCTGGAAACGGCTGGTAACCCAACCACTTCGGTTACCGATGATCCAGCCAAGCTGGACAGCACCGGCTTGAGCCTCAGCGCCACTGGCACCGTTCAGGAAGGCGGCAGCATCGTTTACACCGCTACTCTGACCAATCCGGCTGGCAGCGAGATGAAGATCACCCTGAGCAATGGTGAAGTCATCACCATTGGCAAAGGTTTGACCGAAGGCTCGATCACGGTCCCAGCACCAGCCAACACCGTGTATGTCGATGCCGGCAATGTGAGTGTGAGCGTCACTGGAGCTACTGGTGGTGACTTCGAGAAGCTGAACGTCAGCCCAACACCGGCTGTGACCGCTATCACCGACACCATCGATACCTCGACGGTGACCCTGACGGCCACTCCGTCCGCTGTTGAAGGTGGCGTGGTCACCTACACCGCGAGCGTGACTTCGCCAGTTACCGGTACTCCGCTGGTAATCACCCTGGCCAACGGCCAGACCATTACCATCCCGGTCAACGCCAGCTCCGGCTCGGTCGACTACGTCGCACCGAACAACGTCTACACCACCAATACCCCACTGACGAACAGCATCACTAACGTCACTGGCGGCAACTACGAGAAGCTGGAAACCGCTGGTAACCCAACCACTTCGGTTACCGATGATCCGGCGAAGCTCGACAGCACTGGCCTCACCTTGTCCGCCACCGGCACCGTCCAGGAAGGCGGCAGCATCGTCTACACCGCTACCCTGACCAATCCGGCTGGCAGCGAGATGAAGATCACCCTGAGCAATGGTGAAGTCATCACCATTGGCAAAGGTTTGACCGAAGGCTCGATCACGGTCCCAGCACCAGCCAACACCGTGTATGTCGATGCCGGCAATGTGAGTGTGAGCGTCACTGGAGCTACTGGTGGTGACTTCGAGAAGCTGAACGTCAGCCCAACACCGGCTGTGACCGCTATCACCGACACCATCGATACCTCGACGGTGACCCTGACGGCCACTCCGTCCGCTGTTGAAGGTGGCGTGGTCACCTACACCGCGAGCGTGACTTCGCCAGTTACCGGTACTCCGCTGGTAATCACCCTGGCCAACGGCCAGACCATTACCATCCCGGTCAACGCCAGCTCCGGCTCGGTCGACTACGTCGCACCGAACAACGTCTACACCACCAATACCCCACTGACGAACAGCATCACTAACGTCACTGGCGGCAACTACGAGAAGCTGGAAACCGCTGGTAACCCAACCACTTCGGTTACCGATGATCCGGCGAAGCTCGACAGCACTGGCCTCACCTTGTCCGCCACCGGCACCGTCCAGGAAGGCGGCAGCATCGTCTACACCGCTACCCTGACCAATCCGGCTGGCAGCGAGATGAAGATCACCCTGAGCAATGGTGAAGTCATCACCATTGGCAAAGGTTTGACCGAAGGCTCGATCACGGTCCCAGCACCAGCCAACACCGTGTATGTCGATGCCGGCAATGTGAGTGTGAGCGTCACTGGAGCTACTGGTGGTGACTTCGAGAAGCTGAACGTCAGCCCAACACCGGCTGTGACCGCTATCACCGACACCATCGATACCTCGACGGTGACCCTGACGGCCACTCCGTCCGCTGTTGAAGGTGGCGTGGTCACCTACACCGCGAGCGTGACTTCGCCAGTTACCGGTACTCCGCTGGTAATCACCCTGGCCAACGGCCAGACCATTACCATCCCGGTCAACGCCAGCTCCGGCTCGGTCGACTACGTCGCACCGAACAACGTCTACACCACCAATACCCCACTGACGAACAGCATCACTAACGTCACTGGCGGCAACTACGAGAAGCTGGAAACCGCTGGTAACCCAACCACTTCGGTTACCGATGATCCGGCGAAGCTCGACAGCACTGGCCTCACCTTGTCCGCCACCGGCACCGTCCAGGAAGGCGGCAGCATCGTCTACACCGCTACCCTGACCAATCCGGCTGGCAGCGAGATGAAGATCACCCTGAGCAATGGTGAAGTCATCACCATTGGCAAAGGTTTGACCGAAGGCTCGATCACGGTCCCAGCACCAGCCAACACCGTGTATGTCGATGCCGGCAATGTGAGTGTGAGCGTCACTGGAGCTACTGGTGGTGACTTCGAGAAGCTGAACGTCAGCCCAACACCGGCTGTGACCGCTATCACCGACACCATCGATACCTCGACGGTGACCCTGACGGCCACTCCGTCCGCTGTTGAAGGTGGCGTGGTCACCTACACCGCGAGCGTGACTTCGCCAGTTACCGGTACTCCGCTGGTAATCACCCTGGCCAACGGCCAGACCATTACCATCCCGGTCAACGCCAGCTCCGGCTCGGTCGACTACGTCGCACCGAACAACGTCTACACCACCAATACCCCACTGACGAACAGCATCACTAACGTCACTGGCGGCAACTACGAGAAGCTGGAAACCGCTGGTAACCCAACCACTTCGGTTACCGATGATCCGGCGAAGCTCGACAGCACTGGCCTCACCTTGTCCGCCACCGGCACCGTCCAGGAAGGCGGCAGCATCGTCTACACCGCTACCCTGACCAATCCGGCTGGCAGCGAGATGAAGATCACCCTGAGCAATGGTGAAGTCATCACCATTGGCAAAGGTTTGACCGAAGGCTCGATCACGGTCCCAGCACCAGCCAACACCGTGTATGTCGATGCCGGCAATGTGAGTGTGAGCGTCACTGGAGCTACTGGTGGTGACTTCGAGAAGCTGAACGTCAGCCCAACACCGGCTGTGACCGCTATCACCGACACCATCGATACCTCGACGGTGACCCTGACGGCCACTCCGTCCGCTGTTGAAGGTGGCGTGGTCACCTACACCGCGAGCGTGACTTCGCCAGTTACCGGTACTCCGCTGGTAATCACCCTGGCCAACGGCCAGACCATTACCATCCCGGTCAACGCCAGCTCCGGCTCGGTTGACTACGTTGCACCGAACAACGTCTACAACACGAACACGCCGCTGACCAACAGCATCACTAACGTCACTGGCGGCAACTACGAGAAGCTGGAAACCGCGGGTAACCCGACCACTTCGGTTACCGATGATCCAGCCAAGCTGGACAGCACTGGCTTGAGCCTCAGCGCCACCGGCACCGTTCAGGAAGGCGGCAGCATCGTTTACACCGCTACCCTGACCAATCCGGCCGGTAGCGAGATGAAGATCACCCTGAGCAATGGTGAAGTCATCACTATTGGCAAAGGTTTGACCGAAGGCTCTATCACCGTCCCAGCACCAGCCAACACCGTCTATGTCGATGCCGGCAATGTGAGTGTGAATGTCACCGGCACCACCGGTGGTGACTTCGAGAAGCTGGACGTCAGCCCGGCACCGGCTGTGACCGCCATCACCGATACCATCGATACTTCGACGGTGACCCTGACCGCGACCCCAAGCGTGACCGAAGGCGGCACTGTGGTGTACACCGCCACTGTCAACGCCCCGGTTACTGGTGCTCCGCTGGTGATTACTTTGGCAAACGGCCAGACCATCACCATCCCAGTCAACGCAAGCTCTGGCTCGGTCGACTACGTTGCGCCAAACAACGTCTACAACACCAATACGCCGCTGACCAACAGCATCACTAACGTCACCGGTGGCAACTACGAGAAGCTGGAAACGGCTGGTAACCCAACCACTTCGGTTACGGATGATCCGGCGAAGCTCGATAGCACTGGCCTCACCCTGTCCGCTACCGGCACCGTCCAGGAAGGCGGCAGCATCGTCTACACCGCTACCCTGACCAATCCGGCTGGTAGCGAGATGAAGATCACCCTGAGCAATGGTGAAGTCATCACCATTGGCAAAGGTTTGACCGAAGGCTCGATCACGGTCCCAGCACCAGCCAACACCGTCTATGTCGATGCTGGCAATGTGAGTGTGAATGTCACCGGCACCACCGGTGGTGACTTCGAGAAACTGGACGTCAGCCCGGCACCGGCTGTGACCGCTATCACCGACACCATCGATACCTCGACGGTGACTCTGACCGCGACCCCAAGCGTGACCGAAGGCGGCACCGTGGTTTACACCGCCACCGTCAACGCCCCGGTTACTGGTGCTCCGCTGGTGATCACCCTGGCCAACGGCCAGACCATCACCATTCCGGTCAACGCAAGCTCCGGCTCGGTCGACTACTTTGCACCGAACAACGTCTACAACACGAACACGCCGCTGACCAACAGCATCACCAATGTCACTGGCGGCAACTACGAGAAGCTGGAGACTGCTGGTAACCCAACCACTTCGGTTACGGATGATCCGGCGAAGCTCGATAGCACTGGCCTCACCCTGTCCGCTACCGGCACCGTCCAGGAAGGTGGCAGCATCGTTTATACCGCTACCCTGACCAATCCAGCCGGTAGCGAGATGACGGTTACGTTGAGCAATGGTGCCGTAATCACCATCGCCAAAGGCCAGACTCAAGGCAGCGTGTCGTTCGATGCGCCAGCCAACACCGTTTATGTCGATGCTGGCAATGTCAGTGTGAATGTCACCAGCACCACAGGTGGTGACTTCGAGAAGCTGGACGTCAGCCCAGCGCCGGCTGTGACCGCCATCACCGA
Organism: Pseudomonas promysalinigenes; assembly: GCF_014269025.2. Classification (NCBI taxonomy): domain Bacteria; kingdom Pseudomonadati; phylum Pseudomonadota; class Gammaproteobacteria; order Pseudomonadales; family Pseudomonadaceae; genus Pseudomonas; species Pseudomonas promysalinigenes. The sequence goes on along the minus strand of NZ_CP077094.1, from coordinate 138,570 downwards.
CACCATCGATACTTCGACGGTGACTCTGACCGCGACCCCAAGCGTGACCGAAGGCGGCACTGTGGTGTACACCGCCACTGTCAACGCCCCGGTTACTGGTGCTCCGCTGGTGATCACTCTGGCCAACGGCCAGACCATTACCATCCCGGTCAACGCCAGCTCTGGCTCGGTTGACTACGTTGCGCCAAACAACGTCTACAACACCAACACGCCGCTGACCAACAGCATCACTAACGTCACTGGCGGCAACTACGAGAAGCTGGAAACCGCTGGTAACCCAACCACTTCGGTTACCGATGATCCGGCGAAGCTCGACAGCACTGGCCTCACCTTGTCCGCCACCGGCACCGTCCAGGAAGGCGGCAGCATCGTCTACACCGCTACCCTGACCAATCCGGCTGGCAGCGAGATGAAGATCACCCTGAGCAATGGTGAAGTCATCACCATTGGCAAAGGTTTGACCGAAGGCTCTATCACGGTTCCAGCACCAGCCAACACCGTCTATGTCGATGCTGGCAATGTGAGTGTGAGCGTCACTGGAGCTACTGGTGGTGACTTCGAGAAGCTGAACGTCAGCCCAACACCGGCTGTGACCGCTATCACCGACACCATCGATACCTCGACGGTGACCCTGACGGCCACTCCGTCCGCTGTTGAAGGTGGCGTGGTCACCTACACCGCGAGCGTGACTTCGCCAGTTACCGGTACTCCGCTGGTGATTACTTTGGCAAACGGCCAGACCATCACCATCCCAGTCAACGCCAGCTCCGGCTCGGTCGACTACGTTGCGCCAAACAACGTCTACAACACCAACACCCCGCTGACCAACAGCATCACCAATGTCACTGGCGGCAACTACGAGAAGCTGGAGACTGCTGGTAACCCAACCACTTCGGTTACCGATGATCCAGCCAAGCTGGACAGCACCGGCTTGAGCCTCAGCGCCACTGGCACCGTTCAAGAAGGTGGCAGCATCGTTTACACCGCGACCCTGACCAATCCGGCTGGTAGCGAAATGACGGTCACCCTGAGCAATGGTGCAGTAATCACCATCGCCAAAGGCCAGACTGAAGGCAGCGTGTCGTTCGATGCCCCAGCCAACACTGTCTATGTCGATGCCGGCAATGTGAGTGTGAATGTCACCGGCACCACAGGTGGTGACTTCGAGAAGCTGAACGTCAGCCCAACACCGGCTGTGACCGCCATCACCGACACCATCGATACCTCGACGGTGACTCTGACCGCGACCCCAAGCGTGACCGAAGGCGGCACCGTGGTGTACACCGCCACCGTCAACGCACCGGTTACTGGTGCTCCGCTGGTGATCACCCTGGCCAACGGCCAGACCATCACCATCCCGGTCAACGCAAGCTCCGGCTCGGTCGACTACGTTGCACCGAACAACGTCTACAACACAAACACGCCGCTGACCAACAGCATCACCAACGTCACCGGTGGCAACTACGAGAAGCTGGAAACGGCTGGTAACCCGACCACTTCGATTACCGATGATCCAGCCAAGCTGGACACTACCGGCGTGAGCCTCACCGCTACAGGCACCGTTCAAGAAGGCGGCCAAATCACCTACACCGCCAAGCTGACCAACCCAGCCGGCAGCGAGATGAAGGTCACCCTCAGCAATGGTGAAGTCATCACTATTGGCAAAGGTTTGACCGAAGGCTCGATCACGGTCCCAGCGCCAGCAAACACCGTGTACGTCGACGCCGGCAGCGTCAGCACGACCATTACCGGCACCACCGGCGGTGACTTCGAGAAGCTGAGCGTCAGCCCAACCCCGGCGGTAACCGCCGTGACCGACACCATCGACACCAGCACCGTAACCCTGACGGCCACCCCAAGCGTGACCGAGGGCGGCGTTGTGACCTACACCGCCACCGTGACCGCGCCTGTGACGGAGAAACCGCTGGTGATCACTTTGGCTAATGGCCAGACCATCACCATCCCAGTCAACGCAAGCTCTGGCTCGGTCGACTACGTTGCGCCAAACAACGTCTACAACACCAATGCACCGCTGACCAACAGCATCACCAATGTCACCGGCGGCAACTACGAGAAACTGGTTACCACCGGTACTCCTAGCACCACGGTCACCGACGACCCGGCGAAGCTGGACACCACCGGTGTCACCTTGACGGCTACCAACACCGTCCAGGAAGGCGGCCAAATCACCTACACCGCCAAGCTGACCAACCCAGCCGGTAGTGAGATGAAGGTCACCCTCAGCAATGGTGCGGTCATCACCATCGCCAAGGGCCTGAGCGAAGGCACCATCACCGTCGACGCACCGAAAAACACCGTGTACGTCGACGCCGGTAAGGTTGAAGCGACCATCACCGGCACGACCGGTGGTGACTTCGAGAAGCTCAACGTCAGTTCGACGCCGGCGGTTACTTCGGTCACCGACACCATCGACACCAGCACCGTGACCCTGAGCGCCACGCCATCGGCCGTCGAGGGTGGAGTGGTCACCTACACCGCTACCGTCAGCGCGCCGGTCACTGGTTCGCCATTGGTGATCTCCCTGGCCAACGGCCAAAGCATCACCATTGGCCTGAATCAGACCACCGGCTCCGTGGACTTCGTGGCACCTAACAACGTATATGCCACCAACCCGACGCTGACTAACAGCATCACGGGCGTAACGGGCGGCAACTACGAAAAACTGGTCACCGCTGGTACACCGACCACCACGGTAACCGACAACCCTGCCAACCTGGACACCACTACCGTCAGCCTCAGCGCCACCGGTACCGTCCAGGAAGGCGGCCAGATCACCTACACCGCCAAGCTGACCAACCCGGCCGGCAGCGCGATGACGGTGACCCTGAGCAACGGTGCAGTCATCAATATCGCCAAGGGCCAGAGCCAAGGTACTGTCACTGTCGATGCACCGAAAAACACCGTGTACGTCGATGCCGGCAGCGTCAGCACGACCATTACCGGCACCACCGGCGGTGACTTCGAGAAGCTGAGCGTCAGCCCAACCCCGGCGGTAACCGCCGTGACCGACACCATCGACACCAGCACCGTAACCCTGACGGCCACCCCAAGCGTGACCGAGGGCGGCGTTGTGACCTACACCGCCACCGTGACCGCGCCTGTGACGGAGAAACCGCTGGTAATCAGCTTGGCCAACGGCCAGACCATCACTATCGGCGTGAACGAGACCAGCGGGTCGGTCAACTACACCGCACCGAACAACGTCTACAACACCAATGCCCCGCTGACCAACAGCATCACCAATGTCACTGGCGGCAACTACGAGAAACTGGTTACCACCGGCACACCAAGCACCACGGTTGTCGATGGCGCCAACACCAAGGACACCACCGGCCTCAGCCTGACCGCCACACCGACCGTTGCCGAAGGCGGCCAGATCACCTATACCGCCAAGTTGACCAACCCAGCTGGCACCGAAATGAAGATCACCCTGAGCAATGGGGAAGTCATCACCATCGGCAAAGGCATGAGCGAAGGCAGCGTGACCATCAACGCGCCAGCCGATGATCCGTACATCGATGCCAGCACACTGAAGGTCAATATCACTGGCTCTACAGGCGGTGATTTCGAGCAGCTGGTTACCGACGGGGCGTTCATCGAAACCAAGGTCACCGACACCATCGACAACACAGGCCTGAGCCTGAGCGCCACGCAAACTGTCGCTGAAGGTGGTCAGATCACCTACACCGCCACCTTGACCAACAAGGCTGGTACCGACATGACCGTCACGCTGAGCAACGGCGCGGTAATCAACATTGCTGCTGGCAAGACCTCCGGCACCGTCACCGTCCCTGCCCCGGCAGACGATGTGTACATCGATGCAGGTAACGTCTCGGCCAAGATCACCGGCACCAGCGGTGGCAACTTCGAGCAACTGACCGTCAGCGACACGGCGGCAGTCACTGCCGTCACCGATACCATTCAGACCACCACACTGAGCATCAACGGCACTGCCGCGGTGGCTGAGGGCGGTACCGCGACCTACACCCTGTCGCTCACCAACCCTGCGCAAACCGACGTCACCGTGAAACTGAGCTACAGCGGCACCGCCACCAACGGTGCCGATTACACTGGCGTGGTCAGCGTGGTGATCAAGGCCAACAGTTCGTCTGCGACCTTCAGCATCCCGACGATCAAGGACAACATTACCGAGGGCACCGAGCAATTCACCGTCAAGATCGACTCGGCCAGTGGCGGCAACTTCGAGAACCTGGCCATCAGCGGTAGCGCCGGTAGCGCAACCACGGTCATCTTCGAACCCGCCCCAGTACTGGACCTGGATGCCAACGACTCCAGCGGCAAGACTGGCGCGGACTACCAGACCACCTTCACCGAGAACGGCAAGGGTGTGTCCATCGGCGATGTCGACCTGAGCATCACCGACTACGACAGCTCGATGCTGACCGGCGCTACGGTTACCCTGACCAACCGTCAGCCGGGCGATGCGCTGAACCTGGGCAACAGCGTCAATGGCATCACCATCAACGCCAACAGCACTGATGGCAAGGTGGTACTGACCCTGAGCGGCACCGCGTCGCTGGCTGACTACATCCAGGCGTTGAAGAACATCACCTTCATCAACAGCAGTGAGGACCCAAGCACCACGCCACGCACCATCACGGTGACAGTGACCGATGGTGTGAACACCTCCAACGTCGCCACCACCACGGTAAACGTGATTGCCGTAAACGATGCGCCGACCACAACCGGGGGCGCGGTCACTGGTACCGAGGACACCGACCTCGTGCTGGGCTGGAGCGACTTCAACGTTAGTGATGTCGACTCCCCACTGAGCAGCCTGGGTGTGACCATCACCAAGCTACCGGATGCCGGGAACCTCAAACTGCTGGTGGGCTCCACCTGGACCGACGTCAAAGCTGGCCAGACCATCAGCCAGGCCGACATCGCCGCTGGCAAGCTCAAGTTCGTGCCGCTTGCCAATCAGTCGGGTGTGGATGCCTATGGCGGTACCGGCGTGGGCAACAAGCAGGCTGACTATGCACAGATCAAGTACACGCCTACCGACGGCAAGGATGCGGGCAGTGAAGCGACGCTGAAGGTCGATATCAGGCCTGTGGCTGACGCCCCGTCCCTGAGCATCGGCAACAACAACGTCGAGTCTCTGGGCCTGACCAAGCAAACCTGGACCAGCCTCACTGGCCTGGGCACCAACGGCAATGGCATTACGGGTGACGCGCTGAAGAACGTCTTCGCCAACTCTGGCAACGCCAGCAAGAGCGAGTTGGTCAATACGGTCGATACCTCGTCCACCATCACCCCCGGTTCAGGTTCCAAGACCTCCGGGCTGATCTACCTGGAAGCCGGCAAGACCTATACCTTCAGCGGCACCGCTGACGACAGCCTGCAGATCGTCGTTGGCGGTAACAACGTAGCGGGAGCGACCTGGGGCTCGGCCAGCGGCAAGATCACTGGCAGCTTCACGCCGACCACCAGTGGCTACTACACCCTGGAGATCTACAGCGCCAACCAGGCAGGGCCAGGTAGCCTGGATGTCAACATTCAGGTGGGCAGCGGTGCGGTCACTGACCTGAACAGCGCCAACATTCCGATGTACCCCAACGTCGCTGCGCTGGCCAACACCGGTGTAACCGTATCCGACCTGCATGGCAGCAACGGTGCTGGTTACTACGATGGCTACAAGCTCAACGAAGGTGGCGAGAACGGCGCGCCGATCAAGCTCGTGAGCATCAGCACCGCGCTCACCGACACGGATGGCTCCGAGAGCCTCAGCGTCAAGCTTTCCGGTATCCCGGCAGGCTCGGTGCTGGCCGACAGCGCTGGCCATACCGTAACCGTGGGCAGCGCTGCAGTGGACGTCACTGGCTGGAACCTTGGTAGCCTGACCATCAAGCCACCGGCCTACTACCAAGGCCAGTTCGATGTGAAGGTATCTTCGACCTCGAGCGAAAGCGTTGGCGGCAGCACGGCGACCACCGAAGGCACGTTCAAAGTCACGGTTTACCCACAGGCCTACACCACCAGTAACCTGTCGGCAGAAAACGACACCCTCACCGGCACCGATGGCAACGACATCATCGTGTCGGACGTCAATGGCCTGCACGTGGTGCCGGGGCAGAACTACAACATCGCGTTCATCGTCGATACCTCGGGCTCGATGGGATCCTCTGGTGTGGATGCGGCCAAGTCGTCGCTGGAGTCGGTATTCAAGACACTGGCAGCGAGCGTCAAAGGCGCCCAGTCGGGTGTGGTCAATATCCTGCTGGTAGATTTCGCGACCCAGGTCAAGAGCAATGTGTCGGTCACCCTCAACGATGCGGGCCTCAAGACCTTGCTGTCGGCCCTGAACACCCTGCAGTCGGGCGGCGGCACCAACTATGAAGATGCCTTCAAAACCACTGCCAACTGGTTCCAGGCGCTCAAGAATGCAGGTAGCACTGGCAGCAATCAGACATTCTTCATTACCGATGGCCAACCGACTTACTACCAGACTGGTGAGAAGACCAACCCGACCCTGGGCTACAGCAGCGTCACGCTGGACAACTACCTGAGTTCGGTCAACTACAAGTTGGGTGATTCGCTTACCAACGCTACCGTGGACAGCACCACCCGAGTGTCCATCCAAACCGACGGGTCGATCACGGTCCAGTACAAGAACGTCTATGGCAACTGGAGAACCTACGAAACCGGCACGCTACACGCCCAGGGTGACGGTACCTACGAGATGTCGACCCGCGCGGGTACCGGTAGCACTACTAACGACGCCACCCTGAGCAACTCGCTGGAAAGCTTCAAAATCCTCTCGGCGCTCTCGGGTGTAGAAGCAATCGGCCTGAACAGCGGTGTCAACACCGACGATCTGAAGCCGTACGACACTGATGGCAAGCCTCAGACCAACATCGACCCGAGCAAGCTCGCCGATGCCATCCTGGGCCATACCGAAGCCACTCTGCCAGGCAATGATACGGTGAACGGGGGTGACGGCAATGACATCATCTTCGGCGACCTGGTGACCTTCCCGTCTATTGCAGGTACGGGTGTCGAGGCCATCCAGGCCTATGTCGCCGGCAAGACTGGGGTCGACATCGGTGACGTAGACGCGCGGGCGATGCACAAGTACGTCAGCGAGCACTACACCGAGTTCGACATTTCCGGGGCCAATGACGGCAGTGACACGCTCATGGGTGGGGCAGGCAATGACATCATCTTCGGCCAGGGTGGCAACGATTACCTCGATGGCGGCAAGGGCAATGACATCCTGCTTGGTGGCAGTGGCAACGACACCCTCATCGGCGGCCAGGGTAACGACATCCTGATCGGCGGCAGCGGTGCCGACCTGTTCGTGTGGAAGGCGGGTGACCTTGGCAACGACGTGATCAAGGACTTCAAAGCCAGTGAAGGTGACCGTCTGGACCTGCGCGACCTGCTGCAGGGCGAGACAGCTAGCACCATCGACAACTACTTGAAGATCACCACCACGGCAGACGGCACGTCCACCTTGCAAGTCAGCACAGAAGGCAAACTCAATGCTGGCGGCAGCGCCGACGTGACCATCAAGCTCGAAGGCGTTAACTGGTCGAATACCACGGTCAACTCGTTGATCAGTGGTGCAGACCCGACCATCAAGGTCGATCACTGATATCCCCTCTACGGTGGCCAGGGATGGCCACCGTAGAGTGGCTTTTCCAGTTCCCTTTCACAGCGCATACTCATGCACCGGGCCTAACCTGCCCGGTGAACTTTGCCTATGCTGCGGATAACCAATAAGGAACCATCGTGACGAGGGATGACGCTATGTTCTACGTGCAACGCAACGCCGACGGCCAGTTGCAGCGGGTAGAAGCTGCCCCCTATGCCGAGTACACGGAAATCCTCGAGGCCGACCATACCGATATCCTCGAATGGTTCGCCGATGATGTGGTCGAGAACAGCCTGCGTCAGCTGAAACAGAGCGACCTGGACATGATTCGCGTGCTGGAGGATTTGATCGAGGTACTGACCACCAAGGGTGTGATCAGCATCACCGACCTGCCACCTGGTGCCCAGGCCAAGCTGCTCAACCGCTCCACAGCGCGCATGGCGCTGGGCAGCTTGAACAACCTGATCCAAGAGGATGAGGACAGCGGGCTGATCTGAGCCGCCCCCTGAGGCCTGCCGTCAGGGGGCTACTGCGCCGCCGCTGGGGTCAATGCCAGGGGGCCGGCTCACCGACCAATTGCCCCTGTACGCCGCCCACGCCCATTTCCACAAGAATGCGGCGTTCACCTTCGGTTTCTACGCGCTCGGCGATCAACGGCAGGTCGATACTGTGCGCAGCACGCTGGATAGCTTCGATGAAGAGGCGCTTGTGCTGCTCCTGTTCGATATTGCGGATATAACTGCCGTCGATCTTTAGGTAGGCCAGGCCCAAGTGTGCCAGGTTGCCAATCATGCTGAACCTGCCGCCGAAACGCTGCAGCGCCAAGCCGAAGCCCAGGCCATGCAAGCGCCGGGTGATGTTCTCCAGGGTGGCATGCTCAGGTAACTGCTCTTCGCCGATCTCGAAGATCAATCGAGGGCCCAAAGCAGCATGCTGACCCAGCAATTCATACACACGCTGCAAGGCAGCAGGGTCGGCCAAGGTGGCGGCCGAAAGGTTCAACGCCAGGACGTGGTTGTGGGTTTGCAAATGAGCCAGCACCTTCTCCAGCACAAGCACATCAAGCCGCGGCATCCAGCCAAAACGCTCAAGCCATGGTAAGAAGCGGCCGGCTGGCAGTGCCTCGCCTTGGTCATCGTGAAGGCGCGAGATCACCTTATAGTGAAGGATGTGGTCGGTCTGATTGGCATCCACCACAGGTTGGAAGAACAGTTCGAACTGCCCGTTGGCGAACGCTTGGTCCAGTCGTGTATGCCAGCCATGCTGGGTATCCCCTGCCACCGCGGCAACGCCTTGCTCAAGGCACACCCACCCAGGAGTGGGCTGGTTCTCGGCCCGGGCCAAGGCTTCGTCCGCCAGTTTCAGCAACGCTTGGGGTGCATCGCCAGGGGTAAAGGGTGCAAGACCGATGCAGGCCACCGGGTCGACGTCACTAGCCCCGGTCACATGCAAACTTTGCAGCGTGGCCTCCAACGCCTGAGCAAGCTGCACGGCCTCTTCGTGGACCATACCAGGGGCCAGAACGGCGAACTCGCCGCCACGGCTGCGAGAGATCAGGTCATTGGTTTCTGGGAAATTGGCACAAGTACGCCGCAGTTGCTCGCCTACCGCCTGCAGCAGTTGGTCGGTACGCTGGCCACCCAGGCGGGCGTTGAGCCCTGCCAGGTCCTGCACGCGCAGCAGCAGCAGGTAGCCAGAGCGGGCCTCTTCCATATTGCTGACCCGTGCCGCCAACTGCATTTCGAAATAGCGCCGATTGGAAAGCCCTGTGAGGCTGTCCTGGTAGGACTCGGCGCGCAGCCGCTCACTGCGCTCGGCCTGCTCGGTAAACAGCGCTTTGAGCTTCTCCACCATCTGGTTCATGGCCTGCACCACACGAGCCAGTTCAGGTGTGCGCGGCAGTTCTGGCAGGCTGAGGAATTCACGCCGTGCGATGGCATGGGACTGCTCGACCATATAATCCAGCGGACGCAATTGACGGCGCAGCAACAGCGCACCAAGCACCGCGCTTGCAACGCCACACAGCAGTAACCAACCAAGGCTGCCCAAGGCGCTCTGCCACAGCTTGGCAATCGCGAACATCGGGTGGCTGATGACTTCCACGCGAGCAGCCTGCTGCCAGCCACGGCTGACGATTGCATCGCCGCCAGCAGCCTCCAGGCCTATCAAGTGGATGAACCACGCCGGTACACCTCCAGGGTCGGGCTCGGCATGCCGCTCCACCAGCACGGCATTGGATTCAATGTCCACGACCTTGATGCTGGCGTAGTAGCCACTGTCGAAGATCGAGCTGACCATCAGCTCGACCATTGCCGGGTCATCGATGTTCGGCGTCAGCGACAAGGCCAAGGCTGTCGCTGCGTCCTGAGCGTGGGACCGCAACTGGTTGACGTATTGGCTGCGCGAGCTTTCCAGGCTGACCATGAAACTGCCGCTGAACGCGACTATCAGGAACAGGCAAATGGCCAACAGCAATTGTTTGAACAGTGACATCTGTGCTCCTTCAGTAAACCGGTTCGGCCGGGAACCCTTCGGCCTGCATTTTCTTCAGCAAATCCTGCCAACGGGACAACCGTTTGGTATCACCCACTTTCTTGTTGCCGGTAGCGCCCGTCAGCCACAGGCCTTCGCCATTGAAGGCGTATACCGGCAGCAAGTCGGTTCGCTGGCTGGCAGGCTTGATCGCATCCATGAGGCTGTCCAGTACAAGCGGTTGTGACTGCGGGCTTGAATAATAGGTCAGTACCATATGCGCGCGGTTCTGGCGCAGGGCTTTGACGTAGGTGATGCGCAGCTTTTCACTGGGTATGCCCATACGCCGCAAACTGAAGTATTTGGCGATGGCGTAGTCCTCGCAGTCGCCTGCACCTTTGATCAGCGCTTGAATCGGGGTAGCCCAGTAATCGACTTCATGCCAAAGGTCGATGTCCTCGACATAACGCAGCTGCTGGTTGAAGAACTGGTTAACCACTTGCAGCCGCTGCATCTCGCTCCCCTGGCTTTGTGTGGCCATCAACCGCTGCCAGGCATCGATACGGCCCTTGCCAGCACCCAAAGGCCCGTACAGTGCCTGGGATTTGCGGCTGATCTCGGCAAAGTCCCAATCGGCATTCAGGCCGCTCAGCAGCAGAGTACCCATCAGCAGGGCTAGGCCGAGACGTCGCACTGCGGTTTTGAGTAGCCAAGTGAACGCCACTTGCTAGGCCCTGTTCAGTTCATTCCAAAGCAGCGATGGTGGGGCCTGTCCACTCAAAAGACAATGGCACCATGCAATCATCCCGTCTGCGACTTGGAGCTATATTACTTTATGGTTATTCACCCCCTACTACAGGCTGCGTTGGATCGTTGATAGGTGCAGCTGCGTTTGCCGAGGCTCCCTGCCTATAATGCGGCTTATTGGATCCAACTTTTATAGTCGAGGCGTTCTTTGGCTGAGAAAATCAAACTCAGTAATGTGCTAGCTAGCGAGCAGCTATCACCCCACCTGGCCCGCAGCGTGATTGAAGAGCGCCTACGCAACGCCATCGTTGATGGTCGCTTGCCACCTGGCACCGCCGTTCGCCAGCAGGAAATTGCTGACTTATATGGCGTCAGCCGCATGCCTGTGCGCGAGGCGCTCCGCCAATTGGAAGCACAGTCGTTACTGCGAGTAGAGATGCACAAAGGGGCAGTCGTTGCCCCGTTGATTGGTGAGGACGCGGTCGACACCTATGAGCTGCGCGTACTCCTTGAAAGCCAAGCGCTGCGCCAGTCGATACCGTTGCTTGAGGAAAGCGACATAGCTAGCGCTCGTAGCTACATCGAGCAGCTGGAACACGAAACCAGTCATGCGCAAATCGGCCGTCTCAATCGGCTGCTGCATATGACGCTCTATAGCAAGGCCTCCAATCAAAAACTGCTGCGCTTGATCGAGAACGAGCTGAACGAAGAAGAACGTTTTTTGCGTTTCCACCTATCGTCCATGGGCTTGGGCAAGCTCACTCAGGACGATCATAATGCCCTTGTGGACGCTGCTGCGTCCAAGCAGGTCGAGGAGGCAGTGGGGGTGTTGCAGCAGCACCTGAATAACGGCGCACGTGTGATTAGAAACTACCTGAACAAACAGCGCGCTGTTTAGAAGCGTGACGGGTTGGGGTGCACCCTTGCCTAGAAAAGAAAAAGCCCCTGTCTGCAATGCAGACAGGGGCTTTTTGTTTGAATCTTGACGATGACCTACTCTCACATGGGGAAACCCCACACTACCATCGGCGATGCATCGTTTCACTGCTGAGTTCGGGATGGGATCAGGTGGTTCCAATGCTCTATGGTCGTCAAGAAATTCTGTGTGCTGATCCGTCCTGAGGACGTACCTGCGAATCTCTGTAGTTCCTACTTAAAGACAAAACCCCTACCTGCATACGCAGATAGGGGTTTTGCGAAATGAATCTTGACGATGACCTACTCTCACATGGGGAAACCCCACACTACCATCGGCGATGCATCGTTTCACTACTGAGTTCGGGATGGGATCAGGTGGTTCCAATGCTCTATGGTCGTCAAGAAATTCTGTAGCCAGAATGTCCTGTTGGACAGCCCAGCGAATTCGGATATGCGATTTGTGATGTTGCGAATTTTCGGGTCTTTCGTCTTCACCACCACAATCTGCACTGCAGATTGCTTGGGTGTTATATGGTCAAGCCTCACGGGCAATTAGTATTGGTTAGCTCAACGCCTCACAGCGCTTACACACCCAACCTATCAACGTCGTAGTCTTCGACGGCCCTTTAGGGGATTCAAGATCCCAGTGAGATCTCATCTTGAGGCAAGTTTCCCGCTTAGATGCTTTCAGCGGTTATCTCTTCCGAACATAGCTACCCGGCAATGCCACTGGCGTGACAACCGGAACACCAGAGGTTCGTCCACTCCGGTCCTCTCGTACTAGGAGCAGCCCCTCTCAAATCTCAAACGTCCACGGCAGATAGGGACCGAACTGTCTCACGACGTTCTAAACCCAGCTCGCGTACCACTTTAAATGGCGAACAGCCATACCCTTGGGACCGGCTTCAGCCCCAGGATGTGATGAGCCGACATCGAGGTGCCAAACACCGCCGTCGATATGAACTCTTGGGCGGTATCAGCCTGTTATCCCCGGAGTACCTTTTATCCGTTGAGCGATGGCCCTTCCATACAGAACCACCGGATCACTAAGACCTACTTTCGTACCTGCTCGACGTGTTTGTCTCGCAGTCAAGCGCGCTTTTGCCTTTATACTCTACGACCGATTTCCGACCGGTCTGAGCGCACCTTCGTACTCCTCCGTTACTCTTTGGGAGGAGACCGCCCCAGTCAAACTACCCACCATACACTGTCCTCGATCCGGATAACGGACCTGAGTTAGAACCTCAAAGTTGCCAGGGTGGTATTTCAAGGATGGCTCCATGAGAACTGGCGTCCCCACTTCAAAGCCTCCCACCTATCCTACACAAGCAAATTCAAAGTCCAGTGCAAAGCTATAGTAAAGGTTCACGGGGTCTTTCCGTCTAGCCGCGGATACACTGCATCTTCACAGCGATTTCAATTTCACTGAGTCTCGGGTGGAGACAGCGCCGCCATCGTTACGCCATTCGTGCAGGTCGGAACTTACCCGACAAGGAATTTCGCTACCTTAGGACCGTTATAGTTACGGCCGCCGTTTACCGGGGCTTCGATCAAGAGCTTCGCTTGCGCTAACCCCATCAATTAACCTTCCGGCACCGGGCAGGCGTCACACCCTATACGTCCACTTTCGTGTTTGCAGAGTGCTGTGTTTTTAATAAACAGTCGCAGCGGCCTGGTATCTTCGACCGGCATGGGCTTACGGAGCAAGTCCTTCACCCTCGCCGGCGCACCTTCTCCCGAAGTTACGGTGCCATTTTGCCTAGTTCCTTCACCCGAGTTCTCTCAAGCGCCTTGGTATTCTCTACCTAACCACCTGTGTCGGTTTGGGGTACGGTTCCCAGTTATCTGAAGCTTAGGAGCTTTTCTTGGAAGCATGGCATCAACCACTTCGCGCTCTAAAGAGCACTCGTCATCAGCTCTCGGCCTTAAGATCCCGGATTTGCCTAAGATCTCAGCCTACCACCTTAAACTTGGACAACCAACGCCAAGCTGGCCTAGCCTTCTCCGTCCCTCCATCGCAATAACTGGAAGTACAGGAATATTAACCTGTTTTCCATCGACTACGCTTTTCAGCCTCGCCTTAGGGACCGACTAACCCTGCGTCGATTAACGTTGCGCAGGAAACCTTGGTCTTTCGGCGTGCGAGTTTTTCACTCGCATTGTCGTTACTCATGTCAGCATTCGCACTTCTGATACCTCCAGCAAGCTTCTCAACTCACCTTCACAGGCTTACAGAACGCTCCTCTACCGCATCACCAAAGGTGATACCCGTAGCTTCGGTGCATGGTTTGAGCCCCGTTACATCTTCCGCGCAGGCCGACTCGACTAGTGAGCTATTACGCTTTCTTTAAAGGATGGCTGCTTCTAAGCCAACCTCCTAGCTGTCTAAGCCTTCCCACATCGTTTCCCACTTAACCATGACTTTGGGACCTTAGCTGACGGTCTGGGTTGTTTCCCTTTTCACGACGGACGTTAGCACCCGCCGTGTGTCTCCCATGCTCGGCACTTGTAGGTATTCGGAGTTTGCATCGGTTTGGTAAGTCGGGATGACCCCCTAGCCGAAACAGTGCTCTACCCCCTACAGTGATACATGAGGCGCTACCTAAATAGCTTTCGAGGAGAACCAGCTATCTCCGAGCTTGATTAGCCTTTCACTCCGATCCACAGGTCATCCGCTAACTTTTCAACGGTAGTCGGTTCGGTCCTCCAGTCAGTGTTACCTAACCTTCAACCTGCCCATGGATAGATCGCCCGGTTTCGGGTCTATACCCAGCGACTAAACGCCCTATTAAGACTCGCTTTCGCTACGCCTCCCCTATTCGGTTAAGCTCGCCACTGAATATAAGTCGCTGACCCATTATACAAAAGGTACGCAGTCACCTAACAAAGTAGGCTCCCACTGCTTGTACGCATACGGTTTCAGGTTCTATTTCACTCCCCTCTCCGGGGTTCTTTTCGCCTTTCCCTCACGGTACTGGTTCACTATCGGTCAGTCAGTAGTATTTAGCCTTGGAGGATGGTCCCCCCATGTTCAGACAAAGTTTCTCGTGCTCCGTCCTACTCGATTTCATTGATAAGAGACTTTCGTGTACGGGGCTATCACCCACTATGGCCGCACTTTCCAGAGCGTTCCACTAATCTCAAACCAACTTAAGGGCTGGTCCCCGTTCGCTCGCCACTACTAAGGGAATCTCGGTTGATTTCTTTTCCTCAGGGTACTTAGATGTTTCAGTTCCCCTGGTTCGCCTCTTGCACCTATGTATTCAGTACAAGATACTCAGCTTATGCTGAGTGGGTTCCCCCATTCAGAGATCTCTGGATCACAGTCTGTTTGCCGACTCCCCAAAGCTTATCGCAGGCTACCACGTCTTTCATCGCCTCTGACTGCCAAGGCATCCACCGTATGCGCTTCTTCACTTGACCATATAACCCCAAGCAATCTGGTTATACTGTGAAGACGACATTCGCCGAAAATTCGCATGTTGCGCTTACGCGCAGAACTCACAAATTTTACCTTAGCCTGATACCCAGCAGTGAAACTGGCTATCAGTCTATATCTATCACATATCCGAATTTTTAAAGAACGATCTGACAAAAGCCAGAAATCAACATTCGAACTGAATGTTCATTTCTGAATTCTGATCAAGTAGAGCAGAAGTGGTGGAGCCAAGCGGGATCGAACCGCTGACCTCCTGCGTGCAAGGCAGGCGCTCTCCCAGCTGAGCTATGGCCCCGTATCCTACGGCTGAACCATGTAATGGTAGGTCTGGGCAGATTTGAACTGCCGACCTCACCCTTATCAGGGGTGCGCTCTAACCAACTGAGCTACAGACCTATAACAAGGTTGCGTTACAGCATCGTCTTTTACAATGAATCAAGCAATTCGTGTGGGAGCTCATCAGCAGGCTGATGTCGTCGATTAAGGAGGTGATCCAGCCGCAGGTTCCCCTACGGCTACCTTGTTACGACTTCACCCCAGTCATGAATCACACCGTGGTAACCGTCCTCCCGAAGGTTAGACTAGCTACTTCTGGTGCAACCCACTCCCATGGTGTGACGGGCGGTGTGTACAAGGCCCGGGAACGTATTCACCGCGACATTCTGATTCGCGATTACTAGCGATTCCGACTTCACGCAGTCGAGTTGCAGACTGCGATCCGGACTACGATCGGTTTTGTGAGATTAGCTCCACCTCGCGGCTTGGCAACCCTCTGTACCGACCATTGTAGCACGTGTGTAGCCCAGGCCGTAAGGGCCATGATGACTTGACGTCATCCCCACCTTCCTCCGGTTTGTCACCGGCAGTCTCCTTAGAGTGCCCACCATAACGTGCTGGTAACTAAGGACAAGGGTTGCGCTCGTTACGGGACTTAACCCAACATCTCACGACACGAGCTGACGACAGCCATGCAGCACCTGTGTCAGAGTTCCCGAAGGCACCAATCCATCTCTGGAAAGTTCTCTGCATGTCAAGGCCTGGTAAGGTTCTTCGCGTTGCTTCGAATTAAACCACATGCTCCACCGCTTGTGCGGGCCCCCGTCAATTCATTTGAGTTTTAACCTTGCGGCCGTACTCCCCAGGCGGTCAACTTAATGCGTTAGCTGCGCCACTAAAATCTCAAGGATTCCAACGGCTAGTTGACATCGTTTACGGCGTGGACTACCAGGGTATCTAATCCTGTTTGCTCCCCACGCTTTCGCACCTCAGTGTCAGTATCAGTCCAGGTGGTCGCCTTCGCCACTGGTGTTCCTTCCTATATCTACGC
The DNA here is from genome assembly GCF_014269025.2 of Pseudomonas promysalinigenes. Lineage (NCBI taxonomy): Bacteria > Pseudomonadati > Pseudomonadota > Gammaproteobacteria > Pseudomonadales > Pseudomonadaceae > Pseudomonas > Pseudomonas promysalinigenes. The sequence goes on along the minus strand of NZ_CP077094.1, from coordinate 122,028 downwards.
ATTTCACCGCTACACAGGAAATTCCACCACCCTCTACCGTACTCTAGCTTGCCAGTTTTGGATGCAGTTCCCAGGTTGAGCCCGGGGCTTTCACATCCAACTTAACAAACCACCTACGCGCGCTTTACGCCCAGTAATTCCGATTAACGCTTGCACCCTCTGTATTACCGCGGCTGCTGGCACAGAGTTAGCCGGTGCTTATTCTGTCGGTAACGTCAAAACAGCAAGGTATTAGCTTACTGCCCTTCCTCCCAACTTAAAGTGCTTTACAATCCGAAGACCTTCTTCACACACGCGGCATGGCTGGATCAGGCTTTCGCCCATTGTCCAATATTCCCCACTGCTGCCTCCCGTAGGAGTCTGGACCGTGTCTCAGTTCCAGTGTGACTGATCATCCTCTCAGACCAGTTACGGATCGTCGCCTTGGTGAGCCATTACCTCACCAACTAGCTAATCCGACCTAGGCTCATCTGATAGCGCAAGGCCCGAAGGTCCCCTGCTTTCTCCCGTAGGACGTATGCGGTATTAGCGTTCCTTTCGAAACGTTGTCCCCCACTACCAGGCAGATTCCTAGGCATTACTCACCCGTCCGCCGCTAAATCAAGGAGCAAGCTCCCGTCATCCGCTCGACTTGCATGTGTTAGGCCTGCCGCCAGCGTTCAATCTGAGCCATGATCAAACTCTTCAGTTCAATACTGCTTGGGTTTTTAAGAAACCCTAAACTTGGCTCAGCAATCTCAAATGACTATGTGATTTCTCGCATGGTCACTTGTGATGCTGATAATCTTTGTGACTATCAGTCCGTACTCACAAGCACCCACACGAATTGCTTGATTCGATTTGTTAAAGAGCGTTTGGTTAAGAGCGTTTCGTCCCAACCGAGGCGCGCATTCTACGCTTTCCTCATTTGCTGTCAAGCGTTTATTTTGAAGTTTTTGCGAGAAACTCGTTTAGCTTCAAACACTTAACTCGCTTCGATCTCTCGTCGCGGGAGGTGAATACTACAGCATTCAAAAATGCTGTCAACCACCTTTTACAACCACTGGCGGCCTTCAGCCTACCAGGAGAAGCGACAGCTTCTACTTAAAGACAAAACCCCTACCTGCATGCGCAGATAGGGGTTTTGCGAAATAAATCTTGACGATGACCTACTCTCACATGGGGAAACCCCACACTACCATCGGCGATGCATCGTTTCACTACTGAGTTCGGGATGGGATCAGGTGGTTCCAATGCTCTATGGTCGTCAAGAAATTCTGTAGCCAGAATGTCCTGTTGGACAGCCCAGCGAATTCGGATATGCGATTTGTGATGTTGCGAATTTTCGGGTCTTTCGTCTTCACCACCACAATCTGCGCTGCAGATTGCTTGGGTGTTATATGGTCAAGCCTCACGGGCAATTAGTATTGGTTAGCTCAACGCCTCACAGCGCTTACACACCCAACCTATCAACGTCGTAGTCTTCGACGGCCCTTTAGGGGATTCAAGATCCCAGTGAGATCTCATCTTGAGGCAAGTTTCCCGCTTAGATGCTTTCAGCGGTTATCTCTTCCGAACATAGCTACCCGGCAATGCCACTGGCGTGACAACCGGAACACCAGAGGTTCGTCCACTCCGGTCCTCTCGTACTAGGAGCAGCCCCTCTCAAATCTCAAACGTCCACGGCAGATAGGGACCGAACTGTCTCACGACGTTCTAAACCCAGCTCGCGTACCACTTTAAATGGCGAACAGCCATACCCTTGGGACCGGCTTCAGCCCCAGGATGTGATGAGCCGACATCGAGGTGCCAAACACCGCCGTCGATATGAACTCTTGGGCGGTATCAGCCTGTTATCCCCGGAGTACCTTTTATCCGTTGAGCGATGGCCCTTCCATACAGAACCACCGGATCACTAAGACCTACTTTCGTACCTGCTCGACGTGTTTGTCTCGCAGTCAAGCGCGCTTTTGCCTTTATACTCTACGACCGATTTCCGACCGGTCTGAGCGCACCTTCGTACTCCTCCGTTACTCTTTGGGAGGAGACCGCCCCAGTCAAACTACCCACCATACACTGTCCTCGATCCGGATAACGGACCTGAGTTAGAACCTCAAAGTTGCCAGGGTGGTATTTCAAGGATGGCTCCATGAGAACTGGCGTCCCCACTTCAAAGCCTCCCACCTATCCTACACAAGCAAATTCAAAGTCCAGTGCAAAGCTATAGTAAAGGTTCACGGGGTCTTTCCGTCTAGCCGCGGATACACTGCATCTTCACAGCGATTTCAATTTCACTGAGTCTCGGGTGGAGACAGCGCCGCCATCGTTACGCCATTCGTGCAGGTCGGAACTTACCCGACAAGGAATTTCGCTACCTTAGGACCGTTATAGTTACGGCCGCCGTTTACCGGGGCTTCGATCAAGAGCTTCGCTTGCGCTAACCCCATCAATTAACCTTCCGGCACCGGGCAGGCGTCACACCCTATACGTCCACTTTCGTGTTTGCAGAGTGCTGTGTTTTTAATAAACAGTCGCAGCGGCCTGGTATCTTCGACCGGCATGGGCTTACGGAGCAAGTCCTTCACCCTCGCCGGCGCACCTTCTCCCGAAGTTACGGTGCCATTTTGCCTAGTTCCTTCACCCGAGTTCTCTCAAGCGCCTTGGTATTCTCTACCTAACCACCTGTGTCGGTTTGGGGTACGGTTCCCAGTTATCTGAAGCTTAGGAGCTTTTCTTGGAAGCATGGCATCAACCACTTCGCGCTCTAAAGAGCACTCGTCATCAGCTCTCGGCCTTAAGATCCCGGATTTGCCTAAGATCTCAGCCTACCACCTTAAACTTGGACAACCAACGCCAAGCTGGCCTAGCCTTCTCCGTCCCTCCATCGCAATAACTGGAAGTACAGGAATATTAACCTGTTTTCCATCGACTACGCTTTTCAGCCTCGCCTTAGGGACCGACTAACCCTGCGTCGATTAACGTTGCGCAGGAAACCTTGGTCTTTCGGCGTGCGAGTTTTTCACTCGCATTGTCGTTACTCATGTCAGCATTCGCACTTCTGATACCTCCAGCAAGCTTCTCAACTCACCTTCACAGGCTTACAGAACGCTCCTCTACCGCATCACCAAAGGTGATACCCGTAGCTTCGGTGCATGGTTTGAGCCCCGTTACATCTTCCGCGCAGGCCGACTCGACTAGTGAGCTATTACGCTTTCTTTAAAGGATGGCTGCTTCTAAGCCAACCTCCTAGCTGTCTAAGCCTTCCCACATCGTTTCCCACTTAACCATGACTTTGGGACCTTAGCTGACGGTCTGGGTTGTTTCCCTTTTCACGACGGACGTTAGCACCCGCCGTGTGTCTCCCATGCTCGGCACTTGTAGGTATTCGGAGTTTGCATCGGTTTGGTAAGTCGGGATGACCCCCTAGCCGAAACAGTGCTCTACCCCCTACAGTGATACATGAGGCGCTACCTAAATAGCTTTCGAGGAGAACCAGCTATCTCCGAGCTTGATTAGCCTTTCACTCCGATCCACAGGTCATCCGCTAACTTTTCAACGGTAGTCGGTTCGGTCCTCCAGTCAGTGTTACCTAACCTTCAACCTGCCCATGGATAGATCGCCCGGTTTCGGGTCTATACCCAGCGACTAAACGCCCTATTAAGACTCGCTTTCGCTACGCCTCCCCTATTCGGTTAAGCTCGCCACTGAATATAAGTCGCTGACCCATTATACAAAAGGTACGCAGTCACCTAACAAAGTAGGCTCCCACTGCTTGTACGCATACGGTTTCAGGTTCTATTTCACTCCCCTCTCCGGGGTTCTTTTCGCCTTTCCCTCACGGTACTGGTTCACTATCGGTCAGTCAGTAGTATTTAGCCTTGGAGGATGGTCCCCCCATGTTCAGACAAAGTTTCTCGTGCTCCGTCCTACTCGATTTCATTGATAAGAGACTTTCGTGTACGGGGCTATCACCCACTATGGCCGCACTTTCCAGAGCGTTCCACTAATCTCAAACCAACTTAAGGGCTGGTCCCCGTTCGCTCGCCACTACTAAGGGAATCTCGGTTGATTTCTTTTCCTCAGGGTACTTAGATGTTTCAGTTCCCCTGGTTCGCCTCTTGCACCTATGTATTCAGTACAAGATACTCAGCTTATGCTGAGTGGGTTCCCCCATTCAGAGATCTCTGGATCACAGTCTGTTTGCCGACTCCCCAAAGCTTATCGCAGGCTACCACGTCTTTCATCGCCTCTGACTGCCAAGGCATCCACCGTATGCGCTTCTTCACTTGACCATATAACCCCAAGCAATCTGGTTATACTGTGAAGACGACATTCGCCGAAAATTCGCATGTTGCGCTTACGCGCAGAACTCACAAATTTTACCTTAGCCTGATACCCAGCAGTGAAACTGGCTATCAGTCTATATCTATCACATATCCGAATTTTTAAAGAACGATCTGACAAAGTCAGAAATCAACATTCGACGCGAATGTTCATTTCTGAATTCGATCAGGTGCAACGTCTTCAACCATGAATCAAGCAATTCGTGTGGGAGCTCATCAGCAGGCTGATGTCGTCGATTAAGGAGGTGATCCAGCCGCAGGTTCCCCTACGGCTACCTTGTTACGACTTCACCCCAGTCATGAATCACACCGTGGTAACCGTCCTCCCGAAGGTTAGACTAGCTACTTCTGGTGCAACCCACTCCCATGGTGTGACGGGCGGTGTGTACAAGGCCCGGGAACGTATTCACCGCGACATTCTGATTCGCGATTACTAGCGATTCCGACTTCACGCAGTCGAGTTGCAGACTGCGATCCGGACTACGATCGGTTTTGTGAGATTAGCTCCACCTCGCGGCTTGGCAACCCTCTGTACCGACCATTGTAGCACGTGTGTAGCCCAGGCCGTAAGGGCCATGATGACTTGACGTCATCCCCACCTTCCTCCGGTTTGTCACCGGCAGTCTCCTTAGAGTGCCCACCATAACGTGCTGGTAACTAAGGACAAGGGTTGCGCTCGTTACGGGACTTAACCCAACATCTCACGACACGAGCTGACGACAGCCATGCAGCACCTGTGTCAGAGTTCCCGAAGGCACCAATCCATCTCTGGAAAGTTCTCTGCATGTCAAGGCCTGGTAAGGTTCTTCGCGTTGCTTCGAATTAAACCACATGCTCCACCGCTTGTGCGGGCCCCCGTCAATTCATTTGAGTTTTAACCTTGCGGCCGTACTCCCCAGGCGGTCAACTTAATGCGTTAGCTGCGCCACTAAAATCTCAAGGATTCCAACGGCTAGTTGACATCGTTTACGGCGTGGACTACCAGGGTATCTAATCCTGTTTGCTCCCCACGCTTTCGCACCTCAGTGTCAGTATCAGTCCAGGTGGTCGCCTTCGCCACTGGTGTTCCTTCCTATATCTACGCATTTCACCGCTACACAGGAAATTCCACCACCCTCTACCGTACTCTAGCTTGCCAGTTTTGGATGCAGTTCCCAGGTTGAGCCCGGGGCTTTCACATCCAACTTAACAAACCACCTACGCGCGCTTTACGCCCAGTAATTCCGATTAACGCTTGCACCCTCTGTATTACCGCGGCTGCTGGCACAGAGTTAGCCGGTGCTTATTCTGTCGGTAACGTCAAAACAGCAAGGTATTAGCTTACTGCCCTTCCTCCCAACTTAAAGTGCTTTACAATCCGAAGACCTTCTTCACACACGCGGCATGGCTGGATCAGGCTTTCGCCCATTGTCCAATATTCCCCACTGCTGCCTCCCGTAGGAGTCTGGACCGTGTCTCAGTTCCAGTGTGACTGATCATCCTCTCAGACCAGTTACGGATCGTCGCCTTGGTGAGCCATTACCTCACCAACTAGCTAATCCGACCTAGGCTCATCTGATAGCGCAAGGCCCGAAGGTCCCCTGCTTTCTCCCGTAGGACGTATGCGGTATTAGCGTTCCTTTCGAAACGTTGTCCCCCACTACCAGGCAGATTCCTAGGCATTACTCACCCGTCCGCCGCTGAATCAAGGAGCAAGCTCCCGTCATCCGCTCGACTTGCATGTGTTAGGCCTGCCGCCAGCGTTCAATCTGAGCCATGATCAAACTCTTCAGTTCAATACTGCTTGGGTTTTTAAGAAACCCTAAACTTGGCTCAGCAATCTCAAATGACTATGTGATTTCTCGCATGGCCACTTGTGATGCTGATAATCTTTGTGACTATCAGTCCGTACTCACAAGCACCCACACGAATTGCTTGATTCGATTTGTTAAAGAGCGTTTGGCTAAGAGCGTTTCGTCTCAACCGAGGCGCGCATTCTACGCTTTCCTCATTTGCTGTCAAGCGTTTATTTTGAAGTTTTTTGCGAGAAACTCGTTTAGCTTCAAACACTTGACTCGCTGCGATCTCTCGTAGCGGGAGGCGAATCATACAGCGTTTAAAACCGCTGTCAACCTTCATCTCCACCGCTATCGATCAGTCGACCGAAGCGCTTCCAAGTTCGCCCAAACTAATTAACTCGTTGAATCTCAAGGAGTTTTTCGTTCCGATGTCGCTGGAAGTGGGGCGCATTATAAGGGGATTCGAAAGCTCGTCAACCTTTAATTTCAAGAAAGTTCAATATTGCTGAAAAACGAAGCGGGGGCCTAACGGCCCCCGCTTTTCTATATAACTGCGGCGCTTCGCAAACGCTGGATATCATCGGCACTTATGCCCAGCACCTGCGCCAGCACGGTTTCCGTATGCTCGCCAAGTAAAGGTGGCGCATGGCGGTACTCAACTGGCGTTTCGGAAAGCCTGATTGGGCTCGCCACCAGCGGCACGCTTCCCGCCAAGCCATGAGGCATCGAAACCGCCAACCCACGAGCCAGCACCTGAGGGTCCTGGAACACCTGTGCGAGGTCATTGATTGGCCCGCAAGGCACACCTGCAGCTTCCAACTGGCTCACCCACTCTGCGGTCGTCTTGAAAACCGTAGCCTGACGAATCAAAGGGATCAACTCAGCCCGGTTCGCCACTCTCTGCTTATTAGTAGCGAAGCGCGGGTCATCCGCCCATTGCGGCTGACCGGCAACCTCGGCGAACTTGCGAAACTGACCATCATTGCCCACGGTGAGAATGAAGTCCCCATCTGCCGTGGGGAAGTCCTGATACGGCACAATATTAGGGTGAGCATTCCCTAGCCGCCGCGGCGCAGTACCGGTTGCCAGATAGTTCATGGCCTGGTTGGCCAGGCAGGCCACCTGAACATCAAGCAGGGCCATGTCGATATGCTGCCCGACACCATGCTGATCGCGGTAGGCGAGGGCAGCCAGTATCGCGACAGTCGAGTACAGCCCGGTAAGAATGTCGGTGAGCGCTACGCCTACCTTTACCGGCCCAGCACCTTCCTCTCCATCCGGGCGACCGGTCAGACTCATGAGCCCACCCAGGCCCTGAATCATGAAATCATAGCCGGCACGCTTGGCGTAGGGCCCGGTCTGGCCGAAGCCCGTGATCGAGCAATAGATAAGCCGCGGGTTGATCGCCTTCAGGCTCTGGTAATCCAACCCGTAAGCGGCCAGCCCACCGACCTTGAAGTTCTCGATGACGATATCTGACTCGCCCGCCAGCTCACGCACCAGGCGTTGACCTTCGGGCTGGGTGAAATCAATAGTCACCGACCGTTTATTGCGGTTTGCCGAAAGGTAATAGGCAGCTTCACTGGTGCTCTGACCATCGGCATCCTTGAGGAAGGGCGGCCCCCAGAAGCGGGTGTCGTCGCCAGTACCGGGGCGCTCCACCTTGATCACATCAGCGCCGAGGTCGGCCAGGATCTGGCCAGACCAAGGCCCCGCCAACACTCGAGAAAGGTCCAACACTCGCAGATGAGATAGCGCGCCCATGCTGGCTCCTTATCAGTAGAAGGCCTGAATGCCGGTTTGCGCCCGCCCCAGGATCAGCGCATGCACATCGTGGGTACCCTCATAGGTGTTGACTACTTCGAGATTGACCAGGTGTCGGGCTACACCGAACTCATCGGAGATACCGTTTCCGCCGAGCATGTCGCGGGCCATCCGGGCTATATCGAGGGCCTTGCCACATGAGTTGCGCTTCATGATCGACGTGATCTCCACTGCCGCAGTGCCGTCGTCCTTCATGCGCCCCAGACGCAGGCAGCCTTGCAGCGCCAGGGTAATCTCAGTCTGCATATCGGCCAGTTTTTTCTGGATCAGTTGGTTAGCAGCCAGCGGCCGACCGAACTGCTGGCGGTCCAGGGTGTACTGGCGGGCGGTGTGCCAACAGGCCTCCGCAGCTCCGAGCGCACCCCAGGAGATGCCATAGCGGGCCGAGTTCAGGCAGGTGAACGGACCTTTCAAGCCACGCACCTGCGGGAAAATGTTCTCTTCTGGAACAAATACATTGTCCATGACGATTTCGCCGGTGATGGAGGCACGTAACCCAACCTTGCCATGGATTGCCGGGGCGCTGAGACCTTCCCAGCCTTTCTCCAGGACGAAGCCACGAATATCGCCAGCGTCATCTTTGGCCCACACAACGAACACATCGGCGATAGGGCTGTTGGTGATCCACATTTTGCTGCCACTGAGCCGATAGCCGCCATCGACCTTCTTCGCACGGGTAATCATCGAACCTGGATCGGAGCCATGGTTAGGCTCGGTCAGGCCAAAGCAACCAATCCACTCGCCAGTGGCCAACTTGGGCAGGTACTTCTGCTTCTGTGCCTCTGTGCCAAATTCATTGATCGGCACCATGACCAGTGAAGACTGCACGCTCATCATCGAACGGTAGCCGGAGTCGATGCGCTCCACTTCCCGAGCAATCAGCCCGTAGCACACATAATTGAGGCCACTGCCACCGTACTGTTCAGGGATGGTCGCCCCGAGCAAGCCAACCTCACCCATCTCACGGAAAATAGCCGGGTCGGTTTGCTCGTGACGGAAAGCTTCCAGCACACGCGGAGCCAGCTTGTCCTGGGCGAACTGGTAAGCGCTGTCACGGACCATACGCTCCTCTTCAGTCAGCTGCTGATCCAGCAGCAGCGGGTCGATCCAGTTGAAGCTTGCTTTACCGGCCATGAGCGAAATCCTCGAAATAGGGGAGCAGTTTCTTGTGCCATTGATCCTAGGCCCGATCTAGCAACGCTACAAACGAGGATTGCGCACGTATCAGTGATATTTTGTCACTCCGAAACACTGAAAACAGCCATACCCATGGCTCAATGAGTGAGGTTACCGTACATGCGGCGCAAGATTCCTAGTACTACAGCGCTGGTCTGCTTCGAGGCGGCGGCACGCCATGAGAGCTTCACCAAGGCCGCTCAGGAACTGGCGCTGACCCAGGGCGCCGTCTGTCGTCAGATCGGCGCACTCGAAGCCTTTCTCAATGTCGAGTTGTTCAGGCGCTCTCGCCGCGGCGTGCGCCTGACCGAAGCTGGGCTGTCATATAGCAGGCGAGTTGCTGCGCAACTGGATGCCGTGGAGCGAGACACTTTGTCGGTGATGCGTCAGCAGGGCGCTAATGTGATCGAACTGGCCGTCGTACCCACATTCGGCACTCAGTGGCTGCTACCACGACTTAAGGATTTTCAACAAAGGCATCCAGAAGTCACAGTCAACCTGACCAACCGTACCCGGCCATTCCTGTTCGCCGACACGCCCTTCGATGCCGCCATCTACTTCGGCGACGCCGATTGGTCGGGCACGCAGTCCCATCGCCTGATGGGTGAAAACCCCATGCCGGTGTGTAGCCCGGCCTTGCTGGATGGGCAAGGGGGGCTGGAGGCTGAGCAAATAGCCAGACTACCGTTGCTGCAACAAACCACCAGGCCCTATGCATGGCGCCAATGGTTCAATGGCCTGGGCCTGAATATAGCCGGCGACATGAATGGCCCGCGCTATGAGCTGTTCTCCATGTTGGCCCAAGCGGCGATGCATGAGATGGGTATCGCCCTAATTCCGCCTTTCCTCATTCAGCGGGAATTGGAGCAGGGGAGGCTGGTAGTCGCTAACAGGTACGCACTGTCTAGCGACAGGGCCTACTATCTGATGATTCCAGAGCGCAAGGTTGAGTCCGCCTCGCTTCGCGCCTTCAGGGACTGGCTTGTCAGCCAGGCGCAGCTCTACATCGCCTCAGAGCGATCTGAAGCAGCAAACCTACCCCTGTAGTCAATTATTTTGAACACCTACAGATGTAATTTAATGTCGCATTGAAGACAACTGTGCCGGTGAATCGAAAAACCCTTTGAAAGCCTCTAGAAATGGGGCTTTCAGAAGGATTTACGACATCTACCAAGCAATTCGCGAAATCATCGCAAAAAATTTCGAAATCTCCCCTAATCTGCCAATAGCCCATGTTTTATGGGCTGCGGGCTGTTGCTTGCGACATACGGTCACAGGGTGACTTGTAGTTTTAACTTCGTTTCGCTTCATAACTGGTTGAAGGCCTCTGGGTTCGCCTGCAAAATGCGTCGCCCGTCCTGGATTCGGTGGGCTCGGCGCTCAACAGCCGCCCCAGCGCACCATCCGCAGTGCGCTGGTTTCTACAAATACAAAAGGTCACCGCAGGAGAAATAGTCGTGCACATTGGTGTTCCTCTCGAGACGCAGACCGGTGAGACAAGGGTCGCTGCGACCCCAGAAACCCTCAAGAAACTGATTGGCCAGGGCCATCAGGTTACCGTCCAACGGGGGGCAGGGCTGAACGCCAGCATTCCGGACAGTGCCTATGAGGCCGTGGGTGCTTCCTTGGGAAGCGCAGCCGATGCCTACGGCGCCCAATTGGTGCTCAAGGTGGTGGCACCCAACGACCAGGAACTCGCCCTGATCAACAGTGGCAGCCTCTTGTTGGGCATGCTCAACCCCTTCAACAGCGAACTGATCAGCAAAATGGCCGAACGCGGAATCACCGCCTTCGCCCTGGAAGCTGCGCCGCGCACCTCACGGGCGCAAAGCCTGGACGTGCTGTCATCACAGGCCAACATCGCCGGCTACAAGGCAGTGTTGCTGGCCGCTCATCATTACCCCCGCTTCATGCCCATGCTCATGACCGCCGCCGGTACCGTCAAAGCTGCACGAGTGCTGATTCTGGGCGCGGGCGTTGCCGGGTTACAGGCGATTGCCACGGCAAAGCGCCTGGGTGCGGTGATCGAGGCGTCCGACGTACGCCCAGCGGTGAAGGAGCAGATCGAGTCGCTAGGCGCCAAGTTCATCGATGTGCCTTACGAAACCGATGAAGAGCGTGAATGCGCCGAGGGTGTCGGCGGCTACGCCCGGCCGATGCCGGCCAGCTGGATGCAACGTCAGGCCCAGGCGGTGCACGAACGGGCCAAGCAGGCCGATATCGTCATCACCACCGCTTTGATCCCAGGCCGCAAAGCACCGACGTTGCTTAGCGCCGAGACAGTGGCGCAGATGAAGCCAGGCTCTGTGGTCATCGACTTGGCAGCTGCCCAAGGCGGTAACTGCCCGCTGACCGTTGCCGACCAAGTGGTACAGGCCAGTGGTGTGACCATCGTCGGCCCAACCAACCTGCCGGCGCAGGTGGGTGCCGATGCCTCGGCGCTGTATGCGCGCAACCTGCTGGACTTCATGAAGCTGCTGTTCGACAAGGACGGCGCGCTGGTCATCAACCTCGAAGACGACATCGTCGCGGCCTGCCTGATGTGCCGCGATGGCCAGGTCGTCCGCAAGAACGGCTAAGGAGCACGACAAATGGAAGACATGCTGATTTCTCACGGCATCTACAACCTGATCATCTTCGTGCTGGCCATCTATGTGGGCTACCACGTGGTGTGGAACGTTACCCCAGCCCTGCATACCCCGTTGATGGCAGTCACCAACGCCATCTCGGCGATCGTCATCGTCGGCGCCATGCTGGCCGCAGCCCTCACCGTGACCCCGGCCGGCAAGCTGATGGGCACTCTGGCTGTGGCATTGGCTGCGGTCAATGTGTTCGGTGGCTTCCTGGTCACCCGTCGCATGCTCGAAATGTTCAAGAAAAAAACCAAAAACGAGGCGCAGAAGTAAGCATGAGCATGAATCTGGTAACGCTCCTCTACCTCGTCGCCTCCATATGCTTCATCCAGGCGCTCAAGGGCCTATCGCACCCGACTACCTCGCGGCGCGGCAATCTGTTCGGCATGATCGGCATGGGGATCGCGATCCTTACAACCGTTGGCCTCATCTATAAGCTTGCGGCGCTCTCGGTTGGTAACGGCGGGGCTACAGCCGGCATCGGCTACGTCATCGTTGGTTTGCTGGTCGGCGGCACCGCAGGCTCCATCATGGCCAAGCGCGTCGAGATGACCAAGATGCCGGAGCTGGTGGCCTTCATGCACAGCATGATCGGCCTGGCTGCGGTATTCATCGCCATCGCCGCCGTGCTGGAGCCACAATCGATGGGTATCGTCGCTGCAATCAGCGACCCGATCCCCACGGGTAACCGCCTGGAGCTGTTCCTGGGGGCGGCCATCGGTGCCATTACTTTCTCAGGTTCTGTGATCGCTTTCGGCAAGCTGTCGGGCAAGTACAAGTTCCGTCTCTTCCAAGGCGCGCCCGTACAGTTCAGCGGCCAGCACAAGCTCAACCTCATTCTCGGCTTGACGACTATCGCTCTGGGCCTGCTGTTCACCTTTACCGGGCACTACAGCGCCTTCACCTTGATGCTGGTACTGGCCTTCATCATGGGTGTGCTGATCATTATTCCGATCGGCGGTGCCGACATGCCGGTGGTGGTATCGATGCTCAACAGCTATTCGGGATGGGCTGCCGCCGGTATTGGCTTCTCACTGAACAACTCGATGCTGATCATCGCCGGCTCCCTGGTGGGTTCGAGCGGTGCGATCCTCTCGTACATCATGTGCAAGGCGATGAACCGCTCGTTCTTCAATGTGATCCTTGGTGGCTTTGGTGGCGATGTCGATGCTGGCGCCGCCCAAGGGTCGAAGGAGCAACGCCCGGTGAAATCCGGTTCGGCCGACGATGCCACGTTCCTGTTGAGCAACGCCGACAGCGTGATCATCGTTCCGGGCTATGGCCTGGCGGTGGCGCGCGCCCAGCACGCACTCAAGGAGCTGACCGAAAAGCTGAGCCACAATGGCGTGACCGTGAAATACGCCATTCACCCGGTGGCAGGGCGCATGCCTGGGCACATGAACGTACTGCTGGCCGAGGCCGAGGTGCCATACGACCAGGTGTTCGAAATGGAGGACATCAACGCCGAATTCGGCCAAGCCGATGTGGTGCTGGTACTGGGCGCCAACGACGTGGTCAACCCGGCGGCGAAGAACGATCCCAAGTCACCCATCGCCGGGATGCCTATCCTCGAAGCGTTCAAAGCCAAGACCATCATTGTCAACAAGCGCTCCATGGCCAGCGGTTATGCCGGTTTGGACAACGAACTGTTCTACCTGGACAAGACCATGATGGTATTCGGTGACGCCAAGAAGGTCATCGAGGACATGGTCAAAGCGGTGGAGTGACAACCACCACGGCAAACCAGCGTAACTAAAACAAGCCCCGGCCAGAATCTGCCGGGGCTTTTTTTGTTGATCCGGATCAACGGCTCTATTCTCAGGCTTCTCATACGACCATGGTCGCGGGACGGCATGGGGCGAAATCTCTAGACTGCGCTGCAGTAGTTTCAGTAGCCCGAGATAACAATCCATGTACCGTGATCGTATCCGCTTGTCCTCCCTGCACAGCAAGGTAATGAGTGCGGCTGATGCCGCTGGTCTGATCGAGGATGGCATGACCGTCGGCATGAGCGGTTTCACCCGCGCCGGCGAAGCCAAGGCTGTGCCCCATGCCTTGGCCGAACGCGCCAAGCTGTCGCCGCTGAAAATCAGCCTGATGACTGGCGCCAGCCTGGGCAACGACCTTGACAAGCAACTGACCGAAGCCGGCGTACTGGCTCGTCGCATGCCGTTCCAGGTCGACAGCACCCTGCGTAAGGCGATCAATGATGGCCAGGTGATGTTCATTGACCAGCACCTCTCGGAAACCGTCGAGCAGCTGCGCAACCAGCAGCTCAAGTTGCCGGATATCGCGGTCATCGAGGCGGTGGCCATCACCGAGCAGGGCCATATCGTGCCGACCACCTCGGTGGGCAACTCGGCCAGCTTCGCAATCTTCGCCAAGCAAGTGATCGTCGAGATCAACCTGTCGCACAACACCAATCTCGAAGGGTTGCACGACATCTATATTCCGACCTATCGCCCGACGCGCACGCCGATCCCACTGGTCAAGGTCGATGACCGGATTGGCAGCACCGCAATCCCGATCGACCCTGCAAAAATCGTCGGTATCGTGATCAGCGACCAGCCCGACTCTCCATCCACCGTGCTGCCGCCGGATAACGAAACCCAAGGCATTGCCGACCACCTCATCGACTTCCTCAAAAAAGAAGTGCAAGCGGGGCGCATGACCAACAGGCTCGGGCCCTTGCAGGCTGGCATCGGCAGTATCGCCAACGCAGTCATGTGTGGCCTGATCGAATCGCCGTTCGAAGACCTGACCATGTACTCGGAGGTACTGCAGGATTCGACCTTCGACCTGATCGACGCCGGCAAGCTACGCTTCGCCTCGGGCAGCTCGATCACCTTGTCGACCCGCCGCAACGCCGACGTGTTCGGCAACCTGGAGCGTTACAAAGACAAGCTGGTCCTGCGCCCGCAGGAGATCTCCAACCACCCCGAGGTGGTGCGCCGCCTGGGCATCATCGGTATCAACACGGCGCTGGAGTTCGACATCTACGGGAACGTCAACTCGACGCATGTGTGCGGCACTAGAATGATGAACGGCATCGGTGGCTCGGGTGATTTTGCCCGCAATGCTCACCTGGCGGTATTCGTCACCAAGTCGATCGCCAAGGGCGGAGCTATTTCCAGCGTCGTTCCGATGGTCAGTCACGTAGACCATACAGAGCACGATGTCGACATCCTGGTTACCGAGCAAGGCTTGGCTGACCTACGCGGCCTGGCTCCCCGAGAGCGCGCTCGAGCAATCATCGACAACTGTGTGCATCCAGATTACCGCGCGGCACTGAACGATTACTTCGAGCGCGCCTGCCAACGTGGTGGCCACACCCCGCACATCCTGCGCGAAGCGTTGAGCTGGCACGAAAATCTTGAAGAAACAGGACGCATGCTCGCCAGCTGAGTCCGTACCCACCCGCATCATTCAGGCCTTGTTGCACGCGCTGGAAGCCAAGGCCTGAACAGTTGACTCTCCCGCCTAAACACTTACGCAGCAAATCCAATAAAACTGTACTTCTGTACTGGTATTATTCGGGCCGCGTCGTGGTTAAAACAGCGAAAACCCCATAAATTGCACCAAAAACGCGCACACCAGTACAGTTTCGCCTAATTCGAGTGCAACAGTAGGGTTAAACAGTTAACTGGCCCATCTCATTACTGTTGAACTGTATCTACTGTTATGGACAGCAGGGGAGGATCATTGGCATCAGTTAAATCACTACCTAATCCCGCCATAAGCGGAAGGATGAAGCATCATGGAACGTACCCTCAGTTCCGGTCTGGTTTTTGAAAGCAATGCCCAGCAGTCCCAGGCCTCCCTGCCACTGCGCGCACTCTCCACTCTGCTGCTGTGGCAGCGCCGCATGTCGAGCCGCCGTCAACTGGCCCGCTTGGATGCCCGCCTGCTTGCAGACGCCGGTATCAGCGAGTCGCAGCGTTACGAAGAGCTAAGCAAGCCATTCTGGCGTTAAGCTCTGCTGGTCGGCTCTAGCCGGCACAGCTAATTTCCCGAAACCCGTTGCAGGAGACTGCAACGGGTTTTTTTTGCCTGCGAATTGGGGTGAGGAAGAAAAAACCTCCGACAGGTACAGTTAGTGACTTGTCACTAATCACCATAACAGTTGCACGCTGCAATGGTCGTCTGACCTTGCAAGGGGTGACCCCGTGACACGTTTCGCTTAGCATTCTGTCAGTTACGGTTGTCAAACCCGTACCGTAACGGGCAGTGCCAACGTCCATAGAGCAGAACCCTACCCAGGAGCAAACCGACATGTCCCACAAATATCTGATTGGTGCCGCCCTGTTGCTCGGCATGGTCAGCACTGCCAACGCCAGCAGTTTCGTCGTCACCACCGACGCCGTAGTCCGAGCCGTTGCCGCCTCCACCGACGCGACCTCAGACCTGACCTCATCTCTACGCGACGACAAAATCGTCCAGGCCGCGCGTGACGACGCCGCTAGCTTCGTGGGTAGCCAAGGCGCTATCCGTGGTGCCCGGCTGGAAAGTGCTTTACTGCACATCCGTTCGACCCAGCCACAACTGCAAGCCAGTGACGCCCAGTTGGCCCAGGCAATCCTGGCAATTTGACGATCACCTTGTCAGGCAGGCGCGTAGGCCAGGGCCTTCGCACTTGCGCTAGCCTCAGCTGCTCATTCATCCAGCCGCCGAACATGCTCATGCGTTATCTGTTGCCGTTACTGTTGACCGCTGGCATGGCCAGCGCCCAAGCCATGGATACCACCACCCAAGGCCTTGTCATTACTGGCTACGTGACCAGCCAAGTCACCACTGCCCCGTTTGATCGCAAGTTGGTCGGGCAAGCTCGGGACGACGCCGCGGTCTTCGTTGCCACAGATGGTTTGATACGCGGGGCGCGTCTGGAAGCCGCGCTCGACTCGCTGCGGCACACTGGTGTACGGCAATCTGTCGGCGACCTTGAACTGGCAGAAGCGATTCTCGTCCAATAACCAATCCTTACTCCCTGTATTCTTCGGAGATGCTCCATGCGTAAATCGCTGATTGCCGCTTCCCTCGGCACGTTGCTGCTGGCCGATCTGGCCCATGCACAGACCCTGGTGGCCACCAGCAACATCATCGTGCGTGCCTTTGGCCGCTCGATCGACTTCACCTCTGACACCACAACCTCGATCCGTGATTCCAAAGTTGTGCGCGAAGCCCATGACGATGCCGCCAGCTTCGTGGCGAGCAATGGTGATATTCGTGGCGCGCAACTGGAAGCGGCTTTCAGCACCTTGCGCGAGCGCGTACCTCAGGCGCGTGACGCCAGTGATCAGGTACTGGCAGAAGCCATCCTCGCACTGTGAAGCGCGTGCGTGCCTGGCTGCTCGGCTGCGCTCTGACGCTGCTAGGCACTCCCGCTTTTGCCGACCTGCAGCTCGAACTGCAGGCGGCAGGCCTGTCCTCACAACAAGCCCTAGCCAGCCAGGCTTTGCTCGACGAGGCCATGGCGAAGCTGCCCCCACGCTTCAAGCAACAGCTCGATCGCCGCGTGCAGGTCAGCTGGAGCGACAACATGCCAGCCGACGCCTACGGTCAGGCATCGCTGGTTTCCACGTTGCAGCTCAACCGTCGCCTCTTACCGGGGCTGACCGATGGCAGTGCAGCCACCCAACGCACCAACCGCCCCCATGGCACCGTGCGCGAAGAACTGCTCGCAACCGTGCTGCACGAGCTTACCCATATTTACGACCGCGCACGCCTGTGGCCCAGCGCGGAGCGCTCGCTGATCGCCCGCTGCGCCCGCCAGCAAAACACGTTGGGCAAAATAGGCCAGCTCCCAGCGTGCCGCGGCCAGGCAGAGCGCCGCTTCACGCTAAGCGATGACCCTCGCTTGCTGGACCTGGCCGGTTGGCCGCAATACGTTGGGCGCCGAGGTGAGCGTGAACAGCACAACGCCCAGTTCATGCGCAGCCCAGACAGCTACGAGCTGAGCAGCCCCAAGGAATACATCGCGGTCAACATGGAGTACTTCCTCCTCGACCCGAGCTATGGATGCCGTCGACCGGCGCTGAACCAGTACCTGCGTGATCATTTCGGCTGGGCGCCCCAGCAGACCACCTGCGCCCAGGGCCTGCCGTTCATTAACGCGGGCAGTGATTTTGCCCGCCAGCCGCTGGGTGAAATCGACCCCGAACGGGTCTATCAGGTCGACTTCCTGCTTGCCGAAGCCAATCAGAACCTGGTCAGCCGCTGGGGGCACAGCATGCTGCGCCTGGTGATCTGCAAGCCTGGTCGCCCACGTGGCCCCGACTGCCGTCTGGACCTCGACCAAAGCCTGGTGCTGTCCTATCGGGCCTTCGTCAACGATGTGCAGCTATCCAGTTGGGATGGGCTGGTCGGTGTCTACCCGTCTCGGCTGTTCGTACTGCCGCTGGGTCAGGTCATCGATGAGTACACTAAAACAGAACTGCGCAGCCTGGCCTCGGTGCCGCTGAAGCTCAACCGCGAAGAGATCGAAAACCTGGTACGCCAGGCTGCCGAGATGCACTGGAGCTACGATGGCAATTATTGGTTCTTGTCCAACAACTGCGCCGTGGAATCCTTGAAGCTGCTACGCAGTGGGACTGCCAACCCAGGCCTGAACGACCTCGATAGCATCATGCCGAACGGTTTGCTGGCGGTGCTCAAGGGCAGGGGACTGGCCAATACCAGTGTGCTCGATGACCCCCGGGAAGCTTTGCGCCTGGGTTATCGTTTCGATTCCTACCGTGAACGCTATCAGGCCATGTTCGATGTGCTGAGAAAGCAGCTACCAATCAAGCAGACCGAAGTCGAGGACTGGCTGGCGCAAGATGCAGAGCAAAGGCGCCCCTGGTTCGACAAGGCCGACCTGCGCACCAGTGCTGCCTTGCTTCTGCTCGAACAAGCCAGCCTGCGCCGGCAGCTGCTGCTAGCACAAGATGAAGTCAAGCAACGCTATTTGAACGCTGCAGCGATAAAGGACGGCAATATCAACAAGGCTGACGAGACGCTAAGGCAGATGCTCGCCAACAGTGGCTTCCTAAGCCGCCCGGCCGAGTTGCTCGACAGCCAGGGCTATGGCTTGCCACAACCGCAAGAGCGCCGCCACCTGGAGCAGGTCAGTGCCGAGCGCCAGGCAAAACTGCTGCGCCTGAGCAATGACCTGAATAAAGAGGTGAGGGCGCTGCTGGAGCCGTCGCGGGCCAAAGAAATCGCTGCGGTGGAAACCAATGTGAAACAGATCGGCGAGCACCTGCGGGCCTTACACAAGGCCGCTGGCGGCCTGCAGCTGCCCTGATACCTGCAACCGGCCTTGAGCGGCTGAGGCCGCCCAGGGCCGGCTAGCACGGCGCACTGTTAAAGATTTTCCTCAGGCTCCCCAGGCAGCTGCTCATCCAGGTGCAGCCAAGGCAGCTTGCTGGAAGTCCAGATATGTCGCTTGGCGGGTACCTGCTCCGGGTAATCCAGGGTCGCGACTGTCACATCGATGCTACCCGGGCTGTGCTCGGTCACCAGTGCTACGTGGGCACCACATTCCCCGCAGAAGTAGCGCTTACAACTGGTCGGCGCCATGTAGCATTGGGGCCTTCCCGCCAACCATCTGAAAGCAGAACGGGGCAGGGTGACCCAGGTCACCACCAACCCACCGCTGACCCGCCTGCAGATCGAACAATGGCAATGGGCGGCATCTGCCAACTCGCCCTGCAGCCGATAACGTAAAGCGCCGCAATGGCAGCCACCCTCGTGCATGTCCTGCATCACCTACCTCCCGTCGCCGTCTTTGCGGCGAAAGCTGGCTGAAAGCTTGTCCCCCTAGGATAGCTCCCACTACCGGCACAAGACCGGTCAGCCAGGGCACCGAAACCTATTCGAGCGCTGGCCCATCAACAACAACAATGGTGATTTCTGATGTCTTCCTGCGCCCGCCCTTCTGCACCAACCTTCCGCACGCTCCTGGCACAGCGTCAAACACGCTGACCCGCCCGAATCGAAAACCCTTTCGCCGCGCCCCGCCTGGAGTATTGCCATGCTGACCTTCCTCGGCTTTGCCATGGTCATCACCTTCATGTACCTGATCATGACCAAGCGCCTTTCGGCCTTGATCGCGCTGATCCTGGTACCGATCCTGTTCGCCCTGTTCGGTGGTTTTTCCGCCAAGATCGGCCCAATGATGCTCGAAGGCATCAGTAAGCTCGCACCCACTGGTGTGATGCTGATGTTCGCCATCCTCTACTTCGCCCTGATGATCGACTCCGGCCTGTTCGACCCGGCCGTGCGCAAGATCCTCAAGCTGGTCAAGGGTGACCCGCTAAAAGTCTCGGTCGGCACTGCCGTGCTGGCTCTGGTCGTGTCCCTCGACGGTGACGGCGCCACCACCTACATGATCTGCTGCGCCGCCATGCTGCCGCTGTACAGCCGTTTGGGCATGAGCCCGCGAATCATGGCCGGCCTGATCATCCTGGCCGGCGGCGTGATGAACATGACCCCGTGGGGTGGCCCGACCGCCCGTGCTGCCAGCGCTCTGCACGTGGACCCGTCGGACATCTTCGTACCGATGATCCCGGCGATGGCCTTCGGCGTGGTGGCAATCCTTGCCATCGCCTACATGTATGGCAAGCGTGAGCGCGCACGTCTGGGTGAACTGCACTTGCCGACCGATGACATCGACCACAGCGACATCAGCGTGTCGCAGTTCCCTGAAGCGCGCCGCCCCAAACTGATCTACTTCAATGGGGCCCTGACCGCCGCCCTGATGGTGGCCCTGATCGCCGGCGTGCTGCCGCTGCCAGTGCTGTTCATGATTGCCTTCAGTATCGCCATGATCGTCAACTACCCATGCCTGCAACAGCAGAAGGACCGCATCGGGGCCCACGCTGGCAGCGTGCTGGCCGTGACCGGGCTGATCTTCGCGGCCGGTATCTTCACCGGCATCCTGTCAGGTACCGGGATGGTCGATGCCATGTCCAAGAGTCTGCTGGCGGTCATCCCTGACGCCCTGGGCCCGTACCTGGCCGTGATTACCGCGATCGTGAGCATGCCGTTCACCTTCTTCATGTCCAACGACGCCTTCTACTACGGCGTGCTGCCGGTGCTGTCGGAAGCGGCGAGCCATTACGGTATCAGCCCGGTGGAAATGGCTCG
The DNA here is from genome assembly GCF_014269025.2 of Pseudomonas promysalinigenes. Classification (NCBI taxonomy): domain Bacteria; kingdom Pseudomonadati; phylum Pseudomonadota; class Gammaproteobacteria; order Pseudomonadales; family Pseudomonadaceae; genus Pseudomonas; species Pseudomonas promysalinigenes. The sequence goes on along the minus strand of NZ_CP077094.1, from coordinate 101,169 downwards.
CGCCTCGATCGTCGGGCAGCCGGTGCACTTGCTCAGCCCATTGGTGCCGTCGACCTATCTGCTGGTGGCCCTGGCCGGTATCGAATTTGGCGACCACCAGCGCTTCACGCTCAAATGGGCAGTACTGGTCTGCGTATGCATAATGCTGGCCGCGCTGCTGATGGGCATTTTCCCGCTGTTCAGTAGTCTTTAATAAACACGCATCACCCCACGCGGTGCACCGGTGAAAAGGTGCACCGCCTTTATCGTTCGAAGGAATACACATGGAATGGCTGACCAGCCCGGAAATCTGGGTTGCCTTTTTCACCCTCACGGCGCTCGAGATCGTACTCGGGATCGACAACATCATCATGATCTCGATCCTGGTCAGCCGCATGCCCAAGCACATGCAGCCGCGCACCCGGATCTTCGGCCTGGCCTTGGCCATGGTCACCCGCATCATGCTGTTGCTGTCGATCACCTGGGTCATGCGCCTGACCAACGATCTGTTCGTGGTGCTCGGCCAGGGCATCTCTGGCCGTGACCTGATCCTGTTCTGTGGCGGCCTGTTCCTGCTGTGGAAAAGCTCGCAAGAGATTTACCACGGCCTGGAAGGTGAGGAAGAAAGCGCCGATGAGCCCAAGGGCGCCGGTGGCAAGTTCCTCTACACCATCATCCAGATCGCCATCATCGACATTGTGTTCTCGCTGGACTCGGTGATCACCGCCGTGGGCATGGTCTCCCATGTACCCGTGATGATCGCCGCCATTGTGGTCGCAGTGCTGGTCATGATGGCCTGCGCAGGCGCTATCAGTGACTTCATCGACAAACACCCGTCACTGAAGATGCTCGCACTGTCGTTCCTGATCGTCGTGGGGACGGTACTGATCGCCGAGTCTTTCGACGTGCACGTCCCTAAAGGCTATGTGTACTTCGCCATGGCCTTCTCGCTGGCGGTCGAAGCGATCAATATCCGGATGCGCACGGCACTGGCCCGCAAGCAAGGCAAGGAGCACGATCCAGTCAAACTACGCAAGGACGTACCGGGTCAATAAAGGCCTGCACCTGCCACCTTTAGGGCCTGAAGGCTGATGCCAGTCAGCTGCAAGGCCCTATGTCCCATCCCTTGGGGCCGCGCGGCCCTTCGGGTAATCCGCCCTAGGCAGCCCTGCGCCGCCTTTGATCAACGCTCCGACCTGTAGGAGCGGCTTAGCCGCGAACAGGCCCGCAACGGTCAACGAGACCATCGCACCCGCGAGGGGCTGCACAGATTTCCCTTCGCAACCCTTCAACCCACAAGCTTTGATGACACAAATATTTCAAATGACTTCAAGGCGTGCCAAGCTGGCGCAAGGTCTACAGAACAACTAAAGCTTGAGTAAGCACTGGAATAAACAACCCACCCCCGGGCCAGGCTTACGGCTTCACATATTTAGGCTCCGCCACTGGAGCTCGAGAACAAAGGGGGGCTCGACCATGCTGACTCTGCTTAACCTGCTCAGCGCCGTGTCCTTGCTGGTGTGGGGCACGCATATCGTGCGCACCGGTATCCTCAGGGTGTTCGGCTCCAACCTGCGCCGCGTGCTCGGCCAGAACATGAACCGCCGACCCTTGGCGTTCCTCGCTGGTATCGTCGTCACCGCCGTGGTGCAAAGCAGCAACGCCACCGCCATGTTGGTCACCTCGTTTGTCGGCCAAGGCCTGATGGCGATGACCCCGGCCCTGGCAATCATGCTTGGCGCCGATGTCGGTACTGCACTGATGGCCCGGGTCCTGACCCTGGATCTTTCATGGCTGTCCCCACTGCTGATCTTCCTCGGCGTGATTTTCTTCCTTTCGCGCAAGCAAACCCGCGCCGGCCAACTAGGCCGGGTAGCCATTGGTCTGGGGCTGATCATCCTGGCGCTGCAGTTGATCGTGCAGGCAGCGGCGCCCATCACCCAAGCTCAAGGGGTGAAAGTGCTGTTCGCCTCGCTGACCGGCGACATCATGCTCGATGCCTTGGTGGGCGCTTTGTTCGCGATGATTTCGTACTCCAGCCTGGCTGCTGTACTGCTGACCGCAACCTTGGCCGGCGCTGAAGTGATCAGCTTGCCGGTGGCCATTGGCCTGGTGGTCGGCGCCAATATCGGCAGCGGCCTGCTGGCGTTCATCAGTACCAGCATGCAAAACGCTGCCGGGCGCCGCGTAGCCCTGGGCAGCCTGTTGTACAAACTGATCGGCCTGATCTTGATCATCCCGGTGTTGCACCCGCTGGTGGAGTGGATGGACAGCCTGAGCTTCAGCCCGCAAGAGCTGGTGATCGGCTTCCATTTGCTCTACAACACTCTGCGCTGCCTGATCATGCTGCCGACGGTCAGGCCCATGGGCCGCTTGTGCAACTGGATGTTGCCCGAGCGCGAGCCGAGCAATGGCCAGATACGCCCGCGCCACCTCGATGCCACGGCGCTCACCACGCCCAGCCTGGCCTTGGCCAATGCTGCACGAGAAACCCTGCGCCTGGGCGACATCGTCGACAGCCTGCTGGAAGCCATGCTCGGCGCCCTGCGCGGCACCCACACCGCCATACCGCAACAGGTACGGGCACTGGGCGAGGATGCCGAGGCACTGTACAGCGCGATCAAGCTGTATCTGGCGCAAATGCCACGGGAAGACCTGAGCGAACAGGACAACCGGCGCTGGGCAGAAATCATCGAGCTGGCGATCAACCTGAAATTGGCCTGCGACCTGATCGAACGCATGCTGCGCAAGGTGCAGCAGCAGAAAACCAGCCAGCGCCGCGAGTTTTCCCAAATAGGCCTGGAAGAACTGACAGGGCTACAGGAGCAGCTACTGGCCAACCTGCGCCTGGGCCTTTCGGTATTCCTCAGCGCTGACCCGCAAAGCGCACGCCTGCTACTGCGCGAGAAGCGTCGGTTCCGCGCCCAGGAGCGGCGCCTGGCGCATGCCCATGTCAGCCGTTTGCAGCGTAAGGTAGTGCAGAGTATCGAGACCAGCTCGCTGCACCTGGAGCTGATTGCCGACATGAAGCGGTTGAACTCTTTGTTCTGCAGCAGTGCCTATGTGGTACTGGGTGGCTCGGACACTGGCGGGCTTTTGCTCGATAGCGTTCCGGAAGACGCCCACCCGACCTGATCTCGCACACCTGGAGACCTTCGCTCGCCCATGCGTTGCCTGATGTTCGTTTGCCTGCTGTTTTGCAGCCTGTCCTCATTCGCCCTCGATCGTTCACGCGTCGAGGGCTACCTGTTGCCCAATGGCCTGCAGGTGATCCTCAAATCCGGCTACGAACGTGATCACGTGGCAATTCGCCTGGTGGTGGGGGTTGGCCTGGATGACTTCGACTGCGAGCAGAAGGAGTTACCACACCTGCTGGAACATCTGCTGTTCACCGGTATCGACGACACCGGCGAGGGCGGCCTCGAGGAACGCCTGCAGAGCTTGGGCGGTGAATGGAATGCGTACACCAGCAGCGCCGATACCACCTTCGTGATCGAGGCGCCGGCACGCAACCAACGCAAGGTGCTCGACCTGCTGCTGCAGATCATCCGTGACACGCGCATCGACGCCAAGGCTCTGGCCAAGGCCAAGCACATCATCGAACGCGAAGACGGCGGCCACTATGGCCACCTGCAGCGCTGGCTTGACCGCCAAGACATCGGCCACCCGGCCAGCGACCAGTTGGCCACCGAACTAGGGCTCAAATGCCCCGAGCGCTCCAATGTCGCAGACATGACGCTTGAACAGGTAAAAACACTGCGCGAACGTTGGTACGCGGCCAACAACATGACCCTGATCGTAGTGGGTGGCCTTGACCGCCTGCTGCCAGCCTACCTTGAGCGGTCTTTCGGTGAGCTACCTCCCACCGAACCGCAAGAGCGCCGCGACCTGGAAACCATCACCCATCAGGCCGAACAGCGCCGCGACCTTAGCCGCAGCCTGCTGGGCGATACCGTCAAGCTGCACTGGCTGTTCATCGAACCAGTACTCGACAATGACCATCAGCAGACTCTGGATCTGCTGTCGCGCTACCTCGACTGGGCTATCTACGACCAGCTGCGCCTACACAACGGCTTGTCATATGGGCCGTCCGTGCAACGCGAAAGCTTTGGCGACAGTGGCATGCTCAGCCTCAATGCTGACCTTGAACGCGACGACATAGACCAAGCCGTGAAAGTGCTGCAACAGTTGTTCGACCGGCTGCGCAAACAAGGCCTGGACCCGCAGACCTTCGAGCGCATCAAACAGGCCGCCGTCGCCAAGGAAAGCTGGAGCACCCAAGGCAACAGCGCGCTTGCCGACTATTACTGGGGCGCCCTGAACGACTATAACGACGGCCGCTTTGCCGACCCGGCACGCAAACTGCGCCAAGTGACGCTGGAGCAGGCCAATGCTGCCTTGAAGGATCTGCTCAAGGACCAGGGTTACTTGCGTATCGAAAAACCGTTTCTGGGCTATGACGAACTGTACGGTCTGCTGGCCTTACTGCTGGGGCTGCTTCTGGCGCTTGGGCTGTTGCGCTGGCGGCGGCACAAACCGCAGCAGCCGAGCGGCGCTACACGGCAGCAATGAATCGGCGGTATTCTTTTGCCAGTACCGGTTCTTTTTCGCAGGTTAACCTGCTTCCACAGGCATTCAACGCCTGCCCAGTGTCTGTGGGGGCGATTGTTCTGAGAAAAGGCTGGCGCAGCCACTTCATCCTTTTGTTGCAGACCCATGCCACCAATACCCCACTTCGTTCAACGCGTCATCGAGCTGCTCAAGCGCTACCCGGGCGTCATCGCCCTCGGCGGTTTCCTCTCTGGTATTGGAAGCTTCATTCTGGTCGATCGCCAGGCCAGCCTAGCTAGCTGGATCGCCATCCTGTTACTGGTCAGCTGGGTCTGGCTGATGCTGGAAAACACCCTGACGGGCTTGTTCGCACGTACCTTCAACCGCGAAATCCCGCAACCGCTGCTGCGCTACGCCACGCAGATGATTCACCAGGAAAGCCTGTTCTTCGTTTTACCGTTCTTCTTCATCACCACCACCTGGAACAGCGGGCAGCTGGTGTTCACCGGCTTACTCGGCGCCGCCGGGTTGATCTCGATCATCGATCCGCTTTATTACAAGTGGCTGGCCCCGCGGCGCTGGCTATTCCTGGCGCTGCACACCCTGACACTGTTCGCTGCACTGCTCACCGCGCTGCCGATCATCCTGCATCTGACCACCGCGCAAAGCTTCAAGCTGGCATTGATCATCGCCATGGCGCTGTCTTTCCCAAGCTTGCTGAGCAGTTTTCCGATCACCAGTTGGCGCCGCGGTGTAGCGCTGGTGGTGCTCACGCTGGCAGTCGGCGGTAGCGGCTGGTTGCTGCGCTCGTGGGTGCCACCGGCAACGCTTTGGATGACCGATGTGGCGGTAAGCACCGAAGTGCTCAATCGCCAGCCCGGTGCTTCACTCAAGGAAATCGCCGCCAGCCGCATCCGCAGTGGCGGCCTGTACGCCTACACCGCAATCAACGCGCCACGGGGCCTGGACGAGCGTATCTACCACGTATGGCAAAAGGACGGCCAGGAAGTCGATCGGATTGCCCTGGATATCCACGGTGGGCGCAAGGAAGGTTACCGGGCATGGACCCACAAGCAGAACTTTCCGCCCAACCCGGTGGGCAAGTGGCAGGTGCGCGTGTTGACCGAAGATGGCCAGGTGATCGGCGTACTGCGCTTCAAGGTCGTGGACGACGCAGCGTCCCAGTGAGGCAGGCATCGTCGATTTTAAGCCAACCGCTCTAGGCCCACTGCGCTATGATCAGCCTCTAGCCCAGCCGGATGCATGGAGCCTATGACCACCCCCAGTGCCACCCTGGACACCAGTCGCCAACCGGCCTGCCTACGCATCACCGGTGACTGGACCCTGGCTCACTATGCCACTCTCAAACGCGACAGCGAGCACCTGCGCACGCAGTATGGCGCCGACGCTGTTGCCGACCTCAGCCAACTCGGTCGTCTGGACACTGCCGGCGCCTCATTGCTGGCCGAATTACTGGGCGCAGAGCGGCTCTCGCACTGCACCAACGACCTGCCCGAATCCAGCCGTGCCCTGCTCAAGAATGTGTACTGCTCGGTGCAAGACTACTGCATCCCGGTCAAGGCGCCTGAGCGTAATGTGCTGGCGGTCTTGCTGGAGCGTATCGGCTGCGCGGTCGGCGCCATGTGGCAGGACACCATGCAGTTGCTCGGCTTCCTCGGCCTGATCATCGAAACCCTGCTACTGCGGCTGTTCCAACCGCACCGCTGGCGCGTCACCCCGGTGGTCGCGCATATCGAGCAGACCGGTCTGGATGCTGCCCCCATCGTCGCACTGCTGACGTTTCTGGTAGGCGCCGTGGTGGCCTTTCTGGGTGCCACGGTACTGGCCAACTTCGGCGCAACGGTGTTCACCGTCGACCTGGTGGCGTTCTCGTTTCTACGCGAATTCGCCGTGCTGCTGACCGCCATTCTGCTGGCCGGCCGTACTGCCAGCGCCTTCACTGCGCAGATCGGTTCGATGAAGGCCAATGAAGAAATCGACGCCATCCGCACGCTGGGCCTCAACCCGATCGAACTGTTGGTGGTACCACGGGTTCTGGCGCTGCTGATTTCGCTGCCATTGCTAACTTTCGTTGCGATGGTCTGCGGCATCGTCGGTGGCGCGGTGGTCTGCGCCCTGTCCTTGGGCATCTCGCCGGCCATGTTTCTCTCGCTGTTGCAATCGGACATCGGCGTGCAGCATTTTCTGGTCGGCCTGGCCAAGGCCCCAGTGTTCGCCTTCCTGATCGCCGCGATTGGCTGCCTGGAAGGCTTCAAAGTCAGCGGCAGCGCCGAATCGGTGGGCGCCCATACCACCTCCAGCGTGGTGCAGTCGATTTTCGTGGTCATCGTACTGGATGCGGTGGCTGCGCTGTTTTGTATGGAGATGGGCTGGTGAATGCCGAGCAAGCAGTGATCCAGGCGCGAGGCATCTGCAACCGCTTCGGCAGCCAAGTGGTGCACGAGAACCTGGACCTTGACCTGTACCGTGGTGAAATACTCGCGGTGGTCGGCGGGTCGGGCAGCGGCAAGTCGGTATTGCTGCGCAGCATCGTCGGCCTACGCAGGCCCAACGAAGGGCAAGTGAAGGTCTTCGGCGAGGACCTGGCGGGTTTGCCCGAGCAACAGCGGTCGCAGGTGGAACGCCGCTTTGGCGTGCTGTTTCAGAGGGGCGCGCTTTTTTCGTCACTGACCGTCACCGAAAATGTCGCGCTGCCATTGATCGAACATGCCGGGCTTTCACGCGAGGATGCCGAGCACCTGGCCGGAGTCAAGCTGGCACTGGCCGGTTTGCCAATTTCCGCGGCTGACAAATACCCCTCGTCACTGTCCGGCGGCATGATCAAGCGCGCCGCCCTGGCGCGGGCTTTGGCGCTGGACCCGGACATCCTGTTTCTCGACGAACCCACCGCAGGCCTGGACCCTATTGGCGCCGCTGCCTTCGACCAGCTGATCCTGACCCTGCGCGATGCGCTGGGGCTGAGCGTATTTCTGATCACCCACGACCTGGACACCCTCTACACCATCACCGATCGCGTCGCCGTGTTGTCACAGAAGAAAGTCCTGGTCGCAGGCCCTCTGACCGAGGTCGCACAAACTAACGATCCCTGGATCCACGAATACTTTCACGGCCCACGCGGGCGCGCCGCCGTGCAGGCTGCCGCGAACGCCGAGCAGGAGCGCTGACCCATGGAAACCCGAGCTCATCACGTTCTGATTGGCCTGGTCACCGTTCTGGTGGTGGCCGGTGCCATGCTTTTTGGCCTGTGGCTGACCAAGTCCAGCGTCGACGACGCCTTCAAGGATTACGAGGTGATCTTCAACGAAGCCGTGTCGGGCTTGTCCCGCGGCAGCCCGGTGCAATACAACGGTATCAAGGTCGGGGATGTCAGCAGCTTGCGCCTGGACCCAAACGACCCCCGTCGGGTGCTTGCCCGGGTACGCCTGAGCGGCGACACACCCGTCAAGGAAGACACCAAGGCCAAACTGACCCTGGCCGGGGTCACTGGCAACTCATTCATCCAACTAAGCGGGGGCACCCCGCAAAGCCCGGAGCTCAAAGGCAAGAACGGCAAGTTGCCGGTGATCGTCGCCTCACCCTCGCCAATCTCTCAACTGCTCAACGACAGCAGCGACCTGGTGACCAATATCAACCTGCTGCTGCACAACGCCAACCAGATGTTCTCACAAAGCAACATCGACAATCTCAGCAGCACCTTGGCCAATCTCGAGCAGACCACTGGCGCCTTTGCCAATCAGAAGGGCGGTATCGGCGATGTGATCGAGCAACTGAGCCAGGCCGGCAAACAGGCCAACGCCGCCCTTGCCGAAACCCAGGCTCTGATGCACAACGCCAACAGCTTGCTTGGGGCGCAGGGCAAGCAAGCCATCGGCAGCGCCGAGCAGGCCATGCAGTCGCTGGCCGCAAGTGCAGCAACTATCAACAGCCTGCTGCAAGACAACCGCCAATCCATCGATGATGGCGCCCAAGGGCTCAATCAGTTGACCCCGGCCATCCGTGAGCTGCGCGAAACCCTCAACGCACTCAAGGGCATCTCACGGCGTCTGGAGGCAGACCCAAGCGGCTATCTGCTAGGTCGCGACAACAACAAGGAGTTCCAGCCATGAGCCTACCGCTGCGCCTGTTGGTCTTGGCAGCTACCTTCACCCTGGCCAGCGGCTGCTCGGTGCTGCCGCAGAGCGAGCCAGTGGATCTCTATCGTTTGCCAGTCAACCAAGCCAGCCATAGCGTCACCGCGGTGGGCTGGTCGCTGCGCCTGAACAAGCCGCTGGCCAGCGAAGCGCTGGCCGGGCCACGTATCGCGGTGGTGCCGCAAGGCAACGTCATCAGCAGTTACAAGGGCGCCCGCTGGAGCGACCCGGCACCGGTGCTGGTGCGCAACCGGCTGCTCGATGGCTTCCAGCGCGATGGCCGAGTGCAACGCCTGAGCGCGGACGACAGCAACCTGCAGGCCGATTACGAACTGAGCGGCGAGCTGCAAGCCTTTCAGAGCGAATATCAGCCGGGGGGCAAGGTGGAGGTGGTAATCCGCTACGACGTGCGCCTGGTCCAAGGCCGCAGCCAGCGCATTCTCAGCAGCCAGCGCTTTGAAGTACGCCAACCGCTGGCAGATCCCCAAGTGTCAGCCGTGGTCGCCGGCTTCGGCGCGGCCAGCGACAAACTGGTAGGGCAGGTGGTGAACTGGACGGTGGCGCAAGGCACCCAGGCTCAGGCGAAGAACCAGTAGCACACGCAGATGGCAGCGATGACGCCGGACAACTCGGCCAGCAAGGCACAGCCAACGGCGTGGCGCACGCGCTGGATACCCACGGCGCCGAAATACACCGCTACCACGTAGAAGGTGGTTTCCGTACTGCCTTGGATGGTTGCTGCCACCAAGGCCGGGAAGCTGTCGACACCTTGAGTCTGCATGGTCTCGATCAGCATGGCCCGCGCCGCGCTGCCGGAAAACGGCTTGACCAGTGCGGTGGGCAGGCCATCGACGAAGCGTGTATCCAAGCCCATCCAGTTGACTGCGTGGCGGATGCCATCCAACAACAACTCCAGCGCGCCTGAGGCGCGCAGCACACCGACCGCCACCAGCATCGCCACCAGGTATGGCAGCAGGCTCTTGGCCACATCAAAGCCTTCTTTGGCGCCTTCAACGAAGGTTTCGTATACCTGCACCCGCTTCAATGCGCCGATGACCAAAAACAAAATGATCACCCCGAACAGCGTCAGGTTGCCGAGGATCGAGGAAAGGCTGGCGAGCGCGGCAGCCGACAGGGTGCCCAGGAAGGCCATGAAACCGCCCAGCAGCAGTGCGCCTGGGATCAGATAGGCGAGCACCACCGGGTCCCATAGGCGCAGGCGCTGCATCACAGCCACCGACAGCAGCCCTACCAAGGTCGATGCACTGGTCGCCAGGAGGATCGGCAAGAACACCAGGGTAGGGTCAGTTGCCCCTTGCTGGGCGCGGTACATGAAAATGGTTACCGGCAGCAGGGTCAGCGACGAGGCGTTGAGCACCAGGAACAGAATCTGCGCATTGCTGGCCGTCGTACTGCTGGGGTTGAGTTCTTGCAGTGCACGCATAGCCTTCAGGCCAATGGGTGTTGCGGCATTGTCCAGGCCCAGGCCATTGGCGGCGAAGTTCATGGTGATCAGGCCCAGGGCCGGGTGGCCAGGGGGAACTTCCGGCATCAGGCGGGCGAACAGTGGCCCCAATACCTTGGCCAACCATTCGACGATACCGGCTTTTTCGGCGATCTTCAGAAAGCCCAACCACAGGGTCAGGGTGCCGAAAAGCAGCACCATGACCTCCACCGACAGCTTGGCCATGGCGAAGATACTCTCGACCATCGCCGCGAAGATCCCGGCATTGCCACCCACCAGCCACTGGGCCAGCGCGGAAACTGCCGCTACGAGGAAAAAGCCGAGCCAAAGGCCGTTGAGCATCCGCATGTACCCCTTGAAAAATGCCCGAATGATAGCGCATCGCAGCTTATGGAACGTTGATCGTTGCAGGCGCGGGGTTACCCGCGAAGAGCTCGGCACACAATGACAAGACAATTGCCACTATAGGTCCGGCAATGGACACACAGACAACAAAAAGCCCCGACAAGTCGAGGCTTTTTGTTCGAGTGAATCAGGGTCAGCGCTTGGCAGCTTCACCAACGACGACGGCCTGCTGCTTGTCCGCCATCAGCGAGGCATAGTACTGCTCACCTTTGGCGGCATCGTACATACCTTCCCATCGTGCAATTACCAGGGCGGCCAGGGCGTTGCCGATCACGTTCAGGGCAGTACGTGCCATATCCATGATACGGTCGACACCGGCGATGAACGCCAGACCTTCCAGCGGAATACCCACGCTGCCCAAAGTAGCCAGCAGCACTACGAAGGACACACCCGGTACCCCGGCAATGCCTTTGGAGGTGACCATCAGGGTCAGCACCAGCAGCAACTGCTGGCTCCAGGACAGGTCGATGCCATACAGCTGGGCGATGAAGATGGCCGCGATGCTCTGGTACAGGGTGGACCCATCAAGGTTGAACGAATAGCCAGTCGGCACCACGAACGAGCAGATCGACTTCGGCGCGCCGTACTTTTCCATCTTCTCGATCACGCGCGGCAGCACGGTTTCGGAGCTAGAGGTGGAGTACGCAAGAATCAGCTCATCTTTCATGATGCGCATGATCTTGATGACCGAAAAGCCGAACAGGCGTGCTACCAAGCCCAGCACCATGAAGGCGAAGAAGGCGATGGCGAAGTAAACCAGCAGCACCAGCTTGGCCAGCGGCAGCAACGAGCTGAAGCCGAAGTTGGCAACGGTAACGGCGATCAGGGCGAACACACCGATAGGCGCGTAGTTCATGATCATGTGGGTGACCTTGAACATGGTCTCCGACACAGCCTGGAAAGTACGCACCAGCGGCTCGCGCAGGTCGGCCTGCAGGCTCGAAAGACCAAGGCCGAACATTACCGAGAAGAAGATGATCGGCAGCATCTCGCCACGCATCAGCGCTGCGAAAATGTTCGACGGGATCAGGTTGAGCAGGGTTTCGATGAACGCATGCTCATGCTGAACCTCCGCCGCAGTAGCTTGATACTTGGAGATGTCGACGGTGCCCAGGGTGCTCATGTCGATGCCGGCGCCCGGGTGGAAAAGGTTGGCCAGTACCAAGCCAACCACGATGGCTATGGTGGTAACCACTTCGAAATACAGAATGGTCTTCAGGCCGATGCTGCCTAGTTTCTTCGCATCGCCAACCCCGGCAATACCCACGATCAGCGACGAAATCACGATCGGGACGACGATCATCTTGATCAGGCGAATGAAGATGTCACCGGCGGGCTGGAGAACGTTACTGATCCACCAGGCCTTTTCAGCGCTGAAGTGGTTCAGCAGCGCGCCGATTGCAACACCCAGAACCAGACCGATAACGATCTGCCAGGCGAGGCTCAGTTTTGCCTTCTTCATGTCTTTACCCTTTGTTGTAGTGGTCACGGGTACCGACAGGAAAAGCGCGCAACAAAGCCGGTGGCAATGTCACGGGAGCTTTTGGCTTCCGTCCGGAGACCTCGTGTAAGGACACCGCGAGCGAGCGACAAGGCGCTCGTGCCAGCGAAAAAGGCGGCAACTATTGCGATGGCACAGCACGAAATCTAATGCCGGAAGCGCATAACCTATACCGTTTCGGCATGGGCAAAGCGCCAGCGTTTAATTGCATGTAAGTCATTGATTTATAACGTTCGGGAATCCGAACAGAGCTAAACCGCTATTTTTAGCCAGTTTTAGCGGGGGAAGGAGTGAGGTTCAAAAAGGCCTGTTCGGCAATCCGAATGGCAGAAATGGCACTTGCCTGGACTCTCTCGATCACTAAAAAAAGTGACGTGTGGTCGCAACAAAATGTGTCTTAACAGAGAAAGTAAGAAAGGTACTCATTGAGCTGTGGGATGGCGCCTCGGAAGCTCCGCCGGCGAGACATATTCAGCACGCCTGACCGGAAGCTTCCGATTCTGCCTTTCCTGACCCGGCCCACTACTGGAGGCACTCCCTGTACCCCTAGGCCACTCCGATCCTGCAACAATCAGAACAGCCCGGCCCCATGGTCATGCGTTACCCCTCCTCGGGGCGGCGCATCATAGAAGCGAAAACGATACGAAAGTTTCGCTTCTATTGCGTGACAGAGCGCGAAACCTGGTTAGTACCAGTTGGGATCGCGCTTGAGTTGCTCCTGCAACATCGCCTTCATGCCATCGTCTGGCTTACCCAGCCAGCGATACTGCGCATGACGGGTCGGCGATTTGTCCTTGGGCAGGCCTTCGGGTACCTCCACGAGCATCCCGTAGGCATCTTCCTTGTCCCAACTGAACGCGACGATCAGGCGTTTGTAGGTGCAGTTCTGTGGCGACTCGCATAGCGGGCCAACCAAGTATTTGTCACCGTCCTCAGTGAGGGCAGTCATTTGCTCCTGCCCACTACCGCTGAGGTTGATCACCCAATCGGGCAGGCGCTCCTCACCTTTGATCGCGTCTTGCCATGCCTCTCGATACTCGGGGTCCGAGCCGAGCAGTTGCTCGACCCGAACCTGGCCATCATTGGCCGCCAGCACTGTTGCACTACCACCCGACATCAGGGCAGCGAAAACCAGTGCCGTGCTCAGCTTCCTGCTCATCGTCAACCTCGACCACGTCCAAAGAAGAAGGAGGCTACGAACAGGACCAGGAAGACGATGAACAAGATCTTCGCAATGCCTGTAGCGGCGCCAGCGATACCACCGAAGCCGAGCACGGCGGCAACAATGGCGATGATGAGAAAAGTAATTGCCCAGCTCAGCATGATGCTTCTCCTTTCTTTTTGAAAAATGTTCAGAACACCCAGCGATCCTGAGGCACAACGTTTGCGACGGTGGCCGGCGAGGTGTTGACTGCAGGACGCTGCCCTGCAGGCTCATTGGCTTGGACCAGCGAGCTGGTCCGGTTTGCCTGAATTTGAGCCAGCAGCGCAGTTTGCGCGGCGACTTGATCGGCCAGACGCGAGGTCTGCCAGCTGTAGTAGAAGAGGCCGGCGGCCAAGGTCAGCAGCAAAGCCATCCCAAGCAACAGGAACTGGCGCACTGGAAGTGCGACATTGAGCGAGCGGTTGACGTTTGGGCGGTTCATGCCGGCTTCTCCTGCTGTAATTTTTCTGTTCAAACCTGAACAAGTAATTGCAGCCTGCATGCCAGCTTTGGAAGCTTATAAAAATCGTTATAAATCAATGACTTATACAGTTAACCCGGCAGGAGTGAGGACGTATACTGCACGATACCCCTGCCAGGGTCGTGCGAAATGCACGACTCAGGCTTCGGCCTTGGCGGCTACCTTTAGAAGATCAACGTCCACACCGCGTACGCCAATGATCTGCCGAGCGATCTCCAGAGCGATGGTCTTCTGTTCGCGGCTCAGTACTTCACCGCTTAGCCTGACCATGCCTTTGTCGCTGGCGACTTTGATATTCAGGCCATCGAGATTGCGACTGAAACGCAGGCTGGTCTGGATTTTGTCGACTATCCAACTGTCGCTCGGCTGAGGCTCGCTGTCGGCGCCAACGGGGGTCTCCCTAGCTTTTGCCATGGCAGCGCTATCCAGGCTGACCAGGTTATTGACCAGATACACACCCGCTGTGCTGCCCGCCAGTACGCCTGCCAACGCCTTCGCCTCTGCACTGTCCACTTTGCCGCGCAGGGTAATCACGCCATCACTGCTCTGAACCTCGATGGGCGCCTTGCTCGTGATGCGACTCCACTGCAGCCGCGCCCGTACAACTGCGGCAAGGGTCGCATCCTCAAGGCGCTGAGCGTAAGCGCGACGCTCCAGCGGGCGCTCGACCAGTTGGGCGTTAACCCGTAACTGGTTATCAACCTGTTCGATGCCATGGGTTGCCAGTGCTACTTCCTCTGCGAGCTGTCGCTCGACCTGGTTTTCGACTTCGCCCGACAAACGTGCCTGTTGGCCATCGACGGCGACCTCGATACGAAACAGGTTGAGCATAGGATTGAGCGCCAAGGCCGTTTGCACGGAGCCCAGCCGCCGCGCGTCCTGCACTGGATCAGCCAACGCAGATGTGCAAATGGGTAGAAGGCTGGTTGCCAATACGGTCATTCGAATGAGAGGGCGCATGGATATACCTCGTTGATAGGCAAAAACTGAAATACTTCGCAACCAATGTGCCAGGTAAGGGCTCTAAGGAAAGCATAGTGATATCCAGCTTCACGGCATTAAACGGACATTGGCTAGCATGCAAAGGACAGAATCCGTCACAATTGACCGTGCAACTTGCCCGATTTTTCCCACACTAATTACAGAACCATCCCAAGGAGCGCAGGAAATGCAACCAGCCCAGGACAATCAAGGCCGCATTCTGCTGGTGGATGATGAGTCCGCAATCCTGCGCACCTTCCGCTACTGCCTTGAAGATGAAGGCTATAGCGTCGCCACGGCCAACAGCGCCGCACAGGCTGAAGCCTTGCTGCAACGCCAGGTGTTCGACCTGTGCTTCCTGGATTTGCGCCTGGGTGAGGACAATGGGCTGGACGTGCTAGCGCAGATGCGTATCCAAGCGCCCTGGATGCGGGTAGTCATCGTCACCGCGCATTCGGCGATCGATACCGCCGTGGACGCCATCCAGGCCGGCGCCGCCGACTACCTGGTCAAACCCTGCAGCCCCGACCAGCTACGCCTGGCCACCGCTAAGCAGCTCGAAGTACGCCAACTCTCGGCGCGACTGGAGGCGCTCGAAGGGGAAGTACGCAAGCCTAAGGACGGCCTGGACTCACACAGCCCAGCGATGATGGCAGTGCTGGAAACTGCCCGCCAAGTGGCCACAACCGATGCCAATATCCTGATCCTTGGCGAGTCGGGTACCGGTAAAGGCGAGCTGGCCCGCGCCATTCACGGCTGGAGCAAGCGGGCGCGCAAAGCCTGCGTGACCATCAACTGCCCATCGCTCAATGCCGAGCTCATGGAGAGCGAATTGTTCGGCCACACACGCGGGGCCTTCACTGGCGCCAGTGAAAGTACCCTGGGGCGCGTCAGTCAAGCGGATGGTGGCACGCTGTTTCTTGACGAGATCGGTGATTTCCCTCTCACGCTACAACCGAAATTGCTGCGTTTCATCCAGGACAAGGAATACGAGCGGGTGGGCGACCCCGTTACCCGCCGCGCCGACGTGCGAATTCTTGCGGCGACCAACTTGAACCTGGACGACATGGTGCGCGAGAACCGCTTCCGTGAAGATCTGCTGTATCGCCTCAACGTCATTACTCTGCATCTGCCGCCCCTGCGCGAGCGCAGCGACGACATCCTCACCCTTGCCGACCGCTTCCTGGCCCGCTTCGTCAAGGAATATGCCCGCCCGGCGCGAGGTTTCAGCGATGAGGCACGCAGTGCACTGCTCAACTACCGGTGGCCGGGCAACATCCGGGAGCTGCGTAACGTCATCGAACGCGCAAGCATCATTTGCCCACAGGAGCGCGTTGAAGTGAGCCACTTGGGCATGGGTGAGCAGCCCACCAGCAATGCACCCCGTGTAGGTGCTGCGTTAAGCCTGGATGAGCTGGAGCGCGCCCACATCGGCGCGGTGCTTGCCGCCAGTGACACCCTAGACCAGGCGGCCAAAACCCTTGGTATCGACGCCTCGACGCTTTACCGCAAGCGCAAGCAGTACAACCTATGAGGCTGCCGATGAAGCTGCGTACGCGGCTGTTTCTCAGCATTTCGGCGTTGGTGACCGTGGCCCTGCTGGGGCTGTTATTGGGCTTGGTCAGTGTGCTGCAGATGGCGGCGGCTCAGCAGCAATCGGTACTGGAAACCACCCACTCCTTGGAAGTGGGCTTGAAGCTCAGGCAGAACCTTGGGGACCAGCTGGTACTGCTGCTGGACAAGGACAACTCCCCGAACAACTTGCCCACGCTGCAGGAGAACTTCCAGGCGCTGCTCGACCACGGCTTGGCCCAAAGCGGTGACCGCGTCGGTTTCAGTAAGGCCAATGAGAACTACCAGGCCTTTCTGCAAGCCTATCGTGCCACTCCGGACCCGGCTCGGAGCATGGATGTGGAGCAACCGCTGGGCGCTGCATTCAACCAAGTGCGCACAGACCTCATCGATTCACACAAGCAAGCCCTCGATCAAATCCTCAATAGCGAAGCGCACACCCGCGATCAGGCGCTTCTGGTCAGCGGCGCGCTGGGCCTGATGGGCCTTGTGGTGCTAGTGCTGGGTTTTATAACTGCCCACAATATCGCCCGGCGTTTCGGCCAGCCTATCGAAGCCTTGGCCAAGGCTGCAGACCAGCTCGGCCAAGGAGACTTCGAGATCACCTTACCGGTGACCCACGCTATCGAGCTCAATCAGCTGACCCGTCGCTTCGGGCTAATGGCCGATGCGCTGCGCAAGCATCAGGCTACCAATGTCGATGAACTGCTGGCAGGTCAACAGCGCTTGCAAGCCGTGCTCGACAGTATTGACGATGGCTTGCTGATCATCGACCGCCAAGGCCTGTTGGAGCACCTCAACCCAGTCGCTCAGCGGCAGTTGGGCTGGGACAACAGCCGTGTCGGTACTGGCTTGGCCGAGGCCTTGCAACGCCCGGAACTCAATCAGCAACTGCACCAGGTACTGCGAGGCGGCAGTCTGGACCGGCCTCCTGAGGACCTGAGCATCGAGGTTGAAGAGGAAGCCCGGCTGCTCACCTACAGTCTGACTCCGGTCAGCCATCCCCAGGGGCCGATTCTCGGCGCGGTCATGGTGTTGCACGACGTCACCGAGCAACGCGCCTTCGAGCGCGTACGCAGCGAGTTCGTGCTGCGCGCTTCGCATGAACTGCGCACACCAGTGACCGGCATGAGTATGGCGTTCGGCCTGCTGCGCGAACGATTGAAGTTTCCGCCTGAGGCTCGTGAAAACGACTTGCTGGAGACCATCGGCGAAGAAATGCAGCGCCTGACTCAGCTGATCAACGACCTGCTGAACTTCTCCCGTTACCAGAGCGGCCTGCAGAAGCTCGAACTTGCACCTTGCGCCATCGACGAGCTGCTCGACAGAGCGCTGCTGCGTTTTGCTGACCAAGCAGCCAGCAAGCAGATTGAACTGGTCAAAGCGCTGGAGCCCCCGCTGCCACGTATTCAGGCCGACATCGGGCAACTGGACCGCGTACTGGACAACCTGTTGCTAAACGCTATTCGCCATACACCTAGCGGCGGGCATATCCGCCTGCATGCTCGACGCCACGCAGAACGCGTGATCGTCAGCGTCGAGGACGATGGGGAAGGTATCGCCTACGGTCAGCAAGGGCGGATCTTCGAGCCGTTCGTGCAGGTCGGGCGCAAAAAAGGAGGGGCTGGACTGGGGCTGGCACTGTGCAAAGAAATCGTGCAGTTGCATGGAGGGCGCATGGGCGTGTTTTCCCGACCGGGGCAGGGCACGCAGTTCTACATGGCGCTGCCGGTCTGAACAGGCTCCCCCTCAAGGCTCATCATTGATCCGCGCCCGCCTGGGCTGGCGGCCGCGGGTCACGAGTTCGGCAAACTGCCGGGCATTGAGCGGGTGAGCGAACAGCCAACCTTGGCCGTAATTGACGCCCTCGCTATTCAGTAGCACCGCCTGCTCCTCGCTTTCGATGCCTTCGGCAATCACTCGCAGATGCAGGTCATGAGCCATACGAATGATATGCGGCGCTACACCGCTGCTGGCGGCGTCGTGGCCCAGTGCGTCGATGAACGCCTTGTCGATCTTCAGGCAATCCACGGGCAACGTCTGCAAATAGGCCAGGCTGCAATAGCCGGTGCCGAAGTCATCGATCAGCACCTGATGCCCAACCGCCCGCAGCGCCTGCAGGTTATCCCGCGCTACCACTACATCGATCAAACCGCGCTCGGTGACTTCAAAAGCGATCTGACTGGGCGCGACGCGGTGTAGCGCCAACAGTCGAGCAGCAACACTGCCGATACGCGGCACCATGACGTCACAGGCTGCCAAGTTGACGGAGATATAGAGGTTGCGGTGTGAGCGTAGCAACTGCCCTAACTGTTCGAGCACCCGTTGCAGCACAAAGTCGGTGATTTGCCGAATTTGCCCGGTATTTTCCGCAAGCGGGATGAACAAGTCAGGGCTGGTCAACGAGCCATCCGGCCTGCGCCAGCGCACCAGGGCTTCTGCGCCGACACAGCGGCGACTGTCGAGCTCGAAGATCGGTTGATACAGCACCTGCAGCTCGCCCCGGCGCAACGCATTTTGCAACTCCGAACTCATCGAACGCCGCTGCTGGATCAGTTGCAGTACCAGCCAGCCGATACAGCATGCGGCTAAAAGACTTCCGGGGAATAACAGCCAGAGCATGCCATTCATGCGTAACGGCAAGCTGGCACGGGGTGCAATCAATGCCAACTGATAGTCCGGTGACCGGGTGGGCATCCGATACACCAGCCGATCTTGCAGCTCGATCAAGGATTTTTGGCTGGGGGGCGGCCAGCCATTGGTCGGTGGCCACGCCTGAGGTGGGCCCAGAACCGGTATGGCGCGGGTGCCGTTATCCAGCACGACCAACAAGCTGCCCCCTGGCGGCAGATCGACTACATCAGTCAGGTGCCCGCGCGAGGTAGATACCAGAAAATTGCCCCGTGCGAGCATCAGGGCAGCGAGGTTCTCGTTGGGTTCAGTAGTGGTATTGAGCCAATAGCTATAGGTCGGCCCCTGAATATCCGGCGCCCGGGTGGGCACGAAGGCCCTGGCCCCGCCCCTGTTGGAGCAGGCGACATTGGCGTCCACATACGCGGCTTCATAGATGAAGCGCGAGCCCAGGCCAACCTGCTGCAGCACCGAAACCATCGCCGGGCTGCAACCGCGCACTGGCTGAGCCTGAAGCTCGTCGACACCCTCGCGCAGTTGGCCGAATACCTGCTCCAGACGCTCGAGAAAGCGCTCGCCCTGGGCGTTCATCTGCGCCATTTCGCTGTCTTTCATCTGCTGCAATGCAATTGCGATGCTGGCGGCCAGCAACACCGCAGCGCTGGCCAATGCTGCAAGGGTGGCCAGCATCCAGGGACGGTAGAAAAATTGGCGCAATGCAGAAATCAGAGCAGACATGGGCAGCATCCAGTTGATTAACAAGGTATAGCAACTGGAATGAGAATCGGCTCTGCCGTTTGGCGCCCGGCTGCAATGCGCTTATCGCATGCGGTTGAGCACCGCCAGCATGGCTGCAGTCTGGGCGTCCGGCATCCCGTCGAAACGCTGCGGGCGGAAGTGCATCTGGAACGCGGCTATGACGTGGCGGGTGGCGACATCCAGCTGCCCAGTCTGCTCGATGGCATAGCCGAAGCGGGCCAACTCCTGCTGATACCAGCCAATGGTCGGTGGGTTGACGTTGAAGTAGGCCTGCTGGCGGGCCACGGCGTTGGGCTCGGGCCAGATTCCCAGGCCAGCATCGGCCAGGCGCTTCCAAGGGAACAAGGGGCCTGGGTCAAGCTTGCGCAATGGGGCGATATCACTGTGGCCAATGATGTGCCGCGGCTCGATATTGTTGCGCTTGACGATGTCTTTGAGCAAAGCGATCAGTGACTGGACCTGAGCTTCGCTGTAGGGGTACCAGACACGACCATTGGCGGTTTCATCGAACCCCGGGTTGACGATTTCGATGCCAATGGAGCTGGAGTTGAGCCAGGTACGCCCCTGCCATTGGCTTTCACCAGCGTGCCAGGCACGGCGATTCTCATCCACCAGTTGGTAGACCGTGGCTGGGCCATCGCCAATCAAGTAGTGCGCACTGACCTCGCCTTTGGTCAGCAACGCCAGCGAACGCTCCAGCGAGGCGTTGGTGTAGTGCAGGACGACGAACTGGATACGGTTGTCCTGGTTGGCAGAGGGGTGGCTGCGGTCGATGCGCAGGCCGGTCGAACAACCAGCCAGTGCAATTAGCAGCAAGGCGGAAAATAGCGCTTTCATGTGGGGAGCCAAAGTCAGCAGTCAGTAATGCAATAGCATAACGTATACATGGGTTGGCTACCCCCTCAGCTTTGTTCGACTCGGTTACGGCCAAGATCCTTGGCCCGGTACAACGCCGCATCCGCGCGCTTGAGGACCTGGTCGCCGCGCTCGCCTGAACGCCAGGCGCTCAGGCCGATTGAAGTGGTGATGACAACCCGCTCGCCTTTGAAGTGAAACGGGCAGGCCTCGATGGCGGCGCGCATTGCCTCAGCAACTTGGCTAGCCGCCGCCGGCGAGGTCTGCGGCAACAACAGTACGAACTCTTCGCCGCCGAACCGAGCAATGAAGTCACGGGGGCGCAGCCGTTTGCGCAATTGGTCGGCAACTATCTTCAGCACCTTGTCGCCTGCCAGGTGGCCGTAGCTATCGTTGATCCGCTTGAAGTGATCCAGATCGAGAATGGCCATGGCCAAGTGCCCACCTTGCTCCTGCCAGTCACGAGTTTCGCGCTCGACTTGCTCGGCCCAGGCTGCGCGGTTGGGCAAACCGGTCAACGGGTCGATCAACGCCTTCTGGCGCTGCTCTTCAAGGTGTTCGCGATAACCCAGCGCTTCTTGTTCCATGCTCGCAACACGCTCGGCCAGGCCTTGAAGGCGCCCGGCAAGCTCTTGCTCGCGACGGTCCCGCTCGCGCTGATGCTCGTCCATGGTGCCAAGCAGCCCCTCCAGGCGGCTTTCAAGAATGTGCTTGAGGCTGTCCACATCCACTGCCCCCTGCACACTGCTTTGCAGGCCATCGACCTGTTCGCGCAGTTGGCTGTCCAGTTCGCGGGCGGCGGAGCTGTTATCGGCATGGCCTGCACTGGCTTCGTGCAGGTGGCTCTGGAAGCCTTCGAGGCGTTCATTGAGCTGTTGCAAGTAGGTTTCGAACTCATGCTGCCCGCTGTCGGTGATAGCCAGCATCAGTACAGCCAAGTCATCCAGCACCGGGATCAACTCATACCAGTTGAGCCCGCGCGCCACCCGTTCGCGCATCTGCAAGGCTTGGGCTTTGTGGCGTTCTGGCAGGCTGAGGTCGTCCAGCAGGCCGATCAGGGTCTGCTCGATGTGCGCTGCCACCTGGCTATACGGCGGCTCTACCGCATCGGGTAGCGAGTACGGCCCGTCTTCCCCGAGCGGGTCATCGACCGGGGCCGCTAGCCACTGCGCCAGCGGCTCGTGTGCCTGATGCTGCTCGCGGGCTTCTTGGTCGGTGCGTTCAGGCTCAGGCGGCAGCTCCGCCCTAGGCTCGACTGCAGGCTCAGGTGCCGAGTAGGCCTGAGGTACTGTGGGGTCGGCAGTTTCTTCAATTCGTGTTGCAGCCTCGGGCGGTACAAGCGGCAAAAGCTCATCGGCATCTTGCACTGGCAAATCAACCAGTACCGGGCCGCTCGGCTGCGGGTCGGCGGCTGAGGCGATGGCCGAGGGGGGCGGTGACACCTGCTCTCGCTCAGCCTGCGGTTCGCTTTCACGGTTGCCAAACAGCCGTTGGAGAAAGCCAGGCCTGGCCTCGTCGTCGGCTTTGCTCAAAGAGGAAAGGGCGCGGCCCTGCAAGCCACTGAGCTCACCCAGCAGGGGCGGCAGTTCTCGGGACTGGGCAACACCGCCGTCGAGCTTCTTCGCCAACTTTTTCAATTGGCGGGCGACGTCACCGGGCAACGGCAGGCCTTGAAGTTGGGTCACCAACGCGTTGAGGGCATCACTGACCTGGTTCATGCGCGTTTCACGACGCTGCTCGGAGTCCAGCACAGCCTTTTCCAAGCGCGGGATCAAGCCGGCGAGGCCGGCGTCCATGTTGTCGCTGCGAATGACCTCACGCATTTCCTTCATGCACTGGTCCACGACCTTGTCGCTGCCTTCTGCAGCCAGCGTACTGCGCACCAGGCCGCGACGCAGCAGGTCAAGGCGAGCATCCCAACGGCGCTCGAGCTTTTCCTGCTTTTCGATGCTTTTTAAGTATTTTTCTTTCCAGCGCTCGGCTTCTTCGGTCATGCCTTGATCCGCGACGGGTAATGCATCTGGGGGCTGTGTAATGACACGCTGTCGGCGGCTCCCTCAAACACTTGAGGGCTGGCCGTAATCGAGCTGATCTAGCTCAAGACCGGCAGCGTATCCACAGTCAATGCATCAGGCAATCGGATCTCGACCGCAACGGGAAGATGATCGGAAATCGGCTGGGCCAGGACTTCGACCCGCTCCAAGGTAAGGCTTGAGCTGAGCAGGATGTGATCGAGACAGCGCTGGGGGCGCCAACTGGGGAAGGTGGCCTCGACCTGCGGGGCAATCAGGCCCAGGTCACGCAAAGGCGAGTGCTCCAGCAGGTCGGTGGCATGGGTATTCATATCGCCCATCAGCACCTGGTGACGATAACCGCCAATCAGCTCACGGATATAGGCCAGTTGCCGAGCCCTCGTCTTGGCGCCAAGGGCCAGGTGCATCATGACCACGATCAGCGCGTCCTCGCCCTCACCGAAGCGCACCAGGATAGCGCCACGTCCAGCCGGGCCGGGCAGTGGGTGGTCTTCCAGCTGGTTTGGCTTGAGCCGGCTGAGCACGCCGTTGCTGTGCTGGGCAAAGCGCCCAAGATTACGATTGAGCTGCTGATACCAGTAGGGGAAGGCACCCAATTGAGCCAGGTGCTCCACCTGGTTCACATAGCCTGAACGCAAGCTGCCGCCATCGGCTTCCTGCAGGGCCACCAGGTCGAAATCGCTGAGCAACTGGCCAATTTTCTGAAGGTTCCCCGCCCGCCCGGTATGTGGCAGCAGGTGCTGCCAGCTGCGGGTCAGGTAATGCCGGTAGCGCTCGGTGCTGATGCCAACCTGGATATTGAAACTGAGCAGCCGCAGCCGTCCATCTTCCGGCAGGCCTGGGGCCTGCAGGTGATGCTCATTGACCTGCGGCTGGTGCAGGCCAATGCCACGCGCGGATCTGAAGCGCCGCATGGTTACGCCGCTTACTTAGCGGCGCGCTCCTTGGCGATCAGCTGGTCGGCAACGCTCAGCACACCTTCCGGCCCGCCGGCGGTGCCCAGGTCGAAGCGATATTTGCCGTTGACAACCATGCTAGGCACGCCGGTGATCTCGTACTTCTTCGCCAACTCCTTGGCCTGATTGACCTGGCCCTTGATCGCGAACGAGTTGAAAGTGGCAAGGAATTTGTCCTTGTCGACACCCTGGGTGGCGAGGAAGTCGGCCATGTCTTTCGGATCGGTGAGGCGCTTGTGCTGATTCTGGATGGCGTCGAAAACGGCCGCATGAACCTGATGCTCGACACCCATGGCTTCCAGGGTCAAGAACATCTGACCGTGAGCATCCCATGGCCCACCGAACATGGCTGGCACCCGCTTGAAGTTGACATCTTTGGGCAGCTTGTCGACCCAGGGGTTGATGGTCGGCTCGAAGTGGTAGCAATGAGGGCAGCCATACCAGAACAGCTCGACCACTTCGATCTTGCCTGGCTGGGATACCGGAACAGGGTTGCTCAGCTCGATGTATTGCTTGCCGGCAGTGGCAGGCTCGGCGGCCTGGACGGCAGTCATACCGAGTACGCTGGCAGCGACCAGCGCGGCGCTGAGAATCAGTTTACGCATGCTTAACTCCTGAGCATTCATTGGTCGCCTCGACGCGACCTGTGCTGAGACCGGTGGCGAAGGGCCCGAGTTCTGTAGTGTAACGGCTGCGGACAGAAAAAAGGGCGGCCCGCGCCGCCCTTTCATCTTTAGCGTTACAGCATTAACCGAATGTTAATGCAGGCCCTGGATGTAGCTGGCCAATGCTTCGATCTCGTGATTGCTCAGCTTACCGGCGATGGTGCGCATGGTCATGGCATCGCCATCGTTGGTGCGGTTGCCTTCGCGGAAGTCAGTGAGCTGCTTGGTGACGTACTGCGCATGCTGGCCGCTCAGGTGCGGGAAGCCAGCCAGGGCAATACCTGCACCGTTGGGCGAGTGGCAACCGGTACAGGCGGGCATGCCTTTTTCCAGGTTACCGCCATTGAACAGCGCGCGGCCGCGGTCGACCAACTTGGGATCGGCAGCCCCGACACTGGCCTTCTGGCTGGCGAACCAGGCAGCGATGTCGGCGAGGTCCTGGTCATTGAAACTGGCCAGCATGCCGGTCATTTCCAGCACGGTGCGCTTGCCCGACTTGATATCGTGCAGTTGTTTTTCCAGATAGCGCTGGCCCTGCCCGGCCAGTTTCGGGAAGTTCGGTGCCAGGCTATTGCCGTCGGGGTTGTGGCAGGCACCACAAACGGCAGTTTTGGCCTGGCCGGCAGCGGCATCGCCTTTGAGGGGTTCTGCAGCAGTGGCCGCACCTGCGACCCCCAGGGTCAACAGCAGACTCACGACTAGTTTGTTCATCAGCTAATCCAACACGGCTAAGGGTGAAATGTTATGTATCGGGACTGCCGCTCATCCAAAGAATGACCGAACGGTAGTCCTCGGTACTGCAGTCCATGCACAATCCACGCGGCGGCATAGCCTTGAAACCCTGGGTAACATGCACTAGCAGTTGCTCCATGCCTTGCGCCAGCCGTGGCTCCCAAGCTGCCGTGTCACCCCTCTTGGGTGCCTGCGGCAACTGCCCGGCGTGACAGGCCGCACACGTGCGGTTGTACAACGCCTCGGGATCCTGTGTAGCCTGTGCGCTGAAAACCGGCAGGAACATACCGACAGCTAGCAGCCACTTCGCCATGCGAAACGACCTGACAGGGTTGGGGGACGCGCTGCGTTCTGATGCGCGAGCTATTGTTCGACACCCCATGCCCATTCCCCTTCGCTGGGAGAATGAGCACACAAAAACTGGGGCATTATATACTTCCGCCATCCAAACGGAAACGACACCGCTTGCCAGCCTAGGCTTTGGCAACACCCACATCGGATATCCCATGCAAGTCAAGAACCCCATCCTCGGCCTCTGCCAGAAAGCCAAATTCGCCCTCAGCGCAGCCAAGGTCGAACAATGCCCGGACGATCAAGGTTACGAGGTGGCTTTCGCCGGCCGCTCCAACGCCGGCAAATCCAGCGCCCTCAACACCCTGACTCATGCCAGCCTGGCGCGTACCTCGAAGACCCCAGGGCGCACCCAGCTGTTGAATTTCTTCAGTCTGGACGATGAACGGCGATTGGTCGACCTGCCGGGTTACGGATATGCAAAAGTCCCGATCCCGCTCAAGCAGCACTGGCAGAAGCATTTGGAAGCGTACCTGGGCAGCCGCGAATGCCTGCGCGGTGTCATCCTGATGATGGATACGCGTCACCCCATGACCGATTTCGACAAGATGATGCTCGACTGGGCCAAAGCCAGCGGCATGCCGATGCACATCCTGCTGACCAAGGCCGACAAATTGACCCACGGTGCAGGCAAGAACACCTTGCTCAAGGTGCAGTCGGAAATTCGCAAGGGCTGGGGGGATGGTGTGACCATCCAGTTATTCTCGGCACCCAAACGTCTGGGCCTTGAAGAGGCGTACCGGGTGCTGGCGGATTGGATGGAGTTGGAAGACAAGCCAGCTGTTTGATAGCAGAGATGGACCCGCGACTGCGACGCTCTATGGGCCGGCGCTTTTGCGGGTCAAGCTGTGTCCACGGGGCGTCTCTACAGACCAGATGACAAATTGCGGGCAAAAAAAACCCCGGACTTCGTATGGGGAGGGGGAAGTTCGGGGTTCAAGTCTGGACCGCTAGGGCGGGGTCCAGGTATCTGCCAACACTTAACACAACATAGGAGCATCGAAAGGCTTCACCAGCCATTCAGTTACTCTGAGTCCCGCTTCACCGGTTTAGTTCCTGAGCCCTCAAAACTATTTGCGATAGTTTCATGAAACTCGGGAACTAATGGCATAGAGCCATGCCGGGATCTGCGGCACCACGCAGCAGATCCTACACAGCTTCCCAAGCTCAATCAGTGAGCTTCGTCCCAATTCGCACCAATACCTGCTTCGACCACAAGCGGAACATCCAATTGTGCAGCGCTGCTCATGTGCGCGCGTATTTCATGCTGCACCTGGTCGACCAGGTCCTCACGCACTTCAAGCACCAGTTCGTCGTGCACTTGCAGGATCACCCGTGCATCCAGGCCGCTATCGCTGAGCCAGTTGTCGACGTTGACCATGGCACGCTTGATGATGTCGGCAGCAGTGCCCTGCATCGGCGCGTTGATCGCAGTGCGTTCAGCGCCCCGGCGCAAGGCTGGGTTCTTGGCGTTGATATCCGGCAGGTACAGGCGTCGGCCAAACAGGGTTTCGACAAAGCCTTGCTCCGCTGCCTGGGTGCGGGTGCGCTCCATGTAGGCCAGCACGCCTGGGTAACGAGCGAAATAACGATCGATGTAGTCCTGCGACTGCTTGCGGTCCACGCCGATCTGTTTAGCCAGGCCGAACGCACTCATGCCGTAGATCAGGCCGAAGTTGATCGCCTTGGCGCTGCGCCGCTGGTCTGTGGTGACCGCTTCAAGCGCCACGTTGAACACCTCTGCGGCAGTGGCACGGTGCACGTCCAGGTCATTACGGAAGGCGTGCAGCAAGCCTTCGTCCTTGGCCAGGTGCGCCATGATGCGCAGTTCGATCTGCGAGTAGTCGGCGGCCAGCAGCTTATAGCCGGGGCTGGCAACGAAAGCCTGACGGATGCGTCGCCCCTCGGCGGTGCGGATCGGAATATTCTGCAGGTTCGGGTCGCTGGAAGACAGCCGACCGGTTGCGGCCACGGCCTGTTGGTAGGAAGTATGAATGCGCCCGGTACGCGGGTTGATCTGCCCCGGCAGCTTGTCGGTGTAAGTACTCTTGAGCTTGCTCAGGCTGCGGTACTGCATCAGCACTTCGGGTAGCGGGTAGCCTTGCTCGGCGAGCTCATCGAGCACCGCCTCGGCGGTGGAGGGCTGGCCCTTGGCAGTCTTGCTCAGCACCGGCATGCCCAGCTTGTCATACAGAATCGCCCCCAGCTGCTTGGGCGAACCGAGGTTGAATTCCTCACCGGCCAGGGCATAGGCGCGCTGTTCGAGCTCGGCCATCTTCACCCCCAGTTCGCCGCTTTGCACCTTCAGTAGCGCGGCGTCCACCAGTGCACCCTGGCGCTCGATCTTCGCCAGTACCGGCACCAGAGGCATTTCGATGTCCATCAGCACCGGCTGCACGCTTGGGGTCTGCGCCAGGCGGGCTTGCAGCGCATGATGCAGGCGCAGGGTGATGTCAGCGTCTTCGGCGGCATACGGGCCAGCCTTGTCCAGGGGGATCTGGTTGAAGGTCAGTTGCTTGGCACCCTTGCCGGCAATGTCCTCGAACGCGATGGTGGAGTGCTCGAGGTATTTGAGCGCCAGGCTATCCATGTCATGGCGTGTGGCGGTCGAGTTGAGCACGTACGATTCGAGCATGGTGTCGTAGGCCACGCCGCGCAGCTCGATGGCGGGCGAGTTGTTGGCAAGAATGTTGATGTCGTACTTGGCGTTCTGCCCGACCTTGGCCTTGGTCGGGTCTTCCAGTAAAGGCTTGAGCGCCAGGAGCACAGCCGTGCGGTCTAGTTGAGCCGGAGCACCCTCGTAGTCGTGGGCCAGCGGCACGTAGGCGGCTTCGTGGGGCTCGACGGCGAACGAAAGGCCAACCAGCTGCGCCTGCTGAGCATCGAGGCTGGTGGTTTCGGTGTCGAAAGCAAAAAGCGGCGCTTCACGCAGCTTCTGCAGCCATACATCGAAACGCGCCTGATCCAGGATGGTTTCGTATTTAGGCTCGACCTTCGCAGCTGGCGCTTCGACTGGGGCGACCACCTCGCCTACCTTGGCCGCATCGCGCTGGATGTCGGCGATCCAGCTCTTGAATTCCATTTCGGTGTACAGCGCCAGCAGTGCTTCGCGGTCTGGCTCCCCGCACACCAGCGCCTCGACTTCAACATCCAGCGGCACGTCGCACTTGATGGTGGCCAGCTCATAGGACAAAAACGCCGCGTCACGGTGCTCTTGCAGCTTGGCCGGCAATGACTTGGCACCTCGGATGGCCAGGCTCGGAACCTTGTCGAGGTTGGCATAAAGGTCGCTCAAACCACCGCCAATACCCGTCAGCAGGCCAACCGCGGTTTTTTCACCGACGCCAGGCACGCCGGGGATGTTGTCGACCTTGTCGCCCATCAGGGCGAGGAAATCGATGATGTGCTCCGGGCCGACACCGAATTTCTCGTGCACGCCGGCGATGTCCAGCACGCTGCCGGTCATGGTATTGACCAGGGTGACGTGGCCGTCCACCAGCTGCGCCATGTCTTTATCGCCAGTAGAGATGATCACCGGACGACCTTGAGTGGCACTGCTGCGCGCCAAGGTGCCAATCACGTCATCGGCTTCGACCCCTTCTACGCATAGCAGCGGATACCCCAGCGCCCTGACGCTGGCATGCAAGGGCTCGACCTGCACTCGCAAATCTTCGGGCATGCTCGGGCGGTTGGCCTTGTATTCGGCGAACATGGCATCGCGGAAGGTCCCACCCTTGGCGTCGAACACAACGGCGAACAAGCTGTCAGGGTATTGCTTGCGCAGGCTCTTGAGCATGTTCAGCACACCCTTGACCGCGCCAGTCGGCATGCCTTTGGACGTAGTCAGCGGCGGCAGGGCGTGGAAGGCGCGGTAGAGGTAGGAGGAACCGTCCACCAGGACGAGGGGCGCTTGGCTCATGAGCAGAATCAACCTTTTCGGCGGGTCCGGAGCTAGAATAGCCGGATCAATGACGACAAAGGGACTAGGTTATCATGCGTACACTCAATCGCCTGTTACTGCTCGGCCTGTTGGCAACCATGCCGGTCGTTACCCTGGCGGCGGAAGACGCCCCCTCGGCCGATCCCGAGGTGACCATTCGCACGGAAGGCGATAAAACCATCCAGGAATACCGGCAAAACGGCTTCCTGTATGCAATCAAGATCACGCCGAAAAACGGCAAGCCGTATTTCCTGGTCCGCGCCGATGGCACTGATGCCAATTTCATTCGTTCCGACCAACCGGACATGCTGATTCCGTCCTGGAAGATCTTCGAGTGGTAATCTGACGCGCGCACCGTTCACATCAACCCGGCACTTCCCGGCGGAAGTGCCCGTATGGGCTTTTTTTCATCATGTCAGTCTTCACCCCCGTGACCCGGCCTGAGCTGGAAACCTTTCTGGCGCCGTACGAGCTGGGCCGTCTGCTCGACTTCCAGGGCATTGCCGCCGGTACCGAAAACAGCAATTTCTTCGTCAGCCTCGAACAAGGGGAGTTCGTCCTGACGTTGGTAGAGCGCGGGCCAGTCGAGGACATGCCGTTCTTCATCGACCTGCTAGACGTGCTGCACGATGCCGACATGCCGGTGCCCTACGCCCTGCGCGACCGTGACGGCAATGCCCTGCGCGAGCTCTGCGGCAAGCCTGCGCTGCTGCAACCCAGGCTGTCGGGCAAGCACATCAAGGCGCCCAATGCCCAGCACTGCGCCCAGGTCGGTGAACTGCTGGCACACATTCACCTGGCTACCCGCAAACGGATCATCGAGCGCCGCACCGACCGTGGCCTGGACTGGATGCTGGCAGCGGGTGAAGAACTGCTGCCACGCCTGAGCGTAGCTCAGGCGGCTTTGCTGCAACCGGCGCTGGACGAGATCCGCGCGCACAAGGCGCAAATCCTGGCGCTGCCAAGAGCCAACCTGCACGCCGACCTGTTCCGTGACAACGTGATGTTCGAAGGTACGCACCTGACCGGCGTGATCGACTTTTACAACGCCTGTTCCGGGCCGATGCTGTATGACATCGCCATCACCGTGAATGACTGGTGCCTGGATGAGCAGGGTGCGATCGACATGCCGCGTGCCCAAGCGCTGCTGGGTGCCTATGCGGCGCTGCGACCTTTCACTGCCGCTGAAGCCGAGCTGTGGCCGCAGATGTTGCGGGTCGGTTGCGTACGCTTCTGGCTATCGCGGCTGATTGCGGCAGAGTCGTTTGCCGGGATGGACGTGATGATTCACGACCCAAGCGAATTCGAGGTGCGTCTGGCACAGCGCCAAGAAGTGGCTTTGCACTTGCCGTTTGCCCTTTGAGGTTTACGACCGGAGGGCTTCAGCGCCTGTGAAATCGAGCGCCGCGCGGGCGGCGCTCGCTCTCACAGCCGAAGAACAACCCAAGGCTTATAGCTGTTCCAGGCACCCCGCCAGGCCATCGCCGAGCTTTTCCAGCAAGCGCTCATAGCCCTTGGCATCTACCGGGTCTGTGCCCCCCAGGGCATCCAGCTCGGCCAGACGCACTGGAAGTCCGGCGGTCAGCGTCTCGGCCAGGCGCGGGCGCAGCGGCGGCTCGCTGAACACACAGGTCTTACCCACTTCCTGCAGGCGCTTGCGCATCGCAGCCACATGCTGAGCACCGGGCTGAACTTCCGACGCCACACTGAACACGCCGGTGTGCTGCAGGCCATAGGCCGACTCGAAGTAGTCGAAGGCTTCATGGAACACGAAGTACGGCTTGCCAGCGATACCGGCCACCCGCGCCTTGATCCGCGCATCCAGTGCATCCAGGCGCTCGGTGAAGCCCTTGAGGTTGCTTTGGTAGCGCGCGGCATTGCCCGGGTCGACCGCCGCCAGGTCTGCGGCCATCTTCGCCGCGATCACCCGGGCATTGACCGAGGACAGCCAAAGGTGAGCGTCCAGGCTGCCTGGGCGATGATCATGATCGTGGTCGTCATGATCGGCCTGCTCGTGGGAATGGCTGTCCTCGCCGAAATGGCGCAGCTGCATCCCCGCCAGGGACTGCAGGGCTACCGTGGGCTTGCTACGGCTACCGAGCACACGTGGCAAGAAGCTCTCCATGTCAGGGCCGATCCAGTACAACAGGTCGGCATCACCAACCTTGCGCACATCCGAGGGGCGCAGGGCGTAGTGGTGTGGCGATGCGCCCGGGGGCAGCAAAACATCCGGGCTGCCAACGCCTTCCTGCACGGCAGCGGCAATCTGTTGCAGGGGCTTGATACTGGTCAATACACGCACATCAGCCTGGGCTGAACAGGCGATGAAAGCGACAAAAAGCACTAGGAATCGGGACACGATCAATACTCGACTCGTCAGAAACAGGTAACATAATAACGTCTCTATCCAGAACCGTCGCTGCCCATGTCCATCACGCCGCTGGCTCACCGTCCCCACGATCATTCCCATTGCGTGCACAGCGCCTTGTCCGAGGCCGATGCTTTGTGCACGCGCCAGGGCCTGCGCCTGACCGCGCTGCGCCGGCGCGTGCTGGAGCTGGTTTGGCAGAGCCACAAACCGCTGGGCGCCTATGACATCCTGGCAGTGCTTAGTGAGCAGGATGGCCGCCGCGCCGCGCCACCCACGGTATATAGAGCATTGGATTTCCTCCTGGAAAACGGCCTGGTACACCGCATCGCATCGCTCAACGCCTTCATTGGTTGCAGCCACCCCGAGCACGCTCACCAGGGTCAATTCCTGATTTGCCGTGAATGCCACGTGGCCATCGAGCTGGAGCAGGACAGCATCAGCAGCGCCATCACCGATAGCGCCAAAGACGTGGGTTTCAGCGTCGAGACCCAAACCGTTGAAATCGTCGGCCTGTGTGCCAACTGCCGGAGTGCGGCATGAGTGACGCCCTGATCCGCCTGGAGCAGGTCGGCGTCAGTTTTGGCGGCGAGGCCGTGCTCGACAGCATAGATTTGGCCGTGGCGCCTGGCCAGATCGTGACCTTGATAGGCCCCAACGGAGCCGGCAAGACAACCCTGGTGCGGGCAGTGCTCGGCCTGCTCAAGCCCCACCGCGGCAAGGTCTGGCGCAAGCCCAAGCTGCGCATCGGCTACATGCCGCAAAAGATCCAGGTCGACGCCACGCTTCCGCTTTCGGTGTTGCGTTTCTTGCGCCTGGTGCCGGGGGTCGACCGCGCGGCGGCTTTGTCGGCATTGCAGGAAGTAGGCGCCGAGCAGGTCATCGACAGCCCGATCCAGACCATCTCCGGCGGCGAAATGCAGCGCGTACTGCTGGCGCGGGCATTACTGCGCGAGCCGCAACTGCTGGTACTGGATGAACCTGTGCAGGGCGTTGACGTGGTCGGCCAGACCGAGCTGTACAACCTCATCACCCGCCTACGCGACCGTCACGGCTGCGGCGTGTTGATGGTTTCCCACGACTTGCACTTGGTGATGAGCGCTACCGATCAGGTGGTGTGCCTGAATCGCCACGTATGCTGCTCGGGCCACCCCGAGCAAGTCAGCAACGACCCGGCCTTCGTTGAACTGTTCGGCCAGAACGCGCCGAGCCTGGCCGTCTACCACCACCATCATGACCACAGTCACGACCTGCACGGCTCGGTGATTGCGCCCAACACCCATGTTCACGGAGAGCACTGCAAGCATGGCTGATTTTCTTCTCTACGCCTTGCTTGCGGGTTTGTCTCTGGCAGTGGTGGCGGGCCCGCTCGGATCGTTCGTGGTGTGGCGACGCATGGCGTACTTCGGCGACACCCTGTCACATGCCGCACTGTTGGGCGTGGCCATGGGCTTCGTGCTGGACGTGAGCCCGGCCTTGGCCGTGACCGTGGGCTGTCTGCTGCTGGCGATCCTGCTGGTGACCTTGCAGCAACGTCAGCCGCTGGCCTCCGACACGCTGCTCGGCATCCTCGCCCCCAGTACCCTGTCACTGGGCCTTGTGGTGCTGAGTTTCATGCATGACGTGCGCATCGACTTGATGGCTTACCTGTTCGGCGATCTTCTGGCCATAAGCACCAGTGACCTGGGTTGGATCCTGGGCGGCAGCGCGTTGGTATTAGTGCTGCTCGCGCTGCTATGGCGGCCGTTGCTGGCAATCACTGTGCACGAAGAATTGGCCATGGTCGAAGGGCTGCCGGTGGCGGGCCTGCGTATGGCGCTGATGCTGCTGATCGCCGTGGTGATTGCCGTGGCCATGAAAATTGTCGGCGTGCTGCTGATCACCTCGCTGCTGATCATCCCCGCTGCGGCCGCTCAGCGTCACGCCCGCTCGCCCGAGCAGATGGCCTTGGGCGCGAGCCTGCTGGGCATCACTGCCGTCTGCGGTGGCCTGGCCATGTCCTGGTTCAAGGACACCCCTGCCGGGCCATCGATCGTGGTCTGCGCTGCAGTGCTATTCTTGCTGAGCCTGGCCCTGCCCAAACGCTGACGATCAGGGTACATCCCGGTGTACCCTGCAACCTTTTCCCAGGTAAAGGGTCTGTAAGACTTATTTTCGAGCGTGCGCACCTGGGTGTAGACTTGCTCGCTTTTTGCGCAAATAGAGAGTCGCAGGAATGAAGCCGTTCGCATCCCGTTATCTGCTTGTTGCCGCGTTTTCCCTGCTCCTGGCCGCTTGCTCCAGCGCGCCGGTCGAACAGGCCGATGCACCTGCCCAAGTCGATGCCTGGCAGCAGCTGCAACAGAGCATCGCCAGCAATGAGCTGGCCACCGCCGAAGACCAGTTGACCGCCCTACAAGCGCAGTCACCTGATGACCCACGCCTGGAGCAAAACCAACGCCAGTTGGCCGAAGCCTATCTGGCGCGTAGCCAGATCGTGCTGCAGAAGGGCGATGTCAATGCCGCCGCCACCGCCCTCGCGCGGGCACGAGCGCTGATGCCACAGGCGCCGGCCGTCACCGGCGGTGACGCCGTAAGCCAGGCACGCAAGGCCGAGCTGGAGAAGGCCGAGGCGGCGTTGAAGGCCGCCGAAGCCAAGCCCCAGGCGCGAGTGATCGACCCTACGGCACCAAGCACGGTCATTGCACTGAAAACCACTGATATCCAAGCCATGCGCCGCCAACTCGACGACATCGCTAAAGACGTAGTCAATTATGGTTGCGACGTGGTCTTCCAGGTACCGCGCACGCAGGACGCGCCCTGGTTGAAGAATTTGCTGGCCAAGCGTGTGCACAAGCTAGACAGCAGCTTCGAGCTCAAGCAGAAACATGAGATCCAACGCTCGATGCCAGCCCAAGTGGTGCTAGTACCGCATCAGCGCTGAGTACCTTGGGCATGCTGCCCTGGATTTGGCGATAAAAGGCCGCCCTTACAGATCCTGTAAGGGTGGCCTTGGTCCATTTAGGCTGGTACCGCTTCAGCCGCGGCTTCGCGCTCCCACACTCGATGCCCTTCAACCGCTTTGACGAAGGCATCCAGGGTTTTCTGCTCGTCACCGAGTAATAGGCCTTTGTCTTCCTTGAGCCCCAGCCCCGTGAGCAGGTCCTTGGTCAGCACCATCGCCTTGAGGTGCTTGTAGCCTTCGAGTAGGAAGTGCTTGGACAACCCGCTCGAAAGCAGCCCCTTGTCCGCACCTTTGGGCACGACAATGCCATCGAACATGATCGACGGCATGCCTTCCATGGACGCATCCACCGTCAGCTGCTTGCCATCTGCCGTTTTCACCGGCGCCGAGGTCGGCCCCAACAGCATAGGTCGAGCGCTGTGTGCTTCGAGCGCCTTGATCAGCTTGTCTGCGCTGGCGCCATCAACGCCATCGGTCACCAGCACTGCAATCTTGCGCCCCTTGATGCCCACATCACCGGGGTGGTTCATCTGGCTGAGGGCAGCCGATTGCTTGAGTTTGCTTTCCTTGACCGCGACAGACCCTTGCTTGGGCGCCGACAAGCCCAGGTTGGCCGCTACGGCCGCCGCCAGTTTCAGGTCGATGTTGGCCAGGATCTCGTCCACTTCGCGCTGGCGGATGTATTCGCGCTCTACCTTGCCCAGTTCAAAGCTATAGGCCTTGATGATGTGCTGCTGTTCGGTAGGGCTCATGCTGTTGAAGAACAGCCGGGCCTGGGAGAAGTGATCGCCAAACGATTCGCTGCGCTGGCGGATCTTGTGCGCGTCGATACGCTCTTGATAACTCTCGAAACCGCCGTCCTGTGCGGCAGGTGGGGTTTCCTTGGGCCAGCCACCATCGATAGAGTTGGGCTCGTAAGAGGCACGGCCTTTGTCGATGGTCATGCGGTGCATGGCATCGCGCTGGCCGCTATGGTTGGGCGCGACCGGGCGGTTGATCGGGATTTCATGGAAGTTCGGCCCACCCAGGCGGCTGATCTGGGTGTCGGTGTAGGAGAACAAACGGCCTTGCAGCAGTGGGTCGTTGGTGAAGTCGATGCCCGGCACGATATGGCCTGGGCAGAAAGCCACTTGCTCGGTTTCGGCGAAGAAGTTGTCAGGGTTACGGTTGAGCACCATCTTGCCAAGCAGGGTGACGGGCACCAGCTCTTCGGGGATGAGCTTGGTCGGGTCGAGCAAATCGAAGTCGAACTTGTGCTCGTCGGCCTCGGGCACGATCTGCACCCCCAGTTCCCACTCTGGATAATCGCCAGTCTCGATGGCCTCCCAAAGGTCGCGGCGATGATAATCGGTGTCTTTCCCCGCAAGCTTTTGCGCCTCGTCCCACAATACTGAGTGCACGCCCTGGCGTGGTTTCCAGTGGAACTTGACGAAACTGGCCACGCCCTGTGCGTTGATCAGGCGGAACGTGTGGATACCAAAGCCTTCCATCATACGCAGGCTGCGTGGGATGGCGCGGTCGGACATGGCCCACATCACCATGTGCGCAGATTCAGGCACCAGCGAAACGAAATCCCAGAAGGTGTCATGGGCTGAACCGCCGGTGGGCATCTCGTTGTGCGGCTCGGGTTTGACCGCATGCACGAAGTCGGGAAACTTGATCGCGTCCTGGATGAAGAAGATCGGCATGTTATTGCCAACCAGATCGAAGTTGCCTTCATCGGTGTAGAACTTGACGGCAAAGCCGCGTACATCTCGCACCGTATCGCCAGAGCCACGCGGCCCTTGTACGGTGGAAAACCGCACGAAAACCGGGGTGATCTTTTCAGGGTCCTGAAGGAAGCCGGCCTTGGTCAGTTCGGCGTGGCAACCATAGCTCTGGAAGTAGCCGTGGGCGCCGGTCCCGCGGGCGTGGACGATACGTTCAGGGATGCGCTCGTGGTCGAAGTGGGTAATCTTCTCACGCATGATGAAGTCTTCGAGCAGCGAGGGGCCGCGGGCACCGGCCTTCAGGCTATTCTGGTTGTCGGCAATCTTCACTCCCTGATTGGTGCGCAGCGCCTGGCCTGTGGCGTCGCTGCGAAAAGCCTCCAGGCTTTGCAATTTGGCATTGGTATTGGCCCGGTCAGGGGTTTGAGTACCTGCCGCCTCGCTGTGCTTGGGCGTATCCGGCTTCTTGCTGGGCATGATCGGTTCTCCTCGTCAGTCTTCAGGCGTGCCCTGGGCGGGCTAGTTCTAGTAGTGACTGGAACCCTTCACCGAGCGTTCAATCTGAAATACCGATTGTCGCCATATGCCCGAAGCATTGGTCCAATACGAAATAAATGCTAAGAACAGCTATGGGAAAAGGCTAAAATGCGCGACCCAGCCAACCGCTGACCCAAATTCCATGCGCCCCACAAGGTTCGCTACGTGATCGAGTTCCAAAACGTACACAAGACCTACCGCGTCGCCGGTAGGGAAATCCCCGCACTGAATCCGACCACCCTGACCATCGAAGATGGCCAGGTATTCGGCCTGATAGGCCATTCCGGTGCCGGTAAAAGCACGATGCTGCGCCTGATCAATCGCCTGGAAGAGCCTTCCGGGGGCACGATCATCGTCGACGGCGAGGACGTTACGGCGTTCAACGCCAATCAGCTGCGCGGCTTCCGCCAGCAGGTCGGGATGATTTTCCAGCACTTCAACCTGCTAGCGTCCAAGACAGTCGCCGACAACGTCGCGCTGCCGCTGACCCTGGCCGGTGAGCTGTCGCGCAGCCAGATAGACAAACGTGTCACAGAGCTGCTGGCGCGCGTGGGCCTGTCGGATCATGCAAAAAAGTTTCCGGCTCAGCTTTCGGGCGGGCAAAAGCAGCGTGTAGGCATTGCCCGCGCCTTGTCCACCAACCCGAAGATTCTGCTGTGCGACGAAGCCACCAGCGCACTCGACCCGCAAACCACTGCATCGGTGCTGCAACTGCTGGCCGAAATCAACCGTGAGTTGAAGCTGACCATCGTGCTGATCACCCACGAAATGGACGTGATCCGCCGGGTCTGCGACCGCGTGGCAGTAATGGATGCTGGGCAGATCGTCGAGCAAGGCTCGGTGGCCGAGGTGTTCCTGCACCCGCAACATCCCACCACCAAGCGTTTCGTCCAGGAAGACGAGCAGGTCGATGAAGGCGAGCAACGTGATGACTTCGCCCACGTGCCGGGGCGTATCGTGCGCCTGACGTTCCAGGGCGACGCCACCTACGCGCCGCTGCTGGGGACCGTGGCCCGCGAAACGGGTGTGGACTACAGCATCCTCGCCGGGCGTATCGACCGCATCAAGGATGTCCCCTATGGCCAGCTGACCCTCGCTTTGATTGGTGGGGACATGGAAGCGGCATTCGCCCGCTTCACGGCAGCTGACGTACATATGGAGGTACTGCGTTGATGGACGCTCTGAATTTCTTCGCCAATGTCGACTGGGCCGAAATCTGGCTGGCCACTGTCGATACCCTGATCATGCTGTTCGGCTCGCTGTTCTTCACCGTACTGCTGGGCCTGCCGCTGGGCGTGCTGCTGTTCCTGTGCGGCCCGAAGCAGATGTTCGAACAGAAGGGTGTTTACGCACTGCTGTCGCTGGTGGTCAACATCCTGCGCTCGCTGCCGTTCATCATTCTGCTGATCGTGATGATCCCGATCACCGTATTGATCACCGGCACCTCCCTGGGAGTGGCCGGCGCTATCCCGCCGCTGGTAGTGGGCGCCACACCATTTTTCGCGCGCTTGGTCGAAACTGCCCTGCGTGAGGTAGACCGCGGCATCATCGAAGCGACCCAGTCGATGGGCGCCACTACCCGCCAGATCATCACCAGCGCACTGTTGCCAGAGGCCCGTCCGGGCATCTTCGCGGCGATTACCGTCACCGCCATCACCTTGGTGTCGTACACCGCCATGGCCGGTGTGGTGGGTGCGGGTGGCCTTGGCGATTTGGCCATCCGCTTCGGCTATCAGCGTTTCCAGACCGATGTAATGGTAGTCACCGTGGTGCTGTTGCTGGTGCTGGTTCAAGTCCTGCAAAGCGTGGGCGACAAACTGGTCGTGCATTTTTCCCGTAAGTAACCCCAATGGGGTCGGCCAAGCCGACCCGTTCGGGGGCCGTCGCGGCCCTCACAAGGAGTGATCAATGAAGAAGCTGCTTGCTGTTGCTGCCGCCGTTGCGGCCTTTTCGGCCCACGCCGATACCCTGACCGTGGCCGCCACCCCGGTGCCGCACGCCGAGATTCTCAATTTCGTCAAACCCCAGCTGGCCAAAGAGGGCGTGGACCTGAAGGTGAAGGAGTTCACCGACTACATCCAGCCGAACGTGCAGGTTGCCGAAAAACGCCTGGACGCCAACTTCTTCCAGCACCAGCCGTACCTGGATGAATTCAACAAAGCCAAGGGCACCGATCTGGTCAGCGTGACGGGCGTGCACATCGAACCACTGGGCGTGTACTCCACCAAGCTCAAGAAGCTGGACGAGCTGCCTTCTGGGGCCACCGTAGTCATTCCCAACGACGCCACCAACGGTGGCCGTGCCCTGCTGCTGTTGGACAAAGCTGGGGTGATCAAACTCAAAGACAACAAGAACATCCTCTCCACTGTGAAGGATGTGGCCGAGAACCCGAAAAGCATCAAGTTCCGTGAGCTGGAAGCGGCCACCATCCCGCGCGTGCTGACTCAGGTAGATGCCGCCCTGATCAACACCAACTATGCGCTGGAAGCCAAGCTGAACCCGGAGAAGGACGCGCTGGCCATCGAAGGCAGCGACTCGCCGTACGTGAACATCCTGGTTGCGCGCCCGGACAACAAGGACTCCGAAGACATGAAGAAGCTGGCAGCGGCGTTGCACTCGCCTGAGGTCAAGCAGTTCATCAACGAGAAGTACAAAGGCGCAGTAGTGCCTGCGTTCTAAACCGAACGCGCTTGTTTACCCGCTAAGCGTTCGACGCAATGTACGGCACGGGCTATGCCCGTGTTCGCGGCTCAAACCGCTCCCACAGGTTGGCTTATCTCCAAGCTTGCCCCTAGCCCGTTGGGAGCGGATTTACCCGCGAAACGCTCGAAAACCACTCAGTCTCGCTTTACCAGCCCAGGCAACTGCGCCACCAGCTTCTGGTTGTTGAACGGCGCACGAATGAACCCACGCTGACGCCCATCCGGCCCGACGATTGCCAGGTTCCCGCTGTGATCGACCGTGTACCCAGGCTTGCTGGTGTCTGCGGGGATGAATGGAATGCTCAGGGCATTGGCCAGCTTCTGGGTATCGTCTATGGTCCCGGCCACACCGACGAAATCCTTGTCGAAATAGCCCAGATACTGTTTCAGCTGATTAGGCGTGTCGCGGTTCGGATCCACGCTTACCAACACCACCTGCAACCGGTCCACGGCCTCCTTGGGTAGCTCGCTCTTGACCTGGCGCAGCTGGGCCAGGGTAGTCGGGCAGATGTCCGGGCAGTAGGTGTAGCCGAAGAACAGCAGTGACCATTTGCCTTTGAGCTCGTCCATCTGCACCGGCTGGCCATTCTGATTGGTCATGGTTACATCAGCCACTGCGCGGCTTTGCGGCAGCAAGATGATGCCTGCGTCGATCAGCTCGGCCGGGTTGGCCTGGCCGCGCCCACTGAGCACCTTGTTGACGGTAAGGCCCATGATCAGCGCGACCAAGGCAACGAGGATGAAGACGGTTTTCTGGGTTCGAGTCATAGATTCAGCAATAGGTAGTGGTCAACGAGCAACGCGACGAACAGCGCGAACAGGTAGCCGATGGAGTACTTGAACGTAGCGATCGCCGCGTGCGGCCGGCTGCCACGGTACAACACCCAGGCCCAATGCAGGAAGCGCAGGCCCAATGCCAGGGCACAAGCCAGATACAACGGGCCGCTCATGTGAATGGCGTAGGGCAGCAGGCTCACCGCCAGCAATATCAGCGTGTACAACAGGATATGCAGCTTGGTGTAACGCTCACCATGGGTCACTGGCAGCATCGGAATTTCGGCCGTGGCGTACTCCTGCTTGCGGTGGATGGCCAGGGCCCAGAAGTGCGGGGGTGTCCAGGCGAAAATGATCAGCACCAGCAGCAGGGGCTCGGCACTGACATGGCCGCTTACCGCAACCCAGCCCAGCAAGGGCGGCGCGGCGCCAGCCAGGCCTCCGATGACGATATTCTGCGGTGTGGCGCGCTTGAGAAAGCCGGTGTAAAGCACCGCGTAACCCAGCAAGGAGGCCAGGGTCAGCCAGGCCGTCAGCGCGTTGGTGAATGTCAGCAGCAAGCCCATGCCAAGCAGCGCCAGAGCCAGGGCAAACAGCAAAGCCGACACCGGGCCAACCCGGCCCTGGGCCAATGGCCGCTTGTGGGTACGTGCCATCAGCGCATCGATGCGCCGGTCCACCACATGGTTGACCACCGCTGCGCTGCTGGCACACAGGCCGATGCCCAGGTTACCGAACAACAGCACGCTGAGGCTTACCCCAGCACGGGTCGCCAGGAACATGCCCGCCAGCGAAGTGATCAACATCAGCACCACCACCTTCGGCTTGGTCAGCTCCAGGTAATCGCGCCAGCTCGCACCCTTCGTCCTCAGAAGCGTCGCCACGAATCGTTCCTCATGTGATGGGTGATACCGACCCCGGCCACCGGTCGTAACCGCCAGCCATGGCCAACCCCAGCCCGCACCTTGTCGACCACACGAATGCGGTAGTTCACCAGCACCATGCTCAATAGCAGCAGCGCACCCCCGGCGTTATGCGCCACAGCCACAGCCAGCGGCAAGTGGAACAGCACGTTGCTCAGCCCCAAGCCGATCTGCACGGCCAGCGCCAGCAGGACCAACCGCGCCAAACCCGGCAGGCCACAACGCTGCAGCTTCCAGCTCAGCAGTAGCAGCACACAGGTCACCAGCAAGGCGCCCAGGCGGTGGCTCATGTGGATGGCGGTGCGCGCGTCGCTGTCCAGCTGCCCACCCAGGTAGTTGGGGCCAACGTGCTGGGTCAGGTGAAAGCCATTGCTGAAGTCTGCCGCAGGCCACCACTGCCCATGGCAGGTGGGCAGGTCAATGCAGGCAACCGCTGCGTAATTGGCGCTGACCCACCCCCCCAAGGCTATCTGGCCGATCACCACCAGCAAGCCCAGCGCCGCTATGCGCCTGAGGCTGAGCGGCAACTTCGGCAAGGGCGCAAAGGCCCGGGATAGACGCAGAGACAGCAGGAACAGCAGGCTAAGGGTGGTAAAGCCGCCAAGCAGGTGTGCCGTGACCACCTGCGGCCATAACTTCAGGGTAACGGTCCACATGCCAAACGCAGCCTGCGCCAGCACCACCCCTAACAGCAACACGGGTAGGCGGTAAGGCTGGCCATCATGAGCATGCCGGCGCACGGCCTGCACCGCCAGGATAGCGATCACCACCGCCAGAGTACCGGCGAAATAGCGGTGCACCATCTCAGCCCAGCCTTTGGCCTCTTCCACCGGATGATCAGGGAAGTGCTGTTCGGCATGGGCAAGCTGCGCTTGGCTTTTGGGTACGCTGATAAAGCCATAACAGCCGGGCCAGTCGGGGCAGCCAAGCCCGGCGTGGGTCAACCGCGTGTAGGCCCCGAGCAGAACGACCAGCAGTGCCAGCAAGGTGGCGAAAACAGCGAGGCGGAATCCAGGTCTGGCCATGGCAGGCTCCTAGCCAATGTTGGACAGCTTGAGCAGATGACGTAGGTCGTCGAGCACGTGCTTGCCGTTGACCTTGGCGTCGTAACGCAGCACAAGATTGCCGTGTGGGTCGACTATCCACAGTTGTGGGCCGGCTTCGCCAACCTGTTGCAGATAGCGCTGGGCATCCAGTGAATAGCGCTGCAGTTGCGGATACTCACGGGTCAGCAGCGCCTGGTAGTCACTGGCCAACGGCTGAGCGGCCGCCAGGGCATGGCTTGCGCGGCTGGCATCACGGCCCAGGCCCACCTGGATCTGCCGCACCAGGTACACCAAGCGCTGACAATCCTCGGCGCAGGCTGCCGGGGCGCTGACCAGCAGCTGCCAGCGCTGATCCTCACCAGCAATACCGATATCGGCGCGGCTCTGGCCGTTGCCAATCATCGCGCCGTGGTAGCTGCGCCCCTCTGGCACCCAGAACTTGAGCTTGTACATGCAAGTAGCCAGGACCATCGGGCCGAGCACCACCAGTAATATCAGTATCAGCTGCAAACGCCCGCGGGCTCTGGGCTTGCTACGTTCAGGCAGGCCCAGTGGAGTGGCGGTGGCCATGCTGTTTCTCCTTGTTGTTGTGCCAGCCGTAATAGAGGTAGAGCAGCACCAGCGCGGCGGCCAGAGCAAACCACTGAACGGCGTAACCGAGGTGTTTTTCAGGGCCCATGGCAACCACCGGCCACTGCAGCCGATAAGCCGCGGGGCCTGGTTCCAGGCGTAACTCATGGGCATAACCTTCGCGCTCGAGCTGTTGCCAGAGCTGTATGGGGTCGACTGCGGTGAGCAGATGCGGCCATTGCCCGCCTACCGGGTCCGGGTGCAGCTGGAAGGTACTACCTGGCGCCACATAGACCGACGCGCTCAGTGCCAAGGCCTGTTCGGGTGTCTGGAAAAACACCGGGACTCGGCGATCGGGCCAGGCCAGCCAGCCGCGATTGACCAGCACCCACAGCCCGCTGGCCTGGTCATGGAAGGGCTGCAATAACTCGACGCCGGCCTGGCCGTCACGCATGCGGTTGTCCAGTAGCAGGCTGTGCTCGGGATCGAAGCGGCCATAAAGATGCACCCGTCGAAACGCCGCGTCCTGGGTCTGCTGTAGCTCAGTACTAGGCAGCGGGGCATCGACCTCGTGCGCGGTGTAGGTCGCCAGCAATTCACGCTTTTGCTCGGCGCGGCTTAGCTGCCAGCAACCAAGCCCGACCAACCCCGGCAGCAGCGCGAGCACCACCAGGGTCGGGATCCAGCCTGGGCGAAACGGCCTCACCGACGCCTCGCTATACTTGTCCACATACCGCACCCCCCGGAGAAGCGCCATGCTCAAGGCCGCGATAGTCCTGCTGCTGCTGGCCACGATCGCCAGCCTGTTCAGTGGCCTGGTGTTTCTGGTCAAGGACGATGACCACTCGACCCGCCTGCTCAAAGCCCTGACCGTGCGAGTGACCCTGGCGGCCCTGACCATCGGCCTGGTCGCTTGGGGCTTGATCAGTGGCCAGTTGGTGTCACATGCACCGTTCTGATCAAAGCACGTAGACGAAGATGAAAAGCCCGACCCACACCACATCAACGAAGTGCCAGTACCAGCTCGCCGCCTCGAAACCAAAATGTTTGTCAGGGTTGAAGTGGCCACGCAGGATGCGCACGAACATCACGATCAGGATGATCGTGCCCAGGGTCACATGGGCACCGTGAAAGCCTGTGAGCATGAAGAAGGTCGCGCCATAAATCCCTGAACCCAGCGTCAGCCCCAGCTGGGTGTAGGCCTCGTGATACTCGTAAGCCTGCAGCGCGATGAAGCACAGCCCCAGCACAATGGTCAGTGCCATCCAGAGTTTCAGCGCACCGCGGTGGCATCGGCGCAGCGCATGGTGGGCGAGGGTGATGGTCACGCTGGAGCTGACCAGCAAGATGGTGTTGATCAGTGGCAAGTGCCACGGGTTGATCACTTCCTTAGGCGGTGGAAACAACTTTGGGTCCGGTGTGTTCAGCAAGGGCCAGGCAAATTCGAAACTTGGCCAGAGCATGTGGCTAATGCCCTTGTGCCCTTCGCCGCCCAGCCATGGCCCGGCCAGCACGCGCACATAGAACAGCACGCCGAAAAAGGCCATGAAGAACATCACTTCCGAGAAAATGAACCAGCTCATGCCCCAACGGAACGAGCGATCCAGTTGCGGGCTATACAACCCGGCGCGGCTTTCGCGCACCACGGCGCCGAACCAGCCAAACAGCATATAGGCCAAGAACAGCCCACCTATAAAGAAGATCAGCGGCCCGTGTGAAGAAGGGTGG
Organism: Pseudomonas promysalinigenes; assembly: GCF_014269025.2. Classification (NCBI taxonomy): domain Bacteria; kingdom Pseudomonadati; phylum Pseudomonadota; class Gammaproteobacteria; order Pseudomonadales; family Pseudomonadaceae; genus Pseudomonas; species Pseudomonas promysalinigenes. Next base: position 56,656 of record NZ_CP077094.1, on the reverse strand, counting down.
CCAGCCTTCAGGTCGTTGAACCAGGTGCCCAGGCCAAACACCGTAATGAATAGACCGATGGTGGCGATGATCGGCCATTTGCTCTGTGCCGGAACGTAGTAATGCTCATGACTTGCCATTGCTGTTCTCCTTCCCTCAGCGGGCGCCCTGAACGTCCTGTACCGCGGCATGGGCGACCGGCGGGTGACGCGCAGTGATGTCGAACAAGGTGTAGGCCAGTGTCAGGTGCTTCACGCTGGCCGGCAGGTCGCGGTCGACGATGAAGCGCACGGGCATCTCGATGCGCTCGCCCGGCTGCAGCACCTGCTGGGTGAAGCAGAAGCACTCGGTCTTGTGGAAATACGCCGCGGCCTCGGCTGGGGTGATACTGGGTATCGCTTGCGCACTCATGGGCCGGTCGGTCGGGTTGTGCGCAATGAAGATCATCTGGTTCACCGCGCCAGGGTTGACCTCGAGTTGGTCGGCGGTGGAGTAGAAGTCCCAGACCATGTCGCTGGCGTTGGTGGACATGAACTGCACCCTCACCGAACGCGTCGGGTCGCTGACCTGGCTGCCCTCGTACTGCCCGCCGGTCTTGCCATTGATGCCGAACGACTTGCACATCACGTCGTAGATCGGCACCAAGGCAAAACCAAAGGCGAACATCACAACCGTCAGCATCAGCAGGCGCGTGACCAAGCGTTTGAGCGACGGGCTGTTCATCACAGCGCTCCTATTTCACGTGCGGTGGTGTCTGGAAGGTGTGATAAGGCGCAGGCGAGGGGATCGACCATTCAAGCCCCTCGGCGCCATCCCAAGGCTTGGCCGGGGCAGGTGCTCCACCGCGGATGCACTTGATGACGATGAACAGGAAGAAGATTTGGGTGGTGCCAAACAGGAAGGCACCGATCGACGAAACCATGTTGAAGTCGGCGAATTGCAGGTTGTAATCGGGAATACGCCGCGGCATACCGGCCAGCCCCACGAAGTGCATGGGGAAAAAGGCCATGTTCATACCGACGAACGACAACCAGAAGTGCAGCTTGCCAAGGGTTTCATCGTACATATGGCCGGTCCATTTCGGCAGCCAGTAGTAGGCCGAGGCAAAGATGCCGAAGATTGCACCGGGCACCAGCACATAATGGAAGTGCGCCACCACGAAATAGGTGTCGTGGTACTGGAAGTCCGCCGGGGCGATGGCCAGCATCAAGCCGGAGAAACCACCGATGGTGAACAGGATGACAAAGGCGATGGCGAACAGCATCGGCGTTTCGAAGGTCAGCGAGCCTTCCCACATGGTGCTGACCCAGTTGAATACCTTCACCCCGGTTGGCACGGCGATGAGCATGGTGGCGTACATGAAGAACAACTCGCCGACCACCGGGATGCCGACCACGAACATGTGGTGGGCCCAAACGATGAACGACAGGAAGGCAATGGCGCCCGTGGCATACACCATGGAGGTGTAGCCGAACAGCGGTTTGCGCGAAAACGCCGGGATGATCGAACTGACCGCGCCGAACGCCGGCAGGATCATGATGTAGACCTCGGGGTGACCGAAGAACCAGAACACGTGTTGGAACAGCACCGGATCACCGCCACCGGCGGCGCTGAAGAAGCTGGTGCCGAAGTGGATGTCCATCAGCATCATGGTCACCACGCCCGCCAGCACCGGCATCACGGCAATCAGCAGGAATGCGGTGATCAGCCAGGTCCAGACGAACAGCGGCATCTTCATTAGGGTCATGCCAGGCGCGCGCAAATTGAGGATGGTGGCGATCACGTTGATCGCGCCCATGATCGAACTGATGCCCATCAGGTGGATGGCGAAGATGAAGAAGGTGACGCTGGCTGGCGCATAGGTGGTCGATAACGGGGCATAAAAGGTCCAGCCGAAATTGGGCCCGCCGCCTGGGGTGAACAGGGTGGACACCAGCAACAGAAAGGCCGCCGGCAGTAACCAGAAGCTGAAATTGTTCATCCTCGGCAGGGCCATGTCGGGTGCGCCGATCATCAGCGGAATCATCCAGTTGGCCAGGCCGACGAAGGCCGGCATCACCGCGCCGAACACCATGATCAGGCCGTGCATGGTGGTCATCTGGTTGAAGAACGCCGGCTCCACGATCTGCAGCCCAGGCTGGAACAGCTCGGCACGGATGACCATGGCGAACGAGCCGCCGAGCAGGAACATCATGAAAGCGAACCACAGGTACATCGTGCCGATGTCCTTGTGATTGGTGGTCAGCACCCAGCGCATCAGCCCTTTGGCGGGGCCGTGGGCGTGTTCATGGCCGTGGCCGTGGTCGTCGATCACTGCACTCATGTTCTGTCTCCTGCAATCCGCTGATTGCCGCGCAAAACCCGGTTCACTTGGCTTCTGCCTGCTTGAGCGCGAGCACGTCCTTCGGCGTGACCATGTCGCCCTTGTTGTTACCCCAGGCGTTGCGTTCGTAAGTCACCACAGCGGCGATGTCGACTTCCGACAACTGCTTGCCGAACGCGGCCATCGCCGTGCCTGGACGGCCGTGGAATACCACGCTCAGGTGTTCTTCCTTGGGCCCGGTCGCGACTTTCGAGCCTTTGAGCGCCGGGAACATCGGGGGCAGGCCCTGACCTTCGGCCTGGTGGCAAGCCACGCAGGTGGTGTGGTAGACCTTGTCGCCGCGCTCGACCAGCTCGTCCAGCGTCCACTCCTTGCTGGTCAGCTCCTTGAGCTTGGCGGCCTCGGCCTTGCGCTCGCCGAGCCAGGTGTCGTAATCGGCCTGGGACTTGACCTCGACCACCACAGGCATGAAGCCGTGGTCCTTGCCACACAGTTCGGTGCACTGGCCGCGGTAGATACCGGGCTTTTCGATACGGGTCCAAGCTTCGTTGACGAACCCTGGGATGGCATCGCGTTTGACCGCAAAGGCCGGCACCCACCAGGAATGAATAACGTCAGCTGCCGTCACAAGAAAGCGCACCTTGGCGCCGACCGGCAGCACCAGTGGCTGGTCCACTTCCAGCAGATAGTGCTCGTCCTTGGGGGCCTGGTTATGAATCTGTTCGGCGGGGGTGGCCAGGTTGCTGAAAAACTCCACATCCTGGCCCAGGTACTTGTAATGCCACTTCCACTGGTAGCCGGTGACCTGGATGTCGATGTCCGATTCACTGGCGTCGTAGATGTCGATCAGGGTCTTGGTCGCTGGAATAGCCATCGCGACCAGAATCAGGAAAGGGACCACGGTCCAGAGAATTTCTACCCAAGTGTGCTCGTGAAAATGCGCCGGCTGCTGACCCGTGGAACGACGATGCACGACCATGGACCAGAACATCGCACCGAACACCACGATGCCAATGATCACGCAGATCCAGAAGATGGTCATGTGCAGGTCGAACACGGCGTTGGAAACGTCCGTCGCCCCTGGGTGCATGTTCACGGTCCAGGCAGCACTGGCCTGACCTAGAACCGACCACAACAGCAGGCCCATCCAGACAGGTGGATGTCGCATCATTGCGGGTTCCCCTTCTCGTTCTTGTTGTCCCGGAGGCGTGGCCTGCGGCAAGAGGGAACGGCGGTCAAGACTGCCTGACTTCGACGACCGAGCCCCTGCAAAAGCAGTCGGGCCTCATCAACGAATCACGTTCAACGGGAGTATAGACAGCAGGCAACGCCCCGCAACGGCGCCCATGAAATGAACTTCACCAAACACCATGAATCGCGCAAAAGCCCGAGTTTGAGGGGCTATGGGAGTATAGAAAGGGTGCTATATGCCTGAGAGCGCACACGTTTGCGAATTTTATAACAAATGCGTCTTAGGTATTCTGTATACCGAGCTAATTTACTGTCTTCCGTATGAAACGTTTTGTCCCTGGAGTTGTCATGAACATCGCCGCTGTACGCGAGCAAATAAGCCAAGCCCACGATCATGAAGGCCGCACCGGCCAGCTGAAAGCGCGTCTCGAGCTGCAACTGCCCCACCTGCACCCCTCGATCCAACTACCTGAGCAGGACGCGCAGGGTACCTTGGCGCGTTTCGTCAGCGCATACATCGATCAAGTACCTGAACTACTGGAAGCCGCCCACACTGTGGCGCTCGAGGCCGGCATCGAATCGCAGATCAAGCCGGTGCTGAAAATTGCAGAGGCATACTTCCTGCAACCCCCTTGCCTGATGCAGGGGCATGTAGGGCTCGATTGCCTGCTCGATGAAGCTTATTTGGCCCACCGCCTGGTCGAAGAGGTCAACGACCTGTACATCCGTCACTTCCAGCAGCCGCTGATTCCTGTCGATACAACGGTCGCCAACCTTATAGCCCACCAATTGATCGGTGAAACCTTCGCCAACCAGCTGGATGAAGTGGTGCATCATTCAGTGGACGAAATGCTCGACGACGAAAGCTTCGCCGCTGAGTCGGTAGAGGCCTACCGTGAAGCCCTAAGCAGCCCGCAGACAGGCCAGGCCTGGAAGCGCTGGCCGTGCCTGTCGCGTCAGCTGAACGTTGAACTCGGCCAGGCCAGTGCCTGAACGGCCAGGCGATTAGGGAAAGCGCTCCTGCTGCTGACTACCGCCTTCGATCCTTACTGTCATCCGGCCGCCTCAGGGCGGCCTATTTCATTCCGAGGTGATGACAATGACGATCAGAAGAAACCGGATGTACACAGACTTGCTGCGCGGCACCTACCGGACGATTTGGGGCAACTGGGGCCTGAACCCCGCCATCAAGCCGGGTGCGGTCGGCATCATCGATTCCGACTCTGGCGATTTCAAGCTGGTCGCAGACTGCCTGCCTGGGGTCGAAATCAGCAAGAACCAACAAAGCCGCAAGTGGGATTTCAAATCCACGGGGGTGACGTGCAAAAGCATCAACGCCAATGTAGGCGGGACTATCCTCGATCCGAGCACCGGAGCCGAGGTCAAGCCCGAGGCGGCGCTGGAATGGACCTTCGACAAGGAGAACTCCATGACGTCGGAGTTCGCGATCGCCGGTGAGCATGCCATCAGCAATCTGACCGTGCTCGATGATCAGTACGACTGGCTGCTGGAGCAGGCGCGCAAGATGAACATGGCCACCAGCGCCGGCATCTCCGAGGGTTTTGGCGTGGTGACCTCGGTCATCTACGCAAGCAGCGGCCTGAACGCTGTAGCCAAGAAGAGCAAAGCGAGCTTCACCGTTGCCGGCAGCGCAAGCGGCCTGAACCGCCTGCTGGGTGAGCAAGGCATCAGCGGCAAAGGCAAGGCCAGCTACGTGTTCACCAGCAACTCCAGCGAGGTCGAGACCCATACACTGCCGGCCAGAAGTGGTGAGGTGGCAACCAATCCACTGCCCATTGCCTATACCTTTTCTTCGTATGCAGGCGGCCGGGTGTTGATCCCAAGCTGGGTGGGCAAGGTGGGTGTGCTAAACCTTCTGGTCAACAGCAAGGCGTCGGCCTTCACCACTTACACAACCAAAGTCACGCTGTCGTACAAGACGCCTACCGGCCCGGTGGAAGACTCCAGAACCGTCATCGGCGGAAGCTCGGCAAGCTTTGGAGAGATTCCGCTGACCGCCACCGAAATGGTGCTGACCGCCGAGTTCATCAACATCGGCTCCAACACCCGTAAGTCGATCAAGTGGAACACCCCCGCCAGCCAATGGCTGGGTGGCACCCGCACCGTGAACCTCACCGGAACCTGGCCGAGTGCCCCAGACATGACCGAGGTCAGCAACTGACCTTAGGTACCGGCAACACTGCGCAAGCGGCCTTCCACTCTGCGCTTGAGCCCTCGCTGCTCGATGCGCAGGGTGCTGCCGCTGGTCTTGCTCCAGTCCTCCAGCAGCTCCAGGCAAGAGTGGTCGATGTAGTTGAGGTTGCTCAGCGGTACATGCAAGGTGCTCCCGGCCGGTACGCTATCGAGCACCTGGGTCAGCGCAGGAACCTTGAGGAACGTCGCCGCCCCGCTCAGGCGCAGCTCCATATGGCCCTGTGTCTTAAGCTGAACGAGGCTGATCTTCAGGCGCGCCGCCTTGAATGCCAGCTTCAACAGGGTAAGCGCGAAGCCCAACAGCACCCCGGTCAACAGGTCGGTAAAGATGATTGCCATGGCTGTGGCCACATAGGTGAACATCGGCATTCGGCCGTAGCGACGCAGGCCTCGCAGAGCTTTGAAATCGACCAGCTTGATACCCGTGTACACCAATACGCCAGCCAGACTGGCCACGGGGATTTGCTGCAGCACACTGCTCAGAACCACCACGAATGCCAACAGCCACACGCCATGCAGGATGGCCGAAGCGCGGCTTTGCGCACCGGCCTGCACATTGGCAGAACTGCGCACGATCACGCCGGTCATCGGCAAGGCACCCAGCAGCCCGCAGAGCATATTGCCAACCCCCTGCGCCGAGAGCTCGCGATCGAAGTCCGAACGCTGACCACTGTGCATGCGATCGACGGCTGCTGCCGACAGCAGCGTTTCGGCACTGGCGATGAAGGCCAGGGCGAAGGCTGCGACCAGCAGGGTCGGGTCAGCCAGTTTCATCAGGTCATCAGGGCGGATCCAGTCGATGGCTTCGGACAGGTCTGCCGGCACTTGCACACGATTGACCGGCAGCGCCAGCCACATCGCGATGGCGGTCATCGTCGCCACGCCCAGCAAAGCACCAGGCACGAAGCGTAACTTCTGAGGCCGCATCCGCTCCCACGCCCACATGATCAAGATGGTACTCAGCCCCAGGGCACCGGCCATCCACCCGGAACCTGCAGCTTCAAGCGGCAATGCAGCGCTCAGCGTGGCGGGAAATTCCAATAGGTTTTGCAGACCTGAAGGCTGAGGCGCTGTGTCGAACATCACATGCACTTGTGAGAGCACGATCAGTACGCCGATGCCGGCCAGCATGCCGTAAACCACTGCCGGAGCGGTGACCCGGAACCAGCACCCCAAACGCAAACGCCCCGCCAGCAACTGCAATACACCGGCGAGCAATAGTATCGGCCCGAGCATGGCCATACCGTGCTGGCGCACCAACTCGAACACCAGCACCGCCAGGCCTGCTGCCGGGCCACTGACCTGAAGCGGCGAACCTGCCAGAAAGCCCACTACGATACCGCCGATGATGCCGGTGATCAGGCCCTTGGCCGGCGGCATGCCAGAGGCGATCGCAATACCCATGCACAACGGCAGGGCGACCAGAAAGACCACCACCGACGCCAACAACTCACGCGGCAGGGCCGCTTTCAACTGTGTAATGTTCACCCTGTTTCTCCTTTCTCTGTCGCACGGCCATCCCGCTGGCCGTGGGCACGGTTGATCCCTGACGCGCACGCAGGCGCAGGCCGCCAGCGTGATCGCCGGCAGAGCAGTCAAGGCATTTGCAAGGCAGCCGAAGGCCGCGCCACACCCATGACGGGTGCAGCCGGCTATTCAAGGTTCAGCTGTGGATGGGTCGCTTAGTAGCGGCCTCTCGGCGTGGCGCAGGGGATCGATTCACCGGCAGTCAACGGCATGAAGCTGTCGCTGGCAGCGTCGTAGGCTTCGATCTTGCTGGTCTCGATGTCGTACACCCAGCCGTGGATGTACAGCTCACCGGCTGCCAAGCGCGAGGCAACCGACGGGTGGGTGCGCAGGTGATGCAACTGGGCGATCACGTTTTCCTTGGTCAGCACCTGCATGGTTTCGTGCTCACTGCCGCACGAGCAGTTGTTTTCCACCACGGTGCGGGCCACTTCGGCGTGGCGCAACCAGGCGGAGACGGTTGGCATCTTGGCCAACGACTGCGGGTTGAGCACTGCGCGCATGGCACCACAGTCCGAGTGCCCGCAAATGATGATGTGGTGAACTTTGAGCGCAGACACAGCGTACTCGATGGCGCTGGAAACGCCGCCGTTCATCTGCCCGTAGGGCGGTACCACGTTACCGACGTTACGCGTCACGAACAAATCGCCCGGCGAGCTTTGAGTGATCAATTCGGGGACGATGCGCGAGTCGGCACAAGTGATGAACATGGCGCGTGGGGTTTGCGCGGTGGCAAGCTTCTTGAACAGCTCTTGCTGTTCGGGGAACACGTCATGGTGAAAACGCAGGAAGCCGTCGACGATGTGCTTCAGAGCGGCATCGGCGCTCTCCGCGGGGGCTTGCGGAACGACCTTGGATGGGTCCTTGACGGGCATGATTCATCCTCTTGGCGGTGTGTAGGTAAATCCATTTTACCGGTGAAAGATTCTGGCTATGCGCAGATTTAGATGACACGCACGAGCGATAAATCACAGTCTGCTTTGGCTGGATTCCTACGCTAGCGGGGAAAACTTAACTGAAACTTAATTCGAGGGCTCTAGAACGGGCGTTCCAGATCGAAAAGGGGGGAACTGAATAATAGCAAAAAAGCATCAACTGCCAAGAGGGATTACCCAGATTATTTGGTTGCATGAGCCCCATTCGGGGGTGGCACCTTACGGCTGACCCGCTCAGAACAGAGCCATCTGCCCACCAGGTGGACAGAATGCCGAACAATCCAGCGTTTGCGTTTCCCGCCCCGCAAAGTCCAAGCGCTTCATGGCTTTGGCAAAGCGCTGAGCGAGCAACTCGGCAAACACGCCCTCACCGCGCATCCGCGCACCGAACCTGCTGTCGTACAGTTCACCGCCACGGCTCTGACGGATCAGGCTCAGTACATGGTTGGCCCGTTGCGGGTAATGGTCCTGCAGCCACTGCTCGAACAAGGGTGCCACCTCCAGTGGCAAGCGCAGCATCATGTACGCCGCGCTTTGTGCGCCGGCCTCCTTAGCCGCCTCAAGAAGGCGCTCCAGTTCACTGTCGTTGACCATCGGTATCATCGGTGAACACAGCACCCCCACCGGCACCCCGGCACCGCGCAGCACGCGGATGGCTCGCAGTCGGGCCTTTGGTGAGGCCGCGCGCGGCTCCAGCACACGTTTCAGGTCGTCATCCAGTGTGGTCAGGCTGATCATCACCCTGGCCAGGCGCTGGCTGGCCAACTCAGCCAACAGGTCAAGGTCGCGGAGCACCAGCGAACCTTTGGTCACGATGGTCACCGGATGACGAAAACGCAGCAGCACTTCGAGCAGCCGCCGGGTCAACTGCTGCTCGCGTTCGATCGGCTGGTAGGGGTCGGTGTTGGAGCCCAGGTTGATGGGCGCGCAGACATACCCTGGCTTGCTCAATTGCTGCGCAAGCACCTCAGCTGCATTGGTCTTGGCGATCAGCTTGGTCTCGAAATCCAGGCCGGGCGACAGGTCCCAATAGGCATGGGAGGGGCGGGCGTAACAATAGATACAACCGTGTTCGCAACCGCGGTAAGGGTTGATGGAGCGGTCGAAGGGCAAGTCGGGGGAGGTGTTGCGGCTGATGACCGATTTGGCGAGCTCGACCCGGACTTGCGTACCCTGGGTCAGCGGCACTTCCTGGTACCAGCCATCATCCTCGGCCACGCTACGGCTTGGGGCAAAGCGATTGTCGGGGTTGTGCGAGGTGCCACGACCCTTTTGCGCTGCTGGAGTACTCATCGCCTCATCCTTTACTGTATGCATACACAGTATCGAAGTTGGCGTGAGTGCTCCAGCACCTCTGGTCAGAGCGCTGCGGTACAACCCTATTCGGTAGGCTTCTTCAGCTTGGGATTAGGGAAGAACTGCACGGTCTGGACCTTGGCCGGTGCAGCTTTTGGTGCCAGGTGATTGACCCGCGTGCCCAGCTCCTTGGGAATTGAAAGGCCCTGCTCATTAAGGGTATCGGTGAAGCCACAGGCCACGCACTCACGGTGCGGTACGTCGTCTTCGTTCCACATCATCAGCTTGTCGGGCTCGCTGCACGCCGGGCACACCGCCCCGGCGATGAAGCGCTTCTTGGTCTTGTTCACAACCACCTCACTCATGCCGCAGCGGCTTCGGTCAAGCCACTGTGGCGCAGTAACGCATCGATGGAAGGCTCACGGCCCCGGAAGTCGACGAACAGCTCCATGGGTGCGCGCGAGCCGCCGCGAGCCAGGATCGCTTCGCGGAACGCTCGGCCGGTATCGGCATTGAGCACACCCTCTTCCTCGAAGCGCGAAAACGCATCGGCCGACAGCACTTCAGCCCACTTGTAGCTGTAGTAGCCCGCCGCGTAACCCCCGGCGAAGATATGCGCGAAACTGTTGGGGAACCGATTGTACGCTGGCGGGCGCATCACCGAGACCTCATCACGGACCCCTTCGAGCACCTGCAGCACACTACGGCCGTCGCCATGGCTGGCGTGCAGTTCGAAGTCGAACAGCGAGAACTCCAGCTGCCGCACCATCATCATGCCGGATTGGAAGTTCTTCGCCGCCAGCATCTTGTCGAGCAGGTCCTGGGGCAGGGGTGCACCGGTTTCATAGTGGCCGGAAATCAGCGCCAGCCCTTCTGGCTCCCAGCACCAGTTTTCCATGAACTGGCTCGGCAACTCTACCGCATCCCAGGCCACGCCGTTGATGCCGGACACCCCAGCATGTTCGATACGGGTCAGCATATGATGCAGGCCATGGCCGAACTCGTGGAACAGGGTGGTGACCTCATCATGGGTCAGCAATGCAGGCTTGCCAGGGCTGGCCGGGGTGAAGTTGCACACAAGGTTAGCCACCGGGCTTTGCAGCGCGCCAGCCGCCGTGCGGCGACGGTCACGGGCACCGTCCATCCACGCCCCCCCGCGTTTGTTGGCGCGGGCGTAGAGGTCGAAGAAGAAGCGGCCAACGTGCTGGCCGTTTTCTTTGATTTCGAACAGGCGCACATCTGGGTGCCAGGTGTCGAAGCCTTTGAGCTCGGTGATTTCGATGCCGTACAGGCGCTGGACGATGCTGAAGAGGCCGCTGAGTACCTTGTCGATCGGGAAGTAGGCACGCAGAGCTTCCTGGGACACACTGTAACGCTGCTCACGAAGCTTTTCGCCAAAGTACCCGGCATCCCAACTGGCCAGCTCCGGGCAACCCTGCTCGGCGGCGTAGGCCTTGAGCTGCTCCAGGTCCTGAGCGGCGAACGGCTTGGAACGCTTGGCCAGGTCCCGCAGGAAGCTCAGCACCTGATCGCTGGACTCGGCCATCTTGGTCGCCAGGCTAAGCTCGGCGTAGTTTTGGTAGCCCAGCAGCTCGGCCAGTTCCTGGCGCAAGTCGAGGATCTGCTGCATTACCGGGCCATTGTCGAACTGCCCAGCATTAGGCCCCTGATCAGACGCACGGGTGCAGTACGCAGCGTACAGTTCTTCACGCAGGGCGCGGTCGCTGGCGTAGGTCATCACCGCGTAGTAGCTGGGGAATTCCAAGGTAATCAGCCAGCCGTCTAGCCCCTTGGCCTGCGCCGCAGCGGCCATCTGCGCCTTGGCCGAGTCGGTCAGCCCGGCCAGCGCGGCCTCGTCGGTAATGTGCTTGGTCCAGGCCTGGGTCGCATCGAGCAGTTGGTTGGAAAAACGGCTGCCCAGCTCGCTGAGCTTGCTCTGCACCTGGGCATAGCGCTGCTGCTTGTCGGCCGGCAAGTCGATGCCCGACAGGCGGAAGTCTCGCAGGGCGTGGTCGAGGATGGTCTTCTGCGCCACGTCGAAATTAGCTGCTTCAGGGCTGTTGGCCAACGCCTGATAGGCGTCGAACAGCGCGCGGTTCTGGCCCAGTTCGGTAGAGTAGGCGCTCAGCGCTGGCAGACAGGACTCGTAAGCCTCGCGCAATTGGGCGCTGTTGCACACCGCATTGAGGTGGCTGACCGGGCTCCAGGCAGCGCCCAGGCGGTCGTTCAGTTCGTCCATGGCCAGTACCAGGCCAGCCCAGCTAGGGTTATTGCCCTGCTGTTCGAGGATCTGGGCAATGGCTTTTCGGTTGTCGGCCAGGATCGCTTCGATCGCCGGCAACACGTGTTCGGCACGGATTTGCGAGAAGGGCGGCAGATCGTAGGACTGCAGAAGTGGGTTGTTCGCACTCACGGTTCGGATACCTTGGCAGAAGAAACACTACCCCATCTTAATTACAATCGACGCCGGCCGCAGCAAGCAGCCTGTCTATCGGCACAGATGAGAGACGCTATCATGGCCATTCGCAGCTTCCAGCAACACACTCCGAAAGTGGGACCCAGGGCATTCGTCGACCGTTCGGCGGTGGTTCTGGGCGATGTGGAAATCGGCGAGGACAGCTCTGTCTGGCCGCTGGCGGTGATCCGTGGCGACATGCACCGCATCCGCATTGGCGCGCGCACCAGCGTGCAGGACGCCAGCGTGCTGCACATCACCCATGCGGGGCCGTTCAACCCTGACGGGTTCCCGCTGATCATCGGTGACGAGGTCACCATCGGCCATAAGGTCATGCTGCATGGCTGCACGTTGGGCAACCGCATCCTGGTCGGCATGGGCAGCACCATCATGGATGGCGCCATCGTCGAAGACGAAGTGATCATCGGCGCCGGTAGCCTGGTACCGCCCGGCAAGCGTCTGGTCAGCGGCTACCTGTACATGGGCAGCCCCGCCAAGCAGGTCAGGCTGCTGAGCGATCAGGAGCGCGCCTTCTTCCTCTACAGCGCCGGCAACTACGTCAAGCTCAAGGACCAGCACCTGGCCGAAGGTTACGACCAACCGGAATGAACCCGACTCACGAGACGAACATGCACCAGCAGAACATCCTTTTCGACCTCGACGGCACGTTGACCGACCCGCGTCTGGGCATCACCCGCTCGATTCAGTATGCCTTGGCCAAACTTGGCATCGACGAACCCGACCTCACGCGACTGGAACACTTCATTGGCCCGCCACTGCTACAAGCCTTCATGCAGTTCTACGGCTTCGATGAAGCCAAGGCCTGGGAAGCGGTGAATTTCTATCGCGAGCGTTTCAGTGTCACCGGCCTTTACGAAAACCTCGTGTTCGAAGGGGTGCCAGCACTGCTCGAAGACCTGACGGGGCAGGGCAGAACGCTGTACATCGCGACTTCAAAACCCTGGAAGTTCGCCCGGGAAATTGCCAGGCACTTTGCCTTCGACCACCATTTCAAGATGATCTATGGCAGCGAGCTCGATGGCACCCGCACCAACAAGGTCGAGCTGATTCGCCACATTCTGGACGAAGAACGGCTGGACCCTACCCAGACGCTGATGATCGGGGACCGCAAGCATGACCTGATCGGTGCCCGCAGCAACGGCCTCCAGGCGGTGGCCGTGGGCTATGGGTTCGGCAGCCAGGCAGAACTCGCCGCCGAGGCGCCAGCCTTCCACTTCGCCACACTGGCCGAACTGCACCAGGCTTTGACTCGGCCCTGATGACTGTGGGGCTGTGATGCAGCCCCAGAATCCTGGGTTCACATCAAACGCTGTAACGCCGCCTTCCTGTCTGCTGCGGGCAAATGCCCAAGCTCCTCGACCCGTCGATAAAATTGCGGCCAATCCCCCCCCACCTCATGAAATAGCCGCTCGAACGCGGGCACCCACTGATCATAAAGTCCAAACGGCAATAACTTGGCATTGCTCAACGGCCCATAGATCCATGCGTCGTACCGCTTATCGCCGCCCCACTGGCTGTCGCGCACCTGCTTGTACTGGGCCCGTAAACGCTCGAACTCGGCCTGCTTGGCCACACGCTTGTGCGCATCGTCCAGGGGCGCTGCGTAGATTGCCTGCAACCGCTCGCGGCTGGCCAGCACCAGCCGGGTAAACTGCTCACGCTGCTGCGACTGCGCCGTGCCAAGCGGCGCCAACCCGCGCGCTGCGCGCCATTGCCGCGAGCCCTCACGTTCCACAAATGTGGCAAACGACTCGTTGAATGCCGTGTCGTCCTGCACATAAAAGCGCTGGTGGGCCAGTTCATGGAAGATCAGCGTAGCGAGCCGTTCATCCCCCCAAGCGACCATCGACGACAGAATCGGGTCATCGAACCAGCCCAGGGTCGAATAGGCTTCAACTCCGCTCACGTATACGTCCAGGCCCTGCTGGCGCATTAGCGCCGCCTGTCCGCGTGCGGCCCCTTGGCGGTAATAACCGCGGTAAGCGACGCAACCGGCGATGGGAAAACAATACGTCACCGGTTGCAGCGACAGTTCCGGGGTGGCGAATACGTTCCATACGACGTAAGGGCGCTGTAGGTCGGCATAAAGCCGATAGCTACGGTTATCTGGCAGTTTCAACCGCTCGCTGGCAAATGCCCGGGCCTGTTCGGCATGAGCCAGACGTGCTCGCAAGCGAGGGCTGCTGGCCGGGTCAACTATCACCTGGTCCACAGGCTGACGCGCCCGCAGTAACTGCCACTGGCCTTGTGCGAGCTGACTGTAGTAACCCAAGCTGGAGCAACCGCTTAGCAGAAAAGCCCCCAGCAAAGGAACCAAATAGCTGAAAAAGCGGTCGAGTGGCCCGGGGCCTGAGCGCTTGAAAAGAACAGAGAAATGCATCTGAGGTTATCCAACTCGCTCAAGGCCAATGCGCTCCAAGACTATCTCGCCAAGGGGGAGTTTCGCCATGCGTGCTCTATTGCTCACCGCCCCACTGCTGCTGATTAGCGCTTGCTCGACACTGCCGGACCCGGACCCTAACCTCGCCTGGGTCGACCTTACCCCATACGGCGAAACGTCCCTCGACGCAGCGCAGGTTGACCAGCGCGACTGGCCCGAAAGCCGCTACTTCGAGGTCCAACCCGGCAGCCACGAGCTGACCGTGCGTTACCAGTTTCCAGTAGCGCCGAGCAATATCGGCCCGGTCGAGGAGCCTTTGTGGCGTGATTGCCAGGTCAAACTGACGTTCAAGGATTTCAGTGCAGGCCAGCGCTACCAGTTACAAGCCGGCAGCATTGGCTTTCGCCCCTGGATCAAGCTCTATGACCACCAGCAGAAACTGGTGAGCCAAGGCCTGCCAGCCGGTTGCCAACGCACCTGAAGTGCACGAACGGCGCTATGCTTGTAACTGAGTATTGCCAGTGGAGTGTTGCCATGCGCCAGCCCATGATGCTGATTGCCCTGACTGCATTGGGAGCCTGCGCCAGCCCCTTGCCGCCGGCCGATCCCAAGCAGGCCTGGATCGAGCTCTATACCATGACACCCGGCCGAGTCATCATGGCCGACCGCCTCGACGGCCAACGCCTTGACGATGGCCGCTTCTTTCAGGTGTCGCCTGGCAAGCACGAACTGGTTGTGCGCTTCGATTACGAGATATATGCCGGTGGCACGATGACCCAACCCAGGGATCGGACGTGCTATCTGACTGTGCGTTATGACGACTTCAAGGCCGGCCAGCGTTATCGCCTCGAAGCCCGCGCACCGGTAATGGAGCCGCAGGTGCTGCTGTACGATGCTAGCCGCAAGGTACTGGTCGACGAACCGAGCGACGTATTCTGCATCCCATAAAAACTGGGGCCGCGTTGCGGCCCCAGCTATTTATCGATCATTTTTCTGGTAAATGATCTTTTTCGTACCGCCCTGGCATGTGCCAACGATCATGTTCGGATCCTTGACCTCACTGTTGGGTACGATCTCCAGGGTGTAGGACGTCACGCCCTGGGCCTGGATTTTGGCTTCGATTTCGTTCTTGAGTTCTTCGCACGGTTTTACCGCCGCCAATGCAGAAGTGGCCAAAAGCGAAGCCAATAGGGCGATTGCTACGCGAATCATGGAACAGCTCCTGGCAAGGCAGCTGCGCTGCCGACGCTGTTTAGACTACAGCAAAGCGTCCCTGTTTCGCCGCTTCATGCCAGTGTGAACAGCCTGATGTGCAGCGTCATCGAGTAGCACGCATCACCCGGGCCTTATCCAACCAATGAAGCATCCAGGCTGATGTCGGCGTTCAGCACCTTGGACACCGGGCAACCCGCTTTGGCCTTGTTGGCAATTTCAAGGAACTGCTCCTGACTTGCCCCAGGTACCTTGGCCTTGAGAATCAGGTGAACGGCTGTAATGGCAAAGCCGTCTGACTGCTTGTCCAGGGTGACTTCGGCAATGGTATCGATACGCTCTGGAGTAAAGCCCGCTTCACCCAGCATCATCGACAGCGCCATCGAGAAGCAGCCTGCATGGGCCGCGCCGATGAGCTCTTCCGGGTTGGTGCCGGGCGACCCTTCGAAGCGGGTGTTGAATCCATACGGGTTCTGCTTGAGCGCCCCACTTTCGGTAGAAAGCAGGCCTTTGCCATCCTTCAGGCCACCTTGCCAAATCGCCGATGCTGTCTTTTTCATGATGCCTCCGGTTTCAAGGGTTATGTACCTACATCTACGAGGGTGCTGCCCGGCTGCAAGTTCAGCGCAATTGCCCAGCGAGCATTGATTCTGTCGAATCTGCCCATACAGAGTTCTTAGGGCCTTCGGGCCAACCACTATTGCGGAGGCTCCGATGACGCAGTTGCGTGACCTGAAAATTTCAACCCTCGACCTGGTGCCAGTGCGCGCCGACCAAGGCCCGGCGCAAGCACTGCACAATTCTCTGGACCTTGCCCGCCATGTTGAAAAGTTCGGCTACAACCGTTTCTGGGTAGCCGAACATCACAACATGGACGGCATCGCCAGTTCGGCCACTTCGGTTTTGCTTGGCTACTTGGCAGGCGGCACATCGACCATTCGCGTCGGTTCAGGCGGGATCATGCTGCCCAACCACGCGCCGCTTGTAATCGCCGAGCAGTTCGGTACCTTGGCCAGCCTGTATCCAGGGCGGATCGACCTTGGCCTGGGCCGCGCGCCGGGTTCCGATCAGATGACCGCCTATGCCCTGCGCCGTGACCGCGCAGGAAGCGCCGACGACTTCCCCGATGACGTCGAAGAGCTGTCACGCTATCTGGGCCCGCGTACCGATGATCAGAAAGTGATCGCTGTACCGGGGCATGACACCGAGGTGCCCATGTGGCTGCTAGGCTCCAGCCTGTTCAGCGCACAATTGGCCGGCATGCGCGGCATGCCCTACGCCTTCGCCTCGCACTTCGCGCCACGCTACATGCATGAGGCGATCCGCATTTATCGCGACCACTTCAAGCCATCGACAACGCTGGCCAAGCCCTATGTGATGCTGGGCATTCCGATGGTAGTGGCGCAGACTGACGAGAAGGCAGAACACCTGGCTACCTCGGTGTACCAACGCATCCTGGCGTTGATCCGTGGCCAGAGCCTGATGCAAAAGCCGCCTGTGCCGAGCATGGATGGCCTGTGGCTGCCCCATGAACGCGATGCCGTGGGGAGCTTCCTGGGCCTTGCGATGATCGGCAGCCCGCAGAAAGTCAGAGCCAAGGTAGAGGTACTGCTAGAGCAGACGGGCGCGGACGAGCTGATCTTCACCTGTGATCTGTACGAACATGCAGACCGTGTTCGGTCCTATGAGCTGCTAGCGCAAGCGCTCAAGGCGCAGTGACGCTCTTCGCGGGTGGCCCCGCGAAGAAGGCCCGCATCAATTACGGCGGTAGACAATTTCCTTACTACCGCCTTCGCAGCTGCCAATCACTTTGCCATTGACCTCACCCTTCTGCACGACCTCCAGGGTGTAGCCTTGAACACCCTTGGCGTCGAGCTTTTGGGCAATCTCAGCCTTGAGCTCTTCACAGGGTTTACCAGCCGCCATCGTACCGCTCGCCACTGCCATCAAGCCTACCGCAAACATCAGTTTCTTCATCGATTGCATTCCTTGTACAGATGAGAAAGCTTGAAGAACGCCGCTTGGGCGCTCTCCAGAGTTATAACGCCATCACGCCCGGCTGTGCCAGAGCGGTCATGTTTCAGCTATTGGCGATACGGAAGCCGACTTTCAGCGTGACCTGAAAATGCTCAACCTTGTTGTCGCGGATATGGCCACGGGTTTCGACGACCTCGAACCACTCCATATGCTTGATGCTCTTGCCGGCTTCGGCCAGGGCATTGTTGATCGCGTCTTCGATGCTGGTCTGGGACGAACCTACCAGCTCGGTCTTTTTGTAGGTGTGATGATCGGACATGGCACTCTCCTTGGGGGACGGTGAAATTCAGCCTAGCAGCGCAGGCCTGGTTTACCTGCGAGCGGTGACTGCTCGCTAAAGTTCGATCGCACTTTCCCCAAGCCCAGTAGTCGCATTTCTTAGAGCCCATACTGCGAAGGAGAGTCAACATGCACCGCAACTCGCTGCGTAAAAAATCCCTGGAGAGCATGGAAGCGGAGATCGAAAGCCTCCTGAAAAGTCTGGAGAGCCTGAAGCACGACGCCTCTGAGGAAACCCAAAAATCAGTGAAGGCAATGCGCAGCAGCGCTGAAAGTGCACTGCGCCATTCGCGCAGCCTGATCAGCGATGCTTATGAGGAGGTCAAGGAGCGTACCCGCCAGACCGGCATCGCAACCCGCGACTATGCCCAAGAGCACCCATACACCACCGCAGGCGTAGCCATCGGCGCACTGGGCCTGCTGGCGGCGTACCTGCTGTGCAAGCGCAACTAAGCGTTCTGCCTGGCAAGCTCGGCACGTAGCCACTGCGCCAATTGCTCGGCGCGCCCGTCAGCGGCGCGCCTGGGCACCCACAACGCCAGCGCGGCAGGGGTTGGCGAAAAGCCCCAAGGTGCGCTCAGGCGCCCCGCTTGCAGGTCATCAGCGACCAATGGCTGCGGCGCTATCGCCACGCCCAAGCCGGCAACCGCGGCTTCGAGCAAGTAATACAGATGCTCGAACCCCTGGCCGTAATTCAAAGCCTCAGCCCCCAGCCCCTGATCAGCTGCCCATGTCGGCCACGCCTGTGGTCTGGAGGTGGTATGCAGCAAGGCCTCACTGAGCAGCGCCTCGGCAGGCGCAGCGCGCAGGCGCTCAAAACCAGTAAAGTGCGGGCTCAGTACCGGGCCTATGCGCTCCTGAACGAGCACATGAACTTGCATATCTGCCGGCCATGGCGGTTCGGCATATACCAAAAGCGCATCAAGACCGGGCCGACGTGGATCCAGATCGCCTTCACCCGCCGAAAGGTGCAAGCGTAATTCAGGCAACTCAGCGTTCAACCGCCCCAAGCGGGGTATGAACCAGCGGGCCAGAAGGCTGCCGGAGCAACCCAAAACGAACGGTGCCTGGCTTAGATCGCGATTCAACTGCGCACACACACTGCGCAGCCGGTCGAACGCCTCCGCGCTGGCGTCTCGCAGACGCAACCCGGCATCTGTGAGTTTGATGCCCCGCCCGTCCTTGACGAACAGGGCCACGCCCAAATGCTCTTCAAGCACTTTGATCTGCCGGCTCACGGCCCCATGAGTAACATGCAGCGCTTCGGCCGCCTGGCTGACGCTGTTGAGCCTGGCAGTGGCTTCGAAAGCCCTGAGGGCGTTGAGGGGAGGGAGGTCGTGGGCCATGATACCTGTGAGTTTTCCTGACAAGTTTGCGCAATCTTATCGGTTTTCAACCGGGCTTGGCGTGGTTAGAGTAAAGCCCATCACTCATTCATCACGCCTTGGAGCGCCCCATGACCCAGTCCCAATACCGTCCCGGCCCCGACGCCAACGGCCTGTTCGGCTCGTTCGGCGGCCGCTATGTGGCTGAAACCCTGATGCCACTGGTGCTGGACTTGGCCCGCGAATACGAAGCAGCCAAGGCCGACCCTAAGTTCCTCGAAGACCTGGCGTACTTTCAGCGCGACTACATTGGCCGCCCGAACCCTTTGTACTTCGCTGAGCGCCTGACCGAGCACTGCGGCGGCGCCAAGATTTTCTTCAAACGTGAAGAGCTCAACCACACCGGCGCGCACAAGGTGAACAATTGCATTGGCCAGGTGCTGTTGGCCAAACGCATGGGCAAAAAGCGCCTGATCGCCGAAACCGGCGCCGGCATGCACGGCGTGGCGACGGCCACCGTGGCCGCGCGTTTTGGCCTGCCTTGTGTGATTTACATGGGTGCCACCGACATCGAGCGCCAGCAGGCCAACGTGTTCCGCATGAAGCTGCTGGGTGCCGAAATCGTGCCAGTGACCGCCGGCACCGGTACTCTCAAGGACGCCATGAACGAGGCGTTGCGTGACTGGGTCACCAATGTCGACGACACCTTCTACCTGATCGGCACCGTAGCCGGCCCGCACCCGTATCCGGCCATGGTCCGCGACTTCCAGTCGATCATCGGCAAGGAAACCCGCGCCCAGTTGCAAGAAAAGGAAGGTCGCCTGCCAGATAGCCTGATCGCCTGTGTTGGCGGCGGCTCCAATGCCATGGGCCTGTTCCATGAATTCCTTGAAGAGCCAAGCGTGCAGATCATCGGCGTGGAAGCTGGCGGCCACGGTGTCGATACCGACAAACACGCAGCCAGCCTCAACGGCGGCGTCCCAGGCGTATTGCACGGCAACCGTACCTACCTGTTGCAGGACAACGACGGCCAGATCACCGACGCCCACTCGATTTCCGCCGGCCTCGACTACCCAGGCATTGGCCCTGAGCACGCCTACCTGCACGAAGTAAAGCGCGTGGAATACGTCAGCATCACCGACGACGAAGCGCTGGATGCATTCCACGCCACCTGCCGTCTGGAAGGCATCATTCCAGCGCTGGAAAGCGCCCACGCCCTGGCCGAAGCCATCAAGCGGGCACCCGGCCTGCCTAAGGACCACCTGATGGTGATCTGCCTGTCCGGCCGCGGCGACAAAGACATGCAAACCGTGATGAACCACATGGCAGCCCAGGAGAAACAGGCATGAGCCGTCTTGAACAACGCTTCGCCGAACTGAAGGCCGAAGGCCGCTCCGCGCTGGTCACCTTCGTCACGGCTGGCGACCCTGGCTACGCGGCATCGCTGCAGATCCTCAAAGGCCTGCCGGCAGCCGGCGCCGACGTCATCGAACTGGGCATGCCGTTCACCGACCCCATGGCCGACGGCGTTGCCATCCAGCTTGCCACCCTGCGTGCTCTGGAAGCTGGCCAAACCCTGGCCAAAACCCTGCAGATGGTTCGCGAATTCCGTGTGGATAACCACACCACACCTATCGTGCTGATGGGTTACTACAACCCCATTCACCGCTTCGGTGTGGATAACTTCGTCGCCCAAGCCAGAGAAGCGGGTGTCGATGGCTTGATCATCGTCGACCTGCCACCTGAGCACGACGCCGAATTGGCCACGCCGGCCCAGGCTGCCGGCATCGATTTCATCCGCCTGACCACCCCGACCACCGATGACGCGCGTCTGCCGCGGGTACTGGAGCGCAGCTCCGGGTTCGTCTACTACGTCTCGGTGGCCGGTGTAACGGGTGCAGGCTCGGCCACCACTGAGCACGTGACCGAGGCCATCGCCCGCCTGCGTCGGCATACCGACCTGCCGATCAGTGTCGGTTTCGGGATCCGTACGCCAGAGCAGGCTGCTGCAATCGCACGTCTGGCCGATGGTGTGGTGGTAGGTTCGGCGCTGGTCGACAAGATTGCCCAGACCAAAGACGCCGATCAGGCAGTGAGTGATGTACTGAGCCTTTGCTCGGCACTGGCCGAAGGCGTGCGCGGCGCACGCCGCTAAATCGCGCTGGCTGCTTCACGGGTTCACCTGCGAAGCAGCCAGCGAGGTTACGCAGGTTAACTCGCCAACAACTCTGCACAAGCTAACCCCCGAATATCGAGAGATTCAAAGGCCGCACGGCCCCCATCCAAATTGCATGATCGCGATGATCGGCCAGCTCATCGCCAGTCAGCGGATGCAGAAATACCACAAGCCCCTTGCGATACAGCGCCAGCCAGGGCAACACGACGCCCACGAATTCCGGCTCGAAAGCCAGCTGGCAGCTCCAGTCCGGGTGCGGCCCGACCGGTTTCTGATGCATGCGCCCCATGCTCACGGGAAACAGCCGCGCTGCCTCTTCGCACAGCTCACGTGCCTGCTCGAAGGTGGACGCATCGTAGTAGATATGGGCGTGATAGCCCTTGATTCTTTGCACGTTGACTCCTGAAAACCCTGCAATCAGCCAGTGCGCTCATGCTCCAGCCAGTCGACGAAACGCTCGATCAATACCCCGCGCCGTTTACGCGGCGGCAATACCACATGATAGCCCCGCCGCGACTTCAGGCTGCCCTCCATAGGCCGGCATAGCAAACCCTGATCCACCAAGCCATCGACCAAGTGCCGCCAACCGATGGCTACTCCTTGGCCCGCAATCGCCGCCTGGATCAGCAGCGTGTAGTTATCGAAACGCAATTGGCCGGGCGGTGGTGCCGCCTCGACGCCCAGCCCACGAAAGACGCCGGCCCAGTCGAACCAGCGGCTGGCCTGTTCACCTTTCAAATGCAGCAGCGGCAGCCGTTGCAAAGCCGCGGCTGACAAGGGTTTGCCATGAATCAGCCGAGGGCTGCAAACCGGGAATACCTCTTCGTCGAACAGCCAGCGGCTCTCACCTTGGTGAAAGCGCCCATCGCCGAACAGTATCGCCACATCGATATCCGGGCGCAGCATCCCCTGGCTGCGCTCACCGGTCACCAAGCTCACGTCCACCTGTGGATAAGCCTCGTGAAAGCGCTGCAGCCGGGGCATCAGCCAGAAAGCCGCAAAAGCGAAGTCAGTGGCTACCTGAAGCACCTCGCGCTGCCCGCGACCGCTGGCCTGGGCGATGCCATCCTCCATGGCCTGTAAGCCTTGGTGGACCTGCTCGAACAGCATCTGACCGGCTTCGGTCAGCTCGATACCCCGGTAAATGCGATCGAACAGGCGCGTGCCCAGTTGTTCTTCCAGCCGCTTTATCTGCTGGCTCACAGCCGGTTGGGTAGTGCCTAGGGCCAGGGCGGCGGCGGTGAAACTGCGCAAGCGTGCGGCAGCCTCAAATACCCGCAGGGAATCCAGCGACAGTTCAGCAAGGCGCTCAAACATAAGTGTGGCTAATCCCAGTCATTGCCCGCCATGGGCTTTACCCAAATTACTCACAGTCGCATCGTGATAGGCAAGCGTTTCGCATAATTCTCTACGATGGGAGCCTTCATGACACGCCCGAATATCCTGTTCATCATGGCCGACCAGATGGCCGCCCCGTTACTGCCGATCTATGGCCCTTCAGCCATCCAGATGCCGCACCTGACCCGCCTGGCCCAAGATGCGGTGGTGTTCGATTCGGCGTATTGCAACAGCCCGTTGTGCGCGCCATCGCGCTTCACGCTGGTCAGCGGCCAGCTGCCCAGCCGCATTGGTGCCTACGACAACGCGGCCGACTTCCCCGCCGACGTGCCGACCTATGCGCACTACCTGCGCCGCTTAGGCTATCGCACAGCCCTGTCGGGCAAGATGCACTTCTGCGGGCCGGACCAGTTGCATGGTTACGAGGAACGTCTGACCAGCGATATCTATCCAGCCGACTATGGCTGGGCGGTGAACTGGGATGAGCCTGATGTGCGCCCAACTTGGTACCACAACATGTCTTCGGTGCTCCAGGCCGGGCCGTGCGTGCGCACCAATCAGCTGGATTTCGACGAGGAAGTGCTGTTCAAGGCCCGCCAGTATCTGTATGACCATGTGCGCGAGAATGATGGCCGTCCGTTCTGCCTGACGGTATCGATGACCCATCCACATGATCCATACACCATCCCCAAGCGCTATTGGGATCGCTACGCAGATGTGGATATCCCCATGCCCCGCGCGGAGTTCAATCAGGAGGCACTTGACCCTCATTCTCAGCGCCTGCTCAAGGTCTATGACCTCTGGAACAAACCACTGCCTGTGGAAAAGATTCGCGATGCTCGGCGTGCCTACTTCGGCGCTTGCAGCTACATCGATGACAATATCGGCCAACTGCTGCAAACGCTGGAAGAGTGCGACCTTGCCGAGGACACCCTGATCGTCTTCTCGGGTGACCATGGCGATATGCTTGGCGAGCGTGGGCTCTGGTACAAGATGCACTGGTTCGAGATGTCGGCCCGCGTTCCGCTACTGGTACACGCGCCGAAACGCTTTGCCGCCCGCCGCGTCAGCGCCTCGGTTTCGACCTGCGACCTGCTGCCAACCTTGGTCGAACTGGCGGGTGGCGCTGTGGATAACCAACTGCACTTGGACGGCCGCTCATTGCTTGGTCATCTTCAAGGGCACGGCGGCCACGACGAGGTGATCGGTGAATACATGGCCGAAGGTACCGTCGGCCCGCTGATGATGATCCGCCGGGGGCCCCATAAATTCGTGTACAGCGAAGACGACCCCTGCCTACTCTATGACCTGAGCCGCGACCCGCACGAACGGGAGAACCTCACCGGTAGCCCTGACCACCAGGCACTGCTGCAGGCATTCGTCGATGAAGCACGCCAACGCTGGGATATCGCTACCCTGCGCCAACAAGTGCTGGCCAGCCAACGCCGCCGCCGCCTGGTGGCCGAGGCGCTGGCCATCGGCAAGCTGAACAGTTGGGACCATCAACCCTGGGTGGACGCCAGCCAACAGTACATGCGCAACCATATCGATCTCGATGACCTCGAGCGCAAGGCACGTTATCCACAGCCCGCCCCCATGGATTGAACACAGAGGCCGCCATGCACAAGATCGCTACCGCCGTATTCGCACTAGCCCTGACCACCACAGCGGCCCAAGCCGCTGACCCCGACGCGCAATGCAGCGCGGTCAAACTGGCCGACCCCGGCTGGAGCGACATCGCTTCGACCAACGCCGTGGCTCGCCTGCTGTTGGAAGGCCTGGGTTACCAGGTGAAGATCGACAGCCTGGCCGTCCCGATCATCTATGGCGGCCTCAAGGATGGCCGTGTCGACGCTTTCCTGGGCAACTGGATGCCGGCACAGCAGGGCTTTCACGACAAGTTCATCGCCAATGGTGATGTGCAGCGACTGTCGCGCAACCTGGAGGGCACAGAGTTCACTCTGGCAGTGCCGGACTACGTGTGGAATGCCGGGGTGAAAGATTTCGCCGATCTGCAAAAGCACGCCGACCAGTTCGACAAGAAGCTCTATGGCATCGGCTCTGGCGCGCCGGCGAACCTGTCACTCAAGGAAATCATCGACAAGAACGAATTCGATCTGGGCCAATGGAAGCTGGTGGAGTCCAGCGAACAGGCAATGCTGGCCCAAGTAGACCGGGCTGTGAAAAAACAAAAGTTCATCGCCTTCCTTGGCTGGACCCCGCATCCGATGAACGTAAAGCTCAAGATGCATTACCTGACGGGCGGCGAGAAGTGGTTCGGCAGCAAGGGCGAGGTGTTTACCCTGACCCGCAAGGGTTATTCACAGGCCTGCCCGAACGCGGCCAAAGTGCTGGCGAATCTGAGCTTCACCCTGGACATGGAGAACGCCATCATGGCCGAGGTGGTGGACAAGAAAATCAGCTTCGATGAAGCGGCCAAGGCTTGGGTGAAGCAGCACCCCGAACGGTTGCAAGGGTGGTTATCGGGGGTGACCACCAAAGCCGATGGCAATGCCCTGGAGGCTGTAAAAGCCAAGCTGTGACCCACCCCAGGTATCCCTTCGTGGGGGCGGGTTTACCCGCGAACACCGGCGCAAACGGTGCTAATTACCGCGCTGGACACAGCGTCGGGGAATCTGCCCCTCATGGATTATGTAAAGCCCGGAACTGTCAGCCGCGAGCGAGTTGCCGGCGGAGCTCTGCAAGGACCGGCGCCGTATCCGGTCGCACGCCACGCCAGATAAAGAACGCTTCAGCCGCCTGCTCGGCCAGCATGCCCAAACCATCCAGAACCTTGGCGGCCCCCAACGTCGCGGCCCATTGGCAGAAGGGGGTCGGCTCTTTGCCATACATCATGTCGTAGCACACCGTGCGGCCCGCCTCGACGAGGCTGTCGGCGATCGGCGGCAATTCACCAGCCAGGCTAGCCGAGGTGGCATTGATGATCACATCCACCGGCTCCTGCAACCAGGCAAATCCGCTGGCCGCCACCGGGCCCAGTTCATCGAACTCCCGCGCCAGCTGCTCGGCCTTCTCGACCGTACGGTTGGCAATCACCAACGACTGCGGCTGATGGGCCAGGATAGGTTCGAGTACGCCGCGTACGGCGCCGCCAGCACCCAGAATGAGGATACGCTTGCCGGCCAACTCCACCCCTGCGTTCACCGTCAGATCGCGCACCAGCCCAGCACCGTCGGTATTGTCGCCTTGCAGCGTGCCATCAGGCAGCTTGCTCAGTGTGTTCACGGCACCTGCGCGCTGGGCACGAGGGGTGAGGCTGTCGCACAGGCGGTAGGCTTCTTCCTTGAACGGCACGGTCACATTGGCGCCACTGCCTTGCTTGAAGAAGCCACGTGCGCAATCGCTGAATTCGTCCAGTGGCGCCAGCAGCGTGGCGTATTCCAGGTCCTGCCCGGTCTGTTCGGCGAACAGGCGGTGAATCAACGGCGACTTGCTATGACCGATGGGGTTACCGAAGACAACATACTGGTCCATTTCGATTCCTTGTTTATCTACAGGCTTACTGGCCAAGCCAGTCGCGGTCCTGAAGGAAGTAGTCAGTCAGGCGTGCCTCCTCAGTGCCCGGCGCCGCCTTCCAGTCGTAGCCCCAGCGCACCTGCGGCGGTAGCGACATCAAAATGGATTCGGTGCGCCCACCTGACTGCAGGCCGAACAAGGTGCCACGGTCGTAAACCAGGTTGAATTCCACATAGCGCCCACGGCGGTACTCCTGGAACTCGCGCTGCTGGGGCGTGAAGGGCGTGTGCTTGCGGCGCTGAACGATCGGCAGGTAGGCCTCGACATAGGCATCGCCAATGGCACGCAGGAAAGCGAAACAGGTATCGAAGTCCCATTCGTTGAGGTCATCGAAGAACAGCCCGCCGATACCACGTGGCTCGCCACGGTGTTTGATGTGGAAGTAGCGGTCGCACCAGGCCTTGTAACGCGGGTATACATCAGCACCGAATGGCGCACAGGCTTGTTCGGCAACGCGGTGCCAATGAATGCAGTCCTCGTCATGGCCGTAGTACGGGGTGAGATCGAAACCGCCGCCAAACCACCAGACCGCTTCTTCACCTTCCTTTTCGGCAATGAAAAAACGTACGTTGGCGTGAGACGTCGGCACATGAGGGTTATGCGGGTGAATCACCAATGACACACCCAGGGCCTCGAAACCCCGGCCCGCCAGCTCGGGGCGGTGGGCGCTGGCTGAAGGCGGCAAGCCTGCGCCGAACACATGGGAAAAATTGACCCCACCTTTTTCGATCAACTTGCCGTCACCGATCACCCGCGTGCGACCGCCGCCCCCAGCTTCGCGCACCCAGGCATCCTCGACGAAGCGGGCGCCGCCGTCTTCGGCTTCGAGGGCAGAGCAGATGCGGTCTTGCAGATCGAGCAGGTAGGCTTTCACGGCCTCGGTGCGGCTAGTCATCAGGTCACCAGGAACGGGCAGGGAAGAATTCGCCGCGTAGCATACCACCCCCGGCGCGCCCGCCGCAGTTGACGGCGGTCAAGCAAAGGCGTCCGATAGAAGGCCTTTCCCCGTTCCCGACAACAGGAGTGCGAGATGGCCAAGCGTATTCAGTTCAGCCAGCATGGCGGCCCAGAGGTGTTGCAGCTTGTGGAGTTCGAACCTGCTGCACCGGGGCCCCAGCAGGTACGCGTGCGTAACCATGCGATCGGCCTGAACTTCATCGACACGTATTTTCGCAGCGGGCTGTACTCCCCGCCGTCCCTTCCCAGCGGCGTGGGCACCGAGGCCGCTGGTGTCGTCGAGGCCGTGGGCGAGGGCGTGACCCGGCTGAATGTTGGTGACCGGGTGGCCTATGGCACTGGCCCCCTTGGCGCTTACAGCGAGGTACATACCTTGCCGGAAGCCAACCTGGTCAAGCTGCCCGACGATATCAGCTTCGAGCAGGCGGCAGCGGTGATGCTCAAGGGGCTGACCGTGCAGTACCTGCTGAAACAGACCTATGAGGTCAAACCGGGTGACGTGATCCTGTTCCACGCCGCAGCAGGCGGTGTGGGTTCCCTGGCGTGCCAGTGGGCCAAGGCCCTGGGCGCCAAGCTGATCGGTACCGTGAGCTCTGCCGAGAAGGCCGAGCGGGCCAAGGCGCTGGGGGCATGGGAAACCATCGATTACAGCCGTGAAGACGTGGCCAAACGCGTGCTGGAGCTGACCAATGGCAAAAAGTGCCCGGTGGTTTACGACGGCGTCGGCGCCGACACCTGGCTGACCTCGCTGGACTGCCTGCAACCTCGCGGGCTGATGGTGAGCTTCGGCAATGCTTCAGGCGCGGTGAGCGGCGTGAACCTGGGCATCCTGTCGCAGAAAGGCTCGCTGTATGTCACCCGGCCGACCCTGGCGACCTATGCAAACAATGCCGAGAACACCCAGGCGATGGCCGATGACCTGTTTGCGATGATCGGCAGTGGCAAGCTGGTTGTGGATATTCAGCAGCGGTATGCGCTGAGCGAGGCGGCCAAGGCGCAGGAGGCGCTGTCGGCCCGTAGGACGGTGGGGTCTACGGTTTTGTTGCCTTGAGAGGGTGAGACTGAGGTAGGGCTGTCAGGCGCTAAAACCCAAAGGCAGGCACCTGTCAGCCCTCTGATCTTACTTTTCAGCCTCTGCGGCCGCGTGCAGTCTAACCGCCACAGTCTCAGCCCGGCCGAACGACCTCACCCGTCACCAAATCTCGAATCACACTGGGATTCTTGCGCCCACCCAGCGCCCCACCCAGTACCAGGTCGAGCTGGCCATGGAAGTACTGCTCCACCCGCAACCGGCTCTTCGCCGCCGGGCGCCCGCCCGGGTTGCATGAAGTGGAAATCAGCGGCCCCACCAGCGCACACAGCTCGCGCACCTGAGGATGATCGCTCACCCGCAGCGCCACAGTATCGTGCTGCCCGGTCACCCACTCAGGCAAGAGATCCTGGTGCGGTACCAGCCAGGTGTTCGGGCCGGGCCAGGTGCTGCTCATGCGGTCGATCCAGTCCTCGGGGAAGTCCTCGAACAGAAAGTCGAACTGGCGGATGTTGTCGGCGATCAGGATCAGGCCTTTATCCACAGGTCGGGATTTAAGCGCCAGCAGACGATATACCGCGTCCTCGTTCCACGGGTCGCAGCCCAGGCCCCAGACCGCTTCCGTAGGGTAGGCGATGACTGCGCCCGCCCTGATCTCACGTGCGGCTTGTTGCACACGAAAACTGCTCACCATTTTGCGTTTCTCCGCCTTGTTGACCTTGCCTGCGCGCAGTGTACTTAGCCGGCGCGGGCAAACCAACGCCCGCCGACATTGCTGACCCGGCCTTCAAGTTCCAGCTCGGTCAACTGCGCCAGCACCTCGGCCAGCGACTGTTCAGTGAAGTGGGCCAGGTTCTCGCTAGTCTGTGGCGCAGCATGGAGCAGGGCAAGCAGCGGGTGAAGTGGCTTTTGCACCACAGCGGGGGGCAGGTTCTGCCAGCCGCGCAGGCTTTCAAGGATCTGGTCTACGCTCTCCACCAGCAATGCGCCGTCGCGAATCAACTGATGGCAGCCCTTGGCCGCAGGGTGGTGGATGGAACCTGGTACTGCGTAAACCTCACGGCCCTGCTCGGCGGCCAGACGAGCGGTAATCAACGAGCCACTGGCCAGGCTCGCCTCGACCACCAGCACACCAAGCGACAAACCACTGATGATTCTATTGCGCCGCGGGAAGTTGCCAGGCAGCGGCCCGGCATCGAGTGGGTACTCGGAAACCAGCGTGTTGCCGCTATCGATCATCATCCGCGCAAGGTCGCGATGGCGCTGTGGATAAAATTTTTGCAAGCCGGTGCCTAGCACACCAATGGTGCCTCCACCGACCTCCAGTGCCGCCCGATGAGCGGCACCATCTATACCCAGGGCAAGGCCGCTGGTAATGGTGAAACCTGCTTGCGCCAGGTAGCGCGAGAACGCCCTGGCGGTGTCCAGTGCCGGTGGGGTTGCGCGCCTGCTGCCCACGATTGCGACCTGCGGCCGGTCGAGCAGTGCAGGGTCGCCCGCCACGAACAACAAGGGCGGCGCATCGTCGATTTCATTCAGTAAAGCAGGGTAGCCAGGGCCGTCCCACATCAGTAAATGCTGGCCAGGCCGCTCTAGCCAGGCCATGGCAGCCAGCGCGCCATCGCGCACTTCTGGGCTGCGCCGCGCATCGATGGTGGCTTGACCAACACCCAGCGCGCGCCAGGCAGAGCCCGGCGCACTGAGTGCGGATGATGCGCTGCCAAAGGCCTGGATAAGGGTTCGAAAGCGTCGCAACCCCGTCTCAGGCAAGCGATGCAAGCGTAGTCGGGCTTCCAGTTCTGCAGGCGCACAAGACGACGAATGGTCGTTCAACATACTGATCATCCTTGATCGATACAGGGCCATCTACGTGGCACAACCTGTGGATAAGTGTGTGAGTAACTGTTTGAAAAGCTGTCCATGATTTGCCGGCTATCAGGCCTATAGAGACCGTAGACGAGCTTTCGCAGGTGCTGAAATCAGCGTTTGCCTTTATTATGTGTGTTCAGTTTTCAACCGACAGACAGTGACTGCCTGACCTTATGGCCATCTTGAACATTCTCGAATTCCCCGACCCGCGCCTGCGCACCATTGCCAAACCGGTAACGGTGTTCGACGACGCTCTGCGTCAGCTGATCGACGACATGTTTGAAACCATGTACGAAGCCCCTGGCATCGGCTTGGCCGCGACCCAGGTCAACGTGCACCAGCAAGTCGTGGTCATGGACCTGAGCGAAGACCGCAGTGAACCGCGTGTCTTCATCAACCCAACGGTCGAAGAGCTCACCCACGATATGGGCCAGTATCAGGAAGGCTGCCTTTCGGTACCGGGCTTCTACGAAAACGTCGACCGCCCGCTGCGGGTACGGGTCAAGGCCCAGGATCGCGACGGCAAGCCATACGAGCTGGAATGCGAAGGCTTGCTGGCAGTGTGCGTGCAGCATGAGTTCGATCACCTCAATGGCAAGCTGTTCGTCGACTACCTGTCACAGCTCAAGCGCGACCGGATCAAGAAAAAGCTGGAAAAACAGCACCGTCAGCAAGCCTGATCCCGACCTTCCAGAAGGCTTGCTCCGGCAAGCCTTCTTCTTTTTGCAAGCGAGAACTCCATGCGCATCGTCTTTGCAGGCACTCCAGAGTTTGCCGCCGAACACCTCAAGGCCCTGCTCGACAGCCCCTACCAGATCGTGGCTGTTTATACCCAGCCCGACCGCCCTGCCGGCCGCGGCCAGAAGCTCATGCCGAGTGCGGTCAAAGCTTTGGCTTTGGCCCATGACATCCCAGTGTTGCAGCCGCAGACCCTGCGCAACCCCGAGGCCCAGGCCGAGCTCGCCGCGCTCGAGCCCGACCTGATGGTGGTAGTTGCCTACGGCTTGATTCTGCCGCAGGCAGTGCTCGACATCCCGCGCCTGGGTTGCATCAACAGCCACGCCTCGCTGCTGCCACGTTGGCGCGGCGCGGCACCGATCCAGCGCGCCGTGGAAGCGGGCGATGCTCAGAGCGGCGTGACGGTGATGCGCATGGAGGCCGGCCTGGACACCGGGCCAATGCTGCTAAAAGTGACCACCCCGATCAGCGCTGACGATACCGGCGGCAGCTTGCACGATCGTCTGGCTCAGATGGGCCCGGCGGCTGTGATCCAGGCCGTCGCCGGGCTGGCAGATGGTTCATTGCAAGGTGAAGCTCAGGACGATGCCATGGCCACCTATGCACACAAGTTGAACAAGGACGAAGCACGCATCGACTGGAGCCGCCCGGCCGTCGAGCTTGAGCGCCTGATCCGCGCTTTCAACCCTTGGCCGGTGTGCCACAGCACGCTCGACGGCGAGAGCGTCAAAGTTCTAGCCGCCAGCTTGTGCACCGGTATGGGTGCGCCGGGTGAAATCATCTCCGCCAGCAAGGATGGCCTGGTAGTCGCCTGTGGTGATCAGGCGTTGAGCCTGACCCGGCTGCAACTGCCAGGTGGCAAGGCGCTGAACTTCAGTGACCTGTTCAACAGCCGTCGCGAGAAGTTCGCCGCCGGCAAGGTACTTGGCCAATGAACCCGCGCTTGGCTGCCGCCCGTGCCCTCGCAGCTGTACTTAGCGGCAAGGCTTCGCTCAACAGTTCGCTGCCCGGGCAACTGGAGAAGGTCGACGAGCGCGACCGTGGCCTGACCCAAGACTTGGCGTTCGGCACCGCCCGCTGGCAGCCACGCCTGGACCTGCTGGCAGCACAATTGCTGCAGAAGCCGTTCAAAGCCGCCGATGCCGACGTGCAGGCGCTGCTGTTGGTCGGCCTGTACCAGTTGTTCTATTCCCGCATCCCAGCCCATGCAGCGATTGGCGAGACCGTCGGCTGCGCCGACAAGCTCAAGAAACCTTGGGCCAAGGGCCTGCTCAATGCGGTATTGCGCCGCGCCCAGCGCGAAGGCCAAGCACTGCTTGCCAGCATGGAACGCGACCCAGTGGTGCGCACCGCTCACCCACGCTGGTTGCAAAAATCGCTCAAGGCGTTCTGGCCAGAGCAATGGGAAGCCATCTGCGCCGCCAACAATGCTCACCCGCCAATGATCCTGCGAGTCAACCGCCGCCACCATAGCCGCGAAGCTTACCTGGCGTTACTGACGGCAGCAGGCATTGGCGCCAGCGCCTGCCAGTACAGCCGTGACGGTATCGTACTGGCCCAAGCCTGCGACGTGCGCAGCCTGCCTGGTTTCGCCGAGGGCTGGGTGAGTGTCCAGGATGAAGCCGCGCAACTGGCAGCTGACTTGCTCGAACTGGCACCTGGGCAGCGTGTGCTGGATGCCTGCTGCGCCCCCGGCGGCAAAACCTGCCACCTGCTGGAAGCCGAAGCTGGCCTGGGCCAGGTGGTGGCCATCGACCTTGAGGCCAAACGCCTGGCCCGCGTGCGTGAGAACCTTGACCGCCTACAGCTCGATGCCGAGCTGATTGCCTGCGATGCCCGCGAAACCGCCAGCTGGTGGGACGGCAAGCCGTTCCAGCGGATTCTGCTCGATGCGCCATGCTCGGCCACCGGGGTGATCCGCCGCCACCCGGACATCAAGCTGACGCGCCAGGCCGAGGACATCCCGGCGTTGGCCACGCTGCAAGGCGAACTGCTCGATGCGTTGTGGCCGACCCTGGAGGTGGGCGGCATGCTGCTGTACGCGACCTGCTCGAGCCTGCCGACCGAGAACACCGAGGTGATCGAAGCCTTCCTTGCCCGCACCCCGGGCGCCCGCGAGCTGGACCTGGCCACCGCGGCCGGCCTGCGCCAGCCCCATGGCCGCCAGTTGCTGGCCCAGGAAGGCGGCCATGACGGGTTCTATTATGCCAAGCTGATCAAGATCGCCGCCTCGCGCGGTTAAGCACACAGGGTAGGGAGTAGCGGATGAAGATCATCATCCTCGGTGCAGGGCAGGTAGGCGGTACGCTGGCCGAACACCTGGCCAGCGAAGCCAACGATATCACCGTGGTCGATACCGATGGCGACCGCCTGCGCGACCTCGGCGACCGCCTGGACATCCGTACCGTACAGGGCCGCGGTTCGCTGCCCACGGTGCTGCGCCAGGCCGGTGCCGACGATGCCGACATGCTAATTGCGGTGACCAACAGCGACGAAACCAACATGGTCGCCTGCCAGGTGGCCTATACGCTGTTCCACACCCCGACCAAGATCGCCCGAGTGCGCGAGTCAGCCTACCTCACCCGTGAGGAGCTGTTCGACAATGACCATATTCCGGTCGACGTGCTGATCAGCCCTGAGCAGGTAGTGACCAACTATATCAAGCGCCTGATCGAGCACCCAGGCGCCCTGCAGGTGATCGACTTTGCCGGTGGCAAAGCGCAACTGATGGCAGTGAAGGCCTATTACGGCGGCCCATTGGTGGGCCAGCAACTGCGTCAGATCCGCGCCCACATGCCCAATGTGGATACGCGCGTTGCGGCCATCTTCCGCCGCGACCGCCCAATTACACCACGCGGCGATACGGTGATCGAAGCCGATGACGAAGTGTTCTTCATCGCCGCAAAGAAGGACATCCGCGCCGTAATGGGCGAACTGCGCCGCCTCGATGAAACCAACAAACGCGTGGTCATCGCCGGCGGAGGGCAAATCGGCGAGCGCTTGGCCGAGGCCATCGAAAGCCGCTACCAAGTGAAGATCATCGAAATGAGCCAAGCTCGTTGCCGTTATCTTTCCGACACCTTGGAAAGCACCGTGGTGTTGCAGGGCAGTGCTTCGGACAAGGACCTGATGCTCGAAGAGAACATCGCCGACGCCGATATATTTCTGGCCCTGACCAACGACGACGAGGCCAACATCATGTCCTCGCTGCTGGCCAAGCGCCTGGGCGCACGCAAGGTGATGACCATCATCAACAACCCGGCCTATGTCGACCTCGTGCAGGGCGGTGAGATCGACATCGCCATCAGCCCGCAGCTGGCCACCATTGGTACATTGCTTGCCCACGTGCGGCGCGGCGATATCGTCAGTGTGCACTCGCTACGCCGCGGTGCGGCCGAGGCTATCGAGGCGGTGGCCCATGGTGACGCCAAGTCGAGCAAAGTGGTTGGTAAAGCCATCGAACACATTACCTTGCCACCGGGCACCACCATCGGCGCGATCATCCGCGACGAGCACGTGTTGATCGCCCACGACGATACCGTTATCGAGTCAGGCGACCATGTGATTCTGTTCGTTGTGGATAAAAAGCATATTCGGGATGTGGAAAAGCTGTTCCACGTTGGCTTGAGTTTCTTCTAGGGGGCAAGCATGCGCGAATCGCTGGAGAAGATGCTGACCAAGGGTGTGGATAACCCGCTGCTGCGATTCGGCCTGGGTAAAGCCTGGCTGGATGAGGGCAATGGCGCCCAGGCGGCGCTGCACTTGGCATGCTGCGTGGCGCAGGACCCGAAGTACTCGGCTGCTTGGAAGCTGCTAGGCAAAGCCCACCAGTTGCAAGGGGACCTGCCTGCTGCGCGCAAAGCCTGGGAGGACGGCATCCTCGCGGCCCAGGCCCATGGCGATAAGCAGGCCGAGAAAGAGATGGCTGTGTTCCTGAAGAAGCTCAACAAAACGTCTGGTTGAAGCGCGTCGGTAGCAGCGGGTTCACCCGCGATGCGTCGGTAAAGCCAACATCGCATTCGCAGGTAAATCCGCTTGCACAAACGCTTAATACCAGCGCGGCTCGCCTGCCGGGCGCTTCTTGAAGCGCTTCATGCTCCACATGTACTGGCTGGGATACTCGCGCACGTAACGCTCGACGACTTTGCTCATGGCTGCCGCCGATACGTTGACGTCGGTGCTGTACATCTCAGGCGGTGCCGCTTCGAGGAACACCTTGAAACCTGAGCCGTCCGGCAGGCGCAGCGCGTGCAGGAATACCCCCACCGCCTTACCACCGGCCAGCATGTTCGGCACGAACTTGCTGGTCAGCGCCTGAGTGCCCAGGAACGGCACGAACACTCCGGCTGATTCCGCCGGCTCTGGGTCGGCAGGGATACCGACCTGCCCGCCGCGCCGAACTTCCTTGATCACGCTCAGGATGCCTTCCTTGGTCGACGGTGCCACGCGGTTGCCCATCTGCACCCGCTGTTCACGCAACAGGTCATCCACTGCCTTGAGCTTGGGCGGGCGGTAGAAGATGATCGGTTTGCACTGGTTGCAGTAGAAGTGGTTGAGCACTTCCCAGTTGCCCAGGTGGCTGGTAATGCCGACCACACCCTTGCCCGAGGCCAGGGCCTGCTCCAGCACCTCCAGGCCATGCACTTCCTTGACCAGTGCCAGCGAACGCTGCGGCGGCCAGATCCAGGCACAGGCACTCTCGACGAAAGACTTGCCGATGTCCTTCAGCGCCCGGCCAACCAGCTGTTCGCGTTGCGCCGGTTCCATTTCCGGAAAGCACTTGGCCAGGTTGATGCGCACGACGTTGCGCGAACCGTTGGGAACTTTCCACATCAGCCAGCCGATGCCGGCGCCCACACGCTGCACAGCGCCCCAGGGCAGCTTGGCAAACAGACGCAGCACCCCGACCATCAGGGCGCCCTTGAACTTTTCCACAGGCAATTCCTTATTTCAGCAAGGCGCGCATTGTAACCCCTCAGCGCACCAAGGCGGCGTAGCGATCGCAATCGGTGGTGTGGTCCATGACCATGCCGGTGGCCTGCATGAAGGCATAGCAGATGGTCGGGCCAACGAAGGTGAAGCCAGCTTTCTGCAACGCCTTGCTCATGGCCTTGGCTTGGTCGGTAACGGCCGGCACATCACTACGGGCCTGAAAGTGGTTGATCTTCGGCTCGCCACCGACAAACGACCAGAGCCACTGCGCAGGGTTATCCACAGCCAGCCAGGCCTGGGCGTTGCGCCGGGCAGCTTTGAGCTTGAGGCGGTTGCGGATGATGCCCGCATCCAGCATCAGCTCCTCGATGCGTTCATCGCTCATGGCGGCCAGTTTCACCGGATCGAAGCCGTACATCACCTGGCGATAACGCTCGCGTTTGCGCAGAACGGTGATCCATGAAAGCCCTGCCTGGAACCCTTCGAGCAAAAGCATCTCGAACAGCAACGCCGGGTCACGCTGGGGCGTCCCCCACTCCTGGTCGTGGTAGGCCTGGTACAACGGATCGTCGGTACACCAAAAGCAGCGTGGCATAAGGCTCCAATGAGTAGAGGGCGAAGCGAATCAGGTTATACTCCCGCTCTTTACATCCGCATCCCCAGATACAGGTGAATTTCGTGAGCCAGCCTACGCCAGCCGTGCGTACCTTCCAAGACCTGATCCTCGCCCTGCAAAACTACTGGGCCGAGCAAGGTTGTGTGGTGCTTCAGCCCTACGATATGGAAGTAGGCGCCGGCACTTTCCACACCGCTACCTTCCTGCGCGCCGTGGGTCCAGAAACCTGGAACGCCGCCTACGTGCAGCCAAGCCGTCGCCCTGGCGACGGGCGGTATGGCGAAAACCCCAACCGCCTGCAGCACTATTACCAGTTCCAGGTGGTACTCAAGCCCAACCCTGCCAACTTCCAGGAGCTGTACCTCGGCTCCCTGAAAGCCATCGGCCTGGACCCGCTGGTCCACGACATTCGCTTCGTCGAAGACAACTGGGAATCGCCGACACTGGGCGCCTGGGGCCTGGGCTGGGAAATCTGGCTGAACGGCATGGAAGTCACTCAGTTCACCTACTTCCAGCAAGTCGGTGGCATCGAGTGCTACCCGGTCACCGGTGAAATCACCTACGGCCTCGAGCGCCTGGCCATGTACATCCAAGGCGTCGATTCGGTCTACGACCTGGTTTGGGCCGATGGCCCGTTCGGCAAGGTCACCTATGGCGACGTGTTCCACCAGAACGAAGTGGAGCAGTCGACCTACAACTTCGAGCACGCCAACGTCGAGAAGCTGTTCGAGCTGTTCGATTTCTATGAAAGCGAAGCCAACCGCCTGATCAAGCTGGACCTGCCGCTGCCGACCTATGAAATGGTCCTGAAGGCCTCGCACACCTTCAACTTGCTGGACGCTCGCCGCGCCATCTCGGTAACCGAGCGTCAGCGTTACATTCTGCGTGTTCGTACCCTGGCCCGGGACGTGGCGCAAAGCTATCTGCAAGCCCGTGCACGCCTGGGCTTCCCGATGGCTACCCCTGAACTGCGTGACGAAGTGTTGGCGAAGCTGGAGGCTGCACAATGAGTGCTCAAGATTTCCTGGTAGAACTGGGCACCGAAGAGCTGCCACCCAAAGCCCTGGCAAGCCTGGGCGATGCCTTCCTGGCAGGCATCGAGAAAGGCCTGCAGGCTGCTGGCCTGAACTACACCGGCAAGCTGGTTTATGCCGCACCGCGCCGCCTGGCCGTATTGATCCGCCAGCTCGACGTGCAGCAGCCTGACCGCAGCATCAACATCGACGGCCCACCCATGCAGGCGGCATTCAAAGACGGCGAGCCTACTCAGGCTGCCTTGGGCTTTGCCAAGAAGTGTGGGGTCGAGCTGGCCGAAATCGACCAGAGCGGTGCCAAACTGCGCTTCTCTCAGCATATCCCGGGCAAGGCCACCGCCAGCCTGTTGCCGACCATCGTCGAGGACTCGCTGAACGACCTGCCGATTCCCAAGCGCATGCGCTGGGCTGCCAGCCGTGAAGAGTTCGTGCGTCCCACTCAATGGCTGGTGATGCTGTTCGGCGACCAGGTTGTCGATTGCACCATCCTGTCGCAGAAGGCCGGCCGCGAATCCCGTGGCCACCGCTTCCACCACCCGCAGAATGTGGTCATCAGCGCCCCGGCCAACTACGTTGAAGACCTGCGCAAAGCCTACGTGCTGGCCGACTTCGCCGAGCGCCGCGAGCTGATCAGCAAGCGCACCGCTGAGCTGGCCATGCAGCAGGAAGGCAGCGCAATCGTGCCGCCGGCGCTGCTGGACGAAGTGACCGCCCTGGTTGAGTGGCCAGTGCCGCTGGTGTGCTCGTTCGAGGAGCGTTTCCTTGAGGTGCCGCAGGAAGCCCTGATCACCACCATGCAGGACAACCAGAAGTACTTCTGCCTGCTGGACAGCGAAGGCAAGCTGCTGCCGCGCTTCATCACCGTGGCCAACGTCGAGAGCCGTGACCCCAAGCAGATCGTGCAAGGGAACGAGAAGGTCGTGCGCCCGCGCCTGACCGACGCAGAGTTCTTCTTCAAGCAGGACAAGAAGCAGCCGCTGGAAAGCTTCAACGAGCGCCTGAAGAATGTGGTGTTCCAGGCGCAACTGGGCACTGTCTATGACAAGGCCGAGCGAGTGTCCAAAC
This sequence comes from Pseudomonas promysalinigenes, assembly GCF_014269025.2. Taxonomy (NCBI): domain Bacteria; kingdom Pseudomonadati; phylum Pseudomonadota; class Gammaproteobacteria; order Pseudomonadales; family Pseudomonadaceae; genus Pseudomonas; species Pseudomonas promysalinigenes. Next base: position 18,190 of record NZ_CP077094.1, on the reverse strand, counting down.
TGGCAGCGTTCATCGCCCCGCTGATTGGCGGCGACGCTCAGCGCGCTGGCCGTGCCGGCCTGTTGTCCAAGTGTGACCTGGCCACCGAGATGGTCGGCGAGTTCCCTGAAATGCAGGGCGTTGCCGGCTATTACTACGCGCTCAACGACGGTGAGCCCGAAGACGTTGCCCTGGCCCTGAACGAGCAGTACATGCCTCGCGGTGCTGGCGCCGAGCTGCCGCAGACCCTCACCGGTGCAGCGGTTGCCATCGCCGATAAGCTCGACACCCTGGTCGGCATTTTCGGCATCGGTATGCTGCCCACCGGCAGCAAAGACCCGTATGCCCTGCGCCGCGCCGCACTGGGCGTACTGCGCATCCTGATCGAGAAGCAGCTGGACCTGAACCTGAGCGCCGCAGTGGAATTCGCGGTCAAGCAGTTCGGTGCCAAGGTCAAGGCTGCAGGCCTTGCCGAGCAAGTGCTGGAGTTCATCTTCGACCGCCTGCGCGCACGCTACGAAGACGAAGGCATCGACGTTGCAACTTACCTGTCGGTGCGTGCTTTGAAGCCGGCTTCGGCCCTGGACTTCGACCAGCGTGTACAAGCCGTACAGGCCTTCCGTAAGCTGCCTGAAGCCGACGCACTGGCTGCCGTGAACAAGCGGGTGTCGAACCTACTGAGCAAGGCCGAAGGCTCCATTGCCGAGCAGGTCGAGCCCAAGTATTTCGACAACGCCAACGAGTTCTCGCTGTACTCGGCCATTCAGCAAGCCGACCAGGCCGTGCAGCCGATGGCAGCGGCCCGCCAGTACAGTGAATCGCTCGCCCGCTTGGCGGCTCTGCGCGACCCGGTTGACGCCTTCTTCGAGGCGGTGATGGTCAACGCAGAAGACGCCAAGGTACGTGCCAACCGTTACGCCCTGCTCAGCCGCCTGCGCGGCCTGTTCCTGGGTGTGGCCGACATTTCGCTGCTGGGGTAAGCCTTGAAACTGCTGATTCTCGACCGTGACGGGGTGATCAACTACGACTCCGACGCCTACATCAAGACGCTGGAAGAGTGGGTTCCGATCCCTGGCTCGGTCGAGGCCATCGCGCAGTTGAGCAAGGCGGGCTGGACGGTGGCCGTGGCCACCAACCAGTCTGGCATCGCCCGTGGTTATTACCCGCTGACCACGCTCGAAGCCATGCACGCGCGACTGCGCGAGCTGGTGGCCGAGCAGGGCGGTGTAGTGGGCCATATCGTGTATTGCCCGCATGGGCCAGACGAGGGCTGCGACTGCCGCAAGCCCAAGCCTGGCATGCTGCGGGCGATCGCTGAGTATTACCAGGTGAACCTTGAGGGCGTCTGGTTCGTTGGCGACAGCAGCGGTGACCTTCAGGCTGCCCTCGCTGTCGGTGCCCAACCTGTGCTGGTCAAAACCGGCAAGGGTGAGCGGACTCTGGAAAAAGGTGTCCCGCAAAACACACTGATTTTCGACGATCTGGCAGCTATCGCCAGAGCACTTATTTAAACAATGATGCGCCTTTGGGCGTATTTTCCCAGGCGGGCATGACCCGCAACGGTACTTGCCACTATGTCGATCCTGCAGGCGATCAGAATCTTTCTTTTTTACCTGCTGCTGGGCACCAGTTCGCTGCTGTGGTGCACCCTGAGCTTTTTCGTCGCGCCGTTTCTGTCGTTCCCCAAGCGCTACAAGTTCATCAACGTGTACTGGTGCCGCTGCGCACTGTTCCTGGCGCGCACCATCCTCGGTATCAACTACAAGGTCAGCGGTGCCGAGAACGTGCCGGATGAGCCCTGCGTGATCCTGTCCAACCACCAGAGCACCTGGGAAACCTTCTTTCTCTCCCAGTATTTTTCGCCGCTGAGCCAAGTGCTCAAACGCGAGCTGCTGTATGTGCCGTTCTTTGGTTGGGCCATGGCCATGCTAAGGCCCATCGCGATCGACCGAGATAACCCCAAAGAAGCCCTGCGCCATGTTGCCAGCAAGGGTGACGAGTTGCTCAAGCAGAAAACCTGGGTGCTGATCTTCCCGGAAGGGACCCGAGTGCCATTCGGCACCGTGGGCAAATTTTCCCGGGGTGGTACCGCCCTGGCGGTGAATGCTGGGCTACCCGTATTGCCAATTGCCCACAACGCTGGGAAGTTCTGGCCCAAGACAGGCTGGGGCAAGCGCTCTGGCACCATTGAGGTGGTGATCGGCGAGCCGATGTACGCTGAAGGCACAGGGCCACGGGCCATCGCTGAGCTCAATGACCGCGCTGCCGCTTGGAACGAAGCCACCCAGCGAGCCATGGGCTCCCTGCCGCCAGCTGAGGAAAAACCGCAGCAACAGATGGCCTGACCTTCTGTGGATAACTTGTGTACAGTTTGTTCGTGAAATGCTTGTTTTATACGCTAAGTGATTGAATTAACTATTTATTTCCAGAGCTAACGATTTCAGTTCGAACGTGCATAAGTTTTTTAAGGCATGAAAAAACCGGCTTTTAAAGCCGGTTTTTTTATCCCTCATCAAACCTTGTCGATATCCACGTCCTTGGTTTCCTTGAGACAGAATATTCCCACCACCAAGCTGATACCGGTCACCAGCACCGGGTACCAGAGCCCATAGAAGATATCCCCGGTATACACCACCAACGCGAACGAAACGGTGGGCAGGAAGCCACCGAACCAACCGTTGCCGATATGGTAGGGCAGCGACATCGAGGTGTATCTGATCCGCGTTGGAAACAACTCCACCATCACCGCCGCCAAAGGCCCATAAGTCATGGTCGCGATCAGGATCATGGCGACGATCAGCACCACCACCATCACTTGGTTGACCTGTGCTGGGTCTGCCTTGGCCGGGTAGCCTGCCTGCTCGATCGCGGCGCGCATGGCTGTTTCATCGAAGCCATTGATGGTCTTGTCGCCGATGTTCACCACAACATCGCTGCCAGCTACGCTTACCGAGCTGTAAGGCAGCCCCTGTTTGACCAGGAAGGTCTTGACCTTGTCACAGGGGCTGTCGAAGCGGGCCTTACCGACCGGGTCGAATTGGAAGGTGCAGCCTTGTGGGTCAGCCGTTACCACAATGGGTGCCTGGCGGCTGGCCGCATCGATCTGCGGGTTTGCGTAATGGCTCAGCGCCTTGAACATAGGGAAGTACAGCACCGTGGCCAGCAGCAGGCCGAGCATGAGGATCGGTTTGCGCCCGATTCGGTCGGACAGCCAACCAAAGAACACGAAGAACGGCGCGCCGATCACCACGCTGATGATCAACAAGGTGTTGGCCTGAGCCGGGTCCATCTTGAGCATCTGGGTCATGAAGAACAGCACGTAGAACTGAGCGGTATAGAACGTTACGGCCTGCCCAGCGTTGATACTGAATAACGCTGTGAGTACGACTTTGAGGTTGGGCCAGGAGGTGAACGACTCGCGGATCGGCGACTTGCTGACCTTGCCCTGGGCCTTCATTTTCACGAACGCCGGCGACTCATGCATGCTCATGCGGATCCAGGTGGAAATCGCCAGCAAGATGATCGATAGCAGGAACGGCAGGCGCCAGCCCCAAGTTTCGAACTGGTCACCGCTGATATAGCGGCTGCCCAGCACGACCAGTAGTGATAGCAACAGACCCAGCGTAGCCGTGGACTGGATGAAGCCTGTGTGGAACCCACGCTTACCGGGTGGCGCATGCTCAGCCACATAAGTGGCAGCACCACCGTATTCACCGCCCAGCGCCAGCCCTTGCAGCATGCGCAACAACACCAGAATGATCGGTGCCGCGATGCCGATGCTGGCGTAAGTGGGCAGCAGGCCAACGGCGAAGGTGGACAGCCCCATCAGTACGATGGTTACCAGAAAGGTGTACTTGCGCCCGATCATGTCGCCCAACCGGCCAAACACCAGCGCACCAAATGGCCGCACCAAAAACCCGGCGGCGAATGCCATGAGCGCAAAAATGAAGGCCGTGGTGTCGTTCACCCCTGCAAAGAACTGCTTGCTGATGACGGCAGCCAACGCCCCATAGAGAAAAAAGTCATACCACTCGAAAACCGTCCCGAGGGATGACGCGAATATGATCTTGCGTTCTTCCCGGCGGCTGGTAGGAGCTGCCGCTGTACCCTGCTCTTGGATGTAATCCGACATCGTTGCTGTCCTCGGCCCGCAGGCCACAGTGATTATTCTTGTTGTTCCACTGCCGGCAGCTTGTGACCGCGAGCTGCCGCTGTTGCACCCTCCTGGGTCAAGGGGTCGGTACTGCGTCTTGGTTCAGGTTGGTTTGGGTGGCCGCTCCTTTAAGGATCAGTTGTGCCGCCTTTTCAGCGATCATCAAGGTGGGGGAACAGGTATTGCCCGACGTGATGTACGGCATGATCGAAGCATCGGCTACACGCAACCCCGGAATGCCGTGCACCCGCAGTTGGTTATCCACAACATCCAGTGCGCCGCTGCCCATTCGGCAGGTGCCCACCGGATGGAAGATGGTAGTACCGATTTTGCCAGCCGCTTCGAACAGCGCTTCATCGCTTTGCAGGTCTGGCCCGGGCAAATATTCCTTGGGGTCGAACATGGCCAGGGCAGGGGCCTGGACGATGCGCCGAGTCAGGCGGATAGCGTCGGCAGCAACCCGCAGATCCTCGGGCGCACTCAAGTAGTTAGGGTTGATCACAGGCGCGCTGTTCATATCTGCACCGCCGATATCGATGCGCCCGCGGCTGACTGGGCGCAGGTTGCACACCGAGGCGGTAAACGCCGGGAACGCATGCAGCGGCTCGCCGAAACGCTCCAGCGACAGCGGCTGCACGTGATACTGCAGGTTCGGCGTGGCCTGCTCCTGGCTGGAGCGCACGAATGCGCCCAACTGGCTCGGTGCCATGGCCAGCGGGCCACTGCGGTCATAGAGGTAGCGTAGACCCATGCCCAACTTGCCCCACAGGCTATTGGCCATCTGATTCAGGGTACGCGTGTTGCGGATCTGGTAGATCAAGCGCAGTTGCAGATGATCCTGCAGATTGCCCCCTACGCCAGGCATATCGTGGCGCACAGCGATGCCCAACTGCTCGAGCAATTTACGCGGGCCGATACCGGAGCGCTGAAGAATGCCGGGTGAGCCCACAGCACCTGCACAAAGAATGATCTCGCGACGCGCAGCAAATTCATGCCAGGCGCCTTGCCAGAATGCCTTGACCGCACGTGCGCGGGTATTGCCCAACAACACTTGGTCTACCTGCACCCCAGTGAGCACCGTAACGTTCGGGCGATCTTTGATGGGCCGCAGAAACGCTTTGGCGGCGTTCCAGCGCACACCGCTACGCTGGTTGACCTGAAAGTATCCACAGCCTTGGTTGTCGCCGGTGTTGAAATCGTCGATCTTGCCGATGCCGCTTTGCTCGGCCGCATCGCGAAACGCGTCCAGGATGGGCCAGCTGTAGCGCTGACGCTCGACCCGCCACTCACCCTCTGCACCATGGTGCTCGCTGGCGCCGGCATGATGGTTTTCAAAGGCTTTGAACAACGGCAGCACATCGTTCCACGCCCAGCCATCGTTGCCTTGCTCGGCCCAATGATCGTAGTCGGCGGCCTGGCCACGCATGTAGATCATGCCGTTGATCGAAGAGCAGCCGCCGAGCACTTTGCCCCGTGGGTAGCCCAGGGCACGGCCGCCCAGACCAGCTTGTGCTTCGGTCTTGAAGCACCAATCGGTGCGTGGGTTACCAATGCAGTAGAGGTATCCGACGGGGATGTGAATCCATGGATAGTTATCGCGCCCACCCGCTTCGAGCAGCAGCACGCGGCAGGAAGGGTCGGCAGACAATCGGTTGGCCAGCAGGCAGCCGGCAGGACCAGCACCTACAACCACGTAGTCGAAGACAGAATCGGCTGATGGCATCTGTAACCTCGCGCCTGATTTTTATTCTTGTTCCGAATCATCTTAGTGAGTAATTTCGTCTTGGGAACACGAGATTTCGCGCAGCCGTTGTGCGTTTTAGCACAGCCATAAGGATCAGCATGTTCGACTGGAACGATCTGCGGTTTTTCCTCGAGTTGCAGCGCAGCGGCCGCCTGCTTACCGCAGCCAAGCGTCTCAACACCACTCACAGCACTGTTGCGCGGCATATCGAGAGCATCGAGAGGAGCCTGGGCACACCCCTGTTCGTGCAGCACGCGCAAGGCTACGAGCTGACCCCGGCGGGGCAAGCGCTGCTCAAGCATGCCGAGGCCATGGAGAACGTTGCTCTGCTGGCGCAGGAAGAAATCACCCAGGCCATCGCGCCCCTGGGCAAGATTCGTCTGGGGGTGACCGAAGGCATCGGCATCATGTTCTTCACCCCGCGCATGAACGAACTATTCGCCCGTTACCCAGGGTTGGAAGTGGAGTTGGTGGCAGTACCGCGTTTCGTCAGCATCCTCAACCGCGAGGCCGAAATCAGCATTCACCTGGAGCGGCCCAACGCCGACTTGCTGATCACCCGCAAGCTCACCGACTACCGCCTGGCGCTGTATGCAAGCCAAGCCTACCTGGACCGGGCGCCACCCCTGCGTAACCGCGAGGACCTGGCCCGGCATAGCTGGATCGGCTACGTCGACGACCTGCTGTTCAGCCAGGAACTGCTGTTTCTCAACAGCTTCTGTCGCTCACCGCACGTGGTATTTCGCAGCACCAGCGTAATAGCCCAGCAAAGCGCTGCCCGCGCAGGGCTGGGCATCGCCGTGCTACCCAACTACATGGCGCGCCAAGACCCAACGCTGGTGCGCGTTCTGCCCAGCGAAACCATCCAGCGCAGCTATTGGATCTGTACCCGCCGAGAGTTGCACAAGTCGGTGCGCCTGCGCGTGGTTTGGGACTACCTGTTGGCACTGTGTGCGGCGCAACAGCATGAACTGCTAGCCCCATAGCGCCTTGACGGCCAACAGCAGGGCGGCCAGCCAGCCGGCAACGGCGAACATTTGTTGCAGGCGCGGCCCAGCAATGCGAGTGGCCAAGGGCCTGGCCAGCAGCAGCCCGACCACGGCACCGACAGCGAAAGGTGCGCCGATCCCCCAGTGCATGACCCCGGCCAGGCTGGCGCTGACCACGCCGCCGATCGATACCAGTGCGATAACGGCAAGGGATGTCGAGACGATGCTTTTCATGCGCAAGTTGGTATAGCGGTTCAATGCCGGAATGATCACGAAGCCTCCACCCACCCCCAGCAGGCCAGAAAGCAAGCCGGACGTCGCCCCGGTCAATGCCAGGGCGCGCGCGCAGGGTAGCGTCCAGCGCAGGCGACCCTGCAATGGGTTCAGCACGCAAGGCTCGATGTAGCGATGGGCTTCATTGCCCTGGCCGCGCAGGGCGTCGGCCGCCTTGCGCCATATGCGTAGGCAGGCATAGACCAATACGGCGGCGAACACCAACGCCAAGGGTGTATTGGGCAAACGGTGGGCCAGCATCAGGCCCAATGGCGCTGCCGCAATACCGATCACGGCGATGAACAGCGCCGCGCGATAACGCACCAACCCCTCGCGTAAACCCAGAAGCGCCCCCACTGTTGCCGCCAATCCGACGGCCAGAAGGCCGATGGGGGCGGCCTCCACCATCGACAAGCCCAGGCCGAAAACCAGCAGCGGCACTGCCAGGATGCCACCCCCAGCACCGGTAAGCGCCAGCACGGCACCAATGATCGCGCCCAGGCCTGCGCCCAGCAGTTGCTGTTCGATCACTGCTCAGCCTCGGCTTTCAACGGTTGCGGGCGGGCCAACCACTCACGGCCTCTGAGCATCGCCTGCCAGTACAAGGGCGGCAAGACCCGCGCCTTGAGTAGCCAGGCCAAGCGTGATGGCTGGCGTCCATCGAGCAACCAGCGGGGGAAACTCGGCGCAAGCTTGCCACCATACGTGAATTCAGCCAGCACGATCTTGCCGCGTTCTACGGTCAACGGGCAGGAGCCGTAGCCGTCGTACTGGGCCAGGGCAGGCAACCGGCCGAGGGCCACCAGCACGTTGTTGGCCACTACGGGTGCCTGCTTACGGGCGGCCGCGGCGGTTTTAGCATTGCTGGTGCTGGCCACGTCACCCAAAGCGTGGATATTGCCGAACTGGCGATGGCGCAGAGTATGGGGGTCGACATCGACCCAGCCGGCAGCGTCGGCCAGGGGGCTTTGGCGAATGAAGTCTGGGGCAACTTGTGGAGGAACCACGTGTAGCATGTCGAAGGTTTCGCTACGGGTTTCGCTGGTGCCGTCGGCAAGCGTACGCATGAAGGTGGCACGCCGGTTGGAGCCATCCACGGCTACCAGGCGATGGCTGTAATTGAGGTCAACGCCATACTTGTCGATATAGGCCATCAAGGCCGGGACATAGTCCGGCACGCCGAACAGCACGCCTCCAGCATTGAAAAAGCTCGCCTTAACATGGCCGAGCCGTCCGTTGCGCAGCCAGTGGTCACAGGACAGATACAGCGCTTTTTGCGGTGCCCCTGCACACTTGATTGGCATCGGTGGTTGGGTGAACAGAGCGCGCCCTTGCTTGAGCGTTTGCACCAGCTCCCACGTATAGGGAGCGAGGTCGTAGCGGTAGTTGGAAGTGACGCCGTTGCGGCCAAGGGTTTCGCTGAGCCCCTCAATGGCGTCCCAGTCCAGTTTCAGGCCTGGGCAGACCACCAGTTGTTCATAACTGATGGCACGACCCGTTTCAAGGCTGACCAGCTGGCGCTTGGGGTCAAAGCCCTGAACCCGCGCCTTGATCCAGCGCACGCCGCTCGGGATGGCTGAAGCCATGGTCCGGGCAGTGCTCGGCGCGGTGAATACACCAGCGCCAACCATGGTCCAGCCCGGCTGGTAGTAATGCACATCGGCAGGGTCGATCAGGGCGATGTCCAGTGACGGGTCACGGGCGATCAAGCTTGAGGCGGTAGCGATACCGGCGGCACCGGCACCGACGATGACCACTTTATGGTGGTCTGTATTGGCAGGCATGGCAGTCAATCCTGAGAATTCTTGGTATGGGGCAGGGCGGTCACAGCGTATTCAGCGGGATCTTCAGATAGCTCACGCCGTTTGGTTCAGGTTCGGGGAGCTGACCTGCGCGCATGTTCACCTGCACCGATGGCAGGATCAGTACCGGCATCTCAAGGGTTTTGTCGCGCGCCTCACGCATGACGACGAAGCTGTCCTCATCGATACCCTGGTGAACGTGGATGTTGCTGGCGCGTTGTTCGGCCACGGTGGTGACGTACTGCATCGCACGCCCGCCCGGCAGGTAGTCATGGCACATGAACAAGCGCGTCTGATCAGGAAAAGCCAGCAAGCGGCGGATCGAGCGGTACAAGGTACGGGCGTCGGCGCCGGGGAAGTCGCAGCGGGCGGTGCCATAGTCAGGCATGAAGAGCGTATCGCCAACGAACAACGCACACTCGCCAGCGTCCGCCACCATGAAGCTCATGCAGGCCGGGGTATGCCCCGGTGTGTGCAGCGCACGGGCCTGCAGATTACCGATGCAGAACCCTTCTTCGTCTTCGAACAGCACATCGAACTGGCTGCCATCTCGGGCAAAGCCTGGCTCTGCATTGAACAGCGTGCCGAAGACTTTCTGAACCTGAGTAATGTGTGCACCGATGGCCGTATGCCCTCCCAGCTTGCCCTTGAGATAAGCCGCTGCCGAGAGGTGATCGGCATGCACATGGGTGTCCAAAACCCACTGCACCTTAGCATTGAGCTGTTGCACACGTTCGATCAGACGATCCGCCGAAGCAGTGCTGGTGCGCCCTGACTTGGGGTCGTAGTCCAGCACACTGTCGATCAGTGCGCATTGCTGGGTTGCCCGGTCCATGACCAAGTAACTGATAGTCGAAGTCGCCTCGTCGTAGAAGGCGTCCACGTGAAGGTTGTTGCCGATGATCATCACGCTCTCCAGGTAGTCTGTCAGGCGCTGTACACGCCAAAACAGTTGAAGGAGGTTTATCAAGATACATGCCAGACGTTCGCCGATGAGCAAGCCAGTGAATACGGGCGGCTTAGCAGGGATGCATCGAAGGATGGCAGCCGCTTTGGCAGTAGACTGTCAGCCAATGGCAGTGTTTGGCAGTCCTTGCTACCCTGCGCCGATCAATCCAATGGTGCTGTGATGCCTGAATTTCATCCACACATCCTAGCTTTGGTGTCTTTCCTTGAGCACGATGCACTGCCCACCATCGTGCTGGATACCGACTACAACATCCTCGCGGCCAATGCAGCCTATCGCCGACAGTTCGGCCAGGACGAGCAGGCCCCGCTAGGTGAGAAATGTCATCGGGTATCGCATCACTACGCCGTGCCATGTGACCAGGCCGGTGAGCACTGCCCGATGCGCAAAGCGTGGGAAAGCAAAACCCCTGAACGTGTGCTGCATATTCATCACACGCCACGCGGCCCCGAGCATGTGGATGTGGAGTTACGACCAATCCTCGATGAGCAGGGTAGGGTGGTGGCCTTCGTCGAGCGGCTCACCAGCATCACGTTAGCTTCAGCACAGCCGCAACAGCAGGGATTGGTCGGCCGCGCCCCCGCCTTCAAGGCAGCACTGGCCAGTTTGCAGCGCGCTGCCCCGGCACAGATCCCCGTGTTGCTTCAGGGCGAGTCGGGCACCGGCAAAGAGCTGTTTGCCCGCGCTATTCACATGGGTAGCCCACGGGCCAATGGCCCGCTTGTGGTTGTCGACTGCACGGGCCTTACCGAGTCGCTGTTCGAGAGCGAATTGTTCGGCTATGAGAAGGGGGCTTTCACTGGTGCCAATCAACGCAAGATCGGGCTGGCCGAAGCTGCCCATGGCGGTACTTTGTTTCTCGACGAGATCGGCGAGGTGCCGCTGGCCATGCAAGTTAAATTGCTGCGTCTGATCGAGTCCGGCAGCTTCCGCCCAGTGGGCAGCTTGCGTATCGTCCATTCCGATTTTCGTCTGGTATCAGCAACCCATAAACCGCTGAAGCAGATGGTTGCCGAAGGCACGTTCCGGGAAGACCTGTACTACCGCATCAGCGGCTTTCCCATTCGCTTGCCAGCATTGCGCGAGCGCTTGGAGGATCTAGAGCTGCTGGCAGAAACCTTGTTGCAACGCACGGGTGGTAAAACCACACCTCGTCTGACAGAAGCCGCTCTTCAGCATCTCAAGCTGCATGGGTTTGCGGGCAACATTCGGGAGCTGCGTAACATCCTCGAGAGGGCGAGCCTATTTGCCGATGACGGGCTGATTCGCCCAGAGCATCTGCCTGAGGACATTGGGTCGCCACGGGTGTCCGCCCAAACCGGAGGTAAGCGGCACGATCTAGGCGATCTGGCTCGAGCACTCGAACAGTTCCAGGGTTCACGTAGCGAGCTGGCACGCCATCTTGGCTTGAGTGAACGAACCTTGTATCGCCGCTTGAAATCCCTAGGCCTCAAATAACGGTATGAGCGTCTTTACCTGACCTTTACCTGTGCCCTGACATTGAACGACAAATGCTGTGGTCTTATGGGTTAACCGCGCCAGCCATGAATTGACACTCGCCCAGTGTTCAACATGCAGAGGATTACCCATGAAAAAGACTATGACCGTGCTCTGCGCCGCACTTGTGCTCAGCACCCCGTTGGCGAGTTTCGCGCAACCAGGCCCTGACCGTCACGAAGGCGGTCCCGGCCCAGGCCATCAGGATCACCGCCCCCCTGGGCCACCGGAACGGCACGACCGTCATGACAATGGTCGTCATGCGCCCTATCACAATCCTAATTTCCGACCTGAAGCTGGCATGCCGATGCCCCATCAGCAATGGCACCGTGGCTATGTGGTAGAACCACGCTACCGCGCCGACCGCTATTGGGTAACCGACTGGCGTGCCCGCCACCTCGACGCACCGCCACGCGATCACCGTTGGTTGTATGTGAATGGTGATTACGTGTTGGTCGCCATTGCCACGGGGGTAGTAGTCAGCGTGCTCGCTGGTTACTGAGGCTCAACCAAAAAAAACGCCCGCAGAAGCGGGCGTTTTTATTGGGCGCAAAGTGGATCAGAAGTCCAAGTTCGACACCGACAGCGCGTTGCTTTCGATGAAGTCGCGGCGGGGCTCGACCGCATCACCCATGAGGGTGTTGAAGATCTGGTCAGCAGCAATGGCGTCTTCGATGGTGACCTTGAGCATACGGCGCACGGTTGGATCCATGGTGGTTTCCCACAGCTGCTCCGGGTTCATCTCACCAAGTCCTTTGTATCGCTGGATGGTGTGACGCTTGGTGCTCTCGTTCATCAGCCAGTCGAGGCCTTCCTTGAACTCGGTGATTGCCTTGCGGCGCTCACCGCGCTGTACATAGGCGCCTTCACCCAACAGGGTAGAGAGCTTTGCACCTAGGTTGACCACCGAGCGATAGTCGTTGCTGCCAAAGAAGTCGCGGTTGAAGGTGACGTAACTGGCCAAGCCATGGGAGGTGATTTCTACCTCTGGCAGCCAAACATTGCGCTCCTTGTCTTCGCGCAGGCTGGACTTGTAGACCAGGCCCGATTTCTGGCTGTTGTTCAGGCGACCCTGAAACTTCTCAAGCCAGGCTTGCATCACGGCATGGTCGCCCAGTTGCTCGAGGGTGACTTCCGGCAGGTAGATGAAGTGCTCGGTGATGTCTTCCGGATACAAGCGTGACAGGCGCTTGAGCGTTTTCATCACAGCACGGAACTCATTCACCAAGGTTTCGAGCGGTACGCCAGAAACGGCTGGTGCCGATTCATCCAGGTGCAGGCTGGCGTCTTCGAGGGCCGATTGGGTCATGTACTCTTCCATGGCCTCGTCGTCCTTGATGTACTGTTCCTGCTTGCCCTTTTTCACCTTATACAGCGGCGGCTGGGCAATGTAGATGTAGCCGCGCTCGACCAACTCCGGCAACTGGCGGAAGAAGAAGGTCAGCAGCAGAGTACGGATGTGCGAACCGTCGACGTCAGCATCGGTCATGATGATGATGTTGTGATAGCGCAGCTTGTCGATGTTGTACTCATCGCGGCCAATGCCACAGCCCAGCGCAGTGATCAAAGTGCCCACTTCCTGGGACGAGATCATTTTGTCGAAGCGCGCTTTCTCGACATTGAGGATCTTGCCTTTGAGCGGCAGGATCGCCTGGGTGCGGCGGTTGCGGCCTTGCTTGGCCGAACCACCTGCGGAGTCACCCTCCACCAGGTACAGTTCGGAAAGGGCAGGGTCCTTCTCTTGGCAGTCGGCAAGTTTGCCCGGCAGGCCAGCGATATCCAGCGCGCCTTTACGTCGGGTCATTTCACGTGCTTTACGAGCCGCTTCACGAGCACGGGCAGCGTCGATCATCTTGCCGACGACGGCCTTGGCTTCGTTCGGGTTTTCCAGGAGGAAGTCGGCGAAGTACTTGTTCATCTCTTGTTCAACGGCGGTTTTCACCTCCGAAGAAACCAGCTTGTCTTTGGTCTGCGAGCTGAACTTAGGATCAGGCACTTTCACCGAGATGATCGCGGTCAAGCCTTCACGAGCGTCATCACCCGTAGTGGCGACCTTGTTCTTCTTGGCCAGACCTTCCTGCTCGATGTAGCTATTAAGGCTACGGGTCAGCGAGGAGCGGAAGCCGACCAAGTGCGTTCCACCGTCACGCTGCGGAATGTTGTTGGTGAAGCACAGCAGGTTTTCGTTGAAGCTGTCGTTCCATTGCAGGGCAATCTCGACTCCCACACCGTCATCGCGCTGGACATTGAAGTGGAAGACCTGAGAGTTGATCGGGTTCTTGTTGGTGTTGAGGTACTCAACGAACGCGCTCAAACCGCCTTCATACTTGAAGAACTCTTCCTTACCCGAGCGCTCATCCTTCAACAGGATGCCGACACCCGAGTTGAGGAACGAAAGCTCGCGGATCCGCTTGGCCAGGATGTCCCAGCTGAAGTGGATGTTCTTGAAGGTTTCTGCCGAAGGCTTGAAGTGAATGTGGGTACCGGTGGTTTCGCTATCGCCGACGATGGCCATTGGCGCCTGTGGAACACCATGAACGTAAGTCTGTTCCCAGATCTTGCCGCTGCGGCGCACGGTCAGCACTAGCTTTTCAGACAGCGCGTTCACCACCGAAACACCTACACCGTGCAAACCGCCGGATACCTTGTAGGAGTTGTCATCGAACTTACCGCCAGCGTGCAGTACGGTCATGATGACCTCGGCTGCAGATACGCCTTCCTCTTTATGCACATCGACCGGAATACCACGGCCGTTGTCACGCACGCTGATCGATTCGTCAGGGTGGATGATGACGGTAATGTCATCGCAATGGCCGGCAAGGGCTTCGTCGATCGAGTTGTCGACCACCTCGAAGACCATGTGGTGCAGGCCGCTACCATCATCGGTGTCGCCAATGTACATGCCGGGACGCTTGCGTACGGCATCCAAACCTTTCAGCACCTTGATGCTGGAGGAGTCGTACGTTTGATTTTCGCTCATGCCTTCACTCCCGATGGTCGTGGGTCTGGGTGATACGGCCATGTTCCACGTGGAACATGGCAACTGGCGTTTCCGTCTGCCAGCCTTCCCTCAGTAATTCGTGATCTACACAGGTGATGAACACCTGGCAGCGTAATTCTTCAAGCAAGCGGCACAGGGCGCGGCGATGCTGGTCATCCAGCTCGGACGGCAGGTCGTCTACAAGATAAATACAGTGACCGCGGCGAGCCTGATTAACGAGGTGGCCCTGGGCGATACGCAATGCGCAAACGACCAGCTTTTGCTGACCACGTGACAGGATGTCCGCTGCGTTATTAGCAGCTAGACGAAGACGCAGATCAGCACGCTGGGGGCCCGCTTGGGTGTGGCCCATCTGCTGATCGCGAAGGAGAGACGAGGCAAGTACTTCTTGCAGTTCTCGGTCCTTGTCCCAGCCTCTGTAGTAGCTCAGGGTCAACCCGTCCAGCTCGACCAGCTCACTCAGGGTTTGCTCGAAGACAGGCTTCAAGGCCTTGATGTAGTTGCGACGGTATTCATCTATTTCTGCGCTGGCCAGGCATAATTCCCGGTCCCAGGCGGCTTGCGAAGCTGGGTCAAGTGTACCATGCCGCAACCACGAGTTCCGCTGCCGCAGTGCCTTCTGCAGGCGCTGCCAAGCCGGAAGAAAACGAGGTTCCACGTGGAACACTCCCCAATCTAGAAACTGCCGGCGAATTTTCGGAGCGCCTTCCAGTAATCTGAAACTATCTGGGTTGATCAACTGCAGCGGTAACAACTCTGCCAGCTGAGCAGCGCTCTTGGCATTCTGTCCGTCAATCCTGATGGTAAATTCGCCCGCCCGCTCCCTAGAGACGCCCAAATTGCTGGTGCCCCCTTCAGCCAACTGCACCTCGCCAAACACTGTACAAGCCGCCTGCTCGTACTGAATTACAGGGTTCAACCGGGTACTGCGGAATGAACGTGCAAGCCCAAGCAGGTGCACAGCTTCAAGCACACTGGTCTTGCCGCTGCCATTGGCGCCGTAAAGGATATTGATGCGGGGGGAAGGTGAGAGTGTCACCGGGTGCAGGTTGCGCACCGCGGTGACCATGATCCGTCGAAGGGACATTTCGCCTGCTTCGTATTACAGACGCATCGGCATGACAACATAGGAAGAGTCGTCATTGCCCGCTTCCTGCAGCAGGGCACTGCTGTTGGAGTCAGACAGGATCAGACGAACTTGCTCAGTGGTCATGACGCCCAACACATCCAACAGGTAACTCACGTTGAAGCCGATTTCCAGCGAACTACCTTCGTAGTCCACGCTGATTTCTTCTTCCGCTTCTTCCTGCTCAGGGTTGTTGGCCTGGATTTTCAATTGGCCGGCCGCCAGCTGCAAACGGATACCCCGGTATTTCTCGTTGGAGAGAATTGCGGTACGGCTGAAAGCTTCGCGCAGCGCCTGACGATCGCCGACTACTACTTTGTCACCGCCTTTAGGCAGCACACGCTCGTAGTCCGGGAACTTGCCATCGACCAGCTTGGAGGTGAAGGTGAACTCACCGGTGGTGGCACGGATATGGTGCTGGCCCAGGACGATGCTGACCATGCCTTCCGGGTCGGTCAGCAGGCGAGCCAATTCGAGGATACCTTTTCGTGGAACGATGACTTGGTGACGATCATCCTGCTCGATCGGCGCGCTCATCGAGCACAGTGCCAAACGATGACCATCGGTGGATACGGCGCGCAAGGTATTGCGCGAAACTTCCAGCAACATGCCGTTGAGGTAGTAGCGCACGTCTTGCTGAGCCATGGCGAAACTGGTGCGCTCGATCAAGCGGCGGAGTTTGCTCTGCTCGAGGTTGCAGGTCAGCGAGCCCGGGCCTTCTTCAACGGTAGGGAAGTCATTGGCCGGCAGGGTCGACAGGGTAAAGCGACTGCGGCCAGCTTTGACCAACAGCTTCTGCTCATCGACCTTGATATCGATCAGCACATCGTTTGGCAGGCTTTTGCAGATGTCCATCAGCTTACGTGCCGGGACTGTGATTTCGCCAGGCTCAGCAGGCTCTTCGAGTTGCACACGGCCAACCAATTCGACTTCCAGGTCGGTACCGGTCAACGACAGCTGCTGGCCTTGCACGACCAGCAGCACATTGGACAGCACCGGCAAGGTCTGGCGGCGCTCGACGACACCGGCGACCAGTTGCAGGGGTTTCAACAGGGCTTCGCGTTGAATGGTGAAATGCATGGTCTAGTCCCTTGCCTTCAATTAGCTGCGCTGGAATGCATCACGTTGTCAGCGTACGCAGCAGGTTCTTGTAGTCCTCGCGGATGTCCGCGTCGGATTCCTTCAATTCGTTGATCTTGCGGCACGCGTGCAGCACTGTGGTGTGGTCGCGACCGCCAAACATGTCACCTATCTCAGGCAAGCTGTGGTTGGTCAGTTCCTTCGACAGAGCCATGGCTACCTGACGGGGGCGTGCAACCGAGCGCGAGCGGCGTTTGGACAACAGATCGGCGATCTTGATCTTGTAGTACTCGGCCACCGTGCGCTGGATGTTATCCACACTCACGAGTTTATCTTGCAGTGCCAGCAAGTCTTTGAGCGACTCGCGAATCAGCTCGATGGTGATATCCCGGCCCATGAAATGCGAGTGAGCGATCACGCGCTTCAAGGCACCTTCGAGTTCACGTACGTTGGAGCGGATGCGTTGGGCAATGAAGAAGGCAGCATCGTGAGGCAGCTCAACCTTGGCCTGGTCGGCCTTCTTCATCAAGATCGCCACGCGGGTTTCCAGCTCCGGTGGTTCTACGGCCACCGTCAGGCCCCAGCCGAAGCGCGACTTCAGACGTTCTTCCAGGCCTTCGATCTCCTTGGGGTAGCGGTCGCTGGTGAGGATCACCTGCTGACCACCCTCGAGCAAGGCGTTGAAGGTATGGAAAAACTCTTCTTGAGAACGCTCTTTGCGGGCGAAGAACTGAATGTCGTCGATCAGTAGCGCATCCACCGAACGATAGAAACGTTTGAACTCATTGATCGCGTTGAGCTGCAGAGCCTTGACCATATCCGCGACGAAGCGCTCCGAATGCAGGTAAACAACCTTGGCATTCGGGTTTTTCTTCAGCAGATGGTTACCCACGGCATGCATCAGGTGAGTTTTACCCAGGCCCACCCCACCGTAGAGGAACAGTGGGTTATAGCCATGCTTGGGGTTGTCGGCTACCTGCCAGGCAGCAGCACGGGCCAACTGGTTCGACTTACCTTCGACGAAGGTTTCGAAGGTGAAGGTACGGTTCAGATAACTGGTGTGCTTGAGCGCACCTTCCACCTGAACCGTGCGTTGCTCAGTGCGGCTGCCGGGAGCAGGCGCTGAGCCACTGTCAGCCATGCCGTCGAAGCTATCACGCGAAGGCGAGTCATTCACCTCATTGACTTGCACCTGCTCACCCACCGAAGCCTCTACAGGTTCGGCAAGCGCAACCACTGTGGGTGCTGCAGCCTGTTGCGCCTGGGTGTTGGCCAGAGATGCCGCCACAGCAGCGCTGACCGGTGCATTGGGTGCAGCACGAGGAGCAGAACTGCGGCGGCTGCCTATTAATAAGGAGAGGGAAGGCGCCATGCCGCTACCGTTTTCACCCAACAGCTCGAGCAAACGGCCAAGGTACTTTTCATTCACCCAATCGAGCACGAAACGGTTGGGCGCATACACGCGCAACTCGTCGCCTTCGGCTTCGACCTGTAGCGGACGGATCCAGGTGTTGAATTGCTGGGCAGGCAGTTCGTCGCGCAGAAGCTCCACGCACTGCTGCCAAAGTTCCACTGACAC